>CANQEL010000007.1 GCA_947594855.1 uncultured Lachnospiraceae bacterium
CTTGGCTTATTCATCTGAGATATGAATTGAAAAATTCCTTGAAAAATAAGGAAAAAACACTTGACTAAATAGGGAGGTTAATATTATGCCATGGTGTCCTGTCTGTAAATGTGAATACCGTGAAGGAATTACCAACTGCTATGACTGCAGGGTTCCTCTCGTTGATTCACTGGAAGATATAGAAGATACTGATGATACTATCGATTCTTTAGAAGCCGGAACCGATATGCAGATGCAAGGCGAAGCAGAAAATGATGATATTATGTCACTTGAAGACGAAGGTTACAGCCCTGAAGATTTTGAGAATGATATAAATGAAGCGCAAGCTTCTATTTCTAACACATTCGTCAAAAAATCAGATCAATACCAGGAATATCTGTTTAGTGCTTATACATGTATGCTGGTTGGATTTGCCGGAATTATATTTGGCATACTTAATATTGCCGGAGTATTCAGTGTCATATCCGTAGCTTTTACGCAATATATATTGCTTGGCGTATTTATTTTATTTTTCATAGGCGGAATTGCAATGTACAATAAATCCAGAACAATAAAAGCACAGATTGGCATTGAAGATAAAATGATTGCCTCAATTAATGAATGGCTTTCGGATAATATTAATACAGACACTTTGAAATCAATTAAGGATCCCGAAGTTTCTGACGAGATTAATTATTTTAATTACTGTGAAAAAGTAAAAGAACGCCTTTTATTCAGTATGCCGGATGTTGACCCTGCAATGGCTGATTCTTTAGTTGATGAATATATTAACGGGCTTCTCAGCTAAAAGGAATATATTATATTTTGATGCTAATAAGAAATCCCTTCATTATCATCCTTAGTGGATACGATGGAAGGGATTTTCTGAATTTTATCACTAATTTACTCTTTTAATCAAGTCAGAATTTTGCACAGAATTCCCCTTAAAGAATCTTAGTTAATGACCGATATGGTCTGTTACATTACTTCCGAAAGGCATTACTCATACCTTATTTGAAAAAAACTGAAACACACAGATTATTAATCAATTTCATTAAACTCTTTTAAAAACATCTCCATGGATTCTGACCTTGCTGCAAGTCTGAGCACGGCTTTAAGCTTTACATCACTCTCTTCGGACTCTATCCTGTCCTTAAGATCATCAGATACACTGCCAAGGTCTGAAAGCAGATCAAGTATATATTCCGACCCAATTTCTTTTCTGCCAATGGCTCTGCCTTCTTCTATTCCGGCAGTCCTTTCATCATTCAACATCTCTTCAAACAGCATATATCCTCTCTCCATTCCTCTGTCTTTTTTAATATCGACAATACTTTCCTGCAGCTTCCTTACATAATCGTCCTCAAAATCCTCCAGACTTTCATCAAGGTCTGCTGCAACATATTTCAGGAATCTTACAAGTTCCTCCGGTACTTCACTGTCATTTTCACCCCTGGTACTCAGAAATATCGTATGGCTCCCGTCTTCAAGCGTATATCCGGGCGCTTCCCTGCAGATATGGTCGAATGTGTACTTATACTTTTTTACGCCTACAGGGTCATAATCACATATAAATACCACATACGCATCAGGAAGTATACTATACTCTTTTCCTCTCCCAAGAAGCTTCATGTCAAGCTGGCTGTGGTAGTACCTGCTCCTCTTTTCAATCTTTCGGTTCACTGTCTGGATTTCAACATTATACTGCGAACCGCCGTTGTCAACTGCAAGCACATCAAGACGTATCCCCTTGTAATCCGGGTTATACATTATGCTGTACTCATAATCCACGGAAACAACTGTTACCTGAAAGCCAAGTACCATGCTTAGCAGCTTTCGGCAGTTCTCCTTATCTGACATCACAGCAGTAAATATAAAATTATCTTTTATTGTAAGTTCCTGAAATGCCTTTTTCTTTTCTTCTGCCAATACATCATCCCCCATATTTGAAATTGGGGAATTCCATGCATAAATCCTTTATGCACTTATTGTAACACGTATCATTGTGTAATGCAATAAGTTTTTTTTAAGATTATAAGTTCTTTTTCCTGCATATATGGAAGTTTCACTGCTTATACTTTCGCTTCCGCACTTTGGCGGATAAATGCTTTTTTATAATGCCTTTAAGCTTATTTACCGCATAGACAGCATCTTTTGCAAACCATTTTAAGGCTAGACATATTAATACAATTATCCATATAATAATCCATACCATTGCAAGCGCACAGAAATCTTCGGCTCTTCTACATTCATTTTCCCATTCCGGATATATGACTCCGTTTGTCTGCATGGAACGTTTTCCATATGAACATATAACTTTAAATATACTGCTTATACTGAATCTGTTGGTAATATTTACTATGTCTATATCTGAAACATCCGAGCCAGCAGATTCTTCATCATCAAATAAATCCGGTTCCACAAGCGACGATATTTTTTCATATGCGTAGCCTGATATCAAGTCAGGATATACCACTTCATAGCAGGTTATGCGCTTTTCTTCCAGGTCACTTTCAATATAAGGCACATATATATGGAGATTTTTCCCTGTTGATTTTACCACGCCGCATATATAAAATATTTTATCTCCCATAATCATATACTTGCCGCATATATCTGAACTGCCATATAACATCCATGCCGTATTTTCGTCAAGCACGGCTTTGTCCTGCATGGTATCATCTTCGCCAAATCCGCCTCCATACAGAAATTCTGCCGGATGAAAGAAAAAATAATCTCCGCCGCAGTATGTGACATCTGTCTTACAGGATGTTTTTCGGTCCGTTACTGATATTTCAGTATTGCCATATGCACTGTATGCATCAATATATGCACGGCTGCCTTCCTTTACTTCTGCTTCATCTTCTTTTATGTATGAATTAAGCGAATTTCTATAGGAGTTTACGCTCTCTTCAGTTATACTCTGTGTTTCTGGAAAATAGACAGCTATATGGGCATATGTGCTGCCGTCATACGACCATCTCTTTTCAGGCGACTGCATGGATATACTTCCGGTAATCTTTCCATAACTTATTATACCTGTAAATATCATGACCAGACAAAACAGTAGAAATATTATCTTCTTTTTCATCCCTTACTCCTTTAATTTTACCTGCTCACCCGGTTCCACAGCCTTTGACGACGCCGTAATTACATAATCATTACCATATGTTTCCATAGATATTGCAGCTCTTATGTCATCTTCCGCAAGTATATCAACATTACGTCTTGTTGCAATATATCTCGTTCCAAGCGGTGTATTCTTGTTTGTAATTACAAGTACAAATTTACCGTTATTATCTTCATATATACTGTTTTTGGAAACAATAGCATCATATTCTTTACTTTCACCGCCTATAGATACCGAAATATTGTCGCCTTCAGCTATGTCTTCACCCTTTACTTCAAGGCACAGTATTCTGTTAGCCGGGTCCTCTGCATCAGGTTCTATACTCCTTAAAACTGCACTTCCGTCACTTCCCCAATAATTTGTAAGCGTTGCACTCTGACCCTGCTTTACTTTAACTGCCTGTTCCTTTGTCACGGATACCTTAAGGTTAAAACAACCGTCATCCGCAGAAATAACCGCAAGCGGAGTATCAGGTTGTGTGGAATCACCCGGCATACAGCTTATCTGCGATACTATTCCTGCCATCTGTGCCGTAACTTCCGACTTCCCTATAGTATCAGTAAGTTCATCTACAAGTTTTTTCTGCGACTCTAATTTATCCTTTGCTGCCTTAAGGTCAATATCATCTGTCTGTTTATTATACGAATCCTCCGATTTTTTAATCTCATAATCGGCAATAAGATTATTCCATGCAATTTCCTTTTCCGTTACCTGCGCCTGCGCTTCTTCTTTTGACATCGAAGCATTAAGCACCTCAAGTCTTGCAGTAAGCTTTGCCTGCTTTGCCTGATATTCTTCAAGTTCCTTGCTGTATTTTCCCTTCTGGGCATTGTAATTTTTAATTTTATCTGCGCCTGCAGCTGCGCTGGTAACCGCTTCGGATGCCACATTGACATCAGCCTGCATATTGTTTACTTCTACTGCTTTATCACGCCTCATACGTTCTTTTTCGGTAATCTCTGCCTGTGACGCACCGGATTCCTTAAGCGTAACAATATCAGCATCGATATCGCCGAGTTCATTTTTAAGCGTTGTAAGTGTCCGTTTCTTTGCTTCAAGTTCATCATGCGCAGCTTTTTCATCAACGTCACCAAGAGCTGCTATGTTCTGTTCATATTCTGCGATGCTTTTTTCCAGTGCCGCAATTTTCTTATTTACTGAATTAAGTTTTTTTGTTTTGATTCCTGCTTCTTTTTTATTCTTAATAACAGTGTTAAGCGCCCTTACTGCCTTTTTATAATCTAACCTTGCGCTTTCTATGGCAAGCTCTTCTTTATCATAATTATAATCTTTTCCTATCAGTTTTTTCTGATATTCCGTCTGATATTCAAGATATGTATTCTTGGCAGCTTCAAGTTCAGCCTCATCACCTTTATCAAGCTGAAACAGTACGTCTCCGACCTTTACTTCCTGTCCGTTTTTTACAAGCACTGTTTTAACAGTGCGTACTGACGGAAGTTTAATCTGATATGCCTGATTTAACTCAATAACCCCGCTCCCACGTATGCTGTCCTGAATTTTACCAGCTCTTACTGCTTCGGTCTGTACCTCCGGCAGATACATGTTCATAATAGTATTTGAGCAGAAAGTAAGTACAAGCATGACTGCAAGAAATACTATTAACAGATTTTTTACCCACTCTTTTCTTGTTCTGTTCTTTTTCATTTTTACCCTCCTTATGCTTTAAGACCGCCTGAATAGGTGATGCCCTCTACAATATATTCTTCACAATACAGAAACAGCAGGATACACGGTATCATATATACAGAAGCTATTGCAAATGCAAGTCCCGTTTCACCTGTATTTATCTGTGCCAGAAATACTCCCAGAGGATGTTTATCCACATCTGAGAGCATAATAAGCGGCTGTTCTACCATATTCCAATAGTCTATAAATATAAGTATTGCTACCGATACTATTGCGCTCTTTGACAGTGGTATATATATTCTGGTAAATATCTTCCATTCGCCTGCCCCGTCAATCATTGCCGCCTCAACATATGATGAAGGAATACGCCTCATGTATTTTGTCAGTATAAATACCGCAAACGGCGAAAATATACCGGGAAGTATAATTGACCAGTATGTATCAAGCGTTCCCATCCAGTCGGCAACAATAAAATTCGGAACAAGCGTAACCTGATACGGCATAAGCATAAGTATTATATAAAGGAAAAAAGTAATTTCCTTTATACGCCCGCCATAGCGCGAAAAACTGTATGACGCCCCAAGCGCAACCATAATCTGAAACACAAGAATTGGAACCACTAGTTTAACTGAATTCCAAAACTTAAAAAGATATTCGGGGCTTTTGAAAAGAACCGATACATACTGTGATAATGTAACTTTATCCGGAATAATTCTTACGCTTACCTTATCAGTTTTATATGTTGTATCCCTTCCCCCGTTACTGTACATCATTCCATCATCGGCGCTTTTTTCAAGTACCCGGCCATAATGTGCGGATATTTCGTTCTCCGACATAAATGAATCTGCAAGCGTGACAACAGTCGGATATATAAACAATATGGAGAATATAAGTGACAGAATAAATCCAAATATATGAAACACTTTCTTCTTTCGCTGCATTTATTCCTCCACCTCTCTCCCAAACCTGTTTTCAACAATAAACAGGATTCCTATTATAATTACCATAATAATGCTCATAAGTACGGCTGCCGCTGACAGCTTCTGATAATTAAGGGCTTCAAACTGGTTATTCATAAAATGCTGCATATAATATATATGCCCATAAGGATATCCCCCGGTAAGCAGATATACTTCCCTGAATATTTTAAAAGAGTTAATAAGAGATAATATTGCTACGAAGAATATCATAGGCGAAAGATATCTTATTTTTATTTTCCAGAATATCTTCCACGCTCCTGCTCCCTCAAGCCTGGCAACTTCGATAAGATCATCAGGCATATTATTAAGTCCCGCAAGAAACAGCACCATGTTGTAGCCAAGGTTCTTCCACAGAAAAAGGCTGAGTATTATCAACTGGTTATAAGCTGAATTCATCCAGTCAACAGCCGTTCCGCCAAAATTTTTAATAATCTCATTAAGCGCGCCGTTAGCATCAAATATCACCTGCCATACGATAACTACTGATGCAACCGGAACCATAAGGGGACACAGAAAGATTGTTCTGAAGTGGCTTTTGCCGGGAAGCCCCATGTCAAGGAGCATTGCCAGAAGAAGGGATAATATAACTGCCATTGGTACGGCTATTGCAGAAAAAACAAGCGTGTTTATTGACGCTTCTGAAAAAGCAACATTTGTCAGTAATGACATGAAATTCTTAAGACCTACAAAATTTTTCTGGACAGGATTGTCCACCAGACTGTAATATATAATAACAAAAAAAGGAATAATAAAAAATGCAAGTACCCCCAGTCCGCTGGGAGCAAGAAAAGTAATTCCCTTAAGTCTTTCGGCATACTTTTTTCTTTTCTTACTATCCATATACATCATCCCTGACTCTACTATTTACTGCTATATTTATATATTACTATTGGTACTATATATTGTCAAGTACTCTTTTTATCAGATTACATATGTGCTAATGCAAAAAAACATCCTGTACGCAGACTTCTCTGCATACAGGATGTTTTATGCAATAACTGTTACAATATTATTTTAACGTCAACTGTTTTCCTTTAATACTTCTATAACTCTATTGAATGCATCCTTAGCCTTGTAATTCTCATCAAAGAGTCCTGAATGTGTTCCATATACATCATAATCATAATGGCGTTCTCCTTCAGGCTTCTCAAATTCTGGAATAAGGTCAGGTCTGTCAAACAGAGCCCAGATGCTTACATTTGTAAGTGTATCAGGATGAGCCTTATTAAAGTCACAGTATACCTTGAACATATCTACGCATTTCTGTACATGCGCTGCTATATCTGCATCTGTAACCGTTTTGCCATCGCTTGATATACTGGGGCTTAACCTTATACAAAGCTCGTTGATACCTACTTTAACTCCAAGGTCTGCAAATTTCTCCATTGCGCTCTTAACCTCAGATGCATTAGGCCAATAAGTAAGTACATATCCTTCCATACCCATGCAGTCAAGAAGCTTATTATTTTCATCTGAATTCAGATATTTAATAAGATCAACGATACGGCTTGTCTTTGGAGACTGGAAGCAGTTGAAATCATTATAAAACAGATTGATATCTGCATTTGCAGCCTTTTTAGCAGCCTGAGCATATTCAAAAGCATATTTGATATACTCTCCGCCAAGAACCTTATAGAAATTACCATCATTGTTGAGGTACAAACCTGTTGTCTCATCTTTTGCTGCAGAACTATCGGCATTAATAGCTTCATTAACTACATCCCATGCAATAACTTCGCCAGGGAACTTTTCTTCAAAGTGACTGATAACCTGATTTGCATAACTTTCCATACGTGCTTTGAGTGTTTCAGCATCTACAAGTGCAGCTGCCTTTTCTTCCTCAGTTGCTCCTTCTGCAGGCTCATTATATCCTTTATAGAAGAAAGCATTTGCCATACTCTGTTCCCAGAATAATACGTGTCCACGCACTTTAAGGCCATTATCCTGAGCCCATTTTACCATATCATCAGCTGTACCAAACTGGCATTTTACTACGCTTTCGCCTTCACTTTCAACAGCTGCCTTTGAAGCTCCGACATCAATAAGTGAATAACCTTTCATTTCATTTTCAAATGAAACTACGTCAAACTGCTGTGCTGCAAGCTGTGTAAAGCTCTTATCCAAAGTCTTGTCACGGTTAACAACTGTTCCTACATTAAAACTTGCATAATCCTTCATTGCGTCTTCAGGAAGTTCAAATGGTGTAGGTGTTGGCCTTGGTGTCTTTGTAGGTGTAACGTCAGGCTGCTGTGTAGGAGCTGCAGGCTGTGTAGGATTAGGTACTACAGATGCGGTCGGCTGTGAATTCTTTGCATCTGTAACCGTAACCTTACATACTGCTTTTACTTTCTTATTTGCTTTAGATGTTGCAGTAACCTTTGCAGAACCTGCTGCCTTCGCTGTTACAACACCTTTCTTGCTTACCTTAACAACCTTCTTGTTACTTGTTTTCCATGTTACTTTTTTGTTTGCTCCTGCAGGCTTAACTTTCTTAACCTTAAGCTTAAATGTCTCGCCTACTGCCAATGTCTGCTTTTTGGCATTAAGAGTAATCTTTTTTGCCTTAGGCGCAGCTTTTGTTTCAGGTGATACTGCAGCCAGTGTTACTGCCATTGACATACACAAAACTAATGAAAATGCTTTTTTTAATGTTTTTTTCATTTCTCATTCGCATAACCGGAATATAATTTTTATTCCTGTTACACTTATCTCCTTTCTATTATTAATTGCTTTAATATTGTAACAGAGTTTAATAAAAAACTCAATAATATATTTAAATCATTATTATATGTTATTTTTGTGTCAGAATATATGTATACGTTATTTTATTATCCTTAATTTGCGCGCAAGCTTTACTATCCTTACCCCCATAGGAAATTCATATATTTCTTCATTGGAAGCGCCTTTAAGCCGCAGGTATAATACAAAATAAACAGCTACCGCCGTAAATATCGAGAATATAATAAGTATTGTATTATGAGGCCAAAGCATATACAGTACATGGTACACCCCGAATGATACTGCTCCCATTATCACTGAGGACAGAAATGGTACAAGAAATGTTTTTACAATTTCCTGCCTGTAAGTAGTATACCGGTATATGGAAACCATATTAAGTACTGAAACTATAAGAGGAAATACTACGTTACCGGCAACCAGCGCAAAAACTCCTGCCGGTGTAAATTTAAGGAGAATAACAACAACTGCCACATGTACTGCAAGGCCTATAGCAGAATGTATAACCGGGAGCCTCATCTTATCTATTCCCTGCAGTACGGCGCCCGTTACATTAGATACTGCGTACAGTATTATTGCTATGCTGCCTGTCATAAGAAGTTTTCCGCCTGTTATGTAATCCTGGGCAGGAAACAGAAGCATAAGTATCTGTTTTCCAAATACCGTAAGTCCGGCAAAACATGGAAAAGCAACCATAAGATTAAATTTGATACCTGTTGCAATTTTTTTGTTAAGGCCGTCTTTATCATCAATCGCATAAGATGATACAATACTTGGAAGTATAGATGAAGACATTGATGTAGCTATTGCAATAGGCACGCTAAGAAGCAGTCTGTACTTTGTACTGTACAGACCTGTGGCAGTCTTGACCGCAAGCGCATCCCAGCCTTTGGATGACTGTATTGCGCCAAGCACTGAATAATCTATGATACCGCTAATCTGATATACTGTCTGGCTTAATATAATGGGAATTGCCGTAACAAGAATAAGTCTGTATATACTTCCCGACGAATCGAACTTCCTGTTTCTGTCCCTCTTTGCCTGTCTTTTTAATACAGGGCGGTAAACCATATATACCAAAAGCAATATCATGCATCCTGATACTGCGCCACACAAAGTTCCCATAGTACCGCCTGCAGCACCCCATCCTGCAAGCTTTAATGACAGATTATGCGCTTTCATAAGCGAATACGCTGCATATATACTGACAAATGCATTGACTATCTGTTCTATTATCTGCGATATGGCAGTAGGTATCATTGTACCTTTACCCTGAAACAATCCTCTGAGTACTCCCATTACGGCAACAACAAATATTGTAGGCGCAAGAAATCTTAGAGGAATGGCAAGTCCCGTATATTTACCTCCTGCCAGATGACTTTCAATAAACGGCGCGCCAAAGAACAATACAATTGCCGCCATACCTCCGGAAATCAATGCAAATATCATAGAACACCGGAACATTTTCATAATATTTCCATGCTCTTTTTTTACGCGTTTAGCTGAAATCATTTTAGAAATAGCCAGAGGAAGGCTATATGATGATATTATGAGCATAACATCATATATTTCAAATGCAACAGAATAAAGCCCGTTCCCTTCTTCTCCTATTATATTAGACATTGGAAAACGGTATAACATTCCTATAATACGTACAAGCAGGGAGGCACCTGCTAAGATGCTGCCCTGCTTAATGTAGTTATCCTTCATTAGTAATTAATCCTTCCTTTTTCCTGATATGGTAAGTTTAGAACCATTATCAGGGAACAGTGCAACATAAGTTTTTCCTGGATTTATAGTAAGTTCCGAACCATCTTCAGCATAATATTTCATCATCTTCTTTGATTCGTTCTTCTTCCACGTAATCTTCACTGCTTTTCCATTTGTAATGTACATGCCTTTTCCGGAAGCTTTTTCAAAATTAATCGTTCTGTAATCCTTGGCATGTCCCGGTACAATAGGTTCGTCGTCAACATACTGTATTATAAGATTTTTAAATGAAAGCTGCTTATTGTTTGCCGTATCTATATGCTTTTTACCATACTGGTATCTTTTATATACCTTTTTATCGGTATCATATATAAAATACGGCGATGCATATCCTGAAAATTTAATTGTAACTTTGCTGGCATCTTTTCCTGAAACAAGGTCTGTGTCCTCGTCATAGAATTTGAAATGTCCTTCAAAATTATCCTTATACTTCTTGCGGTATTTAAGTGTGTCCATACCTGCTGCAAGTCCTTTTGAACTTGTAAATGCATTATGTGGAGCTGATATTTTACTGTCACGGTAGAATACTTTTCCGCCATATCCTGAAAGTCCGCTTATATTATCGACATTAAGCTTGTCTATCTTGGAAAGCGCAAATTTAGTATGGCCAAAATGCACAAATACTGCATCATATTCTGATGCAACGCTTACATAATAATGCCTTGCGCTTCTTACTGAACCGAGTTTCTTAGTATCAGGATCTTCAAATATACCCATAAGTCTTGTTATTCCTCCCTCAACCTTTGCCTCGTACAGAATAGCTGCCTGGGATATGCCGCTATGGAATCTCGCCGCATATTCAATGTTATTTATCATAACAGCATATGGTCTTTTCCTTGCCTTTTTTTCCGAAATATATTTACCGGTAAGAAGACTTTTCGTCTTTCCGGCATGAGGATCCTCCGTAGGCGCCGGCTCGGCTGTAGGCGCATTTGTTTCCTCAGCTGCAGGCGTAACTGTCGGCACAGGATTATTTACGGAATTTTCATCCTTCTCTTTGCTGCTTCTGCATCCAAATACAAGTGTTGATAAACATAATACCGTTAATATCACAAATAATCTTTTTTTCATAGTCTCCTCCTATAGTGAATCTACCTTTTAATTCCAAGTTTATTAAGAATATCTCTCTGCACATCTTCCATTATAAGCCTGTCCTCATCTGTCATATGGTCATATCCGAACAGATGGAGTATACTGTGCAATATAAGAAATGACAGTTCCCTTTTTACCGAATGTCCGTATTCAGCAGCCTGATTTATTACATGTTCATATGATATGACAATGTCCCCAAGCATAAGCCTGCCCGTATCATAATCAAACTGCGAATAATCATCCTCGTCTATTATATCATAATTACACGGCGGACTAAAGTCTGTAACGGGAAAAGAAAGCACATCCGTTTCTGCATCTATATCCCTGTTTTCATTATTAATCATTCTTATGTTTTCTCTTGTTGTAATTAAAAGACTGCACTCTGTATCATATATGCATTTCAGATAATCAGCTGCCGTGTCAAGCAAAAGACACGCCAGTTTTTCCGTATCAATATCAGTATCAAATTCCCTGCCGTAATCATTTTGATAATAAATATAACCCATAAAATATCTTCCTAAACATGTTAATGTGTTTTTCTTGTTTTTCTTTTAGCATTTGCTTCATAATCATCATATGCTTTTACAATTTTCTGTACAAGCGGATGTCTTACAACATCTTTTGATGTAAGATACGAATATCCTATCTCGTCTACACCTTTCAGTACCTTTATTGCATGTTCAAGTCCCGATACGGTGCCGTAAGATAAATCTTTTTGCGTAAGATCTCCTGTTATAATAACCTTTGAGCCGTATCCGATTCTTGTAAGAAACATTTTCATCTGCGCAGGTGTCGTATTCTGCGCCTCATCAAGTATTATATACGCATTATCAAGCGTACGCCCACGCATATATGCAAGAGGGGCGACTTCTATGGCTCCTTTTTCCATATTACGCATAAAGCTTTCTGCTCCCATTATCTGATATAACGCATCATATAACGGCCGCAAATAAGGGTCCACCTTACTCTGCATGTCCCCCGGAAGGAATCCAAGCTTTTCACCGGCTTCTATTGCAGGTCTTGTAAGTATTATCCTGCTTACTTCATCATGCTTGAATGAATTTATTGCCATTGCCATTGCAAGATAAGTTTTACCGGTACCGGCAGGTCCTATACCAAATACAATCATTTTATCTCTTATATTATTAACATACTGCTCCTGACCGTGCGTTTTTGGTTTAATTGGCTTGCCAAGTATTGTTCGGCATACCACATTGGAATCCATATCCGAAAGAGACGAAGTATCATTTTCCATTTCAAGAGCTATTGCATAATTTACAGACTGTTCGGTTATTTCTGTATTATTATCCGAAAGTCTGATAAGCTGGTTAATGACATTCTCACATTTCGGCACATTTACATCAGAACCTATAATTTTACACTGCCCGTTTCTGACAATTATAGATACATCAAATGCCCTCTCAATAATTTTTATATATGAATCAAGTTCTCCAAAAATATTTTTTTCATGTGCTGCAGTAATATCAATTATCTTCTCCGTTCTGTTCATTAGCAGTATTCACTCTCCAGTCCTGTTCACTTACAGCCGTTCTCTGTATCTGGGGTTCAGTTACAAAAACCTTGCCTAAAGAACGGCACACCCCGTCTTTTATATTTACCTGTATATCCTTTGAATTAATTATTATACCTTCTCCTATCAGTCTGTTCAGGTATACTCTGAGATTGTTTCTGGCTTTATTAACGGCTTCTTCATTATTATATGTTGCAAAAACCGGTTCATATTCATTGATTGTCCGATATGATACAGAAACATCACCAAGTTTTATACCCGCAATTTCCACATCAGTATATTGCTTAATTATATCATAATTTTCATAGGAATCAAATTTATTTAATGGATTTTCCAAAAAAAACTGATTGCCTGATATGTTTAAAAACATACTTTTTTTCTTTTTTCCCGTATACTGTCTGTACATATATATCATATCGAATTCATCTTTATATTTGTAATGCGTATCTATATATACATCCGCATCCGCATATACCGGATTTCTTTTCACAATTTCACCGCTGTCATCATATATGTTTATAATTCCCGAAACAAGTATATCTCCTTTTTTTACTTTATCACCCGGCCTGACCATCGGAGTTCCTGCACGGGTAATAATTGATTTCACAACTCCGTTTGATGAAGCTGTTATATTTGAATAATCCCCGGAATTATTACGCTTATTCTGCATTATATTGGCTTCCAGCAGTTTAATATATATATTAGTACCGCGAAGCTCAACAGACACCCAGCTTATATCATTATAACGATTACGTATAAGCCTCTCTATTTCGTCGCCGTCAACCTTATCAACCCGCATCCCCTCGTATACATTAATTTCGGAAAGGTACCTGCTTATTTCCTCATCCGTATGCCTTAATTCGCCTGAAATGTCAATATTCCACACGATTTTTGAAAGGATATAAATTATAGCCATAAATAAAATAAAACATGGCGCGAGTGATTTGGCTGAAAGTACTGCGCGTATAAGAAACGGTATTCCTTTTCTATATAATATATGCGGATATGTAGATGTCTTAAATGCTATATCATGTATTTTAAAATAATCTCCGGCATACATATAAAATGTATGTTTTCCACTATTCTGACTGACCTTGCGTATATATATTTTATGATGTCTGCACAGATTAATAAATCTCTCAGGTGAATTGCCGCAGAGTTCTACAAAGAGATAGCCCTTTATCCACCGGATAATAAGTTTTAACACGTAATCCCTCCATATCCTATTCTGATAAATGTATCTCTTTTATATTTCCGTCAATTCTCATATCATTGTCAGTATAATAATTAATGCACAGCCTTGCTCCTACAACCTCCACTCTGCAGTTTTTTCCCTGTACGCGTATCAAATCTGAAGTATATTCAATTATTCCTTTATAATTCTCAATATATATATGATTGCGCCCATATGCCGTAACAATACAGGCTCCTCCCACGACATCCGCAGGAAGGTTAAGATGTTCCGAAACATAATTAAGGGGTCTTGCCTTCATGGCAGCTCTCCCGTAAATATTTATCTTTAAAATATATGCCATATCAAAAATTTTAATGCAGAATCTTATTTCGCAGGTATATATTAAGTTTTTTCTCAAATAAAGCATAACTTACCGCGCCCGCACATATTACAGCCACGGTTGCTGCAATTGCGCCAAAAACAGCCCTGCCGTCCAGAGCACCGTCAGGACACATATACCTGTTATATAAACGTATTATGAAATAATGTATAAGATACATTGAATAGCTTATATCCCCAAGCCAGACTAATACAGAAGGCAGCTTTATTCCATAACCTGCTATAAATATACAATTAAAAATAATAAATGCGGGAATACCGTATATAATAAACCGGAAGCCATGGAAAAACACCTTATCATAGTTCACAATCCATAAAAGTGAAAACGAACATACCGCAAGCAAAAACACAGGAAGCCTTACCGAAACATTCATATTTTTATAATAAACGGACGCTTTTCTGTGTATTTCATATGCTAAAATTCCATATATAAATTCAATCATAATTGAATCTGTCCAAAAATCTGCCAATGCATTTCCTGAATCAATAAACTTTCCTAAGAAAACCAGAACCAATATAATAAAAGAAGCAATTACAGATCTGTATTTTTTACTTATTCTTATAGATATCCATACTATAAAATAGAAAAACATCTCATAATTAAGTGTCCAGCCAACCCTCACTATAGGCTGTATTACTCCATTAATCGAATATGGTATAAAAAATATTGTTTTAAGAAGCATTACCGGATTAGCCGTAGTCTTATCAAAAAGCTGCGGCATAATAATTATTCCGATAAAAGTTATGATTGTCATAAAATAATACAACGGAGCAAGCCTTATTATTCTTTTCATTAAAAAGTTCCTTGCATCAATTTCAGTAACATACATCATAATAAATCCGCTTATGCAGAAGAAAATATCTACCCCAAACGCACCTTTTCCTATAAATGCCATATGGTTAAATATTACACTGAAGGCGGCTGCTGCCCTTAGAAACTGTATACTGTCAAACCTCCGGTTATAAAACCCGTTATCCAAAAAGTTCACCCCTATTCAGATAAGGATGCTCTGCAATATACTTAAAAGCATCTTCCTTATCCCTGTGCATCTGTTCCTTTAACTCAGAAATATTCCCAAATTTCATCTCCTTACGCCTGAAGCCAAGAAGTCCTATGACAATATCTTCTCCGTATATATTATCGTCAAAATCAAATATATAAGTTTCTGCGCCAACGCTTCGTATCCCCTCTATAGTGGGTTTCACGCCTATATTGGTGACGCCTTTATATATTCTGTCTTTATATTTTACCAGTGACGCATAGACTCCGTTTGGCGGAATAAGCTTACTGCTGGGAACAGGTATATTTACTGTAGGCATATCAAGAGTCCTGCCAAGCTGCCTGCCATATTCCACCGTTCCATATATCATATACGGACTGCCAAGCATATTATTTACAATTTCAATATTTCCTTTTAAAAGCTCTGCCCTTATAAACGTACTTCCAATTTCCCTTCCCATAATACATTCTTTTTTAATCACTTCAAGGGCAATTCCATATTCATTGCATAATCTGCGGAGAATGTCCGTATCCCCTTTTCTCTTATAACCAAACCGGAAATCTTCCCCAACTATAATAACTTTCACATTCAATTTATCAATAAGGATATCTGTAAAGAATTCTTCCGGAGACATGTGCATAAGCCTGTTATTAAAAGGACATTCCACCAGTATGTCTATACCTGATTCTGAAATCATAATCCTCTTTTCCTCAGCCGTATATATATATTTCTTTCCTTCTGTGTGCATATTTCCCAAATCAGATATATCAAATGTAAATACAACAGACCCGTAATTATTCTGTTTATAATTAAGAGTGCGCCCGATAAGTTTTCTGTGTCCTATGTGCAGCCCGTCAAATTTGCCTATTGTAACTGCTGAAGGTTTGGTAAATCTATTATCCAATTCTTTAACTATTTTCATCTGTGCTTCTCCTAAAACATTTTAATTACGCAATATGTATCAGTATCACTTTTTTTATATATGGCTTTAAAAGTACCGTCTGACAGATATACGGCTATGGAATTATCCATATATACAAAAGGAGTTATGCACTCTTTTTTTTCATACGGCAGAAACATATCCGAAGAAACAGTATTTCCGTTATTTACACGCAGGTCATATTCTTTTTTCATAATTACCTTATCAAGCGCAAAAACATCTTCTATCGGAACCATATATTCAGATAATGCGGATAAACCGCCCTCTTTTACAATATTTTTTACCTGTTCAAGCTTAAAGCTGTCCTTAATATCAAATATTCCTGAACGCACCCTGACAAGCTCCGACATACATGCCCCGCATCCCAGAGCCTTTCCTATATCATCACATAATGAACGTATATAAGTTCCTTTAGATACATGCGCTTTTAGCACAAATTCCTGTCTGTCAATATCTATATCTGTAACTGAAAGCGAATATATGTGAACTGCTCTTTTTTCCCTCTCTGCTTCTATATTATTCCTTGCAAGCTCATAAAGCCTTTTACCATTTATCTTTATCGCTGAATACATTGGCGGCGTCTGCATAATATCTCCCGTAAACATTTCCGCCGCTCTTACTATGCTTTCTTCATCACCGTTATATCTTTCTTTCGCAAGAACTTTTCCGGTTATATCAAGCGTATCTGTTACAATTCCGAGTTTTACTTTTGCAATATATTCCTTATCCTTATCGGTAAGATACTCACACAACTTTGTTGCCTTGCCAATACATACAGGCAAAACACCTTCCGCGCCGGGGTCAAGAGTACCTGTATGCCCTATTTTTTTTATTCCCGTAATTCCTCTTAACCTGGCAACAACATCATGTGATGTATAACCTTTTTCCTTGTATATATTTATAATTCCGTTCAATTATAAAACAACTCCGATTTCTGTCTTTCATTCCCCGCTTATATTAATCTGCTTTTCAACTTCTTTTATAAGCTTATCAAGTTCTTCATTAAGATTACCATACAGAGTACAGCCTGCAGCCTTAACATGTCCGCCGCCTCCGAATTTAAGCGCTGTACCGCTTACATCTGTATTCCCGTTTGCGCGCATGCTTACTTTATATTCGCCCTCATTAAGCTGATAAATAAATACGGCAACCTTTACACCTTTAGTAATTCTTAACTGATTTACAATTCCATCAAGATCTTCCGCAGTAACATCATACTCTCTCATTATATCCTCTGTTGCTACAGACACAATACATTTACCGTCAAGTATAAGCCTGCTTTCAAGTATACATCTTCCAAGCACGAGATTCTGCTTATATGTTTTCTCATAAAACGACTCATCAATTATCTTATCGGTATCTATTCCCTGTTCTATAAGAAAACCCGCTATTTCCATAGTTTTCCTTGAAGTATTGCTATATGTAAACACTCCGGTATCATGAATTATTCCGGTGTATAAAGCTGTAGCAATATCTCTATCAATCATCTTTTCGTCAAACAACCCGAAAACGACCTCGCAGGTAGAGCTTGCCTTTGGTTCAACCAGATTAATCTGCGCGAATCCGTTATTGCTTATATGGTGGTCAATATTAATCGTATATCTGGCTGAATTAAAACATCTGCCGCCGTCGCAATGCCTGTCAACTGAACTGCAGTCAAGCGATATAAACAAATCTACAGGTTCTGTTATCTCATCCGGGCAGGAAACCTCATATCCTTTTATATAACTGAATACTTCCGGAATCTTATCGGAATATATATATACCTTTTTATCCGGATATACTTTCTTTATATATTGATAAAAGGCAAGACATGAACCGGCACAATCGCCATCCGGTCTGACATGTCCGCCGACTGCTATTGTATCCGATATATTTATAATATCAAAAATATCATCCTTCATCATTTTTTCCCTCATTCATAATCTTATTAATCTTACTTATCATATTAACACCATATTCAATTGCATCATCAAGTACAAATTTTATCTCAGGGGTATAACGCATATTCATACCTGCAGCTACCCTTCCGCGTATAAATGGAGACGCTTTTTTTAACGCTTTAATTGCCTTCTCCTTAACTTCATTGTCTCCGTATATGCTGACCCGTACAGTAGCATATCTGAGATCTCCGGTAACTGATACTCCCGTTACTGAAGTCAGCTCCGGAATATTAGGGTCTTTTACTTCGTCTCTTATAATTCTGCTCACTTCACGGAGCATTGCTTCATTTATTTTCGTTCCTTTTATATGTTTCTTACTGTTTCTGCTGTTCATAATAATACACCTCCGTTAAATTGCAAGGGAACTGCACAAAACAGTCCCCTGCATAAAATAAAGTATGTTATTATTTTCTTGGTACTTCGACCATTACATATAATTCTACCCGGTCTTCTATGCTTATATCATTAAAGCCTTCAAACACAAGCCCACATTCATACCCTGCCGCAACTTCTTTCACATCATCCTTAAAACGCTTGAGAGATGCAAGTTTTCCTTCAAATATCTGTTCATCTCCACGGCTTATACGCGCTTTGCAGCCACGTTCAATCTTACCGTCAAGCACATATGAACCTGCAATCATTCCAAGTCCTGACGCCTTGAAAGTCTGACGTACTTCTGCATGACCAATGACCTTTTCTTCATATATAGGGTCAAGCATTCCCTTCATTGCAGCCTCTATATCAGCAATGGCGTCATATATTACCTTATACAGCCTTACATCCACCTTTTCACGTTCAGCAGTTGATTTTGCCATATTATCAGGCCTTACGTTAAATCCTATAATTATAGCGTTTGATGCAATAGCAAGCGATACGTCTGATTCATTAATTGCGCCAACACCGCCATGTATAATTCTTATGGCAACTTCATCATCCGAAAGTTTTAAAAGACTTTGCTTAACTGCTTCAACAGAACCCTGTACATCGGCTTTTACAATAATATTCAGTTCCTTTATATTACCTGCCTGAATCTGGTTAAACAATCCGTCAAGAGACATTACGGACTTCGTATCTTCTATAAGTCTTGCCTTACTCTGATTAATATATGCATCAACAATAGTCCTTGCTTCTTTTTCATTTTCAGTGGTAATAAATACCTCACCTGCGTCAGGAACTACATTAAGTCCAAGAATTTCCACAGGAGTCGAAGGCGTTGCTTCTTTTACCTTCTTTCCTTTATCATCCATCATCGCACGTACCTTGCCATGCGCGGAACCAATAACAATATGGTCTCCTACTCTTAACGTACCTTTCTGTACAAGAATAGTTGCGACAGGTCCTCTTCCTTTATCAAGCCTTGCCTCAATAACTATTCCTCTTGCATTTCTGTCAGGATCAGCTTTAAGCTCAATGATTTCTGCAGTCAGAAGAATCATTTCAAGAAGATTTTCTATTCCTTCGCCTGTCTTTGCAGATACAGGAACAAATATCGTATTTCCTCCCCATTCTTCAGAAACAAGCTCATATTCTACAAGCTCCTGTTTTACACGCTCTACATTGGCTCCGGGTTTATCAATTTTGTTTACTGCAACTATAATCTCAACTCCGGCTGCCTTTGCATGGTTAATTGCTTCCACCGTCTGAGGCATAACGCCGTCATCTGCCGCAACAACCAGTATTGCGATATCGGTAGATTTGGCGCCTCTCATACGCATTGATGTAAATGCTTCATGTCCCGGCGTATCAAGGAATGTTATATCTTCCCCATTACATTCAACCATATATGCGCCTATATGCTGCGTAATTCCTCCTGCTTCCCTTGCAATAACATTAGTATTTCTTATTGCATCCAAAAGAGAGGTTTTTCCATGGTCAACATGCCCCATTACGCATACTACCGGCGGTCTCTTAACAAGTTTTGATTCATCTTCCTCATTTTCCTTGAGAAGCTCTGCAATAACATCCACTTTTTCTTCCATTTCTGCAATACAATTATATTCAAGTGCTATTTCAGATGCCTCATCAAACGAAATTTCCTGATTTATAGATACCATCTGCCCTTTCATAAAGAGCTTTTTAACTATCTGCGCCGGAGGTACTTTGATTACATCACCAAGCTCCTTAAGGGTTATCTTCTCAGGAAGTGTAATTGTACGGATTGTATCTTCAGGCTCTTCCGTCACAACAACCTCAGGTTTTATGAATGCGCCCTTACGGTTAGGATCTTTTTTCTTATTCGGCTTTGACATTCTGATTGTATCATTATCATCATATATCTTCTTTTCTTTTGCATATTTTCTATTATTATCTTTTCTGCTGTCTTTTCCGCCTCTTTGGTTTCTGCCGCTTTTCTGTTCCTGTTTTATTCCGTCAAATCCAGCCTGGCTCTTTTTAAATTTTTCTAATACTCTTGTATCATTACCGCCCTGCTGTCTTGAATTGCTTCTGTTTCCCTGCGACTGTCCTCTCAAAGCGCCATTCTGTCCCTGACGTCTTTCACCGCCTCTTTCACCATGTCTTTCGCTTCGGTCGGATTTAATATTTTTCTGAGGTTTTCTGTTTTCCTGAACCGGGGCTTTTTTACGTTCTTCTTTTACAGATACATCCTTATCCTGCGTATTCTTAGGCTGCTCTTCCGGTTTTTTTGGTAAGTCCTTTTTATTCTCTGAAGAAGCATCTGTCTTCTTTACTGCCTTTGGCTTTTCTTTCTTTGCTTCAGTAGCCGGCTTGCCCGCCGGTTCTGTAAATTTACGAAGCAAAAAAGCAATAGCGGGATCGTCTATATTACTATTCGCTCCTTTTACTTCAAAACCATTTTCATTCAAAAGCTTTATAAGGTCTGAACTTTTTATATCTGTTCCCTGCGCCTGCAAGCTTTTTGCAATCTCATGTATCTTCATTTTTGCCATATATCTACTACCTCCTGGTTAATATTCTGAATAATGGCATTAGCCAATCCCTGGTCAGTAATGGCCAATGACGCCCTGTATTCCTTACCAATGGAATGTCCCAGCTCCTCTTTCGTTCCATATACAAAAAATGCCGTTTTATAAAACTCACACATATTATAAAATTTCTTTTTGGTATTTGCAGATGCATCCTCTGCTACAATTACAACGTATGCTTTTCCTTCCTTTACCGCCTTTTCAGCAGCAAACTCACCGCTTTTTATATTACCGGATTTCATTGCAAAACCAATATAAGAATATACTTTATTTTTTATCAAGCTCCGCCATCTGCCTTTCTATAACATCATAAACCTCATCAGGAACAGCAACTCCCAGTGAGCGTTCTATGGAGCCTGTTTTTCTGGCTTTATACAGACATTCTACGGAGGGACATATATAAGCCCCGCGCCCGTTCTTTCTGCCCGTATCATCAAAAATAATATCACCCTCCGGTGTTCTTATTACTCTCATAAGCTCAACTTTTTTTTTGGATTCATGACATCCAACACAGGTCCGCATTGGTATCTTCTTTGTTCTCAAACAGAAACCTCCTTAAAAATCAGCATCACTCTTAATATCAATTTTATATCCGCTTATTTTGGCGGCAAGCCTTGCATTCTGTCCTTCTTTGCCAATAGCAAGCGACAACTGATAATCAGGCACAATAACACTGGCTTTCTTTTCTTCATCATCAATATCAACCGATATAACCTTTGAAGGGCTTAATGCATTTTCAATAAGGGTTTTCGGATCATCGCTCCAGTTAATAATATCTATTTTTTCTCCTCTTAATTCCTCAACCACTTCGTTTACTCTGGCGCCATTTACTCCAACACAGGCACCCACCGGATCAACATCCGGATTAGCAGAATATACTGCCATTTTAGTACGTGAACCGGCCTCTCGCGCAATAGCCATTATTTCAACAGTACCATCCGCAATCTCTGCAACTTCATACTCAAACAAACGCTTTACGAACTCAGGATGCGTTCTTGATACACTGATTCTCGGTCCCTTCGTAGTGTCCCTTACTTCTACAACATAGAGTTTTATTGTATCAGACGGCCTGAAATGTTCGGTCTTAACTTGTTCGCTTTCAGTAAGAACCGTATCTATCTTACCAAGATTTACTGATATATTACCGTTAACTATTCTTTGTACCGTTCCGGTAATTATATCCCTTTCCTTTTCATAATACTGGTTATATATTACGCGTCTCTCTTCTTCACGTATTTTCTGTACAACTACCTGCTTTGCTTTCTGTGCGGCAATTCTTCCGAAATCTTTAGGTGTTACCACAATATTTATTATATCTCCAGGCTCAATTTCCTCACCAAATTCTTTACGCGCCTCCGTAAGGCTTATCTGCATTACATCATCCGTAACTTCTTCAACGACTTCTTTTTCGGCATAGACCTGCACCTCGCCTGTTTCCCTGTCAATATTAACATGAATATTATCAGCCTTTCCAAAATGGTTTTTACATGCTGCAAGCAGGGAATTTTCTATAGCTTCCAATATAACATCTTTACTTATTTCCTTTTCTTTTTCAAGCTCATCAAGCGCTATAATTAAATCCCTGTTATCAATTTCACTCATTTTAATTATCCTCCTAAATATACATTATAAAATCATTTAAAAATCAATTGATAATCTTATCATTGCAATATCGCTACACAAAATATTTTTAGTTTCTTCACCAAGAAATACCGAAACAGAATCACCGTCATAACCTTCAAGCCTTCCAGTGAATTCTTTTGCAGTAATCTGCCTTCCTTTTTCAGATATCGATATATTCTTATATAATTTAATATCAACATCTTTTCCAATACTCCGCATAAAATCACGCGGTTTTTTAAGCTGTCTTCCAAGTCCCGGCGAACTCACTTCCAGTATATACGAATCTTCGATAAAATCATTTTTATCAAGTATATCGCTCATTGCCCGGTTTACAAGTTCACAATCATCTATTGTTATTCCGCCTTCTTTATCTATATAGGCACGCAGAATCCTGTTATTTCCTTCTTTTACATATTCTATATCCACAAGTTCAAAATTATTATCGTTTATAATCGGAAGTATAAGTTCTTCTGCTTTCTTTTCATATTCTTCGCTTTTTTTCAATGTTTCACCTCTTTTTCTGGTATTTCAAATCAACAAAAAGTTAAGAGTGAACTCGCGTCCACTCTTACCATAACAGTCACTTACCGTATACAGTATATCACCATCCGCCTGACTTTGCAAGCCTTTATGGTAACAAAACAGTCCGTAGGGGAATCGAACCCCTGTTTTCGCCGTGAGAGGGCGACGTCTTAGCCGCTTGACCAACGGACCAGTCAATCAACATTTGCTATAATACACTATAATAACAACAAATGCAAGTGTTTTTTTGAAAAATACAAATATTATTCTCTGTTCTGTCTTTTCTGTACATATTCCTCCAGATATTTAAGTACTTCTTTTCTTGTAATAATACCTATAAAACAGTTTCTGTCATCAATCATACACAAAAAATTCTGTGACTTTAATCCATCTATCAGGGTCTTATTATTAACCATATCCTTAACGGCAGGATTTCTTGTTTTATTTACAATATCAGACGCCTTCGATGTCTTAAGGGCTTCAAGTCCGTTCTTGTCAATATGCCAGAGCATATCGCCTTCACTTATTGTTCCGACATATTTGCCCGATTTGTCTATTACAGGTATAGTAGCAAAACCACTTTCCCTTATTACTGAAAGGACCTCTTCAAGCGGACTGGTATCATATACATATGTAACTGTATTTTTAGGTTTCAGAATACTTATAATATTCATGTTATCTTTATTTTTTCCAAGCACCAGATTGAAATATTCCTCTGCCTGTTCTGATTCTTCACGTATAACGCGGCCATACTTATCAAGTACTGAAAGGAAAATGGTTTTTTCCTCTTCTGTAATCTCTTCTTCAATCCTGTCACGTATTCTTTTCATTCCTTTTCTCTGCTGTTCACACTTTTCCCTGCCCGAAGATGTTACTTCAACATACGTTTTTTTATTTTTAGAATCCAGTTTCCATAAAAGCCATCCCTCTTCGCTCATTTCACGGACTATTGCCGATACTTTGGTCATGGGGGCATTAAAATTTTCCTTTATTTTTTCAAGATACACTTTTCCGCCGTTTTCTATATTATTGTCTGCTTCCTGTATAATTTTCCATAATATTATGTATTCTGTTCTCGATAGTACTTTAAATACTGACGTTATATCAGAAAATTCAAGAAATTTGTCAAATAAACTGTTTCTATTCTGATTATTCATTATAATCTGCCTCCTTTTCGCATACAATATCTTTAATATACATTAATTTAATTAAATTTTCAAGCAAATTTTAAATAATATAAAATCATTTCAAAAAATCCATAATAGACAACTGGTTAGATTGGGGAAGATCTCCGAAAATACCAAGTTCGCTAAGTTTATCAGCTATCTTATTACCAATATGCGTTCTCTCCTTAAAATCCTCTATGGAAGAAAACGGTTCTTTTGACGCTTCTGCTTCAATTGTTTCCGCAGCTATGCCGCCAAGTCCGTCTATCGTACTCAGTGAAGGCATAAGCTTTCCATCTGTTATCTGGAAACGGTCAGCCTTTACCTTATATAAGTCTATAGGTTCAAACCTTATTCCACGTGCATACATCTCCTGTACAATACGCATATCTTTTTTCATATCTTTATCTTTTGAAGTAAGATTATTTGCATTATCAAGTTCATTAAGTTTTTTCTCAAGCACAGCTCTTCCCTGCGCCATTATCTCATAATCAAATGTCTTGGCTCTTATACTGAAAAATGCAGCATAATATGCAAGAGGTTCATATACCTTAAACCATGCAATTCTTATTGCCATCATAACGTATGCAACTGCATGGGCCTTTGGAAACATATATTTTATTTTAAGACACGAGGATATATACCATTCGGGAATATTGTTTTCCCTCATCGCAGCCTTCATATCATCAGTAAGGCCTTTTCCTTTACGGACACTCTCCATAATTTTGAATGCCATACTGTTTTCCACACCATTAAGTATAAGGTATGTCATGATATCATCCCTGGTACATATCGCTGTTGACAGCGTACATTCGCCCGATTTAATAAGGTCCTGTGCGTTATTAGTCCATACATCAGTACCATGTGAAAGTCCCGATATTCTGACAAGTTCAGAGAAAGTTGACGGTAAAGTATCCCTTAGCATCTGCATGGAAAAATCTGTTCCAAACTCCGGTACTCCAAGGCTTCCCAGGTCAAATCCCGGTATGTCATCGGCGTTAATTCCAAGTGCATCCGTGCCATAAAACAGAGACATTACTTTTGCATCGTTTAACGGCAGTTCTTTTACGTCTATTCCGGTAAGGTCCTGAAGCATTCTTATCATAGTCGGATCATCATGCCCCAGTATATCAAGCTTAAGAAGATTATGCTCAATTGAATGATATTCAAAATGTGTTGTAATTACATCTGCCGACATATCGTTTGCAGGTCTTTGAATAGGAGTAAATGAATATATGTTTTCACCCTTTGGAAGTACAACAATTCCACCGGGATGCTGTCCTGTAGTCCTTCTTACACCTGTACATCCCTTTGCAATCCTTTCTATTTCAACCCTTCTTTTCTTAATTCCTCTTTCCTCATAGTATTTCATAACATAGCCAAACGCAGTTTTTTCAGCAAGTGTACCGGTTGTTCCGGCCCTGAAAGTATTTCCTTCTCCAAATAAAACTTCCGTATATTTGTGCGCATTACTCTGGTATTCACCTGAAAAATTAAGGTCAATATCAGGCTCCTTATCACCTTTGAAACCTAAGAATGTCTCAAATGGTATATTATGTCCGTCTTTTTTCAGCATCGCACCGCACACCGGACATTTCTTATCAGGCATATCAAAACCTGAACGGTCTATATACTCTCTGACCTCATCAGAATCAAAATCAGAATACCTGCATTCACTGCAGTAATAATGTGCAGGAAGCGGATTAACCTCGGTAATACCCGCCATGGTTGCCGCAAAGGATGAGCCTACCGAACCTCTGGAGCCCACAAGATAACCATCCTCATTCGATTTGGACACAAGGCGCTGCGCAATGATATACATAACCGAATATCCATTATTAATAATTGAATCAAGTTCTTTCGTAAGTCTGCTCTCAACGATATCAGGTAGTTTATCACCATACATCGAATGAGCCTTATCAAAGCACATCTTTCTAAGGTCACTATCAGAATTTTCAAATACCGGCGGACATTTATCCGGTCTCACCGGACTGATTACTTCAATCATATCCGCAATAAGATTAGTATTTTTTACTACGACATCATAAGCTGTATCTTTACCCAGATAATCAAACTCCATAAGCATTTCATCTGTTGTATGAAGATATAGCGGCGGCTGTATGTCAGCATCCTCAAAACCTTTTCCGGCCATTATTATTCTTCTGTATATTTCATCCTCCGGATCCAGAAAATGCACATCACATGTAGCGCATACAGGTTTATTGTACTTTTCGCCAAGACTTACAATCTGTTTATTAAGGCTGCGTAAATCCTCCTCATTAATCCCATATTTACGGTCGCGAAGCATAAAACTGTTATTTCCTACAGGTTGTATTTCAAGATAATCATAAAAATTTACTATCCTGTCAATTTCTTCGTCGCTTTCTCCCCTTAGGAGCTCCTGGTACAGTTCGCCTGCTTCACATGCCGAGCCTATTATAAGTCCTTCCCTACATTCCCTTAGCAGGCTTTTGGGAATCTTAGGCTGTTTATTAAAATAATTTATATGTGACTCAGATACAAGCCGGTACATATTTATCCTGCCGGTATCATTTTTTGCAAGCATTATTACATGGTGAGAAGGAGTCCTTTTTATATATTCCTCATTTTTATATGCATACTCATTAAGCTCCTTAAGCGTATATATATTTTTTTCTTTAAGTATTTCGCAAAGCTTAAGAAATATACCCGCCGTAGCTTCAGCATCATCTACCGCCCTGTGATGGCTTTCAAGTACTACTCCCAGCGCTTTCGATACACTTTTTAAATTAAATGTCTTAATTGAAGGGATAAGAAGCCGTGACATTGCTAATGTATCTGCCGAAGTAAAATCTGTTTCCACTCCTATATCGTATGCTTTACGGCGTATAAAATTAACATCAAATTCCGCATTATGCGCCACAAGTACACAGTCTTTGCAGAAATCCAGGAATCTTGGCAGAACATCTTCAATAGTATCCGCATTTTCAAGCATAGAATCATTAATATGTGTAAGCTCCTCTATCTCATAAGGTATTGAAACAAGCGGGTTTACAAACTCAGAGAATCTTTCTGTTATTATTCCTTTTTCAATCTTTACAGCTCCTATTTCAATAATTTTATGCTTATATGGATTAAGTCCTGTGGTTTCTATATCAAAAACAACATATGAATCGTGGATGCTCTGTCCTGTTTCATTTCTTGCGACAGGTTTTTCATCATCAACAAGATAACCCTCAAGGCCATATATCAGCTTAAAATCTTTTGCATCTTCATTTGAACCTGTAATACTTTTTACTGCTTTCATTGCAACAGGAAATGCCTGCACAACTCCGTGGTCAGTAATTGCCAGGGCTTTATGCCCCCACTCGACGGCTCTTGCGATTAAACTTTCCGGCGAAGACACTGCATCCATGTCGCTCATTGTAGTATGGCAGTGCAATTCAATCCTTTTCTGTTCGCATGTATCCCTTCGGAATTTTTTATTAGTAAAAGGCTTTATGTTTTTTAATCCTTTTACCTTTGACACTGTTACTTCCTTGTCAAAGCTGTCTACTGCCGCTTCCCCTTTTACCTTTATGAATTTTCCTGTTTTTATATCATCTTTTATATATTCATAATCTGAATGTTTAAGAAAAAGCTTTACCGATATAGTATCAGTATAATCGGTAACATTAAGTATAACCATATGCCTGTCACCGGCTATGTCGCGCATGTCTGAAGAGTCGATACAGCCCTGTATTACTACATCCCCGAAACCGTCCGTAATATCAGCTATTTTTATAACCTCTCCTTCACAGTTATAACCGTATATAATATCCGGGTCCTGGATTTTTTTAGGTTTAAATTTACTGTTATCATAATTTTTCTTATAACCTTTTTTTTCTGATTTTGCATAAGTTTTCTTTCCGGTATGTACAGTTTGGGTTTTCGGAGGTGTTTTTTCCTCTTTTTCATTTTGGGCAGATGTATCTTCTACAGATACAAATTCCTTATCTTCTTCGGAATTATACTTTGAGCCGCCCGGAACTACTACTCCACGCTCATAATCGTAAGGAGATACTTTATAACTTTTCATGGTTGCCGTATCAAATATCTCATACATTGCAGGTTCGTTATTATCCGTTTCATCGTTATGTATGGTTTTTTCCCCGTATTCAATTATAATATTTACATTTTTACCAAAACGCGACAAAAAAAGCTCCTGAAGCCATTTGCACATATCATGCTCCCTTGTTTTAGTTATGAACTCATCACAGGCAACAATTTTTATCACATCATTTTCATCATAAACGGATATCTGCGAAGAATTTAATATATGGTAATCAAGCATATTTACATGCTTTAATTCCTCTAAAAGACTGTCCTTATATATTGATAATATTCTTGAAAGTGAAAATTCACCCGGAAGCGAAAAATGCTCAGACACCGACACAGTATCAGCTATTCCGTGAAATATCTGTTTAAGCAGCTGTTCTTCAAGCTTTGCTTTCATTTTGTATTCTATAATCTTCGGGCTGTTAATATGTACTACCGCTTTTCTCTTTTCTTTTGATACACATATTTTTACAAGCTCTACATTATTAAGTAAAGCAGACAATTCCCCATCTACTTTAAAACTTTTAAAACTCTCCGATAATAACATAGATTACTCCTTTATATAATTTTAACAAGCTCTGCCATAAGCTCGTTAAGAAGTTCATTTTCAGGAACCTTTTTTATTATTTCCCCTTTCCTGAATAAAAGCCCCTCACCTTTACCTCCTGCTATACCCAAATCAGCTTCCTTTGCCTCACCGGGTCCGTTTACAACGCAACCCATAACAGCTATTTTTATATCTTTATCTGTATCTATATTTTTTACCCTTTCCTCAACCCGGTTTGCAAGCGATATTATATCAATATTGGTACGTCCGCATGTCGGACAGGAAATGACCGTAATACCGCCTTTTCTCAGCTCAAGTGTTCTGAGTATTATTTTTGCTGCCTCTATCTCTTCTACCGGATCAGCAGTAAGCGAGACACGTATGGTGTTGCCTATACCGGCATCAAGTATAAGGGCTATTCCGATTGCAGACTTAATATTACCTGCAGTAAGGGTTCCGGCCTCAGTAATACCAACGTGTACCGGATAATTCATTTTTTCCGCTATAAGTTTATGCGCGGCAGTACTCATAAGCACATCAGAAGACTTAATACTTACTACAAGGTTATCATAGCCAAGTTCTTCTATCACAGACAATTTATCCATTGCGCTTTCAACAATTCCCTCTGCCGTAACAGAACCATATTTTTCAATAATGTCTTTCTCCAGCGAACCGCTGTTTACCCCTACCCTTATAGGAATATTTCTTTCCTTAGCCTTATCCACTACGGCTTTTATTCTGTCTTTTGAACCAATATTTCCAGGATTAATTCTTATTTTATCCGCACCATTTTCAATAGCCGCTATTGCAAGTCTGTAATCAAAATGTATATCGGCAATAAGCGGTATTGATATATTTTTCTTTATTTCCTTTAAAGCGTAAGCCGCTTCCATAGTCGGAACAGTGCACCGGACAAGTTCACATCCTGCATCGCTGAGCCTGCGAATCTGCTCCGACGTACTTTTTATGTCCTCTGTTTTGGTATTAGTCATAGACTGTATTCTTATAGGATTATCCCCTCCTAACAAAACGCCGCCTACAGCTACTACCTTTGTATTATTGCGATGCATAATACCCCCTCCTAGCCTGTTATCAGTTTTGAAATATCGTTAAACATTACAAATACCATTAGAGCCATAAGAAGTACAAAACCTATCATTGTAACAAGTCCTTCCTTTTCCGGAGCAATAGGCTTGCGTCTTATCACCTCAATAATCATAAACAGAAGCCTTCCGCCGTCTAATGCAGGTATTGGAAGAAGATTCATTACTCCAAGGTTGGCTGACAAAAGTATGCTAAAATACATAAGTGTAATAACAACCGTAGACCATCCGAAGCTTTTTGACTCGTCTACCAGGTCTCCAACCATACCTACAATGCCTACAGGACCTGATATCTCATTTGCGCCTACTTTTCCCGTAACAAGCATTTTAAGACTCTCTACCGTAGTTACAATCCAATATTTAACTTCATACACCGAATATTTAAGAACTTGCCATGCATTTCCTTTAACTCTTGGCGAAGCATGCATAAAACCTATCTTATATGAATATTGCACTTCACCCTTATCTGCCGTAGCTCCCTGCGCAAGTCCGTCTGTTACAGACTCTACCGGAACAAGCTGCGGCTGTACCGTCATACTGATTTTTTCTCCATCTCTTTTAACCACCAGTTCAACGCTGTCCTCACCTTTCAAAGGATGAAAGGTAAAATACGAACTAATTTCCCTGTCTATATGAATCTTTTTATTGTTAATCTTAACTATTTCATCTCCCGCTTTAAGCCCGGCTGCCTCTGCAGGCGCGCCGCTTTGGACAGATGTAACTAACGGCTTGTCAAATCCTGATACCGCAATAATTATAATTGAAAGCACAAATGCAAGTATAAAATTGAAAAACGGACCTGCAAATACAATTGACATCCTCGCATATACATTTTTCTTGCAGAATGCCCTTTCCGATTCCACAACATCATCCTCGCCTAGCATAATGCATGAACCGCCAAATGGCAGGATTTTTATTGAATATTTTGTTTTATGCTCCCATCCTTCAGTAGTTTCACAAACCTTTGAAGATGCAAAAAACTTAATTCTTATTCCATTATCTGTCTTAACCAGCGTTATTAACCTCGGTCCCATTCCAAGCGAGAATTCCGTTACTTCCACGCCGTTAAACCTTGCCAGCAGAAAATGTCCTAATTCATGTATAATTACTATAACACTGAAAATAAAAAGAGCTATTACAATATTCATGATAAATTCCTTTCTTTCCCAATTTTTTCATATATTTCCCGTTCAATGCTTATAATTGTATCAACGTCAGGATTATTAATAACTTTATGGGATGCCATCATTTCCTTTATAGTATTTGTTATATCAAGGAATCCTGATTTACGGTTCAGGAATCTTGCTACGGCATACTCATTGGCTGCATTGTATACTGTCGGCATACTTCCTCCGATTTTACCTGCAGTAACCGCAAGCGCCATCCCTTCAAAGGTATCTGTATCCGGTTTTTCAAAGTCTATATGTTTAAGCTTATAAAAATCCAGCCTGTCACCGGCAAGAAAGTTTCTGTCGGGATAATACAGCGCATATTGAATAGGAAGCTTCATATCAGGCGTGCCAAGCTGTGCAATAACTGCACCGTCTCTGAACTCAACCATTGAATGTATTACACTCTGTGGCTGTATTACAACCTGTATATCATCTATGTCCATATCAAACAGCCAGGATGCTTCAAGTATTTCAAGTCCCTTATTAACCATTGTAGCAGAATCTATGGTAATTTTTTTACCCATGCTCCAGTTGGGATGCTTAAGTGCATCTTCTACTTTTATATTCTGAAGTTCACTGCGCTTTTTGCCTCTGAAAGGTCCTCCTGATGCTGTAAGAATCAGTTTTGACACCTGATTTCTTTTTTCACCGTTAAGCGACTGGAATATTGCCGAATGTTCGCTGTCCACAGGCAGGATTTTTACGTTTTTTTCCCTGGCAAGCGGCATAATTATGTGTCCTGCAGTAACCAGTGTTTCTTTATTTGCAAGCGCGATGTCTTTTCCGGCCTTTACAGCTTCAATTACGGGTTTAACTCCAATCATTCCAACTATTGCGCAGACTGCCATATCTGCGTCATTTTCAGTGGCACAGGAAATCAGTCCTTCCATTCCACTGACTACATCCGCAATTCCTTTGAACCTGTTTTTATTTTCCAAAGCTGTTTTTTCATCATATATACATACAACTTCCGGTTCAAACTCTTTAGCCTGTTCAAGAAGCATATCTACATTCCGGTTTGCAGCAAGAGCTACAACATCAAAATCTCCCGGATTTGCCCGTATCACTTCAAGCGTCTGTGTACCTATTGAACCTGTTGAACCAAGAACAGTCAGTTTTTTCAAATGTGTATCCTCCAAACATCAAATAAAATCTATATCTAAACCATACATAAGCACAATCGTCATTATACAATATATTACCGGTGCAACAAATAAAAGACTGTCAAATCTGTCCATTATGCCGCCGTGTCCGGGAATAAGCTTTCCATAATCCTTAATACCGCAATTACGCTTTACTGCAGAAGCTGCAAGGTCTCCTATCTGTGAAACTACCGAACCTGCCATACATAAAATTGCAAAAATTATCGCTGTTTTTATTCCCGAAAGAACCATTCCGTATATGAATCCGATAATAGCCGCTCCTAAAACTCCGCCCACGCAGCCTTCTATTGTTTTTTTAGGGCTTAACGTTCCCGGCATTTTATGTTTTCCGATAAGCATACCGGTGACATAGGCACACGTATCAGAACCCCATGCGCTTATAAATACCAGCCAGATATAATATATGCTTTCCAGCCTGATTTGATATAAATAAATCATGCATAATACAGCATAGCAAAATGTAAAAAGCGACTTTGATATCATATTTATATCATATCCTGGCCATTTTATAACATATGCCGCCATTATAATTACAAAGTATAAAACAGGCATTACATATACTGCTAAAAGAACATTCTGGCTAAATACTATATATGAAGCCGCACATAAAATATAGGCTGCATATTCCATAATGGTTTTATTAATTCCGAGCGCCTTAAACAGCTCATAAAGCGCTATAAGCGACAATATTCCTGTAAGCGCAAGCCATACATAACCACCTGCAAATATTGCTCCAAATATTACTATAAGAAGTATAATTCCGCTAATTGTCCTTTTTACAAACGTATTCATATTCTGTCCCCCAAGTTACGCTCCTCCGTATCTTCTGTCCCTTCCGGCATAATAATCAATTGCTTTCTCAAGCTCCTTTTTATTAAAATCAGGCCAAAGCACATCCGTAAAATAAAATTCAGTATAAGCAAGCTGCCATAAAAGGAAATTAGATAATCTCTGTTCACCGCTTGTTCTTATAAGGAGGTCTGGATCAGGTATCCCCTTTGTGTCTAAAAGACTGTCTATATAAGCCTCATCTATATCATTAACATTCATTTTACCTGATACGCAGTCTGATGAACATTTCCTGATTGCCCTAAGCATCTCATCGCGGCTTCCATAATTAAGCGCAACCTGAAAATTAAGGCCTGTATTTGCTGATGACACCTTTTCAAGAGTTATTATTTTTTCCTGCATTTTTTCATCAAGAGCACTTATATCTCCAAGTACTCTTACGCGCATATTATTTTTACTGCTTCTCTCAATACAATCTTTAAGATACTTATCAAGAAGTTTCATAAGCGCTTCAACTTCATCAGCAGGTCTTTTCCAGTTTTCAGTTGAAAATGCATATACAGTAAGGTACTTTATCCCAAGATCATATGCATCTTCACATATCTTCTCAACTACCTTACTGCCCTGCACATGTCCTGCTTTTCTTGGAAGCATTCTTTTTTTTGCCCACCGACCGTTGCCATCAAGAATAATCGCTACATGTAAAGGCACATTTTCTTTCTGTTCAGGCATTATTTTTCCTCCTTACTTTGAAAACGGGCAGTATTTTTAATAAAACAACTGCCCAAGTTAATAACATTAACAAAAATCAATCATTTTTCAGTCAGACTTTCATAATTTCCTGTGATTTATTCTCCATAAGCGTATCAATCATTCCTACATATTTATCTGTAAGTTTCTGAATCTTATCCGAAAGTTCCTTTCCCTCATCTTCAGATATTTCCGTCTGCTTCTGCTCTTTTTTTATAGCATCATTTGCATCACGTCTGATATTCCTTACTGCTACTTTTGCATTTTCAGCTTTCTTTTTAATGTCCTTAACAAGTTCTTTACGGCGTTCCTCAGTAAGCTCAGGAAATACAAGTCTTATTATTTTTCCGTCGTTTGAAGGAGTAATGCCGATATCAGATACCATAATTGCTTTTTCTATATCTTTAATAAGGCTGCTTTCCCATGGCTGTATCTGGATTATCCTTGCTTCGGGAACAGATATATTTGCTACCGACTGCAAAGGAGACGGGGCTCCGTAATAATCCACCGTAATCTTATCAAGTATATGTGGATTAGCGCGTCCTGCCCTTATCGATACATATTCTTCCTCTAGATTAGCTATTGACTTTTCCATTTTACTTTCATAATCTTTAATATCCATATCAAATCCTCCTGATTTATAATTTACTATACAGTAATTACAGTTCCGTCTGACTTACCGGAAACCGCATTAATTATACTGTTCTCCTTATTAAGACCAAATATAAGCATTGGCATTTTATTTTCCATACACAGTACTGATGCTGCAAGATCTATAACTCCAAGTTTTTCATCAACTATTCTGCTGAATTCAAGCGTATCATATTTGTAAGCATCAGGATTCTTTGAAGGGTCTGCACTGTATACGCCGTCTACCGCCTTTGCAGCAAGAATAACATCGGCTTCTATCTCTATTGCGCGAAGCACTGTAGCCGTATCGGTAGAAAAATAAGGATGGCCCGTTCCTCCGGCAAAGAAAACAACTTTATTTTCTTTAAACGCTTTCATAACATTATCTTTTGAAAACAGGGATGTAAAAGTTCCGCATGAAAAAGGAGTCATAATCTCTGTTTTAAGCCCTGTGCTTCTTAAAATTTCAGACATATATATGCAATTCATAACCGTTGCAAGCATACCAATCTGATCTGCTTTGGTGCGGTCAATATTCTCACTTGTTCTGCCTCTCCAGAAGTTACCACCCCCTATAACTATTGCAACATCTGTACCTGCAGCGCTTATTTCCTTAATCTGAACCGCCACCCTGCGACAGGTTTCCTCGTCAAATCCGCTTTTTTTATCACCCGAAAGGGCCTCTCCGCTAAGTTTGAGAAGCACACGTTTATAAGCAGCCATATATATCCTCCAATATTATTATAATTTATTCATTTTTATTTGCATAACCGATTGCATATATTGTAAACGGTTTTTCCTCATCTCCGTCTTTCATTCTGATTTCAAGAGTATGGACAGCAACTTCGCTTCCTGACAATACAGTGTTCATTTCAGCATAATTCCAGGCCCCCGGTGCAGTTCCGATAAGCTCGCCTACTTTATTGCCGTCAAGATAACATTCAGCAGTACCAAAGCCTGAGCCTGCTTTCTTATATGCAACGATTATACTGTTACATTCAATCTCTGCCTTAAAGCTGTCATTTTCCGAAGATACTGTATGCGCCCATGCATTAGGGAACCATGTAAGCCCATTCACGCCGTCTTTCTCATACTGAAGCGTAGGCTGTGCTAAATCCTTTCCGGAAAATCCTCCGCTAGTCAAAGAATGAACCGACGGATGTTTGCTGAGATCAACGCCCTGTTCAAGCGTCTTCATTCCCGTAAATGCATCGCCTGTACTGCTCTTAGGAGTAATATCCGCTACATTAACAATATTATCTTCTTCGGTTTCTTCTGCATCAACAAGCATAAACATATTCATGATACAGTCAGCCATATATCTGTGTCCGCATACGTCGGGATGCATATCACCGCCATGGTTCCAGTAGAACCAGTCGTCAAATGCAGCCTTATCTTTCGCTGCCGCACTCTGTCCGCTTGCAGGACTTACCATGACGATATCATAATATTCACCTATTTTTGCATAATCATTTTCTTTACCCGAGCCACGTGTATACAGAACAAACATAAGAACTACTGCCGAGCCCTGTGAAAGGGCAGTACGGATTACACTCTCATACGTATCTGCATCATTACCGTCATTAACCGCAAAATCGATAAAGAGGATATCAGGTACTTCTCCTTTTTCCATATGATTAAGAATATCCCGCTGATAACGTATAATTCCAAGTCTTGAAGATGTTCCGCTCATTCCGGCATTAATGAAATGTACATTTTTTCCGTCTCCCGGTGCAAATGTATCTTTAAATTCATTATAAGATGTCTCTGCATAACATTCTGCATTATTAGTTTCTGATGCGGCAAATCCTTCAGTTATTGAACCGCCCAGATACGCTAAAGTAACATCTTCACCATTTTTTGTCTTTTCAATCGCTTTCTTAATTCTTGCATTGTTGCCTGTTGAACGGCATGAATTTGCAACCATCTCAGGATAATTGGAATCTGCAACAGGATTAGTCTCTACAGTAAGGTCTTTAAGCTCTGCTCCGGCCAAATCCAGTTTCAAATTAAAGTCCTTTGTATACTTTGGAAGTTCAAATGTAAATTCCAAAGTTGTTTCTGAACCGGATGGGCATACCTGTGTCTGCGAGCCTTCCTCTAACGGTCTGTGCTCATCTATTGTACTCTTGTTGATATATTGGTTATTACACTCAAAATAGAGATATTCACCATAATAAGAAACCGTTATATCCTTATCGCTTCCTGAATTCTGTAAAACTTTTGCAGATACTTTGCATATTCCGCCATACTGCATAAGTTTTCCAAGATAAAGATCAGTTCCATTCACCAAATCCTTATCAGTATATGAAGTTGTTCCATACGCCGGCGCTACTGTGGGTTTTGGCATATCAGTAGCAGGAATATCCGTTGTGTCTCCGGCAGGAGCAGCCGTATTCTGAGGATTATCGGTAGGATAAACTATTTTCGGCAATTCAATCACTTTATTTTGAGATACATAAACCTTACATACACCTAACTTCTTAGATTTTGCCATTTTGCCTTTACCCTTTTCCCTAACAGTAATTTTTGCATTTCCCTTCTTTAAGGCAGTAACCTTTCCTTTTTTATTAACTTTTGCAACTTTAGGTTTGCTGCTCTTATATGTATAAGTAAATCCCTTCTTTGAATTCTTAATCTTAATTTTTTTAGCTTCTCCCACATACATGGACAGCTTCTTTGTTTTTAATGTAGTCTTTTTTGCTGCAAAAACGCCATCTGCCGGCATAAAACTGATTAATATTGCTAAAGCAAGCACACAGCTCATGCATTTTTTTAATACATTTTTCATAATATTCCTCCCAATTATCTGTTCCATGCAGATTTAGCAGCTTCAATAAACTGATAAAATACCGGTTTTGGTGAAAAAACTGCACTGAACAGAAGCGGTTTGCCGCTTCTTCTCCAGGAGTTGCTGTCACACAATCCCCAGAATGTAAGTCCCGTAATATTAGCACCATTTTTCTTCTTTGTTACAAGCATTGTAATCAAATCAGTGTAATAACTCAGTTGTTTTCCGCTATTATCATAATCGGTAACATCCAGTTCAGTTATCTGTATTTCATACCCCTGGGCAGTAAAAGCGTCTATTGTATCAGATATTTTACCGCCAATACCCGGCGTAGGATAATCTACATCCAGATGCGACTGCATTCCGACGCCGTCGCATATTTTTTTCTCTTCATTTATATAATTAATCATAGTAATTATATCGTTTGTTACTTCATAAGTATTATAATCATTATAAAACAGCTTTACCGAACCGGTCAATCCAAACTTTTCAAGTTCGTCATAAGCGATTTCAAACGCTCTTTTTATATATTCAGGTTTATTGGTTCTTTCACTTTCTGATTTTTCTTCAGGATAATATATAGTATTCCACATTGATTTGGAACCCTGGTCATAATTGTGGAAATATTCATTTGCAACATCTATACAATATACGACGTCTCTGCCATGAGGCGTATTATATATATGTTCCATAACATTTCTTATATAATATTCAAGCCTTCCATCCATATATTCTTTCGTAACATATCCATTTGAATTGTTATATCCTTTTTTAAAGAAAAACTCCGGCGTCTGTGAATGCCATACAAGAACATGGAAACGTATAGACAAACCATACTCATATGCCGTATTAATTACATTATCTATAGTCGAAAAATTAATTACAGGATATTTTACATCCTTATAACTGTCAGGAATAATATAACCTTCAGGCGGATTACTGCTTACATTCTGCTCATTTAAAAATGATAATGGCTTTGTTTCATTTTCCATGGTTACACTATTATAAAGAGTAGTTGTAAAGCCCTTGTAATCCTTCATCTGCGTATATGTATTACACGTGCCCACGTGTCCGAATATACCGGTAAACAATGCCTTAAAGGTATTATCAAGCACAACGCTTTCTATCATCTGTACAGAATCCAGATATATATCAGATGTATTTGAAGCATCCCAGTAAAGTCTGATTTTTCCATTAATACTGTCAGGAGCAAGGTATACAACCTCCATACGTGTCCATTCTCCTGCTTTCACATCTTTAGTTTCACCTACCTGTGTAGGAAAATTAAAGAAACCGGCTCCTCCTGAACCATTTATGCTTCTTATTGTCATGGTAGCATTAGCATCACACTTTACATAGCATGTAAGCTTATATGTTTTACCCGGTTTTATCACATCTGTAATATCCATTGCAACACCACAGCCGAACCAGTCGTTCCTTCCGGCTCTGTTAGTAGCTTTGATACATGCATTATCATCATATCCGTTCTGTGAAAGTTCTATTTTTACTCTTTCGCCTTCCGCAGAAAATTTTGAAATATCACCATCTGAAAAATCAATATCCACACAATTTGTAGGCTCCGGTGTAGGAATGGGTACAGGATTTCCCTGAGGCGCATTTCCACCTTGAGGTACATCATTTGAACCTGTTGACTTATTATTTTTTACAACAACTTTGACCGTACCAAGTTTTCTTGCCTTTTTGGCTCCTTTTAAGTTCTCTTTTACGGTAATTTTTGTTGTTCCTTTCTTAATTGCCGTAACTTTGCCCTTCTTATTAACCTTTGCTATTTTTTTATTTTTCGAGGCAAATATATATTTTGCCTTGCGGTTTTTATTTTTAATAACAATAGATTTTTTCTGTCCTTCATTTAATGAAAGTTTTTTTGTCGAAAGTTTTGCCTTCTTTGCAGAATAAACATCTGTTTTTACGAATACTGTTCCGGCCATCATTGATAAAACAAGAACAATTGCTATTGCAGCCTTCATTATTTTTTTAAACATGTCAGTCCCTCCAATTATTCATCCGCATATCCGTTAGGATTATTATGCTGCCATCTCCAGGCATCTTCACACATTTCCCTTATACCGTTTTCGGCCTTCCAGCCAAGTTCTCTTTCAGCTTTTGAAGGGTCGGAATAACACTCATCAATATCTCCGGCTCTTCTCGGTTTAATAACATAAGGTATATGCTGTCCTGATGCGTCTTCAAAATTCTTTACAATGTCAAGTACGCTGTAACCTTTTCCTGTTCCGAGATTATATACTTCAAGGCCAGAATTTTTCATAAGCTTATCAATAGCTTTAACATGCCCTTTTGCCAAATCAACCACATGTATATAATCCCTTACACCGGTTCCGTCATGGGTATTATAATCATTTCCAAATACTCCAAGACATTCAAGTTTTCCAACAGCCACCTGGGTAATATAAGGCATAAGATTGTTAGGTATTCCGTTAGGATTCTCACCTATCCTGCCGCTTTTATGCGCCCCGATAGGGTTAAAATACCTAAGCAGTATTACATTCCATTCAGAATCAGCTTTATATATATCCGACAGTATCTGCTCAAGCATTGATTTGGTGTGTCCGTATGGATTAGTAATATCACCTTTAGGACAGTTTTCCGTAATGGGGATTTCCGCTGGAGAGCCATATACCGTAGCGGATGATGAAAATATAATATTTTTTACATTATGTTTTTCCATCACCTTAAGCAGCGTAAGAGTTCCCGAAATATTATTATGATAATAAAGCCATGGTTTCTCAACTGACTCACCCACAGCCTTAAGGCCGGCAAAATGGATACAGCAGTCAATATCTTCCTTTGAAAACAACTGCTCAAGCGCATCCTCATCCAGTATGTCAGCCTCATAGAACTTTACTTTCTTACCGGTTATCTCCTCAACTCTTATAAGAGACTCCCTGCTTGAGTTGCACAGATTGTCTACCACTACTACATCATAACCGGATGAAAGAAGCTCAACTACCGTATGTGAACCAATATATCCGGCTCCCCCTGTAACAAGAACAGACATAATATATTCTCCTTTATTGCAATTTATAGTATACACATAGATAATAATACTATATTATTCGTAAAAAGTATAGGACAAAATTTATTAACTGCTAATTTTCATAAATGAATATATTGCCGCTTTCCCTGTCATATGTGTATATATTATCCGACAATTGTTCCTCCAAATCCACATGTTCGGCATTAATATCCCTGACGAGCGCCGCAAGCTTTGATGCATTATGATAATACTTTTTGGGAACTATTATCATTTCATGTATACTGCTTGGCATTATGTATAAATCACTTTCCAGTATATCTGCAAGTCTTCCGATTTTTTTACTGTACAATATCGCTGCCGAACCATTCACGGCATATTTATTTGTAAGGACATACATATGCATTATATCATCATCCGCTTCCTCCAGCAATGCATCTGCATCACAGCTGCCCTCAAGTTCTTTTACAATATTACTAATGCCTGCTATTACTTCTGGGAAAAGTCTTTCCATATTATTTCTTGCAACATTATAAATTGTATGTTTGTCAAATCCCCATGCCTGCATTATCCTGTTATTAACTTTAAAACTTTTTATCTCGCCATTTTCTTCTGAAAGCATATAATTAAATACTATTGCCAAATCCAGAAATTTAACATATGGCATATCTTCAAGCATTTCTTTATTTTTTTCCCTGTTAACAAGAGTCAGGAACAAACTTTCCTTAATCTTCTGCTTTCCAAATTTACTCCACTCAAACCTGTTATAATTATTATCCATTTTATTCCCCTTTCAATATTTATTTAATAATTACATACGTGATTTTACAGCGATAAATGCTGTCAATAAAGTTATACCGATATAAATTTTGATAATACAGATATCTGATAACTATATTATAACAGCTTTTATAAGTAAATTATAAACAAAAAAACAGCATATTTTTGTAACACATGCTGTTTTTGTACATTCATGCTGGACTTACAGAATACTGAATTTTGGTATATTCTGACAAAGTTTGTATCGTTTCTTTATGGATACTCCAAAGTAATTTTACCTATTTTTCCACTTCTGTAATCATCCAGCATAAGAATTGAAGCCCTGCTTATATCAGGTTCATTTCCCTTTTGCCTGCAGCCTCTTTTTACCGCATATTCCTCAAGAATTTCATAAGCATCAGCTGATATTCCAAAACCCAGATATGTTTCCAAAACTTCCGGATATTCATTCTTAAGTATTACAACAAGTTCTGCCGCCAGTTCCTCAAGCTGTAATATATCATCATTTATAGAGCCTATAAGCGCCAGATTTAAACCTGTTTTCTGATTCTCAAACCGGGGCCATAATATACCCGGCGTATCAAGAAGTTCAACATTCTTATTAAGCCTTATCCACTGTTTACCTTTCGTAACGCCCGGCTTATCACCCGTCCTGGTGCAGGCTTTGCCGGCAAAACTGTTTATAAATGTTGACTTTCCTACGTTAGGTATTCCTACTATCATCGCACGTACCGGCCGGTTAAGTATTCCTCTTTTTCTGTCCCGTTCAATCTTTTCTTTACAGGCCTTCATGATCACTTCATTTACATCTCTTATTCCCTTACCCGACTTTGAATTAACAAGTGCCGTAAAATAACCTTTTTTATCGTAATATTCCTTCCATTCCCTGGTATGTACATCATCTGCAAGGTCATATTTATTCAAAAGAATAACTCTTTTTTTCCCGTTTGCAAGCTGTTCAATATCAGGATTGCGGCTGGATGCAGGTATTCTCGCATCTATAAGCTCTATCACTACATCTATAAGCTTTATATTTTCCTGCATCATACGCTTTGCCTTCGTCATATGGCCCGGATACCACTGAAAATTCATTATTCCACCTCACTGTCCCCTTCTTTATGATTAAATGAATCCACAAATCCAAACGAGTTAAGCCGTATCCATACTTTACCGCAAATATCATTTCTGACAATATTGCCTACATTTGAAAACCTGCTGTCTTCACTATTATTACGGTTATCTCCAAGTACAAAATACTCATTTTCATCCAGGACAATTTCTGTCTCTGCAAGTCCTCCGGTTATCATTTTGTCTGTATTTATTTCTTCCGTAAGAAGCTCCCCGTCAATATATATTTCACCATTCTTAATCATTATCCTGTCTCCGGGAAGACCTATTATTCTTTTTATGCTCATATATGAATGTTCGGATGAACCCTGTCTGTATGCAACCACATCAAATCTTTCAGGCTCAGATATTTTATAAACAAATTTATTTACCAGCAGTGAGTCTCCATTTACGAGTGTGCCTGCCATGGAATCTCCCATCATTGAACATTTGGAAAAACCTATGCGCACTATGACAAAAGCGAGAAATATTACCAACAGGACCTCAGCAAAATAAATAACCGCTTCTATAAGTATTTTCTTTCCTGATGACATATTATTTTCTTTTTTCTTTTTTACAAATTTAAGCGCAGCTTTTCTTCTCCTCATAACAAACTCCATAATTTCAAAAAAGGGGACATATTAATATGTCCCCGAATCATTCATACTGGCAACTTATTATTTTACCTTTTCTTTTACCTTGGCAGCTTTACCAACACGCTCCCTGAGATAATAAAGTTTAGCTCTTCTTACTTTACCAAGCCTTACTACTTCAACTTTCTCTACAATAGGTGAATGAAGCGGCCATGATTTTTCTACTCCGATTCCGTTTGAGAATTTACGTACTGTAAATGTTTCCCTTGCACCGCCATTCTGTCTTTTAATAACAGTTCCCTCAAATACCTGGGTTCTTTCTCTGTTTCCCTCTTTGATTTTGGCGTATACCTTTACAGTATCACCAACTCTGAATTCAGGAATCTCTGCCTTAAGCTGGGCATCTTCAATTTTCTTAATAATATCATTCATCTGTGCATCCTCCTAATTATTTTTGATGTTCATAAACCATATCAAACAGGCACAGCGGACCATCTATCTTTTTTCACAGCTTACCCATTTTATCATATACTATTCATAATTGCAAGTTTTTTATATTATTTTTTAAATACTGAATATCTTTTTTGTCTAATTCAGCATTTTCAAGCAAATCCGGTCTTAACGCCGCAGTTCGTAAAAGCGATTTTTCTCTTCGCCACTTTTCAATGTTGGCATGATGTCCTGACAAAAGAATCTCCGGCACCCTGTATCCCATAAACTCTTCCGGTCTGGTATACTGCGGGTATTCCAACAGACTGCCTTCAAAGCTTTCAGACATTCCTGATTCTTCGTTTGAAAGCACCCCCGGAACCATTCTTGATACCGCATCCATAATTACAAGAGCCGCAAGTTCTCCGCCGGTAAGCACATAATCCCCTATTGAAATACAGTCTGTAACTTCAAGCTCTATTGCCCTCTCATCTATTCCTTCATAATGTCCGCACAAAAAAACAAGTTCCTCTTCATTCGCAAGTTCTTTTGCTATACTCTGGTTAAATACCCTTCCCTGTGGGGTCAGATATATTATCCTTGGATTTTTCTTTATCTTTTTTTTAATATCCTCACACGCAAGATATATGGGTTCTGCCTGCATAACCATTCCGGCCCCGCCGCCGTATGGGTAATCGTCAACATGTTTATGTTTATTTAAAGCATAATCACGTATATTTACTGCATTTACTGTTATATATCCATTATTTATTGCGCGTCCCGTAATGCTTGTTCCTATACATGCCTCAATCATTTCCGGAAACAGTGTAAGAACATAATAATCCATATAAACCTCCGTATCTACAATTCGGCAAGTCCCGGCAGCATATGCACTTTTACACGCTTAGATTCTGTGTCAACATCCAGAACACATGACGGAATAACTGGAATCAGAAGCTCTTTGCCTGATTCCTTTTTTACTATATATACATCATTTGCCCCCGTCTGGAGCACTTCTTTGATAAAACCAAGTTTTTCCCCGGTATCAGTATATACTTCAGCCCCGATTATATCACATATGAAATATTCGCCCTCATTAAGCGGTACTGCCTGGCTTCTTTCAATAAGAACATCCGAACCTTTGTATTTTTCTATATCATTTATATTATCTATCCCTTTAAATTTGATGATTGCCATGTTTTTATGATATTTTACTGACTGTATCTCATAAGTGATAAGCCCGTCTTTTGTATCAAGCATAACTTTATCAAGGTCCGAAAAACGGCTGACATCATCAGTATGCGGATATACCTTTATATCACCTTTTATACCATGGGTATTCACATATGTTCCTACTCTGAGATAATCCCCCATTAATATGTCCTTTCCAAATAAAATTCCGCATATCATTGCAGGCTCATATCACCTGCTTATGATATGTGAAATCTGCACAAAATAATAAGAATACATTTACTGCTGAATCTCTACAATAACCTTTTTGTCATCCCGTGATGCAGCAGCTTTTACAACTGTACGAAGCGCTTTTGCAATACGCCCCTGTTTTCCAATAACCTTTCCCATGTCTGCCTGGGCAACTCTGAGTTCAATTACAGTTCCTTTAGCTGTTTCAGTTTCAATTACTGTTACCTCATCAGGATTATCAACTAACGACTTCGCGATAACTTCAACTAATTTTTTCATAATACCCTCCAATCTGCAGCCAAATCCGAAGTACGGGGCACAGGTTTTTAACCTGTGCGCAAATAATAATTAAAGTACTCCTGACTGCTTGAAAAGTCTTGCTACAGTCTCCGTAGGTTTTGCACCATTTGCAATCCATTTTTTTGCTGCCTCTTCATCAACTTTAAATGATGCAGGTTCTACATTAGGGTCATAAGTACCTATTTCGTCTATGAACTTACCATCTCTTGGAGAACGTGAATCTGCAACTACTACTCTGTAGAAAGGAGCTTTCTTTTTACCCATTCTTCTAAGTCTGATTTTTACTGCCATCATATTCACCTCCTTGCTTATTATCTTTCTATATATTTTGAAATATACGGTATTTTACATGCCAAAAGGCATTTTCCCGAATAATCCGCGCTTAGCTTTTTTACCGGACATCATTCCACTCATCTGTTTCATCATTTTTCTGCCCTGCTCAAACTGCTTAATCAGCCTGTTTACCTCGCTTATGTCAACGCCTGCGCCCTTTGCAATCCTCTGTTTTCTTGATGGATTTATAACAGACGGCTTTGTCCTTTCTTCTTTCGTCATGGAATATATAATAGCCTCGATTTTACCAAGGGCATTATCGTCAATATCAATATTTGACGGAAGCCCCATTCCCGGCAGCATACTAAGTATGCTGCTTAATCCTCCCATTTTTTTCATCTGCTGCATCTGCTCCAGGTAATCGTTGAAATTGAATTCCGCTTTTCTGAGCTTCTTTTCCATTTCTTTTGCTTTGTTTTCATCAATTTCAGCTTCGGCTTTTTCTATAAGTGTAAGTATGTCGCCCATTCCAAGTATACGCGACGCCATTCTGTCAGGATGAAACTGCTCAAGGTCGGTAAGTTTTTCTCCCATTCCGGCATATATTATTGGTTTTCCTGTAACGGCCCGTATTGATAATGCAGCTCCGCCTCTGGTATCTCCGTCAAGTTTGGTAAGAATAATACCGTCTATACTTAGCTTTTCATCAAATGTCCCGGCGACATTTACCGCATCCTGTCCTGTCATTGCGTCTACTACAAGCAGCGTCTGATGTACGTGTATACTGTTTTTGATATCAACAAGTTCATCCATCATGTCTTCATCAACGTGAAGTCTTCCCGCGGTATCTATTATAAGCACATTATTGTTATTTTTCCTGGCATGTTCATATGCTGCCTTAACAATATCAGAAGGACTGTTTGACGTTCCCATTGCAAATACCGGAACTCCCTGCTTTTCACCATTTTTCTGAAGCTGTTCTATGGCAGCCGGTCTGTATATATCGCATGCAGCAAGAAGCGGAGTCCTGCCTTTTTGCTTTAACTGACCTGCAAGTTTTGCAATAGTTGTTGTTTTTCCGGCTCCCTGAAGTCCGCAAACCATTATTACAGTAATCTCATTTGCAGGCTGAAGCACAAGTTCTACCGCATCTTTTCCCATAAGATTTACAAGTTCTTCGTTTACATACTTGATAACGGTCTGCCCCGGTGTCAGACTGTTAAGAACATCCTGTCCTATAGCTCTTTCCTGTACAGTTTTTACAAACTGTTTAACAACTTTAAAATTAACATCTGCTTCAAGAAGTGCAATCTTTACTTCCTTAAGAGCAGCTTTAACATCATCCTCAGTAAGTCTTCCTTTACTTCTAAGATTCTTAAATACATTCTGAAGCTTTTCCGTCAAACTATCAAAAGCCATATCTTCCTCCAAATAAAATACTAAAACTCTTCCAAGATATCTTCAGTAATCTTATCTATATTATCCATATATACGTCAATCTCTTTCATAATAACATTATCACCTGAATACGAACCGGCAAGTATATCTATACATTTTTTAATACCTGCAAGCTCTTTTTTCATTGCGCCCGCAGACTTCTTTACTTTATTAAATCTTTTTATAAGACCAAGCCTGTTTTCATATTCTGAAAGGCTTATTTTGGACCTGTTTACTATATCTCTTACACCCTGGCGTGTGATTTTCCTTTCTTCTGCAATCTCGGATAATGTCATATCATTAAACATATAATCTTCAAATATACTGCGGTTCTTATCCTTAAGAAGCGCGCCATAAAAATCATACAAAAGTGCATATTCAACTATTTCTGACAGAGAATCTGCTTTACCGGAAACATTATCTTTTATATTCATAAAAGAACACCACCTGTAAAGTTTTTTTCTTTACAGGTGGCATTATATATTATATACCTTTATATGTCAATACGTTTATTTAAACTTTTTTACTTCTGAATATTTGCCGGGCTTGCTTCCCTTAGCTGTTGCACGTATCTTCAGGTAACAGGTTTTCTTAGACTTAGGTATTTTAATTGTTGCTTTTGTTTTCTTTACAACAACTTTTTTAACGCCTTTTTTAAATTTCTTATCAGCGGTATATCTTATTTCATACTTTTCAGCGCCTGTCACTTTTTTCCATGAGACGGTTACCTTTTTGGAATTATTTCTCTTAACAATTACCTTTTTAACCTTTGAAAGGCTCTTTGTCTTTTCCGCCGGTACTGAAGGCGAAGGCTGCGTTGTCTGGTTTACATTATTGTCTGTTACATTCTGTACAGGTGTATCTTTTACCTCACCAGAGAACTGCCAATAATCAAATTTGAACATTCCCGTATCTTCTTCATGTATATACGCATCCTTATCTTCGCGCAGACCCGTTTCATTCTCAGGCTTCTGATAATTACCCTTAAACACAAATCTTACATCATGTATTCCCGTAACCTTTTTATTAAGATCAACTGATATTTCTTTCCAGGCATCAGTGTAATTATCTGCTTTTACGGTTCCTATGTAATCATTTTCATCCAGATATATTTCTATGGAAGCGTCTGCATCTGCTTTTGCATCCTTGACAGATGCCGTAAATTTAACTGCGCCTTCAATGCCAAAATCTACATTTCTTACATCAATATAGTCTTCATTATGCATATTATATACATACATATCATTATAGCCTTTGTCATTAACAGTTCCCGCTGTCTTAAGACCCAGACCCCAGGCTATTGTCTCTGCTTCTGTTCTGTTGTAAGGATTAAGCGTATCTACAGGCTCAACGCCGTCAGTCATACTTACAGGGTCAATCGTTCCGTCATCATTATATGTAAATTTATCTACACATACCGATCTGTGCGGTCCTGAATCTTCTCCGACTCCTGAAGGAAGTTCATCCGTATGGTAGAACAGATAAGATTCTCCTTTAAAATCCGCAACTCCCGGATGATTTGTAAAACTTGCTCCTCTTGTAGTCTCCTGAAGCAGTCCGCCATACGTATAATTTCCAAGCGGCTCATCGCAATAAGCATAATGAAGTGTCTCTCCGCCTTTGTGCGCAGAAGTATTACCGCCACGACCTGCCCACATAAAGTAATATGTACCATTATGTTTTGTAAACCACGGACCTTCTACATAATTAGGAACATTAAACTGTACAGGCTGTGTCTTTAATGATATCATATCGTCGTTTAACAGCGCATACTTAAGAGTCTGACCATAAAACAGATATGCCTGACCGTCATCATCAACAAAAACCGTCGGGTCAATATCGTTCCAGTCGCCTTCTATAAGCGGCGCGCCAATGGCATCCTCATATGGTCCGTATGGATTATCTGCTACTGCAACGCCAATTCCATATCCCGGACTTTCACCTTCCTCTGTAGTATTCTTCCTTAATATAGGCACATACAGATAGAATTTACCATCTCTCTCAACGCACTGCGCTGCCCATGCCCTGAAGCACCATGTATGTCCCCATTCAAATGAAGACTGCCCGAATATCGTACCATGGTCTGTCCAGTTTACCATATCCTTAGTAGAATAACATTTCCAGTTTTTCATTGTAAAAAACTTATAATCATCCGTAGGTTTATTCTTCTCAAGTACATCCTCATCATGGCTTGTTATAAGATACATTGTATCTCCAACTACAAGCGGTGCAGGATCTGCGGTGAAATAAGTCTGTACAACCGGATTATCCGCATATGTAGTTACCGGTTTTCTTGTAACTGTAATTGATGTAACTACAAGCGCTGCTACAAGCATAAGTGCTGCAGTTTTTGTAAAACCCTTTTTCATAAATATTTCTCCCTTATTTACTATATTATTGTAATTCATTTACCGTTTAAGTTTCTTTACAGCCGAGTATTTACCGGTATTCATAGACGCTGATTTTGCCCGTACCTTAAAATAACATATCTTTCCTGTTTTCGGCAGTTTAACAGTTACTTTAGTTTTCTTAACGACAACCTTTTTAACAGCTTTTTTAAATTTTCTGTCAGTTGTATAGTTTAATTCATATTTTTCTGCCCCTGTAACTTTTTTCCATGAAACAACCGCTTTCTTTGAACCTTTTTTCTTCACTTTAAGTCCCTTTACCTTTGCAAGCTGTTCTTTTTCCACAGGCCGAGGCTGACTTACCTGGGAAGAATTATCACCTGTTCCCGGCGCAGGAGGTGTAACTGGTGTCTGTATAGGTTCCGGCTCCTTTTCAAACTGCCAGTAATCGAATTTGAAAAGCTCATTCTCAGTACTGCCGTCTGCAGAACGAAATACTATAAACAAGTCATGTACTCCTGTTATCTTGTTTTCAATCTTACCTTTAATATCAGTAAAGTCTGCATTTCCTGCCTTTACATCAACAGTAGCTATAACTTCACCTGAATCTGTATCCGTATTATGGAGGTCAAAATCTTCATCTGACCACTTTTTGCCGTTTAAGTCCTCATTTTCAATATCTTCATCACAATCAATACGGAATTCTATAGTTCCCTCTGCCGTACTATCTTTACACAATACATTTGCAAGAACTGATATCGGTCCTTTATTACCAAAATCAACATTTTTTACCTTAATATAATTTCCGTCATGTATGTTATATACCTGACATGTATTATCTTCATTTCTTTCAATATCAACACCGCGCTCCCATGCTATAGTCTCAGCCTCAATGCGCTCATACGGATTAATGTTCTGCACGGCATCAGGACCTGCATGCGTCTGGTCCATTGCTGAAATAGAACCGTCGTCATTGTAACTAAATTCCTCAATACTTACGCTGCGGTGGAATGACGAAGTTTTATCCAGTGGATTTCCGTGATAAAACAGGAAATTCTTTCCATGATATTCAATAACACCGGGATGTATTGTATAACAATTATTCGGAGAAAGGATTACGCCGCCATAAGTCCAGGGACCTGTTGGGGATGTGCTCGTAGAATAGGAAATATTCTCTCCGCCGGTCTGACCAAAGGCCGGATATACCATATAGTACAGGTTATTCCTCTTATAAAACCATGGTCCTTCCGCATAAGAGCAGGATCTGTCGCCGCTGCCTTCGCCAAAAGCTTCAGGCGTCATTTCATTTTTTACAATCCCGACTTCTTTATCATATGACAGCATATCATCATTAAGCAGCACATATCTGAGCTGCGGGTTGCCAAAATACAGATATGCCTGTCCGTCATCATCTATGTATACCGTAGGATCAATGTCATTCCAGTCTCCTTCCTCAATAAGCGGTTTGCCTATAGCATCTACAAACGGTCCTATAGGGCTGTCGCTCACTCCAACGCCTATGCATACTCCTCCATTGGCTTTATGAAGCGGAACATACAGATAAAATTTACCGTCTTTTTCAATACACTGGCACGCCCATGCCCTCGGATCAGTAGTATCCGCCCAGGAAAAATCAGTAAATGACGCTATCGTTCCATGCGCGGTCCAGTTCACCATATCCTTTGATGAAAAGCACTGCCAGTTATTCATAGTATAAAATCCGCCAACCGTCTCATCCTCATCATGTGTGGTATAAAGATATACAGTATCATTATATACCATCGGTGCAGGATCAGGCGCAAACAAATGCTGCACTGCCGGATTATCCGCATATGTCGTTACCGGTTTTTTTGCAACTGTAATTGATGTAACCACAAGCGCTGCTACAAGCACCATGCCTGTAAATCTTTTAAATACGTTTTTCATAAAATTCTCCTTATTTCCTAATCTCTTCCCCTTCATATTTACCTCCAAATATTATTTTATTGTTATAAATGCATCTGAGAAACTGTCAATCTCATTTTTCAAATCAGTAACTGTAAGTCTGTATGTTCCCGGTACATTTGGAACCTTGATTCCGTCGGCATCACCATCGGTATACGCCTGCGCCGGATCATTCTTATCAAATGCCGATACTCCTGTATCCGCAAGCCATATTACTTTTCCTGCATCGTTTATGGACTCATCAAATTTTACAAATTCACCGGGACTTACCGTTCTATCCTCACTGAGAAGTTTATTAGCCTTATTTATTGAAGTTGTAAATAATATCTTTTCTTCATTTCCTCCGTTTACAGATGTCATGGTAAGAGTCCATCTTCCCTCTGTATCAATTGTGTCACCGTCTGATACCGCATTATCATTTAATTTAAATGTATAATTATCTGTATCAAGTTTAAGTGTAAACGGCTTTTTCTTTGATACATAATAATTTGCGCCCTCTTTTACATTTGCAGCATTATTATCTTCACCTACATAAAGCGTAAATGTAGATTCATCAGATACTGAGCCGTCTGCGTATACTATATAAAGCTTATATTCGCCTGCTGCAGACGGTATATCCATTTCTTTTACATTACCGGCAGCTTTTACCATTGTATCTCCTTCTGCAAAAGAAGTTGTTCCTTCAGGAGCAAGCCATACCGTATCATCTGCTCCGAGCAGTCCCCTTCTCTTAAGTTTATCACCTGCAGTAAGCCTTACATTTGAAGCAAGTTCATAATCCGTATCAGGAATAACATCTTTACCTACCATATGTACATACTGGTCTTCGAGTCCTGAATAAAGAACTGTTTCGTATCCTTTCTGAGGCCATATATAATCAGCGTTTACATACATATCAAGCGTACAGTTAGGCGCCGTACATTCTGAACGGTCTGTATTGGAGAAACCGTTTGTTACTATCATATCGTGTTTTCTTCTCCAGTCATTCAGCTCATAGACGTTACGTATTGTATTTGTAATTACATTACTGTCAAACTTGATATATGCACTTCCCTCGTCAGGGTGGAAACCATTAACCATTCTGCTTCCGTCAGCGACCTGTGGAGTACGCTTAGCATTAATATAGTTAAAGCTCATCTCTGAATATTCAGTCCAGTCATCATTTCCCTGCTGTCCGAGAGTATATATACCGCCGGCATCCTGAAGCAATGAACATATTTCCTCTACCCTGTTATAATTAACATGGTTATTTCTGGAAGTCGTAGTCGGATATCCCGGAAGCTGTGAATCACTTCCATTATATCCGTCAAAATTACACCAACCCCAGCCTATACTCATTCCGCTGTATGAACATTTATATACAAAGTTGTGAAGAACCTGTAAATTATATGTATAGAATGTAGTTATCGGTGAATGTCCTGAGAAGAAATAGCAGTTCTCAAGAAGGTAATTGTTGCTCAGTGTAATATTCTTCGGAACTGATTCAGTGCCTTCAGGGAATTTTTCCTTATCAGGTCCTGCATTACTTTCTCTGACCTGATGCTCAGGTCCATCGTTTTCATACACATGCGTAGGATGTCCTACAACAATTCCTGCACCGCTTGTCTTTCCTATATAATTACCTGTCACATCTATGTCGTTAACATCATTTTCAATATGTATTCCAAGATTACCGGTATGCCTTATCTCACCATTTATGAATTTAACATTACGCGCGCTCGTCAGATGAATTGCTGCAGCCGGCACATCATATGAGCGGTATATGTCATCATGCTGGTTATCGCTTGCAAATGCTTTAAGTACAATAGAGCCCTGTACTGAAGCATATCCGTGCGAACCGTCAAGCTCATACAGATTCCAGTCTGAATATGCAAATGTAATTCCGTCAAATACAATATTCTGTACATAACTGTCAAGCGGTTTATCACCTGTCATGTCAATAATAGTATCAACTTCAGGTACAACCACCTCAGCAGTATTAATATCTTCGCCTTCCTTTGGTATGTAATAAAGCATGCTGCCTTCTTCGTCAAAATAAAACTGACCCGGACTGCTTAACCACTCAAACACATTCCATACCGTATTTTCCGTACCCGCGCTGTAAGCTGTTCCCCAACCCAGGTTCTGCGCAAGCGCACCATACGGCATCTGGAGATATGCGTCAACTTTTCCATCTGACTCCTGTACGAGTTCATCAACACATACAATCTGTCTTGCCCATCTGGATGAAGAATCCATTTCTATATTCTGCTGGTTTATTGTGTCAGCGGGAATACTTCCGGCAGAAAATACAGTTGCTTCAGCAAGGCCTGTTCTGGAATTCCATGCCCAGTCAGCCTGTCCTTTTGTTATTGACATAGAACCTGCGCTTCCTACAGGAGTAATCTTTCTTGACGTCATTTCAGCACGTTCACCGTTTACATATATTGCCCTGAGTTTTTCATTCCTGACAAGCGGAGTCTTATACGCTGTAAGACCGTCGCCAAGCCAATTGACCTCATCAGCCTTTTCCCATTTGGAGGTAATCTTAGAGCCGCCTGAAATTACAGGTTTAGCGCCCTTTGCAGCTCTGTAATATATAGTACATTTATCATTTCCTGAATCTTTAGAAGTAAATTTGATTGTATCTTCTACCTGATAAAATCCATCGGCTATTTCTACTACTATATCTCCCTTTGATTTATCAAGACTTCTGACTGCCTCTTTTGCCTTTTCAAGCGTGCGGAAAGGACTTGTTTTACTTCCGTCGCCCGCATCATTACCATTTACTGATACATATATATCAGCATCCCCGCCGGCAGGAGGATTCGGAGTAATATTCTGATTCTGTGTTGAAGGTGTCTGTGTCTGACCTGCATTAGTACTGTTGTTATTTATTCCTGCAGCAATTACTTTTACTTTCACTTTTCCTACAACCCTTGCCTTTTTACCGCCTGTTTTATTTTTCTCTTTTACCGTAACTACAGCCTTACCCTTTTTCTTAGCCCTGATTACGCCTTTTTTATTAACAGACGCAACCTTCTTCTTATTGGATGAGAAAAGATATTTTTTGTTTTTTGCCTTATTTTTAATAGCAATTTTCTTTTTCTGCCCCACTTCAATTTTTATATTTTTCTTCTTTATAACTGCTTTTTTACGTGCATATACCTGAGGAACAGCTATAAGCATTACAGTCATTAATGCCACCCCAAAACATAGCATAATCCTTTTCATATTCATGCATAATTTCCCCCTTATAATTTGTTTATAATTTTAATTTTAAATACACAACATTTTCTTTTCCATGATTTATTATGCCATATGGTTGACTTATTATGTTATAATAATATATCATATAATAAGCATCATATAAGGAGGTACGCCATGATAGATGTTATATATGCTGAAAGCAATACTCATCATATACCCGGATTCGTATATGAACAATCTGAACCCCATGACTGGTGGCTTTTAATACAGACACATTGCAGGGCATTTTTTGAGATTGACGGCACGCCGGTAATTCTTTCTCCTAACACTACAATATTGTATCCGCCCGATTCTGTTTTCAGATATGGTGCCGCCGATAATGAAGAATACAGTGATGACTGGGTACGGTTTAACACTGACGAATCATTTATATTAAATGGTTCTGTTCCGTTTAATACTCCATTTAACACATCCGAAAACCTGTATATCAGTTATCTGTTCTTTCTTATAGCAAATGAGAATTTCTATACTAATAAATATAAAGAGATGACAATACAATATTTATTCAGAATACTTTTTAACAAACTCAAGGAATCTCTTTCCACAGATTCAGGAAGTCTTCTGGAAAATTCTTTAATGCAGCTCAGGTTAAACATACAGGCTAATCCTGGAGCTCCGTGGAATGTAACACAGATGGCAAAATTTTTATATATATCGCCCAGGCATCTTCAAAAACTTTATCAAAAGCAATTTGGTCTTTCGTGTATGTCTGACGTTATTAATAACCGTATTGAACTTGCAAAAACCCTTTTAAAGGACACAAGTATGTCAATAATTCAGATTTCAATACAGTGCGGGTATTCAAGCGCTGAACATTTCAGCCGCCAGTTCAAAAAACATACCGGGATGTCTCCTAAAAAATACCGCGAAAGCAGCAAATGACGGCATTTGCACGGAAAGGAAATTATACTTATTATGATAAAAAACCGAATACGAAAAATCAAAAGACTGCTGTTTACAATGTTCAAAATCGGAGCTGTCGGTTTCGGTGGAGGAACTGCTCTTATACCTGTAATCGAGGAAGAAGTTGTTAATAACAACAAAATAGTAGACGACACTGAATTTAACAAAGATGTTATTATTGCCAATATTACTCCCGGTGCGCTTCCAGTTGAAATTGCAGCCGGAATAGGCCGGAAAATGAGCGGCATAACAGGAATGATTCTTGCTGCATCTGCAATGGCTTTTCCCGGTTCTTTTCTTACCATACTTATTTTATCTTTAATAAATCAGTCAAGCCAGTTTATAGTATCACAGATACTTTTTGCCTCTATCGGGGTGACTTCATATATCATTTTTATGCTTCATGAATATCTCAAAAGCACAGTAAAAGAATGTAGAAACAATAATATGGGAATAGCCGGCGTATTCTTTATAACACTTGTATTTGCTCTTACTGCAGGCAGTGAAATATATCAAATTGCAGGTCTTAACATCACTCCTCTGTTTGACATTTCCACTGTACAGATTCTTATAATAGCATTTTTTATTATATTTTTTACAAATGGAAACCCATATAAAATAAGACTTATAATCTCTGCCATAATTACCGTTTTGTACTGCCTGTGCATAAGCAGACTTAATATAATTCCCGGTCCTTATACCATATGGATACTCAGGGCTGTTATGCTGATACTTGCTTTGTGGGGACTTTTTACCGGAATAAGTGAACATATATCTTTCGATATTAAACCTTTTAAAAGATTTATAAAAGAAGAACTTATATGGTTTGCTTTTTTACTGGTGTCTTCCATCCCTGCTGTACTGCTTTGCGCAGAATCGCTTCCTTTTATCGGCAAAGGCATAATATCAGTACTGATGTCGTTTGGCGGAGGCGACGCTTACCTTGCTGTTGCTGATGGACTTTTCGTTGAATCCGGAATGGTCGGCCACAGTGATTTCTATTCAAAGATAGCTTCTGTCGCAAATGCGCTTCCCGGTTCAATACTATGTAAAATACTTGCAGGCTCCGGATATTATATAGGTTATGAAAATGGCGGCCTTTTCACAGGCTTATGCGTTGCATTAAGCGGATTTACATGCAGTATTGCAGCATCAGGCGGGACATTTTCCGCTGTAGCTTATCTTTATGAACGTTTTGAAAATATGAGTATATTCCAGACACTAAAAAAATATATCAGACCTATTGTTGCAGGACTTCTCCTTACTGTATCCGTATCCATGCTTTATCAGAATATGGAAGTAGCACATATGCAAAGATGCCCTGTAATATATATTCTTATTATAACTGTTGTAATATATATTCTTAATGTGTACTGGAAGAAAAAAGAAACTCTGTATCCCATATACCGTGTACTCTTATCCGCTGCTATTTCCCTTGCAGCATGCAATATTATACACTTTTTTTAGAAACCTCTTCTGATTATAATCTGTGCGCATATACCGGTAACGGCTCCTGCCATGCAGCCCGCCACAAGTAAGATTGGAAGGTAACCCAGTACCAGTAGCGTTCCTGTAATAAAAACTGCTGTGATAATCTGTCCGATATTATGAAGTATTGCCCCAAATACGCTGCAGAGCCATATACATTTTTCAGACAATATCTTTTTTAAGATAAACATTCCCAAAAGGCAGAACATTCCGCCGGCAAAACTATAAATCAGCGCAATTATACTGCCGCCAAATACTGCGCCCAGAATTATTCTTGCCAAAACTATGGCAAACACCTCGCCCGCCCTGTAATGGTAAACGGCATATACCGTAACCACATTTGCAAGTCCAAGCTTCACGCCCGGAACCGGTATCGGATTAGGTATTCTCAGTTCTACAACAAAAATAATTAATGCCAGCGCCGTAAGGAGCGCAAGTTCTGCAAGTTTCCCTGTTTTCATATTAATCACCCTGTAATCCGGTAACGCCATCAGGCGAATCCGAATCATCAGCAAAATTTATAACTATATGGTGTGGAAGGCATACAACAGGCATAGCTTTTGATTTCAGCCATCCCATCTTTACACATGTATTGTCAGGGCAATCCGCATATGACATACGTATTCTGCCATTCTCAATTAAGACCTTATTTGTGCCTTCTTCACTTTTTATTTCAATCTCATACGGTTTTTCATATTTCGTAAGGTCCAGCCTGTAAAGTTCCTGTCCGTCTCTTGTTATAATTACTTCTTTTCCGTCTGACTTTCTAAGCACAAAAACTGAACCTGCTATACCAATTATAAAAATACATATGAATATACCAATGCAAATCCTGTCATTTTTCATCAGACAACCACCATAAAATCATCTTTCAAATATTGTACCATAAGTCTTGCCAGAAGACAATTTTACAAACAAAAACTTTACCATTACTATCATTAAAAAGCCCGGGCAGAAGCAAGCTCCTGTCCGGGCTTTATTTTAAATGATTGTGTGGCTCGTAGCTAACGCGTCTATTTCATCTGTGCAGCTACTTCAGCAGCAAAATCCTCAGTCTTTTTCTCGATTCCTTCTCCGGTTTCGTAACGTACAAAATCTACTACCTTCAGGCTGCATCCGCACGCTTTGGCAACTGACTCAACATATTTGCCGACATTCTCTTTGTTCTCAGCCTTAACATATTCCTGCTCAAGAAGACAAACTTCTTTAAGTTCTTTGTTAAGCCTTCCTGTAACCATTTTCTCAATAATGTTATCAGGTTTACCCGAATTCTTAGGGTCATTCTTAGCCTGAGCAACCAGAATCTCAAGTTCATGCTTTTTATACTCTTCTGATACATCTGCTGTTGATACATACTTAGGAGACATTGCTGCTATCTGCATTGCAACATTTTTAAGACATTCTTTTACATCTTCGCTGTCATTATCTGTCTGAGCCTTAACAAGAACGCCGATTTTTCCTGCTGCATGAATATATGAAACAATAATTCCGTCATCAGCAGTAAGTTTAACAAACCTGCGGATATTCATATTTTCACCAATCTTTGCAATCATTCCTGCAAGTTTTTCACTGACAGTCATTCCTGCTTCAGCTTTCCAGTCTTCAGCCATAAATGCATCAATATCTGCCGCATCTGTTTCAGCTGCCTGAGCTGCAACCTGTTCAACAAATTCACGGAATACATCATTCTTAGCTACAAAATCGGTCTCACTGTTTACTTCTACCATGGAAGCAATTTTTCCATCTGCACTTACATTTGTGCATACAAGACCCTCAGCTGCAATTCTTCCTGCTTTTTTTGCTGCTTTTGCAAGGCCATTTTCCCTGAGGAATTCCATAGCCTTATCCATATCTCCGTCTGTATTAGTTAATGCCTTTTTGCAGTCCATCATTCCTGCACCTGACATTTCTCTTAACTCTTTAACCATAGCTGCTGTAATAGCCATTTTATTTTCACTCCTTACAATCTGTTTCAAATTAAATTATTCTGCTTCGGTTTCTGCTGGAACCTCATTTTCTTCCTCAACAGGCTCTGCAGCGTCTGCCTCTGTTTCCTCTGCCTCGTCTGCTGCTTCTTCTTCAGGGTTTTCATCCGGTACTTCATCAACCATTGAAACACCTTCATTAGCCTCAATAACAGCATCAGCCATCTTAGCTACAATAAGCTTAACTGCACGGATGGCATCATCATTACCCGGAATAACATAATCAAGTTCATCCGGATCACAGTTGGTATCAGCAATACCAATAAGAGGAATACCAAGTATATGTGCTTCCTGAACGCATATTCTCTCTTTCTTAGGGTCTACAACAAATATAGCATCCGGTATCTCTTTCATTTCCTTGATTCCGCCAAGGTTTTTCTCAAGCTTATCCCATTCTTTCTTAATTGCAATAACTTCTTTCTTAGGAAGAACATCAAATGTTCCGTCTTCCGACATCTTTTCAATTTCCTTAAGTCTCTTAACTCTTGTCTGAATAGTCTTGAAATTGGTAAGCATTCCGCCCAGCCATCTTTCATTTACATAAAACATTCCGCAACGTTCAGCCTCTGTTTTAACAGAATCCTGAGCCTGCTTTTTAGTTCCTACAAAAAGAATATTTCCGCCTTCTGCAACAATATCCTTAATTGCATTGTAGGCTTCATCGACTTTACCTACAGATTTCTGAAGGTCAATTATATATATGCCGTTTCTCTCGGTATATATATATGGAGCCATTTTAGGGTTCCATCTTCTTGTCTGATGTCCAAAATGAACACCTGCTTCGAGTAACTGTTTCATTGAAATAACGCTCATTTTTCTTACCTCCATTTGGTTAATAATCTTCCATGCATATCTCCCCATATAATAACCCGTATGGTTTACGCGTCAAAAACCTAAGGGCACCGGTTATACAGTCCATGCATGTGTTTTTTACAAATACTGATATATATTACCACAACAATTTATAAATATCAAGTACAAAATACAGAAAAGGTGCATTACTTCTGAGTAATTCACCTTTTTAATTCAAACGTATCTTTCATATATATTAATTTTCCATCTGCTATATTCTTCTTATCTTTTTAAGCTCTGAAAACACTTCGTCATTAAGTACCTTAATATATGTACCTTTCATACCTGAAGAATGTGACTCTATTACTCCCGCACTCTCAAATTTTCTTAATGCATTTACTATTACGGACCTTGTTATTCCTACCTTGTCGGCTATTTTGCTCGCAACTAAAACTCCTTCTTTGTTATTAAGTTCATCAAACACATGCGAGATTGCCTCAACTTCAGAATATGACAATGTGCCGATAGCTGATTTTACTATCTGCCGTTTACGAAGCATCTCTGCATCTTCTTCTTTAACAGCCCTTAACATTTCAAGCCCGACTACCGTTGTTCCATACTCGCTTAGAATAATATCGTCTATATCGTATCCGCCTTCAATACGGTATATAAACAATGTTCCAAGCCTTTCACCCGATATCCCTATAGGAACTATAATAGCCTTATATCCTTCTTTGCTTGCTTTATTAAATCCAAACGTTACAAGATTTGCATTTTCCATAGTGGATAAAACATTGAGGAAACGCTCACCAAGCGCGCCGTCAATCATATCGCCGACTTTATCAGATATAAGTTCATCAATACGTTTTATATCCGGTCTGTTTTTGATGCCAAGTATTTTACCCTTCTTACTTATTACTATAGTATTAGAAGAAAGCACCTCACTTAACACTTCGCATATATCATTAAACATGAATTTTGTTTCAGTGTTATTATGTAACAGTTTGTTTATTTTTCTTGTCTTATCTAATAATTGAACGCTCATATATTGTACTCCTGAAAAGTAGTATATGTCGAATTATATCACTAATTATCTGAAAAGACAATATATTTATTAAAAATCAATGTATTTTCATACAATTTTACTCTTTTCCTTATATCCGCATACATTTTCCATGCATACGAGCATATTTCCTTTAACAAGAAGCATTTTTCCACATTTCGGGCAAAGTTTTCCTGACGGTTTTTCCCAGGTCATAAATCCACATTCCGGATTATTGATACAACCGTAATATTTTCTTCCTTTTTGCGTCTTCTTTATAACTATATCTCCCCCACACTCAGGACATATAATACCCGTTTTTTCAAAATAAGGCTTCGTGTTACGGCACTCAGGGAATCCCGGACATGCCAGGAATTTACCATGAGGTCCATATTTTATTACCATATTTCTTCCGCAATTCTCACATATTGTATCAGTAACCTCATCTTCTATTTTAATCTTATCGAGCTTTTCTTCAGCATTTTCAACAGCTGCCATCAAATCAGGATAAAAATTGCTTACTACGGTTTTCCAGTTTACTGTTCCCTCTTCAACACAATCTAAAAGCCCTTCCAGATTGGCAGTAAAATTAACGTCAACAATACTTGCAAAACCTTTAATCATTATCTCATTAACAATTTCCCCAAGCTCTGTCACATACAGGTTTTTCTTTTCCTTTGCCACATATCTTCTTGCAATAATTGTAGTAATTGTAGGCGCATAGGTACTTGGCCTTCCTATTCCAAGTTCCTCCAGGGTCTTAACAAGCGATGCCTCTGTAAAATGTGTTGGAGGCTGTGTAAAATGCTGACTGCTTTCACAGTCTGCCGGAGTAAGCTTCATTCCCTTTTCAATTTTTGAAGATATCACATCTGATATTTCTTTATCTTCTTCTGTCTGGTAGACACTCATATATCCTGAAAAAATTGATTTGGATGCAGCAGCAGTAAATCTGTATCCTCCGCCATCAATCTTTATGCTTTTTGTTTCATATTTTGCAGCTTCCATACGGCTTGCCACAAACCTTTTCCAAATAAGCTGATACAATCTGAACTGATCTCTTGAAAGCTGTTCTTTTACCTGGACAGGCGTAATATCTACGTAGGTAGGCCTTATTGCCTCATGCGCATCCTGTATTTTTCTTGAGGAAGCTACAGTTTTTGTATTTTTAATAACATACTCCTTACCATAGTTTTCTTCAACAAATTTTCTGCAAAGAGAATCTGCTTCATCAGATATTCTTACTGAATCTGTACGCAGATAAGTAATAAGTCCTATCGTTCCATGCCCTTTTACCGGCACGCCTTCATATAACTGCTGCGCGATACGCATGGTTTTCTGGGTTGAAAAATTAAGTACCTTTGCAGCCTCCTGCTGAAGAGTACTTGTAGTAAAAGGTACAGGTGATTTTTTGCTTCGCTCCGATACTTTTATATCACTTACCACAAATTCTGCCGATTTTACTACTGACATAATCTCGTCAGCCTTTTTTCTGTTCCCAATCTGCAGTTTCTTATCCTCTGTTCCATAAAAATGCGCAATAAGAGGTTTTTTCTCGCCGCTTATATTAAACGATGCATCTATAGTCCAATATTCAGAAGGTATAAAAGAATTAATCTCCCTTTCCCTGTCGCATATAAGACGGAGCGCTACAGACTGTACACGTCCGGCGCTGAGTCCGCTCTTAACCTTTGCCCACAGAAGCGGACTTATTTTATAGCCTATCATCCTGTCAAGCATACGTCTTGCCTGTTGGGAATTTACCAGATTCATATCTATGTCCCTGGCTTCTTTTATCGATTTCTTAACTGCGTTTTTAGTTATTTCATTAAATGTAATCCTTCTTGCTTTTTTTTCGTCAAGCCCCAACGCTTCCAGAAGATGCCAGGATATTGCCTCTCCTTCACGGTCAGGGTCAGTTGCAAGATATACTCTGTCTGCTTTTTTTGATGCTTTTCTGAGTTCTGATAAAAGTTCGCCTTTACCACGGATAGTAATATATTTTGGCTCAAAATCATTATCGACATCTATCCCCAGTCTGCTTTTAGGAAAATTTCTCACATGCCCGTTGGATGCAAGCACTTCATAATTCTTTCCGAGAAATTTCTTTATTGTTTCCGCCTTAGCCGGGGATTCTACAATAACAAGATTTTTAACCATTATAAACCACTCCGTTCTATACACCTTTTACATAATAATTATTTGCCGTCTTTCGTATAATATGTTTTAATTCAAGATCCAAAACTATACGCATAACATTTTCAACCGACATTCCTGTTTCGGAAGCAATGCTGTCAATATGTTTTGGTTCAAGACCTAATTTAGCATACACTATTTTTTCATCTGTGACAAGACTATATTTATTTTCTGTTTTTTTTATACTTTTATTATTTTTACATTTTATATCAAGCGCGCTAAGAATATCATCTGCGCTTTCCAACAGAAAAGCCCCGTTTTTTATAAGCATATTACAGCTTTTACTCTGACTGTCCGTTACTCTTCCGGGAACGGCATATACATCTTTTCCCTGTTCCAATGCACAGTCTACCGTTATTAACGAACCGCTTTTTTCCCCTGCCTCTACAACTATTACAATATCCGCAAGTCCCGATACAATTCTGTTTCTTTCCGGGAAAAATCCCTGCTTTGGCGCTGTATTAGGTTTATATTCAGAAATAACTGTTCCGCTTCTTTCAATCATTGTATACAGTTCTATATTACTTTGCGGATAACATATATCCACGCCGCAGCCGAGCACTGCCATTGTAATACCTCCTGCCTCCAGGCAGCCTTTCTGCGCTTCTGCATCTATTCCATATGCCATTCCGCTTATTACGCTTACTCCACACAATGCCAGTTCATAAGCAAGATTATGCGCAACTGTCCTTCCATAGTCAGAACATTTTCTGGAACCGACTATGGCTACTGCCGGATTTTTATCATTCATCGCAGCGCCTTTACAATATAATACATGAGGCGGATCCGGAATATTAATAAGTCTTTCAGGATAATTTCTGCCTTTAAAATGTATTATGCTTATTCCTTTTCTTCTTATCATATTAACCTTATCTCTGATATTATATGTGTTTCTGTTCAATATATTATATATTTGTCTGTCACTAAGAAAGCCTGAATTTTTTAACATCTCTTCTGATGCAAGAAATAATTCATATGGCTTCTTATAAATTTCAAGCAGCTTATGCCTTGTCCTTCTTCCTATTCCTTCTATATTAACAAACCAGTACCACAGTTCGTCCTCTGTCAATTCCATATAACATCACCGCCTTTATGCCACAGTTTTCTTTCGGCGCTTCTATAAAATACCGCCTCCTTTATATGGTCTAATAATATATTTTCTTCATGCTCATAATCAGCTATTGTACGCGCTACCTTAAGTATCTTGTAGTAAGAACGCGCACTAAGCTCCCATTCTTCGTATATCTCCTGAAGGAACTTACTGCCAGCCTCATCTGTATGGCACCATTTCTTTATCTGTTTTGCATTAAGCTCTGAATTATTCTTTATTGAATCTTTTGAATATCTGTCATGCTGTATTTTTTCTGCAGCAATAACCTTATCCCTTATTGTATCTGAAACCGCTTTTCTCTCCCTGCAATCCGGTAAATCTCCGACACTATGATATCTGACTGCTTCCGCTTCGACAATAATATCAATTCTGTCTAAAAACGCATGACTTATTTTTCCCAGATATCTTCTTATTTTATCAGGTGTACACCTGCATTTCCCAATATCAGGATAATACCCGCACGGACACGGATTCATCGCTGCTATAAGCATAAAATCACATGGATATGTAATGCTTCTGTTCATTCTTGTATGTACTATTTTTTTACTTTCCAACGGCCCTCTAAGCAGTTCCAACGTACTCCTTTTGAATTCTGTAAGTTCATCCAAAAAAAGAATACCTCTGTGCGCACGTGTAATTTCACCCGGTTTTGGAACATTTCCGCCTCCTATAAGCCCTGCCTGTGATATTGAATAATGCGGAGTCCTTACCGGCCTTTCATATATATAATCATTTAATTTATCATATTCTCCGCATATGCTTGATATTATGGCTGTCTCAATACTTTCTTCCTTTGTAAGCGGCGGCATAATCCCCGGTATTCTTTCTGCCAGCATTGTCTTCCCGACACCCGGCGGCCCTATAATAAGCATATTATGCCTTCCGCTTACCGCAATCTGAACAGCGCGTTTTAAAAGATGCTGTCCATATATATCGGAAAAATCTTTCTCCGTATACACATTTCCTTTACATACCTCCCAAACCTTCGATTTTGCCACATGCTTTTTTAAATCACCTGACATAATTAATTCCACAATATCCGAAAGAAGCCCTGTTCCTATAATTCCCATACCTTCTACAAGTATTGCTTCCTTTATATTATCTTCAGGAACAACACAATACTTAAAACCCTGTTTTTTTGCCTCGCTTACCATTGCAAGTACGCCGGGCACGCCATTTATATGTCCGTCAAGACTTAATTCTCCTATAAACATAATTTTTTCAAACATTTTATCACTTATATAACCAAATGAAGCCATAAGCGCCATGGCTACAGACAAATCAAAAGCTGTCCCTTCTTTTCTTATATCAGCCGGCGACAGATTTACCGTTATCCTTTTTGCCTGAAAATTATAACCCATATTTTTAATAGCGCTTCTTACCCTTTCAGCCGCTTCTTTTACTTCCGAGCCAAGATATCCGACCATATGAAACATTGGCAGTCCTTCAGTAATATCAGCTTCAACCTTAATAATTTGCGCTGAAACCCCGGTAATGGCAGCGCAAAAAGACCTGCAAAACATGTACCCCCTCCAATTCCATAAATATATAGCAAGAGATTTTAAAACCGGATAAAAGATATATCAGATTATCAGATTCATGTAATACATTTTAACATGTATAATACAAAAAGTCAATATGTAATATAAAAAAAGAGGATTGCTCCTCTTTTTATGTATCAAGTATTTTTTTGATTTCGTCCATAAACGTGCTGACATCTTTAAATTCCCTGTATACCGAAGCAAATCTGACATATGCGACAGCATCAAGTTCCTTAAGTTTTTCCATTACGATTTCTCCTATTGTATTACTAGGTATCTCCTTATATTCCAGATTAAAAATCGTATTCTCAATAATATCTACCGTTTCATTTATTTTGTCTACCGGAATAGGCCGTTTATGACAGGATTTAAATACTCCTTTTTCGATTTTGGAGCGGTCATACGGCTCCCTTGTCATATCCTTTTTTACTACTATAAGCGGTATAGTCTCAACTTTTTCATATGTAGTAAATCTTCTCTGGCATTTGTCACACTGGCGTCTTCTCCTTATTGAATTATTATCATCTGCCGGTCTTGAATCAATTACTCTTGTGTTTTCTTCGCCACAAAAAGGACACTTCATAATATACCTCCTCTTTACAACCATTTACATTTGCACAAATACTTTGAAATATCAGCTTCTATAAGTACAACATCTGCACCTATCTGTTTAACACACTCTGCCGGAATAACATATTCTTCTTCCCGTCCAAACATTCCAAACACCTTGCACGGTCCGGGTATTATTACATGTGTTATACATCCGTTGCACAATTCAAATTCTATATCAGTAATACATCCAATACGCTGTCCGTCACATATATTAATGACTTCTTTCTTTTTCAGGTCACACAGACGCATATAATCTTCCCTGCTACATTATTTATATATTATATGCAGAAATGTTTTCCTATTACCTCTGTCCAAGATAATCCTTCATATTTCTAAGCGCCGTCTTTTCCAGTCTTGATACCTGCGCCTGTGAAATATTAATTTCATCTGCTACTTCCATCTGCGTTTTTCCGGCAAAATACCTTAACTGTATTATTGACTTTTCTCTCTCGTTAAGATGTTCTAAGGCCTCTTTTACCGATATCTCTTCAATCCAGTTATCTTCTTTATTTTTCTTATCACTAATCTGGTCCATTATATACAGGGTATCTCCACCTTCGGAATATACAGGCTCATATAATGACACCGGACTCTGTATAGCGTCAAGGGCATATATTACTTCTTCTGACGTCATACCTATATCCTCAGCAATTTCATCAATAGTCGGCTCCCTGTCCATCTTTTTTCTGAGATTTTCTTTTGCATATACCGCTTTATATGCAGTATCCCTTATTGAACGGCTGACTCTTATTGAATTATTGTCCCTGAGGTATCTGCGTATCTCACCTATAATCATAGGAACAGCATAAGTTGAAAATTTTACCTGCTGGGTAATATCAAAGTGGTCGATTGCCTTCATAAGGCCTATGCAGCCTATCTGAAACAGGTCGTCAATATCCTCTGTACTGTTTGAAAAACGTTGTATAATACTCAGAACCAGTCTTAGATTGCCCTTTATATACTGCTCTCTAGCATTTCTGTCTCCTTCAAGTATTCTGTCAAAAAGCTCTTCTTTCTCATCATTTTTCAAAAGCGGTAATTTGGAAGTATTGACTCCGCATATCTCAACCTTATACTGTGCCATTAATGTACATCCTCCTAATGTTTTTACATTAAAAAGAATGTACAGTTTGTATCATATTTATACGGTCATATTAATAAATTGTTCTTCCAGACTCATCATCTATACCGGACATCCTGTAAAAATATGTATTTATCCTGTCACGCCATTCTATTGCGTTATTTAACTGCCTTTCAAATCTCTCATTTACCCTGTCAAAAATCTTTTTATCGACTTTTTCTGCAAGCGAATTCCATATGGCAATCATACGTTTTACCTCTTCAACGCCTTCAAAATGGGTATCATATATGTGCTGTATTAATGTTTTTCCACTGTCAAGTACATAATCGTATTTTGTATAATGGAAAAACAGCCTGAGTTCATCCGGCGTGGTCTGCGGATTTTCATACATACTTTTAAGCGGCTCATTGTACTGTGCCGTAAATCCCGTTCCTTTTGCCACTGTTCTGTCCTGTCCCAAACCATTTCTGTCCGATCTGTGATAGGTTCCCCACACGTCGTACTCATATCCGTTAACATTTGGCCCATAGTGGTCGCTTGGATTAAGCATCCAGCCTATACCAAGAGGAGACGTGTATTTTTCGTATGTAAGCCATGAATCTTTTATTATATCATATACTTTACTGCATACTTCCTCATCATTGCCAAAGGTTAAATATGCCCATTCCATTCCTATCTGTTCTGCCGTCAGCTCAGGGTCCCAGCACAGTCTTGCAAAACCAAACAGATTTGCTGCCGCAAAATCATGTCCTGTCCAGTTTGCATCATTTCCTGTATTTGTAACCCCGGCAATTCCACACAACCTGTTACCATATTCCCGTCCTGAAACAATACGTTTCACCGTCGCAGTATCAGTTGCATAAGTATTAAAGTCAAGTATCTCTTTCCACATCGGTACAAGATAACATACATCTATCTGCTGTCCCGTATATTCCTGCGCAATCTGAAGCTCCACAAATACATTAGTTTCTTTAAGCGCCCCAAAAAGCGGGGAAACAGGTTCCCTGACCTGAAAATCTACAGGGCCGTTTTTAATCTGAAGGACTACATTATCATCAAACTGCCCGTCTAAATCATAAAAATTATCATAACAAGCTCTGGCTCTGTCAGTCTTTCTGTCACGCCAGTTCTGCCTGCAGTTATATACAAAACATCTCCAGACTACAATACCGCCATATTTACCTACCGCCCTTGCAAGCATATTTGCGCCTTCCGTATGGCTCCTTCCATATGTATGCGGTCCCGGTCTTCCCTCAGAGTCTGCCTTTACCAGATATCCTCCAAAATCAGGAATCACATCATATAAGTGTTTCGTAGTATCTTCCCACCATTTTATTACAGAAGGCTCATGCGGGTCGCACGTATCAATATCGCCAAGCTCCACCGGCGCCGCAAAATTAATACTCAGATACAGTTTTATTCCATATGAGGTAAATATATCGTTAATCTCTTTTACTTTACTTAAAAATGTATCTGTTATAAGTTTTGTTTCAACAGAATGTACATTTACATTATTAATCGTAATAGCATTAATTCCGACTGATGACATAAGTCTTGCATATGCCACCGTTCTGTCATTAACTATAATTTCATCATCTTCATAGAAAAATGAGTTGCCCGAATATCCCCTTTCAATATCGCCTTTCATATTATCCCAGTGATTAATCATTCTTACAGGCGCATACGGATTCTCAAATATCCGGATATCTTTGTTTTCTGCGTTTATCTGAAAAGTCCTCATAAGCCTGAACACACCATATAATATGCCGCGTTCACTTCCTGATGATACTACTATAAGATTAGTTTCTTCCTTATAATATATCGCATATCCTTCATCATCAGGTATAAATTTATCCGTGTATCCTGCATCTGTATTATCAAATAATTTAAGACATATTCCTGCAGATATATCTGCAGGAATATCCTTTCTTGTAAGCTGTATGCCAAACATTTCAGACATGGCGATATTTATCTCTTTAACTGCATTATCTATGCATCTTCCGGAAGTCATGCAAAATATGCCTGACAGTTTTTCAATATATTCCGGTGTCTTATCCGCATGGTTATAACTAAGCCAGCACTTTTCATATTCTGTCATATTATCGTTAACTCCTTAAAGGATTTATTCAGGTACTACGGCATCTTTTCCTTTATATGAAACAGGAATACATACCGGTTTCTTACCGGTAAGCGCAATACTTCTTGTGTCAGGCTGCGAAGTACCCACATATATCTCGTAATCACCATTATAAAGCATCTTTACGCCCTCATCGTTATACAATCCAAAACTGTCAGGAGTAAGAACAAATTCCGTACTCTTTGTCTCACCCGGAGCAAGCTCAAGCTTTTTCAGTCCCTTTAACTGGAAGTTCGGCGCATCATCCCTTAATACCTTTACATATACCTGAATAGTCTCGGCGCCTTTCATATTACCGTTGTTGGTAAGCGAAGCCTTTATTTTTATACTGCCATCAGGTGTAATCTCATCACTGTCCGCACTTACATTACTGATTTCATAATCTGAATAGCTGAGTCCGTAACCAAACGGATATAAAGCTTCATTCTCCATATATCTGTATGTTCTGCCTTTCATCGAATAATCCCTGAAATCAGGAAGTTCCTCTGTAGTACGATAGAAAGTTACAGGCAGTTTGCCTTCAGGAGATGCGTCTCCGAACAAAATCTGCGCCATTGCACGGCCTCCCTGTGCTCCGGGATACCATCCCTCAATAATTGCAGGGAGATTTTCGTCTGCCCAGGTTACTGACAGCGCACTTCCTGAAAGAAGTATAAGAATAACCGGCTTTCCACTCTCATATATGGCCTTAAGGACATCAGCCTGTATACCCGGAAGTTCTATATTAGGTTTATCACCGCTGGCAAACTCGTTTCCTTCGTCTCCTTCTTCTCCTTCAAGACTTGGGTCAAGTCCAAAGCAGGCAATAACCACGTCTGATTCCTCTGCAACTGCTCTTGCCTCTGCAGTTCTGTCATGTGCTTCTGCAAGACCTGATACACGGTCTCTGCACAGATGGCATCCCTCCGAATACATTACCCTTACATCATCGCCAAGATATTCTTTTATACCTTCAAGTATGGTGACATATTCCGAAGCAGTTCCCTCGTAATTACCTACAAGCGCACGTCTGTTATCAGCATTAGGCCCTATTACACCCACCGTCTTGAGTTTAGATTTATCAAGCGGAAGTATATTATTTTCATTTTTAAGCAGGCATATACCCTTTTTAGATGCTTTGAGATTAAGCATTCTGTGCTCTTTACAGTCTACTACATCATATTTTATATTACTAAACGGTACTTTTGCCGGGTCGTCAAACAGACCCAGTTTCATTCTTGTAGTATAAAGCCTTGCCACAGACTGTTCTATAGTCTCTTCAGAGATTAATCCTTCTTCATTTGCCTTTATAAGATTACCATTTATATTGCCGCAGTTAAGGTCACATCCATTATTCATTGCCAAAGCTACAGACTCTACAGGGCCTGAAGTTACCATATGGAATTCATGGAAATCCTTTATTGCCCAACAGTCAGACGTAACATGGCCCTTAAATTTCCATTCACCCCTCAATATATCAACAAGCAGTGATTTGCTTCCGCAGCATGGTTCGCCGTTGGTTCTGTTATAAGCTCCCATTACCACTTCAACGCCTGCTTCTTTAACGCATGCTTTAAATGCAGGAAGATATGTTTCCCTCATATCTTTCTTTGAAGCAATTGCATTGAAACTATGTCTTTCATCTTCAGGACCTGAATGAACTGCAAAATGCTTTGCACATGCTGCAGCCTTCAGATATTTATCATCATGTCCCTGTATTCCGTTAATAAACCTTACACCAAGCCTTGACGTAAGATATGGATCCTCGCCAAATGTCTCATGTCCGCGGCCCCATCTCGGGTCCCTGAAAATATTCACATTAGGCGACCAGAAAGTAAGACCTTTATATATATCCGTATCACCATATTTCTGCTGCATATTAAACTTTGCGCGTCCCTCAGTAGAAATACAGTCTGCAACTTCCTCTATGAAATCTTCATCAAATGTAGCCGCAAGTCCGATTGACTGTGGAAATACCGTTGCCACACCCGCCCTTGCAACGCCATGAAGAGCCTCATTCCAATAATTATATGCCTTAACTCCAAGCCTGTCTATTGCCGGAGCGCCATGAAGAGTCTGATATACTTTTTCCTCTAATGTAAGCCTTGACGCAAGGTCTTTGGCCCTCTCTTCAAATGATAATGTTTCATCTTCATATTTTTCCATTATAATCCTCCATAATCAGTATAAATATTGTAAGTAAGTTTAAAAATCTATAACACGATAATACGACTCTTTTGGGTTACCGTAGGTATCAAACAAAAGCGGCCAGTTTTTCCTGTTTTCCACAGGAAAATAATCAAGCCACGTATATCTGTCTGATACGCCCCAGAGAGTAACATTATCGATATAGTCTTTATATTCACGGAACAATGCAAAATAATCGCCATACACCTTTGCATGCATTTCCTGCAAATGTGTATCCGGTTCATCTATAACCTGTCTGTCATCAAATTTGAAATAAGACAAATCCATTTCAGTTATATGTATCCTAAGGCCAAGAGAAGCATATAATTCTATTGCTTCCCTTACAAGGTCAATAGTAGGATAATACAGATTTACATGGCACTGCATTCCTATACCGTCAACAAGTTTTTCTTCTGAATTTATATGTTTTATGAGCGTGATAATCTTTTCCCTTTTTTCAGGAATATATTCATTATAATCATTGTAAAACAGCTGTACCCCTGCAGGAAGCACATCCTTTGCAAGCTTAAATACAAATTTACAATAATCATCTCCGAATTTGTCCATCCACGGGCTTTTTCTTAAAAATTCACTGCTCTTATCTTCAACGCCTTCATTAATTACATCCCAACAATCCACGACATCGCCGTAGCGCTCATTCATGCAAATCATATGATTTTTCAATATTTCAGCAACTTCTTCTTTGCTCTTCTTAAAAATATGAAACGGAGTCTGGTTATGCCATACAAAATTATGTCCTCTCATCTCTATACCGTTCTCTTTGGCAAATGCGTACAATTCATCTGCCATGCTATAATCATATGTACAGTCTTCTTTATATAAAACCCCGAACTTCATTTGGTTTTCACATGTAATACTATTAAAATTATTAATAATAATATCTCTGTCAGCTTTAACTGTCTCACAGTTTACGGCTGCCCCTATATTAAAATAATCTTTATACTTATCTTTAAGACCAATCATTATGAACCTCACATAAACCTGAATATATATTCAAAAAAAGCTGCTGCAACAAAATCAGTATATGGTTAAGTTACAGCAGCCTTATACTACTATATCAAAACAATTATTCGCCGTTTGCTTCCTTTATCCTTGCATCCCATGTAGGTGTCATCTCTTCAAGCTGCTCAGCAGGCGTCTTTGCTCCTGCTTCAACAGCATATGCAAAATCACCGTAGTCAGTATCAATTATCATCGGCTGATAATCGTATACTCTGTACTTTTCGTCACGCATCATTGTAAGAGTCTCATCTACAGCTTTTGTATCACTGAACTGAGGATAATAAGTATTCTTCCATACCTCATCAAGTGAATATCCTGGAGCCGGCTCCGTATAAAGGTTATATGCGAACATAAGCTTTTCAACATATTCCTTATCAGTATAGCATGAAGGAATAACAATAACGTTATCCATAGGTACCGTAGCCATATTTCCGTTAGGTCCTGCAGGGAACATAACAAGTCCGAATTCATCATCCATTGAACCTGCAAAGTCTCCTACCTGATATACCTCTGCAACCTGCATTGCGCACTCGCCGTCACGGAATCTTACTTCTGTCCATGTTGCATCCGCATCACTTACTTCATCAGTAGGGGTTCTCATAACATAACCCTGATCAATAAGGCCTACAGCCCAGTTTGCAGCGTCAATAAAGTTCTGTGACTTTGTAGCGTTCTCATATTTACCCTCGGCATTCTTTGACACGAACTGAGCGCCGTTACTTGCTATTGCTAATTTAAAGAAATCTTTAGAGAACGACATCATTGCATAGATATCTGTTTTACCGTCATTATCAACGTCTTTGGTAAGTTTTGCGCAATACTCTTCAAACTTATCCCAGGTCCATTCACCATTTTTCTGAAGTTCATATGGTTCTTCAGGGTCAATTCCAGCCTCTTCAAACATCCTCTTATTATAGAAAATAGCAGCCCTTGGTTCTTTTTCTGTTGACATACCATATATACCGCCATTGTATGTCATAAGTTCCTTAACATGCTGATTCCATTTTTCTGCTGAAAAATCAACGGTTTCAAGTGAACCCAGATCATAAAACAGATTATTCTTTAACGGCTGCGCTACAGTTGTCTGATACAGATACCAGATATCAACACGTGGGTTTCCTGCCATACAGTCAGTAGTAAATGTCTCTGCCATATCGCCCCATGTGCCAATCTTCTGTCTTTCAATAGTGAAATTATACTGGTCAAATATTTCCTGTCTGTAATTATATGTATCCTCCGCATATGTCGTAGACAGGTCCTCCTCTTCTGCCGAATACCAGTCACCTATTGTAATCTTCATTCCGCCAAGGTCATCATAGGTCTTAAGTGTTGAACCCTGTTCTTCGTTATTTTCAGATTCACCGGTAGCTTCAGCATTTGCATTAGTATTATCGTCAGTCTTCGGTTCATCTTTTCCGCCGCTGCATCCGCTTAATATGGAAGCAGCCATTACAGCCGATAAACATAATGCAATTAACTTTCTCCTTTTTACCATAGCTTATTATACTCCTTTCTGATTTTCATATTATTTTTTTGCTATGTAATATTAAACCATAACATTATATCATATAAAACGCCGTAAATCAACGTTTTACATCTTAATACCTGACTGGCTCAGACTTTCCACAAATCCCTTCTGTGCGAATACATAAATAATCAGCAGCGGAATAATCGTCATAAGCGTTCCGGTAGCCACCGTAGCTGATGAATATGCCATTGACGCCTGTTCCGCAATTCCTGCATTCTTGAGGAATGTATCAAGTGAGTCAGACAATCCTGACAGTGATATTGAGAGAAGCGTAAACTTTCTCAGAAACATCTGTGAATAGAATTTATCTGTCCACTGCCACACAAATGCAAACAGGAAACATGATGTAATAATAGGTTTTGCATCTGGAAGCATTATACGGTAGAAAGTTTTAAACTTTCCACATCCGTCAACATACGCTGCTTCTTCAATATCCTTAGGCACATTTCTGAAGAACTGCCTTATAAGGTATATGTACAGCCCGCTCTTAAGTCCCATACAGCCAAGACATAAAATCAGATATGGAAGCATCGTATTTATGAGGTTTATAGGTTTACCCGTAAATAGTGAAACCAATCCAAGCGGATCAAAGTAAGTAAAGTTAAGGTATAACGGAGCCATAATTGTCTGTGGAGGTATAATAATTACAAGAATAACCATAAAGAACCAGAAATTCTTAAGCGGAAATTTGTATCTTGCAAATCCATAACCTACAAACGTTGCTGCCGCAACCTGGAACAGACTTACCAAAAGGCTTATGTATGTAGTTGTTCCAAGGGCTTTCCAGTATTTCATAAGCTGTGCGGTAAGCTTATACCCTGACGTTGTAAAGTGACGGGGTATACTTACAATAGTAGAATCATAAAGATCCTGTTCTTCCATAAAACTAAGTGATATTTTATTCAGCAAAGGCTGAACAATCAGGAAACACAATCCGAATATCAATACAGCACGACATATTTTATAACCGATATTAAACAATGTTTTACGCATCAGATAGCCGTTGGATTTCCTGTTACGTTCCATAAAGGCCTGCCATTTTTTTGTTTTCTTACTCATAATAGTACACCTTCTTCGAAATTATTAACGAGATGATTCCAATAATCACCAGACAACAGACAAAATAAATCCACGACATCGCAGAGCTCAAACCATATTCCAGTTTTCCTATCGTTATATTGGATATATATTCCATTACCTCATTATCAGAACGGCAGAAGTAATCTATAATGGTATATATAATATTAACCAGAATAAGAGAACTTACCATCGGAAGCGTTATCTTCCAGAAACATTCCCATGCAGTACATCCTTCAATCTTGGCAGCTTCAAACATACTTGGCGATATTGTCTGAAGTCCTGAAAGGAATATTATAATCTGGATACCGGACTGTATCGCGATATCATATACATGGTCAATAAGGTCAAATATAAATCCGAAGAAATCTCCGGCCTGCGTGCCTTCCGTTACAAGCATATCCTGCAGTACAGTAGTGATACTTGAAGAATTAGAAGTTTCCTGAATAACATCTTTCATACCTGCAAGCATTGCATTATTATACTCAAGGCCTACTATAACACCTGATGAAAGTATAACCGGCATGAAGAATATTGCTCTTACAAATCCTCTGCCCTTAAATGTCTGATTAAGGAGCAAAGCAACAAAGAAACTGAATATAAGTGTAGCAGGAAGGTCTAAAAGCATGCCCCTGATATTCTCAATCAAAAGTATCTTATACTGTGGGTCCACATTAATTGCCTTATTATATTGGGCAATTTTTACGAATTCCATCGTAAAGCCACCTCCGGTAGGGGCAATATTTACTTCTGAAAAGCTCATTCTGAATGACTGAACTAATGGGACCATCATAAACAGCAAAAATCCAATTATAAATGGAAGTATAAACAGATATCCTGCGACAGCATTTTTTGCTGCAAGCGTCATTTTACGTTTCTTTTTATGCATTAGTTGTTTCCTCCTTCCACTATATAGTCTCTTGCCTGAATCTCAGTACCATTATAATTAAATGGATTATAATTATAATTAACAATAACCTTAACTCCATTGGCAAATTCCGTTTTATATACATTTTCTGCTATTTTCTCATGTCCTGTAATATATTCGTCATATGTACCGTTAAAGTCATTTGAGAATCTGTTGTAATCTTCATTAATAGTATCTTTCCACAGGTTATATTCAGTAGCAAAATATTCCGTATATTTACTGTCCTGAAGAACAGACGACGGACTCTGTGTAATTGTATAATACAATCCTGCGCCAAGTTCCGCTGACTTTAAGTAAGTTTCTTCAGAATTCTGTGAAAGATTCAGAGATTCAGCAGTATAATTTACAATTCCGTGAAGCGCAATCTGGTAAAATGGAATTGCCTCATCAACTATATTAAAGTTCTTATTGGAGAGAACCATTCCCGTAACCACATCTGCATACGGAATATTATAAAAGTAATCGGAATTAGCCATAACTTTTGAACCGCTTTCAGAAAGTTCCTGATACTTTGCAGTTATCATATTCATGGCTTCTTCCCTGGAAACATGCTTTTTGTAATTGTAATCTCCGCTAAGTTCCGTACTCAGGTCTGCAAAAGAAATATTACTGCATCCAAGTCCGGTTATATAATTGTGGAAACTGTCCACATTACCAATCGCATATGCCGGTCTTCCGAGATAATACTCATATTCTTCCGGTTGCTGCGCAAAATATATCGGACTGTAATATGAAAGCTCTGCTGTCTCACGGCTTACAAATTTTGCCGTATCCCTGTTTACACCATATTTGTCAAAAATCTTATTTTTATATACGAGCTGGAAATTAGCGTCAAAATATACATCAACATCATTTGACTGCGCAGTCTGTATAAATGATTTAAGTTCTTTTTTGCTTCCCAGCTTCTTAGACGGCTTAACCTTTCTCACCGACGAATTATGGATACCGTTATTGCACCATCCGGAATATTTAACCGTAAGATTATCTATTCCGTTTCCAATCATATCGTTTAAGATAGTTTCGGCATCTTCATATTTTGTAAGCGGCAAATCCTTTGTTACGGGTACGCCAAGTATATGCTGTTTATCATCTACCCCGCCAACCATATCAAGCACGAGCGACACATTTTCATCTGTCTTGTCATTAAGCGACGGATATGTCTTCATAAGATAATCCCTGTAAGCAGCAGCCATATCCACATAATTGTCGGAATTAACAAACATATACCGCTGTGTAAGATGTTCTGCCGGCAGTCCTTTTTCATATGTACGTATGGTTATATCCGATTTACCTGATATATCCATATCTTCACCACGGAGCATTGTATATGTGAATTTTACTGAGTTATAACTGTTATAACGGCCTGCAACGTCACTTTCAACTATTGCATATGAACTTCCGTTTTCAATAGTACATAAAACTGAGCTTCCGCCATTTGCAACACCAATAACAGGGTAACTTACTTCACTCTCATCTACGACGGCTTTCCTTGTTAAACACAAATCTGCGCCATATAACTGGTTATAATATGCTGCCTGGCCGGTCTTACCGTTATTGAAATTAATAATTCCTCCGGAACCTTCAGGTACAAACATATAACCCTTTTCATTCACTCCGCCTGCTGCAAAAAACGGCAGCACCGTAAGATATGTAATAGGATAATCTTTGTAATACTGTATCTCCTCCATAGGAACATCTACAACAAGCCCGTTATCTTCCAGCGTATAATATACCGGTATGTTAAACGCAGCTTTGTCAGTTTCGTGAGTTATATTACTCCTTGACATATCATAATCATATTCTTCTTTTGTGTAACCCGCTTCCGAAAACAATTCCTGGAACTCTTCAAATTTGGTATCGCTCTGTCCATCACGAATAATATACATTTTGGTATCTGCAAGATCAGGGTACTTTTCTAAAAGTTCATCCTTATTATCAGTAGGCCTGAGGTTCTCGATATCAACACGTCTGTAGAAGTTCTTAATCCTCTTGGAATCTGCATCACTCATGTTTGCGCAGAATTTATCCATTCTTTCTTCCGTGATTGCATATGGAACCACATAAGACTTCTGTATATCACCTATTGTATAAAGTACCTTAACACCATTAACTTTTCCGGATTCATCTTTTATTTCCTCAACCGAATAACGTTTTTCACGAATACTGGAAGCGAAATTATCATAAGAGAAATCCTGTCCCTTGGAGTCGCTGTATTTAACATACAATGTGGAATACAATATATCTTTATTGCTTCCAAGCGCAAGAGTATCATTCTCAATATCCTGAGGATTTGAATACCATATATGTCCGTCAGCTTTATTAAGTACGGAAAATTGGGTATTATCAGCATTAAATGTAAATTCAAACTGATCATTAACAATCTTTATTTCTTTTCCTTCCGGTTCCTCTGAATAATCCTGCACATCTATAAATGCGCTGTCTGCATCCGACTGGTCACATCCTGCAGCCATTAAAATTATCAGAATTAAGGGAAGTAATAGTTTTAATTTTTTCATATTATGTTAAGCCCTCCTTTCCTTATCTTAATAAAATCTGAATGCAATCTCTTTATATAATGATATAAAGTAAGCGACTGCCTCACTAATCAGGCTGAAAAACAGTACCATTATGAATACTATTACCAACATACCTACAAGAATACAAAGTATTGATAAAATAGCTTTTCCAAAACTAAAATCATGTATCTGCATAACTGATGCAAGGAACAGGAATGCACACCATATCAGTGAAAATGAAAGGAAGTAATTATAAAATGCACCCTCTTCATATGTTATGTAGTTACTGAATATTATCATTGGCAGCTGCACTAATACATATGGTGTCAGCGCATATGAGGAACCAATGTATATATCTTTCATTGTTCCCTTACCATCAAAAAGTGTCGTAAGGCACCAGTTTGACAGAACCCATACGAAGAATGGAAGCAGGAAACTGCAAATATTCAATACTATATTAAAATATTCCCACTGCACTCTCAGAAATACAAAACTTGTATATCTCGTCTTCCATATATTTGTAAGCACTGTCATAATGACAATAAATGTAGCTGCGCTTGCAGAACCTCTTTTTTCATGGGTAAGATCCCAGAATCCGTCAAACGGGCTTACTACACAATGAAGCGAGTACCTCAGAGTATCCCTGAAATGAATCAGTTTAGCTTTTGCAGAACTACTGACTATACTTTTCATTCCTCATTAACCTCCCTTCTGATTTTCTTAACAGTATTTTTAATAAACACTATTAATAACAAAGCTACAAAGATTGTGAAAACATACTTGACATTATCTTCTATCCTGTCTTTACGATAGAGTTTATATGCCTTGGAATAATTTTTATAATCAAGTTTAAGCTTAAAATATTCCATAGCTTCTTCAAATCTGTCCTGTCTCAGAAGGGAACGTCCGATTCCGATATATGCGAGGTCATAATTACCGTTAAGTTTAAGAACATCGCGCCAGTAATCGGCTGAAATATCATATTCGCCTATTTTATAAGTATCAAGAGCCTTATTAATAAGCGTACCATATTCAGTAAGCGTCATTTGCGTGACCATTCCGAGTTCCCTGTCAAGAATAAGCAGCGAATCACCTAATGACTCAATTGCAACAGGATACCTTAAATAACCCTGCCTATATCCGATACCACCGAATGCATACAGCATATTTCCCTGAAAATCATAACCAAATACACGGCCTCTGGTCTGATCCAGGCAATAATAACAATCATTGTCAAGCACCGTGACGTCAGTAAATTTAGAAGAACCGTTATATCCTCCTCCGTTACCTATCTGAACATCACCTATCGGCTCATAATAACCGTTTCTTATAAGTATATCGGTTCCTTTTGCATTCAGTTTTCTGATTGGCTTGGAAGATGAAGCATTATCACTTTCAAATTTACTGAGCGTAGCATATATAAATCCTTCCGAATCCAATGCAATGTTATTATACTCAGTAGGAACAAACGCTTCCATCTGTTCTCTCTGTGCCTGTGTGGATATGAGTTTGTATACATATTTTATGAAATCGAACTGTACTTCAGCTGCTCCGATATATCCTACAAACTCTCCTCCATCTTCAAACTCCATAAATCCTTTGTTGATGTTCTCAGCCTGCACAAATATACGCTTTGCGCTATCCACAACAAGCTTCTTTGGAAGGAACATATAATCTGCATTAAGTGTTTCTTCATCTTCAGGTTTATATATAGCGCCTATGACGTTCTGATCATTATCAGTATATACAATACGCTGGTTTCCATAATCAGCTATATACCATTCATTGTCATCAGTAACAAACACATCATATGGCTGCGCTAACGCCTCAGCTTTTCCATTGTTGTTCACCTGGGTAACAACCTTCACAAGTGAAAACTTGTCATTACCATATGAAAACTGAACAATCCTGTTATTCAATGTATCACATATATATACCTGATTGTCTTTTACAAACATTCCTTCCGGTGCATTGAAATTGCCAATGCCAAAATCATCTCCCAGAATAACCGAATTCATTGCATATGCATCCGGTGATTCTCTTTCTATTCCCCAGTAGTCATATGTATAGGTATAGAACAAATCTTCTTCGGCAGATGCATTTGCCGGCTGAATAAGGAGCGCTGAAAATAACATCAGACAGAAAAATGGAATTAAACTGCAAATAATTTTTTTCATTGTCTCCCTCCTTAATCCTTAATACCAGAGCTTGCCATTGTCTCAATAACGTTGCCTTCACACATAAGGAATATTGTAATAGGCACTATCATCATAAACAATGTAACGGCTGCTCCTACACCTGCACGCGACACACCACCAAGAATAAGCTGCTGCAGCGCATACGGCAATGTCTTAAGTTCCTCGGAATAAATAAATGTAGCCGCCCTGTTATTCCATATTGCGATAACTGAGAATATTATAAGTGTCAGCCACGCCGGTTTAACCATAGGCATTACTATCCGTACAAATATACGCCCTTCTTTTGCTCCATCAATTTTTGCCGCTTCAATAAGGGCATCGGGAATTCCCTCCATAAACTGTTTCATAAGGAATAATCCCATTGGAGTTGCAAATGCAGGTACTATAATTGACAGATATGTATCTATCCATCCAAGTTTCGTCATAATCAGGTAGTTAGGAATCTGTGTAACGTATACAGAGAACATAAGAGCTGTCTGTACCATTGCGAAAAATGCTTTATTTCCTGGAAACTGATACTTTGAAAGTACATATGCACCCATTGAACAGAATATTACGTTTCCTAACGTACCGGCTGCAGTCATAAATACCGAATTGAATATGTATCTTGAAAACGGTACGAATGACTGTCCCATAATATTAAACAGGTCCGCAAAGTTATCCATTGTAGGATTCTTAACATAAAACTTAGGCGGGAATATATATATCTCATCCAGTGGCTTAAATGCCGTACATATTGAATATACAAGCGGCAGCGCAAAGAAAGCACCGAATAATATAAGAAGAATATAGATTCCAATATCTCCGCCTATCGACCTGTTAGGCTTTCTTTTTCTTAATATCTTTTTTCTATTCTTTTTCATATCAGCATCTCCCCTTACGTTCCTACTTTTCTAAGCAATGCATGAACAGCCTTGTTGCACAGAATCATAACAACAAATAATACTGTTGCTATTGCCGAAGCATATCCCATATCAAATCTGTACTGACCATAGTCGATAAGGTGGGAAACAACCGTCTCTGCCGCATAGTCCGTACTAGGGAATCCACAGAGTACCATAGTGACATCCGCAACACCGAAGGACTGTGTGATTGCCATTACCGCACCAAACAAAAGCATAGGTTTCATATTAGGAAGTGTAATATACCACAATTCCTGCCACCTGTTTTTAATACCATCAACATACCCTGCTTCAAACTGCGATTCATCAATTCCCTGGAGTCCTGCAACAAAAGACAGGAATCCGTTTCCAAGACTCATCCAGAGAACTACGATAATTATAACTCCCATCATATATTTAACATCCGTGAGCCATAATACCGGTTCATCTATAATGCCGAACTGCATAAGCCATGCATTTACATATCCGTATGAGTCGCCGCTGAACAGAAGCGCCCATACCATATACACCTGACCGGATATCGTAGGCGCATAGAATATAAGTACCATGATTGCACGAAGCAGTCTGGGCAGCTCATTTATAAACCATGCGAACAAAAACGACATGATATATCCGATTGGACCGGTAATTGCTGCCAGCAGGAATGTATTCTTGACTGATATCAGGAATACATCATCTGCCAGAATAAGATTGATATAGTTCGTAAGTCCTATAAACCTGGCAGGTTCAAGAACATTATAATAGGTAAAACTGTAATATATTGACATACATACCGGCGCTACCGTAAAGAGTGTAAACAAAAGCGCATACGGAAGCAGGAAAAGGTAGCATATTCTGGACTGTTTTGCAACCTTCCAGCCATGCTTGAATTTCCGTTTCTGTATTGTCATATATTTAGCCATGACTGAACTCATTAACTTACCTCTCCTTTCATTTAATAATTAGCTCCGTCAGTCTTCCTCTTTAACAGGAAGTCCAAACTCTTTACGTTTATTCGTAATCTCATCATTAATTGTCCTTGAATAATCAAGAATTGTTTCACGAGGATCATCATTATCATTCATGACATTACGGATTGCGTTGGTAATATGCCTTGAAGTATAATATCCTCCGGCTATTTCCGGTATACCTATTGCCCACTCCCACTGTTCTTTCAGAACATCTGCATCTTTTTTGCTCCATGAAAGCTGTTCAAAAGCAACCTTATTTGCCGTGGCATATCTTGCTGAAGCTCCCATTACGCTCTCAAGCTCACGTCCGAATCTTACCTGCGTATCAGAATCGAGCCACCACTTCAGGAATGTCCATGCAAGGTCATACTTCTCTTTTCCGTCATGTTTTGTAAGAATCATTGAACACTGTCCCCATGACTGGACTGAACGGTCTATATATTTATTACCGTTTTCATCCTCACGCTCATATCCCGGAACAAGTGCGAAATTCCATAAACCTTTAATCTCAGGAGCAAATACAACAAGTGTATTATAGTTTGAGAAGTCCTGGATACCTATAGGCATCTCTCCGGACCTGAAACGGTTTACAAAGTCGTAACTTGTAGGAACCTTGTAGTTCGTAAACAGTTTTGTGAAATATTCAAAAGCTTCTATAGCTTCTTCAGTATCAATATTAACTGCAGTCTGGTCAGGCGTATAAAGCGTACCGCCTCTCTGATACAACTGGCAGAAATAATTGGCAAGGTCAGGGTTTGCCGTATTACCAACTTTTCTTTCGGTACTTGGAATACCAACCTGCAGGTTATTATTAGTAATAGTAGGAAGTATTGATATAAGATCCTGCCATGTCTGCGGAACTTCTACTCCAAGTTCATCGAGTATATCCTGTCTGTAGAACAATACGTTAAAGTTCTGCGTTTCAGGAAGCGCATACATTCCGCCGTTAAACTGGTATGAAATATACGAGCTTTCGTAAAACTCTTTTTCAAGCACGTTAGTCTTCCATTCTTCCCAGTCATCAAACTGTGTAAGGTCATATGCGGCTTTTCTGAGCGCGTAGTTTACAGGCTCTGTCTGCGCAACCGTAAGCGCTATATCAGGACCCGTACCTGCAACTACCGCAGGAAGGAGCGTCGTCGCATCAATAAGTTTTACGTTGACTCCTATTCCATACTTCGGAACAAATGTATCATCAATCATTGTCTTAAGGATTGAACTCTGGTCACGTCCTGAAAGTATCCAGCAGTCAAGAAGTTCTGAATCTTTACCTTCATATACATTTCCAAGCGCAGTATAATCAACAATAAATGATGCTATAAATACCCTTATCTCATGCATTGCGCTCTGAAGGAATGATTCATTACATTCAGGAAGCTGTCCGCCAACCGGAGTTACCTGTATGTAGTCCACATCAAGCGGAGCTTCACTAAGAGAATTGATACCCGTACCTATTGCACTGATATTCTCTTTAAAGTTTGCTAACGACTTCGGAATCTTGTCAGGTCTCTTAACAAACTTTTCAAGCTGGTTGGCTACAGTAAGGATAGATGCTACCTGCGAGCCTTTCTCACCTGAAAACGCTACCAGGTCATCTACAATTTTGTATAATCTCTTACATTCTATATCCATACCTTCTATAACTTCAGGATATACTTCGTCAATATTGTAATCCCTGAACTCATCAGGTTCTGCACCTGTAAGTACCAGAATCTTACGATACATGGAATTAAGCCTGAATACACTGTCATTAAGTTCGGTAAGGATATTACCGAGGTCACCAAGCGTAACCTCAAGCCTTATGGTATGCTTACCGGCTTTTAGGGCAAACTGGTAAGGATTGTTGTTTTCATCATGTAACGTACACATCTGCCAGTCATTTTCAAACTGGAATGATATTACATTACATTCTTCAAACGGACATTCACCATCGATTGATATTGAACGGCTTGAAACAAAACCTCTGTTGTAATTCTGACGTCCCTTAACGGATATAGTATACATTCCGTCGGCAGGCACATCAAAATCCCATTCAATCCAGTCTCCGGCAACTTTCCACTGTGTACCTCCTATCTTATTCATAAGAATAAGTGTAGGGCTGTATGGTTCTGTAATAGAAGACGCTCTGTCATTATTAGGATAAAGTGACGGCGAAGAACGTCTGGTTGAAGCCTCTCCCTGAATCTTTACAGGTTCAGTACCCTCAGCCTTGTTATAATCATCAAGCACTATTGAACCGTAATATTCATCATAAGATGGCTCGGCTTTTTTATTAAGAACAGTAATTTTCCTTATTACTATAGGTTCATTAACTCCCTCAAATTTAAGAGTATTTTTTCCTGCTTTAAAATAGAATTTATAAGGGTCAACATGATACCCCATGTAATCTTTCAAATATGTACTCTGCCATATCGGCGCTTCAACCTGTGTAGGCCTTATATCATTTCCCTGGTTATCTTTCTGTATTTCAGCCGAATCAGCCCACACTCTGCTGAATGTGACAGCGTCTGCCCCGTAAAATGGTATCTCCCCATTTATATAAACGGCACGTTCAATGTCAATTCCCCTGGATTTTACCGGATAATATTCGACATAGATGTTATACATTCCTTCTTTCGGAATATTAACCTCCCATTCTATCGAACCATCCTCAGATGCCTGAATGGCTTTATTTTCTCCGTCAATATTATTAACAACGGAAACGCCGCTGCTTGTCGATAAATAATTAAATATATCAACATCAACGACTTCATCAGGGCTGTCCATACCTTCATACTTCTGAAGGTACTTCGCATATGTATCATCTCTGGCTATTCCTTCAACATCAGCCGTAAGATCAGCGCCTTCATATTTATCAAGATAACTGTCGGCTCCATTCGCCAAAGACTTCCACACAACGATAATAATTACAATTGCAATTATTATAAGAGGTATTTTAACAATTTTTTTGCTTAATACTTCTTTAAGTTTTGACATATCTGTCCATCTCTCCTTTCCTACGTTTTTATTATGCATCTTTACAAAAATCACATTATGTATATTACATTATATCATTTTTGTAACAATTGCATACTTTTTCGAGTTTCATTCTACCACTTTTTTGTTCAAATGTCTACATAAATAATGGATTTTAAGTCATTTTTTTGTCATTACTATGACTATATTTCACATAAAAACCATGTTTTTAATTCATTTTTATAGCTAATTTATACAATTATGGCAGCGTGACACGTTATTTTATGTATTGTATATTTTTACTATATTTATTATTATAAGGCTGTAACACCAATTAATTATTTTAATAAGGAGATGCAAAATGAAACATAAACTATACAATAATCCCATACTGGCAGGATTTTATCCGGACCCTTCCATATGTAAAGCCGGAAAAGACTACTATATGGTCAATTCTACATTCTGTTATTTCCCAGGAATCCCTATTTTTCACAGTACAGATCTTGTCCACTGGGAACAGATAGGTAATGTACTTGACAGAGAAAGCCAGATTCCACTTGAAGGCACAAGACTTGCAAATGACGGAATATATGCGCCTACCATACGTTATAATGATGGCACATTCTATGTGATTACGACTAACATAAGAGGCGGTAACGGTAATTTTATAGTAACGGCATCCGACCCTGCAGGACCATGGTCAGAACCGGTATGCCTTGGAAGCGAAGGCATAGACCCTTCATTGTTCTTTGATGATGACGGTCGCTGCTACTACTGCGGAACAAAAGAACGCCGTGAGGGAGCGCGTTATTTTGGCGACAATGAAATATATATTCAGGAACTTGACCTTAATACAATGCAGCTTACAGGCGAGTCATGGCCTGCCTGGCATGGCGCGCTCAGGAATGTAGAATGGCCCGAAGGACCTCACATATATAAAAAAGACGGCTGGTACTACCTTATCATAAGCGAAGCCGGAACTGCGCATATGCACTGCGTTACTGTTGCACGGAGCAAAAGCCTTAGCGAACCTTTCACCGGCTATCCCGGCAATCCCATACTTACACACAGGCAGCTTGGTCTTAATTATCCCATTGTTAACGTAGGACATCCTGATATTGTTGAAACCGACAATGGTGAATGGTGGATGGTTTTACTTGCCTCAAGGCCTTACGGCGGCGGTTACCACAGAAATCTGGGGCGTGAAACCTTTCTTGTTCCAATGACATGGGAAAACGGCTGGCCTCTTATTAATCCAGGCAAAGCTATTGTTGAAGATACCGTTCCTGCACCGAATCTTCCTGAAACTGAATATGCGCATGTAAGCGGTTTTGACGATTTTGATTATGATACTCTTCCATTTCATTATATGTATGTGCGCAATCCTAAACCTGATATGTATTCACTCACTGAAAGAAAAGGCTTTATGCGTATAAAACTTTCTCCGGAAAAGATTAATACAACTACTTCACCATCGTTAATCTGCCGCAGACAGACTGATATGAGTTATGAGCTTGAAACCATGCTTGACTTTAATCCGCAAAATAATGAAGAAGCCGGTCTTGTGCTTCTTCAGAGTGACAGCAACTATTATACTTTTACCCTGCTCAATGATAACGGCTCATATTACCTTAAAGTAATGAAATGTTTTCACGATAACGGAACAGACATTGAAAAAGAGGCTGCACGTTATGAAATTAAAGCTTCAGATTTACATGAAGGTATCTTTCTTAAAGCAGTACAGCATATACAGGATATAAGCTTTTACTATTCATCTGACAAAAAGAATTATACATGCATATCCCAAAACCAGGACGGCCGTATACTCTGTACAGATGCGGCAGGAGGTTTTGTAGGAACATGCCTCGGAATATTTGCAACCTCAAACGGACAGCCGTCAGATAATTATGCTGACTTTGATTTTCTGTCATATAAGGGGCTGTAATATACTTATATTTTCCTTCAGTAGTATAAGTGTGCCGTATGGTACAGACAGCATACTTATACTACGATTCCATCTTAAGTATCTCTTTTTTTAACCGTTTCATAATCTTCTTTTCAAGCCTTGATATATATGACTGGGAAATACCGAGTATATCCGCTACTTCTTTCTGGGTTTTTTCAAGTCCCTCGTCGCTATCCAGTCCGAATCTCAACTGTATAATCATTCTTTCACGGTCATTCAGCCTTTCAAGCGCCTTTTTTAACATCTTCCTGTCTACTTCATTTTCAAGCTCTTTGGAAATTACATCATCATCTGTACCTAAAATATCAGATAAAAGCAATTCATTCCCGTCCCAGTCAACATTAAGAGGTTCATCTATAGATACTTCAAGCTTTGTTTTACTTGTTTTTCTAAGATACATAAGAATTTCATTTTCAATACATCTTGAAGCATATGTTGCAAGCTTAATCTTTTTTTCTGACTTAAATGTATTTATCGCTTTCATCAGACCTATGGTTCCTATGGATATTAAATCTTCCACCCCTACTCCGGTATTATCAAATTTCTTTGCTATGTATACGACAAGCCTTAGATTATGCTCTACTAACACCGCAATGGCTTCGCTTCTTCCTTCTTCCGTTTCAAGCCTGTCAATCCACATAAGTTCTTCATCAGGTTCAAATGGAGCAGGAAGAATTTCAGCGCCGCCTATATAGTGAATATCACCGCCTTTTCCAAATACTATGTCTTTTACATCCTTTATCATACGAAATTGAAAATAATTTGGAATTGCTATTCTGAAAATCATATTTCCCCCTCATATCTGTTAAAGTTTCATTTTATAATTCAAAAGAAAATCATAGGTTTTATCAATGGATATGTTATTATCCGATATTGCAAGATAACACCCTTTATATATCATTTTTTTTCTGCCTTTTGATATGCATACCCTGTCTAATATAATTCCAGGCATACAGCCTCTTCTTTTTCCTACAGAACTATACGGTATACTTCTTAACATAGTTTCCCCGTCCCACTCATCAGGAAGTCCCGGGAAAAGCTCTATGTACCTTTTTTCACCTTCAGTAAGAAAATCCCTTACCGTATCTATACTGCAAACAATTACATTACTTCCTGAAACCGGCTCGTATAAAGTATTTGCGCTGTCATATCTGGCGAACCCGCTAAGCGACTTTTTCCTTTTATATATTGTAATTCCATAGGTATTCTCATTTGATTCCTTTATATGCGCCATACTTCCACGCCTTAACGCAAGGCATCCGGCAAGCACTGTAATAACTGCGCAGCCCAAAAGCTCATATATACTTACGGAACCCCCAAAAATACATGTTACAATCCCGCCTGATGCAAATGCGCAAAAATACCATATAACAACGTACTTTAACATAATTTTCACGTTAAGTACCGCATTGCCGTATAGAATAATTACTATCATAAATGCGGGAATAATTATATTTCCAAAAACTATCTTTAATACTGTGGCAGGATTCAGATACAATAAGAGACAATCTGACAATGCTCCCAAAAAAGCCGAGTATATTATTCTTTTCACGGAACTTTTTATATTAACAAGTCTGCAAAAAAGTATAAGCAGACATAAATCCATAATTAAATTGCACAAAAATAATATATCTATGTATACTTTCGTCTACTGCACTCCTTTCAAACTCATTATAGGATTATTTGTATGCGGATTATGTCATAACCGGTAATATGATTTCATCAAATCATCGACAAAAAAGAATAACAGGCAACAAAAAAAGGAGGTTTCCCTCCTTTTTAAATTAATATATAAATTTAATACTTCCCTGACCATGCGCACTGTTTATCCTACATTCCGCACCATTTATCAATGTAAGCTGCGGCGGCTTGTGCCCTATATCTGCATCAAGCACTACCGGTACATTATATTCACCCAGCGCATTAAGTACTGCTTCCTTATATGAAGTATCGGTAAAACTTGAGAAAAATGCCGGCCTTCCAAAAATAAATCCGCGTACATTACTGAACCATCCCGCCTCTTTAAGCTGCCAGAGACCTCTCTCAATATCTTCACTTCCAAGGCTGAAACTTTCAAAAAACCATACAATTCCGCCTGATGCATACTTCACATTAAAATCATGTACCTTATCGTATTTTGTCCCGACAAGATTAAGAAGCACATCCAGGCATCCGCCAAGCAGCCTTCCTTCCATACATATATTTTCTTCTCCTGATGCGTTAATCCATTTTACGGTTTCATCAAGGGCGTATTCCTCTGTACCTGTCTCTCCGGTAAAAAATCCGTTCTGATATCTGTCAAAACTATACTGTGTTATATTTTTTCCGTTAAGTATATCCCAATTGTTTTTTATTGCCTGATGCCACTTTTTCATTGCAAAATCATTAAAATTAGAAGCATATATTGTTGCAATATCACACATTACGGTTATTGTAAATACAAGTCCGGTATTGTCCGAAAAGCCCTGAAACCATTTTGGATTTCTTTTTATCTCTTTAAAATCAATATAAGGCAGTATCTCCATAAGGAAATCACCGCCTTTTGCGGAAATAACGCCTTTAACCTTATCATCTTTCCACACTCTCATAAACTGCCCGGCTCTTTCACAGGCATCAGCGCTCCGCCCTTTTATACTTTTTCTTACATTATCTGTCTCCAGTACATTTATACCAAGGCTGTTAAGTTTCTCCTCTGCATAATTAAGCCTTGCCAAATCAATATCTTTTTTATTGCCGTCAGACGGAGCCGTTACCGCAATAGTATCACCATATTTTATAAAATCAGGAATAAGCATAACCCTTGTCTCCTTTAGTTTATTTATAAATATCCTATCAAAGAAAAACATTTTTCACAATATTTATAATGTTTTTTCTTGCAATATTCACTCACAGGCTATATTATAGGTAGTATTATTATCGAAAGGAAGGTATTTTTATGCAAAAGACCAATCCGGTTGTAACAATAACCATGGAAAACGGCAATACCATAAAGCTTGAGCTTTATCCTGACATTGCCCCCAACACTGTTAATAATTTTATTTACCTTGTAAATAAAGGTTTCTACAATGGCCTTACTTTTCACAGGGTAATTGAAGACTTCATGATACAGGGCGGTTGTCCCTCCGGTACCGGCATGGGCGGTCCGGGATATTCAATATCGGGAGAATTTTCTTCTAACGGATTTGAAAACAATCTGAAACATACTGCGGGAGTTATTTCAATGGCGCGTTCAAAGATGCCTGATTCAGCGGGCTCGCAATTCTTTATTATGCACAAGGATGCTCCGTATCTTGACGGTGCGTATGCAGCATTCGGAAAAGTTATAGACGGCATGGATATAGTAGACAGAATTGCGACAGTGGCAACAGACTATTCAGACAGGCCTCTTGCCCCACAGATTATGAAAAGCATAACCGCAGACTTATTTGAGGAAACATACGACGAGCCTGTAAAAGCATAAATTAATAATCTATGAGATTTTTCCGTAATATATAATCCAAATCATATATCATTATATTATCTGACGGCACGCCAGGCAATAAATGAGCATGATTTGGATTATATTTATATACGTCAATAATTACCGATAATATTCATTCCTTCAGATTCCTGGCATACCCCTCCAAGCGCGTTTTTGACGCTCTGCATCTGCAGATTCCCATCAATATCAACAAAAAATCTATATTCCCAGGTCCTGTTTGGAATAGGCCTTGATTCAATTTTTTCAAGATTAATACCATTCTGATAAAAATGTGACAAGATTCTGTAAAGCGCGCCACTTTCATGCTTTGCTTCAAAGCTTATACTTATTTTTCCGGAATTTCTGACATATTCTTTTCTTGATGAAAGTATAATGAATCTTGTACTGTTATTATCCTGCTCATTGACACGGTTCTTTAATATTTTAAGTCCATAGAGTTCTGCCGCACTTTCTGCAGCAATTGCTGCCTGGCTTATATCATTATCCATAAGAACGGTTTTTGCTCCTGTTATTGTATTAGCGACAGCAATCGGAGTTATATCAGGATTATCTTTAAAGAATGCACTGCACTGCCTTATTCCCTGCGAATGTGAATATACTCTTCTTATATCTGATAAGCTGCTTCCCGGAAGCCCCAGAAGGGCATGTTCTATTTTTATAATCTGCTCTCCAACAATATATATATTATAATCATGCATATGGTCGTATATATCTGTAATTCCACCCGTTGATGAATTTTCGATAGGCACAACGCCATAGTCTGCCTCGCCATCACATACTGCCTGCATGACATCAGTGAAAGCCGGTCTTGAAAATGATATATAGCCGCCTTTTCCAAAGAAACGCTCCATTGCCTGTTGGGAATATGTACCCTCTTCTCCAAAAAATGCTATTCTGGTATTTTTATCAACTGCAAGCGTATCAATGCTCTTAAAATCACTATCAAACTGTTCATAGACAGTGCACACCTGTTTTTCCAGAAGCCCGTTATATAACATACCTATACTTTTACCCAGTATCGGATGCATAACATTTTCAGCAATCTGTGAAAGAGGCTTTAAAACAAATTCTCTTTTGTGTGCTTCAGGGTGAGGTATCTTAAGCAGTCTTTCAGATATTATTATATCATCATACAGGATAATATCTATATCTATTGTCCTTGGTCCCCAGTGAATATCGCGTTTGCGTCCGTCCATATTTTCAATGTCATGTATTATATCAAGAAGACTGTTTGGTGAAAGAATTGTTCTTATATGTACCGCTGCATTAAGAAAGTCTTCCTGTTCAACATCTCCCACAGGAGCGGTCACAATATAATCAGATGTTTCACACACCTGTATTCCGCATGTATCATCAAGACGCTCTACTGCAAGATCAAGGTGATGCTTTTTATCTCCCATATTGGAACCAATGCTCAAATATACATCATGCCATTTTCTGCTTATTTTAACCGATACAGTGTCAACAGGTATATGTACAGGCGCCCATGGTTTTTTTACTTCTATATCCACACTGTTTATATTAGCATATTCAAGAAGCAGACACTTGGCAAGTCCCTCTGCTAAAGCTTCTATAAGACTGAATGTATTATTTTCAGCATAATTTTTAATTATGCTGCATACCTGCGCATAATCAACAGACTCTTCAATGTCGTCGTTTTCCCCTGCAATTGACGTATCCAGACCAAGCTCTGCAGAAATTAAAAACTTCTGTCCAACCACATTTTCTTCCTGCATTACTCCATGATATGCAAATACAGCAATATCTTTAACACTTATAGTATCCATAGTCTTTCTCCCCATAATTAAACTTATTACAGTCTGTAATCAAGAAGCGCTTCGGTCATCCGAACCACTCTTTTATTATTCTTCACATCATGCACACGTATAAAACTGCAGCCACAAAGTACTGCAAGAACGCTTGTAGCCAGAGTCCCTTCAAGTCTTTCGTTCACGGGCATATCAAGTGTAATGCCAATCAGGGACTTATTGGAGGTTCCAAGCAGTACAGGATATCCAAGCTCTTTTAACCTGTCTGCATTGGCAACAGCCGCCATATTCATATGGTAGTCCTTTGCAAAACCTACTCCCGGATCTATCATTATCCTGTCGTCACATATTCCATTTTCTTTTGCTATATCAATAGATTCCTGCAAATCTGAAATAATCACGGACAATCCTTTTGACAAATTCTTTTTATTATTGCTTTCCGCTTTTTCTGTTATATTTGAATTGTGCATAATGCAGACTGATGTATCTGTTTCTTTTATAATCTGCGCCATTCCGATACCATCTTCATAATACTTCAGGCCCCATATGTCGTTAATCATATCTGCGCCGTGCTCTGCCGCTTCTTTTGCCACTGCCGGATGAAACGTATCTACAGATACCGGAATATCATAACGTTTTTTTATTTCAGTAATTACGGGAATAATCCTTTTTACTTCTTTATCATAACCGACCATTTTAAAACCCGGTCTTGATGACTCGCCGCCAATATCTATTATATCCGCTCCGTCAGCAATCATCTGTTCTGTATGCGACAGCGCCGCATCGATATTATTATATCTGCCTCCGTCTGAAAATGAATCCGGAGTCACATTTAATATCCCCATTATATAAGTTTTACCTCTGTCAGCAAATTTCCTGTTTCCAATTATCATTATGTTATGCCTGTCCTTTTATTTTATGAAATCAAGAAATGTATTCTTAAGTTCAGAGTTATCTTTCATACATCCGCGTACTGCCATAGTTACCGTCTTAGTTCCCGGTTTTTTCACGCCACGCATTGTCATACACATATGTTCCGCTTCAATTACCACCGCTGCGCCGCAGGGCTTCAGATACTCCATAATTGCATCCGCAATCTGACCAGTAAGCTGTTCCTGTATCTGCGCTCTTCTTGCATATACCTCAACAGTCCGGGCAAGTTTACTGATTCCTACTACTTTTCCATCCGGCACATATGCTATATGGACTTTTCCATAAAACGGAAGTAAATGATGCTCGCATAATGAATAAAATGTAATATCCTTTTCTACAATAAGTTCATTATTGTCTGCAGTAAATGTCTTTGACAAATGCTTCTCTGGCGATTCGCCCATTCCAGAAAACAATTCTTCACACATACCGGCTATCCTTGATGGGGTATCTGCAAGTCCTTCCCTATCAGGATTTTCCCCTATTCCTTCAAGCAAAAGCCTCACAGCCTGTTCGATTTTTGATTTATCCATCAGTATTGCACCTCCATCACCAAGATATTCTATCATTGATACTTTAACTATGCAACAATTAGTTTTCTGCCGTAAGTGAAAGCGAGCCGAATATGACTATAACTGTTTTACACTTTTTTTCTTTATCAACCGCTTCTGTTATCTGTGTACATAATTCTTTTGCAGCAATATTCTCATGTATTTCCGAATATTCGCCTGATACTTCATAAATAACCTTTGATAATTTGTCTGCCGAAAGCCCACGTCTTCCCGGCGGTGTAACTGTGTGAAGTTCATTGAATACGCCTTTAATCCCAAAAGCCATGCCTTTCACATCTTTATCTGCAAATACCCCCATTATTCCTATACGGTAAAATATATTTTTGGGGAATATTTTATCTATGCTTTCCACGAGAACCTTTATGCCGCATGGATTATGCGCTCCGTCAATTATTACATAAGGGTCTGCGTTTACTTTTTCAAACCTCTTTGGCCATCTTGCATTATTAAAACCTTTCTGTATAATAACATCATTTATTTTGAACTTTCCTTTAGAAAGCATTTTTACAGCCTCTATTGCAACAGCCGCATTTTCCGCCTGATATATACCCGGAAGCGGTATTTTCCATTCCTTTTTATCATATGTTATCACGTTTCCGTCTTTATCTGATTTTACAATATCATATTCATTAATGAATCTGAGACTGCATCCGAACCTGTCTGCACATCTTTTCAGCACATCAGATACTTCTTTAACCTGGATACTGCTTACTGCGCATACATCTTTTCTAAGTATGCCGGCTTTATTTTCCGCTATTTCCGAAAGAGTACTGCCCAGATATCTGGTATGGTCCATAGCAATAGACGTAAATACACACAACTCTTTATTTTCTGCTGCATTAGTTGCATCAAGTTCTCCGCCCATACCACATTCAAGTACGACATAATCACATTTCCAGTCGGAAAAAGCCATAAATGCCATAGTCGTCTCTATTTCAAATTCCGTAGGATGCTTATTTATTTCGTTAAATATATCTTCTGATTTTTCCTTAAGAAAATTAATATATTTACACACTTCATTTTCAGATATATATGTAGTTTTTCCCTTTTTTACATATTGCACTTTTTCCCGGTAACCATTTACGGCAGGTGATATATACCGCCCTACCCTGTATCCCGCTTCGCTTAATATGCATGAAATAAATGTTGATACGGAACCCTTTCCATTGGTACCTGCCACATGTATTATTCTGCTTTCATTCTCAGGATTTCCACAGCAAAAAAGAAGTTTTTTAATTACATCAAGACCGGGTGATATCCCATATTTTTCATTTAATCCTTTAAGATACGTAAGACATTCGTTATAATCCATATAAATCTCCATTCCGCCCAGAATCTTGTAAAATAAAAATCTCGCCAAGCTGTATGCTGCCTGGCGAGAACAATATTTTTATATTCTGCAGTTATTTAATAATTCTTACTTTCCATACGCCCTCAATGGCTTCAAGCTTTTTAACCATTTCATCCGTGGATTTGGTATCAATATCAATAATTGAATATGAATAATCGCCGCGGCTCTTATCAACCATATGAGCAATATTTACTCCCTCGGAGGAGAATACGCTTGCACAGCTTGTAATAAGTTTAGGCGTATTTTTATGGCATATTGTGATACGTCCTTCTGAAGTACATACTCCGGCATCACATGCAGGATAATTAACGGAATTGGCAATATTTCCATTCTCCATGAAATTCTTAAGCTCTTTAACCGCCATAACTGCACAGTTATCTTCGGATTCCTCTGTAGATGCCCCAAGATGAGGAACTACTATTGTATTCTTCATATTTACCGATGTTGTGTTAGGGAAATCTGTTATATATTTTGCAACTTTTCCTGATTCAAGCGCTTTTGCAAGATCTTCCTCATTTACAAGTATATCCCTTGCAAAGTTAAGAAGTACAACACCGTCTTTCATATGCGCAATTGTATCTTTATTTATCATTCCCCTTGTATCATCGAGAAGAGGCACATGTACGGTTATATAATCACACTTTTCAAATATCTCTTCCCTGTCTTTCACACAATGAACGAGTCTTGACAGGTTAAGGGCATTGGCAACTGAAAGATACGGATCGCATCCATATACTTCCATTCCAAGTGCGCTTGCAGCATTGGCAACAAGGACACCTATTGCTCCAAGACCTATTACACCAAGCTTCTTACCCTGGATTTCATGTCCGGCAAATGCCTTTTTAGCTTTCTCTGCAGATTTGCTTATATTATCGTCGCCGGCATTTTCCTTTACCCAGTTAATACCGCCCACTATATCACGTGAGGCAATTAAAAGGCCTGCTATTACAAGCTCTTTTACACCATTTGCATTTGCTCCCGGAGTATTAAAAACAACTATACCCTTTTCAGCGCACTTATCAAGCGGAATATTATTAACTCCCGCACCTGCCCTTGCAATAGCAGCAAGGCTGTCAGGAAACTCCATATCATGCATTGATGCGCTTCTTACAAGCACTCCGCTTGCTTCCTGTATATCATCAGTTATCTCGTAGCCTTCGCCAAACATATTAAGTCCGACCTGGGCAATTGGATTAAGACATTTAATTTTTTTATCTGCCATTTTACTTCCTCATTTCAATGTATATATTTTTATTATTTGTTTTTCTTTTCAAAATCACTCATGAATTCAACAAGTTTTTCAACTCCTGCCTGCGGCATTGCATTATAGATACTTGCACGCATACCGCCTACAGACCTGTGGCCTTTAAGATTCTCAAGTCCTGCCTTCTTTGCTTCTGCAACAAATTTAGCATCTAAGTCCGCATTGCCTGTTACAAAAGGAACATTCATAAGTGAACGGTCCTCAGGCACTACAGTACCTTTAAACAAATCGCTTGAATCAAGGAAATCATATAAAATCTTTGCTTTCTTTTCATTTCTTTCCTTCATAACTTCAAGTCCGCCCATTTTCTTAAGCCACTTAAACACCTTGCCGCATATGTATATACCATATGCAGGTGGAGTATTATACAGCGAATCATTATCTGCATGTGTTTTATATTTCAACATTGTAGGAGTGCCTGGGAGAACATCATCTGTTATAAGGTCTTCCCTCATTATTGTAATAACAACACCTGCAGGTCCTATATTCTTCTGTACTCCGCCATACACAACTCCATAATCAGATACATTCATCGGTTCCGAAAGAAAACATGATGAAACATCAGACACAAGTATTTTTCCTTTTGTATTTGGAAGTTTTTTGTACTTAGTACCGTATATCGTATTATTCTCACAGATATATACATAATCTGCATCTTCGCTTACAGGAAGGTCACTGCAGTCAGGAATATATGAATATGTTTTATCTTCAGATGAAGCAATTACATTAGCTTTACCGTAAATACATGCCTCTTTATATGCTTTCTTAGCCCACTGTCCGGTAACGATATAATCTGCAACCCTGTTTTTCATAAGATTCATAGGAATCATCGCAAACTGTGTAGATGCCCCTCCCTGAAGAAACATTACCTTGTAATTATCAGGAATTGCAAGAATATCCCTCAGATCCTTTTCTGCACCTTTTATTATACTGTCATATACAGCAGAACGGTGGCTCATCTCCATAACGGACATCCCACTGCCCTGATAATCCATCATCTCATCTGCTGCTTCTTTTAATACTTCTTCCGGTAACACAGCCGGACCTGCTGAGAAATTATATACTCTTCCCATATTTTCCTCCTTCTGTCAGGTAATTCCTGCCAATTGATACATAATTAAACCAAAATCTATTTTATGAGCATGTTAAATAAATGTCAATCCCCTTTATTCAAATCTTCAGCCGTAAATACTTTATCAATTGAATCTCCGGGCGCAACCATTGGCCATACTTTATCATCATTATCAATAATACATTCAATAACAAACGGCTCATTAAGAGTAAGCGCTTCATCAAAAGCTTTTTTAAATTCATCGTTGGTTGTAACCTTTACGGCCCTGACCCCGAGTCCTTCTGATACCTTTACAAAATCCACTTTATCCATAAGAACCGTATTGGAGTATCTCTGTCCATAGAATAAATCCTGCCACTGTCTTACCATTCCAAGCACATGATTATTGAAAACTATCTGTATAATTGGAATATTATATCTTGAAGCAGTAGCAAGCTCATTTAAGTTCATTCTGAAACATCCGTCGCCCGCAATATTAATTACATGCTTATCCGGATTTCCAACTTTTGCTCCTATGCATGCCCCAAGGCCAAATCCCATTGTACCAAGTCCGCCTGATGTAATAAATGTGGCAGGCCTTCTGTAATGATAATACTGTGCAGCCCACATCTGGTGCTGTCCAACATCAGTAGTTATGATTGCATCACCATCTGTAGCCTTATCAATATATGAAATTATTGAAGGTCCCGTAAGGTTTTCAAAATCATATACAAGAGGCATCTTACTCTTCATTTCATGAATAGTATCAAGCCATTCTTTATGCTCCATTTTCTCAAGTTTTTCGTTAAGAATCTTAAGGACCTCTTTAACGTCACCTATTATACTGTAATCTACGCGTATATTTTTATTGATTTCAGCCGGGTCGACATCTATATGCAGTATCTTTGCCTTAGATGCAAATCGCTTTGGATTGCCAATCACACGGTCTGAGAATCTTGTTCCTATAGCAATGAGCAAATCACATTTCATTACGCCAAGATTAGATGTCTTGGTTCCATGCATACCAAGCATACCTGTATAATTAGGATGCGTATTGTCAAATGCGCCTTTTCCCATAAGAGAATCCGTAACGGGCGCATCTATCTTTTCGGCAAACTCCTTAAGCTCATCTTCCGCTCTTGAAGATACACATCCTCCGCCTGCAAATATAACCGGTTTTTTAGCTGCTTTTATAACCTTTACTGCCCTTTCGATATCTTTTTCTGATATATTATCAGTATTTCTGTGCGGTATATACTTTTCAGTCTTCTCATAATCACATTTGGCAGCAGTAACATCTTTTGCAATATCCACAAGCACAGGACCTCTTCTTCCGCTCAACGCAATTTTAAATGCCTTTCTTATAGTATCTGCCAGTACATTTATATCCTTAACAATAAAATTATGCTTTGTAATAGGCATTGTTACACCCGTAACGTCTATTTCCTGAAAACTGTCCTTACCAAGCAAAGGCACGTTTACATTACACGTTATTGCAACAAGCGGTATTGAATCCATATAAGCTGTTGCAATACCTGTAATAAGGTTAGTTGCCCCCGGTCCGCTTGTAGCCATACATACTCCGACCCTGCCTGTAGACCTTGCATAACCGTCTGCTGCATGGGCAGCCCCCTGCTCATGCGAAGTCAGGATATGGCGTATCCTGTCCTGGTATTTGTATAATTCATCATATACATTAAGTATTGTGCCTCCCGGATAACCAAATACCGTATCTACTCCCTGCTCCAGAAGACATTCTATTACTATCTGTGCTCCTGTCATCTGCATAGCTGTTCTTCCTCCTCAAATATAATTACTTTTATTTTCTGAAATCAAGTATAGCGCCTGTGTTAGCTGATGTAACAAGTTCCCTGTATCTTGCAAGATAACCTGTAGTAATATCAGGCTCCTTAATCTTAAGATTAGCTCTTCTTCTTTCAAGTTCTTCATCAGATACATCAAGATGTATGGTATTCTCAGGTATGTTAATCTTTATTATATCTCCTTCTTCAACCAACGCTATAGGTCCGCCTACAGCAGCCTCCGGCGACACATGGCCGATAGAAGCTCCTCTTGAGGCTCCTGAAAATCTTCCGTCGGTAATAAGCGCAACGCTTGCTCCAAGTCCCATTCCTGCAATTGCTGATGTAGGATTAAGCATCTCTCTCATTCCGGGTCCGCCTTTTGGTCCTTCATAACGGATAACAACAACATCACCACTCACAATCTTACCGCCTTTAATTGCAGCAATGGCATCTTCCTCACAGTCAAATACTCTTGCCGGTCCCTCGTGTACCATCATCTCCGGCACAACTGCCGAGCGCTTAACAACACATGAATCCGGCGCAAGATTTCCCTTAAGCACTGCAATACCGCCTGTTTCACTGTACGGATTATCTATAGGTCTTATTATCTCAGGGTTTTTATTTACACAGTCTTTAATGTTCTCTCCTACTGTCTTACCCGTTACCGTCATTATATCCGTATACAGAAGGTTCTTTTTATTAAGCTCATTCATTACGGCATACACACCGCCGGCTTCATTCAGATCCTCCATATAGGTATCCCCTGCAGGTGCAAGATGACACAGATTAGGCGTCTTTGCACTGAGTTCATTTGCAATATCAAGATTAAGGTTAATACCCGCTTCATGAGCTATCGCCGGAAGATGCAGCATACTGTTTGTGGAACATCCGAGCGCCATATCAACCGTAAGCGCATTCATAAATGCCTTCTCTGTCATTATATCACGGGGTCGTATATCCTTTTCAAGCATTTCCATTACTTTCATGCCCGCCATCTTTGCAAGCCGTATCCTTTCTGAATATACGGCAGGAATGGTTCCGTTTCCCTTAAGCCCCATTCCAAGTACTTCTGTAAGGCAATTCATACTGTTGGCAGTATACATGCCTGAACATGAACCGCATGTAGGACATACATTATTTTCATATTCCGTTACTTCCTCTTCTGTCATAATACCTGCCGCATGTGCGCCTACAGCCTCAAACATGCTTGAAAGACTCCTCTTCTTCCCTTTTACATGTCCTGCAAGCATAGGTCCTCCGCTTACAAATACTGTAGGAATGTTTATTCTTGCAGCTGCCATAAGAAGTCCGGGAACATTTTTATCACAGTTAGGAACCATGACAAGTGCATCAAACTGATGTGCCAAAGCCATACATTCTGTGGAATCTGCTATAAGGTCTCTCGTTACAAGAGAATATTTCATTCCCACATGACCCATAGCTATTCCGTCGCATACCGCAATTGCCGGAAATACCCTGGGGGTACCGCCTGCCATTGCGACGCCAAGCTTTACTGCCTCAACAATCTTATCAATGTTCATATGTCCCGGTACAATTTCATTATACGAGCTTACAATACCTACCAGCGGTCTTTTCATCTCTTCACTTGTAAGTCCAAGAGCATTAAACAACGATCTGTGCGGCGCCTGCTGCATTCCACATGTTACATTATCACTTCTCATAATTCCTCAATCCTTTCATTTTCATTATTAATTATTCATATAACGTAAAAACACCCTAAATGGAAAGCATCCACTTAGGGCGAACATATAAAGTCCGTGTTACCACCTAACTTCAGAATAAATCTGCACTCAGCCGGTACTTGGGAAATTTTCCTTTCATACCGTTTCCAGTATAACGTCCGGAAATCACGTTGGAATCTACTGGGATAATATATCCGTTCACTCCAAAGCTCCAAGGCTACCTTCCATATATGCTTTGCAAAAGCTTACACCAGCCGCTTTCTCTCTATGACCCAGCTATATATGTACTCCTCCTCATCACTGCCTTTAGTCATCTTTAATTATTGGTATTGGTTAAGTATAATAAATATGTTTACCTCTGTCAAGATAAATTTTAATTAATTTCATCTTTTCCAAATATATACTCATTCATAGCCTTTTTATTAGATTCAAAGTCTATTTCAAGTATAAGCTGTCCATTTACTGAGCCGTTTTTATATGTGCCGTCTACTGGTATTCTTAACTGCTCCACATCAGTCGTACCCATAAATACAACATCCTTAAGCAATGAAAAGATTTTATCATTACTAAGGTCAGTGGATATATACGGCATAACCGCTTCCGCAGTCTCATACCATTTGCTTATCGGCTGCGACTTCATCGAAAGAAAAATCTGATTTAACACATACCTCTGTCGTTCCGTACGGCCGAAATCACCCTTTAAATCCTGTCTTAGCCTGCAGTATGCAAGCGCCTGGGTTCCGTTCATATTATTGAGACCGGGTTTAAGTTTCAGCACTGATGTACGATGATAACGGTTCATAAGTATACTGTGTTCTTCATCAGTAAGATTAATCTCTACTCCACCAAGAGTATCAATAACTTTTCTGAAGGCTTCAAAATCCACTACAACGTAACCCTGTACGGATATCCCAAAATTACTGAGAATTGTTTTGTACAGAAGTTCCACTCCTCCGTAAGAATAAGCTGCATTAAATTTGTGCATTCCATTATCCGGTATATTTATATATATATCCCTCATAATAGATGTAATCTTAATCTTTTCATGCTTCATATCAAGTGTGGCAATCATGCATGAATCAGAGCGGCCGTCTTCTTTCCACGTGCTTCTTTTATCAGCGCCAACAAGAAGTATATTAATAATCTCATTATTTTTTTCATCTCCGGATGTATCTGACAGAAATTCTTTTTCCACATTTTCAATTACATTGGAATCATCTCTGTCCATAAGGTTCAATGTACTCTGAATCTTCCACTTGAACGCCGCCGCCCTATTTCCTGCCAGACCCGCAGCAATACACATACAAACGATAAAAATCCAGAAAATTTTCTTTTTCCTCTTTTTCTTTTTTTTCTGTTCCATGTCATTCTCTCCAACTCCAAATATCAAATCCAGTAATTTTTATTCATAGTAAATTTCAGCACAAGTTTTTTGGGAAGTCTGTCATATATATGTCCAAACCTGTATCCCAGATATTTAAACCCGCTTTGCATAATCATATCGGGTATAAGATAAATTTTCCCTCTTTTTATGAGTTCTGAAGCCGTTTTCCTAACAAGTCTGATACCCTCTTTTTCAGATGAGACCCGCGTAAATACCTGTTCATATTCCCTGTGTGAGACTGCAAGGTCAAAATTACGTTTAAATTGCTGTATATAAGAATAGTTATGCGAATGTATAACCGAAGCCTCCGGAACATACTTTACTGTATATCCAATATCTATAAGTCCTGCTGCCATAAGCATGTCCTCATTAAATATTGTCTTTTTTACAAAGCCTCCGGCTTCATTATAATATATTTTTTTATACATTGCACATACATCTGAACAGAAATATGTCTTTATTCCATATTTTTCAAAGGTATCTTTGTTTTGTATACGCTCTTCTTCAGGGTAATTAAAATTTCTTGTTATTCTTTCAATGCTCCCTGCATCTTTTTCCGGAAGCTGCCTGGCATATGCTGCCGCTACCTTTTTATCAGAAAACGCTTTATACAGATTCTCAATCAGCATATCATTATAAGGGACTGCGTCCTGCGTCATACACAATACATATTCCGAATCAGCAATTTCCATTCCCCGGCGTCTTGTCGCACCGTGGTCAAAATCTTTCTGATTCACGTATTCTATTATTACATTATCCCGTATATACATCCTGGCCCGTTTTTTTTCATTATCACTGTCTTTTCCTTCCGGTATAGTCCATAAAAGTATTATCTTTCTGGGCTTTATTGTCTGACTGTTCAATTTTTTTATTAATATGTCAAATTCCAAAGGAGGTTTGTATACGGGTATAATAACATTTATAAAAGACATATGTTCCATCTCCGTTACATCATTTTCGTGCTCCGGTCAGACTGCATGCAACATTAACAGCTTCACCTGCATCTGCAGAATATCCATCTGCACCAATTTCAAAAGCAAAATCTTCAGTTACAACTGCTCCGCCTATCATTATCTTTGCCCTTATATTTTTCTGCTTTGCCAGATCAACAACATTTTTCATCTCCATCATTGTTGTAGTCATAAGAGCAGAAAGACCTATTATATCGGCATTATATTTCTCTGCGGCTGCTATTATCTCATCAGCTTCTACATTTTTCCCAAGGTCATAAACCGTAAAACCATAATTTTTAAGCATAACGGCTACAAGATTTTTACCTATATCATGTATATCTCCCTTTACTGTAGCTATTACTATAACTCCTTTTGTTTCACCTGCGCTTTTGCCGTCAAGCATTGGTTCAAGATAATCTACGGCATTTTTCATTGCTTCTGCGCTTCCCATAAGCTGGGGCAGAAAATATCTCCCTGATTCATAAAGTTCACCAACCTTATTAATAGCAGGAATAAGCGCTTTATTAATAATCTCCTCAGGTTTAAATCCATCATCCAATGACTTTTTTGTATAAGAAATTATATTTTCCTTTCTGCCTTTAAGTACAGCCTCATATAATCTGTAATCACATATATCCCCGGTACTTTTATCTTCTTCATAGTCCGCTTTCTTTTCCGTCATATCACTATTTTTTACAATAACAGTTTCTTTTTTGTGCTTTTCATTAAATACTGTTATTCTTTCTACATATCTTGCATCCGAATCAGGTTTTGCCATAAGCATATCTGATGCATAAGTAATATTCATCAGAAGCTCCTGCATTGGATTTGCAATTGCCATTGTAAGTCCCGAATTTATCGCCAAAGCCATAAATGCAGAATTAACATAAGACCTTTCCGGAAGGCCAAAAGAAATATTAGACAGACCGCACACTGTTTCAAGCATAAGCTCCTCTTTGCAGTACCTTATTGTTTCGAGTGTTTCAAGCGCTGCCTTTTTATTAGCTCCTACAGTTGCAACAAGTCCGTCAACTACTATACATTCTCTTCCAATGCCGTATTTTTCTGCTTTATAAACTATTGTATTAATAATTTCTTTCTTTTCATCAATATCTTTTGGAAGTCCTGCTTCTGAAAGCGGAAGCAGAATAAACATAGCCCCATATTTCTTAGCAATTTCAAGCAGCCTGTCCATCCGTGCCGGGTCAAGACTTATTGAATTCATAAGCGCACGGCCCGGATATATTCTAAGCGCAGCTTCCATTACGTCAGGTGAACTTGTATCTATACATAATGGTATATTGACAGCGCATGAAAGTTCATTTACCGCCATTACCATTATTTCCTTTTCATCAATACCATTCATACCGACATTTACATCAAGTATATCTGCGCCATATTCTACCTGTTCCTCCGCCATAGTTATAACAGGTTCCATGTTTTTCTCCCTAAGGGACTCCTGAAGGGCTTTTTTACCCGTAGGATTAATTCTTTCGCCAATAATAAGGAATTTTTCTCCTGAAGCAATATCAACGGATATTCTTTCTCCTGAAAGAATTTTCTTCTTTTTTGCATCAGTCCGTAAAGTCCTGACATATGCTTTTCTTTCATCATCATCCATTGCCATGGCAGCTTTCTTTATAAGAGCTATGCACAAAGGGTCAGTTCCACAGCATCCTCCTATAATAGATGCGCCTTTTTTAATAAGATTTTCTGCTTCCTTTGCAAATTCTTCAGGCGTATTCGAATAAGCTGTCTTTCCATCTGCAAGCACAGGCATACCGCAGTTAGGTTTAGCTATAACCGGAACTGCAGCTACCGACACCATACTCTCTATTATAGGCACCATCCTGTCGGGTCCTGATGAACAATTTGCTCCTATAGCATCAGCTCCCATCGACTGAAGCACTGTCACTGCCGTAGCCGGGTCAGTGCCAAATAATGTCCTTCCATCTTCTTCAAATGAAAGAGTAACCATTACCGGAAGTTCTGATGTCTCTTTTACTGCAAGAAGGGCTGCCCTACATTCCTGAAGACTCATCATTGTTTCTATTACGACAAGGTCTATCCCTTCCTTATACATATATCCAAGCTGTTCCTTATATATATCCACAAGTTCCTCAAACTTCATTGTTCCTATAGGATACAGCTGTTTTCCTGTCATTGTAAGGTCTCCCGCAACATAACAGCGCCTGTCCTGTATTTCTTCACTTTCAAGTTCGGAAACAGCCTCTTTTACCGCAGCTTTTGATATCTTTACAAGTTCCCGGTTAATACTTTCAATATTATCTTCCAACCCGTATTCAGCAAGCTTTATTCTGTTTCCGGTAAAGGTTGGCGCATATATAATATCACTTCCGGCTTTAATATATTCTTTCTGCAGATTTATCATTATATCTTTATGCTCAATAATCCACTCTTCAGGGCATACCCCCGGATTCATTCCGGATTTTTGAAGCATTGAGCCCGTTGCACCGTCAAGAACTACTATACCTTTATTAACCAAACAGGCAAATTCTTCTCTTGTCATCTGATAACCATCCCCCTGATATTATTCAATAATATACCCTATATCAGCACAAAAGTAAAACCTATTTTATAAAAAATGAAAAAAACAGATGCCATATATATGCTTGGAAGGAACGGCTTTCTTTCCTTGAGAGAGAGGTTCTTAACTTTTATGTATTTTATATTTCTTATTATAAATAATACTGACGCAAGCATTGCAAAGGTCATATTTCCGACAATACATTCCATTATAAGACTGTGCATGCCCCGTATGCCATAATCACTATTTAATATGCCGGAAGTAATTATTACAGAATTCAGTATCATCACATCCCTGTCACCTTCACCAATACAGCCGTAAAATGACATAATATGAATAATTAGAGAATACATAAGCACTGAAATAATAAATGAACCTCCATATACCGCATTGGAATAAACTCTGTACATACTTATTACACTAATTAAAACCGGCATGATTGCCGCGTATTCCATACACTCATATACATATCCTGTATAATAATCAATATACGCCATTACCATAAGCCATGACAAATAGTAAATACAGGAAAATATATAAATTTCCCTTTTACAGATACAGAATACTCCTGCAGTCATATAAAACAGCATACATATAAGCATACCCCATCCCATATGGCATTTCCATATGGGATGGCTGCCTTTATGAAGTATTCTGCATGATACCGCAATATTAAACAGAACTCCCACTATAATAATCACCTTATTCTCGTTCTAAACTGCTGTGTAATGCAGCCATATACCTCAAACGTCGGATATACCGTATATTCCTTATCCCCTTTATAGGCCGTAACGGTAAGATGATAAGGACCGCTTTCCGTTTTCATGGGAATGTTAAATCCCTGCATCATATTTAATGAATTTCTGTCTGACACATCATACTGCATACCAAGCGATGGGTTATGTTTAAGAAGTTTATCCGGGAAAAACACTTTTATAATATCGGCATCGCCTTTATATTCAATTTTTAATACAGCATTTTCCCCTGCCATAAACAACGGCTTTCCATTGCTATCATTTCTCTGTACAAAAGCTTTAATCTGTATACCATCACATTTTGCAAGCGGAATATCTGAAATATTTCCTGCAACGTCTGTTATCCTCATATACATTTGAGAAGGCATACTTCTTAAATATTCAGACATATCCAGATTAATAACATACTCATTTTTATTAATGTTATATATTGAGCGTTCACAAATTTCATCACAATATACCTCTATTGAGGAAATACCTGAATGTTTGTCCGTCACATGTATATTTCCTTTAAGCGTATTCTCATTCCATGGATTATCACATCTATAATCTGCTTCAGGCGCATCAAAATCAACATTAATATAAAATTCCACTATACTGCTATTACCCGCAATATCGCGTGCTTCAATCATATAATCATATTTTCCGCTTACCATTGAATCAATTAATTCATCCGAAAAAGAAAGAACCACATTATTTATATCCTGTACTTGAATATTAACAGGATTTTTAATATTAACCTCTGCTACACGATCCGGTTCTCTCTTAATAAGTGTATAATTACTATTTTTATTATTTAACCCGCTAAGCTCGTCGCTTACATATATTTTCCCCCTTAAGCCTTCTCTGTTAAGCCATATATTATTTTTTCTCTCAAGCCCCGTAAAAGTTTTAGTAAGCAGAATTGAAGGCGGGGTTTTATCTAACATATAGGTTAAACTTTTTGTATTTACATTTCCAGCTACGTCAGAGGCACTAATCCTTATAATATTTTTACCTGGACTATCAATCAAATAATGCAATGTTTTTTCCCCATTTTTATTTTTCGCAGAACTCTGCATCAATTCGTTATTTACCATAATCTCTACATTATCCACACCACTGTAATTATCCTCTGCCTTTACAAACAATATAATATTTCCTCTGTACCATTTCTTATCACTAACCTCATTATCAATATAAATTTCAGGCGCAGTCTTATCTTTTTTAAGTACAAGACTGACCGGATTTGCAGAAACGTATGTACCGCCTGATATTACGTCAATATTATATACGCCGTCAGGTTTTCCGTTCAAATAATACATTGGATTAAATGAATATCTGTATGTATACAGGCCTGAAGGAATTGTGTGCGCCATAACGCTCTGGTTTGCAAAAACAACACGTTCACCGGAAGGATTCATATCTTCCTCTGACAATATTGTAAGCGCTGCTACCTGAAAATTTCCTCCATATACATAAGTATTAATAATTGAGCTGTTATACCCATTTATTCCTCCCGCAATACTTGCATTTACGGTATGTGCCCGTGGTTTACTGAATACTATATATTCCGTATCACTCACATTTCCCACATTATCAAATACCCTTATAAAGTATTTATAATTATCAGCCACTACTTTTATATCATTTTCAGATAATATTACCGTATTCCTTCCCGCATAATTTACCTGGTCAATAATTAAACCATCTTCTCTTACTAACGCAATACTTCTTATTCCTGAGCCGTTATCAATCGCAGAAACAGGTATATATGCATTTTCCATCAGAGATATATATGGAGGAACGTACACTTCAGGCGCCGATGCATCAGAAACAAGTATAAGCGTATTATCCTGATTTCTGCTTTTATCGCACATATTTGAAATATCATTCAGATTATCCGGATAACTGTAGTCATAATACACCCTTCCTTCTGTATTGACATAAGTAACTTCTTTATCCGGTGTATTAAAATTAAATCTTGCCATACTACTGAAAGCATGCCTGCAATCGTTATAACCTGTCGTAACTCCTGTCACCGTACCTATAATACCAAGTGGTTTTTCCGTACCGGTACCATCTTTTACAATTCCTGAATATTCTCCGGTTTTACTGTTTTTCTTCTGCATTGTATAATACTTCTGGTTATCTCCCCATCCTGTTATACTGTATATATTATAATTGGGATGAAATACCGGACTGGCAGCTTCAGCATCAGCAAAATATGATTCAAAAGCAAGCCTTACTACAGAATTTTTTCTTACATAATATGTCCCGTTATCGTAAAAAACATTGCCTGCCTCACCTTCTGCATATGCATCCCTGGTATTTGTATAGTTTACGGGTGAAAACACAACTGATTTATTAAAAAAACTATCCAAATCAGATGGCTTTGCCCATTTTCTTACATTCTTAATTCCTGCCGCGGTCCTGAACAGATAACCGTTATTATCTGCGCTTATTGTACGATAATTGCCGCTTTCCCTCACAATTCCGCACAACTGCTTATTATTTTCCACAACCGTCATTATTGCGTCAAACCTGTATGTGTTTTTATTGCAGTATATCTGATTCCAGGTTATGGCGCTGTTGCCATTAAACAGACTTTGTAAAAGATTTAATTTAGCCCTTCTTAATACGTATGTATAGCCATTTTTTTTGACCTGTGATACCTCTTTTACATACGTTCCTCCAAGTTTTACTTCCACCGAATCTGTCCTGCCGCCTGCTGTAAGAGTTATCGTATACCCTACAGTCCTGTATTGTGTTGATGTGGAAGACGTAAGCCCCATTGAGCAGAAATATATATAACCGTCATTATCATTAAGCCGTGCCGGAGTATTGTTTTCTGCGCCATATTTTTCGTAATATGTATATGCATTATTATATACGGAAGCATCAGCTTTATACTCAGGAATAAACACAATTATAATTAATATCAGAAACAAAAATATTTTTTTATTCATTTGCGCTCCTTTCCAACCTGCATACCCTGACAGTTCCCATGGCAAGCATTTCATTAAGGCACTGCTCCCGTTCTTTTTCAATAAGAACGTTAAGTATCATTGCACATCCCTCATCTTCTATTGCCGTACCGTCAGAATTAAAGGCTCCAATAACATATACATTGCTTATAACATTACTGCACTTTCCCGTATTACTGTCTACAACTGAAATATCTATGTAATCACCTGCTCTTATAATACCTCCTGAAAATTGAGATATATCCAAAGCCCGTATTCCGGCAACTACGGGATTTTCCATACCTGCCGTAATATTTGCTTCATCTCCTATGACCTCTTGTGAAATCATTATACCGGCCGCCACATCACAGCTTACTGTTTTTCCTATAAGCTGATATTTATCGCTTATTGCATTTTCCGTTTTCATATCAGCGTCTATATTTTCAACCGTAATCAAGCTGTCAACATTTTCTTCAGTAATAATTGTTCCTTTACTTATACTGACAGAAGTCATTATTACCGGAACCGTATTTTTATCTTTTTTCATACAAACAATTATTATCAGCAATACAGCTATAACCAGTATGGCAATTATATATTTCAATGCACTTTTTTTAATCTTCATATACCTTTTTACCTCCTGTTGTTATAAGTTATTAACAACATCAACTGATGTTGTTACATGTACATACTTTTTTATTCCAAGAAAGCTTTTTACATTCATGCCTATATCAGCATATATTGTAGAAGATACTATTACAGAACCATCCGGCGTAGTTTCACTGCCTGAATAAGGAATACTTTCAGATTCTATATTTCCATTTTCAGAAATATCGTAACTTATAAGAGAATTTCCCATGACGTTATAAATTACAAATTTATGTACCGTAACTTTATCATATATACTCATTCCGTCAGAATTGAAATTACTGTCCAGATTCATATTATTTTTTAAACATTCCTTAAAAATCATCCATGAATTTTCCGGATTATTTATATTAATAAATCTGCTGAAAGGATACCGGTTCATATCTATAAGCGCTGCAGACAGGCATGCGCTGTCAAGGCTATCCCGTGCATCCGTCTCATACTGTCTTAATTCCTTTACTGAAAAACTAAAATCCAATAAGAGTCCGGCAAGGCATATAACCATAAAAGCACTAAGATATTCAATACTACCTCTTTTACTTTTTTTCATAACGCCTCCTAATTTTTAGCTGTAGTCTTTTTTGTTATATGCAGTTTTTTATATACTGTCTTTTTATTAATATTAAACAAATTCGTAATCACCATTTCATTCATCGGAATATCTGCATATATACTAAGTATTATTTCTTTTCCATACTCACTTTTTGTAAGTGTGGTACCTGCCAGATTAATGTTGACAGCTCCGGTTTTTTCAATTTCTGATACCATCTCTGAAGCAGCCTCTTCCGTAAGATAACCTTCGGTTTCCATACGAAGAAGATATTCCCTGGATATCTGAAATACCATCTCCCTCTTATCCATGATGCCCATATAAGCCGTGTACATTAATGAAAGTACTGATACTGCAACAATACCTATCAGTACCGGCAGCATTTTTAAAATGCTGCCCCTCTTCTTACGCATACTACTCATATAAATCACAGCTTGGAAAACAAAGAATTTATTTTTTCAGTAAATGAACCTCCTACGGTTTTTATCACCGTCTCCAGCTGTTCCCTGAATACAAGCGCAAGTACAATTGCTATCGCCCCAATAGCAAATTCCATTATTATTTCCTTACCACCGCATTTTTTTCTGCTTCCATATATTACCCCGTTTACTTTATTAATAATATTACTTCCCATATTCTTTAACATAAAATCATCCTTTCTTTTTAATTTACATGCTAAGCATGTTCATAATTTCAGTTCCCATTGAATAAATACCTATTGCCAGTACCCCAATAAAAATCAACAATTCCAAAATCTCAATTTTTCTTTCCAGCTTTCCTTTTTCTTTCATGGCATGTGCATGCCTCACCTGTCTTATCTGTTCACTCATATCAGACAAAATCTGTACGGTCCTGCCGCTTGTCTGCGCCTGATTAAGTATTATGCAAAGTATGTCTATATGAACATTCATAAATTTGGAGTTAAACTCATCAACAGCTTCCTTTACGGTATTTCTGGTGCTTGTCCTGTTACAAAGTTCAAGCAATGCCGATTTCAGTCTTCTGTTAGCACACATCATATAACAGTCCATCAGTGAATCCTGTATAAATACGCCTGCCTTTGCCTGTATTTTTATAATATCGTACATACTTTCTATATCGGACATCATTGCATCATTATCTGCCCTGTTCGATATAACAGCCAGGACAACAGGCAGCAAAAAGCCTGCCGCAAACAACGCAGGTACTGCAAAAATATGTACCTTAAACCCAACCGCAGCGCATATTAAAGCAGAAAATACCATGACTGCTATAAACCTGACAGGATTAAGACCTGCAAACATAAAATACATACCGCGCCTTCTAAGAAATTTATCAATTTTTCCCAGTATTACAATCAACCCCTCTTATCAAACATAACCATAACAAGCATACATATTATAAAAATGATTAAACAGTATATCAGAATAATATTTCCTATAAACGTTCCGGTAAGAATTCCAAAAAGGTTTTCCGTTATACCTGCAAACAGAAATACTATGCACACGGCGCTGATAAGAAGTATAACAATCTCTGCGCGGCCATTTGCTATAATTGCTGCCCTTTCGGATTTTACGGAAAGATAATCCAGCATGCTTGTACGGCAGTCACAGGCGACCTCATCATAATTGGTCTCATATTTAGAACATACGCTAAGGTTTCTGAACAGCTCTTTGCATTTTACATGTTCAATTTTTACAATCATATTTTCAAACGCAAGTTCCGTATCACCAATACTTTCCGCCTCTCCACAGAATTCTTCTATAATACCTCTGAGCGGTTCATCCATGTAATGAATGGTTTTCTTAAAAATCTGGATTATATCATTTTCCGTTTTACTGAAATTCTCAATAAGATTAAGAAATGTCATAATTCCCTTTTCAAGACGGCTGTAATATATACCTGACATGATATATAAAATAGCCGAAGAAATTGAGATAACAACAAATGTTACAGATATCGTAAGAAATATATTGCCTGTGTATATATACATTATAATTCCCATAATCAGCATAACTGCCGCTATAAAAGCAATATAGGTTTCCGCGCTTATATTCCCTGTTTTTTTTCTTAAACCGCTGTAATCAAGTATTCTGTCAATTCTGTATAGCAAAGGTCGCCTTTCCCTGTTGCCTACAGATATCTGGAGTTGCCTTTCCCTGTCCATTCTTTTACGGTACCTTTTATCAAGCCAGGTAATAATAAAATTACCTGAACCATCAGAATATTCTTTCATAAATTATTTCACCACCTGTATACCCTTTTGTCTCCGATATCTCGCTGATTTTAAAATTATTGAGATATACTATCGTTTTTATGCCTGTCAGCATACGCCTTATATCATTTATGGAATAATCACTCTCATATTTAACATAATCTGCCAGTTTATCTATAGCTTCCGTACTGTTCATGCCATGGACCGACGCCCAGCATCTGTGTCCTGTATATACTGCATTAAGAAGATATAATGCCTCGCCTCCCTTAATTTCTCCTATAATAAAATAATCTAAATCTGTAAGAAGTCCATTTCTTCCCAAATCTTTTAAATCATATTTTATTTTTCCTTCTCCACTGCTTTCCACAATATGCTGAAACATCAGGTCCGGATGCGTATTACTGAACAATTCTTCATTCTCCTGAATAATAAGTCCGCTGCAGTCATGCGGAATATATTCGAGAAGTACATTCATAAGGGTGGTTTTACCACTTGCACCTTTACCGGTAAATAATATACCGCTTGAATTTTCTGCGGCTGCAATAAGATAATCCGCCATTTCTTTATTAAGCATGCCAAATTCCTGCAGATTCTCAATTGAATATTTCTTTTTAGGAAGCTTTCTTATATGCATATAAGGAACATCGGTTGAATTCACAAAATCAGTAGCAATATTAAACCTTAAAATAAATTGATTATTGCTATGTTTATCGGTAAAAGACTGAATTGCATTAATATCTGCAAGATTAATTTTATTTTTTACCGCAACCATGGATACAAACCTTTTATAGTCTGCCTTACTGGGAAATTTTATATCCGTACTCATTCTTTTACCCTTACGCTTTATTCTTACATTATTTTCACTAAGTACTTTAATATCCGATATATCAGGGTCATTAATTGCCTCTTCAAGCACATAATATCCCCATATAAACTTAGTAAAATGATTAAGCAGTTTTTCACGTATGTCCTTCGGCACTTCCCGCTTTTTCAAATAATTATCAGCAACCTTTATCAATGACTCCCTTGTCCTCACACCACGTTGTACCATCAAAAGCGTCTGGCGCTCAACGTGAATCAGATAATTCAGAAGCTCATCAAGCATATGCTCAGGCTCCATTTGTTCACTCATATAAATATACCCCCAAATACATCTTTCAGATATCTTAATGAAATAACTGAAATATCGATAAACCCGAATTGCTAACGCAACAGATAATACGATAGATAAATAAAAAAGTAACTTCTGCTTAAAGACCATTATTCCAAAATGATTACATTAATTATGTGCACTTTTATTAATGTAATACTATTGTAAAACAAAAAAAGTGCTTTGTCAACACTTTTTTTGTTTTACATTCAAAAAATTTTTTACCGCTTATTTATTCTTCAATTTCGCCGGTAAGTACTTCAAAAAATTCCGGATACTCCTTTTTAATACTTATAATATGTCCTTCCTTCTTCATAAAGCAATGTCCGCTTGACGCCGTACATACAATATTATCATTCACATACATAATATACCCAAGCACAAACCTGACTGGGGTAACTGATTTTACATATACCTTTATATTGATAATATCAGGAAATGTAGTGCTCTTTTTAAAATTACACGAAACACTTACTACAGGCGAAACTACACCGTCTTTTTCAAAATCCTCATATTTGTACCCGCATGCCGCCAGAAAACCTATCCTTGCTTCTTCCATAAACCTTATATAATTAGAATGATGTGTAATCTGCATTTTGTCTGTTTCATAATATTGTACTTTATGTGTATGCATATACATTACTGTCACCTCCGTCCGGAATAATATTATAAACCACAAAAATAACCGTTACAACAAAAATACGTTTTTCTTTGACAAGTACTGTCTTATATGATAAGGTAAACATATGTTTGGAGGTAACTATGAATATACTTGATAATCTTAATGAAGAACAATTGAAAGCCGTAAAGCATAATAAAGGGCCGCTTCTTATACTTGCAGGCGCCGGTTCAGGAAAGACCAGGGTTCTTACACACAGAATTGCATATCTTATTACTGAATACAATGTAAACCCCTGGAATATAATTGCGCTTACATTCACAAATAAAGCTGCCAATGAAATGCGCGTGCGTATAGATGATATTGCGGCAGGCTATGGCGCCGAAAATATATGGGTAAGCACTTTCCATTCCACCTGTGTGCGCATATTAAGGCGTTTTGGTGATTCTATAGGTTATGACCGCAACTTTTCGATATACGATACCGACGACTCAAGAGCTCTTATGAAAAATATAATTAAAAGCATGAACCTGGATTCCAAATCTTTTAACGAAAGAAAGGTACTGTCTGTAATATCGGCTAATAAAAATGAACTTATTTCACCTGAAATGTATGCAAAGGAGGCCCGTGGTGATTACAGGGATGAAAAATATGCCCTTCTGTACAAAGAATACCAGCAAAGGCTTCTATCTAACAATGCGCTTGATTTTGACGATTTAATAATGAAAACTGTTGAACTTTTTAAATCTGATGAAAATGCACTTACATATTACAGAAACCGTTTCAGGTATATACTTGTAGATGAGTATCAGGACACCAATTCCGCCCAGTTTGAACTTCTAAGCCTTCTTACGCCTACCGAAAATTATGAAGGCGGCATTGAAAATAATATATGTGTAGTAGGTGATGATGACCAGTCCATATATAAATTCCGCGGTGCTAATATATTTAACATACTTAATTTTGAAAAGGTTTTTCCCGACACAACCGTAATCAAACTTGAACAGAATTACCGCTCGACTAAAAATATCCTCGCCGCTGCCAATGAAGTCATAGCGCACAATACAATGAGAAAGTCCAAAAAATTATGGAGCAGCAATGAAGAAGGCTGTCCGATACAATACATAAGATATATGAGCGATTTTGAAGAAGCAATTGGTATTACGCAGATAATTAAAAATGGCGTAGATGCCGGCGAAAACTACAGGGATTACGCTATCCTGTACAGAACCAACGCCCAGTCACGCATATTTGAGGAAAGCCTGATTAACCTTAATATACCTTACAAAATTGTCGGAGGCATTAACTTTTATTCCCGAAAAGAAATAAAAGATATTCTTGCTTATCTGAAAACAATTGATAACGGCCTTGACGATATAGCTGTAAGGCGTATAATCAATATTCCGAAAAGAGGTATAGGCCTTACTACCATTGACAGAATTATGCAATACGCCGATATCCATTCAATAAGTTTTTACGAGGCGTTAAAAGATGCAGAATATATTGACGGTATAGGAAGAAGTCTTAATAAAATACAACAGTTTGTATCACTCATTGAACATTACCGTAACAGGATATCCGAAGGAGACTGCAGTGTAGAGGAACTTGTACGTGATATTATTGCAGATACAGGTTATATGGATATTCTTATGGCTGAAGAAACAGCCGAGGCAGCTGCGCGTATTGAAAACATCGAAGAATTTATTAATAAAACAGTTACCTTTGAAACAGACTCTGCTTCATATGATGATAATACAGATTCTTCATCTTCTCTCAGCCTGTTTCTTGAAAATGTAGCACTGGTTGCCGATGCAGATACTATTTCTGATGACAGCAACGTAGTTCTTCTGATGACCCTGCATGGAGCCAAAGGACTTGAATTTCCTCATGTATTCATATCAGGAATGGAGGACAATATTTTTCCTTCCGAAATGGCACTGTATTCTACTGACAGCTCTGAACTTGAAGAAGAAAGAAGGCTGTGTTATGTAGGTATTACGCGCGCAATGAAAACACTCACGTTAAGCTGTGCGTCAAAACGCATGAGAAATGGTGAAACACATTTTAACAACCCGTCAAGGTTCCTTGCTGAGATTCCACGTTATCTTATGAACCAGAAAACTTCAGATACATTTTCACAGTCAGTAATGCCGGCACAACGTAAACATTATAATGAAGATTCCTTTAATTTCAGACATAAGCCGGCCGGCTCCAATCTGTTTTCAAACAATCCTTATATAAGTAAGGGAATGAAAAAAAGCACCGAAACCTATTCTGCAAACGACAGGGTATTACACATAAAGTTTGGCGCAGGAACAATAAAACATGTCGAAGCTAACAATGGAGATTATGATCTTACAATCGATTTTGATAATATTGGAATCAGGAAAATGAAAGCGTCTTTTGCAAAATTATCCAAAATATTATAGTATATTTTCAATAAAAGTGATATAATACTAAAAACGCATACATGAAAGGAGATTTTTTATGGATAATAAATTTGACGAAATCGTAAACGCAATTAAGGTAAATGAACTTTTCCACAAAAAGGAGGTAGCCGAGGATAAGAAAAATACAGTCCTTGGAATACTTGCAATAGTCGGAATCGTAACTCTGGTTGCCGGCATCGCTGTCGCAGTATACAAATACTTATCTCGTGATGATTACGATGAATATGATGATGATTTTGACTTTGATGATGATCTTTTAGAGGATGAAAGCATCTGATAATTTTTATGCGAGACTATGAACAAAAGTCTGTAAATAAGATCTTCTATGATAAGTAAAGGTGAAAGGCGTAAGTAAAATCAGCTTT
>CANQEL010000008.1 GCA_947594855.1 uncultured Lachnospiraceae bacterium
GTACATATTTGATAAAAAAATAATTTTAAAATATGAAGGTAAAGCTGAAAATGTTATAATACCTGATGGAATCACGGAGATATATAAAGACGCATTTAGTAATAATGATAATATGAAATCCATTACTTTTCCAGACAGTGTTCAGATAATAGGTGCATGTGCGTTTGATGACTGCTCGGAACTTATTAAGGTGAACTGGGGAAGTGGAATAAGAAAGATAGGCAAATGCGCATTTTGGGATTGTAATAACCTTAAGGATATAGTTATTCCCGATACGGTTGATACAATAGAGGAAGGAACATATACAGGTACTGGCTGGACCGTGCTTGATATACCTGAACACGTGAAGTATATAGGTGATTCCGCATTTGCCAGCGACCATGTGACATATAAGTATAAAAGAACGGTAACAATCCACGGTGATTCCAAAAATTATGCTGATAATGCATTTGAAGGTTATCGTACTACGCTTGTCTTTGAAAAATCCGATACAGACAAATATGCAAACTGGTATGTGCATATGTCGGGATATTATAAAGAAGATGCGATTAAATATGTCTGTAATATGGATAACTGTATATCAGATATATCGGGTTATCAGTGCCAGTTTTCATCATCAAAAAATTTTAAGAAGAATGTAAAGACGGTGTGGATAAAAAAAGACCGGAAGCAATTTACGGTTAAACTTTCAGGCGTGAAAAAATATACTTATGGCAGAGTAAGGCCATATACTGTACGGGATAATAAAAAGATATATGGAAGATGGGTTATGAAGAAAGAGCATAACAGTTTTTAAATAATATTATGGAGGTATACAAATATTTTGCAATGCGCGCATAAGTTTCAATGTTCATGACTGCAGGACTGATGTTTCTGAACACAGTTCTGTTATTGCTTATTTAAGCGCCTCACTCAGGCTTTCCGGGATTCCCCTCGGTCCTCTTACCGCAAAAATTCCATATTTTTTTCCAAGAATATCGAATGTAAACTTATTTGGGTCATAGCGTTTTTGCAGTTTGATTTTCATTATGCCCGACATATGAACCTCCCCATTGTCAAAAGAAAATGGGATATCAGTCTCTGTCACCAGACATTTATATAATATTGCAGATACCGGGGCGGCAACATACAGGAAAACCGTATCACCGGCTTTGATGCCTTTTCCCTGTTTCCAGTTTATTTCATCCGATTCATCAAAAGCTGCCTGTACATCATAGTATTTTGGATTGGCAGGAATAATCCACTCCTTCGGAGGCCTGAGTTTATGTTTTGTTTCCCTGGATGCAGTGGCAATATAGCTCTCGTCCAGCCATCCGCAGATTTCATTAAACGCAACCGTTCCATCAAGCAGAATTGAAATCCAGTTCCCCTTGCTGATATGATAGCCCCGGAAAAAACCTTCCTGCTGCACAAGAAAATCCACCAAAAGCGGATCACTTACTTTCACATTAAGGATATATGCAATATCATCACTTTCCAGTCCCAGTTTGCTTTTCGGTATATCCATAATAAGCGCAAACCATTTCTGGTTGTCGCTGTGTCTGAAAACAGCATAACCCGGATATCGTGCCCATGGATATTCCGGATTTTTATGATACTCTTTTTTGATATATGTAAATAATTTGTCTTTTATCTCCGTCATATATGTTCCTCCATGCATTTTATTGTTTTGTAGAGTGCAGACGTTTTGTTTAAGTTCCTGAACAGATTATAACACAAAAAATGTTTTGTGTATAATTTACATATTGAAATGTAATTACATTTACGTTACAATGAGACTATATAAGGAGGTATTGGACATGGAAAGAACAACAACTTTAAATTTGAGAGTTAATCCGATAGTAAAACAAAGTGCGGAGTCTGTGTTGTCAAAATTAGGTATTTCAATGTCTACAGCGATTAACATGTATTTGAATCAGATTTCTCTTACTGGAGGAATTCCATTTGCGGTAACTTTACCAAAAGCTCCGGCATCAATAAATACTGCAATGATGACAGATGAAGAAATTCACGCAAAATTACAAAAAGGTTATGCAGATGCAGAAGCAGGTAATGTAACAAGTGCAGCAGAAGTATTTGAAAAATTCAGGGAGAATCATTAATATGGAATATAATGTTGTAATTACAAAAGATGCCGAACAGGATATGGAGGATATATATAATTATATTTCATTAGAATTATTGTCTCCGGAATATGCTATAGGGCAATATAATAGGATTGCAGATTCAATAATGCAACTTGATACATTCCCGACAGGTTTTAAAACAGTTGATTTTGAACCTGAACATTCTATGGGACTTAGAAGAAAATTTATTGATAATTATACGATTTTCTTTAGAATAATAGGCAATCAGGTTGAGGTGACCAATGTGTTATATACGCCATCAGATATTGAACAACGATTAAAAAATAGGATAAATTGAACAGGTAGAAGATTCTTTGTATGATGAGGCATTTGATTTTATGATAATGTAGAACGTGAGGGAATTGAAGTTGAATGTTTTATGAATAAGTTAAATGATAAATGAGTAATAATTAAGGTATTGCAGTACCTATTAAATCAATCTGATATTTGTGTTACAATAAACTGTATAACCACATAAATTCTGAACGTGTCAGACGAGAAACTGAAAGGATACAAAAGAACCGGATAAAAATTGGCTGACCCGGACATACCCTTCCTCATCGTAAACCCATTTTTGGATTATATCTGTTTCAGTTATTTAGCACTTAACTTGTCATATTTGACAAATTAAGTGCTTTATGCTATTATAATTGTGCAAATTTGATAAGTTAATAAATCAGGTGATTATATGAAAATAACCGGAAATGAAAATGAGCAGGCTATTTTGAAAGAGCTTGGCACTCGAATTAAGCAATATCGCATATCATTAAATGTTACGCAGTCCAATCTTGCAGACAAATGTGGAATTTCTGCAAGTACTGTAGTTCGTATTGAAAATGGTGTAGATTCAAAATTTTCAAATTATATAAAAATATTAAATGGATTGAGGCTAATACAAAATATAGATATACTAATTCCTGAAATACAGCCGGATTTCAAGGCGCTCTTTGAGCAAAAGGCTCCAAGACAGCGGGCCAGATCAAGCGATACTGATTTAAAATCAAGCTGGGTATGGGGAGAAGATAAATGAAAGGTATAGATTATGGATGTAAGAACAGTTAAAGTTAAAATGTGGGGTTCAACAATTGGTTATCTTCACAGACAGGATAATGGATTGATAGGATTTCAGTATGATGAGAATTTTATCCCAAGCGGCATAGAGGTTTCTCCAATTAAAATGCCTTTGTCTAATTTAACATACTCTTTTCCGGCTTTGCCGGAGGAAACATTTAACGGTCTGCCCGGAATGATTGCAGATTCGCTTCCTGATAAATTTGGTAATATTGTAATTAAACGTTATTTAGAGAGTCAAGGCAGGACAGAAGACAGCTTAACCGCACTTGAGAAATTGTGTTATACAGGTCAAAGAGGTATGGGCGCGTTGGAATATGAACCCGCAGTGGATATTACAGATATTAATGAAGAGGTTGACATTGACGCGCTTACAAAGCTTGCTTCGGATATTCTGTCTGAAAAAGAAAATCTTAATATAAAGTATGATGACAACATGCTGGCACAGTTAATGCAGGGAAGTTCTTCTGTTGGCGGTGCAAGAGCAAAAACACTGATTGCATTAAATCCGGAAACAAATGTTGTGCGTTCAGGACAAATAAATGCCGGTGAAGGTTTTGAATACTGGCTGTTAAAATTTGACGGCATTGCAAATAATAAAGACAAAGATGAAGAGCCAGATAATAAAGAATATACCAGAATCGAATATGCTTATTACCTCATGGCTAAAGAGGCAGGAATCAAAATGAGTGAGTGCCAGTTATTGAAAGAAAATGGCAGAGCGCATTTTATGACAAAAAGGTTTGATCGCAAAGGTGCCCGCGGCGAAAAGCTTCATATGCAGAGTTTATGTGCAATGGCGCACATGGACTTTAATTCTCCGAGAATGTATTCTTATGAAGACACATTCAGCGTCATGAGGCAGCTGCAGCTTCCTTATGTTGATTTCGTGCAGATGTACAAAAGAATGCTTTTCAACGAATATGCCAAAAACTATGACGACCATACCAAAAATGTGACCTTCCTGATGGATAAAAAAGGTGTATGGAGTTTGTCGCCTGCATATGATATGACATTCTCTTACAGTAGGATAAGTACATGGGTAAATGCACATCAAATGCTTATAAACGGCAAAGCAGATGAAATCACGAGAGATGATTTTATCAAGGTAGCCGAAAAAGCCGGAATTAAAAAAACTGAAGCAGAAAAATGTATCAATCAGGTTAAGAATGCAGTTTCAAAATGGGCTGGCTGTGCAGAAGAAGCAGGTCTTTCTTTGAAAAATGCAGAAAGAATTCAAAAATTCTTTAATTTAGAACTGTAAATTTTGCAAAGTTTCAAAAAACCCCTTGTATAAAGCCTTTAGACGATATATAATGATTTCTACAAAACTTAATAAGTCTTCAGGGCGGGGTGAGATTCCCCACCGGTGGTATAGCCCACGAGCCGTAAGGCATGATTCGGTGAGATTCCGAAGCCGACAGTAAAGTCTGGATGAAAGAAGATTATATAGCATTGCGGTATGTGATAATGGTATAAATGTCCTGAACTTATAGTTTGGGGCATTTTTTATTATAATATTTAATAGTGGGTTGGATTTTAGGATATGTCAGGGTATATGCGATTGTGCAGGTTTCACAATACCACTACAGGCACGCTTCCGCTGCGCTCGTCACGCAGCGGTACATAAGCCGCTGCATACGCAGCACCAAGTACCGGCGGACTCACAGCGCCTGAGAGTGATATTGCGAAACCTTTACAATCCGACAGACCGGACATGAGCTAAAACATAACTCAGATATATTAAATAATAATAAAAGCATAAGGGGAAATTGTGGATTTTAGGATATGTCAGGGTATATGTACGATTGTGCAGGTTTCACAATACCACCACAGGCACGCTTTCGCTACGCTCGTCACGCAGCGGTACTTAGCGAGCAGATTGCGAGCTTAGAACTGTTGCGTGGCGAGCGCAGCGAAAGCGTGCCTGCGGAGGCATATGAAATCCATGCAACCGAGATAAACCATACACATACCTCGCACAGCCCGTAATCAAACATTTGAAAGAAGGAACTTACATGAATGACTCAGATTACATGAAACTTGCAATAGAACTCGCAAAAAAAGGTGAGGGAGCAGTATCTCCGAACCCTATGGTAGGTGCGGTCATAGTAAAAGACGGAAGAATAATAGGACAGGGTTATCACGAGAAATACGGAGAAAAGCATGCAGAGAGAAATGCCCTGGCTTCATGTACGGAATCTGCTGAAGGAGCAACAATATATGTTACGCTTGAACCGTGCTGCCATTACGGAAAACAGCCGCCATGTACAGAAGCTGTTATTAATGCAGGTATTAAGAGAGTAGTTGTCGGTTCAAGAGATCCCAATCCGCTTGTATCAGGTAAGGGAAATGAGATGCTCAGAAAAAGCGGCATTATTGTAGAAGAGGATTTCATGAAAGAGGAATGTGACAGTATCAATTATGTTTTTTTCCATTATATAACAAAAAAAATGCCTTACGTGATAATGAAGTATGCCATGACAATGGATGGAAAGATTGCCGCATATACGGGCGATTCCAGATGGGTTACGGGTGAGGAGGCAAGACAGCTTGTACACCGTGACAGGAGCAGATATACAGGTATTATGGTCGGTTCGCAGACAGTGTTAAATGATAATCCAATGCTTACGTGCCGTATACCCGGCGGACGAAATCCGATAAGAATAATATGTGATACAAGACTCAGGACACCGGTTGATTCAGATATTGTAAATTCGGCAGATGAAATAAGAACAATTATTGCCACGGGAGGCTGTGCGGTCAGTAGATATGCCGGATATGAAAAAAAAGGCTGCGAGATGATTACGGTAAATGAGAAAGACGGACATATTGATATAAAGGAGCTTATGAAAACGCTTGCAGACATGAAGATAGACAGTATCCTGCTTGAAGGCGGAGGAACGCTTAACTGGGCGGCGCTTAATGCCGGTATAGTAAATAAAGTACAGGCATATATTGCACCAAAGATTATCGGGGGCAGGGATGCGTTATCACCTGTAGGCGGTAAAGGAAAGGAAAGAATGTCTGATGCGGTAAAGCTTAAAGACAGTATAATTAAAAAAATCGGTAATGATTATATGATAGAGAGCGAAGTGATAACAGATGTTTACGGGAATAATTGAAGAAAAGGGGAAAATAGAAAGTATTAAATCCGGTAGGGATTCTGCAGTTCTGACTATAAGTGCGGATAAAATAATGGATGACGTTAAGACAGGCGACAGTATTGCGGTAAACGGAGTATGCCTTACTGTTATTTCAATTACCGCTAAAGGCTTTATGGCGGATGTTATGCATGAGACACTTGACAGGTCCGCGCTTTCGCATCTTCCTGCAGGAAGTTATGTAAACTTAGAAAGGGCAATGCCTGCCTGCGGCAGATTTGGGGGACATATAGTAGCAGGTCATGTAGACGGTGTCGGAACCATAGTAAATATAAAAAGGGATGATAACGCAGTATGGTATACCATACAGGCAGGAGATAATATTCTCAGATATATAGTGGAAAAAGGTTCTGTTGCAATAGATGGAATAAGCCTTACCGTTGCCAGGGTAAGCAGCAGGGATTTTTCGGTATCAGTTATTCCGCATACGCTTAAAGAAACAGTGCTTAATGAAAAACGAAACGGCGATAAAGTCAATATTGAAAATGATGTCATAGGGAAATATGTTGAAAAACTTATTGTAAATGCTGATAAGAATGAAGAAAAAGAAAGCAGTATTACAATGGATATGCTTTATAAATATGGATTCTGAAAGGAGAGATGACCGATGTTTTCATTTAATACCATAGAAGAAGCGCTTTCGGATCTTCGCGCAGGAAAGATGATACTTGTAACTGATGATGAAGGTCGTGAAAATGAAGGTGATTTGATATGTGCAGCGGAGTATGCGACTCCTGAAAATATCAATTTCATGGCGATGCATGCCAAAGGACTTATATGTATGCCTATGTCGGAAGAGTATATAAGAAGGCTTCAGCTTCCGCAGATGGTACACCACAATACGGATAATCACGGAACGGCGTTTACCGTATCAATAGACTATGTGGACACCACTACGGGCATATCTGCAAAGGAGAGGTCGCTTACGGCGATGAAGTGTGCAGATGAGAATTCAGGACCGCTAGACTTCAGAAGACCGGGCCATATGTTCCCTCTTCTTGCGAAAGAAAACGGTGTACTTGAAAGACCGGGGCATACTGAAGCAACGGTAGACCTTTTAAGGCTTGCAGGTCTTAAAACATGCGGAATATGCTGTGAGATTATGAGGGAAGACGGAACGATGATGCGCACGCCGGAGCTTATAGAGCTCGCAAAAAAATGGAATCTTACTTTTATTACGATAGAGGATTTGAAGAATTACAGGAAACGTAAAGAGGTATTTGTAGAGTGTAAAAGCGTAACAAAACTTCCTACCAAATATGGTAACTTTGTTGCGCACGGATATGTGAATAAACTGAATGGGGAGCATCATGTCGCGCTTGTTAAGGGTGATATAGGCGATGGCGAAAATGTGCTGTGCAGGGTTCATTCCGAGTGCCTTACAGGTGATGCGTTTGGTTCGCTTAAATGCGACTGCGGGCAGCAGCTTGCGGCAGCAATGACACAGATTGAAAAAGAGGGCCGCGGAGTACTTCTTTATATGCGTCAGGAAGGCCGTGGGATAGGACTTATTAATAAGCTTCGCGCATATGAGCTGCAGGAAAAGGGAATGGATACGCTTGAAGCCAATATTGCGTTGGGATTTGCGGGGGATCTCAGGGAATATTATATAGGCGCGCAGATATTAAGGGACCTTGGAGTTAAATCAATGAGGCTTCTTACAAACAATCCTGATAAGGTGTACCAGCTTTCTGATTACGGGTTATCAATATCAGAAAGAGTACCGATTCAGATGGAAGCAACAGCATATGACCTTGGTTATCTTAAGACCAAGCAGAACAGAATGGGACATATATTAAATTATTAATTTAGGAGGATATAATATTATGAAAACATTTGAAGGAAATGTAGTGTCGGAAGGCATAAGGGTAGGAATAGTAGCATCAAGGTTTAATGAATTTATTACATCAAAACTTCTTGATGGAGCAGTTGACGGACTGTTAAGGCATGATGTAAAAGAGGAAGACATAAATGTTGCCTGGGTTCCGGGAGCATTTGAGATTCCGCTCATCGCTTCCAAAATGGCAGGAAGCGGAAAATATGATGTGGTAATATGTTTAGGCGCGGTAATAAGGGGAAGCACAAGCCATTATGATTATGTTTGCAGTGAAGTGTCCAAAGGTATTGCAAACGTATCGCTTAAAACAGGCGTACCTGTAATGTTTGGGGTGCTTACTACTGATACTATTGAACAGGCTATTGAGCGTGCAGGAACAAAGGCAGGAAATAAGGGGTATGACTGCGCTCTTGGCGCAATAGAGATGGTTAACCTGATAAGAGACATAGAAGCATAACAGGTTAATATAGTTAATATTGAAAACTATAAAAAGCCTTCTGCAGATAGATGGATTATCTGCAGGAGGCTTTTTGATAAAGAGGAGGTAAAAAATATGCTTTTATATGATGAAAGAAAAAGCGAAAAGAACATGACGGCAAAATATCTCCGTCTGTCAAGTGAAGATGGGGATAAGGAAGAAAGCAACAGCATTTCAAATCAGCGTGAACTTATTGAATCTTATGTTTCGTCGCACAGGGAAATTAATCTGGCGGGCGAGTATGTGGATGACGGGTACACCGGAACCAATTTTGACAGGCCGGGGTTTAAACGGATGATAAGAGATGCGCAGAATGGAAGGATTAACTGTATCATAGTAAAAGATTTGTCACGGCTTGGGCGTGATTATATCGGAATGGGAAAATATATGGAAAGAATTTTCCCGATGATGGGAATAAGGTTTATTGCCATAAATGATAATTATGACAGTGCAGAACAGGAAAATCCTGATGACAATACGGTAGTGTTATTTAAGAATCTTTTAAATGACGCCTACAGCCGTGATATTTCTATCAAAATAAGAAGCCACCTTGATGTAAAACGTCGTAAAGGGGAGTTTGTTGGAGGTTTTGCGCCATTTGGCTATAAAAAAGCTGAAAAAGACCGTAATTGTCTGGTTATAGATAGGGAGGCGGCAGAAGTTGTATATAATATTTTTCAGTGGAAGCTTGACGGAATGAGTACGCAGGGAATTGCAGAACGGCTTAACAATAATGGAATAATGAGTCCTTATGAATATAAAAGGGCAAAAGGTATGGAATTTCATACGGGCTTTAAGATATCAGACCATACAAAATGGGGAACAGTGCAGGTTCTTAGAATACTTACAAATGAAACTTATGTGGGAGTTATGGTACAGGGTAAACGTCAGAAGGTAAATTACAAAATAAAAAAGTTAAAGGATGTGGAGAAATGTAACTGGGTCCGTGTTGAAAATACGCATGAACCTGTTATTTCACGGGAAGTTTTTGATACCGTACAGGAAATACTTAAACTTGATACAAGAACTTCTCCGCAGAAAAATACGGTAAACCTGTTTTCCGGGCTTGTATACTGTGAAAGCTGCGGCAGTAATATGGTCAGGCGCAAAGTTACGAGAAACGGGAAGCAGTATATATATCTCCATTGTTCGGCTTATCATAGGGGGCTTGGGTGTACTTCTCACCTGATTAGTGAAAAAAGGCTTTCGGAAACAGTATATGAAATACTAAAAAAAGACATGGAAGTAATTGCTGCAATAGATAGTTATGCAGAGCAGATTAAAGTAATACCGCAAAAGAACAGAAAAATACATATTGATTCAGACAGGATTGCTCTTATTAATGAAGAAATTAAACGTTATAAAGGATTGCTGAGCCGGCTTAACAGCGATATGGGTGAAGGTGTTGTTACAAAAGAAGAGTATATGGAATTTCACCGGGATTTTGAAAGAAGGATTGAACAGTCTGAAAAAGAGCTGGAAGAGATACATAAAAGACAGAAGAAAATTACTGATATGAATCTTTCAGAGATGCCATGGATTAAGTATTTTAAAAAGTACAGTGAATGTATAAATATAAACAGACGTATGCTTGTGGAGCTTGTTGAGAGTATTACGGTAACTGACAAAGATAATATAAATATCAGATACAGGCATGATGCAGAGGTAAAAGGAGTTATACAGTATTGCATGTATTACGGGAAGCCTGCAAAAGAAATATAGGAGGTATTAAAAATATGAGGTGTGTAAGTTATATTGGGAAAAAGTCATGGAAAATTTGTGAGAATGAAGATATTAAAGCCGCAGATATTCAGAATAAATGTATAAGAGGGTTTTTAGATAAACATGCTGACATGGTGGTAATGAAAAAATATACGGACTTTGAAAAAATGGTTAATGACGGGATAAAGGGAAAGTACGATTTTGTTATTTTTGCATCACTTTATTTTTGCGGTTCAGGATATACGGAGGCAAAGAGTATGCTTTTTGATATCCTGTATCAGGCAGGAATTCATTTTATAATAGCTGACGAAGAAGTTGACAGCAGTAAGATGAGCGAAAAGGAAATGCATAGTTATTTTGTTGAAAAAAGACGTTTCATACAGTCGTGCAGAATGAAACGCTGGAAAAAATCCCAGGGGGCAGGTTATATGCTTCCGGGGTCTGTACCATATGGCTATATATGGGACAATACAGCAGGAAGTATCGTTAAGGATGCAGATGTTTCCCGCTATGTAAATGAAATATTTGAACGCGCGATAGCCGGTGAATCTCCAAAAATGATTGCCGGGTTTTTGAATGAAATACATGCTGATACCCCATTGGTACATAAAAAGAAAAGACATGGCTGTAGTACGGATGGCCTGAATAATGAATGGAATGAAAATAAAGTAAGAAGAATAATGAGAAATCCGGTATATGCAGGAATTGTGACGGACCCGGATGGTAATACTTCCTTTTCAGGTTTACATGAGTCATATACTACAGTTAAAGAATACATGGCATTGTCAAGAGAAAAAAGCGTGAAAAGAAAGGGCGGCAGCAGAGGGCAGACAGATAGATATGATAATCCGCTTTCATCATATGTATATTGTAGGGAACATAATAAAAAACTTATATGCAGAAAATTAAAATCCACAGGTGAATATACTTTTTGCTGTTCCGCGCGGTGTAATGAGAAGGATAAGGACAGTGCGTGCAGGTTTCCATACCGCGCCGTATATGAAATAGTAACGGACAGGATTGAAAAGGAAAGAAAGCTTGCCGGCATTATATGTAAACGTATCAGCGCAGGGGAATATACCCATGAATACAATATAAGAAAAACGGCTGTTAAAAACAGAATGGATAAGGTTATTGAACAGATGAAGCCGGGTATGAGTGAGAGAGTTTCGATATATAAGGATTATATTGGTGGAAAAACAGACAGTAAGAAATATCAGTCACTGCTTGAGGAGTTTAACTTAAAATACAGCGTATTTAATGATGAGCTTGAAATACTTTTTGAAGACAGTAAGAGGATTGATATATTGTTTAGTATGGAAAATCCATGGATTAAACTTTTTGCGCCGGCAGATGAAATACCGGATATGAGAAATATTATTGACAGAGTGGAAATAAATACATCATGCCGGGAAGAAAAAATAAGCGCGGAAGTATTTTTTAAATGTTCCGGGTGGAAAAGCAGGCTTATAAATGACGCGGAAGGGGAGGTTGAAAAGTATGGCAAGGAAGAGTAGAAAGTATTGGGATGAAAAAGAAGCAAAGGTTGTGGAAAAAATATATTCTACAGCAGTATACGCAAGATTATCCGTAGAAGATAATGAAGATGAAGGTTCAATAACTACACAGGTAGAATTAATTAGGGAGTATATTGACAATCATATTGAGCTTAATTATACAGATGTTTATATTGATAACGGTTATACCGGAACTAATTTTGAACGCCCTGAATTCACAAGACTGATACAGGATACCAGAAAGGGGAAAATCAATTGTATAGTTGTCAAAGACATGTCCAGGTTTGGAAGAAATTATATTGAAGCGGGATATTATATTGAGACAGTTTTTCCTTTTCTGGGGGTAAGGCTTATAGCAATTAACGATAATTTTGACAGTAACCGGAAATCCGATATGGATAGTCTTATGCTTCCGATAAAAAATATGATTAACATGATGTATGCGAAAGATATATCCAAAAAAGTATGGATTGCGCTTCAGCAAAAGAAAAAAAACGGATACTCCGTAGGTAACACAATACCTTTCGGATATATAAGAAATGCAGAGACGCGCAGAAATGAGATTGATTCGCAGACGTCATTCTACGTATATATGATGTTTCAGTGGAAACTTATGGGTATATCAGTAAACGAAATAAGAAAAAGGCTTGATATGCTTTCGGTTCCTACTCCAAGAAAGCGCAAGCAGGGTAAAGGCTGGAGCAACAGTACAATAGGCCTGATTCTCAGAAACCGTGTATATATAGGCGATACAGTCAGTAATAAGACCGACAAGGCATTATACAGGGGAAGAGAAAAAACAATACTGACAAAAGACAGGTGGATTATTACCGAAAATACCCATGAAGCAATTATTGCAAAGGATGATTTTGATAGGGTACAGGATATTCTAAAAGAGCAGAAAACAGGGTTTCATACAGAACATAAAAAAGCAGTACGCGCAAAGTATGATATGAGAGGATTTGTATTCTGCGCGGAATGTGGTTCAGCCATGCTCTATGAATGTAAAACAGGAATTGGCAATTATATATGCAGAAATAAGAAAACAGCGGGTATATGTAAGAAAAATTATATTAATGAAAAGCTTCTTTTGATGTATGTCATAAATCAGATAAATACAGCAGTGTCAGAATTATACGATAAGGATAGGTTATTTAAAAACAGGCTTAATGAGATAAATAGAAATATTTTCTGCCTTATAAAGGAAAGAAGGCTGTTAAAGGAGAAAAAAAGAAAATTGTATGAAGGGCATGCTGCAGGCGAGTATGGAATTGAAGATTATAAGGATAAGAAAAATATATATTTGATGAAGGATGAGCAGATAAAAAACAGGCTTGCAGATGAAAGAGAACAGCTTTTGTTAATTGAACAGAAAAGAAAGATATTAAGAATATGCTTTAATGAATTGGAAGCAGTTTCAGAAAACATGGATTTAAATGATGAATTTATAAAAAAGTACATAAAGCGTATTGAAGTTGGCAGGGATAAAAGGATAAATGTAATGTTTGGGTTTTACGATATTCTGGAGAATATTACCATTAATAAGGAGGCGCATGTTATATGATTGCTTTGTATAAAAGACTTTCACTTGCTGATGGGGATATCGGGGTAAGAGGAAAATCGGAAAGTAACAGTATAGAGCATCAGGGTGATTTGCTTATATCTTTTGTATCCTCAAGGCGTGAATTTAACGGAATAAAGACTGTAGATTATATAGATGACGGTTATACAGGCATCAACTTTGAAAGACCGGCATTTAAAAAGATGATGGAGGGCGTGAAAAGCGGGGAGATAGATACCATAATTGTAAAGGATATATCCCGGTTCGGACGTGATTATATAGGTGTGGGAGAATACCTGGAGCAGCTCTTTCCGCTGCTTGGGGTAAGGTTTATTGCCGTTAATAATAATTATGACAGCAACAATTATAAGGGAATGGGACTTAATCTGGACATGGCTGTGAATAACCTGGTAAATACAATGTACAGCAGGGATATCGGAAGAAAACTTCATACTTCTAATGAGGTGAAATGGAAAAAAGGATACAGCACGGGAAGCGCAGCACCATTCGGATATATATTTGACCCGGTGAATAAAGGGAGATTTATAATAGATAACGAAGCTGCTAAGATTGTAAGGTATATTTTTGAACTTGCCCTTAAAGGCTGTAACACTACGATGATTGCATATGAATTAAATGAGAAAAAAATACCCATACCATCAGAATATAACCGTGCGCACAATATAACCGGGAAAAAAAGACAGTATACAATTACTCCTGATAAGATATGGAATTCCGCAAAGGTGTGGCGTATTATAAGAAGTTATGAATATACGGGTGCGATGGTGCTTGGCAAAAGCAGGGTAATGATGCCGGGAACAGATGTGGTAAGAAATATGCCGAAGGAAAGACAGTATATAACAGAAAATGCGCATGAGGCAATAGTGACACATGACGAATGGGAAAGGGCGCAAAGGGTTATAAGAAAAAATTCGGGCAGGGAATATTCTGAAAGGAATGACTTTCCGCTTAAGAAAAAAATACGCTGCGGACACTGCAGGAGAGTTATGAATTACGATATGCGCACAAGTGATGCAAAGGTATGGTGCAGGGAAGGAAAAAATATGCCAAGACATTCCAGATGCCCTAAAGCGCAGTATAGTATAAATATGATAGATATGCTTGTATGGAGTGCATTGTGTAAATTTATAAAGCTTATGTCTTTTTTAAATGATAAAATAACTGAATATGATAATAAAAGAGCTGATTCATTAAAAAAAGCAGATATAAAAAGTGAAACCGGATATAATGATATTGTTCGGGCAGCAGACGGTAAGTTAAAACTTTATGAGGAGTATGCCGAAGGAAATATAAGCCTTGAGGTGTACAAATTTAGAAAAGAAGAAATGGATAAAAAAACGGACAGCCGGGATTTAAGTGATTATGTACAGGAAGAAATATCAGAAGAAAGTATTGCCATATCCCCTGAAATAAGATATATGGCGGAAAAATCAGAAAGGTATGCCTTTGATAATAAGATTACCGGAAAGGCTGCAGATATATACATAGAAAATGTATATATACATGATGGCGGCTGTATTGAAATAAGATACTGTCATATTAAGGAGATATCAGAGTGCATGGAAAAACTAGGACTTGAAATGTCAGATGATGATTGGTATAGTATAATTTATATAGATATGTGCATGAAAGGAGTCCGTTATGACAGTAAAAGAAGTATATGATGAGATTAATGGAGATTATACAGGTGTAGTTCACAGACTTATGGATGATAACAGAGTTCAGAGATTTCTGTTAAAATTTCTTGATGATACAAGTTTTAATGATTTAAAGGATGCGATTGACCGGAATAATTGTGATGATGCATTCCGTGCAGCACATACACTTAAGGGAGTGTGTCAGAATCTTGGAATTACGGTTTTATTTGAATCAAGCGACGAACTGACCGAATATCTGAGAAAAGGAAGCATAGAGGGTTCGCAGGAACTGCTGTCAAAAGTATCCGAAGATTATTCCAATACAATTAAGGCGATTGCCAGGTTAAAAAATTAATTATGGTTAATTTCATATAAATATATAGTAAGAAGGGGAGAATATGAGAAATAAAGTTCTTATTGTAGATGATTCTGAGCTTAACAGGGAGCTTCTTGTTGAAATATTACAGGATGATTATGATATTATTACATGCAGTAACGGAAGCCAGGCGCTTGATATAGTATATAAGGATCATGAAAGGATAGCAGTGATTCTGCTTGATCTTATGATGCCGGTGCTTGACGGTTACGGAGTATTGGAGGCTTTATCCGGAACCCAGTATATGAATGATATACCTGTACTTATAATAAGTGGTGAAAATGAGATGACGGCTGAGCAGAGATGCTTTGAGCTTGGGGTATCTGATTTTATTAAAAAACCATTTGATAATACATTAGTTAAGAAACGTGTACAGAACATTACAGAGATGTATCTGTACAAGAATAATCTGGAGGAACAGGTTAAGAAGCAGACTGAAATAATCAGCAAGCAATATGATATGCTTAAGGAACATGCTGAAAAACTTGCATCAAACAATGTAAAGATAATAGAGGTTCTTGGTAACATTGTTGAATACCGTAATCTTGAAAGCGGCGAACATATACAAAGAGTTAAGATGTATACGAGGATACTCGGCGAGCAGATGATGGAGGATTATCCGGAGTATGGACTGACTCCTGAAAAGCTTGATATCATTGTGTCTGCGAGCGCGCTTCACGACGTAGGAAAGATATCAATACCTGACAGTATACTCCTTAAACCGGGAAGGCTTACTGATGAGGAATTTGAGTATATGAAGCAGCATACTACCAAAGGCTGCGACATTATAGACAGTATGCCGGATATATGGAGCGATGAATACAAAGAGGCATGTTATGAGATATGCAGGCATCATCATGAAAGATATGACGGACGCGGATATCCTGATAAACTTGCCGGCGACGATATACCTATTTCAGCTCAGATAGTCTCTCTTGCAGATGTGTATGATGCGCTTGTAAATGAAAGGGTATACAAGAAAGCTTTTCCTAAGGATAAAGCATATGAAATGATTATGAATAATGAGTGCGGCGTATTTTCACCAAAGATATATGAATGTTTTAAAAAGATAAGGCCAAAATTTGAAGAAATGGCAGGATGAGCAGAATAAAACAATCATCTCTCTAAATATACTGTAATAAAATCAGTATAAATAAGAGAGATGATTTTTTTTGAAGAAAAATAAAAACCGCCATGCAATTTATCTGGACATACGAAAGTACAAGAAATACATAATGCCGGTATTACTTCTTGCAGCAATGTTTTTTGCCGGAGAAGGATTTGGATTAATGGTAGATAATACGGTTCGTACAGGACTTATCCTTAATGAAACATCGGACTGGGGACTGGGGTTTGGCGAACCGGGAACACAGCCTGTAGGGAATGTGCCTGTGGATGAAATGAAAGAGTATGACGCCTATTATATGGGAGCGGCAGATTCAAAGAAAATATACCTTACTTTTGACTGTGGATATGAAAATGGCAATACTCCGCAGATTCTTGATGCGCTTGCAAAGCATAAAGCGCCTGCAACCTTTTTTGTTGTGGGACATTATCTTGAGAGCGCTCCTGAACTTGTAAAAAGGATGGTTGCAGAAGGACATACTGTAGGAAATCATACATATCACCATCCTGACATGTCTTCAATATCTGATATAACCTCGTTTGAAAAAGAATTAAAAGAAGTGTCGGATAAGTTTAAGGAACTTACCGGAAATGATATGCCTAAATATTACCGGCCTCCGCAGGGAAAATATAATAAAAACAATCTCAGCATGGCAAAGGAACTTGGTTACAAGACGTTTTTCTGGAGCCTTGCATATGCGGACTGGGATCAGAATAATCAGCCGTCATCTGAAACAGCATTATCAAAGCTTACTGAAAGAATACATCCGGGAGCCGTTGTACTGCTTCACAATACATCTTCTACCAACGCCGCGGTTTTGGATACGCTTTTAAGTAAATGGGAAGAGATGGGGTATTCCTTTGGAACGCTTACAGAGTTTTAATAATTGCACAACAGCTTTATATGCTTGCGTTATATAACCGGTAATGCTATACTAATGGTGCGGTTTATCTGCATAAAATCTGTAAGGTATAAAGGCAGCAAAAGTGGAGTGAAATGAAAAAAGTACTTATTATAGATGATAAAGAAGAATACAGAAAATTGATGGTAAATCTCGTAAAAGAAATTAAATCTGATGCAGTAATCTATGAAACCTCTGATGAAAATGAAGCATATGTAATAGCAATAAAAAGAACAATAGATTTGTTTATAGTTGATATAATTCTGCACTCTGACAGAATTGGCGGGGATGATTCAGGCGCGGAATTTGTACACAATATCCGCTCAATTGAGAGGTATAGATTTACCCCTGTTATAATTGTAAGCCGCCTGTATGACCCCAAAATGCATATGTATGTTACAACCAACTGCTATAAATTTCTTGAGAAGCCGTTTGATAAAAATATATTTAAGCAGACAGTTGAAAGCGCAATAAAATATACAACGACGGAGGATAACGTTAAGTATATATACTTTCATAATAACGGTATTCTTGAAGCGGTGAAAGCGAATGATATTCTGTATATGGAGAGCAGTATAAAGGTGCTAAATGTATGTACTAAAAAAGAAAATTTCAGAATACCGAGAAAAACCTGCAGCAGAATGTTAAATGAACTGGATTCTGATAACTTCATAATGTGTAACCGCAGAACGATAGTTAATATAAACCATATAAAGAGTATTGACAGGGTCAACAGATATATAATAATGAACGGTATTTCGGAAGTGCTTGATATCGGGGAATCTATGGTAAAAAGATTTTTTGAGGAGCTTGAGAGGACAGGAAAATTTCTGTAAATGTGCAGACAATGTACAGGCAGAGAAATGTCTGGCTGCCTGTACACGGTAAGAAGTTATAGTATCCTGAGGATTGTAGTGTAATGCAGAAAATTTGTATATAATATATTTTATACTTTTATACAAAATATGAGAAAAAAAGTCCTGAATTGAGGTAAGTAATTACTAAAAAAAGTTAAAAGGGATTTTTTGTCTGCAAATTTATGTTTAGTACCTAAAAAGTGCGGTTCGGTGAAAACTTACATGGCAGATGATTGAAATACCGGATGCATATATATAATTGTTAATATATAACCATATATAGATATTTGACTATATTAATTATATATAAATAATCTGGAGAGGCATGTATATGGAGAAAAAAGTATCAATAGTTACGGTTACGGGGAATGTTGTTTTAGCGTTATTCAAGTTTTTGGTCGGTATATTTGCACATTCAGGCGCGATGATTTCCGATGCGGCACATTCATTGTCCGATATTTTTACTACGATAGTTGCATATATAGGGATAAGGATGTCAAAGAAAGAGGCTGACAGGGACCACCCATACGGACATGAGAGATTTGAATGTGTTGCTGCGCTTATTCTTTCTCTTATACTTATGCTTACCGGCATAGGAATAGGATACGGCGCCATTAGGCAGATTACGGGCGGCCATTATGAGGATATTGCAGTCCCTCATGTATCTGCCCTTATAGCGGCCGTAATTTCAATAATTGTAAAAGAAGCGATGTTCTGGTATACGAGATATTATGCAAAACTTATGAATTCCTCTGTATTCATGGCTGATGCCTGGCATCACAGGACAGATGCGATATCGTCTGTGGGAGCTCTTATAGGAATAATATTTGCAAGGGCGGGCTTTACGATTATGGATTCGGTTGCAAGCGTTTCAATATGTCTCTTTATATTAAAGGCGTCAGCTGATATAATAAGAGATACGATAGGCAAGATGACGGACCATGCATGTAGTTACGAATATGAAGAACAAATAAAGAAATTTATTCTTGAATCGGATGGCGTACTTGACCTTACGGTTATCAGGACAAGGATGTTTGGAAACAGGATATATGTTGAAGCTGAGATATCGGTTGACGGAGAACTGAGCCTTAGGGAAGCGCATGACATTGCGGAAAATGTGCATGACAGGCTTGAACGGAATTTCACTGATGTAAAGCATATAATGATTCATGTAAACCCGGCTTAAACAGGAGGTTTTAAAATGTACAGACTGCTCCTTGTGGAGGACGATGAAAGTATAGTAAAGAGCCTTACGGAATATCTTTCACAGGAAGGTTTTTTAGTTGAATCGGTAAACGGACAGAAAGAGGCTCTTTTAAAACTTGATAATAATATATATGATTTGCTGCTGCTTGACATATCGCTTGCAGACGGCAATGGATTTGCGGTATGCGCTTTGGCAAAAGAAAAAAATTATCCTGTAATATTCCTTACGGCTTCAGGTGATGAATACAGTGTTGTCGCAGGACTTGACATGGGTGCGGACGATTATATTTCTAAACCTTTCAGGCCAAGGGAACTTGTATCGCGTATAAAAAGCGTATTAAGAAGATATGCAAACACGGGTCAGACTATACAGATACACGGAATAAGCATCAATACTGATAAGGGAACCGTAAGCAGAGACGGCAGGGATATATTTTTGTCGGCGCTTGAATACAAGCTGCTTCTGGTATTTCTTAATAACAGGGGAAGCGTACTTTCAAGAAACAGGCTGTTGGAAGAAATATGGGATACCTGCGGCGATTTTGTTAATGATAATACCCTTACTGTATACATCAAAAGGCTCCGCGAAAAAATAGAAGTCAATGCGCAGGAGCCTGAGATTATTAAAACGATAAGAGGGCTTGGATACAGAATGGATTAAAGTTACGGAGATTTTGACATGGGATATTTAAGAAATCCGGAAATTAAAAAAGATATATTTTTGCACATATTGTTGTCTGCAGTATGTGTATTGCTTGTGCCGTCAGTATTTACCGCAGTATTGTGCGTTGTATATACGGCGGTGCATTTTTTTATTACATACAAAAGATATGTGAAAATAAAACTTATATGCAAAGATATAGACAGTATAATAAATGGAAGCTATAGTATCAGCCTGGATAAATATAAGGAGGGCGAGCTTGCGGTACTAAGCGACCAGGTATACAAAGTGCTTTCAGGGTTAAGGGATGCGAAAGATATGTTAAAGAAAGATAAGAATTATCTTGCGGATTCCATGGCGAATATATCACATCAGCTAAGGACTCCGCTGACTTCCATAAATATTCTGATGTCTACGCTTTCTGAGCATGATATAAGCGATGAAAGAAAATTTGAAATCATAAGGGATATCAAAAAGAAGCTTTCGCAGATAGAGTGGCTCATTGACGCGCTTCTTAAAATATCAAAACTTGACGCAGGAACGGTAACATTTAAAAATGATAAAATACCGCTTACGGATATTGTAAATTCAGCATACGACCTGATTGCCGTTCCAATGGAACTGAAAAAGCAGACATTTGCCTATGAAGGCGGTACGGAAACAGTAACGGGAGATATAATGTGGCTTACCGAAGCATTTTCAAATATATTTAAAAACTGTATGGAACACACTCCTGAAGGAGGAAGTATAACGGTTACGCAGTCGGACACTTCGCTTTATACGGAAATAATAATATGTGATACCGGAGAGGGATTTGCAGCTGAGGACATACCGCATCTGTTTGAACGATTTTATAAAGGTAAAAATTCTTCAGAAGGCAGTTTTGGAATAGGGCTTTCACTGTCAAGAATGATATTGTCTGAACATAATGCAACCATAAAAGCCGAAAATTATTCCGGCGGCGCAAGCTTTATTATAAAATTCTATAAACAGATTATATAAAGTGACAGTTTTGTAATAATACAGTCATTAATATGTCACCTGCCAATTGTATTATTATTTAAGGTGGTTTTATATGTTTACAGGGTTTATTTTAAATTGCCGCAATTGTCAGGGTGTTCACATACCATAAGCAGGTGCTGTGAGCCCGACGGTACTTAGCTGTTACGTAGGAACAGCTTATGTACCGCTTCGTGGCGAGGGCAGCGAAAGCGTGCCTGCACATGGTATGCGAAACTCATGACAATCGGAATAGTTTAAAACTAAGCTTTGTAACCGGGAAACCGCCTGATGATTATACTAGAAAGGCAGGAGAAATTATGGATTTTCTTAAGATTGAGAATCTTACGAAGGTGTATGGTAAGGGCGATAATCAGGTGTGGGCGCTTGATAATGTATCGCTTACCATACAAAAGGGTGAGTTTGTTGCAATAGTGGGACCTTCGGGTTCCGGTAAATCGACGCTTCTTCATATTCTGGGAGGGGTTGACAGGCCGACTTCGGGCCATGTATGGCTTGACGGTACAGATGTGTATGCGCAAAGTGATGAACAGCTTGCAATCTTCAGACGCAGGCAGGTAGGTCTTATATACCAGTTCTATAATCTTATACCGGTGCTTAATGTTGTTGAGAACATAACGCTTCCGGTTCTTATGGATGGAAAGCAGGTAAATGAAGAGAGGCTTTCTGAACTCATTAATACGCTTGGACTGGAAAACAGGAAGAACCATCTTCCAAACCAGCTTTCAGGAGGACTTCAACAGAGGGTTTCCATAGGAAGAGCTCTTATGAATTCGCCGTCCGTAATCCTTGCGGATGAGCCGACAGGAAACCTTGATTCCAAAAACAGTCAGGAAATAGTAGAGCTTCTTAAGTATTCCAACAGGAAATACAACCATACTCTTATTATAATCACACATGATGAAAATATCGCCCTTCAGGCGGACAGAATCATATCCACCTGCGACGGAGTGATAGTAAAGGACGAAAGAATACGGGGGTGAGCGTATGAAAGTGTTCAGAAAATATACATTAAAAACATTACTTAGCAATAAAGTAAGGACTATAGTAACAATCATAGGGATAACTTTGTCGGTATCGCTTCTTACCGCGGTTTTGTGCGGATTTATGAGCGCGCGCCAGTATGCAATAGACAGGGTTATAAAAAGCACCGGAAGTTTTGATATGTTTGTGGAGAGTAAAGATGCAAAAAAACTGCATGAAGCGGCGGAAGATTCCAAAGTTAAAGAGAGCGCATATCTTTATGATATCGGATTTTCTTATATAGACAGTAAAAATGCATATAAACCGTATCTGTATGTGGGCGCGATGTCAGATAACTTTACCGATATGGTATCAGTAAATGTGACAGAAGGAAGGCTTCCTGAGTCTTCTGATGAGATTATGCTTCCGATGCATCTGTATGAAAACGGAAAGGTTGAATATAAGCTTGGCGATACGGTAAATGTAAATACGGGAAAAAGGGTATATGAAGGCGATACTGTATGGAGAAACGATGAGTTTGCGGAAAATGAAGAACTTGCGGATACGACAAGCCATTCTTATACCGTAGTGGGATTCTACGAGAGATTTTCGTACACGCTTGAGAGTTATTCAAGTCCCGGCTATACGGCTCTTACCTTATGTGATGAGTCTGTCATGAAAGAAAATACAGGCACGGCTTTTTTGAAAATGAAAAAACAGCGCGATACGTTAGATTATGAACAAAGCCTTATAGATGATACAGATCTTTATCCGCAGAAAAATGTCCGTCTTTTAAGCTACAGCGGAATAAGCAGTGACGACGATACAATGGCTGTCCTTTCGGTATTTATGGCGACGCTTATATTTATAATAATGTTCGGGTCGGTAGCGCTTATATATAATTCATTTTCAATATCAATAAGCGAGCGTACAAGGCAGTTTGGTATACTCAAATCTGTAGGCGCGACAAAAAAACAGATTCTGGGTACGGTAATGTATGAAGTAGTGTATCTGTGCATTGTCTCGATACCTGCGGGATTTGCGGTAGGATGCACGGGAATGGGAATAACGCTGTACGGAATAAAAGATATATTTGATACGGCGTTAAATGATACCGTTAAGGGAGTATATCTTTCGCTTCATGTAAGACCGTGGATGTTTGTAACTGTCATGATATTAGGGCTTATCACTACGTTTATATCGGCGCTCATACCTGCCGCAAGGGCAATGCGCATTATGCCGGTAGATTCAATAAGGGGAAGATACGACATAAAACTTAAGGCAAAAAAACTTAAGACATCAAAACTTGCCTATAAAATGTTCGGGTTTCCGGGAATGATTGCAAAAAAGAATTTTAAGAGGTCAAAAAAGAAGTACAGGTCTACGGTACTGTCCTTATGCGTAAGCGTGGTTTTGTTTGTATCCACGTCGTCGTTTAGCAGTTATATGATAAATGCGGTTGATGTTATGGCAGATAATTCCGATTATGATGTACGCGCTGCAATATATATGGAAGACGATGAAGACAAACAGGTGCAGAATGAAGAATATTACGGACTGTACGACCGCTTAAAAAAGATTAACGGCGTAAAGACGGTATTCAGGGGTACTACAATGTACAGCGACATTTCCGTTACTGAGGAAATGGTTACGGAAAAGTACAGAAAAATGTATCTGGATAGAGAATACCAGAATACGGAAGATAATAATGAGATTCCGATAAAACTGTGTTTTGTTGACAAAGCCGAATATGACAGGCTGGTATCTGATAATGATATCAGTATACCGGATGAAGAAAAGCCTTACGGACTGCTCCTTAATACGGATGATACAAGATGGGAGGATGCGGACGGAAAAGTGTGGAAGGAAGGTTCTGATGTATTTGTTATAAAAGATTATCCCTGCACCATGACAAGCCTGACCCATATATATGATGAAGCAGAAGGCGAAGAGGATGAAGATGATAATGAAAGAATTGAATATTCCGATATATATATAGCCGGAGAAATAAAGGATAAGGACAGAGAATCATATGACGCCCCATGTATTATATATCCGTATGACGTGATAGACAATATGAGAAAGGGGAATGGTTCTTCTGAGGTGCTGGAGTATTTTTTTAAGACTGACGAGCACAAATACGTAACGTCGGAGGTAACGGATATACTCGGGGCAGTAGGTGCTGAGCAAATGTTTACCGGTACGGTTCAGGATATACGGCAGGAGGAGGAAGAAAACCGTGCATTAGAGCTTCTGGTAAGCATATTTGCATATGGATTTATCATACTTATATCGCTTATAGCCATGGCAAACGTGTTTAATACCATATCAACCAATATAATGATACGCCGGGGCGAGATTGCGATGCTTAAGTCTGTGGGGATGTCAGATAAGCAGCTTCATAAGATGATGTATTATGAATGTCTGCTGTACGGGATAAAAGGACTGGCATACGGAATGGGAATAGCCGTTATTATAACGTATTTTCTGTACAGACAGCTAAGCGCGGAAATAGATATAGGCTTTTATATACCGGTACGCAGCATACTTATATCCGTTCTCAGCGTATTTGCAGTTGTATTTGCAACGATGTTATATTCCGTCAATAAGATTAAGAAAGACAACACTGTGGAAACGCTCAAAAACGAAAATATCTGATTGACAAATCGTGTCTGTGAATGTAAACTTTACCGTGGAATATAAAATCTCATGCGGGAGGGATAATATGAAAAGTACAGGTATAAGAAAAGCGATTGCGGCAGTAATGTCTGCGGCAGTTGTTATTGGATGCGTAAACTGCACAAACGTAACAGATGCAGCAAAGACGGTAAAGCTTAGTAAGAAGACGATATCGCTTAAAGTTGGTGAAAAAAAGACTGTTAAGCTTGTAAATGGAAATAAGAAAGGCAAGGTTACCTGGAAGATTGCTAAGAAATCCGTAGCCAGGATTACAAAGAAAGTTGTTAAAGGAAAGAAAGCTTCGGCAACAGTTAAGGCAGCGAAAGCCGGAAATACATCTTTAACGGCGGCATATAAATATGGTTCTTATTCTAAGAAACTTACATGTAAAATAAAGGTATCGGAAGCATCCGCAGCAGATAGTTCCACGGCAGTAAGCCAGCCGACTGTTGCTCCGGTTCAGACGCAGACAGAAACACCTTCTAAAGAGCCGGATAAGAAACCGACAGAGGTTCCTTCGCCGACGCCTAAAATTATATCACCTGAGGAGGCAGTAATGGTAACAAATACAGCAGCGCCTGCCGGTTATGATGCGTATAATGACAATTATATTTTCAGTACTGAGAAGTATCCTTCCAAGATTACGGGCACTGACAGGAGCGTAGATATTGTACTTCCTAAGGATTATGATCCGGAGAAGGAGTATCCGGTTCTTATAATGATTCACGGTATCGGGCTTGGCGGAAGCAGGTTCGGTTCGGGAAGCGGCTGCGGTCCTGCAAAGATAGCTTATAATATAGTTGATGCGGGAGAGTGCGACGAATTTATACTGGTTATTCCGGACACGCGCGTAAGCAATATCCCTGAAACAGATGCGAATACACATACAGCAGAGAATTATTCATATTATGATTTATTTAACGAGGAACTGTTCGACAGCCTTTTCCCATGGCTGTATGAGAATTACAGCATTAAGAAAGGGCGTGAAAATACGGCTATAGCAGGTTGGTCAATGGGAGGAAGAGGAGCGCTCTATATAGGAGTATCACATCCTGATGTGTTCGGATATATAGGAGCCTTCTGTCCTGCACCAGGATTGTTTGAATATTATATTGATGAGAACCGTAATGAACCGGGATTATTTGAAAAGGATAAATTCATGATACCGGAGCCGTATACGAATAATACGTTTTTAATGATTCTTAAAGGCAAATATGATGATGTGGTAAATGAACATCCGCTTCTTTATCATCAGGCTCTTACGGAGAATGGATTTGAACATGTATACTATGAATATCCGGTTGGACACAGCTGGGAGCATGGTTACTATAATTTTATGCGCAATGTATTTAAATAATAATTATGAAAAGAGGAAATAAAATGGGTAAGAAACCAACAGTGCTTATGATATTGGATGGATATGGTTTAAATGAAAAGAAAGAGGGCAATGCTGTATATGAAGCAAATACTCCGGTAATGGATATGCTTATGAAAAAATATCCGTTTGTAAAAGGTAATGCAAGCGGACTTGCAGTAGGACTCCCGGACGGACAGATGGGTAATTCGGAAGTAGGACATATCAACATGGGCGCAGGCCGTATAGTATATCAGGAGCTTACAAGGATTACCAAGGAGATTGAAGACGGTACGTTCTTTACGAATGAAGCGCTTCAGGATGCAGTTAAGAACTGTAAAAAGAATAATTCTTCACTTCATCTGTACGGGCTTTTATCAGACGGAGGCGTTCACAGCCATAATACACATTTGTATGCACTTTTGGAACTTGCAAAGAAAGAGAATCTTGATAAAGTATATATCCACTGTTTCCTTGACGGAAGAGATACTCCTCCTGCATCAGGCAGGGATTACATTATAGAACTGACTGATAAGATGAAGGAAATAGGAACGGGAAAGATTGCTACCGTTATGGGAAGATTTTATGCAATGGACCGTGACAACAGGTGGGACAGAGTTGAAAAGGCATGGAGGGCAATGGTTAAAGGCGAAGGAGTAGAGGCAGCAGATGCCGCAGACGCCGTAGCTTCCATGTATGCAAAGGATATAACAGACGAATTTGTTGAACCGGTAGTAATAAAAGAAAATAATGAGCCGGTTGCTACTATTAAAGATAATGATTCAATCATATTCTTCAATTTCAGGCCTGACCGTGCAAGAGAGATAACCAGGGCTTTCTGTGCAGATGAGTTTGACGGCTTTGACAGAGGGGACAGAATGAATCTCACTTATATCTGTTTTGCAGAGTATGATGTTACAATTCCAAATAAAGAGATTGCATTTAAGAAGGTTGAAATAAATAATACATTTGGACAGCTTCTTGCTTCAAAAGGCATGAAACAGGTAAGAATAGCAGAGACAGAGAAATATGCGCATGTAACTTTCTTCTTTAATGCAGGTGTTGAAGAGCCTAATCCGGGAGAGGACAGGATACTTGTTCCTTCGCCTAAAGAAGTTGCAACATATGACCTTAAGCCTGAGATGAGCGCATATAAAGTATGCGATAAACTTGTGGAGGCAATAGAATCTGATAAGTATGATGTTATTATAATCAATTTTGCCAATCCTGACATGGTTGGACATACGGGAGTAGAATCGGCGGCAATTAAAGCTGTTGAGGCGGTAGATGAATGTGTCGGAAAAGCTTATGAAGCGCTTATTGCTGCAGGCGGACAGATGTTTATCTGCGCAGACCATGGTAATGCAGAGCAGCTTATTGATTATCAGACGGGAGAGCCATTTACGGCGCATACTGTTAATCCGGTACCGTTCATACTTGTAAATTATGATGAAGATTATACGCTTGCAGAAGGAGGCTGCCTTGCAGATATAGTTCCTACACTGCTTGAAATGATGGGACTTGAAAAGCCTTCTGAGATGACAGGAAAGTCACTTCTTGTTAAAAAATAAAAAAATGCTTGAAATCTTTGTCATGGTATGTTAGACTATTGATTGTTTGGTACAGATGTATGTATTAGGAGGATTTGATATGTTATCAGTTGTTAGAACACTTGTTACTGTATTATATATTTTGATATCTATTGCGCTTATTATCGTAGTTCTTCTTCAGGAAGGAAAGTCGGCAGGTCTTGGAGCAATCAGCGGAGCTGCTGAGACATATTGGGGAAAGAATAAAGGAAGGTCAATGGAAGGCGGACTGCTTAAGAGTACGCGTATACTTACAGCGCTTTTCATTGTAATATCGCTTTTGCTAAACCTTAAGTGGTAAAAAAAGATATTTGTTATTATTCCCCCTTGTGTTTTGCAAGGGGGTTTTTGTATATATAAGGAGGTGCTTTATACGGGTATATTGCATGATGACCGTAAAAACCGTATTTATGAATATATAACTTCAACGCAGTATTTTCCTGTTAAAATCAAACAGCTTGCTGCGATAATCGGTGTTCCTGCGAAAGATAAACGTGAATACAGGAATATTATAGATGAACTTTTAAATGAAAAACTTATATATCTTGACAGATATGGTCTTATTCAGCCTGAGAAGGAAAATATAATTACAGGAATATTTTCACAGGCGAGAGCCGGTTATGGATTCGTAATGTGTGATGACGGCTCGGAAGATGTATTTATACACGAAAACGATACGCTGGATGCAATGCATGGCGACCTGGTTAAAGCAGTTCTTTCCGGCAGCAGAAAGAAGAGGCGTGAAGGCGTAATAACGGAAATTATCAGACGGAATATTACCGATATAGTAGGAACGGTTCAGATAAGTAAGAATTTTGCGTTTGTTGTGCCTGATAATATATATAAAATAAAAGATATATTTATACCGAAGGATAAAACGGGAGGTGCAAAGAATAACCAGAAGGTAGTTGCACATATAAATGACTATGGCGCTAATGGCGGCAAAAGTCCTTCGGGTGAAATTATTTCAGTACTCGGATATGCAGATGAACCTGGAGTGGATATACTTTCGATAGCAAAGGAAGCAGGGCTTCCTGACGTATTTCCTGCAGACGTGCTTATGGAAGCTGATAAGATGCCGGAAAGTATATCAGAAGCCGATATAATTTCACGAAAAGATATACGTGACTGGCTCACTGTTACAATAGATGGTGAAGATGCAAAAGACCTGGATGACGCAGTTACGCTTAAATATGAAAATAATATATATACGCTTGGCGTGCACATAGCAGATGTGACGCATTATGTCAGGGAAGATACCGCGCTTAACAGGGAAGCCCTGGCAAGGGGGACAAGCGCTTATCTGGTGGACAGGGTTATACCAATGCTTCCAAAGAAACTGTCTAATGGAATCTGTTCATTAAATGAAGGAACGGACAGGCTGAGCCTTAGTTGTATTATGCAGTTTGATGATAATGGGGCGCTTTTAGGTCATGAGATAGCAGAGACAGTAATAAATGTAAATCACAGGATGACATATTCTTCAGTGCAAAAGATTGTGGCAGGAAATGACAAAGAGGAGCAAAATAAGTACAGCGATATACTTAAGATGCTTTTTGATATGAAAGCTCTTGCCGAAAAAAGAATAGAGATAAGAAAGCGTAAAGGAGCAGTTGATTTTGATTTTCCGGAAAGCAAAATTATTCTGGATGATAACAAAAAACCCATAAGCATTAAACCATATGAGAGAAATATTGCTACAAGAATTATTGAGGAATTCATGCTTGTTACCAATGAAACGATAGCGGAAGATTATTACTGGCAGGAACTGCCGTTTGTATACAGGTCGCATGAGGCACCTGATGCTGATAAGATGCGTGAACTTTCGGTATTCATAAGTAATTTTGGACATCGGGTAAAGTTTACGGGAAATGAGATACATCCAATGCAGGTGCAGAAACTTCTTTCGGGCATAGAAGGCGTTCCTGAGGAAAATCTTATAAGCAGGCTAGTTCTGCGCTCGATGAAAAGGGCGAAATATACGGTGGATTCACTGGGACATTTCGGACTTGCAACTAAATATTACTGTCATTTCACATCACCCATAAGGAGATATCCCGACCTTATAATCCACAGGATAATTAAAGAAAATCTCCATGGGAAACTAAACGAAAGAAGAATAGAGCATTATGATTCAATACTTCCGGATATTGCAGAGCAGTCAGGTATACTTGAAAGGCGTGCAGAGGCTGCTGAAAGAGAAGTCCACAAGCTGAAAAAGGCAGAATATATGCTTGACCATATTGGTGAGGTGTACGAAGGTATTATATCGGGCGTGACAGGATGGGGTATATATGTTGAACTGCCAAATACCATAGAGGGAATGGTAAGGATAACAGATATGACGGATGACGATTATGTGTATGATGATAGGAACTTCAGGGTATACGGAAAGTATACGGGCAAGGAGTATTTGCTTGGACAGAAAGCGGTTGTGGAAGTACTTCGCGCATCGCTTGATATGCGTACAGTGGATTTTATATTTGTTTATGAAGAGGAGTAATGTATTATGGCAAAGGAAGCGGTTAAACTTATTGCAAATAATAAAAAAGCTTATCATGATTATTTTATAGAAGAGCAGTATGAGGCGGGAATTGAGCTTTTCGGGACAGAAGTAAAATCCCTTCGTATGGGAAAGTGCAGTATAAAGGAATCATTTATCCGTATTGAAAATGGGGAAGTGTTTGTATATAATATGCATATAAGTCCGTATGAGAAGGGCAATATATTTAACAGAGAGCCTTTAAGGGTTAAAAAACTTCTGCTCCACAGAAGCGAGATAAGGAAAATAACCGGTAAAATAGCGCAGAAGGGTTATACGCTCATACCCCTTCAGATATATTTTAAAGGAAGCCTTGCAAAGGTAGAAATAGCCCTTGCAAGAGGTAAGAAGTTATATGATAAAAGACAGGATATTGCAAAGAAAGACCAGAGACGCGATGCGGAGAGGAACTTTAAGTCTTCTTCATTCCGTATATAAGTTTAGGTCTGTATATTCCTGATTTTATATATTTATTATTTTGGGGTAGTAAAGGTTTCGACAGGGTATTAGAAGTCGGAGAAGCAAGCCGCAGGATGATGCGTCAAATCTCACAATTAAAATTAAACGCTGAAGATAATTTAGCATACGCTGCCTAAGGGCAGCTGTCCGCCTGTAAGCACCTGCACTTATAAAGCGGGCATCGACTATGCAGGAAACGACATATGTGATGCTCTTAGCATATGGGCGTATTAGGAGCTACCGAGGCTGCCACCCTGCCATCCGGGGGGACAGTTTGGGGAATCAAAAAAGAATGGCTAAGCTTGTAGAAGGACGATGGAAGATATTTTGGACGCGGGTTCGATTCCCGCCTACTCCACTTGACCGAATTAAGACGAACTCGGCATATGATATCATCATATACAGGAATATGTTTTGTCTGGTGTATTGGAGAGCAAAAAGGACAACGTAAGCATAAGGGCAGTTTGCACTGCCCTCTTTTGTGGTAAAAATCATTTTCTTTTTGATTTTTGAATTTCACCGAATGAAAGTCCCAAATTTCACCGAATGAAATTATATAATCTGACCGAATGTATATACTATGCTTGTAAAGATTCTGCTTGGAGGACTTTATAGTTTGCACGCTGAAAAAAGCTATTTTGTAGGAAAAGAATATTAAATCAACATAGCTCAAAACCATATATTATATATAAAGAAGATATCTGACAGATTATCAGATATATGCAAAAAGGAATGAAGATTTATAGAGCTATGAAAAAAATAAGAAAAAAACCGGTGGGCAAAAGCGGTTTTACACTTGTAGAACTGATAGTTGTTATTGTGATAATATTGGTTCTTGCAGCGGTGCTGATACCTAATGTCGTGCGGTTTATCGAAGCGTCAAAAAAATCAGCGTTTCAGATAGAAGCATATTCGTATATGATAGAACTGGTTGGGTATGAAGCAGAGTATTATGCTAAGACGGGGAATGATTTGAGCCCGCCGGGGGAATTTATTTATAAACTTCCTATCAGCGATATGAAGCTGACCAGATGGGATACTAAAGACTGGATTATGATATATAATATAAAAAAGGAAGATATCGGGTTTTGGAAAGGGAGTATTAGGAGTTTTAGTAAAAAAGAAGGCAGAATCATATTATTATTTGTAAATAATGGTTCTGTGATAGGGTATGCCTATTCTGATGGGCAATATAGTGTTGAGTGGTTTCCGGAAGATGGCTGGAGTAATATTATATAGATATCCTTGTGTCAAGAATTCTTTTTACTGAGCCAAGATAAGAGCTTCCGAACAGATTCAGATGGTTCAGGAGATGATACAGGTTGTAGAGGTCTTTTCTGTCGTTATATCCGCTGTTTATGGGATTGGTATCATTATATGCCTGATAAAAATAATCAGGATAACCTCCGAAAAGTTCAGTCATTGCAAGCTCTGCCTCAAAATGTCCAACGTATGCAGCCGGGTCGAGTATCCATGCTTTGCCGTCAGGTCCGCAGATGGCGTTGCCAATCCACAGGTCGCCATGAATCAGCGATGGAAATTCAGGCTCTGTAAGATAAGATTCGAGATTGTCCATAAGTTTTATGAATTGTTTTCGTATTTTAGTATCAAAATACCGGTCTGCCATTTGAATCTGCGGATACAGTCTGCACGTGCGGAAAAATTCAACCCAATTTTTTGTCGGCGTGTTTTTCTGTGGGGTGGCTCCGATATAATTATCATCTTCAAAACCAAATACAAGGTTTTTATCTTTATCAGATAATGCAGTTACGGCAGTCCTGTGCAGCTTTGCAAGCTCATGGCCGAATACTTCCCAGTATTTTTCAATCTTTGGGGAAGCTTCAAGATATTCCATTAAAAGAAAAGATTTTCCGGTTATATTGTCGGTTCCGATGCCGTATACTTTGGGAATATTTATAGTATGTGTGTTTTCAAGGGCGTTAAGCCCTTTTGCCTCTGCTTCAAAAAATGAGATATTGGCAGGAGAGTTACATTTCATAAATAACGCTTCTCCGTCAGAAAGCGAAAGACGGTAAGATTCGTTAATATCGCCTCCGTATACCGGGCGTTTGCTTACTATACGCAGATTGTTTCCAAATATAGCCGATATGGCCTCGTCTAATGAATGAAAATGTAAATATTCCATGCTCCTGCCTCCTCGTCTGATAAGGTAATTATAACATATTTTTATATAATTTGGGACCGGAATCTATATGGAGGGGTCCGGTCCCGTTATCAAAAGAGGGTATCTATGCGTCGGTTTTTTAAGGCAAAGTTTTGTTTTTGAAAAACTTCCTGTAAGCTTTGGCTTTTTTTGCAGGTACTTTGAATTTAAGTTTGTTTCCTGTCTTCTTAAAACTGTTTTTGGCTACTGATTTTATAACCTTTGATTTAATGGTTACTTTTTTTAGTTTTTTTGTGTTATAAAAAGCCTTTTTGCCAATCTTCGTAATGTTTTTTCCGATAACGGCCTTAGTAAGCCGCTTGTTGTTTGCAAAGGCTTTGTCTGATATGGCGGTAACTTTGCATTTTATCCCTTTTATCTTAACTGTGGCAGGTATTACTGCTGTTTTCATTTTTTTGGATAACGGTCTGTAAAGTGTAACATTTGCTGATTTTTTCGTTGTCTTAAGTACTTTGTATCTGTATTTTCCGGCTTTGTATAAAATGCCTTTGGAAAGAGCGGGACTTGAAGGTTTGGGTATATTTAATCCAGGAGCGGGAGCGTTATTGCCGCTGTTTCCTTTTGGTGTAAGCCTGAGTCCGGCAATGGCATTTCTTATTTTAAGAGCAGCGGCATCAAAGTCCTGGGAGTAAGTTTCAGGACTGGAAAGCAGGCCTGCTGCATATATTAAAGCTTCTGTATAACCTGTTTTTGACTCATTAGTATATTTATCCGCATCGGCAGAATATATAATCTGCATTGCCTCCTGTATGGCTGTAAGCAGGTTCGCTTCACTGCCTGAAGGATTAAGACCTGCGCCTGATGTATCAGAGCCGTCTTCACTTATGACTGTAGAACGTGTAAATGGTACGAGAGTATCAGCGTTCCAGCCTATTATTTTTACATAATCAAGCTTACCAATATTCTCCGGTATATCTATGGCAAAGTCTGATGCCAGGGAACCTTTACCAGGAATACTTACAGGTATTAACGATATTTTTACAGGAGTATGGTCTGCCCTGTATAGAAAGGCTGCGAGGGCAGCGGAGATCCTGTTTTCATTTTTATTCGTAATCCTTACCTGCATATGTAAGGTTTTACCGGGTTGAAGCGTATCCATATCCGGGCACATCTGGGTAAGTATTGTTTCTGCGCCTGAAAGAGGATTTTCACTGTCGTCGTTTCCGTTTCCATAATCCATACTGCTTCTTGTTATGTCTCTGTATACGCCCATAAGCCGCGAGCCTTTTAACTGGAAAGCGGTACCTCCTGCGGAAGATGAAGCGGTTATTTTAAGGTTTTTAACTTTGTTAATGCTTATATCTATATTACAGCTTTCGGAAGGCCCGTTTATGGTCTTTTCATACATAAGCTCGTCATCACAATATACAGAGAATGTGACAGGCGCAGGCACATCTGCATTTTCCGGGAAGGAGATGTTTGTCTGGAATCTTGCATAACCGGGAGAATCCTTTTCAAGGTCGTATACTATATTACATTCGCTGCCGTCTGTGGTCTTTCCGGTTATGACGCCTGTATCTTTGTCAATAGTAACCGCATCGTTAGGAATTTCAGACAATGGTTTGATTCCCTGCGTATAGCCTGAGGAGTCGGCTCTGATGCCGTACAGCTTAAGCTCTGCAAGACTTGCATATTCACCGGCAGGCACATCAGGGAATTCAATCCTTATGTAGCGCATATAAGTTCCGCCAAGACTGTCTTCGGCAGGTCTTTGGTTAATTGTATCGGAATTATATTCTTTTAAAGTAATCCATTCGTCTTCTGAAATATTTAAAGACTTATATTGGATTCTGTAAGGGTATGCTTTGCCATTAAATATAAGTTTTGCTTTATAGAGGCTCATGCCGCCATGTTCAATTTCCAGATACAGCCACTGTCCGCTGCCCGGTGTTTCAGCAGTCCAGGAAGTAGTATTATCGCCGTCCTGAATATTAACTACGGAACTAAGGCCGCTGCTTGAATTCATAGGGCATCCTTTGAATCTGTGATATCTGTAAGGCGTAGGTTCTTCAAGAGAATTAGGGACATATCCGCCGTTGCTCATAAATGCCCCGTACATTGTTTCGATGGCAGGTTCATCTACAGAGCCTTCGCCTGTAGTAGTTATAGTTATAGTTGCAGGCTTGATTTCCGGATTGGTGTCGGAATAGGCTTTAATAGTAGTAGTGCCTGCATAGTAGGAACGAAATTCAATTGCCGCCTTACCGTCGCGCATGCTGTCTCCGGGTTTGAAAGTAATGCTTTTGCCTGTAGGGAATATTCCCGGTCCGTCTGTAACTTCAAAAGTTACTTCGGGCTCAGAATTAAGCCAGTTGCCGTCTTTGTCTGCGACAGTGACAGTGATATGGGTATCGCTCGTTCCGTCGTTTTTTATGGTGGTGGAAGATGCGTCAAGTAAAAGCCTGTCCGGAGTACCGTTCTGTGAACTTTCAGGTTCCACGCCGGTACGGTTGTATCTGTAGTAATACCATATATTAAGCGGCAGTCTGTAATAATCTATGTAACCCATGTCGCCGTAGCTTCTTGACAGTATGGAACCGTGGTGGAATGCGCACCACAATGCTATGCCGCTTCTCCACGGATAACGTATGGGTTCGCCATTTTCATCCGTCTGCACGCTTCCGTAATAGCATGTGAAATTCTCAGGTCTGTTGCCTGTATGTGTAGAATATTCGGATACCAGATTTCCGACTCCGGGATTCTGATATTCAGGCATATCGGCGCCGTCGCCATTATATCCTGCTATGTCTACATTAGGAAGATGATCAAAAGAACCTCTTTGAGTTCCTCCTATTGCAGTGCATCTTGTAGGGTCAAGTTCTTTTGCAATTCCCGCCATTTTGCTTATAAGTGCTTTCTTTTTTTCCGCATTATCGCCAAAGAACGGTTCATTTCCCATGCTCCATACTATAATTGAAGGATGGTTTCGGTTAATCCTTATCATTTCCGAAAGGTTATTTATGCAGCTTTGTTCAAATGCTTCTTCGGTAGCGCGGTTTCCGGTAGAAGGATATCCGTCTGCCTTATAATCATCAGAAGTGCCGGTATCTGAACCTTCACCCCAGAAAGAAGTACACCAGAATGCAGCTTCGCTCCAGAACAGCATACCGATTTTGTCACAGGCGTCGCCATAAGCAGGTGAATGGGGATAATGGGAGCCTCTTATAAAATTAAGACCTGATTCTTTTATCATTGCAACGTCACGGTACAATGCCTCGGTCGTAACGGCGTTGGCCCAGCCCGCGTGGTCCTGATGTGCGTTAGCCCCGTCAATCCAGTAATGTTCGCCGTTTAGGAAAAATCCTTCGTCAGGAGAAAATTCATACCACCTGAAACCAAAAGTCGTATCATACTGGTCTGCCTGGGTTCCGTTTATCATGACATTGGTATGAACCGAATACAGGTTAGGCGTTTCGGGACTCCATAATTTGGGATTTGGTATATATGCGCTAGTATCGTCAAATTCATATGTATTTTTGGCGTTAATCGTAACAGAGGGGGAATTAATGACGGCAACTTCATTTCCCGAAGAATCATATACTGTATTGATAACATTTACAGTCTGGGCAGAGCTGCTGTCGTTTGCTATCTCGGTAAGCACTCGTACATTGGCCCGTTCTTTAGATACGTCAGGAGTCTGTACGAAAGTACCGTACCATGCTACATGTACGGGATTTGTTATAACGAGGTTTACGTCTCTGTATATTCCTCCGGTAAACATGTGGTCACCGGAGCGGGGAGCAAGGTCGGCTTTCCACAGGTTATTTACCCTTATTGCAACGACATTGCTTCCTGTACGCACATAATCTGTAATATCTATTTCAAATCCTGTATACCCGCCCTCGTGCATACCTGCGAATTGTCCGTTTATATATACTTCAGCCGTATGGAAAACGCCTGCAAAATCTAGGGTGATATGTCTGCCGGCCCATTCATTTTTTATATCGAAAGTTTTTCTGTACCAGCCATAGCCCGTATAATGTTTTTCTTCCTGCCAGTAAGGGATACTGAAATCATGAGGAAGACCTACGTTATACCAGCTGGAATCGTTATAGTTTTCTTCCTGGGCGCCTGCCGCGTCATCACGCACGAACTTCCATTCCCTGTTAAAATTGATAGTCTGCCGCGTAAAGGCTGATACATTATCGGCAGCTTTAACTTTTGTTACACTGCTGTTTTGCATTTTAACCATAGGCATAATAAGAGCAATAATTAATAAAAATATGCTGATTTTCTTTAACATTGCTTTCCTCCTTTTAAATTTGCAAGTTTTAAAGTTACGTTTTATAAAGTTATTGTAGAATTATTTGAGAGTTGTGTATATAATAATAGTTGACTAATATTTTAGAAAAATCGACATTTTGATATAAATAAACATAATTAAAAGAAGGAGATTAGATATGTTCAGAAATTATTCGCTTATATCATATGGCAGGGTATATAATCCTTATAACTGGTACTATAATCCGTCTTACGTGGTGAACAGGATATATTATATAATAAGCGGTACGGCGTTTTATAAAAATAACATACCGCTTAAACCGGGATATCTGTATATGTTTCGGGCTTCTCCGGATTTTAAGGTGCATCAGGACAAAAATGATCCTGTAGACCATGTTTTTTTTGATTTTAGTACATATAAAGGACTTTTGAAGAGAGAATATATAGAGATAGACCTGGCTGAAGATAAAATGTTAGGATGTCTTGCCGGGCTTATAGGCGAGGAATTCAAAACGCCTGTAAAGCAGCCTGAGATAGTAAATGATTATTTTGAGATACTTTTATATTATCTTGGGGATTATCTTGAATCTGACGGAAGCTATTCGGAAGTTACTTTAGAGGCGCTTTCTATACTTCATAATACTCCGGCGTCTGAATTGTCGGTAAATCTGCTTGCATCTGAACTCAAAAGAAACATAAATCATATAATAAGATGTTTTAAAAAGGATATCGGCGTTACTCCGAATAAGTATATAACAGAGCTTAAGGTTAATATGGCAATAGCGTATATTAAGCAGGGAATGAGCTGTTCTGAGATAGCTGAAAAACTTGGTTTTGGTTCTATATCGGCATTTTCATATTTTTTCAGACATGCTTCCGGCAGAAATTTTTCTGAGTATAAAAAAGAAACGGGCAGGGCTGAGTATGAAAACAGCAGATATTACAATATATAGAGTTGGAAAATCCATGTTTTGGACACAATTTTATGTTATTATATAAAAAATTAAAAAATATCAGGAGGACATTTTAATGCCGGGAAAGAAGAAAGTTAGTAAAAAAAGCAATAAAAAACCGATTATATTTGCAGTTTCAGCAGTGGCAGCTGTTTTGGTTATTATAATACTGTGTTTTGTTATAGGAAGGGAAAATGAAAAAGCAAATGCTGTAGAATATGGTGTGCCGGTTGACTATGAGGCAGAAGGTTACATTAAACTTGGTAAATATAAAAATATACCGTATTCAGTTGAAGTTACAGATGAAGATGTTGCAGAAGAAATAGAATTTATTCTTGACGATGCGGAAGCATATGAAAAACTTACCGGAACGGCTAAAGAAGGCGATATGGTAAATATTAATTATACATGTACGATTGACGGAAATATTATAGATGACTATACATCCGAGGATGAATATACCACGCTTGGTGATGAAGATTATTTTGCTGAGTTTGATGAAGAGATACCGGGAATGAATACAGGTGAAACAAAGAATATTACAGTAGAGGTACCGGAAGATTATGGCGATGAGATTATTGACGGTAAAACAGCTCAGTTTGCCATAACGCTTAATTATATATGCGGAGATGAAATAGAACAGCAGCTTACGGATGAGTTTGTTTCAGATTATTCCGAAGGAGAGTGTGGGAGCGTGGCAGATTTTAATGATTATGTCAGGGAAACGCTTTATAATGATAATGTGGATGGTCTTGCTGATAATATATGGGAAAAAGTTCTTGAAGATACCAAAGTAAAGAAATATCACAAGGGTGAGCTTAAAAATGCAATGGATGAAACTGAGAAAAGTTACGCAAATTTTGCCGAGCTTTCAGATTATACCATTGATGAATTGCTTGAATCATTTGGAATGACGGAAGATGATATAGAAGACATAGGAAAAGATGCGGCTCTTGAAAAGATGGCTGCAAAAACGATAGCGGTGAAAGAAAATATTACTCTTAGCGATGAAGAGTATAAGAACCTGCTTATATACTATATGGAATATGAAAATGGCGAAGAACAGAGTAAAACACTTGAAGAAATGGAAGCTGATTATGAAGATGGTTTTGGAGAGAATCCAAAGGATGCAATGCTTAGGGAAAATGTTAAAAACCATGTTAAGGAATGGGCGGATATAACCGGGCTTAAATAAGAGGTGTTATTATTATGGATAATGTAAAGATACTTGTTGTTGATGATGAACAGAGAATGAGAAAACTGGTAAGGGATTTCCTTGTAAAGAAAGATTTTATTGTGCTTGAAGCCGCCAATGGTGAAGAGGCAATAGACATATTTTTTGAAGAAAAAAATATTGGGCTTGTTATTCTTGATATTATGATGCCTAAAATGGACGGCTGGCAGGTCTGCCGTGAAATAAGGCAGTATTCCAAGGTTCCTATAGTAATGCTTACGGCAAAGTCCGGAGAGAGAGATGAACTTTTAGGATTTGAACTTGGAGTAGATGAATATATTTCTAAGCCGTTTAGTCCTAAAATTCTTGTTGCGAGGGTTGAAGCGCTGTTAAGAAGAGCAAGCGTTATTGGTGATGATGTTGTTGAACTTGGCGGAATAATACTCGATAAGAGCGCCCATGAGGTAAGTATTGATGGAAAGAAGCTTGAACTCAGCTTTAAGGAGTTTGAACTTCTGGCATATTTTATAGATAATAAGGGAATTGCCCTTTCCAGGGAGAAGATTCTTAATAATGTATGGAATTATGATTATTACGGTGATGCAAGAACAATTGACACACATGTAAAAAAACTCCGCAGTAAAATGGGTGATAAAGGCAGTTATATTAAAACGATATGGGGAATGGGCTACAAGTTTGAGGCGGAGCAGGGGTGAAACATATGAAACATTCCATTCGTACAAGGTTTATTATTATACTGACTGCATTTATAGTTATATTTGTAGCGGCAAATATTTTTATGAATATCTCGCTGCTTGAGACATATTATACGCATCAGAAAAAAAATGTCCTTATTGATGTATATAATGATGTGCGGAATATGGATACTTATGCATCGGAAGAAAGTTATTATTATCTGGATAGTCTGAGCGCAAATAATGGCGTAACTCTTTATGTATTTTCCATTACAAGCGACATGATATGGAATTATTATAATTTTTCATATCCTGACGTGGATTCAGGCGGTACCGCTTTTAATATTATAAAGGACAGGCTTGATAATTATGTAAATGATTATTACGGCTGGAGTACCCTTGATAATAGTTATCAGAAAATTGCTGGTACAGACAATTATCAGATGTATAAAATATTTGATGACAAAATAGGCTCTAATTATCTGGAGCTTTTTGGAAAGGTTGACAGAACGACCTTTATATTCCTGCGCGCAAATTACCAGAATATTAAGGAAAGCGCAGCGGTATCAAACAAGTTTATTACGTATATAGGTATATTTGCCGTGCTTTTAGGCGCGCTTGCAATGTTTTTTATCGGAAGAGGGTTTACCAAACCCATACTTGAATTGTCTGATATTGCGGACAGGATGGCGGGACTTGATTTTGATGCCAGGTATGAGGTAAAAACGGATGATGAAATAGGCAGGCTTGGGAAAAGCATGAATATGCTTTCGTCACAGCTTGAAAATACCATTTCGGAACTTAAAAGCGCCAATAATGAGCTGCAGTCGGATATTGAAAAGAAGATGCAGATAGATGAAATGAGACAAGAGTTTTTGTCGAATGTATCGCATGAACTTAAAACTCCGATTGCTCTTATTCAGGGCTATGCGGAAGGTCTTTCGGATGACGTTATAGACGATGCTAACGACAGAAAATTCTACTGTGACGTTATTATTGATGAGGCGCATAAAATGAACAGAATGGTAAGACGGCTGCTTGACCTTAATCAGCTTGAATTTGGTACTGATAAACCTGACATGGAACGTTTTGACGTCGTACAGGTAATCAAATCAGTTGTATCGGCTTCGGATATTATGTTTAAGCAAAAAAATGTTAATCTTGTAATGTATGAACCGCTTCCGGTGTTTGTATGGGCCGAGGAATATCTTGTAGAAGAAGTGCTTACCAATTATGTAAGTAATGCGCTTAACCATGTAAATGATTCAGGAATTATAAGAATATATACCAGGAAGCGCGGTGATATAGTAAGGATAAGCGTTGTTAATACAGGCGAGCATATACCGGAGGAAGAGCTTGATAAAATATGGGTTAAATTTTATAAAGTGGATAAGGCAAGAACAAGGGAATATGGAGGCAATGGAATAGGACTTTCCATTGTAAAAGCTGTTATGAATACGTTTAACAGGGAATGTGGAGTTAATAACTGTGATGACGGCGTGGAATTCTGGTTTGAACTTGAATGTGCAAAAAACTGACTTGCAGATGGGAAGTAGACAAACTGTCCCGGATGTGCTATGCTGTCTCATGGAATAAAGAAAACAGGGGCATACAGGTAAGATGATAGCAATAATTGATTATGACGCAGGAAACCTTAAAAGCGTACAGAAGGCGCTCGAATATATAGGAGAAACTCCGGTAGTGACAAGAGATGCAGACGAGATACTTTCGGCAGATAAGGTAATACTTCCGGGAGTGGGCGCTTTTGGTGATTCGATGGAAAAACTTCGCTCATATGGGCTCGTTGAAGCCATTAAACAGAGTGTCAGTGGTGGCACTCCTTTTCTTGGAATATGTCTTGGGCTTCAGCTTCTGTTTGATGAAAGCGACGAGTCGCCCGGCGTAAATGGTTTATCTGTACTTAAAGGGAAAATATGCGCAATGGACCATGACGGAATACACAAGATTCCGCATATGGGATGGAATTCATTGCATTTTCCTAAAGGTTCAAAATTATTTAAGGGAATAGACGAAGGCGCCTACGTATATTTTGTACATTCATATTATCTTAAAGCAGAGGATGAGAATATAGTAACGGCAACCACCGAATATACCAACCATATTCACGCCGCAGTAGAATACGGCAACGTATATGCCTGTCAGTTCCACCCTGAGAAAAGCGGAGATGTGGGCCTTAGAATACTGAAAAATTTTATTTCATTAGGAGAATAACATGTTTACTAAAAGAATCATTCCCTGTCTTGATGTGAATGAAGGCAGAGTTGTAAAAGGTATTAATTTTGTTAATCTTAAAGATGCAGGCGACCCCGTGGAAGTCGGCAGGGCATATGGCGAATGTGGGGCAGATGAGCTTGTGTTTCTTGATATAACCGCATCCAGCGATTCAAGGGATATTAAACTCGACATGGTAAGAAAAGTTGCCGAGACGGTATTTATCCCGTTTACCGTGGGAGGCGGTATCCGTACCGTGGAGGATTTTAAGGTTATTCTCAGGGAAGGCGCGGATAAGATTGCCGTTAATACGGCGGCTATCATGAATCCTGACCTCATATCCGAAGCGGCGCTTAAATTCGGAAGCCAGTGCGTGGTAGTTGCAATTGATGCAAAAAGAAGAAAAGATGGAAGCGGATGGAACATATATAAAAACGGCGGCCGTATTGATATGGGCATAGATGCCGTGGAATGGGCGGTAAAAGCAAATGAGCTTGGAGCCGGAGAGATACTTCTTACAAGTATGGACTGTGACGGAACAAAAGACGGCTATGATATAGAACTTACAAGAACAGTTGCAGACAATGTAAGCATACCGGTAATTGCATCGGGAGGTGCGGGAAAGAAGGAGCATTTTCTTGAGGCTATAAATGATGGGCATGCGGATGCGGTGCTTGCGGCGTCATTATTTCATTATAAGGAGCTTGAAATAATGGAGCTTAAGCAGTATCTTCGTGACAATAATGTAAGCGTAAGGCTTTAGGAGGAAAGTTATGGGAGCTATAAAAAATGACTGGCTTGAGGCAATGAATCCTGAGTTTGCGAAGCCATACTATGCTTCGTTGTACAGGTTTGTAATTGATGAATATAAAAAACACATCATATATCCTCCCGCTGACGATATTTTCAATGCATTTCATTTTACGCCGCTTAGCAAAGTGAAGGTTGTAATCCTTGGACAGGACCCGTACCATGGTCCCAACCAGGCGCATGGACTGTGCTTTTCGGTAAAAGCCGGTGTGGATATACCTCCGTCGCTTGTTAATATATATAAGGAACTTAATTCAGATTTGGGATGTTATATACCTAATAACGGTTATCTGAAAAAATGGGCGGATGAGGGAGTTTTGCTTCTCAATACTGTACTTACGGTAAGGCAGGGACTTGCCAATTCGCATAAAAATATGGGCTGGGAACAGTTTACTGATGCTGCAATACAGGCGGTAAATGCGCAGGACAGACCTGTGGTATATATGCTCTGGGGAAGACCTGCAAGGGCTAAGAAACCAATGCTTACAAATAAGAAACACCTTATACTGGAGGCGGCGCATCCGAGTCCGCTTTCGGCGTATAACGGATTTTTTGGATGCAGGCATTTCAGTAAAGCAAATGAATTTCTTAAAGCCAACGGGGAAACACCTGTTGACTGGCAGATAGATAATATTTAATCAGGAGGTTTATTATGTTTGAGAATGAAATCAAAAAAGCACAGGAACAATTTGGCGAACTGCTGAAAAAACAGCTTATGCGTGTAGAGCAGATGAAAGCGCAGGGTGATTTTACAGATTATCAGGCGCTTGATAAGATTGTTATAGGAGTATGCGGAGGAGACGGAATAGGTCCTGCAATTACTGCACAGGCGCAGAGAGTACTTGAATATCTTCTTAAGGATGAGATAGCAAAGGGAAAAGTGGAATTTAAGGTAATAGACGGTCTGACCATTGAAAGGCGTGCTGCCGAGATGGCTGCAATTCCAAAAGAAGTACTTGCGGAACTTAAGGAATGTGATGTAATCCTTAAAGGCCCTACAACAACACCGAGAAAAGGAGATAAGTGGCCTAATGTAGAATCTGCTAACGTGGCTATGAGAAAAGAGCTTGATTTGTTTGCAAACGTAAGACCTGTAAGAATTCCTGAGCTTGGAATTGACTGGACATTCTACCGTGAAAATACCGAGGGCGGTTATGCGGCAGGTAAAGAGGGCGTTAACGTAACTAATGACCTGGGAATAGACTTTACAATTGCGACTACGCAGGGCTGTGAAAGGATTATACGTGCGGCATTTGAATATGCAAAGGCTAATAATAAGAAACGCGTGACTGCAGTTACCAAGGCTAATATTATTAAAACAACAGACGGTAAATTCCTCGATACATTCTATGCCATTGCTAAAGAATATCCGGGAATATCAGCGGATGACTGGTACATAGATATAATGACTGCAAAGCTTTTGGATGAAATGAGGAGAAAGGATTTTGAAGTTGTTGTACTTCCTAACCTGTATGGAGATATAATTACTGATGAGGCAGCAGAGCTTCAGGGCGGCGTAGGAACTGCCGGAAGCGCTAATATCGGTAAGAAATATGCAATGTTTGAAGCCATACATGGTTCTGCTCCAAGAATGGTAGAAGAGGGCAGGGCGCAGTATGCAGACCCATGCAGCGTTATAAGGGCAGGCGCAATGCTTCTTAACCACATAGGATATATAGAACAATCTGATAAGTTGTATGAAGCTTTGGATATATGTACGATAAAGGAGAGAAAGCTTGTTATGACAGGAAGGGATACCGGAGCAACAGGCGAAGAATTTGCCAATTATATAATGGAAACTATAGAAGGAATGTAATGTTGAAATGAATAAGGAATTAAATGAAATAAGTTATGAGGATTCCGGACTTGAGCCACGTATACTGCGTGCCGTAAAGGAAATGGGATTTGAGAATATGACACCTATACAGGCGCAGGCGATATTTGTGTTTTTGAAAGGAAAAGACGTAATAGGACAGGCACAGACGGGAACCGGCAAAACGGCAGCATTTGGTATTCCTATATTGCAGATGACCGAGCCTGAAGAAAAAAATCTTCAGGCTCTTATATTGTGCCCTACAAGGGAACTTGCAATACAGGCTGCCGAGGAAATAAGGAAATTCGGAAAATATATTGACGGCGTAAGGGTACTGCCTATATATGGCGGACAGGATATTAATAAACAGATAAGGTCGCTTCGAGGCGGAGTACAGATAGTAGTAGGCACTCCGGGAAGAGTTATGGACCATATGAGGCGGCATACGTTAAAGCTTGGTAATTTAAAAACTATTGTGCTTGACGAAGCGGATGAAATGCTTAATATGGGATTTCGGGAAGATATAGAAACAATACTTGACGCCATACCCAAGGAGCATCAGACCGGGCTTTTTTCTGCAACCATGCCTAAGCCGATACTTAATATAACGAAAAAATACCAGAAACCCGATGCAGTATTTGTAAAGGTTGCGGCTAAGGAACTTACGATACCTCTGGTAAGACAGTATTATTATGAAGTGAAGCAGAAAAACAAAGATGAAGTTACTGCAAGGCTTCTTGATTATTACAATCCGAAAAGGTCGCTTATATTCTGCAACACTAAGAAAAAGGTAGATGAACTTGCAGAGGTATTAAAGGGAAGAGGATATTTCGCTGAAGGCTTCCATGGAGATATGAGTCAGGCTGAAAGAGACCGTATAATGAATTCCTTCAGAAAAGGTTTTACCGACATACTTATAGCTACTGATGTGGCTGCAAGGGGAATAGATATCACTGATATTGAAGCTGTGTTTAATTATGATATACCACAGGACATAGAATACTACGTACACAGAATAGGAAGGACAGGCCGCGCTGGGAAGTCCGGACGTTCATTTACCCTTGTAGTAGGCAGGGAGATATATAAAATACGTGATATAGAAAATGTATGTAAGACACGGATTAAAGCAAGGCATGTGCCTTCTGCCAGGGATATTAACCATGCAAAGGCAGACAATATAATGATGCGGGTTAAGGAGCTTATCAGCGATGATGGAAGGCCTTTATATTCCCTTATAAAATATATTGAAAACCAGCTTGATGACGAAGATTTCAATGCAATTGAACTCTCTGCAGCTCTACTTAAAATGCAGATTGGCGAAGAAGTGGAAGAGATGAAGCTTGACCACAGCTGGTTTGACAGTGATGAATATAAGAGTTTCAAAAAGAGCAGAAACAGCAAAAATAAAAAATATTTTAAAGGCGACAGAAATCGCAACCGCAGAAGCAGACGCGGCAACCGTAAATAACTGCGCTATACTACCATATTGATTCCCTTTGTATGGCAGTACATGAATACTACCTGAAGAGCTAACCCGGCACATACGAGGAATCTGTAAGTAATGGGGCGTTTTTCTACAAGTTCGGCAGACATGATGAAAAGAGGAACAGCGACGCTGAGATATCTGCTTCCGCTTATTACCCAGTCTGCCGAATAACTTATTATGGTATAAGCGAAAAGGAATATGGAAAGGCTTCCGCTGTGTCTGCCGGCGCATCTTATTATTACATACATTACAACAAAGAATAATATGAGTTCCGGAATATATTCTGCCATGATAACATTGAATTCATTTGCGCCGCGGGTTATATTGTATATTATATTTTTGATGCATGTTCCGCAGTCGGCAAATGAATGTGACCATACATATTTCTGTAGCTTTAAGAAATAGAAGGCATCATGGGTATAATAGTAATTAATAATAAAGTATATTATAAGTCCGAGAAACGTAATGCACATAGGTATAAGGTCTGTAAGTCTTTTGAAAAATGATTTCCAGTCCTTTTCTTTTATAAGAAGAAATATTTTATTGCTTTCAAGCCATTCAATGCCCATAAACGCCAGTATGGTTATTCCCTGAAGTTTGGCAAGGGTACATAACATTCCGAATATTCCGGCAAGCCACCATTTCTTTTTAAATGAAAAATAAATACATGCCGACGCCGTAAGAAGCACAATGCTTTCAGGTAGCATCCCTCCGAAATAAAAGCTGAAAGGAAATACCGAAATAAGAATAACTGATTTTTCTGCAATGGATTTGGTGTATCTTAACGATACTGCCATATACAGGAATATTACGCCTCCAATATAACATAATACGGAGGTTACAAGCGCTGCAAGGAGTGCATTATTAAATAAAAGATTGACTACCCATGTAAGCGCAGGGTATAGAGGAAGAAATGCAAGCGTCTGATATGCGTCTCCGAGATAACCGCTTTGAACGACTATGTTGGTATAACCACCCTCTACGATTCCTATATAATTGCTTGCATCCCATTTGTACCACCACTGAAGGAAGTCTGTTCCCTCACCGGCTATAAATATTAAAGTAAGATAAGATACAAAATATATGAGAAGCCTGAAAACCAATGCCTGTGCGCCTATAGAGAATATATCTGCAGCTGATGTTTTTTCGCCTTTATATTTTCTGTATGAAGAACCAATAATATATTTTTTGGTAAAATTATTCTGAAAAAGATTTACTCCTGAAATTACAAGTGTACGGTATAAAAGAATAAGAGCTGTAATAATTACAATTATAAGAGTGATAATTCTCATCCCGGCTCCCCTTTCTAAAAATAATTGTATAATACCGAAAGTATAGCACAAAAAATAATATAAGTACATATAATATATTAAAAAAATAAGGTTTCAACTGATTATGAATAATAATTATTGTAATGGAATTGTCCATACCGTAAGAAAAGGAGATACACTGTATTCTTTGAGCCGGCAGTATAATGTACCGCTTGTTATGATACTCAGAGCTAATCCATATGTAGACGTATACAATCTTGGTATAGGAATGAGACTTTGTATACCTGCAAAGAATATGAATGATTTTGATATGGATGGCGGTATGAATAACGATATGAATAACAATATGAATAACGATAACGATAATGATGGCCGTGACAAAACATTTGCATATGTAATCAGAGATGGGGAATCGGTTCAGTATATTGTTGACAGATTTGGAATTGACTTAAATGATATACTTGAAATGAACTCTCTTTCAGATATGCTTTTAAAGCCGGGAATTACAATAATCCTTCCGGTGCAGGAATAAATACTGATGCTTAAAGGGGGCGCATTGTTATCAATATTCCGATATACAGCCCCCTTTTTTGGTTGACACCATTAGTTATGGGAAGTATACTTTAATGGGAACAAATAACAGGAGGACAAATTTAAAATGGGAAAAAGAACAGATATTCATAAAGTACTTATTATTGGTTCAGGACCAATTATAATTGGACAGGCATGCGAGTTTGATTATTCGGGAACTCAGGCATGCAAGGCGCTTAAATCACTTGGGTATGAGATAGTGCTTGTTAATTCCAATCCGGCGACTATTATGACAGACCCCGGTACGGCTGATATAACTTATATTGAACCGCTTAATATGGCGCGGCTTGAACAGATTATAGAAAAGGAAAGGCCTGATGCCCTGCTTCCTAATCTTGGAGGACAGTCAGGACTTAATTTATGTGCGGAACTCGCCAATGCCGGAATACTCGATAAATATGGAGTAAAAGTTATCGGTGTGCAGGTAGATGCAATAGAAAGAGGAGAAGACCGTATTGAATTTAAAAATACAATGAACAGCCTTGGTATAGAAATGGCAAAAAGCGAAGTTGCATACAGTGTTGAAGAGGCTCTTTCTATAGCTGACCAGCTTGGCTACCCGGTTGTAATACGCCCTGCATATACAATGGGAGGCGCCGGAGGCGGACTTGTATATAATGCTGACGAGCTTAAAACTGTAGTAGCAAGGGGACTTCAGGCAAGTCTTGTGGGACAGGTTCTTGTTGAAGAATCGGTAATCGGATGGGAAGAACTTGAGCTTGAAGTTGTACGTGATGCCAAAAATAATCTTATTACGGTATGTTTTATAGAAAATATAGACCCAATGGGAGTACATACCGGCGATTCTTTCTGCGCGGCTCCTATGCTTACAATATCGGAAGATGTACAGAAACGTCTTCAGGAGCAGGCCTACAGAATAGTCGAAGCGATAGAAGTCATCGGAGGAACCAACGTTCAATTTGCCCATGATCCTGTTTCAGACAGAATTGTAGTTATAGAGATTAATCCCAGGACTTCAAGGTCATCCGCGCTTGCAAGTAAGGCAACCGGATTCCCTATTGCCCTTGTATCCGCAATGCTGGCAAGCGGACTTACACTGGATGAGATTCCATGCGGAAAATACGGAACCCTTGATAAGTACGTTCCTGATGGAGATTATATAGTAATTAAATTTGCAAGATGGGCGTTTGAGAAATTTAAAGGCAGCGAGGATGCGCTTGGTACACAGATGAAGGCTGTCGGTGAAGTTATGAGTATAGGAAAGACATATAAAGAGGCTTTCCAAAAGGCTATAAGGTCATTGGAAACAGGCCGCTACGGACTTGGATTCGCAAAAGATTTTAATGAAAAGAATCTTGACGAGCTTATGGAAATGCTTAAATTCCCTTCAAGCGAGAGGCAGTTTATTATGTATGAAGCGCTTAGAAAAGGTGCGGAAGTTGACAGCCTGTATGAACTTACGCATATTAAGAAATATTTTATAGAGCAGATGAAAGAACTTGTAGACGAAGAAGAATCACTTCTTAAAGATAAAGGAAAGCTTCCGGAAGATAATATGCTTATATCTGCCAAGAAAAATGGATTTTCTGACAGATATCTCAGCAATATACTTGATGTTACCGAGGAAAGCATAAGAAATAAAAGAACAGAACTTGGCGCGGTGGAAGGCTGGGAGAGCGTACATGTATCAGGAACGAAAGACAGCGCATACTATTATTCAACATATAATGCAAAAGATTCGGTATCTGCCGAAAGTGATAAGAAAAAGATAATGATTCTCGGCGGAGGCCCTAACCGTATCGGACAGGGCATTGAGTTTGACTATTGCTGCGTGCATGCAGCTCTTGCCCTTAAAGAAATGGGATTTGAAACTATTATAGTAAACTGTAACCCTGAAACCGTTTCAACTGACTATGATACTTCAGATAAATTGTATTTTGAACCTCTTACATTAGAGGATGTTCTCAGCATATACGAAAAAGAAAAGCCTCTTGGGGTTATAGCCCAGTTTGGCGGACAGACTCCGCTTAATCTGGCGGCAGACCTTGAAAAGTACGGAGTCAATATCCTTGGTACCAGTCCTTCAGTAATTGATATGGCTGAAGACCGTGACTTGTTCAGGGCAATGATGGACAAACTTCATATTCCAATGCCTCAGTCCGGAATGGCTGTAGATGTTGCTGAAGCTTTGGAAATAGCAGAAAAGATAGGATATCCGGTTATGGTACGCCCTTCATACGTGCTTGGAGGCCGGGGCATGGAAATTGTAAGTGACCCTGAGATGCTCAAAAGTTATATGGAAGCGGCAGTAGGCGTGACGCCGGACAGACCGATTCTTATAGACAGATTCCTTAAAAATGCAATGGAATGTGAAGCGGATGCAATAAGTGACGGAAAAGATGTATTTGTTCCGGCAGTTATGGAACATATCGAGCTTGCCGGCATACATTCAGGAGATTCAGCGTGTATACTTCCTTCAATTCATATATCTGAGAAGAATCTTGCTACGATAAAGGAATATACGAGAAGAATTGCGGCTGAAATGAATGTTTGCGGTCTTATGAATATGCAGTATGCAATAGAGAATGATGTTGTATATGTTCTTGAAGCCAATCCGAGAGCGTCAAGGACAGTGCCTCTTGTTTCAAAGGTATGCGATATACAGATGGTAAGGCTGGCAACACAGATAATTACGCTTGATATAACAGGTAATAAATCTCCTGTTCCATCACTGCGTGAAAAAGAATATAATCATTTCGGGGTTAAAGAGGCGGTATTTCCATTTAACATGTTCCCGGAAGTAGACCCTGTACTTGGACCTGAAATGCGTTCTACAGGGGAAGTGTTGGGAATTGCAGAAAACTTTGGCGAAGCGTTCTATAAAGCGCAGGAGGCTACACAAACAAGCCTTCCTCTTAGCGGTACAGTACTGTTTTCAGTAAATGCAGCGTCAAAAGCCGAGCTTCCTGAAATTGCAAAGATGTTCCATGAATGTAATTTTAATATTATTGCAACAGGCTCGACTTATGAGGTGATAAAACAGACAGGAATACCTGTTAAGAAGATATTTAAGATGCAGGAAGGAAGACCGAATATAGTTGATGAAATGACAAATGGTAATATCCAGCTTGTAATAAATACTCCTGCAGGACCGGAAAAGGTATTTGATGACAGCTATATAAGAAAAACAGCAATTAAGAAGAAAATACCATATATGACAACAATGGCGGCAGCAAGGGCTACGGCTGAAGGAATAAAGGCAGTTCTGGCTGATGAAGGACTTAATGTATGCTCTCTGCAGAAGCTCCATTCAACAATAAGAACTCGTTGACAAAAACGGGAGGAATTGTTATGATTCAGATATTTAAAACTTTAGAAGATGGCGTGCTCAGCGTACAGGATGATATTTCAGAAGGCGTATGGGTTTCGCTTACAAGACCTGATTACAGCGAACTTAAGATGGTTTCGGAAAGATGCGGGGTTGATATTGACGACCTCAGGGCTCCTCTTGATGAAGAGGAGCGCTCACGTCTTGTGACTGAAGATAATTATACATTGATTCTTGTTGATATTCCAATGCATGAAAATATCAGCGAAAAGGATAGATATGTTACTATTCCGCTTGGCATAGTGCTTACCGATTCGGTGATAATAACGGTATGCCTTGAAGAAACAAGCGTTCTTAAGTATTTTATGGGAGGGCGTGAACGTTCTTTTTATACATTTAAAAAGACAAGGCTTATCCTGCAGATTCTATACAGGAATGCGACCCTGTTTTTGCAGTATCTGCGAAATATTGACCGGAAAAGCGAGGAAATTGAGCAGAAACTTCATATATCCCAGAAAAACCAGGAGCTTATTGAACTTTTGGAACTTGAGAAAAGCCTCGTATATTTTACGACGTCGCTTCGTTCTAATGAAGTAGTGCTTGAAAAAATGGTAAGAACAGAACAGATTAAGAAATATCCTGATGACTCTGAATTGCTTGAGGATGTAATTATTGAGAACAAACAGGCTATTGAAATGGCAAATATATACAGCGGAATATTAAGCGGTATGATGGATGCATTTGCGTCTGTAATATCAAATAATCTCAATATAGTTATGAAATTTCTTGCAACTATCACTATAGTACTGTCAATTCCTACAATGATTGCAAGTTTCTTCGGAATGAATTTTGCGGACATTCCTCTTGGTAATCATCCGTATGGATTTGTGATTGTGTCGGTTACTACATGTATTATAACCGGAATAGTGGCGCTTATATTTGCGAAAAAGAAAATGTTCTGATTTGAAAGGAGATATTGATGGCACAAAACTGGCTTGACAAAGCAGAAAGAAAATTTGGCAGGTACTGTATTCACGGGCTTATGAAATATATTGTTGCAATAGAGCTTGTGGGTGCGGTTATTGGTGTTTTTAATCCTGAATTATATATATACTGGTTTTCCCTGGATTTTTCAGCGATAGCGAGGGGACAGGTATGGAGGCTTATAACATTTATATTTTTCCCGGAGCTAACTTCACTTGACCCGGTCAGCATTTTGCTTTTTGCAATACAGGTATATCTTTATTATATGATAGGCAACAGCCTTGAAAATATGTGGGGGTCTTTCAGATTTACGCTGTATTATATTTCGGGCCTTGTGTTATCGGTACTGGCAGGATTTATCCTTTATATATTTGCTCATGTCAGCCTGTGGCCTGTCGGATTTGAATATGTGAACCAGGCTTTGTTCCTTGCGTTTGCGACTATTTTTCCGGACATTGAGTTTTTGTTGTTTTTCATATTGCCTGTGAAAGCAAAATGGCTCGGAATACTTTATGCCGTAATGATGGGATTTGATGTAATAACATATTTAAGGAGTGGTTCGGCGGGGCTTACCTTTGCAGTAGCAATAGTCATTTCAATGCTGAATTTCCTTATATTTTTCCTGTCATCGCGCGATTATAAGAAACATTCTTATAGGGAGCATAAGAGAAAAGCGGAATTCAGGAAAAATACATCTGAAAAGGTTGTTGCCCTGTACAGGCACAGATGCGCAATATGCGGGCGTACCGACAGGGATTATCCCGACCTTGAATTCAGGTACTGTTCCAAATGCGACGGTAATTATGAGTATTGCGCAGACCATATATTTACACATGAGCATGTGCATAGATAAGGAGGAGTATAAATATGAGTAAAGTCAGGGTAAGTAATGTGACTGAAAAAGAAAAACAGGAAAAGTTGTTATCGCTTATATTATTTTTTGCAGGTGCATTTATAGTGCATATTATATTTGCGGCGGCATATATAGGCTTTAAAACTGATATGGACTGCTTTAATTTCTGGTCGTCGGATGTATTTGAGAACGGATTTTCCAATTTTTACAGACCTGATGTATTTACAGACTATCCGCCGGGATATATATACATTCTGTATATTATAGGTGCGATTAAGAAGCTTTTTGGAATTACGGTGCTGACTTCAGGCACGGCAGTTGTTTTGAAAATGCCTGCAATTATATGTGACCTTGTAATTTCTTATATTATATATAAAGTGGGCAGCAAATATACCAGCCATGTATACGCTCTGTTGTTTGCAGCGGCATATGCGTTTAATCCGGCAGTGATATTAAATTCATGCACATGGGGACAGGTGGATTCGGTATTCACGTTGTTTGTAGTGCTTATGTGCTATTTTGTTACCGAAAAAAAACTTCCGGCTGCATATTTTGTATTTGCGGCAGGAATACTTATTAAGCCTCAGTCACTTATATTTACGCCTGTACTTATATATGGAATAATCGATCAGGTATTTCTTACGGATTTCTCATTGCAAAAAATGTTTAAACAGCTTGGAATCGGGCTGGCAGCGATAGCGGTACTTGTACTTGCGGCGGTTCCTTTCGGGCTTCCTAATGTGTTAAAACAATATGTTGAAACTCTGGGACAATATGAGTATGCCTCTGTAAATGCATATAACATATGGGCGCTTTTAGGTAAAAACTGGACTGCCCAGGATAAAGTTTTTATGTTTATGCCATACAAGACATGGGGAACCATATTTATAGTCCTTACAGTTGCAGTATCTGCTTATTACTGTATAAGAAATAAAGAAAATGAAAGTAAATATTATCTTTCGGGAGCATTTATAGTAACGTCTGTATTTATGCTTGCAGTACGTATGCATGAGCGTTATATATATCCGGCGCTTGCGCTTTTGCTTATTACTGCTGCAGTAAAGAGAAATTACAAGTATGTGCTGGCATTTATATTCCTGTCAGTTGTTCATTTTATGAATGCATATCACGTATTGTTCTATTATGATCCGGAAACGTATGATTTCAGCAATCCGGTTATATATATTATATCGTTCTTAAGCGTATCTGCTTTTGTATATTTTGTATATGTATACTGCGGACAGCTTAAATGTAAGCGCGCGTATACTCAGGCTGAGCTTGAGGAGATTAACAGGAATAAAAGAACGGCAAGAAACAAAAATACCAATGTTTCTAAAAAAACCGCAAACCAGAAAAATAATACAACGGAAAATAAGAAGAACAGAATATTTTCCATAAGGCCCTCAGAAGTTACACCAAAATGGTCTAAGTGGGACTGGATAATAATGCTTGCAGTTACCTTAATATATGCCTGTATAGCATTTTACAACCTGGGTGATTTTGATGCGCCGCAGACGCAATGGTCAAGTGAAACTACGGGTCAGGAAATAACGCTTGATTTTGGAAAAACTACGCATATAGATCATATGTATGCTTACCTTGGTTCTTATGAAAACAGAAAATTTGAAGTACAGACGTCAGAAGACGGAAATACATGGACACAGCTTGATATAACTGCGGAAGACGACGGCGAGAAATATCCCGGAGCTGTTAATATAGGAAGTGTATTCTGCTGGAATAAGATGGATCTGTGTTTTGACTCAAGATATGTTAAATTTATCCAGAAGGATGATAAGGCTGCGATTATGGAGCTTATGATTTACGGAAATGATGATACGGTAATACTGCCTGACAATACATCGGATTATCCGCAGCTTTTTGATGAGCAGGATATATTTGACGGAACCAAAACATATATGAACAGTACGTATTTTGATGAAATATACCATGCGCGTACAGCCTATGAAATGATACATCATATGTATTGTTATGAAAATACACATCCGCCTCTTGGAAAGGCTATAATGGCAATCGGTATAATTATATTTGGAATGTGTCCGTTTGGATGGAGATTTATGGGTACATTATTTGGCGTGCTTATGATTCCTGTAATGTATCTTATAGGAAGAAAGCTTACGGGAAAAACGTGGCTTGCTTCTGTCATGGCTATTCTGTTTGCGTTTGATTTTATGCATTTTGCGCAGACAAGAATTGCAACAATAGATGTATATGTAACAATGTTTGTCATGCTTATGTATTATTTCATGTTATGTTATTATAAGATGAGCTTTAATGATACTCCGTTAAAAAAGACATTTGTACCGCTTTTGCTGTCAGGAATATGCATGGGCCTTGGCTGCGCGAGCAAGTGGACAGGAGTATATGCCGGCGCGGGCCTTGCGGTTGTATTTGCGGCTGTTATGGTAAGAAGATATGGAGAGTACAGGAGTGCTTTGGCAGAGCCTAAAGGGAAAACAGGTAAAATAGAGCACAGCGATGTAATAAACAATTATAAACTGTATACATTAAAAACACTTGCGTTCTGCCTGATTGCATTTATTGTGATTCCGGGAATAATATATCTGTGTTCATATATACCATTTTCTGATGGCGGCAGACATACGGGACTTGTAAGCAGGATGCTTGCAAATCAGCAGTCAATGTATAATTATCATTCTACGCTTGAATCAACGCATGCATACCAGTCATCCTGGTATCAGTGGCCTATTATACAGAGACCTATACTGTTTTATCTTGAGTCTGTAACGGATACGCTTAAGTCGGGAATAAGCTCAATGGGAAATCCGCTTGTATGGTGGGTAGGCATACTTGCATTTTTATATATGATTTATCTGATAATCAGGGATAAAGACAGGGTTGCGCTGTTTTTATTTGTTGGATATCTTGCGCAGTATCTGCCATGGATGCTTGTAAGCAGATGTACGTTTATATATCATTATTTCCCAAGTGTGCCGTTTGTTGTTATGATGATAGGCTATAGTATATACAGGATTGCCAGGGATAAAAAAGCCTTTAAGATAGGAGCAGGGGTATATGTGGCGTTGGCAGTATTGTTATTCTTTGCATTTTATCCGGTATTATCGGGATATCCGGTAACGCTTGAATATGCAAAACTGCTGAAATGGTTTGACAGCTGGGTGCTTCTTTTCTAAATATACGGATAAGGGGATAAAGCATTATATGAATAGTGACAGTAATAAGTTATCAGAATATTATAATGAGATGTCATGTAATTATAAGCATCTTTCGCTTTTTGAAATTGCGCTTGAATATTATCTGCTGTATGAAGTGTGGGAAGATGACTTTAATAAATATATTGATATTTCGGAAGAAGAGTGTACTGTTATAAATGATTCCGTTAAAAAGCTTGTATCGGGAGAATCACTTACAGGCATGATACCTGAGTATAATAATATACGTAAGCGTATTACTGAAAAAATGCAGGTAGTGACCGCATATGTCGACAGGTTTATTGCATATGAGCATGTCATGAACAGGGCAGAAGCGCGCTTTACAATGAGTGAAGAAGAAAGACGTGACTGGCTTGCAGGCTTTGATAAAGATAACTATGTAAAAGAGCTTATGTACTTTATATTTAAGGATAAAGACAATGCGGAGATTACAGACAGCCTTCATATTGTATTTGAGCAGCTTCCGATGAGAATGGCAAGGTCAAAATATATTGATATTATAAAAAGCAGTATAATGCTGTATAAGGATTCGGATAAAGATTCGCTTGACGGATTTTTGTATATGCTACGTACTACTGCAATGATATATGAACCTGAAGGGATGGACAGGTATTTTACGGAATTTGCGGAACTTACGCAGGAGCTTGGGGAAGTTGATTTTACAAATATCAAAAAGGATTATTTTGTAATACTTCAGGATAAAATCAGTAAAGCGTCAAGGGACCTTAATGATATTTCTGATATATATATGATATATCAGAAGATTATTAACATGTTATATGTATATGCGCTTAATGAATCTGCCGGAAATAAAGAAAGTGAAAGCATATGTACAGTGTGTTTTAAGATATTTGAAGTGATATATAACGTATTTACAGGTAAGACGGAAGATGCTTATGAGGCGGAAAATGTTCTGGCGCAGATTGAAGGTATGCCGGAAAAATATTATGAGAAGCGGATTTCATATGAATCTGTGTTTGATACGCTGGCAGATGATGACATGGAAAATGAAGATATGGAGAAACTTAGGATTTCAAAGATATTGTTTTCACCGAGTATTTTTGCTGAGATTGAAGAAAATGCCCCACAGCCTGTTACCGAAGAATATCTGAATCAGGTGACAGAAGCATTTACAGCTGATATAATGAATGTTATAAAAACATATAACAGACCTTTGGTACGTGCAGTTATGTCGCTGTCGCTTGCAAGGCTTCCGCTGTTCTTTAACAGCGCGGATGAAATAATGGAATATATTGAAAATTCTTTTAGCAGCTGTACTGATGTGCCGGAGCTTATTGCGTCTGTCAGGCTTTTGGATGATATTAAGGAGAATTATTGATGATAGATTGGTATGCAAATCTGTATATGGACAGTGAGACTTCCAAATCACCGGAAATGTACAAACAGATAGCAGAAAGCGGTAAATTACATATTACTCCTGTGTATTGTATAGCGATTGCATCAAATGAGGCAAATCTGCTTGACATTATATCATCTAACGAATTATATTTTAAACATTATAAAAGAAATACTCTGCATGTTATAGGTATAGCAGCATCATACAAAACGGCTCTGAGGCTTGCTTCTGATATACTGCTTGAAGTATATAAAAAGACAGATACATTTGATATAAGAAATTTTGTTAAGTCCCAGACCGAACCGGGGTGTGATATTTAATTGCATATATTATTAATAGTTCTGAAAATAACAGGAATTGTCCTGCTTGCAATATTAATATTTCTTGTATGCCTGATGCTTATGGTATTATTTATTCCGCTCCGTTACCGTGTAAACGCATATTTTGGAGAGGATAACAGAAAGAAAGGCAGACAGGGGGATTACAGTATATCCGTAAAGGCAAAATGGCTTTTGGGTATAGTATCGGCAGAGTTTATATATCCTGATGAAGGCGGCGGAATAAAGCTGTTTTTTATACCGGTCAGGAAACGAAAAAAAACCAGGAGACGTAAAAAAAGCAGGAAAAGTAAAGTTAAAGAAAAAAATCTGAATAAACATGAGGTAAAAAGTGAAACCGTATCGGAAAGTCAAACTGTACCGGAAAGCGAAAATAAGCCGGTATCCCGGATAAAACGAAAGCATGTAAAGAATAAAAAAACAAAAAAAGACAGAAAAAAACATAAAGGGTTTCAGAGGAATAAAATCAAATCATATTACGGAATCCTTTCTTCTTCTGAAAACAGAGGAGCTTACAGTTTTATTAAGAAAACCCTTATCAGGCTTATAAAGCACTCGGCGCCGGGAGAAGTTCGCGCAGATATGATTATAGGGCTTGAAGAACCGTGTAATACGGGCCTTTTGTTTGGAGCGCTCGGAATCGTTATATCTTTTATAAAAGGTAAATATAATATTACGCCTGATTTTTATAATAAAAGAGTTGACGGAAGGGTATATATAAAAGGGAAAATAAGATCAGTTATAGTGATATATCATTTGATAAGGATATTTACTAATAGCGATATAAAGAAAGTAACAGGTCAATTTAAAGCAGTCCGTTGACAGACGGAAAGAATGGAGGAATAAATTTATGGCAGACAATCAGTTTCAGACAACAGTAGAATCATTATTTAAAGGAATGGACAGTTTTATTACTACTAAAACAGTGGTAGGAGATTCTATAAGTATGGAAGATGGAACCATTATACTTCCTTTAGTAGATGTATCATTTGGTGTTGCAGCCGGTGCTTTTGCAAATGAGGATAGTAAAAAGAATAATGGCGGCGGAGGCATGGGAGGAAAAATACAGCCAAGTGCCGTACTTATTATTAAGGATGGAACATCAAAGCTTGTAAATGTCAAAAATCAGGATGGAATTACCAAGATACTTGATTTGGTTCCTGATGTTATAAACAGGTTTTCAAAGAGCGGTAATGATAAATCCGAACAGTAAAAAAAATACTTGCATTTACGGTTAGTGTTTGTTAAAATAGTACTGTTTGTGGCACAAGGTGTGTCAGATAGAGATGTAAGGAGGTGCTTTAGATGGCAAAATGTGCAATATGTAATAAGGGAGCTCACTTCGGAATCCGTGTAAGCCATTCCCACAGAAGAAATAACCATATGTGGAAATCTAATATTAAATCGGTAAGAGTAAAGGTTAATGGCGGAACAAAAAAGATGAATGTGTGTACTGCCTGTCTGCGTTCAGGTAAGGTAGAGAGAGCATAGTTCTCATATATCATAATTGACTGAAAGAGGGACTGTTGGACCAAACAGTCCCTTTTTAAGCATATCTTAACATGACGTAAAGAGGTTATATCCCAGGATTAAGAAAAGGGCAATTAAGCATATGGCGAGGAAGCCGTTTGTAATAAACAGCATGATAATCATTCCGACTGCAATAAAAAAAAACATGAAACCGATAATTTTTTTCACATATGTTCACCCTAAGCAGTCTGTTTATATAATATATGTACCTGCCCGGTATTTGATTACATTAGCAGAAATAATTGCTTTTTATGTCTTAATAAGGTATACTGTATAAGAATATACACTTAAGGAGGGTTTGTCATGAAAGGCCGTATGGATACCGATATGGGTAAGATAATAGTAGATACTGATGTTATTGCAAAATATGCAGGTTCTTCTGCTGTTGAATGTTTTGGTATTGTAGGTATGGCATCAGTTAGTGTCAGGGATGGATTTTCCAAACTTCTTCGTATGGAAAGCCTTGCGCATGGTGTTGAGGTTACTATAGAGAATAATAAACTAAAAATTAAGATGCATATTATTGCCGCGTATGGCGTAAACATTCCAGCGGTATGTGAGAATCTTATAAGTAATGTAAAATACAAGGTTGAAGAATTTACAGGGATGGAAGTAGCTGATATTGTTGTCAGAGTTGAAGGCATAAGGGTTAATGAGTAAAATTATGTTTGTATGGAGGTCTTTTGATGAATACAATAGATGCCACACTTCTTAAAGAGCTATTTATTGCAGGTTCAGAAGCACTAGAGGCGAAAAAAGAATATGTTAATGAACTTAATGTATTCCCTGTTCCGGACGGTGATACCGGAACTAATATGACAATGACAATTGCATCTGCCGTAAAGGAAGTGAAAGCTTTACAGGATGATAATATGGAAAGCCTGTGTAAAGCCATTTCTTCCGGTTCATTAAGAGGAGCAAGAGGTAATTCGGGGGTTATTTTATCCCAACTTTTGAGAGGGTTTACCAGGACAATAAAGGAATACAGTGAAATAGATACGAATATCATTGGCGAAGCATTTGAAAAGGCGGTAAATACAGCCTACAAAGCGGTAATGAAGCCAAAAGAAGGTACTATTTTAACGGTTGCAAAGGCAGGAGCGGATATGGCGTTATATCTTGCCGATGCAGATATTGATATTGTAACATATATGGAAACCGTAATAGAACATATGCGGGATGTTTTAAATCAGACGCCTGATATGCTTCCAGTGCTTAAGGAAGCAGGAGTAGTTGATTCAGGCGGCGAGGGACTGCTTACGATACTTGAAGGGGCTTTCGTTCTTCTGGAAAAGCGTATTCCAAAGCCTAAGGAAGCGAAGAAACCTGATATAAATAATATAAAAAAGAAAAAAAATGTTGTAAAGAAACCGGAACCTGCAAAGAAGACTGCAGCAAAGAGCAAGAAACAGGAGAGAAAAGTGTATAGCCCAGCAAAATCAAAGGCAGATATAAGTACTGCCGACATAAAATTTGGATATTGTACGGAGTTTATTATTGTACTTGAACATGAATTTGACGATATAAAAGAAGAGGAATTAAAGATATTCCTTGAATCAATAGGAGATTCTATCGTAGTTGTTGCAGATGATGAGATTGTTAAAGTACATGTTCATACCAATATGCCGGGTATTGCCCTTCAGAAGGCTCTTACCTATGGCTCGCTTTCCAAAATTAAGATTGACAATATGCGTGAAGAACATAATGAGCTTCTTGTTAATGAATCAAAGGAAGAAGCTGTGGAAGAAGCTGCGGAGCAGGCTGTAGAAGAAACAGTGGAAGAAGCTGTAGAAGAAACTGTAGAAGAGGTGAAAAAAACATTAAAGCCTGCAGGTTTTATTACAATATCTGCAGGAGAAGGCCTTAGTGAAATATTTGCGGGTCTTGGCGCAGATATTATAATAGAGGGCGGACAGACAATGAACCCCAGCACTGAGGATATGCTTAATGCAATTGACAGTATAGATGCCGAAACGATATTTATAATGCCAAATAATTCCAATATTATACTTGCGGCAGAGCAGGCAGGGGAATTGTGTGAAGATAAAAAGATTGTCGTAATACCTTCAAAAACTATTCCGCAGGGTATAATGGCGATGCTCAGCTATATGCCTGCAAGAAATGTGGGAGATAATGAAAAGGCAATGGTTGAAGAAATGAATAATGTAAAATCGGGTTCAGTTACTTATTCAATAAGGGATACTGTTATACAGGGCCATGAAATAAAACAGGGCGATATAATGGGAATACAGGATGGAACCATAATAAATACCGGTGTGCAGGTAATGGCTACTACTGTTGAGCTTATTAAAAATCTTATTGATGATGATACAGAGCTTGTTACGTTGTATTATGGCAAAGATACTACGGAAGATGAGGCAAACATGATTGCCGGCAATATTACAAAAGAGTATCCGGATATAGAAGTTGAGGTTCATTATGGAGGACAGCCGGTATATTATTATTATCTGTCAGTTGAATAAAATAAAGGATACGTGCCTGTTATATGGAATTAAATGATGATATAAGAAATATAAAAGGAATTGGAGAAAAAACTTCTGTAAATTACCGACGGATTGGGATTAATACCGTCGGTGATTTAGTTATGCATATTCCGCGGGGTTATGAGGAATATAAAGAGATAATTTCAGTAAAAAATGCTCCCTTGGACTGTAATGTGATTGTCGAGGGAGTATTGTCAAAGAGACCGTCAGTAAAAAGTATACGCAACAGAAAGATAGTAAGCGCACAGCTTAATGATGGCAGCGGAACGATTAATCTTGTATGGTTTAATATGCCGTTTCTTGCAAACAGCCTTAGAGTAGGTGCATATTATATTTTAAGAGGCAAAATTACAGTAAAAAACGACGGAAAGAGAATGGTGCATCCTAAAGTTCTCACTAAAGAAGAATATTATAACAGACTTCATAAATTAATTCCGATATACAGTCTTACTGAGGGGCTTACAAATAATTCGTTAATGAAATCCATGGCATACGCAATAGAAAATCTGAAACCGGTAAAAGATTATGTACCGGCTCATATAATAAAAGAATGTAATGTTATGCCGTTTATGCAGGCAGTAAAAAAGATACATTTTCCTAATAGCAGGGAAGAAGCAGCAGAAGCAAGAAAAAGATTTGTTTTTGATGAATTTTTTACGTTTCTTCTTATGCTCAGATATTATAAAAAAGGCTCAGTCAGGATAAAAACAAAAAGAGTATATACACACAGCGAAGAGTGTAACAGGCTTATTAATTCACTTCCGTATAAACTTACCGGTGCGCAGAAAAAGGTATGGAGTGAAGTAATGAGCGATATAAAATCCGGATATATTATGAACAGGCTTATACAGGGCGATGTTGGTTCGGGTAAGACAATAATTGCAGCGCTTGCGCTCCTTCTTAATGCAAAAAATGGATATCAGGGAGCGCTTATGGTTCCGACTGAAGTTCTTGCAAAACAGCACTATGAAAATTTTGTTAAGCTATTTGAAGGCTTTGATGTAAATGTAACGCTGCTTACAGGTTCAATGAGCGCACTTGCGAAGCGCAATGAATATGAGAATATAAGGAGTCACAAAACTGATATTATAATAGGAACACATGCTCTTATTCAGGAAAAAGTCATTTATGATGACCTCGGGCTTGTAATTATTGATGAGCAGCACAGATTCGGGGTAAATCAGAGAAAAAATATATCTGATAAGGGAAATGATTGTCATACTATTGTTATGAGCGCAACTCCGATACCAAGGACACTGGCAATAATATTATACGGCGATATGGACATATCTATAATAAATGAACGGCCTGAAGCAAGGCTTCCTATCCTGAACTGTGTGGTAGGCCAGTCGTATAGGAATACGGCATATTCATTTATATTGAAAGAGATAAATAAAGGAAATAGGGCTTATATAATATGTCCTATGATAGAGGAAAGCGAGAGCAGCGAGTTAGAGAATGTAAATAGTTATTATATAAAATTATCGGAAATAATGCCGGATAATATAAACATTGATATACTTCATGGAAAAATGAAACCTTCTGAAAAAAATGAGGTCATGGAGCGTTTTAAAAACGGACTTACAGATATACTTATATCTACAACGGTTATTGAAGTTGGTATTGATGTGCCTGAGGCTACGGTAATGATGGTAGAAAATGCAGAAAGGTTTGGACTGGCACAGCTTCATCAGCTACGGGGACGCGTTGGAAGGTCCGACAGGCAGTCATATTGTATATTTATGACAGCAGATGAAAGAAAAGAAGTAATGCAGAGGCTTGAGGTGCTTAATAAATCAAATGATGGATTCTATATTGCAGACCAGGATTTAAAACTCAGAGGACCCGGCGATATGTTCGGAGTAAGACAGAGCGGCGAGGCTTATTTTGAAATTGCTGATATATATAATGACGCAGATATGTTAAAGCTTGCAGATTCCGCCGTAAAATCTCTTTCAGATGAGGATGTGCAGCGGATTATTGAAATATGTCCTAAGAAAAACCGGTATACGGAAACCGTACCGTTTTTTGCACTTTAAATCTGTATAAAAGAAAAATGAGCTGCTGCCTGTAGAAAATCTATCATGCAGCAACCCATTTTTTTAATGTTTGTCAGTATTATTTACCGGCCATATTCTGTTCCTGAGCCTTAATCATCTGACGAACCATCTCTCCGCCAACTGAGCCATTCTGGTATGAAGTAAGGTCGCCATTATAACCATTTTTTAAAGGTACACCGATTTCTGACGCAACTTCCATCTTAAAACGATCCATAGCATCTCTTGCTTCCGGAACTTCTACACGATTTCTTCCTCTTGCCATTTTGATTGCCTCCTTTTAGCGAATTACAGTCTTTTTCGTGACTGCAGTTATATTGTATGGAGAATCGCAAAAAAATACACTGGAAACAATTACCCATAAAACTTGTGTTTTTAAAAGTTGTTTATTATAATAATATGTATTATACAATAAGAAAAAGGTGGTTGAATGTTAAAAAAATATCTTGATATTGATGTATATGAAGCATTTCAGAACCGGATGCAGTATATTTTTCAGGAATTTGAAAATGTCTATGTTTCTTTTAGCGGTGGAAAAGACAGTGCTGTGCTTCTTAATCTTGTATTAGACTATATGAAAAAAAATAATATTAATAAAAAACTCGGGGTATTTCATCAGGATTTTGAAGCCCAATATTCATTAACGGCAAAGTATGTAGAGGAAACATTTGAAAAAAATCTTGACAGAATAGAGCCATACTGGGTATGTCTGCCTATGGCTACGCGTACTGCGCTGAGCAGTTATGAGACATACTGGTTTCCATGGGATGATAAAAAAGAGGATATATGGGTAAGGCCAATGCCTGATAAACCGTATGTAATTAATCTGGAAAATAATCCGATTTATCATTATAAATATAAGATGCACCAGGAAAACCTGGCAAGGCAGTTTGGAAGATGGTATAAGGATTCACATGGCGGCGCCAAAACCGTCTGCCTTTTGGGAATACGTGCAAGTGAATCCCTGCAGAGATATCATTCAATCATAAATAAAAAACATGGTTATAAAGGCACATGTTTCATATCCAAAATGTTTAAGGATGTGTGGAGCGCAACACCTATATATGACTGGAGCGTAAATGATATATGGGTGGCGAATTATAAATTTAATTATTCGTATAATCCGCTGTATGACCTGTATTATAAAGCCGGACTTGCTCCTGACCAGATGAGGGTTGCATCTCCGTTTAATGATTATGCAAAAGACAGCCTTCACCTGTACCGTGTGCTTGAACCCGCTACATGGGTAAAACTGCTTGGGCGTGTCAAAGGAGCTAATTTTACGGCTATATATGGAAGAACATCAGCGATGGGATATAGAAACATTAAACTGCCCGAAGGACATACATGGAAATCTTATACACAGTTTCTTCTTGATACGCTTCCAAAAAGAATACGCAGCGGATATATCAAAAAATTCAATACATCTATTAAATTCTGGCATGAAACGGGCGGAGGATTATCGGAAGAGACAATAGAAGAGCTTATTCAGAATGGATATAAAATAAAGCGGAATGGCGTTTCCAATTATACAATTAATAAAAAATCGAGAATAGTATTTACACAGGAAATTCCTGACAATACAGATAATATATTGACTACCAAAGATGTACCAAGTTGGAAAAGAATGTGTATGTGCATATTAAAAAATGATTATGCCTGTAAGACTATGGGTTTTGCAGAAACGAAAAAGCAAAAAGAGAGGATAGAAGGTATCAAAAGAAAATACCAGGGATTGGAGGATATGTAAATGGAATATAAAAGTCCTGTATATAATGTGATTTCAGTACCTATTGAAAAGATTGTGCCTAATACATATAACCCTAATGCAGTAGCTCCGCCTGAACTTGCGCTTCTGTATGACAGTATAAAAGAGGATGGTTATACCATGCCGATAGTATGTTATTATTCAAAGACTGATGACCAGTATGTCATTGTTGATGGATTCCACAGATACAGGGTAATGCTTGAGCATCAAGATATATATGACAGAGAACAGGGGATGCTTCCGGTATCTGTTATAGACAAGCCTTTAAGCAATAGGATGGCGAGTACTATAAGGCATAACAGGGCCAGGGGTTCACATGATATTGATCTTATGAGTAACATTGTAAGAGAACTTCACGACATGGGAAGGTCTGACGCATGGATTTCAAAACATCTTGGTATGGACAGAGATGAAATATTAAGGCTTAAACAGATAACCGGGCTTGCTGAAATGTTTAAGGATATAGAGTTTGGAAAGGCGTGGATTTCGGAAAAAGAAGATTTAGATGATGAATAATTAAAGAATATACATAAAATAAATAGTGCCGGTGGCCGGACTCGAACCGGCACGGATTGCTCCGCATGATTTTGAGTCATGTGCGTCTGCCAATTCCGCCACACCGGCAGGCTTTTTGTTTCAGCGTTTTTCATTGTAACATATAATATTTTTATTTGCAATAGACAATATATAAATAATTGGGTAATATTATATGCGTGTATATAACAGAATACCCGGATAGGAGCATATTATGAAAAAGATTGTTTTGGTAGACGGCTACAGCATACTTAACAGGGCGTTTTACGGTGTGCCCGATTTAACAGACCATAAAGGAAGGCATACCAATGCAGTTTATGGTTTTTTAAATATACTTTTTAAAGTAATTGATGAGGAACAGCCGGATTGTATGACGGTTGCTTTTGACGTTAAGCATCCTACATTCAGGCATGAGATATATAAAGAATACAAGGGAACGAGAAAACCCATGCCTGCAGAGCTTCATGAGCAGGTTCCGCTTATTAAAGATGTGCTTGTATCCATGAATATACCGGTGATTGAGTGTCCGGGCTGTGAGGCTGATGATATAATAGGAACTATTGCATGCATGGCTGAAAAGCAGGATTATAAAGTTACGATAATATCCGGCGACAGGGACCTTCTGCAGCTTGTTACCGGTAATATTACTCTCAGGATACCAAAAACAAAAGGTGGAAGAACGGTTGTTGAGGACTATACTCCGGATATGGTAAAAGATGTATATTTGCTTTCTCCAAAACAGATAATAGACCTGAAAGGGCTCATGGGTGATTCTTCAGATAATATACCCGGACTTCCGGGCGTTGGTGAAAAGACTGCCACAAAACTTTTGTGTGAGTATGGCACGGTTGAAAATGTAATTGCGCATGCAGAGGAGATTACTCCGAATAAAGCAAAAAATGCTGTTATGGAACATAAAGAGCTTGCTGTGCTTAGTAAAGAGCTTGCAACTATTAAGACAGACTGTGAACTTGATTATTCACTTAATGATTCGGCAATTGAAAATATGTTTAATGAAAAAGCATACGCGCTTATTAAAGACATGGAATTTAAAAGTATGCTTGGAAGATTTGAAAACATAGAAACAGATAAAGAAGAAGCCATTTCGTACAATATTGTAAGTGATGCAGATAAAATACCGGAAATTATATCGGATATATGCAGTTATGCTTACAGTGATAATGAAAGCGCCAGAAGAATTACTGCATTGTATATCATAAGGGACAATAAACTTAAAAATGAGAATTATAAATATGGGGTATATGGCGCCGTAATTGCCTGTGAGGAAAAAGAACCTGTGTTGTTTTTAGGTGAATTTGAAGAAGAACTTAAACAGGGTATTATTTCGATTATTAACAGCGGCGCCGATATAATTATGTATGATGTTAAGGAGCAGCTTGATTATCTTGACATATTATATAAAAAGAATGTGTGGGATATAGGGATTGCTGCATATCTTATTAATCCTCTTACAGATACTTATACCGGCTCAGATATTTCCAGGGATTTTCTGGGTGAACAGATTAAGGAATATCAGGAATTGTTTGGAAAAAGTACGGTATATGAAGCTCTTAATGAAGATAAAGATACATTTATCAGTTATTGTATAAAACAATGCGACGTGCTGGTAAGAGGCTTTGCTGAGATAAAGAAGAAACTTGAAAGCGAAGGTATGTATGAACTTTACAGAGATATAGAAATGCCGCTTGTGTACACTCTCCATAATATGGAAAAAGAGGGAATAGGAGTGGATAAAAATGCGCTTGCTGAATACGGCCGTTCCCTGTCTGAGAGTATAGTAAGCCTTGAAAAGCAGATATATGAATATGCAGGAGAGGAATTTAATATTAATTCTCCGAAACAGCTTGGGGTTATTCTGTTTGAGAAACTTAAGCTGCCGTTTGCAAAAAAAACCAAAACAGGTTATTCTACGTCTGCAGATATACTTGACAAACTTAGAAATGAAGACCCAATAGTTAATGCCGTGCTTGAGTACAGGACACTTGCTAAATTAAAGTCTACTTATGCCGACGGCCTTGCCGTATTTATAAGAGAAGACGGAAGAATACACGGGAAGTTCAACCAGACTAAGACTGCTACGGGAAGGATAAGCAGTATGGAACCTAATCTCCAGAATATTCCTATAAGAATGGAACTTGGAAGGCAGATAAGAAAAGTATTTGTTCCAAAAGAGGGATGCGTATTTCTGGATGCTGATTATTCCCAGATTGAGCTTCGCGTGCTTGCGCATATGTCGGGTGATGAGAGTATGATTGAAGCATATAATGAGGGAGAGGATATACATGCAATAACGGCTTCAAAGGTATTCCATGTTCCGCCTGAGGAGATGACGCCTGAGCTCAGACGTAAGGCAAAAGCCGTAAACTTTGGAATAATATACGGAATAAGTGCATTTGCGCTTTCTCAGGATCTTAATATAACTAAAAAAGAGGCGGACGAGTATATAAAGAAATATTTTGAAACATATCCGAAGATAAAAGGATTCCTTGACGGACTTGTAGACAGCGCGAAGAAGCTTGGTTACAGCGTTACGGAATTTAACAGGAAAAGGCCGGTGCCGGAACTTTCTTCAAGTAATTTCATGCAGAGGTCGTTTGGCGAAAGAGTAGCAATGAATGCGCCTATACAGGGTACTGCCGCCGATATTATTAAAATAGCCATGGTACGCGTTGAAAAAAGGCTGTATGAGGAGAAATTAAGGACACGCCTTATACTTCAGGTGCATGATGAACTTCTTTTGGAGGCGCCATATGAAGAAGCTGTGCGGGCTGCTGCCATTCTGAAAGAAGAAATGGTAAATGCGGTTAATATGTCAGTAAAAATGGAAGTGGAAGTAAAGGAAGGTACCAACTGGTATGAAGCAAAGTAAAACGAAAGTGATAGGCATTACCGGCGGTATTGGAAGCGGCAAAAGCACGGTAATGGATATGCTGCATAGAAAATATGGCGCGGGGATTATAGTTGCAGACAGGCTGGGACATCTTTCGATGGAGAAAGACACTGCTACATATTTCCGTATGATAGAGGAATTTGGGGAAGATATTCTTGATAATAACAGAAATATTGACAAAAACAGGCTTTCAGAGATTCTTCTTGCTTCAGAAGAAAAGCTTAAGATACAGAACAGTATTGTGCATCCGTTTGTAATTAACCTTATAAAAGCGAAAATAGAAGATTATAAAGAAGAAGGCAAAAATATTGTTGCAGTAGAGTCTGCAATATTATTTGAGACAGATTGTGATAAGCTGTGTGATGAGGTATGGCTTGTTACTGCAGATACCGGAGTAAGGATAGAGCGGCTTGCCTCTGACAGGGGATATACATATGATAAGGCAGAAGCATTTATATGCAGGCAGAAGTCTGATGATTTTTTTATTAAGCGGTGTTCTAGGGTAATATACAATAATGGTGATATCGAAAATCTTTCTAAACAATTGGAAAAATGTATAGAGGATTAGCGTATGTTGTGATATACTTCCATTGGATTTACAAAAGGAGAAATACAGATGAAATTTGCAAGTTTTGCCAGTGGCAGCAGTGGTAATTGTGAATATGCGGGTAACGGTGAGACTAATATTCTTATTGATGCAGGAATAAGCGCTAAACGTATTACTGCCGGCCTTGAAAGTAACGGGATATCTCCTGAGGAACTTGACGGCATACTGATTACGCATGAACACTCCGACCATATTGCAGGGCTTTATGTATTTGAAAGTAAATATAATGTGCCTGTATATGCCACTCAGGCGACGCTTAATGAAATTGAAAGGCTGGATACGAAAGGCCGTATAGATACTTCATTATTTGTGCCGATTAAACCGGACTGTGCATTTGAATGTGGAAGTATGAATATAACTCCGTTTTCAACATCTCATGATGCGCTTGATCCGGTATGTTACAGGATTAACAGCGGCGAGTTCAGTATAGGTATGGCAACGGATTTGGGAATGTATGATGATTACATATTATCACAGCTTGATATGTGCAGCCTGCTTTTTGTTGAGGCTAATTATGATGTGGCTATGCTTCAGGCGGGAAAGTATCCGTTTATGTTAAAAAAGAGGATTCTTGGGGAATACGGACACCTGTCAAACGATATGTGCGCGAGAATGATACTGCAGCTTCTTGGGCGGAATGTAAAACATGTGTTTCTGGCGCATCTGAGTAAAGAAAATAATTATCCGCTTCTGGCATATCAGACGGTAAAATGTGAATTGATGAAAGAATATGGGGATATTTCAAAGTTTAATATACAGACGGCTGAGCGGAGCAGTATATCGTGTGCCGTAACTTTATAATTATGGAAGTATGAAAGGAAGATAATATGAAGAAAGCAATTATTACAGTTGTAGGAAAAGACAGCGTAGGTATTATTGCAAAGGTATGTACATATCTTGCGGAAAACAAAGTTAATATATTGGATATATCGCAGACTATTACCGGCGGATATTTTAATATGATGATGATTGCTGATATTGATAAGAGCAGTAAGCAGTTTTCAGATATTGCAGACGATTTTGATGTTATGGGAGAACATATAGGATGCGTTATTAAGATGCAGAGGGAAGATATATTTGATAAAATGCATAGATTATAGGAGATAGTAAAAATGGTAAATATTAATGAGGTTATAGAAACTAACCAGATGATTGAGAAAGAAAATCTGGATGTAAGAACCATAACGCTTGGAATAAGCCTCTTGGACTGTGCAGATAATAACCTTGAAGAGCTTAACAGGAAAATATATAACAAGATAACGACAAAAGCTGCAAAGCTTGTTGAAACAGGCAGGCAGATTGAAAGGGAATATGGTATTCCCATTGTAAATAAAAGAATTTCCGTAACCCCTATAGCTATAGTTGGAGCTTCGGCATGTAAATCCCCTGAGGATTTTGTTACTATTGCACATACGCTTGATAAGGCGGCAGAAAGTACAGGAGTAAATTTTATAGGAGGATATTCGGCGCTTGTGTCAAAAGGCATGACGAAAGCAGACGAAAATCTTATAAGGTCAATACCAAAAGCCCTTAGCGCTACTGAAATGGTGTGCAGCTCTGTTAATCTCGGTTCTACCAAAACGGGTCTTGATATGGATGCAATAAGGCTTATGGGAGATGTGATTAAACAGACTGCAGAGGAAACAAAAGACAGGGATTCAATCGGATGCGCAAAGCTTGTTGTATTCTGTAATGCGCCTGATGATAATCCGTTTATGGCAGGAGCCTTTCATGGAGTGACAGAGTGTGATGCGGTTATAAATGTGGGCGTAAGCGGACCGGGTGTAGTAAAGAAGGCTCTTGAGAGCATACATGGAGAAGATTTTGAAGTACTGTGTGAGACAATTAAAAAGACTGCCTTTAAGATAACTAGAGTAGGACAGCTTGTAGCCAAGGAAGCATCGGAAAGGCTTAATATACCTTTTGGAATTATTGATTTATCACTTGCGCCTACACCGGCGGTAGGAGACAGTATAGCAGATATATTTGAAGAAATGGGAATTGAAAGGGCAGGAGCGCCGGGAACGACGGCGGCGCTTGCGCTTCTTAATGACCAGGTGAAAAAAGGCGGCGTAATGGCGTCGTCATATGTCGGAGGATTAAGCGGCGCATTTATTCCGGTAAGTGAGGACAGAGGAATGATACGCGCTGTTAACGACGGTGCGCTTACACTTGAAAAGCTTGAAGCGATGACGTGCGTCTGTTCTGTAGGGCTTGATATGATTGCGGTTCCCGGAGATATTAAAGAGGCTACAATTTCGGGAATTATTGCGGATGAAATGGCAATAGGAATGGTTAACCAAAAAACAACCGCCGTGCGCATTATACCTGTAATAGGAAAAAATGTAGGCGACGTTGTGGAATTTGGAGGACTTTTGGGATATGCACCGGTTATGCCTGTAAATAAGTTTGCGTGTGATGATTTTATTAACAGGAAAGGAAGGATACCGGCGCCTATACATAGTTTTAAAAACTGACAGGCAGTCAGAAACTTATATTTTAAGGAGACTTTAATATGGTGCTTGATTATTTCAGACAGATAAGCAGTGTTCCCAGGGGTTCGGGTTATAATGAGAAAATCAGTAATTTTTTAGTGGAATTTGCGAGGAAACGCAATCTCAGATATATTCAGGATGATGCGCTGAATGTGGTAATATATAAGGAAGCCAAAGGGTGTGAAAGCTGTCCGCCGCTTATATTTCAGGGCCATATGGATATGGTATGTGAAAAAGTAAATGAAAGTGCACACGATTTTTTGAATGATGGTATACAGATTATTGAAAAAGATGGATATCTGACTGCCGACGGTACGACGCTTGGTGCGGACGACGGTATTGCGCTTGCATATATGCTTGCGCTGCTTGATGACGATATGCCGGTACATCCGCCGTATGAAATGGTATTTACAACAGATGAGGAAACAGGAATGTCGGGTGCGTCTGCTTTTGATGCTTCGCGCCTTAAGGGAAGGCATATGATAAATCTGGATTCAGAAGAAGAAGGAATATTTATATGCGCGTGTGCAGGAGGCATGACGGGTAAGATTAATCTTCCTGTATCGGTAGAAAATGTTGACGGTATACGTATAGACATATGTGTGAAAAATCTTCTTGGGGGACATTCCGGAACTGAAATAGATAAAAACAGAACCAATGCGGTTCTTCTTTTAGGAAGGCTTTTATATGATATAGGCGGAGAAAATATACGACTTATTGATATACATGGCGGCAATAAGGATAATGTAATACCAAATGAAGCGTATATGAGTATTGTGGTTCAGGAGGAAGAGGCTGAAGTAATATCTGAAATGCTGTATAGAAAGACAGAATCTCTAAAACATGAACTTTTATCGTCAGAGCCGGATATTACATTTAACATACAATGTGATGAGTCAAATGGCGTATGCGCATATAAAGTTTTATGCAAAGATTCGTTTAATAAAATAAAGTCGCTTCTTATGCTGCTTGCCGATGGAGTACACGTAATGAGCAGTGATATATGCGGTATGGTTGAGAGCTCTTCCAATCTTGGAATATGCAGGCTTGCGGATAATGAATTTCAGGTATCCGTGTCAATGAGAAGCCAGAAAGAGAGTTATATACATTATATTAGCAGCAGGCTTTCAGTAATTGCAGATATAATTGGCGCGCGGTACAGTACCGGGGAAGCGTATCCCGGATGGGATATTAAGAAAGAATCCCCGTTTCGTGATATGCTGTGCAGGGTATATGAAAAATCTTACGGTAAAAAACCTGAAGTGTGTGCGATACATGCAGGACTTGAAGGCGGCATTTTTACGGCAAAGCTTCCGGATATTGATATTGTGTCAATGGGACCTGATATATCTGATATACACACTGTATATGAAAGACTTGATATCAGTTCGGCTTACAGGGTATATGCATTTTTAAAAGAAGCAGTACTTGAATTTATAAATATGAACGGGAGAGAGGAAGTTGAGCGGCAGATATAGGAAGCTTGGACATAAGCTTGTATACAAGGGTCATATAGTGGATTTTTATGAAGATAAAATGAAGCTTGCAAATAATAATATAGTAAACTGGGATTATATACAGCATAATGGCGCGGCGGCTATTGTACCATATGATAATGACAATAAGATTATAATGGTGCGGCAGTATAGGATTGGCGCGGATAAAGCCCTGCTTGAGATTCCGGCCGGCGGGATAAATAAAGGGGAAGACGCATATACGGCAGCAGTGCGTGAACTTACCGAAGAAACCGGTTATAAAGCAAATGAGGTAGCGCATCTTATTGATGTACATTCTGCGCCTGCATATACATCTGAGTGTGTATACATATATTACGCAAAAGATTTATATAAGGCAGAAAGAAATCTGGATGATGATGAAATTATAGATGTTGAAAAATATGATATCGATGAACTTATTGAAATGATAATGAAGGGATATATAACAGACGGTAAAACTATTGCCGGAATATTTGCATTTAAGAAGGTTCTACAATCAGAATAACTGCATATCCTTAAAAAAAGGGGATGAGTTATTTGGTTCTTTGGAAAAAATATTCTTTGCTGTTTGTTGTATGCGCTTTCTTCGGAGTACTTGCGGGGAGCTTGTTTAAAAGCTCCTATTTTGATGCCTTAAAGACAGTCGTGGATAATTTTACAGACTATGTAATAAACAGATTTCTGTATATCGGAAACGCGGAGAAGATTGTCCTTTTAGTAAAAGTTATAATTAAAAGAATGGGTCCTTTTATCCTGATGTGGCTTCTTTCGCTTACTGTGGCAAGGATACCGTATATAATATGGCTGTGTGTTAAAAATGGTTTCTGTATGGGATTTTTTTCATGTTTTATGGTTATGGCATACGGGGTAAATGCCTGCAGGTATGTTCCAATGTGGTATTTTCCACAGATTATAATATATGCGTTTGTATATGGATTCTGTATTGTATACATAACAGAAAACCTGCAAAAGAAAAAGAAGTCTGTAATATTGTTTATGACTCTTCTTATGTTTGCAGGCTGTTTCCTTGAGGCTTATATCAATCCAGTATGTTTGTCATACGTGTTTTCGTAAATATTAAAGATTAGAGTTTATCGGCCATGTTTTTAAGCAGGGCTTCCGTAGTATCCCAGCCTATACACGGGTCGGTAATGGACTGACCGTATATATGCTGTCCGATATTGTGTCTTCCCTCCACAAGATAACTTTCTACCATTACGCCTTTAAGCAGTTTCTTTATATCAGGGGAGATACGTCTGTTATGGAGTACGTCTTCTACGATACGCGGCTGTTCTGAATATACCTTATTGGAATTAGAATGATTTGTATCTATAATAACTGCCGGATTAAGGAGCTCGTATTCTTCATACAGTTTTGCCAGACGCATTATATCTTCATAATGGTAGTTTGGTATACTCTGTCCGTGTTTGTTTACGGCGCCCCTAAGTATTGTATGAGCAAGCGGATTGCCGTCAGTCTTTACTTCATATCCCCTGTAAAGAAACGTATGGGATGCCTGTCCTGCTTTGCAGGAATTAAGCATAACTGAGAAATCGCCGCTTGTAGGGTTCTTCATTCCGCAGGGAATATCAAATCCGCTTATTACTATACGGTGCTGCTGGTCTTCAACTGAACGCGCGCCTACAGCGACATATGAAAGTATATCGCTTACATACGGCCAGTTTTCAGGATAGAGCATTTCATCAGCAGAGAAAAGATGTGATTCAGAGATTGCGCGGAGATGCATCTTCCTCATGGCAATTATTCCCTCGCCGATATCTGGTTTTTTCTCAGGATCAGGCTGATGAACCATGCCTTTATATCCTTCGCCGGTTGTTCTTGGCTTATTAGTATATATTCTTGGTATTATAAGTATCTTATCTTTTATTTCTTCCTGAATTTTTGCAAGCCTGCTTATATATTCGCATACGGAATCTTCGTTATCTGCGGAACATGGTCCGATGATTGCAAGAAATTTGTCGGATTTGCTGCAGAGTACATTTTTTATTTCTTCATCACGTGCTTTTTTGAGTTCCATATGTTTTGGGGTTAAAGGGTATTTATCCTTTAGTTCTTCAGGAGATATTACTTTTTTTGAATAGTGCATACCCATAATGGTTATCCTTCTTTCAATAAATGGTATTTTGTCACAGACACATTCTACACGTTTTGTTATTTTAAGTCAATGTGTTCACACAATTTTGACAATATTGTTATAAAATACATCTAGCTTAAAATATGTAATCTTAGTTAGGAGGAGAATTAGTTTGATTGAAGTAAGAAATCTGGTAAAGGATTACTATGGCAATATAGCGGTTAATGATATTTCCTTTACCGTAAATGCAGGAGAGATTGTTGGTTTCCTTGGACCAAACGGCGCAGGTAAATCAACTACAATGAATATAATTACAGGTTATATTTCATCTACCTCCGGCCAGGCAATAGTAAACGGTTATGATATTTTTGAAGAGCCTGAAAAGGCAAAGAAGAGTATAGGATATCTGCCTGAGCAGCCGCCTATATATCCGGATATGAAAGTGCGCGAATATCTGATGTTTGTTGCCGAACTGAAGAAAGTAAATAAAAAAGAAAGACAGCAGATGATAGAAGATATTATGAATCTGACAAAGATAAACGATGTGTCCGAAAGGCTTATTAAATACCTTTCAAAAGGTTATAAGCAGAGAGTAGGACTTGCATCTGCCATTGTCGGTTATCCTGAAATCCTTATTCTGGATGAGCCTACTGTAGGCCTTGACCCAAACCAGATTATAGAGATAAGGGAGCTTATAAAGAGTCTCAGCAAGAAGCATACAATTCTTTTGAGCTCGCATATAATGCAGGAAGTAAGCGCCGTATGCGATAAGATTATTATTATTAATAAAGGAAAACTTATAGCATATGACACCCCTGCCAATATTGCAAAGATGCTTGAGGAATCAAGGGAACTTCTTCTTACCGTTAAAGGTTACGAGACTACGGTTAAATATATTATTGATTCAATGGAAGGAATAAGGGAAGTAAAGTATAACAAATCCGGCACTGAAGGATGTATTGATATAAGTATTAAGATGGAAGAAAATACTGATATCAGAGAAGAGTTATTCTATGCGATGTCGAAAGCAAACTGTCCTATTATTGAAATGAGGCTTCACCAGACGACACTTGAGGAAATATTCCTTGCCCTTACGCATGATAATGTAAAAATAAGTGATATGGAGAATGAGGATATTCCTGAGCAGGATTATGAGACAAAGGAGGCTGAAGAATAATGGGAGCAATATATAAAAAGGAATTAAAATCATATTTTACTTCAATGATAGGCTGTGTGTTTTTAGCTATCATGCTTATTATAATAAGCATATACTTTTTTGTAGTAAACATGCTTAATATGTATGCGGAGATGTCTACAACGCTTAACGCCATTACTTTTGTAATTGTATTGATTATGCCTATAATTACAATGAGGACACTGGCAGAAGAAAACAAACAGAAAACGGACCAGCTGCTTTTTACGGCTCCGGTATCAATAGTTAAGATTATTCTTGGCAAGTATCTGGCGCTTATTACATTATACGGTATTGGAATGGCTGTTATATGTACCTATCCGATTATTATGAATATGTACGGTGATGCACAGATTGCACAGTCCTACAGCAGTATTTTAGGATTCTTTTTAATGGGAGCAGCCTATCTTGCAATAGGGCTTTTTATATCATCACTTACTGAAAGTCAGGTTATAGCCGGGGTAATATCTTTTATAGTAATGATATTTACTTATCTTATGACTAATATTGCGGGACTTCTTCCAACAGGCCATTTATCACAGGTTGTATGTCTGGCAGTCATAGTTGTCATTATTTCCTGTATTGCATATATAATGATGCATAATCTGGTTGTTACGGCAGCAATATGTATTGTTGGAGAAGCATTTGTTGCAATTATGTATTTTGTTCGCCCTTCATTTTATGACGGACTTATGGTGAATATACTGAGCTGGTTTTCAGTCGTTGACAGATATCGTTCATTTTCACTGGGAATTATGGACGTGTCAGCTATGGTATATTATCTGAGTGTTATATTCGTCTTTATTTTCTTTACGGTAATGCGTATTAAGAAGAAGAGATGGAGCTAATCAAATAATTTGAAAGGAGATATAAGAATTGAGTACAGAAAATAAGGCAGTCCGCAAGAAGGGCAGTTCCTTCTCAGGCAGAAATTTTAAAACAGGAATGTATAGTTCAATTATTCTTGTATTTGTAGTTGCTATAGTTATTTTAATTAATCTTTTTGTCAGTCAGCTTGATATAAAGGTTGACCTTACTGATGATAATATATATACACTGACTGATGATACCGCTTCTTATCTTAAGGAGCTGGATGCTGATATAACCATATATTATATTGTAAAAGAAGGTTCGGAGTACGAGGTTTTACAAAATGTTATTAATGAATACGGAAGATATCCTAATATAGAAGTACAGTGGAAAGACCCGGAGCTTTATCCGCAGTTTGCAGCGCAATATACGGATGCAGAACTCACAGAAACGGGAAATGATGTTATAGTTGTAAATAATGATACAGGCAGCAGCCGTTTTATACCATTTGACGATATGTATATCACTGATTACTCAATGGATTATACGACATATTCACAGAATTATTCATATACTCTTGATGCAGAAGGACAGATTACATCTGCAATTCAGTTTGTAACAGAGGAAAGTCATACAAAGATGTATGTAGTATCGGCGCATCAGGAGACAGAGCTTGGAAGCGGCATGAAGGACCTGATAGAAAAGTCTAATATTCAGATAGAGACACTGGATGTATTATCTGCCACTGAAGTTCCCGAAGATTGCAACATACTGTTTATTAACAGTCCTGCAAGCGATATTTCAGAGACAGAGCTTAATATGTATAAGACATATCTTGAAAATGGCGGAGCTGCAGTTCTGACGGCAGGTTATTCTGCAAGCAGCATGCCAAATTATAACAGTCTTTTGAAATATTACGGTGTTGAAGCTACAGGCAGCGTTGTACTTGAGACGGAAGGCAATTATCTTCAGAATTATCCTACTTACCTTGTAAGTCCTTTTGAGTCAGTAACTGATGATATATCTTCTGAGTTTTCATCCCAGGATTATGTTATAGTGCCAATTGCCCAGGGATTGAAACTGCAGGATAAAGCAGATATGAGAAGTACCATTACCGTATCTAATATTGTAGTTACTACAGAGGAATCATATGCCAAAACTAATCCGAATGAGAAATCGGAAGAAGAATCACTTGCAAAGACCGAAAATGATATTTCAGGACCTTTCAGTACAGTAATACAGGCTGTAGATACTTATAAAGACAAGACTTCAAAGGTAGCAATATTTGCGAGCCCGTATATGTTTGCTGATGACTGGATTGGATATTATTCATGCAGGAATTCCGATCTCCTTTTAGATTCCCTGGACTGGATGAGAGGAGAAGATACCAATTCAATAGCAGTACCACAGAGAAGTCTTGATACGGTATATCTTGAAGTTCCGCTTAAGTCAGCGCAGGTATGGGCAATTATTACGATTGCAGTTGTTCCGCTTGCAATTATCGCTGCAGGATTTGTTGTATGGTATCGCAGGAGGAAACATTAATGAAGAAAAAACAGGTTATATCCATTATCATAATGTTTGCGGCAGTTGTTTTGCTTGCTTTGGGTTATATGCTTGCAAAGAATTACAAAGATAAGAAAAGTGAGGAAAAAACAGCTGAGGAAGAGGCAGAGAGCGAGACAATTGATATATATGATATTGATAAGGATAAGGTTGTAAAAATCTCTGTTATGAATAGTTCGGGAAGCTTTGACATAGTACTGAAAGATAATGAATGGGTCCAGGAAGGAACAGATGTGCCAATGAATTCCGAAAGTGTCCAGGGTATGCTTGACGCCATAGCAGACGTAGACGCCATTAAGGTCATATCAGAGGATGGAAACAATCTTGCCGAATATGGGCTTGATGCGCCGCAGATGAGCTATACGGTTACATTGTCAGATGATACACAGTATACTGTAAGGCTTGGAATAGCGCTTAGTACTGATGTATCGGCACATTATGCGCTTCTTGATTCGGATACAAAGGTATATTCGGTATCGGATAATTATTATGACCCGTTTGATGTTGATATTATTTCAATGACACAGATAGAAGACGAGGTAAATATTAATTCCGAATATATAACATCAGTAAGCGTAACAGATAAAAACGGACTTGATTTTGCGGCTAAATATATTGGAGAACAGGCTGATAACGGATATTATAAATGGGAAATCACAAAGCCGTATAAAGATATATTTGCAGATACTGATACACTTAATGCACAGCTTGAAAAGTATTCTGCCATAAGTTATGAAAAGTGTGTGGATTACAATTGTGAAGACCTTAGCAAATACGGACTTGATAAACCTTATGGAACTATCAGGCTGGATTATTATACTGTAACCGGCACAGAGGATTCAGATGAAAATTCCGAAGATGAGGATTCTTCAGATGGTACGGATACTGAAACAGATGAAGCGCAGGCAACTCCGGTTCCGGAAGAATTAAGGGAATATTACACATATATCCTGTATGTTGGCGACAAGTATACGGATGGTGATGAAGAGAGTTATTATGTAAGTCCTGACGGAAGCGGCAAAGTATATACAATATCTGCTGAAACCGTTGACGGATTGTTTGATTTTACTCCTTTCTCGATGGCAGACCCATGTATATATTCTGAGCTTGTAGACCAGTTGTCGGGATATGACATAGAGTATAAAGGTAAAAAATATTCTGTTGAAAGAAGAGAAGAAAAAGCAGAAGAAGGGGATGACAAAGAAGGTAAAACAGATGATGACGGCATGGTAAATGTATATTATGTAAATGGACAGAAAGTGGATGAAACCGAAATACTTACACTTTATTCTGCCGCGTATCTGCTTGTACTTTCAGGTGAGGCTGATAAATCCCTTATGACCAATGAAGATGCGGTGCTTACGATAACGTATCATCCGACTGCATCGGATGATGTGGTTGTAAAATATATACCATACGGAAATGAGAATTTCTATAGCGTGGATAAGAACGGAATGACATATTTCCTTACTGATAAGAGAGGAATAGATGATTTGATTTCCAGGTATGAAAAATTTATGGAAGACAATAAACTGTAAGGAGGGGGAAATGTATGGCAGTTTACAGATGCAGTGTCTGCGGATACGTTTACGATGAAGAAAAAGAAGGCAGGCCATTTACTGAACTTAAGGAATGTCCTGTATGTAAACAGCCGCCTTCAAAGTTTGAAACTGTATCGGAAGAAAAAAGCAAACCTGAGGCGAAGCCTGTTACGGGAGATTTAGCTTATGATGAGAGATATGTAAGGCATGATGCGTCATGCCGTTACATGGAAGAGATTCATGAAATGGCGGTAAGCGGTAAATCTGTCGGAGATGCAATGAGCACGAAGATGCCGGTGCCGGGCTGGGATAATATCCTGTTTTTAGGCGCGCAGCTTAATCCGCCGCCGCTTAATGATGATGACCCTGTGTGTACGGCCACTGTTATAGGGAAGAATTCCAAAAGACCTATGATACTTGAAAGCCCTGTATATATTTCACATATGTCTTTCGGAGCGCTTTCAAAAGAGATTAAAGTTGCTCTCGCAAAAGGTTCGGCAATGGCGAAAACTGCAATGTGCAGCGGTGAAGGAGGGATACTTCCTGAAGAAAGGGCTGCTGCATATAAATATATATTTGAATATATTCCGAATAAATACAGTGTGACTGATGAGAACTTAAGAAACGCGGATGCAATAGAGATTAAAATAGGACAGGGCACGAAACCGGGAATGGGCGGACATCTTCCCGGAGAAAAGGTTACGCCTGAGATAGCCCGCATACGCGGGAAAAAAGAGGGCGAAGATATACAGAGCCCAAGTAAGTTTGCAGAACTCAATTCAAAAGAGGACCTTAAGGAAATGGTTACGATGTTAAGAAACCGTTCTGACGGAAGACCTATAGGAATTAAGATTGCTGCAGGCAGAATAGAAAGGGATCTTGAATACTGCGTATATGCAGAACCTGATTTTATAACTATCGACGGACGCGGCGGCGCAACGGGTTCAAGCCCGCTTTTACTGCGCGAAGCAACGACGGTGCCTACTGTATATGCGTTAAGCAGGGCGAGAAAATATCTGGATTCGGTAAAATCCGACATATCGCTTGTGATTACCGGAGGGCTTCGTGTATCGGCTGATTTTGCGAAAGCGCTTGCCATGGGAGCTGATGCGGTTGCAATTGCAAGCGCGGCGCTTGTTGCGGCGGCATGCCAGCAGTACCGCATATGCGGAAGCGGCAACTGCCCCGTAGGAATCGCTACACAGGATAAAGAACTGAGGAAGCGTCTTAAAGTGGATGCCGCAGCAGAAAGAGTTGCCAACTTCTTAAATGTTTCACGCGATGAACTTAAGATGTTTGCAAGGATTACTGGCCATCATGACGTGCATGAGCTTGGAATAAACGACCTTGTTACGGTTGATGAGCAGATAGCAAAATATACGGATATATGCCATGCAGGAGAATGCAGGCAATAAATAATATAAAAATATAGGAGGCAGATTATTATGAGTAAATATGACGGAACACAGACACAGAAAAATCTTGAGGCAGCATTTGCAGGAGAATCACAGGCAAGGAATAAGTATACTTATTTTGCATCTGTTGCAAAAAAGGAAGGTTATGAGCAGATGTCAGCGCTGTTTCTTAAAACTGCTGATAACGAAAAGGAACATGCGAAGATGTGGTTTAAGGAACTTGAAGGTATAGGAAATACTTCCGAGAACCTTAAAGCTGCAGCAGAAGGCGAAAATTATGAGTGGACTGATATGTATGAGGGCTTTGCAAAGACAGCGGAAGAAGAGGGATTTACCGAGCTTGCAAAAAAATTCCGTATGGTTGCTGAAATAGAGAAGCATCATGAGGAAAGATACCGTGCGCTTCTTTCAAATATTGAGACTGCGCAGGTATTTGAAAAGAGTGAGGTAAAAATATGGGAGTGCCGCAACTGTGGTCATATAGTTGTAGGAACAAAAGCTCCTGAAGTATGTCCTGTATGTAATCACCCACAGTCATTCTTTGAGATTAGCAGCCAGAATTATTAATAAAAACTTTTGTAAGCCGATATATGAAATTAAGAATAATGCAATTGTATTAGAAAAAAATCTATGGTAGAATAACTCCGGTAAAGGTAAAAGGTTTTGCTATAAGGAGATTTTATGAAAAATAAACTGCCATGGCTGTATTTGACGTTAATAATTCTGGTATTCGGAATATGTATACCGCATACGGAAGATACGGTATATGCCGATGAGAATAACATTTCTTATGTCAAAACAGTATATAATGAAAGAAACGGTCTTCCTACCGGTGAGGCAAATACAGTGCTTCAGACTTCGGAAGGATATGTATGGACAGGCAGCTACGGCGGACTGATTCGTTATGATGGGACCAATTTCAGAAATTTCAGTAAAGAAGGCGCAATAGTTTCATCTTCTATAAGGGCATTATATGAAGATTCCAAAGGGCGTTTATGGATTGGCACTAATGATGCCGGTATTTTCGTATATGAGAATGATGCGTTTTTGGATATTCCTAATCCTGAAGACAATTCATTCCTTTGTATAAGAGGATTTACTGAAGATAAGAACGGTACTATATATGCGGCATCATCATCAGGAATAGCGGCTGTTAATGATGATGGAAAGCTTGATATATGTATGGATGAAGAAGTTGCGGGGCAGACAGTATATGGTGTTGCCACAGACAGCTACAACAGAATATGGGGAGCCATGAATGACGGAAAGTGCGCAGTATTAAAAGATGGCAGTGTTATAAAAACAGTATCTTCGGATGAAGTGTTTGAGAGTAATGAAATATACTGTGTAGCTTCTGATAAGTCCGGTAATATTTATCTGGGCAGCGATGATAAAATGGTTGCAAAAGTAACTTTTTCATCAGAAGCGCTGGAGGCATCCGCATTTCAGGTGTCGTATTATACGTTGGAGGAAACAAGCACCCATAATTCAATCAGAATCACCCAGGATAATGATATACTGGTGGCAGGATTAAAGGGAGCGGCATGGATTTCGCCTGAAGGGGATATCCATGAATTCAGGGAGAAAGACAACGCTTCTTCAGTGAATTCAATGGATAAGGATTATGAGGGAAATATATGGCTTGCATCATCAAGTTATGGAGTAATTAAATATTCCAGAGGCTGCTATACGTCTCCTAATGAAAAAGCAGGAATAGAAGACCTTACCGTTAATTCGGTAGCAAAGGGAAATAACAGATATTATATAGCAACTGACCAGGAGCTGCTTATGTTTGACGGCAGCTGGAATCCTTTGAATAATTCTTTTACTGATATGCTTGACGGAGTGCGTGTGCGTCAGGTTATATGTGATTCAAAAGGAAGGGCCTGGGCAGCTACTTATTCACAGTATGGAGTAGTATGCTATGACGAGAGCAACGATAAGATAAGTATATATAATGATGAAAACGGACTTATAAATACGTCGGTAAGGACATTGTATGAACTTGCAGACGGAAGTATTGCCGCAGGCACGCAGGGAGGATTAAATATAATTGATGAAACGGGAGTTTCGGTAAGTTATGATGATTCCTGTGGTATGGATAATTCTTCCGTGCTGTGCATTTTGCAGGATAAGGCAGGAGTTATATATGTTGGAAGCGATGGCGGCGGCATTTACTCCATTGAAAACGGAAATGTAAAGAACTATGGTTTTTCCGAGGGACTTGGTGAAGGCGTAGTCCTGAGAATGTTAGAGGATGCAGAAAGCGGAGGATACTTTGTAAGCGCCGGAAGCAGCCTTTATTACTGGGATAAAACCGAATTCAAAAAACTTGGAAATTTTAATAAGGATGCCGGAAGCATATTTGATATGTACGAAAGAGACGGCAGGTTATGGGTTTTACAGAATAACGGAATTCTGAGTATTGATAAAAAACAGCTTCTTGCAGGTGAAAAAGCTGATACAAAGAGTTTTGGATTCAGCTATGGGCTTACCGGTTCGTTAAATGCCAATACCTGGAATTGTCTGGATGAGACGGGAACCCTGTACATGGCAACGAGGGCAGGAGTAAGTGAGTTCAGGTTTAAAGGAGTGGAACACTGTCTGCCGAAAGGAATTATTAATGATGTAAATGTTGACGGTATTGCATATGAACATCCTGAGAGCCTTAAGCTTACAAGCGGAACACAGCGTATAACGATAGATTTTGCAGTGTTAGCTTATGAAGATTCTGATAATTATATACTGACATATTATCTTGAGGGATTTGATAAGAATAAAATGCGCGCGGATAATAATAAAAACGGCGCAATCAGTTATACTAACCTTCCGGGAGGCAGTTACGTGTTCTGCCTGGATATTACAAATGCAGATAACCCGGAGGATTCGTATTCATATGAAATAAAAATTGATAAAGACAAGAAACTTACAGAGCTTCCTGTTTTCTGGGTTATGTGCTTTGTATTGATATTCCTGTTTCTTATAACAATAAGCGTGATATATATTTATATCAGAACGGTACGTATCAAAAAGAGACAGGAAGAATACAAGAAAATAACAGTCCAGTCGCTTCAGACATTTGCAAAAACGATTGATGCAAAAGATAAATATACAATCGGACATTCTATTCGTGTGGCATGGTATTCCAGGGAACTTGCAAGGCGTCTTGGTCTTTCGGAGGCTGAACAGGAAAAAATATATTATGTAGGTCTTGTGCATGATATTGGCAAGATAGGTATTCCTGACAAGATTCTTAATAAAGAGGGAAAATTAACGGATGAAGAGTTTGATATTATACGTAAACATCCTGTTATAGGCGGTGAGATATTAAAGGATTTTACTGCTATTGAAGGTATTACAGACGGAGTAAAATATCATCACGAGCGTTATGACGGAAAAGGATACTGCGAACAGAAGAAAGGGGAAGATATACCTTTGTTTGCAAGGATTATAGGAGTTGCGGATGCATATGACGCAATGGCAAGCGACAGGTGCTACAGAAGCGCTCTGCCAAGGGAAGTTATTGAAAAGGAACTTAAGGAAGGCAGCGGAAAACAGTTTGACGCAAAGATTGTTCCGCATATGCTGAAAATGATAAGTGAAGGCGTTGCTCCTGTTGGTAAGAATGAGGAGACGGAAATATAATTTTATATATCCGGACAGTATGCTGTACGGATAATTGGACACATGACCGGCTAGAATATAACTATAACTAAAACAAATGTTGAAAGGGGTAGTTATTATGATAGCCGGTTTAAAAGATATTGTATATTCAGTTACAGTTATTTTTCTTAGTATTTTTCTTTCAATTCTTGTATTTTTTATCATGATGTATATAAGCGGAGCCATTAATTAAAAAATTGATAGTAATATATACCGGAAGATGATACAATAGTAAATGCGGATGCAATTATTGATAATGGGTGATTAAAATGCATGAATTGGCGGTAACTCAGGGAATTCTCGACATAGCTGTTAAAGAAGCCCAAAAAGCAGGGAAACGTAAGGTTACGGATATTAATATTAAGCTCGGCGTATTTTCAGGGATGGTTCCTGATTGTATTCAGGAATATTATGACCTTCTGAGTGAGGATACGCCCGCTTATGGCGCCAAACTGCATTTTGAAAAAATTCCTGCAATAATAAGTTGCAAAGATTGCGGGAAAGAGTCGCAGATAGAGCGTTTCAGGCTGAGATGCCCTGAGTGTGGCGGCAATAATGTTAAGCTTATTTCAGGCCGCGAATTATATGTAGACAGTTTGGAGGTATATGATGAAGATTAAAGTGGTTCACCAGATTATGGAATGGAATGAAGATGTAAGTAACGATATTAAGAAGGAGCTTTCCGAAAAAAAGGTATGTCTGATTAATGTTATGGGTTCGCCGGGAGCAGGAAAGACAAGCCTTATTACATCTATAATAAATAAGCTTGGTGATAAATACAGATTCGGAGTTATTGAGGGAGATATTGCAGGTCAGATTGACGCAGAAAAAATGAAAGAGATGGGTATTCCGGTGGTTCAGCTTAATACAGACGGAGCATGTCATATAGAGGCAATGTCAATACAACATATACTGCCGGACTTTGATTTGCCGCAGCTTGACGTGATATTTGTTGAAAACATCGGAAATCTTGTATGCCCTGCAGAATTTAATATAGGCGAGGATTTTAGAATAGCGATACTAAGCGTTCCGGAAGGAGACGATAAGGTCTGCAAATATCCGCTCATGTTTGCGACTACCGACGCGCTTGTTTTAAATAAATACGACATGGTTGATTATTTTGACTTTGATACAGGGCGCGTGATAAATGATGCGGTTGATGTCAATCCTGATGTCAGCGTATTTAAAGTATCGTCGAAAACAGGTGACGGGCTTTCGGAGTTATGCGGATGGTTATGTAAAAAAATAGAAAAAATTATGTGTTGATAATATAGAAAGTTTAATTTATACTAAAATATATGTGAAAAATGTAAGGGGGTAATATATTATGCCTAAAAGGCTGATATCATGTTTATTTTTATCATTATGTATGTGCTTTGTATTTGCATTAAGCGCAAACGTAAAAGCGGATGCATCTTCGGTGCAGATAACAGATAACGGCGCCGGCACTATCACTGTAGTGGTATCGGAGCCGTCGTTTAACGGAAAGGAAATGTCTATCGTATGCTATGATCCGTCATGGAATGGGGCATATACGGACTGGGAATCATCAAAGAGCCATATTGTGTATATCGGACAAAAGAAGATAAACGGGGTTACCACGATAAGCTTTAAGATCAATAATTCATGGGGCGGCGATTATACGCTTGTACTAGGAGCAGGCGGACAGAAAATAGAAAAGAAATTTTCTCTTAAAAAGCTGACAGGTCTTCCAAATGTAGATATACCTCACTCTGTAAAAGCCGTACAGACTGCCGCATCTAAAGTTAAGGTGTCCTGGAAATCAGTTATAAATGCAGTAAAGTATACAGTATACCGTTCAACGAAAAAGAATTCAGGTTATAAGAAAATATCCGATGTGACGGCGTGTTCTTATACCGATAAGAAATGCAAAGCGGGGAAGACTTATTATTATAAAGTGACTGCAACAAATGGGCAGTCGCTTGAAACCCCGAAAAGCGATGCTGCGAAGGTTAAACTTATGGCGGCGCCTAAAATAAAGGTTGCACTGAAAGGAAAAACTGCCGTTGTATCCTGGAAGAAAATAAAAGGAGTAAAAGGGTACAAGGTCTATACATCTGATAAGAAAAAGGGCAAATACAAGCAGGCAGTAAATATTAAGAAAGCTAAAAAAGTTAAATGCAGCATAAAGCTCGGAAACAAAAAATCCTGCTATATAAAGGTAAGGGCATATAAGAAAAACGGTAAAAAGACGGTATACGGCAAATATTCGGCCGTAAAAAAAGCCGGTAAATAGAAAGGTGGTATCTGAATGAGAAAAGCAAAAAGGATAACAGCATTATCTCTTGCCATTATATTTGCAGTACAGACTGTAAACAGCGGTACCATTTATGCGGCCGCACCGAAAGGAGCAGGAGAATATAAGATGGATGCATATGACACAGAATGGAAATACGGGCTTAACGGAGCTTTGGGTTTTAATGAAAATACATATAAGAGCATAGAAAAGAGCACAACAAATGATAACTGGAGGGACGGCTCGGTAACGGCAAACGGAGAGATAGGCTTTATTGAAAGCTGCGACCCTAAGGAAGACGTATTTATATTTAATAATACAAAGATTGTAACTGACGGCACTGACATATACGAGACGCCGGTAATAAGCGGGATACTTGACGAACAGAGAAAAGGCGCAATTACAAGGGATAATTTCCCATGGATAAACGAGGTAAACCGTTATGCTTCAGAACAGTACGGAACAGGCTGGGGAACCACATGGCCGAGACCATACCAGCCGGCAGCGCAGTACCGTATCATAAATAACAGCTATACTCCGGAGAATTCACAGGATTATAACAGATATACGAACTATGAGACAGGCGAGGTAGGCGTACAGTGGAAGGATGCAGAAGGTAATGAATGGAACCGCAGATCTTTTGCGTCAAGGCAGGATGATTTTATAGTTACGTACATTGAAGCGCCGGAAGGAAAAGAGCTTGACTTAACTCTTACAATGGACCATCTTGTAGAGATGAGAAATCAGGGAACTACATATGCCAGACCTGACTCGGATTATGTAGTAACGGAGGATGCAAGGGGATATGCATTTGGAACGGTTGCCAAATATCCTATACAGAACCGCAAAGGAAGCAAAAATGTACAGGAGACAAAGTTCGCAAGAGGCGGCTGGGCAACGGCAACGAGAATAATAACTGACGGAAACGTAGATTATGCGGCTGATAAACGGGATATTAAGGTACCGTCAAGCTTTAACGGCGGAACGCTTAATAATGTAAATGATCCGAAGCTTACGGTAACGAACACCAGGACACTGATGCTTGTTACAAAGGTGGACCGTATTGACAGTGGCTGCAATAATGTATCTGATGTAAAGAATGAACTCTATGACAGTCTGCTTGAATCTATAGATGCCCATACTTCAGGACTGGATTCAAGTATTAAAAGCTACAATATCCTTCTTGAGCCTCATGTGCAGATACACGGAGGCATGTTTAACAATGTACGTGTAGATTTGTGCGCCACAGATGAAGAAAAGGCAGACAGGGAGCTTACCAATACTGAACTTATAGCAAAACAGAATTCTAACAAAGATGTAATTAACAAGGCATTTCTTGAAAGAATATACAATAACGGAAGATTTGGCCTCATATGCGCCAGCGGTTACGGCTCGACAAGGCTTGGAGCCATATGGAACGGAGCATGGAATCCTGACTGGAGCGGCGACTTTACACTTGATGCCAATACGAACCTTCAGATATCGGGAATGAATACCGGAAATATGCGGGGCGCAGGAGACGGTTATATCAACTTCATAGTAAGAATGGTTGAGGACTGGGATGATGATGCAGAAAACGTATATGGAATGACTGATGCGATTAAAGCACCGCCAAGGGTAGACGGTACCGGAGAGGCAGGAAGTTTCCATTTCATAGAAGGATTTCCGCATATATATGTAAACGGAATAACAGACTGGCTTATAATACCTATATTTGAATACTGGCAGTGTTATGGAAACCAGCAGATTCCTGTCGGAAAAGACGTAGACATTGACCGTAACAAAGAAGTGCTTGACTATACAGATGCAGATGTAGAGAGAATTAAGTCGAGCGGATATATGGATCTTGAAAAAGATATACTGTATCCGATGCTCAAAAAGACAATGAATTTCTGGCTTCAGTATGTTGATGAAAGATACTATACAGACGGAAACGGAGTTGAACATGCCGACGACGGAACTACAATGAGCGAGGCTATAGCGGCAGGAGACGACGGATGTAAATATATATACACGCCGGGATATTCGCCTGAAAACTCACCGGCAGGATACGGAGACAACTCAAGAGAGGCTCTTGCCTATAATACGACAATGGATATAGCGGCGTCAAGGGATACGCTGTTTATGGCAAGAATGATAACAGAAAAAGTAAATCCGGCTGATAAAGCACAGCTTTTTAGTACATGGGCAGAATTTGAAAAGAGGATACCTGATTATATGTATGCTGATACCGGCGAACTTAAAGAGTGGGCGTCGCCAAATCTTGGGGATAAACATTCTCACAGGCATGTAAGCCACGCATATGTAGCATGGCCGGGATATGAAACACAAAGCAGCGACACGCTCAGGGTCGGCGTAATAAAAGCAATGGATGCGCGCTCAGCAGCTTATGGCGGACAGGAAGCGTCGGAGTCGCACGGACCTACTCATAAAGCGCTTGTTGAGGCAAGGCTTAAGAATGTAACGGGACTTGAAAACGTGCTCAAGTACCTGCTTACGAATAATTATCAGTACAGTACCATGATGACTTCCCATAATGCAAATCACAGTTCTACATACTGCACAGACTCTGCATTTGGAATAATGGGAGCTGTAAATGAAATGCTTTTGTATTCTAATACGGGAGTAGTAGAAATAGTGCCTGCGCTTCTTTCGGATATGTATAAAGGAAGCATAAAGGGACTTCGCGCAAGATGTAATACACAGTGCGACGTAAGCTGGGATCTGGATAACTGGAAAGCAAGCGTAACAATGACGTCAGATGCGGATAATAATGTGGTAAAAGTAAGATGCGGACAGGACTGGAGCAGCGCGTCGATAAACGGCGTAAAGCAGAATATAAGCACGGACAGCGACAGGATGCCATATATTGAAGTAAAACTGCAGAAAGGTACTCCGGTAACTGTAGATTTTGAACTGTCAGATATAAATAGAAGAGTAACGGCAAATACGGAAACAGATCTTACAAAACCGGTATCTGTCGGTACTGCTCTTAAATTCTATGCACAGTATACATTTACAAGAGAAGAGATTAACAATGCGCAGTGGCATGTTGTGAACGCTTCTGATAATTCGGAATCAGGACTGCAGATTTCGGTGGACGGTGAATTGGCAGTTACATCCGCGGCAGCAGGAAAGACGCTTAAGGTATACTGTATGTCGCCTGACGGAATTAAATCAAATGAAGTAATATTCCATGTATCTTCGGGCGGCGCGGAGACATTTGCGGCAGTATCTGCGATGACGGACGACGACCTTGGCGTATACATAACAAACGACGGACAGGCAAAGGAGCTTGCGGTAATATGGGCGGCATATGATGCGGAAGGAGGACTGGCAGGAGTTTCAGAAAAAGATATAAGCCTTTCCGCAAACGGATATGGAGCTGTAAATATAATTGCAGGCTGGAATAAAGGGGCAGGATATAAGACTACGCTGTTCATATGGGACAAAAATACGCTGACTCCTTACATGCCTGAGAAAGTTATACAGTAATCATATGATGAATCGTGATAAATGTATATAAGATAAAAAGGACTGCTCCAAAGCAGTCCTTTTTATATGCAGGAAATGGGACTTGAACCCACACGATGTTGCCACCACAGGCACCTGAAGCCTGCGCGTCTGCCAATTCCGCCATTCCTGCAAATATGGCGTAAGCTTTCCGCTCACGCCATATTATAATATCATTTGAAGAGTGTATTGTCAATAAAAAATATTGCGGTATATCCCGCCGTTTGAAATACTATATGTTCAGTTTGTTTTTGAACATATATACGGATATGATGTAGAATACCACGCCTGATACTATTGATATTATGATAGCAGGAATCATCATAATGTCAATGGTATCCGTTAATCCATATGAGCCTGTGTAAATAAATGCAAAATTTGTAATGGTATTAGCTATCGCCGATATGATAGAAAGTATAAAGCTTCCGATGATATAAGCGATGACAGAACCCAAAAACGGATGCCCGTTCATGCGGTGCCCTACCGCGAATGAGGCAAAATACATCAGTATCTTCTGGATAGTGCCGAATATCAGGGTGGCAGCTAAAAGTATCATAGAAGGCATATAATCAGAAAGGTTAAGTTTCATGAGCTCTTTTATAAATGCAGCAATATCATCAAAATGCCATACACCAAGTATATAGGTAAATATCATAAGGGAAATAAATGCCACTATAACTGATAATACCTTCCATACAAACATCACGACGCCTTTTGATATGATGATATAGGAGGTCGGGACGGGGAGCGTGTGTGTCAGGTATCCCTGGCTTGTAACCATGCTTTTGTATATATTGTATATTAAAAGTATGGTAGTTGCGGTAACGGCGGAAATTAGAGCCGCCACGTATACTAATACGGATAATACGCTGAATATCTTAAATATATTGAAATTATTAATGGTAAATTTGTCTATTACATCGCTGGTGCTGAATTTCAGATATAGCGCTGTAAGCGGAGTTACTACTATGAGTAATACAAGCAGCGTAACTATATACCGTCCTGTTGTACGGAATTCGTGTTTGAAAAGTTTGCCTAACATCTGAACACCTCCCTGAATAATTCATCTACTGACATGTGTTTCTCTTCACGTATCTCATCAACTGTTTTATGGATGTACAGACACCCGAAACGTATCATAAGCACATCATCAAGAATCTGCTCTACATCTGATATAAGATGAGTAGAGATAAGTATTGACCCGTTTTCATTGTAGTTGTTGAGGATAGTGCTTAATATATAATCCCTGGAAGCAGGGTCTACTCCTCCGATAGGTTCGTCAAGGCAGTACAGGTCGGCATTCCTGCTCATTGTGAGAATAAGCTGGACTTTTTCTTTAGTGCCCTTTGACATTGCTTTTACACGCATCTTCTCGTCTATATTAAGTCTTTTTAACATGTCATATGCTTTATCAACATCAAAGTTGCTGTAAAAGTCACTGTAATAATTTATAAGCTGCTTTACATTCATCCAGTCGTTAAGAAACATCGTGTCGGGAAGGTAAGCCACGGACAATTTGCTTTCTATACCCGGACGCATACCGTTTATAAGCACTTCGCCGCTTGTAGGGGTAAGCAGTCCGTTAATAAGTTTGATTAGTGTGGTTTTTCCACTTGCATTTGGTCCCAGAAGACCGACAATTCTGCCTCTTTCCAATGTAAAACTTACATTGTTCAAGGCAAGGGTGTTACCATATTTTTTGGTAAGTGTACGACATTCCAATAATGGCGTCATATTATTTCCTCCTTCATAATATATTGTTAAAAAATTAAATAAGATAATTATTTAAATTATCTCGTATTTCATCATTGCTGTAGCCTATCTGTCTGATTTTTGTAATAAAATCCCTGCAGTATGCTTCTGCAATTGATGCTTTGAGTGCAGTTATCAATTCTTCATCATCAGTTATAAAACGTCCGCTTGTTCTGTTGGAGTATATAAGTCCGCTCTGCTCCAGAACAGCCATGGCTTTCTGCATTGTATTGGGATTGACGGAAGCTTTTATGGCAAGTTCACGAACAGGTTCGATTTTATCTCCGGGTTTGTATCTGCCGGATATAATATCGAATTTGATATGTTCAACAAGCTGGATATATATTGGTCTGTCAGATGTAAGCTCCCATGACATATGACGGTTACCCCCTTTCTTTCTGATGTAATTGATTTAGCAATATGTACCTGTTGATTATCACAAAAAAATATTGTATTATTCACTTAGTACAATAATACAATAGTACAATTTGGGATATTTGTCAAGAATAAAAAAATGCGTCGTATTATTGCGATTTTTCGGCTTTACAACTATATTTAAAAGTGATAAAATTAAGCACAGGTGACGGATATTCAGACTGTGAGGGTTTAAGCAGTCTGTTATCTGTGTGTAATAACAAAATATTTAAGGAGGATTAATAAAAATGTCCAGAGCAAAACAGTCTATGGATGGAAACCAGGCGGCAGCACATGTAGCATATGCCTATACGGAAGTTGCCGGAATCTATCCTATTACTCCATCAAGCCCAATGGCAGATTTTGTTGATCAGTGGTCAGCAGCAGGGCTGGAGAACATTTTTGGAAATCAGGTCAAGGTTGTAGAAATGCAGTCTGAGGCCGGTGCAGCAGGAACAGTTCACGGTTCCCTTGCAGCAGGTGCACTTACAACAACATTTACAGCATCACAGGGACTTCTTCTTATGATCCCTAATATGTATAAGATTGCTGCTGAGCAGCTTCCTTGTGTATTTGATGTGTCAGCACGTACAGTATCTACACAGTCGCTTAATATCTTTGGCGACCACAGCGATGTATATGCATGCCGTCAGACCGGTTTCGCAATGATGTGTGAAACTAACCCGCAGGAGGTTATGGATTTAAGTCCTGTCGCACATCTTGCAGCTATAGAAGGAAAAGTTCCTTTCCTGAATTTCTTTGACGGTTTCCGTACTTCACATGAGATTCAGAAAATTGAAAAATGGGATTATGAGGATCTTAAGGAAATGTGCAATATGGATGCGGTTAAAGCATTCCGCGACCATGCGCTTAATCCTGAGAAACCTGCCATGCGCGGTTCCCATGAGAACGGCGATGTATTCTTCCAGCACCGTGAAGCATGCAACTCGGTATATGATGCGCTTCCGGCAGTTGTTGAGAAGTATATGAAGAAAATTAACGAGAAGCTTGGAACAGATTATGATTTATTTAATTACTATGGAGCAAAAGATGCAGACCGTGTAATTATTGCAATGGGTTCAATCTGTGATGTTGCCGAAGAGGTTATTGACTATCTTACAGCAGCAGGAGAGAAAGTCGGACTTGTTAAGGTTCGTCTGTACCGTCCATGGGTTTCGGATGCACTTATTAAGGTAATTCCTGATACAGTTAAGAAGATAGCTGTTCTTGACAGAACAAAAGAGCCGGGTTCACTTGGCGAGCCTCTCTATCTTGATGTTGCAGCTACTCTTCGTGATGCAGGCAAATGTGATATTACACTTACGGGAGGACGTTACGGACTTGGCTCCAAGGATACCCCTCCATCATCAATATTTGCTGTATATACAGAGCTTAATAAAGATAATCCTAAGCCTCGTTTCACAATTGGTATTGAAGATGATGTAACTAACTTAAGCCTTCCTGAGGTTAAGCCAGCTCCTATCACTTCAGCACCGGGTACTGTTGAATGTAAATTCTGGGGTCTTGGCGGCGACGGAACTGTTGGAGCTAACAAGAACTCAACCAAGATTATCGGTGATCACACTGATAAATATATCCAGGCATACTTCCAGTATGACTCAAAGAAGACAGGCGGTATTACGATATCACATCTTCGTTTTGGCGATAAACCTATTAAGAGTCCATACTATATTAACCAGGCAGACTTCGTTGCATGTCATAACCCATCATATGTAATCAAAGGTTACAAGATGGTTCAGGACGTTAAGCCGGGCGGAATCTTCATGATTAACTGCCAGTGGAGCGATGAAGAACTTGATAAGCATATGCCTGCAGCAGCTAAGAAATATATTGCTGATAACAATATCCAGCTTTATACAATCAATGCTATTGATAAAGCTATTGAAATCGGTATGGGCAAGCGTACCAACACAATCCTTCAGTCAGCATTCTTCAAACTTGCAAATGTAATGCCTATTGATGAAGCTGTTGAATATATGAAGGCAGCAGCTAAGAAATCATACGGCAAAAAGGGTGACGATGTTGTTCAGATGAACTGGAATGCTATTGATGCCGGCGTTGACGCTGTTCATAAAGTAGAGATTCCTGAATCCTGGAAGAATCCGGCACCGGATGCACCGGCAGCTAAGCTTGAGGGCAGACCTGGCACAGTTAAGATGGTAGAAGACCTTATGAATCCAATCGGACTCATGGATGGAGACAGCCTTCCTGTTTCCAAGTTCGTTGATATTGCAGACGGACAGTTTGAACTTGGCGCTTCTGCTTACGAGAAGAGGGGAACTGCAGTTATGGTTCCTGAATGGGATGCTTCTAAATGTATCCAGTGTAACAATTGTGCATTTGTATGTTCACATGCAACAATTCGCCCATATCTGCTTACTGATGATGAAGTTAAAGCAGCGCCTGACAATATGAAAGTTGCTGACGCTAAGAATCCAAAGGCAAAAGGATATAAGTTTACAATGAGTGTATCACCGCTTGACTGTATGGGATGCGGCGAATGTGTAACTGTATGTCCTGATCAGGTTCAGGCTATTAAGATGGTTCCGCAGGAGACTCAGAGTGCAGAGCAGCCTGTATTTGATTATCTTGTTGCTAACGTAAGCAAGAAACCTTGCGCTGATGAGATGCCTGCAGTAGCAGGTTCACAGTTCAACCAGCCGCTTCTTGAGTTCTCGGGAAGCTGTGCAGGATGTGCTGAGACATCATATGCAAGACTTGTAACACAGCTCTTTGGTGAGCATATGTACATTTCAAATGCTACAGGATGTTCATCAATCTGGGGCGGTCCTGCAGCAACATGTCCTTATACGGTAAATAAAGATTCTGGTAAGGGTCCTGCATGGGCTAACTCACTGTTTGAAGATAATGCTGAGCATGGTTTCGGTATGTATCTTGGACAGAAGACAATACGTGATCAGCAGATTGCCAAACTTGAAGCAATGAAAGCTTCTGATAAGGCTGATGACGCTACAAAAGCAGCCATTGACAAGTTCCTTGAAACTAAGGATGATACAATGACCAATCATGCAGCAGCAGAAGAGCTTATTGCAGTTCTTGAGAAGAATGCAAAAGCAGGCTGCAGCAAAGCAGCAGAAGTTCTTGAGAAGAAGAATTATCTGTCTAAGAAGTCCGTATGGATCTTCGGTGGCGACGGTTGGGCATATGATATCGGATTTGGCGGACTCGACCATGTACTTGCTTCAGGCGAGAATGTAAATGTTATGGTATTTGATACAGAGATGTATTCAAATACAGGTGGTCAGGCTTCAAAGGCTTCAAATATCGGTGAGGTTTGCCAGTTCGCAGCAGCAGGTAAGGAAGTTGGCAAGAAGTCACTTTCAGAAATAGCAATGAGTTACGGTTATGTATATGTTGCACAGATAGCGCTTGGCGCTAACCCTGCACAGGCTGTAAAAGCTATTAAAGAAGCTGAAGCTTACAACGGACCGTCACTTATTATCGGATATGCACCTTGTGAACTTCACGGAGTTAAGGGTGGAATGAACCACTGCCAGGATGAGATGAAGTTAGCAGTAGCAGCAGGTTACTGGAATCTGTTCTCATTCAATCCTGCACTTAAAGCAGAAGGCAAGAATCCGTTTACTCTTACTTCCAAAGAGGGAGATTACAGCCAGTATCAGGCATTCCTCAACAATGAGACACGTTATTCACGTCTTAAGAGGGCATTCCCGGATCGTGCTGATGAACTCTTTGAGAGGAACGAACAGGCGGCTAAGGCTCGTTATGAACACCTTATGAAACTTGTTGAACTTTACAAATAATTTATCAAATGCTGATATAAATGCATAATAAGAGGAGCTTTTGTCTGACAGGTTATCTGTTGGCAAAAGCTCCTTTTTAGTATAAAAATTTTAGGCGTTTGCGAAACGCCTAAAGCCGCATAAATACGGCATATTTTTTGTTGCAAAATAAAATATCTCCTCTCGG
>CANQEL010000009.1 GCA_947594855.1 uncultured Lachnospiraceae bacterium
CCTTTTTTCAGCAAATGATATGAAAATAACTCAAAAACAATTTCAATTTATTCTTGACATATCACCGCTGGACTAATCATCAATCTGTTTAAGCATGCTTATATCTGCATATGCAACAAGCGAATAATTGGTATAATATACTACAAAGCCGGGTTTACTGTTTTTTGGTTTCTTTACATTCTGTATTTCAGTATAATCTATTTCAACTTTTCCTGAATTCCGCCCTTTTGAATAATAGGCGGCAAGAGCGCCGGCTTCCTCAAATGTACGGTTTGGTATATCAAGTCCCCTGCCTTTTAGGAGGACATGCGAGCCTGCAATTCCCTTTGAATGGAACCACCAGTCGCCATGTGTCTGGTTAGTAAACGTAAGTTCATCATTCTGATAATTATTCTTTCCTACATATATATCAAATCCATCGCTGGATACATAATGAAGGAAGTGATTTTTCTGTACTTTTTTAACTTTCTTTTTTCCTGAATTCTTTTTAATATATCCTGAATCGTAAAGCTCGTCGCGTATAAGGTTAAGGTCAGCTTCATTTTCAGCTATATCAAGAGAATTGCTTATTGATTCCAGGTGATTTATTTCATCTTTTGTCTCTGCTATCTGAAGCGTAAGAGCTTCATAGGTTCTTTTCAGTTTATTGTATCTGCTAAAATATTTTTTTGAATTATCGATAGCAGACATGCTGCCGTCAAGCGGTATTACAATATCCTCGCCTGTGTAATAATTGTTGCATACTATTGACTTGGCGCCGTATTCAGCCCCATACCCGTATGTCTGCAGAAGCTCGCCGTATAACCTGTATTTATCACGGCCTTCGGTACTTTTAAACTGTTTTTCCTGTATATCAAGTTTTTTCCTTGCGCGCTCAAGCAATGTGCCTGTAATTTTTCTTAAATCATAAGACTTCTGGCTTATCCGGGTAGACTGGTTCTTTTTTGAATAATAGCTTTCCAGCATTTCGCTTACCGATTCAAACTTTTCGCAATCAGAACCCTCATAACTTTTCAGTTCAAAAACTGCAAACTCAACAGGCTTTTTGCCATCATATACAATGTTTGGATAAAACCGCCTGTTTTTTATATCATCAATAAAGCGGCTTAGTGAACTGTACAACCTGAGACGTTCATCATCATTTACGGAGCCGGCCGGAAAATCAGAATCTAATCCGCTCCTTACACATACTTCAATGGCCGCAGCAGGGCTGAATCCCGTAAGTGTAGTATATATAGCCTTTGACAGTGGGAGAGGTTTGCTAAGAATTTTATTCATTATTTCAACAGAGAAATCATAAGGCTCATATTTATCCATAGTGTTAGGAATAAAATACTGCCTTCCGGGAAGCACCTCCCGTACTGAACTTACAAAACTGTTAATCCGTTTTATGCTGTCAATTATAATCATCTGGGATTCGCTGTTTTTTTCACAGAAAATTATATTGCTGTGTTTTCCCATCATTTCTATTATAAGATATTTTCTGCAATAATCGCCAAGCTCGTCAAGATGCTCAAGCTCTATAGTAATAACCCTTTCAAATCCTGCCTGTGATATGTCAGTAATCTTTGCGCCATTCAGATGTTTACGCAGTAACATACAGAAATTTGGCGCATTAAGAGGCGATTGTTTACTGTCAGAAGTAAGATATATAAGAGGAAGGCTTGCATTTGCTGAAATAAGCAGCCTGTATATCTGTCTGTCAGACCCTTTTACCGTAATCAGAAGCTCATCTTTTTCGGGTTGTGCAATTTTAGAAATTCTTCCGCCTGTTATCGTATTGCCCAGTTCATATACAATACATGAGATAGTAGTACCATCAAAAGCCATATTAAAAACTCCTTGTCCTTATTATGTTCATTATACATTCTAAGCTGTAATCCGTAAAGAATTTCTTGACTACACGGAACCAATAATTTATAATGAAATAATGTATGAATATTTAAAGGAGACTTGAAATGATTAAAAGCATGACAGGTTACGGCCGTCAGGAATATGTGACCGAAGATTATAAAATTCTGGTTGAAATAAAATCAGTCAATCATAAATACTGTGATATCAGCCTTAAACTTCCAAGACATCTCAATATGTTCGATGCACATATAAGAAACATACTGCATGGATACATTTCCAGAGGCAAAGTGGATGTATATATAAACTATGAAGATTATACCAAGGCCGGGATATCAATAAAATATAATAACAATATTGCTGCGGAATATATAAACACCTTAAACCGGATTGGCAATGATTTTGGCCTTTCTAATGATATTAATGCAGCCATGCTCTCCAGATACCCTGAAGTTATAACTGTAGAAGAAATTACTACAGATGAAAATTTACTTAAGGAGATAGTAAGCAAAGCAACTATAGAAGCGGCTGAAAAATTTGTTAAGTCAAGAGAAACTGAGGGCGCCAATCTGAAAAAAGATATTCTTGAAAAACTGGATTATCTTTCAGAGTGTGTTGACTTTATAGAAGAAAGATATCCAAAAGTACTTGAAGAGTACCGTGAAAAACTTTATGCGAAAGTATCAGAACTTATCGGCTCTGTAAATATAGATGAATCAGTACTTGCAACAGAACTTATCGTATATTCAGACAGAATATGTGTAGATGAGGAAATGGTCAGGCTTAAAAGCCATATAGAAGCCATGAAATCCGAACTTGAAAACAAAGGAAGCATAGGCCGCAAACTTGATTTTATAGCACAGGAGCTTAACAGGGAAGCCAACACAACATTATCCAAATCTTCAGATATTGCTATATCAAATAAGGCAATTGATTTAAAAACTGCTATTGAAAAGATACGCGAGCAGGTACAAAATATAGAATAGTACGTGGAGGCGCTTAATGAAATATATTATTAATATCGGATACGGCAATATGGTTAATGCGGATAAAGTAATAAGCATTATTAAACCTGATGCCGCACCGGTGAAACGTCTTATACAACAGGCGAAAGACAATGGAAATGCCCTGGATGCCACCTGCGGCCGTAAAACCAAATCTGTCATCGTCATAGATAATGGTCTTATAGTGCTGTCGGCGCTGCTTCCTGAAACAATAGCGCAAAGAATTAACAGCAATGATATCATACGGGGTGAATATAATGAGTAAAAGGGGAATACTTACTGTTATTTCAGGTTTTTCCGGTTCAGGAAAAGGTACGGTTGTAAAAGAACTGGTGAAAAAATACGGATATGTAGTTTCAGTATCGGCAACTACAAGGGCTCCCCGTACAGGAGAAAGAGAAGGAATAGAATACTTTTTTGTTTCCAGGGAAGACTTTGAAGCCAAAATCAGTGAAAACGGCTTTCTGGAGCATGCCGAATTTGTAGGAAATTACTATGGCACTCCTGCAAAATATGTAGATGAAATGCTTGATGCCGGAAAAGATGTAATTCTTGAAATAGAAGTAAACGGCGGTCTCCAGGTTCGCGAAAGCAGACCTGATACTGTAATGATATTCATGGTGCCGCCTTCCGCCGACGAGCTTAAAAGCCGCCTTATAAACCGCGGAACAGAAGATATGGATAAAATAAACAAAAGACTTGCGCGCGCTTACGAAGAAACCGAATATATTGATAAATACGATTATATAGTAATAAATGAAGATATCGCTGAATGTACAGATTCAATACACAGCATAATACTTAATGAAAAGAAGAAAATAAGGTATAATAATGAGTTAAAATCATCAATTATAAATGATTATAAAAGGTTTGAAAGGAGATAATTTTATGTTACATCCATCTTACAATGATTTATTGGAAGCAGTAAACAACGACGTTGAAAATGAGGCTCCTGTAGTAAACAGCAGGTATTCTATTGTACTGGCAACGGCTAAAAGGGCAAGACAGATTATTGACGGCGCAGAACCTCTCATCGGAGGGTTCGGAAGTGAGGAGAAACCTTTATCCATTGCTATTTCAGAACTTAATAATTCAAAGATAAAAATTCTGTCTGAAGCAGAAGAAGAGGAGTAATGGACAAAAAAAGTAAATTCAGTTTTAAATACGAGCTGATTATATATATTGTTGTTATCGTGCTCAGCGCATACTTTCTTCCAAAATATGTTATACAAAGAACTGTAGTTGACGGAGATTCCATGTTAAATACATTGCATGACAGCGAGCAGCTTATTATGGAAAAAATTTCTTATCATTTTCATGATCCAAAGCGGTTTGACATAATTGTTTTTTATCCTTATGGCAAAGAAGATAAAAGGCATTATGTAAAGCGCGTAATAGGGCTTCCCGGTGAAACCGTTCAGATTCAGGATTCTGATATATATATTAACGGACAGCTGCTTAAAGAAAACTATGGAAGAGAACCTGCAGTATATGCCGGAATTGCAGCAGAACCTTTAAAACTTGCAGAAGACGAATTTTTCGTATTAGGCGATAACAGAAACGAAAGCTATGACAGCAGATATGCTGAGATAGGGCCTGTAAGCAGGGATAACCTGTGCGGCAGAATAGTATTCAGAATATACCCATTTAAAAAATTTGGTGTCATGACATCAAAATAATAACCGGAGGCAGTTATGGATAAAAAACAAAACAATTCATTAGCTAAATTTATTTTGGAAATAGCCATATATATAGTACTTCTTGTGTTATGTGTTTCTATAGTTCCAAAATATGTTATACAAAGGACAAAAGTTGACGGTACTTCCATGGAAAGAACGCTTCAGGACAAAGACAACCTTCTCGTGGAAAAGATATCCTACCGTTTTCATAATCCTAAAAGATTTGATATAATAGTTTTTTATCCTTATGGAAAAGAAGAAGACCCTGAAGATTATTATGTCAAAAGGGTTATAGGGCTTCCCGGTGAAACCGTTCAGATTATCGGACCGGATATATACATAAACGGCGAAAAGCTTGAAGAACATTATGGTAAAGACCCTATTACTGATGAAGGATGCGCCGAAGACCCCATACAACTTGCAGAAGATGAATTTTTCGTACTCGGTGACAACAGGGAAGTAAGCAGTGACAGCCGCGATTTCGGCCCTGTCAGTAAAAAAGATATTTCCGGACGTGTAGTAATGAGAATATATCCTTTTAAAACTTTTGGATTACTGACAAATAAATAGAAAAAAATTTTTAAAAAGTTCTGTTGACAAACATGTGTTCGTATGTTAATATTAACAAAACAGATGTTCGGAACATTTGTGCGCATTGGAGGTATTAACATGAACAGAACACATAGAATCAATATTTCATCAATAATCAAATTATCCATAATTATGTTATTTATTTTGGCATCATTTCATATTATAAGAAATGTAAAAGAAGCTACAGCTGCAAATACTGAGAATAACTTTATTTGCACATCTGTTAAAATTGATGCGAATGATACACTCTGGAGTATAGCAGAAGAATATTATACCGGCGATTATAAGGATATGAACGCTTATATAAAAGAAATTAAGAAAGCAAACAATCTGAAAAGTGATATTATACATTCAGGCAGTTATCTTATAATTCCGCATTATACAAGATAAGACATAATGTAATATTTTTTCAAATAATATGACACATTTTTAACAATTAATCTATCTAAGATAAGACTTGTTCGATTAATACAAAAAAGAGGTCATCTATTATGAAAAAATATACATTTATACTTAATAAAACATATAAGCTGCTTACGGTTTTTACACTTGCCTTTTTATTTGCATTTATGACCAGCACCGGTACCGCCCATGCCAAAACATTAAAAATAAAATATAACGGCAATACCGTTTATTATAAAGGCAAACAGATTGTTTCATATATTGACGGCAAAAAAGTTAAGGCTGACGGCACTAAAGGAATCAGGCTTAATAAACAGGTAATGGTGTCTTACAATGATGTATTCAAAAAAGGCTGTAAAATAAAAACCACCTATAATAAATCTACCGGTAAAATTACATTCAGCGCTAATGGCAAATCTGTAAAGCTTAAAATAGGAAGCAAAAAAGCAACTGTAAACGGTAAAAAGAAAACTCTAAAGCAGGCTCCCGTAAAGGTAAGATACATAAAAAAGAAAAAGACTAAAATTCTTGTTCCTGCCAAAGTAATTGCCAATGCGTTTGGTTATACTTACACTTATTCATCAGCAAACCAGAAATTATCTCTGTCAAGTCCCTTTCTGATTCACTATAATAATGAATGGCACATATACAAAAAGTATTTTGCCGGTTTGGTCTATGATAATGTAACCGCTGATATGAATTATATGCCCGCAATGTATATTAACGGAAGTGTTATGATGCCTGCTGAAAATATACTTAAGAATGTTATGGGGCTTGATTACACATACAATTCAGATTCAGGCACAATAACAGTCAAAGCGCTGGAACACAGCCTTAAAATGACTCTTAATTCTAATTCCGCAGTGCTTGATGATTCACAACAGATAACATTAAGCTCTGCGCCTGTTGTCGTAAAAAGAAAAGATACAGGGGCTGAAAGTATAATGGTTCCCGCCCATGATGTTATTAATTATCTTGGATATTATTATAACTGGAATTCGACTTCTAATATAATAACTATACACACTAAAACATATTTTTCGTGGAAAGCATCTAAAAAAGATTACGACAAAACCAAATATAATAATGCAATTACCAATGTTGACGCTACATATGATATTAATAATAAGAATATTATTATTAAAGCTGTATTTGAAAAAACAATCAACCGGGATGATATTAAAACTACTGATAATATAAGTAATGACAGAACGTTGTCATTTGAATTTACTTCAGTTAAAAATCTCATTGACAATATAAATCATACAATTAACGGCAAAACAATCAATACTGTTGATTTAAATCAGGATGAATCATTGTCGAATTCATCAAAATTACTTATAACCTTTAACAACAGTAACATTAATTATAAATATGATGTTACTGATAATACCCTTGTAATAACAATTGCAGAAGAAGTCAGCTCCGACTATGCAATCAGAATAAGCAGACCGAATGAAGTACAATTTACGGATATTACAACTAAAGACGATTATATGAATAAAAGGTTTTACATATATATACCCGGAAATTATGTTGATTTTTATTCTGCAAACAAAATATCCGTTAATTCATCTGTTGTACAAAATACAGGAATCGTATATAACGCTTCAAGCGGAGTCACTGAAATTACAGTCAACACAACTAAACTCCAGGGCTACAAAATAGTAAGCCTTGGTTCAATAATAGGCGTTATTATAGACAATCCGGGAAATGTATATGAAAATATAGTAGTACTGGACCCAGGCCATGGAGGCAAAGACCCTGGAGCCTCAAATAAAGGAGTAAATGAAAGCGACCTTAACCTTACAATATTATACAATTACGCCAAGGAATATTTTGACTCGCCTGAATCTAATGTTAAGGCTTACTGGACAAGGACTGACGATACTTTCATTTCACTTGCAAACAGGGCGGCATATGCGAAAACAGTAGATGCTGATATATTTATAAGCCTTCATATGAATTCAAGCAATTCATCGTCGGCAAAAGGAACTGAAGTATATTTTTCAAATGCTAACAACACCCCTTCAGCCGAAGGAATTACCAGCTATAATCTTGCTGCCGCATGTATAAGCCGTATTATTGCAAATCTAGGCACGTCAAGACGCGGTATAAAATCAGCCAATTACTATGTTATTAAAAACAATTCGGTACCTGCTGTGCTTATAGAGCTTGGATTTATAACAAACTCATCTGATTTTAACACAATCACGTCTGCACATTCACAACAGATTGCTGCCAAATCAATATTTGATGCAGCTACGGCAATATTTAGCAAATAAATACAGTAAAATATTTATTCTTTTCTTAGAGAAACGGCCTTTGCCGCCATACGTTTACGGTCTTCATCAAGTGCCGCATAGTGCTTCCGTGTAGTATTCACATCATTATGCCCAAGGACCTCTGCAACAAGGTATATATCGCCTGTTTCTCTATAAAGATTAGTTCCATAAGTACTTCTGAGCTTGTGAGGGGTTATATGCTTAAAGGTAGTAATCTGACTGGCATATTCCCCCACAAGATTTTCTATTGCCTGCACGCTCATCCGTTTCTTCTGTATAGATAAAAACAACGCATCTTCATGCCCCGGTGCGGCGTTTATCTGATTTCTGACATCAATGTAACTGCGGATTGCTTCCTCAACCTCCGTGCCAAAATACACATAATCCTCTTTATCACCTTTTCTTATTACTTTAAGCCGGTTATTATTAAAATCGATATCATGCATATCGAGGCCAACACATTCGCTTACACGTATGCCTGTGCCAAGCAACAGAGTAAATATCGCAAGATTTCGCACTTTATTCTTTTCATAATATACCTTTTTCATTCCTGTAAGATTATCGCCACCATGCTCCACAAGATCAAGCAGACGGGCAACTTCATCATAATCAAGCCTGATAATTTCTTTTTCACGAAGTTTTGGCATATCAACTAGAAGAGTAGGATTGGAGGATATCATTTCTTTCTTATAAAAATAAGCATAAAAGCTTCTTAATGCAGATAATTTGCGATGAAGCCCCCGGTTATCGTTTTTATAAATATTACCATTATTATCTTTATATATTTTCAGATACTCAAGATATTCCTCAATGTCAACCGGTTTTACCTTTTCAAGGTCAGAAAGCACAAAATCCCTGGTTTCATAATTTTTATACACGGGATTACATGCAATAAGAAATTTGAAAAACAAACGTATATCATATACATAAGATATACGGGTTTTAGTTGTTGTAGTTGTTTCCATTGCCCGAAAATATGCATAAGAAAAATCGGGCATTGTTTTAAGTACTTCACGCAGCTTCATTGTATTATTAGCCGCCTGTTGTTCATGATACGATAAATTACGTGCCATAAGCCAAATCACCTCATTTATTAGTTAATTATACCATATATGCCCGTTTATGTAAATATCTTTTTGAAAAACTGGAGTTTGTCCAAGAGAGCTAACAGTTATAAAAGTAACACTATCCGGCAATATACTTATTATTAATTACCGGATAGTGCTTTATATAATCAAATTATGTTCTGCTTTGTTCGTCAATTATTCTTTTTAATTCAAATATCTCTGCAGATGAAAGCCGCTCATTTCTAAGATAATCTGTAAAAAATGAACTAAGTGATGAATTAAATAACTTACTGAATAATGCCTCAGTTTCAATTTTCTGTACAGTACGTTTTGAAATAATTGCCCTGCATATAAAACCGGGTTCACTACGTTCAACGGCCCCTTTATCAATAAGCCTTTTAATTACTGTATATGTAGTATTTTTTTCCCAGCCTATATATTCCTTAATAATTTTGGAAATATCTTTTGCTGCCAGTTCTTTGTTAGACCATAGCAATTCCATTACATTAAGTTCACCTTCGTGCAGCCTGATTTTTTTATCTTGCGCATTATCCATTACTTTTCGATTCCTCCAAAACACATATAGTTTATTTTTATTTTATATATAATATAATTGATATATATCATCAATAAACAGGACATTTATTTAAGACAGTTGTAGTATTAGAGAAACAATTAATTCTATGACTGTATTATAATACCAAGCAAATTAATTCTACATAATTAGAAATCAGTTGTCAAGAGATATTTTATACAAATTTCAAATTTATTTATTGGATAATATTCTCAAAATATTCTTAAAATAAGCCGGAATATCCGAATCAAATTCAACATACTCTCCTGTCGAGGGGTGTATTATTCCTATACTTTTTGCATGAAGCGCCTGTCCATTTGTCGCAAACGGCTGTTTTTTGTAACCATAAACCGTATCTCCCAGCAATGGATGCCCAATATATGCCATATGCACACGTATCTGATGTGTTCTTCCTGTTTCAAGACTACATTCTATATAGGTATATCCATTATATCTTTTCAAAACCCGGTAATGTGTAACAGCGTTCTTTCCTTCTCTGTCGCTTACTACCGCCATTTTTTTGCGATCATTATGATTTCTGCCTATATTTTTATCTATAGTACCCTCATCTTCTTTAATTACACCACATACAATGGCGTGATATTTACGGTTAATACTATGCTCTGCAAGCTGATTTGCAATATTTTTGTGCGCAGTATCGTTTTTGCATACAATAATAAGACCTGTTGTATCTTTATCAATTCTGTGTACTATTCCGGGCCGCAGGATGCCGTTTATACCTGACAGATTATTGCCATAATGGTACATAAGCGCATTTACAAGCGTTCCTGAATAATGTCCGGGAGACGGGTGTACAACCATATTTTTCGGTTTATTTATTATTATAATATCATTATCATCATAAACAACTTCAATCGGGATATTCTCCGGAACAATATCCGGAACAGAAAGTTCGGGGAATGTAACTTCTACGGTATCCTTATCTGCAATCCTGCAATTTGGTTTTACCTGTTTACTATTTAATAATACGCAACCATTTTTTATAAGTTTTTGTATATATGTACGGGAGAGCTCCGGAAAAATTTCTGATAAATATTTGTCTATTCTAATATCTGAATACTCATCATCCACAATCATATTATAACATTCATCAAATTCCAATAAGCTTACTCTCCTCTCACAGCCTCTTTAAGCTGTTTTTCGTCATATACGAATATAATCATAATAAATAATGCGATAGCTGATAATGTTACGTATATATCAGCGCAATTAAACCTTGGAAAACTGTAAGAGCCGAAATCAAATGCTATAAAGTCGATAACACGTCCGGTTTTTATCCTGTCGATAAGATTACCGCACGCGCCGGCAAACAATGTTATGCTGATTATCCGCATCGGGATATATTCTTTTTTATCGGGAAGCCTTATATAGAACAACTCAATAAGCAGGCAGAATACTATGGTAATTATACAAAAAAATATTCTGGCGTTGCCTAATATGCCAAATGCCGCTCCGGTATTATATATAAGTTCAAAATAAAAAAAGTTTTTTATTAAAACAAAATTGCCCGCTGAAAGCGTATGTTCGGCAACGGATTTGGTAAACTGGTCAATAATGATTAGAATTGCACAAGAGACAATAAATATAATAATTTTTTTAATGATATTCTTATTCATTGCTTCCTCCGATTACAATGATTGATGATATTGCTTCAGCCATTTCCATATCCGAAACACTTTTATCCGCAAAAGCATTGCCAATGTGCTCTGTGAGAATAAATTTAATTGTATTATTATCAGATTTCTTATCATTTTTTGTTATATTTATAATAGCATCAATATCGAAATGAGATATACTGTTAAGCGTTACAGGAAGTTTATACGCTGCAAACAAATCACAGGCAGAATTATACTCTTCCGGCGAAATAAGTCCGCGTTTCATTGATATATAGAGCGCGCATATGCTTCCAAGCGAAACGCACTCGCCATGAAGGAGCTCAAAATCAGAAAATTTTTCTATTGCATGTCCGATAGTGTGTCCGAAATTAAGTATAGCCCTTATACCCTTTTCAGCCGGGTCCTCTTCCACTACGCTTTTTTTAATCAGACAGCTTTTATATATAATTGAAGTAAGCACTTCATAATCCTTATTAAGCGCGGCTTCGGAATATTTTTTAAGATACTCAAAGTATTCTTTGTCTTTGATTATTGAGTGCTTTATAATTTCTGCAAATCCGGAAATAAATTCCCTTTCAGGCAGTGTATTAAGAACTGCAGGATTAATGCACACATATGAAGGCATATGAAATGCGCCGACCATATTCTTATAACCGTTAAAATCAACACCGGTTTTACCGCCTATGCTGCTGTCAACCATAGCAAGAAGCGATGTAGGAATCTGAACAAATCTGATTCCCCTGAGATATGTAGCGGCAAGGAATCCCGTCATATCACCAACTACTCCGCCGCCAAGCGCAAATAATACATCCTTTCTGTCAAAATGATTTTCTATAAGAAATGAATACATTTTTTCAATAGTAGAAAGATTTTTTCTTGGTTCTCCTGCTTCAAATACAAAAGAATATACATTATTACAGCTTCTTTTCACTACTGAAACAACATCATCTAAATGATACTGTTCAACATTGGAATCCGTAATAATGCAAATTCTCCTGTCAGATATATCCAAATCGCAAATAACTTTTGACAGCATATCAAATGTACTGTCAAAAATTATATCATATATTGGTTTATTATCCATTTTTATGGTAATTGCGTCAAACAAATCTTCCCTGCTCCGTTCTTATTCATTATCAAGAAATTCAAATTTTGTATCGCCGTTATTTAGTTTTTCCTGCCTGTCGGCAAAATCCTGTTTTATATCCCTTAAAAGAGAATCTATTGATTCCAAATCAACAGCTGGTATATCCTCATTAGCCTTATTTTCTTTAACTTCAGCCTCTTTAAGTTCATTTTCCTCAGTTTCAGCTTCTTTAACTTCAACTTCTTTAATTTCAACTTTTTTAGTTTCATCCGCTTTAACTTCAACCACTTTAGTTTCATCCACTTGTTCTGATTCAGCGGCAGGTTTATTTTCAGCGTATTCCTCTTCAAATAATGATTCGTCAGCAATATTTCCGGTGTTATCTGCGCCGGTACCGGTTTCCTCAGAAATTGAATCATCCGCTTTGGCAGGCTCGGAATCAGCCTTATCTATAGCCTCATTAAGGCTTGCTGTTAAATCGCTTGAATATATTTCATAAAAATCGCTTTCAAGCAAATCAATCTGTTTAATTGCTATCTGTTTAAACTGCATCTTAAACTGATTGTACTGTTGTATAAGCTGCATACATTTCTGTCTTGTCACATCATATTGCGACCATGCCTGATTAACAATTTTTTCTGCTTTTATTGACGCCTGCTTTTCAATTACTCCTGCTTCTTTTTTTGCAGTATCAATAGTATCTTTTGAAGTTTTTTCAGCAAGTACAAGCGCTTTCTGAAGTGTAGTCTCCATAGATTTATAGTATTCTATTTCATTTGAAAGCTTGGAAAGCTTATTTTTAAGCTCCATATTTTCTTTATACACAGCCTCATAGCTTTCTGAAACATCCTCAAGGAACTCATCCATTTCCTTTTTACTGTATCCGCGTCCTGTTTTATGTTCTGCATTATGTATTTCTATAGGTGTAAGCATAATATCCTCCAATACTAAAACTGACTGTTAAATACCGGAACTCCGGCATTATCAAAAGAAACATCTCCTCCTGATACATCTACACCGTTTGGCGAGAACAGGAAAATATACTTTGATATCTGGTTTAATTTGCCATCCATTGCATATATACATCCAAGCAGAAAATCCATTATACGCTGCGCATCATCATGGCTTAACCCTTCAAAGTTTACAACAACAGCTTGTCCTCTTATAATCATATCGGCAAGCTCTTCGCTGTCATCAAAAGAAGTAGGTTTCTGAATACATACTTCCATAGACCTCTTCTGTGCAGACTGTAATGCAACCAGTTTGCTTCCTCCTCTTTCTGTACGCGCTGAAGAACGCTCCCTCCTTGGCGTATCAGATACCGTATCGGATAATGAAGCATCTTCAGGTGCCATACGTCTGCTTCTCGTTTCAGAAGATGTTTTCTGCCTTCTGTTACTGGTACGCGTCGGGATTCTTTCTTCTACTGTTTCCTCATCCTCGTAGTAATCCTCATCATATTCATCTTCATCTCCACCCAATTTCATAAAGTCCAAAAACTTATTCATTATGTTCGCCATAAATAAATAAACTCCTTTATAAATATTTTTTTAAGTATAATGACGGTCACCGAATATGCCGGTTCCGACCCTTACCATTGTTGCACCTTCTTCTATTGCAACTTCATAATCTCCTGTCATTCCCATTGACAGAATATCCATACTGATATTATCAATGTTTTTATTGTTAATGTCAATAAGTAAATTGCGTAAAAACCGAAAATATAGTCTATTTTCTTCAGAATTATCTACATATGGTGCTATTGTCATAAGTCCTCTTAGTTTTATATGCTTTAAACCGGATATTTCCGATACAAAATTATAGACTTCATCCTTTGCAAGCCCGAATTTTGATTCCTCTCCCGCTACGTTTACCTCTGCAAGTATATCGCACGTAATATTCTTTTTTTCTGCCTCACTGTCAATAGCTTCCGCCAGTCTTACAGAATCTACCGAGTGTATCAGTTTAGTATTTCCTACTATATATTTAACCTTATTACGCTGCAGATGGCCTATAAAATGCCAGTCAAGCGGTATTTCAATCTGTTCAAGCTTCGATGTAAGTTCCTGTGCCTTATTCTCTCCAAACACAGTAATCCCGTTTTCGATACATTCACGTATCATTGATACCGGTTTTGTCTTACTTACGGCTATAAGTGTAACATCAGAAGGTTTCCGCCCTGAGCGCAGGCATGCTTCTTTTATTCTTGCCTGTACATTTTTAATATTTTCTGCTATATTAACATCATCATACATTATCATTTCCACCTTCTTAATATATTATATCGTCTTCATCTATTATATCAGGATTGACTACAATATGGTCATAAACAGAAAGCCCATATGGTGTATCCTTTTTGACTATGCAGTATTCTTTATTTTCATAAATTATTTCTATATGCTTAAACTGGCAGTAACCTTCGTTTACATTATAAACACCCTTAATTGCCTTTATTTCCGAAACTGAAAAGCGTTCTTCTGAAGAAGGTTTACATATACTGGTTCCCGGCTGCAGAAGAAGCGCGTCTACATATACATATTCATCATCTTTATATGCAAATGAATCTATATTTACCGCACTTTTTGAGCCGTCTTTATTAGTCACTTCGTAAACAAGCATATCCTTACCGGAATCCCCGCCTTTGGTAAGATAATCTGCAGGTATTATATAACAGTTCTTCTCCAATACGCTTGAAACAGGTATTTTCAGACCCTCAGCTGAATTAAGTATAAGTTCAAGCTTTATATATCTGTCATCTATATAACGTATCATATATTTATCAAGTGAAATATTGGCATAATCATTATCTTCCACATTAAAGAGGGTAAACGGAACAGTTGTTTCCAGATTATCTTTTATGAATCTTATACGCACCATATCTTTATCCTCAAGTTTCTGTTTCTGTTTTTCATCAAGTTTTATAATAATATTCCATTTCTCATCAGTTACAACTTTGCATACCGCATCTCCAACACTTATTGAATCAGATGTCTTATGCGTATTCTTCTGATAGTTTTCCTCTACAAAACACTCTTCATTTATTGAAGATTCATCAAGATTTTCAAGACCGTCAGTCCAATAAGTTATTATGCCTGTATTATTCGCATTATATAATGAAAAAGCTTTATCTCCTGCATTACCTGCTGAATTCTGAAGCTGCGTAATCATTGTATCGGAAACAAGCGAAAGAACAGAGCTTTCTACAGAATACTTAAAATTGTATACTGTACTGTAATCAGAATAATTAAAATCTATATTAAACGATTTAATTTTACTTCTTATATCCGAAATGTTCTGGGCTGATACTTTGGACGAATCACCTGAGCCCTCAAGTTTATCTTTATATGTACCTGACGGGTCAATAGTATATATTGTTGAGCCTTTGGAAACTTTGCTGGCATTACTGTTATAATAACCCACATATCCTGCCTTTTCTGCATTGTATACTTCTTCTTTGCGTATAGCTATTCCTATGGTTGTATTATCATCATATATTTGTTTTTCATTAACTTCATATATCGTTATATGCTCTTTCCTTAAAAAATGCACCGACACAAACACTATATATAATAAAATTATAACAAAAAGTACTGAGCCTATACTAAAACCTGTTCTCCTGTATTTTACAACATTTGATTTTGCCAATCAAAACACCTCTTTGAACAATCATAAAATAAGTATATCAAAATATAGTAAATTAATCAAACCAAATCAGCATAATATGTTTATTTTGGGGAAATATATTTATGTAGCAATACATTATTATATTAGGAGGTAATATTTGTGAAAGCATTGGATTATACTGTCCTTGTATTAGTAGTTGTAGGCGCTATTAACTGGGGGCTTGTAGGATTCTTCAAATTTGACCTTGTAGCCGCTATATTTGGAGACCTGACAGCATTCGCCCGCGTCATTTATGCAATTATAGGTATTTGCGGCCTGTATGCGTTAAGCTTTTTCGGCAGGATAGGCAAAAATGCCTGATTGTAACATAAGTAAGACAGGTTCACATAATGTGGCCTGTCTTATTTATGTATATTCTATTTTGTAAGTTTAAGAAGCTCATTAATCTGTGAATAAAGCGAACCGTAAGAATATGCCTTCATTACTATGGCAATATATTTATGTCCGTCTTTGCCGCTTACAAGAAGCGCCAGGCAGTTTCCGGCTGCAGTCGTAGTTCCTGTTTTACCCGCAAGTACCTTAAATCCTTTTGGAAGTTTCTGGTCTCCTGTAAGATATTGAATCGTACTGTCATATACTTTTCTTACATTATTGCCGTCTGCATCCTTAAAATCTGCTATATAGGTATCTTTTGAGGCAATTTCCAGGAATTTATCATATTTACTTAACTCATTAAGCATAAGGTATATATCGTATACTGTAGTATAATGGTTATCATCATGTAATCCGTGTGAATTAACAAAATGCGTATCAACCGCGCCAATTTCCGCAAGTTCTTTATTTACCAGTTTCATAAATTCCTTTTCACTGCCTGAAATATGCTCCGCAAGGGCAATTCCGGCATCATTTCCCGAATAAACAAGAAACGATGTAAGCAGAGTTTCAAAATTGATAACGTCTCCTTCCTGTAAAAAACAGGTTTTTGCATGCGGTTCTGATATATGCGACGCATTATAACTTATTTTTACATCATCTTCCATATTGCCATATTTAAAACATACAAGCGCCGTAGCAAGTTTTGTAAGGCTGGCAGGATATAGTTTATCATATATTCCTTCGGCATAAAGCATGGAATTATCGTCTACGTCTACAAGCAGCAGGCCCTTTGCAGTAAATACATCTTTTTTATCCACTCCGACCGCTTCTTTTGGTATAACGCATACATTTCTGAAATATGGCGGCGCCTCATACAGATATGATTCACCCGTAACAGATGTAATATCCGCTATTTCTGAATTATCATGGCTGTATGAAAACAAATTTTCTGAGTCCGAACACCCGGACATTGTAAGTATGCACAATAAAACCAAATTAAAAATAACCAGTTTCATTTTTGACACCATGCTTTTCCCTCCGTTTCACTACTGTACAGTATCTGATTTGACTGTTTCACGCCAGTCCAAATCTCCCTTATCAAGAGCTTTTATAAGTATTTCTGCTGAAGCAAGATTAGTTGCTAACGGTATGTTATATTTGTCACATAACAGGATTACAGGATTTACATCAGGCTCGTGAGGTTTGGCCGTAAACGGATCCCGTAAGAATATAACAAGATCCATATCATTATTTTCTATCTGTACGCCAAGCTGTTTTTCCCCGCCAAGATGACCCGCAAGATATTTATATACAGACAGGTCAGTAACTTCTTCTATAAGCCTTCCTGTTGTACCTGTAGCATATATTTCATTTTTACACAATATTCCCCTGTATGCAATGCAGAAATTCTGCATAAGAATCTTTTTTGCATCATGTGCCACAAGGCCTATTTTCATTGATACACCCCCAAAAAAATTATACATTATCATAATCATTAAATTTTAATGTTTTCAAATCTACCGGCTCATTTTTTACGAGAAATCCTCTTCCAAATGCTTTTGCAACCGGTTGTATGCCTATATTAAGTAAAACTCCTATAGCTATCATATAGGTAAACACTGAACTTAGTCCTGAACTTAAAAACGGCAGGGGAAGTCCGGTATTCGGCAGAATCATCGTCGCAACACCGATATTTGCAAATATCTGGAACATAAACATTGATGATATTCCTATTGCAAGCATTTTGCCGGTATAATCAACAGCGTTTTTAGCAACGTGAAGACATATGAATATAAATACCATAAGTACTATTATTATGGCAAAGCAGCCTATAAATCCAAATTCTTCTCCTATAGCCGACCATATAAAATCACTTTCGGTAACGTCTACCCTGTTATACTGACGTACGTCTGATATTCCTCCAAGTATATATTTGCCGTACAGCTGTCCTGACGATATTGCCTCAATTGAATTTTCCTGCTGGTAAGCTATATCAGGATAAAGTTCAGGATGCCTGAAGCCTATAATACGTTCCACCTGATATGGTTTAATAAAGAGCGGGTCAGGCTGCTGTATATACCATATTGCGACAATAAACAATGGAACCGCCACGCACACCACCGGCAGTATAACTTTATATGACAGACCTGACGAAAATAACATCATTGCAGCTATGAAAACAATAACTATACTTGATGACAGGTCAGGCTGTATAATTATAAATACAAGCGGAAGCGATATAACAGCCCCAACTGCTATGAACGGTATAAATGTATTCAGTTTATCCTGAAGTTTGGTAAGAACTACGGCAATAGCAAATATCACTGCTATTTTGCAAAGCTCCGACGGCTGAAGCTGAAATCCCGGCAGGTTAATCCACCTGTATGCATCTTTGCCATTGTTTGTTCCAAGAGGCGAAAACCTTGTTGCGGCAACAAGTCCGATAACAATGATATAATATATTATAACAAAACGGCATATCGTATGGTAATCAATAATTGACATAACCGCCATTATAATAAGTCCAAGTAACAGACCGGCAAGATGTTTTTTAAAGTCAGCATCCTGATTATAACCGGAACCAATTATCCAAAGCGAGAAAGTTCCTATCATCCCCATAATAATTACTATGGCGACAAGAGGAAAATTATATTTACGCCATTCATAATCCTTGTCCATTATTTTATTTTTCAATCTCAGCCATAAACGATGCATAAACACCACCCTTAACTGTTTTTTACTTTCATTTCACTTATAGGTATATTAGCAATAAGAGCCGGAACAGTTCCGTTTCCTTCTGCTGATTCTGTCTGTGTTATCTTGATGTCAAGACCTTTTACATCTATTTCGACATATTTGGATATGACGTCAATAATATCGGTTTTTATCTGTTCCATAAGTTCCGGAGAACAGCCTGCGCGGTCAGATACAAGCACCAGCTTAAGTCTGTCAACAGCTACGTTTCCGGAAGATTTCTTTTTAAAAAAATTATCAAAAAACATAGTAAGCCTCCAATTAATTTCGCATTATGCTTTTTTTCTTAATTTTGAAAAAATCCGGTTTAACATTCCATTTCTGCAGTACAAATCAAGCCATGGTACTTCTTCTCCTATTACTCTCCTGCTTATATTCATATAAGCCCTGCCTGCCATAGTGTCAGAACCTACAAGAGGTTCTCCCCTGTTAGTTGAAATAACAATATTTTCATCATCGGGAATTATACCTATAAGTTCAATTCCCAGAACTCCCACGACATCATCGCTGGACATCATATCTTCACGCTTTACCATGTCAGGTCTTATCCTGTTAACTATAAGCTGTATTTCTGACATGTTATAACCTTCAAGCAGCCCTATTATCCTGTCAGCGTCACGTACCGCCGACACTTCCGGAGTAGTTACTACAATAGCTCTCGTAGCGCCCGCTATTGCATTTTTGAATCCCTGTTCAATACCCGCCGGGCAATCCATAAGTATGTAATCATATTCATCCTTCAGTTCATCTGCCAGTTTTTTCATCTGTTCTGGTGATACGGCTGTTTTATCTTTGGCCTGCGCTGAAGGAAGCAGATACAGATTAGGATTACGCTTATCTTTTATAAGCGCCTGCTTAATTCGGCAGTTTCCGCTGGTAACATCAACAAGATTATATACTATCCTGTTTTCGAGACCCATTACAACATCAAGGTTTCTCAGACCTATATCAGTGTCAATAAGCACAACAGACTTTCCAAGTTTTGACAATCCCGTTCCAATATTGGCTGTCGTCGTGGTTTTTCCCACTCCGCCTTTTCCGGATGTTATTACAATTACTTCTCCCATTTTAATTATCCTCCAAGTTTTAGTCTAATTGAATATCACTAAGTGAATTACGTGAAACTGGTCTGATGTGTATAACTCCATTTTCACAGAAGGCTATCCTTGGTTCATAATTTTTATTATTCTTTTTAAATTTGTCAGGTGAAAATTCTGTAGTATCGCATATTCGTATCCTTGTCGGGTTCATAGACAGAGCGGCAATAAATGAATTCCTTCTGCCTCCCGCTCCGGCAAAAGCATAACCGTTAAGCGAACCAAGAACAATTATGCTCCCCTTTGATACTACCTGGGCTCCTGCATTTACATCCCCCAGTATTATTATGCTGGTTTCAAAATCAACAACCTGTCCGTTTCTAAGATTGCCTTTATAAAACCGGCCTGTTCTGTTGTCTAATTCATTAAGCCTGTCGTTAAGTGATTTGTTAAATTTTTTCTCAACGGCAGGGTCATCTTCTGTTATACATACAATGTTCAAATCTGAACATTCCGATATAATATCTGCAATTTCATATTTCTCAAAATCAGACAGTTTCCTTCCTTCAAATGCAATTGCAACCGAGGCTTTTCCAAAAAAACCTGAAGCCGCCGAAAATTTGTCTCTCACAGCCTCCTTAATTTCTTCAAACGGAAGTTCCTTATCAAGGACAATAATCATGCCTGATTTTGTTCCTTTAATATTAACAGAACTTTTCATACTCTTCTCCTTTTATTAATCCGAAAAAGCATTACTTTGATTTTCCGGTACGCTTACCTTGCTGCTAAGGAGTTTTTCCCGTTTTTCAGTATCATAATAATAAGTGTAAATATCCCTAGCAAGCTCTGCGGCATTGCCTGACGTATATCCGTTTGGAATAACTGTCGTTACGGATATCTCAGGGTTATCATAAGGGGCATATGAAACGAAAAGCGCATGATTTGGTTTATACGCACTTTCCTGTGCAGTTCCGGTTTTTCCCGCTACCTCAACATTAAGTTTTCTAAAAAGCGAATCAACAGAACCGCCTGTAACTACCTTTCTCATTCCCTGATGTATATAATTCCATGTCGTCTGTGAAACATTCACCTTATTATGGATTTCAGCTTTATTATTTGTAACTTTACCGTCTGCCGGCGAAATAGTCTTATCAATAATTGTAAGGTCATAGCAGGTTCCTGAATTAGCTATAGTAGTAACGTATCTTGAAAGCTGTACCGGGGTATAGCTGTTCTTACCCTGCCCTATGGCTGAACGCACGCAGTCATAATCTGATATCTGCGGCGACGCTTCCGAAAGCTCCAGTCCGCTTGTATCTGAAAGACCGTACATCTCAGCATATTTCCTAAGTTTCCTTAAACCCGTATCATGATTCAGAACTCCGCCGTGTGTCAGCCCAAGCCTGTATCCTATTTCATAGAAGAAATAGTTGCAGGAATATTTAAGCGCATCCGTAACGTTAATATTGCCATGTGAGGATGTACTCCAGCATTTTGGCGAAGGAACTACTTTGGTAAATTCATGTTTGTCCATAATTTTTTCAAGAGGCGTTTTGAGCACCCCGTTCTCTTCGAGAGCCGCTGTAGCCGTCACCATTTTAAATGTAGAACCCGGCGCGGTTTTCTGCGTTGAAGGCCTGTTCATTAACGGATATGATGAATCATCCAGTATCTTAGAATAGTACTTTGAATCAATTCCATTGGCAAACTTGTTGTTATCATAATTAGGATAAGATACATATGCCAGTATATCGCCGTTATTAATATCGGTTATTACAATTGAACCTGAACATGGCTCCAGCGCCAGCATTGCAGGAGTAAGTTCCAGGTCCGTTATCTTGGACTTAATAAACTCATAAGGTGAAAGCGAACCACCAAGCAATGAAGCCACGGTATCGTCTTTTGTGGTTACTATCCCCTGGTTTATTAAAATCATACATATCTCAGTTCCTGATATCTGATAATTATATATCATATACTGGTATATAAGTTTATCAAACGATTTGTTATTATCAATCCTGTCAAAGATATATGTTTTTAATCTCTCAAAAAGCTCTGAGGTAGTATACATATCTTCTCCAATATTAAGTTTATCAAGGTCAATCCAGTTATTTACTATTGCATACTCAAGGAATTTACTGAGACTTATTTTCCCTGCCGTATATTTACTGTATGTTTCATCGCCGGTATCAATTTTACTTTTTTCAAGCATGTTGTTTTCAACAAGCATATCATAAATAAATGAAAGATATGCGTTGTATTCGTCGCTAAGTTTTTCAGAAGAATTAGTATAACCGGTACTTATACAGTTCCTCAGTTTCCTGAGAACCGTCTTTTTACGGGAAGTATATTTTCTATATACATTTTTTTCTACCGTACTTGCCTTTTTTGAATCAAATTTGCCGGTATCAACAATATTATTTTTGATTATTGCATTATACACATCATAAATAGGTATTCTTATATCAGATGCAGATTCACCTTTAGTTCCTGAATCATTACTGTTGTTAATCTTTGATATAAGAATTCCGGCAAGTTTTTTCTCAAGTATGTCATAACACGCCTTTTGTAAATCAGAATCAATCGTAAGATATACATCATTTCCTGCAGTAGGATTAACAACATCTTTTATGCCCGATATTCTGGAATATGCATCAATAACCAGCGTTTCAGAACCTTTTGTTCCCCTGAGAGCCTCTTCCATAGAAAGCTCTATACCTGTCTTTCCTATCTGATCCTCTGTAGTATAATTGTAATCAGGATAAGTTTCCCTTATCTCAGCCAAATCGTCATTGGATATACCTCCGGTATAGCCAATAATATTCGAGAAATATTTACTGTCATAATAAAGCCTTGTAGCCGCATCATCAATATTTACCCCTGGCAGTTCATCACTGTTTTCCTTAATTGCAACAACCGTTGCATCTTTTACATTATTTGCTATCGTTATTGGTATATATTTCGTATTGCTGTTTATCTTCATTGTATAGCGCACTTTAATTATATCAAGCGCATCTTTCACGGAATATTTTGCATCAACATCAAATTTAGGACCGTTTGACGACATATCGCTCCTTAAATATTCAAACACCGTCCGGGCATCTGCAGCTTTTTGTTCTTCAGTCAGTTCATCAATTGATTTTGCAAAATACGCATCTCTTTTGAATCTTAACTGCGCCGCCTCATTGACGTTAAAATACAGTTCTCCGTTTTTATCTATATCAATACAGAAATCTATGTCCAGGTCATCACCATTTTTATAGATAATCTGAATCATTTTATAAATCATTTCATTTTTTTCCTCATTAGTGGAAATAGTTCCGGTGTCCTCTATTGTGACAGAATATGATATCTGATTTGACGCAAGGATTTTCCCGTTTCTATCATATATATTTCCTCTGGTGGACTGTATATCGCGCTGCTTTTCATCAGTTATAACACTTCCACTTGTAATCTCGTCACTCTTTACAATCTGAAGATTAAACATTCTTACTATCAGTATAACAAAAAGTGATAAAAATATTATATAAACAGGTATAATCCTGGATTTGAATATCCCTTTTATAAAATCAGCAAATCTGTCAATCAATTATAACGCCTCCCCGACGTCGCCCGGAACTACAAGCCGGTTTAAAAGCAAAAATAGTTTAAAAAATACAACTGCAATCAGCATTGTATATACAGCTTCTGGCAGGATTATATGTCTCAGATAATAAAGTATGCTGAAACGTCCTCTTGTAAGAAACTCAAACACGTAATACATGAATCCGTATAATAAATCGCTTATTCCTATAATAAGAAGAATAAAAAAATGGTTCCGCAAATATACATTATATGTATAACCTGTAACATATCCGATAATCATGTACAGAAGAGCATACAGCCCAATAATATTTCCAAACACCATGTCTGATAACAGACCACATAAAAAACCTGTAATAAGCCCGTCTTTCTGTCCTCTTACATAACTTGCAGATACAGTAAGGATTAAAAGCAGATTGGGAACTACTCCCGCAAGCTGCAGATGTTTAAACAGCGTAGTCTGAAGCAGGTAGCAAAATAGCATAAATAAAATGGTTGATACCCATTTTTTAATCATAATCGGTCATTTCCTCCAATTCATCACTATGCTTAAGCTTTGTTATTACAAGCACAGTGTCGAGCCTGTTAAAATCAACTACCGGTATCACTTTTGCAGTCATAGTCATATTATCCGGCTCGGTAACAATATCTTTCACATACCCTATTAAGATACCGTCAAGATACCTGTCACTCACATATGATGTAACTATTTCATAACCCTCTTCCACTTCCGCATCAACGCTGATTCTTTCAACTTCAATATATCCGTCATTTATAGTAGTAAGGTTTCCTTTTACATCACATGTATCAGAGGTACGTAAAAACATTCCGCTTACATAACTGTTATCGTCTATAATGCTCCTGACCTTGGAATAGGACTTTCCGACTTCAGTAACTATGCCTACAAGACCGTTTCCTGCAATAACGTTCATATTTTTCTGTATACCGTCGTCAGAGCCTTTATCAATGGTAAACATATTATACCAGTTACTGTCATCACGGCTTACAACCCGCGCGGCAACTTTAGGGTACTGACTGTATCCCTGGTCAAGACGGTACAACTGTCTTAAACTTGCAAGTTCATTTCTGTCACCAATAAGCGAAACATTTTCCTGTCTTATATCTTCAAGCTGCTTTTTTAACTGTTCATTCTCTTTTAGCAATTTTTTCTTGGAGCTAAACAAATCAAAAACCGAATAAATTCCTGAACCTAATGAATTAATTCCGCTCTGCATAGGCGTTATAACATTGCCAACTGCCGTCTTTACAGGATTCATCTGAGCCTGATACTTAAATGAAACGACAATCAGGGTAAGGCAGATAACTGTGCATATAACCAGTATGACTTTTACAGGAATATTAAATCTGCGTCTTCGCTTCATAAAAAAACTCCTTTTAAAATCATATCAAATCAGAAACAAGTTTACTGTAATGTGAATTCTCAATAATTTCGCCCAGTCCTGTTATAACGGTATTCTCCGGCTCGTCGCTCGTATTAACTTTAAGTCCCGTGGCATTCCTTATGAATTCGGGGAGGTTCTTCAGAGCCGATGAACCACCGGTTATATATATTCCATTCTTATATATATCAGCAGATACTTCAGGCGGAGTACGCTCGAGAATAATCTTTATATGGTCAATAATTATCTGCAAATGTTCCATGATTGCCTGATTAACTTCAATTGCATCAATAACAAGTTCGCTTGGAAGTCCTGACAGTGCGTTGCGTCCGTATACAGTCATATTTCCTTCCTCGCTTATTGCCGAACCTATCTGCATCTTCACCGATTCAGCAGTCTTTTCACCTATAACAAAATTATATTTGCGCCTTGCAAGATGGATTATATCCTCATCAAGCTCTTTTCCTCCAAGCGGAACCAGTTTACTGAATATTATACCGCCAAGAGACAATACTGATATCTCTGTCGTGTTTGCGCCGAAGTCTACAATAAGGACACCGGTGGAATCCAGTATATCCAGTCCCATTCCAAGCGCATCGGCCACAGGTTTTTCCACCATCTTTATCTGTCCAGGTTTCAGTTTCGGCGATGAAACAACATCTGAATATGAACGCTTTTCAACTTCAGTAATATCAGTAGGTATAGCAAGATAATAATCAAACCCTTTTAACTTATGCCTAGATTCATGCGCAATTCTTTCCAGCAATTTAATCATAAGCTGATGCATATTGCTCAAATCTGCAATAACCCCGTTTCTCACAGGATAAGATACACTTATGTTGGCCGGCGTCTTTTCATACATTTCATATGCTTCATTACCAACTGCAATTACTTCCGTTTTCTTTAAAATTGCTATAACATTTTTTTCAGTCAGTACAATTCCCGCACCATTTTGCGCTATTTTTATAGTGCTTGTACCAAAATCAATGCCAATTACTTTGCGATTCATAAATCTGCCTCCCGATAAATTCAGACATGACCGGAATGTCTCATGCTGAAATAAGAATTATCTCCTATAATAATATGGTCTAAAAGTGAAATTCCAATAAGGGCTCCGGCTTCCTTAATCCTTTCGGTAACATGATAATCTTCGCTGCTGGGCGTAGGATCACCACTTGGATGATTATGCAGAAGAATTATATTGACAGCCCCGTATTTCAGTGATTGGAGAAATATATCCCTTGCGGAAACCACAGAAGAGCTTACGGTTCCGGAAGATATAACCATGTCTTTTATTTTCCTTGCCTTCGAATCAAGCATGACAAGCATAAGTATCTCCCTCTCCAGATTACGCATATCTTCCATATAATATGCTGCAATCTCCTCAGGTGTAGTGAAACAATCCCCAATTTTCCGGCATGTTCTTGCCATTCTTTTTGTAAGTTCCGCAATACACTTTAACTGTATTGCTTTAACACGCCCGATGCCATAAAACCCCATAAGCTCAGAAAGGCTCATTGTATGAAGATTCATCAGACCCGCGCCATCATTATGGCACAGTATTCTCGCAGCAAGTTCAGTACTTCTTTCTCCTGCACTTCCGTTTTTTATTATTACCGCAAGAAGTTCCGCGTCTGACAGTGCGCCTGTTCCAAAACTTTCAACCTTTTCATAAGGCTTTAACTCATCAGGCAATTCTTTTACCGTATAATATTTTCTGTTATCCATTATCCTCTTTTCCTCTTTAAATGGACATGTTTCATTAAGAAAACTCAGAAAACGAACATAAAAATTATATCATATTACAGACGGTTTGTATACAAAGATTTTCCATTAAAATGTGACAATAAACAGATGTTTTTTTAGTGCAAATGGTCATATGCGACAGATATTCCCATAATTTCATCAATATTAAGACCATTACTTACCGCAAGCCACAGCTTACAATACTGTGAAATAAATGCACTTGGCGGAAGTATCTTTATACCATAATCAGAATATCTGCATACAGTTTCATATGAAGCCTCTCCAGCGCAGAGTCCCATAAGATATACCGGTACGTTTTTGTCCATTGCGCTTTTTACAAACTTCTCAAATTCACTATTAATACATATCGTTCCCGAATGATAGCTGTCGTGTAAAACAGCGGCGGTATTTCCGGTAATTTCAGGATACTTCATGCCGACATAAGGAATTATACCTGTAATCTCCTCCGATATACCGTTAAGAGCAATATTATCTGTATTGTCAAACATTGACTGCATACCGGTCGTTATGCAGTCATCACATTGTATATATTTATAATTATCAAATCTTCCATAGTATTTACCACATATACTTGTTATATCCGCCGAAAACGCATGCGGTCTGTCAAGTCTTGTAGCCCGGTGTATGACGGATATGCCGTCAGCGTTGCGGTAACTTACAAAAACCCCTGTTCCATAACCGCCCTTAATAAATTCAACAGCATATTTAAAATTTATTAATCCGTTTGCCCTTCCGTCAGTAAGTACATAATCGCTGGAAACTAAAAGTATGGGAATACCAGCCGCACCAAACACATACCCCAGAATAGCTGCGGAATATTGGAGCGTGTCTGTACCATGAGTAATAATAATTCCTGACAAATCGTTTCTTTTTTTAATACTATTTATTTCACTTATAAGCGATAATATATTATCTGCAGAAAGGTTCTCACTTAATATATAATAAGGTGATGAAACAGTAAAGCCGCAGTCGCTGCCATAATTTTCATTATACATATCAAGCAATAAAGAAGCAGCACTCTCTTTAGCGCTTATAATTCCTTCTGATGACTGAAGGCTTCCTATTGTACCACCTGTAAAAACAATATGAATATTCATATTCCAAATACCTCTTAAATATCAATCAGATTCTTTTCATAAAGTTTCTGCACAGACATCATTATTCCGTATTTTACATGCTGCCAGGTAAGGCCTCCCTGAAAATATACCGCATACGGGGGCACAATCGGCGCATCAGCGCTGAGTTCTATCGACGAGCCTGATACAAAAGTACCTGCAGCCATAATTACGTCACAGTTATATCCCGGCATATCGTCTGGAACAGGCATAACATGTCCGTCTACAGGGGCGGATGACTGTATGCCTTCGCAAAAGGCAATTACTGCTTCAGGCGAACCAAGAAGCACTGACTGTATTATATCATGCCGCGCTTCATTATATTCCGGCACACATCCAAATCCCAGCTTTTCATATACTTTAGCAGCAAATAACGCCCCTTTCAATGCATTGGCTGTTACGTGAGGGGCCATAAATATTCCCTGATAAAAACTGTGGTTAATATTCAAAGATGCTCCTACTTCTTTGCCAAGCGCCGGCGTTGTAAGCCTGAAGGCCGCGTTTTCAACACATTTTTTTGTTCCTGCAATATAGCCTCCCATAGGAGCTATTCCGCCTCCGGGATTTTTAATAAGTGAACCTGCGCACATATCTGCACCCACATCAGACGGTTCAGACATTTCAACAAATTCTCCATAACAGTTATCTACCATACATATAATGTCATTTCGTATAGATTTTACAAAACGTATACATTCTCCTATTTCATCTACCGAAAGAGACGGTCTGACATCATAACCCTTTGAACGCTGTATTGCAATAATCTTTGTATTGTCTTTTATTGTTTCCCTTATTTTATTATAGTCAAAATGTCCGTTTTTTAATAAATCTACCTGTGAATAATGTATTCCATATTCACGCAGAGAGCCCGGACATTCCTTATTTTCATCTATTCCTATAATGTCATGAAGGGTATCATATGGTTTCCCGGTAACATATATAAGCTCATCGCCGGGCCTCAGATTTCCAAAAAGCGCTACCGTAAGCGCATGCGTGCCACATGTTATCTGCGCCCTTACAAGCGCATCCTCAGTATGGAAAATATCGGCATATACACTTTCAAGCGCGTCGCGTCCTATATCAGTATATCCATAACCTGTAGAACCCATAAGGTGCGCATCGCTTATCCTGTTTTTTTTCATTGCCGAAAGCACCTTAATCTGATTATATTCAGATATTTTATCTATTTCGTCAAATCTGTCCTTAATATTATTCCATTCCGATTCACACAAATCATATACTTTTTTGCTTATTCCTACTGACATATACTGTTCAAAAATATTATCCATATCAGACTCCAATCCCTTTTTCCTTAAGAATACAAATGATATATCCAAGTAATTCATCATCTGTTTTTTTATCTTTATCAAGCCATATTATATTATCTTCACGTTTAAACCAGGTAAGCTGTCTTTTGGCAAAATGTCTTGTTTCCTGTTTTATTGTATTTACTGCCTCATCGAATGAAACACTTCCCATATGGTAACTGATAAGTTCCTTATATCCTAACCCTTTCATGGATACCATATCTTTGTTGCAGCCCAGTCTTATAAGTTCCTTTACCTCATCATAAAGTCCGTCGGCAATCATTTTATCCACACGGCTGTCAATCCGGTTATACAGCCTGTTTCTGTCCATATTAAGCACAAAATATGCATAATTATACGGTGATTCTTTTTCTCTCTCACGTCTGTTATGTTCTGAAAATTTTTCACCGGTAATTGTACGATATTCAATTGCCCTTATTATTCTTTTTACATTATTGGGATGGATTTCAGATGCATACTCAGGATCAATTTCCCTAAGCTTTTCATGAAGCGCATTATTTCCATTTGCCTCTGCGTAATCATACAGACTCTTTCTTAATTTATAGTCTGTCTGATGTTCGGTAAACTTCGTGTCATATAGTACGGCATTAATATAAAATCCCGTTCCGCCTGCTATTACGGGTATATGTCCGCGCGATAATATATCGTCTATACATTCATCCGCATATTTTTTAAATAATGCTACGTTAAATTCTTCCCAGGGTTCCGCAATATCTATTAAATGATGCGGAATACCGCACATCTCAGCTTTTGATATTTTAGCAGTTCCTATATCCATTCTCTTATATACCTGCATTGAATCCGCAGAAATTATTTCTCCGTTTACGCGCTTTGCAAGCCGTACTGATAAATCGGTTTTTCCGGATGCAGTGGGTCCTGTTAAAATAATAAGGGGTTTCTTCATAATATATTTCCTTTTACAATTTCTATACAATTCGGCCAAACTGCTTTTCAAGCTCATATTTCGTCATTTTTATCATTGTGGGCCGCCCGTGGGGACAGCAGAACGGGTTTTCAAGCTCAAAAAGGCTGTTTACAAGTTCATATGCCTCTCTGTCGCTTATCCGTCTTCCTCCTTTGACCGCAGCCTTGCATGACATTGATGCAATCTTTTCAACAAAGGCCGATTCTGACTGTGATATATTCTTTTCCTCAGAAATCATGCCAATCAAATCTAAAAGAGCTTTCTCCGATGATATTCCGGGTATTTCCGCAGGTACTGCCGATACCGCATATTCATTACCGCCAAAATGATTTATTTCAAAGCCTGCGCTTACAAAATCTTCATAGTGGTTATTAATTACATCTGCCTCTGTCTGTGACAGTGTAAGTATAATCTGGGGACTAAGTATCTGGTTTGCAGCGTTTCCCGGTTTCATTTTTTTCATAAACTTTTCAAACATAACTTTTTCATGCGCCGCATGCTGGTCCATTATATACATTTCATCATTATATTCTATAATCCAGTATGTTGAAAATACACACCCTGCAACGCGGTAATTCTTTTTTTCCTCATGTTTCATTCCGCTTATATCAAATAATGTATCCTGAACAGTCACGCTTTTTTTGGAATTATATTCCGCGGCGTTTTCTCTTACATATTCATTGGCAGGGGCAGTATTTTCATTATTTTTTATAGTTTTCATGCGGTTTGTTTCAAACGGTTCCGGAGCCGCTATTTTCTCTTTAATAAAAGTCTCTGGCTGTGTGGATGTCTTTTCAATTTTTACGTCAGGTATTATATCGTTTTCTTTAAGTGTCTCTCTTATTCCATTGCATAAAAGCGAAAAAATCCTGTCAGCCTCGCTGAAACGCACTTCCATTTTTGAAGGATGCACATTTACGTCCATAAGACTGCTGTCGATACTAATATTAAGTACTGCAAACGGGAACCTGTGAACCATCTTATAACCGCTGTATCCCTCTTCCACCGCTTTATAAAGAATATTATTTCTTATATATCTTCCATTTATAAAACAGCTTATATAATTTCTTATTCCTCGTGAAATTACGGGTCTGCCAATCAGTCCTGTAACATTTATAATATCAGATTCAAGCGAAAATTCCAGCAGATTTGCTGTTATGTCACGCCCATATATGCTATATATTACATCTTTAAGGCTGTTATTTCCTTTTGTCTGAAGTTTTAACTGTCCGTTATTTATATATTTAAAAGCTATGTCAGGATGAGACATTGCAATCTTTTCAACAAGTTCAGTTATATAACTTCCTTCCGTTACCGGAGTTTTAAGAAATTTTCTTCTTGCGGGCACGTTATAAAAAATATCCCTTACTACAAATGTTGTTCCCAATGGACAGCCAATCTCTTTTAATTCCTGCTCTTTTCCCCCGTTTATCGTATAATTAATTCCGGTAAGACTATCAGACGGTTTTGTTATACATTCAACTTTCGATATAGCGGCAATACTCGCAAGCGCCTCACCCCTGAATCCAAGGCTTTTCAATGTATTCAAATCGTCTATGGCAGTTATTTTACTTGTTGCATGTCTCTCAAACGCCTTTCTTATTTCATCAGCCGGTATTCCGCTTCCGTTATCGGTTATTCTTATAAAATCAATGCCGCCATTTTTTATTTCAACGGTTATTAATGAAGAACCTGCATCAATAGCATTTTCTACAAGCTCTTTAACAACTGCAAGAGGTTTTTCCACCACCTCGCCAGCAGCAATTTTATTAATCGTATATTCGTCAAGAACCCTGATTGCAGCCATCAAAATTTCTCCTTCATTTCAGTCTGATATTTATATAAAAGGTTAAGCGCATCTATCGGCGTGATGCCTGAAAGATCCATATCATGTATTTCAAGTATTATATCGTCAAAACCTTCGGTTTTATTAATTATATCAAATATTGATATCTGATTTGCCATACCTGATATTTCAGTTTCTTTATTTTCTTTGGCAAAAATACTGTCAGCCTTTTTCCCTGTTTCTTTGTATACAAGTTCAGTTACAAGTTCATCTGCCCGTGTAAGCACAGGCTGCGGAAGTCCTGCAAGTTTTGCTACCTGAATACCATAACTTCTGTCAGCGCCGCCTCTTATAATTTTTCGCAGGAATACAATATCGTCATTCTGTTCTTTTACCGCAATACAATAGTTCTTTACCCCCTGAAGCTTATCTTCAAGTTCGGTAAGCTCATGATAATGTGTAGCAAAAAGTGTCTTTGCCCCAATGATTTTTGTATTGCTTATATACTCAACTACAGCCCAGGCTATTGCAAGGCCGTCATATGTACTTGTTCCCCTTCCTATCTCATCAAGTATAATCAGGCTCTTTTTTGTTGCATTCCTAAGTATATTGGCAACCTCGGTCATTTCAACCATAAATGTACTCTGGCCTGATGCAAGATCATCAGAGGCTCCAACCCTTGTAAATATTCTGTCGCATATACCTATATCCGCATAATCTGCAGGTACAAATGAACCTATCTGAGCCATTAATACAATAAGCGCCGTCTGTCTCATATATGTGGATTTTCCTGCCATGTTAGGGCCTGTAATTATACATACTCTGTTATCTTTATTATCCAGATATGTATCATTTGAAACAAAAAGATAATTAGACAGTATCTTTTCAATTACCGGATGTCTGCCTTCTTTTATTTCAATATGCCTGCCATCATTTATTGCCGGACGTGAATAGTTATTCTGTTCTGCAACAAGCGCAAGTGTGGAAAACACATCTATGGTTGCAATTACTTTTGCCGTATTCTGGATTCTATGCATCTGTGTAAATATCCTGTCACGAAGTTCACAGAACAAATCGTATTCCAGATTGTACAACCTGTCCTCGGCTCCAAGAATCGTATTTTCAAGCTCTTTTAATTCCGGCGTCATATATCTTTCAGCATTGGCAAGCGTCTGTTTCCTTATCCAGCTTTCAGGAACAAGGTCCTTATATGAGTTAGTAACTTCAAAATAATATCCGAATACCCGGTTGTATTTAATTTTCAGATTTTTTATTCCTGTATTTTCACGTTCCTTTTCCTCCAGCTGGGCAAGCCACTTCTTGCCGTCAACCTTGGCAGTACGTAATTTATCAACTTCTTCATTAAAACCATTTTTTATAATATTCCCATCATGCAGGGAAAGCGCCGGTTCCTCACATACAGCCTCTTCAATCCAGGAATATATATCGGATAATGTATCAAGATTTTTGTACTGCTCCTTTAAAAGAGCGCTTTTCATATTTCCGGTTATGTATTTAATATGCGGAAGCATGGAAAGGGAGTTTCTGAGCGCTATCATATCACGAGGATTAATACTCTTATAGCTCACTTTTGTTATAAGCCTCTCAAGGTCATATACAGATGACAGATATTCCCTTATTTCTTCGCGCGATACCATATTCTCAATAAATTCTTCAACAGCATCAAGCCTTTTATTAATTGCTGAAGCATTGATAAGAGGCTGTTCTACATATGAGCGCAGACATCTCGCTCCCATTGCCGTTTTGGTTTTATCAAGTACCCATAAAAGCGAGCCATGTTTATTTTTTTCCCTCATTGTTTCCGTGAGTTCAAGATTACGTCTTGTAGCTCTGTCAAGAAACATATACTCTGACGCAACATACGGTTTTATTGTATTTAAATGCGCAAGAGAAGTTTTCTGTGTTGTAAAAAGATACTGAAGCAGTCCTCCTGCAGCGCTTATTCCGGTTGTATATGAATCAAGGCCCAGCGCATTTAACGATACTACCCCGAAATGCTCAAAAAGACATTTGGCGCAGTTTTCATCATCAAAATACCAGTCTGGAAGATCCGATATCGTTATCTTAAGCCTTCCTTTAAGATCATTTATATCTGCCCCGCACACAAAGAATGTATCATTACATACAATCTCCGCAGGTTCAAATTTATTAATTTCATCAAGCACTTTTTCAACAGAATCCGTTTCCGTTACATAATAATCACCTGTAGATACGTCGGCGACTGATATTCCAAATGAGTCGGATACATATACAATACACATAAGGTAATTGTTCCGTGATTCATCAAGCGATTTACTGTCCAGGTTAGTTCCGGGAGTGACTATTCTCACAACTTCACGTTTAACAATGCCCTTTGCGGCTTTCGGATCCTCCACCTGCTCACATATAGCTATCTTATATCCTTTTTTTACCATTTTATCCAGATATGAATCAACCGAATGAAATGGGACACCACACATGGGTGCCCTTTCTTCAAGACCGCAGCTTTTGCCCGTCAGCGTAAGTTCAAGCTCTTTCGAGCATATTTTTGCATCATCAAAAAACATTTCGTAAAAATCACCAAGACGGTAAAACAAAATACAGTCAGAATATTCTTTTTTTATTTCAAGATATTGCTCCATCATGGGGGTTAATGCAGCCATGCCTGTATCTCCTTTATTATGTACTTATTATTGCGCAGATGACGGCTCATTTGTAGTCTCAGGCGTTATTTCATTTTCCGGAGGCATTGTATTTTCAGGTGCTTTTGTGCTTTCAGGCGCCTGGGTTGACTGTATAATATTATCAGCCGAATTATTTTCATTATTCTCTGGTTCTTCAACAGCCCCGGATGATGGTTTTTTAGTTGCCTTAGGTTTAGCCGTCTTTGTCGCAGCGGCAGGTTTTTTCTTTGGCGCAGATGTAGCCGCAGGTTTTTTGGAAGCTGAAGGTTTAGCTGTCTTTAAAGCAGATTTTGTCTCAGATAAATAATCTGATTTCACATAAGCTTCCCTGCCATTATACTTTATCTTCGACCATCCATTTGACATCTTTTCTATACGTTCAACTGATTCACCTGCTGAAAGCTTCCCATAAGATGCAGATGAAGTATTTGCCTGGCTTCTTACATTAACCGTCGTCGTTGCATAAACAGTTTTAGTTGCTGCGCTGCTGTCATCATCACTGTCATTATCATAATCATCTTCGTCAATATCCAGATTTTCATAAGACGGGCGCTCTGTAGGTTTCTCCGTAGGCGGAGCCTCAGTAGGTTCCGGACTTGCCGTTGCTGCAGGCATTTCCGTTTCCTGGGGTGCCTGTGTTTCAATTGGTATAAGTTCTCCACTGCCGTTTCCGGTAAAATATATAATCGCATAAACTGCAACCGATAAAATAATTAATATTATGATTGCACTCCATATACCTATAAATAAATCAAATCTTAAATCCTTCTCCTCTTTAAGTCTCTTAAAAAATTCCTTCATTATGTTTCCCCCTTAAAATATATAACTGAATTATTATACTAATTTTGTAACAAATTGTCTACAGAACATTTGTTTGACACAAGTGTTCGTATATGCTATAATCACATTAATTAATAATTTTGTCTCTTGAATTATTTGTTTGGGGAGGTATGCTTATGAGCAACGGAAGGATAAGCGCAAAGCAGCTTGAAATTTTAGAATATATAAAGGAACAGATACTACATCACGGCTATCCGCCTGCAGTACGCGAAATATGCACTGCAGTCAACCTGAAATCAACATCATCTGTTCATGCGCATCTTGAAACACTTGAAAAAAACGGTTATATACGAAGAGACCCTACCAAGCCGCGTGCAATTGAAATTATTGACGACGAATTTAATCTGACAAGACGCGATATGATTAATGTTCCTATTATAGGCACAATCACTGCCGGAACGCCTATTCTTGCGACAGAAAATATTGAAGGGTATTTTCCGGTTCTTTCAGATAATCTTCCATCCGGCGAAATGTTCATGCTTTATGTAAAAGGGGAAAGTATGATTAACGCAGGTATACTTGACGGCGACAGGGTAATTGTGCGTATGCAGAACAATGCCAATAACGGCGATATGGTAGCAGCGCTTATTGATGACAGCGCAACTGTTAAGACTTTCTATAAGGAAGATAACCATATAAGACTTCAGCCTGAGAATGATTTCATGGATCCGATAATTGTTGATGACTGCAAGATTCTTGGAAAAATAGTAGCTTTATACAGACAGTTTTAATTGCTTTTACTATCCGCATACCTGCGAAAGCTTGTCTTGCGCCGGTATGCGAAAATATGCAATTACAGGAATGTCTGTTAATCTTTGATGCTGTCTATATCAACCTGGGCGCAGTCAGCCCATATTCTTTCAAGATCATAAAACTCCCTGTCTTCTTTTGAAAAAACATGAACAATCAAATCACCATAATCCATAAGTACCCAGGAAGTATTTCTAATACCTTCTATACCAACGGGAGTATATCCAAGCTCTGCAAGTTTTTTCTGAACTTCATCAATCATTGCAGTTATCTGCGAAGGATTATTTCCATTAGCTATAATAAAGTAATCTGCTATTACTGATACTTCACCTATATTTAAAATCACTATATTTTCGGCTTTTTTTTCATCAAGCGCCATAAATGCGGCTTTAACCATTTCTTTTATATTGCAGGCAGCATCTTTTTTCATTATCCAAATCTCCTTTTACAAAAATACTTTATAATATTCATACGCCTCTATTGAAGTACTGTCAATGTGTTTGTCACTGTCTGATTTCAGATATTCTATCGTTCTTCTCATTATAAGCGCGCACGCCCTGTCCAAATCAGTAAATGCCTCTTTTCTTATTGCATACAATGTGTCAGAAGAATCAGAACCATTATCATATTGTTTCCTGCCGGGCTCAATATAATCAGCGACAAAAATAATCTTTTCCAACATTGTCATCTGCGCCCTTCCGGTTGTATGGAAACGTATTGCATCAAGTATATGCTCCTCGCCAATACCATATTTTTTCTTTGCAATATATGCTCCTGCCTTACCATGCAGGAGATAAGGGGCGGCCTTTTCCGCCGGGCTTATGGGTATATTATGTTTATTACAATAATGCAGAAGCTCATCTTCATCCATTTCTTTTGCTACGTCATGCAGGATTCCGGCAACTCCCGCATCCTCTAACGACACCTCATGTTTCATTGCAAGGGCCTGCGCAGTATACATTACTCCGATGCTGTGAATATATCTTCTCTTTTTTAACTTTTTGGAAACACTTTCACTTATATCATTGATATTATATTTCATTTTTATATAACCCCTCTTTTACTATATAACTATATACATCATCTGAAATGTAACTTTTTACCAGTTCCGGATTATTATAAATGTTTTTTCTTATTTCGCTGGAAGATATGTCCACACATTTAAAATCAAGTATAACTATATCCGCATTGTACCTGCGTATCAGGGATTCCCTGCAGTCATTAAGCTTAGAAGATTCCGAATATGCATCATCCCTTGCACATACGGCAAGCCTGGCATACTTCATAATCTTATCAGGCCTGTACCAATCATTAATATACAACAGCGAATCGGCTCCGAGTATAAATACATAGCTGTTTTCCGGATATTTATTCACAAGATATTCCAGAGTATCCGCTGTATATACAGTTCCTTTCCTGAAAATTTCCATATCTGACACCTCAAAATGCGGAAAATCAGATGTTGCAAGCCTGACCATATTTATGCGGTGTACGGAATCAGTAATTTCGCTTTTATGTGGCGGATTATTCGTAGGTACAAAAACCACTTTGTCAAGCGCAAGATTCTTATAAGCAGTTTCCGCCATTTTAATATGTCCGGCATGTACCGGGTCAAATGTTCCGCCAAGTATACCGATATTCATATAATATCACCTGTTATTTATAATAGTCAAATTCAAGTCCGTACATTCTTACCGTGTCCCCGTCTTCTATTCCAAGTTCAGTAAGTTCCTCTAAAATACCGTTTTCTCTAAGAAAATTCTGGAAAAACTCAAATCCTTTTTCTGATTCAAGATTAGTATAACCTAACATTCTTTCAATTCTCGGACCTTCTACAACATATTTATCTTCTTCTTCATCATAAGTAACAGTATACGGCTCGTTGGAATAAACATATTCCTGCTCAGGAAAGTACTCCTGCTCAAATACATAAGGTTTATTTCCTATCTCATCAAGCTGCTTTCGCACATAATAAAGCAGGTCATTTACACCTTTTCCACTGACTGCAGATATCGGAAATACTTTTACTCCTTCTTTTTCAAATTCTTCTTTAAGCAGAGTTATAACCGTCTCTTCTTCATCGCCATAAAATACATCTGTTTTATTAGCAGCTATCACCTGAGGTTTTTTTGCAAGTTCCGGATTATAAGACAAGAGTTCATTGTTAATAGCTTTTATATCGTTAATAGGGTCACGGCCTTCAGTAGATGCAGCATCTACCATATGAATAAGCAGTCTTGTCCTTTCTACGTGTTTAAGGAAATCATGCCCAAGACCTATCCCTTCTGCAGCGCCCTCTATAAGTCCCGGAATATCTGCTATTACAAAGCCGTCAGCTCCGGGTATATCTACAACTCCAAGATTAGGATTAAGCGTCGTAAAATGATAATTTGCAATCTTCGGTTTTGCATTGGTAACCCTTGACAAAAATGTAGACTTACCAACATTAGGAAATCCTATAAGTCCTACATCCGCTATTGTTTTAAGTTCCAGTATTATATCCATTTCTTTTGCCGGCTGGCCGGGCTGGGCATACTTTGGAGCCTGCATTGTCGGGGTTGCATAATGCTGGTTTCCTTTTCCGCCGCGGCCTCCCTTCAACAATACAACATGCTTATTATCTGATGACATGTCCGCCACTACTTTACCGGACCCGGCCTCGCGTATTACCGTTCCTGCCGGAACCTTTAAAATACAGTCTTTGCCGTCTGCGCCATGGCATCTTCTGCCGCTTCCCTGTTCTCCGTTTCCCGCCGAATATTTTCTTTTATGTTTATAATCATTAAGGGTATTAAGTCCTTCGTCAACTACAAAAATTATATCGCCGCCACGGCCTCCGTCTCCACCGTCAGGACCTCCTGCCGGAACATACAGTTCTCTTCTGAAGCTTACGCATCCGTCTCCGCCTTTTCCTGATTTTACGGTTATTTTTGCAATATCAGCAAACATGTCTTCACCTCCGCAGTTTAAATATTATAACAGGGGTTGTTAGAAAACAACCCCTGATTAACACTTTCGTTATTTATGAAAAGAAATTATTTTGCTTCCTCTAAAGGATAAACCGAAGCCTGTTTTCTGTCACGGCCCTTTCTTTCAAAACGAAGTATTCCGGAAGCCTTTGCATAAAGCGTATCATCCCCGCCGATACCAACATTAAGACCCGGATGAATTTTGGTTCCACGCTGTCTGTAAAGAATATTACCTGCAAGTACAAACTGTCCGTCTGCCCTCTTGGCGCCAAGTCTTTTTGACTCAGAGTCTCTTCCGTTCTTAGTTGAACCAACTCCCTTTTTATGGGCAAATAACTGAAGATTCATATCCAACATGATACATTGCACCTCCTTGAAATCATTTCACAATATTTACATACCCGCTTCCGTAACTCTTTATAATACTGTCTATTCCAATATATAACGATTTAAGAAGCAGTTCAGAAAAATCACTTAATGTCAAAACATCAAATTCCAATAATCCGGATTCATCATTATTCACATTGTATTTATCGTCTGTAAGTTCCTCAATGGAATTTATGGTATTAATGGCAAGTACCGATACTGCGGAACATATAATATCTTTTCCTGCCTCATCATATCCGGCATGTCCCGATATACTAAAGCCATTAATTCTGTCTGATGAATCATAATGGAATTCTACATTAATCACATTTTTCACATCTCTTTATAAAAGAATTATGCATTAATCTTATCAATCTTAACTTCCGTATAAGACTGTCTGTGACCATTCTTCTTATGATAGCCGGTCTTTCTCTTGTAGCGGTAAACGATAACTTTCTTTCCTCTGCCTTCGGACAGTACCGAAGCTTCGACAGTAGCGCCCTGTACAGTAGGATTACCAATCTTCATTTCGCCATCATTGACAATAAGAACCTGGTCAAATGTAAATGATTCTCCGACATTTGCATCAAGCTTTTCAACCTTGATAATATCGCCCTCGGATACCTTGTACTGCTTACCACCTGTTGCAATAATTGCGTACATACAAGCCACCTCCTATAATCATTACTCGCCAGACTACGGTGTTCCATATGGAAACTTAAACCTCGCTGTGCGGCACAAAAGAGCGTATATAAACACTCACTAGAGTACATTATCACAAAACATGTAATATTGTCAACAATTTTTTACCATTCAAGTTCAGAATATTCCAGCTTTGCATCCCTGTCAAACAAATCCTGAAGCGCGTCTTTTACAGGCTTGTTATTAAACAGGACTTCATTAATCTCTTTTACTATAGGCATATATACATCATATTTATCAGAAAGCAAAGCTACGGCTTTTGCTGAATATACCCCTTCAACTACCTGTTTTACTTCATCCATGGCTTCTTTCGCCGTATATCCCTGACCCATAAGATAACCGGCCGTATGGTTACGGCTGTGCCTGCTTGTACAGGTTACAATAAGATCTCCGATTCCCGAAAGTCCTGAAAATGTTTCTTTCTTTCCGCCCATTGCAACGCCAAGCCTGGTTATCTCAGCAAGCCCTCTTGTCATAAGCGCAGCTTTAGTATTATCACCAAGTCCAAGTCCGTCTACTATACCTGCAGCAAGGGCAATAACATTCTTTATGGAACCTCCCAGTTCTATTCCTGTTATATCAGGACTAATATATACACGGAACCTGTCGTTCATAAATATATCCTGGACATATATTGCCGTTTCTTTAGTCTTTGCTCCTACAACTACTGTAGTAGGTATACCTTTTACAACCTCTTCGGCATGACTAGGTCCTGACAATACGGCAACGTCACACTTTGGAAATACCTCATTAAGTATCATTGAAAGTGTATATAAAGTATTTTCCTCGATACCTTTTGCAACATTTACAATCTTCTGTCCGTCTTTTATATAATCTTTTGCCTTATCAGCAGTGCTCCTTACATAAGGCGAGGCAACAGAAAATACTATCAGGTCCATATCTGAACATGCCTTTTTAATGTCTCTTTCAATATATACATTATCAGGCAGTTTAATGCCGGGAAGTCTTTCGGTATGTTCCCGTTTGGTACTTAAAAGATTAAGTTCATCTTCTATTGCTGACCAGAGGAATACATCATGTCCGTTTTTGGCAACCATTACAGATAATGCCGTACCCCAGCTTCCTGCCCCTAAAAAACTAATTCTCATATGTTTTTTACCTCCTTAATCAAAATGCTATTGTATATTACCTCTATTTTTTTGAAAACAGTTTATTCTCTGTTCCATTAATAAGTCTTTTAATATTCTCACGGTGCATAATAACTGCCAGAACGGTAAATACAAAACTTATAATTAAAATCACCGGAAAATATGTATTATCACGTTTAAAAATAATTGCATAAACGGGAAGCGCCCATGCCGGCACACACAGCGAACCTACGGAAACATACCTTGTTATAACTACAATAATTATAAAAATAATCAGCGCAGTAAGAATATATTCCCAGTGCTCATATGCAATTGCAACAGTCACACCTGAGGTTACCGCAATTCCTTTACCGCCCTTAAAATGCATCCACACAGGAAAATTATGTCCCATAACGGTAGCAAGCCCGGTAATCAGGCTAAGGAGATATGCCAGTTCATCTCCGTCGCCTATAACGTTAGCTGATATGTATCTTGCCAGAAACGCAGGAATAAACGCTTTCAGAAAATCACCCAGGAAAGTAAGCAGCCCCGCCTTCTTTCCCAGTGTCCTTAAAGCATTAGTGGTTCCTATATTACCGCTTCCGCTTTCCCTTATATCTATACCTGCATCCTTTCCTATAATATAACCAAAAGATACAGAACCCAGAAGATAGCCTGTTATGATACAAACAATAATTTCGACAATGAACATATAATTCAACGGCCTTTTTCCTTTCTTTCACGTATAAATATTTTTATTGGCGTACCCCTGAAGCCAAAAGCTTCACGGATTTTATTTTCAATATACCTCTGATAAGAAAAATGCATAAGTTTTTTATCATTAACAAATATAACAAAAGTGGGCGGTTTTACACCTACCTGTGTCATATAATAAAGCCTAAGCCGTTTTCCCTTATCGGAAGGCGGCTGCTGCATGGCAACTGCTTCGGTAAGTATCTCGTTTAATACTCCTGTTGCGATTCTCTGCTGATGATTCTGTATAACAGTTTCAAGCAGCATAAATAATCTGTTTATCCGCTGTCCTGTTACAGCTGATATATATACTATCTCAGCATACGGCACAAATGAAAGTATCATTTTTATCTTATCGGTAAATTTATTTGCCGTATAAGTATCTTTCTCAATCAAATCCCATTTGTTTACGGCAATTATCATGCCTTTTCCTCTTTCGTGCGCTATTCCTGCTATCTTTGCATCCTGCTCGGTAACGCCTTCGGAAGCATCAATCATAAGAATTACTACATCTGCACGCTCAATAGCAGCCACAGTTCTGATTATACTATATTTTTCAAGATCCTGGCTTACTTTATTCTTCCTTCTAAGCCCTGCAGTATCAATAAAAACGAACTCTTTCTTATTCCAGATGACATCTGTATCAACAGCATCCCTTGTAGTTCCCGCTATATCTGATACAATAACCCTGTTTTCGCCGGTTATTTTATTTATCAATGAAGATTTACCAACGTTAGGTTTTCCTATAATTGCAATTTTAGGCCGCTCATCTTCCGTTTCTTCCAGATTGCAGCCGTTAAGCTGCTTTAAAACCTCATCAAGCATATCACCCACACCAAGTTTTGATGCGGCAGAAACCGGAATAGGTTCTCCTATTCCAAGATTGTAAAATTCATAAACATCTGAATAAAATTTTTCAAAATTATCTACTTTATTAACAACGAGAATTACCGGTTTCCCTGACTTACGCAACATATCGCATACGCTGTAATCAGAATCAGTAACTCCGCATTTTACATCTGTCATAAATATTATAACATCTGCCATATCTATTGCAATTTCAGCCTGCGCCCTCATATGAGACAGCATAATATCATTCGTATTCGGTTCTATTCCTCCGGTATCAATAAGGGTAAACTGGTTGTTAAGCCATGTGCCTTCTGCATATATCCTATCCCTCGTAACTCCCGGCGTATCTTCTACAATTGCTATTTTTTCTCCGGCAAGAGTATTAAAAAGCGTAGACTTTCCGACATTAGGCCGTCCTACAATAGCAACTATCGGTTTACTCATATATTTTTTACCTCATTTTAAATAATGCTGGCATACTTCTCTATAATATCGACAAGAGAAGCCCCATTAGATTTTACAATATGAATCTTTTTTTGTAAAGCATTCTCTATATCCGCAACTGTTATATCATCCAAAAGCACGTCTTCGCCTGCCCTTAACAGAGAATCCGGAATTATAACATAATCCCCAAGATTTCTGTTTTTTAACTGTTCAATTATATCCTGCCCGGTAAGCAGTCCTGTAACAGTTATTTTATGCCCGAAAAAATTATTTATAACTGCGCATACATCATAATCAATACAGGGAAAGGAAAGATAAAATTTATTAAGGCACTCTTCAAGATAAGGAGCAAACAGTACACCTGTAACAAATGTAAAAGACACCTTACCTTTATAAGCACATTCAGGTATGCGTTCCTTAAGTTCAAAAAGCGCCTTTTCAAAGTCATCAATAAAGGAACGCACCATGCCTACACCATTTTCAATCTGTCCGAAACCCTCATAATATTCCTCGTCAGGTATTTCTTTTCCTGCAAGTATATACCACTCATCTGAAGCATATACAAAATTAGTATCAAAGGCATCTTTACATATATTCTGCCATTTTCCTATAATATCAAGTACCTTTAACGCATCTTCCTTATTAAAGGGTTCAAGGTTTTTAAGATTGTCCCTGTAATCCGTAAGCCCTACGGGAACTACGGAAAGGCTTTTCATCACCGGAATATATTTTGTCAGATCATGTATCGTCTTTTCCAGCTCGTCACCGTCATTATAGCCTTTACATAAAACAATCTGGCTATTCATTTCAATCCCGGCATTATAGAGTTCTTCAATACGTTTCAGGGCTTTTCCTGCAAAACGGTTATTAAGCATCCGGCATCTGAGCTTTTCATCAGTCGTATGCACTGAAATATTCACCGGAGAGAGCTTATATTCTATAATTCTCTTAAAATCCTCATCTTTCATATTGGTAAGGGTAATATAGTTGCCCTGCAGAAAAGAAAGCCTTGCATCATCATCCTTGAAATAAAGCGTATCCCTCATTCCCGGCGGCATCTGGTCAATAAAGCAGAATATACACTTATTGCTGCAGGATGCATAAGTGTCCATAAGCGGCTCTTCAAATATTATTCCGAGGTCCTCGTTATAATCTTTCTCAATTTCATATTCCCATTCCTCGCCGTCTTCTTTTTCTATAAGAAGGACTACATACGTGTCATTCACAATGAATCTGAAATCAAATACATCCTGCACATACCTGCCATTAACCTTTATAAGCGTATCTCCGGGCACTATTCCAAGTTCCTCAGCTATACTGCCTTTTTCTATATCAGTAATTTTATGGACATGTTTTTTCAAATAACTCACTCCGTATTATTAAGAGTCTGCTTCAACTACATTCTGCGCTATAAGGTCCGTTACCTTTTTTGCAATAATTGATTCATTAATAAGGTCGGGAAGGTATGAACCATAATTTGTTGCCGCAAGTTTCATAAGGTCTTCTTCATTATCCACACCGTTTGACTGCATATACATATTAATCGCTTCATTGTATTCATCATCTTCTATTTCAATATTTTCCTTTTCTGCAACAGCTTTGGTTACAAGCATCTCCTCCGCATACTGCCTGGATACTTCATCCATCTGTCTGTTATATTCTTCTTCGCTGATTCCCCATGACTCGGTAAGGAATGTATTAAAATCAGTATAACCATAACTCTGTGCCATAGCCTTGTAATTGGCATCCAGCCTTAACCTCATTGTATCAAGAATAAACTGCGGGATATCTTTTATTTCGGAATCCGATATAACCTGCCCATATGCAGTTGTTCCTATATTATTCTTGTTTTCCGTAACTATTTCTTCCTTAATATGCTCTCTGTATGCATCTGCCGATGTATATTCATTATCCGTTATCTCCTGTACAAACGCATCATCAAATGTACGTTCTTTTTCCTCACCTTTTATATAATTAACCGTAACTACAAAAGTTGCAGGTTTCCCTGAAAAATCAGGATTATTCTTATAATCTTCAGGAAAAGTGACCTCAACATCAACTGTAGCTCCTACTTTTACTCCTATAAGCCCTGATTCAAATCCCGGTATAAAGCTGTTAGAGCCTATTTCAAGATCAAAATCTTTACCTGAACCGTTGTCGAATGCTTCACCGTCCATGTATCCCGTAAAGTCTATGTTTACGGTATCACCGTCTTTAACCTTGCCTTCTTTTATACGCTCATTCTTGTTCTCGTCAAGAAGCTGCTGTATACGTGATTCAACATCTTCCTCTGATGCCGTAACATCTACTTTTACGCCCTTATATTCTCCCAGCGTAACATAGTCAAGAGCCTTGTATTCTTTTGAAGATTCAAGCACTTTGTCAAGCTCAGGATTGCCCGTATCGTATTTTTTGCCATTGCTGCAGGCGCTTGTTATTAATATTAAAGAACAGATAAATGCTGTTAATAACCTTTTTTTCATAGTTACCTCCTGAAATTATTATAAATATCGCTTAAGTATAGCATATTGTACAAAAAAAAGAAACAGCAATTTTGACTAAATTTGCTATATATGCTATTATATATATAAATTATTTGAATCGGGGGAGTTCAGTATGCATACTATGGCGTATCAAAAAAAATTACCTGTTTCGCCACTTAAAATTATTGTTATGGACAATTGCCGCGAACTTGGCAATTCAATTAATGGGCATATTGCAGCTGAAAGAAAGAAACATTCAGATGAAAGCGACTTTCTGGCAGGACTTTCAGGATATAAATGCGAAAGCTATATTACAGGTTACCATATGGAATTTTTACATACCGGTGAGCGTCAGGCTGTTATTGATGAATCAATAAGAGGTTCTGACCTTTTTATTATAACAGATATAGTAAATCAAAGCACAGGCAAATCACCTGATGATAATTTTCAGGATTTAAAACGTATTATCAATGCCTGCCATGGCAGTACCAACAGAACCAATGTTGTCATGCCATACCTTTATGAAGGAAGACACAATAACCGTAAAAAACTTGAATCACTCGACTGCGCCCTTGCGTTACAGGATATGGTTAATATGGGAATAAGCAATATTATAACGTTTGACGCGCATGAGCCCCGCGTACAAAATGCAATTCCAATACAGGGTATAGATAATTTCCCAACCTCCTATCAGTTTATAGAAGCTATAATTAACGGTGATGAAGGAATTGTTTTCGACAAAGATAATCTTTTAATAGTAAGCCCTGACGTCGGCGGCATGGGCAGAGTTGTTTTTTACTCATCAATACTTGGAGTAAACATGGGAATGTTCTATATACGAAAAGACTATTCTTCAACAATAAACGGAGAGCATCCCATTGCTGCCGTTGAATTTCTTGGCAGCGATATAAGCGGCAAAGATATTATAATAGTCGACGATATGATTGATACGGGAAAAAGTATAATAAATACTTCAAGAGAACTCAAATGCCGCGGTGCAAAAAAAGTAATTATTGCATCAACCTTTGGTCTTTTCACAAATGGATTTAATGAAATCGATAAAGCATATGAAGAAGGATTATTTGACAGAATATATACAACCAATCTTACATATTGCAGCCCTGAGCTTATTAGTAAACCTTATTACAGACTTGTGGATATGAGCAGGCAGATTGCAAATATAATTATTTCGATAAACCATGATGCCTCATTCTCAGACCTTGCAGACCAGTCAAAACTTATAAACAGCCTGCTGAAAAAATAGATTTTAAAATTGATATTCAGAATGCATTTTTGATTAATGTTATAAGCGAACCCGTAATTCCAATTACATCAAATCTTACCGGCGTATTCTCCGCATACTTTTCTTTATACAGATAAGTAAACGCCGTATGCCGTATTTTTTGCTGTTTCCTTAAATCCACAGCCTCCAGGGGGTCTCCATAAGAATAATTTCCCCTGTATTTGACTTCAACAAATACAATATAATCTCCATCTCTTGCAATTATATCTATTTCACCTGACCTGCTGCGATAATTTCTTTCAAGGATTTCATAACCCTGGCATGACAGGTAATCAGAAGCCACATCTTCATATTTCTTCCCAATAATACGGTTATTTGCTAATATAACCACCCCTTATAAAAAATGGATATATGTTTTTCTGTGAATAGGACATTGTCCATAACGCTTCAATGCATCCATATGGAATCTGGTACCGTAACCTTTGTGCCTTGCAAATCCATACTCCGGATACATCTCATCATATTCATACATCATCCTGTCTCTGGTAACCTTCGCAATTATACTGGCAGCTGCTATTGAAACACTTTTTGCATCTCCTCTTATGATGCTTTCCTGCGGAACAGAAATATCAGGTATGCATACTGCATCTGCAAGAATAACCTGCGGCTTTGTATCCAACTTCGATAATGCCTCTTTCATTGCTTTGTATGTAGCGTTAAGAACATTAATTTCATCAATAACATCAGAAGATACTATACCAGTTCCTACTGCTATCGCCCTGTTGTGTATTTCCTTATATAATGCTTCACGTCTTTTTTCAGGTACTTTTTTTGAATCATTGAGATATTCAATATAACAGTCCTTTGGCAGAATAACCGCGGCTGCAACAACCGGACCGGCCAAAGGTCCCCTTCCTGCTTCATCAACTCCACAAATATAATCATACTCATCATATTTGTGTTCGTACTCCATCATTTTAGTTAATCTTTCATACTCTTCGCTTTTCATATTAGTTTACTTCTCTTCCGATTGTTTTTTATTTTTATTTTTCCGAAGCCTTATTCCTATATAAATACCGGCTGCCGCAACAGCAGCATACATAACTATCTTAACCAGATAACTGGCATATGCGCTTCCAAGTCCCATAGAAATTTCCGATAATAATACGTTCATAAAATAATCTCCTTAATAATATTAATAACTATCAGTCTTTACTGGCAAGTTCGGTAAAGAAGCAGGTCCTGTTTCCTGTATGGCATGCGGCGCCAACCTGTTCTACCTTTGCCAGTATTGTATCGTTATCACAGTCTATATACATTTTTTTGACATACTGATAATGTCCTGAAGTATCACCCTTACACCACAGCTGATTCCGGCTTCTGCTGTAATAGGTCATTTTACCGGTTTCAAGCGTTTTATTATATGCTTCTTCGTTCATATATGCAAGCATAAGAACTTCATCATTCTTATAGTCCTGTACGACAACAGGAATAAGTCCCTGACTATCCAGCTTAAAGTCCGGAAAGGACAATGAAGTAAGAAAAACATTCATGTCAAGGCCCTTTTTGGCAAGTTCCTTTTTTATAAACATAAGATTATTGTCTACCCAGGCATTGGTCGATAATGCAGTAACATTCTTTATGCCAAGCAGAGTAGTCATATCATTTTTCCTCAGACTATCCCTTAACATGATATTACAGTCATGTCCTTCAGCCTTATTTATGAATTCATCACATAACGACAAATGTTTAACTATATATGAATAAGTAGTAAACTCTGATTCTATGAATTCCTTTTCATCCATTTCAAGAAAAACATTCTCTGAGCCGAATCTGTGAACGGCTTTGTTAAACTCAACATAATCTTCAATTTTTTTGTTCTGAATCGCTATCTTGGAAACCCCGGTATTAAAAGCACGTTTGGCATCTTCCAGGCTCTCAAAATATATTCCTGCAGTCACAGGTATCTCAACAATCTTATTCAGTTCTTTAAGTACGCTTAAAAATTCATCACGTTCTATGCTGTTTTTGGAATATCTGAATACAAACAGCTCATCCGCACCCGCATCAACATATTTTTTTGCTCTTTTAAGTATATTTGCCAATGCTTCACTTTCCGTGTTAATAAACGGTATTAATTTTTTGTACGACATACTAATCCCTCCGTATCACAATACGCCTTTTGTAGATTGTACTCCTTTTATACGCGGGTCTATACATGATGCATCACAAAGAGCCTTCGCAACCGCCTTAAATGCGGCTTCAACAATATGGTGTGAATTATTTCCATTTATTTTCTTTATATGGAGATTAATTCTTGCAGCATCTGAAAATGCATAGAAAAATTCCTTTACAAGCTGGGTATCAAATTCTCCTATCATTTCAGTATCAAGAGGAAGGTCAAAGTCCATATAATGTCTTCCTGATATATCAACGGCAGCCATAACAAGCGCATCGTCCATAGGAAGGATACAGCTGCCAAACCTCTTAATACCTTCCTTATTTCCAATCGCCTCATTAAAAGCCTGTCCGAGCACTATGCCTGTATCTTCTACAGTATGGTGCCCGTCTGTCTCAAGATCTCCTTTGACATTAAGATTAATATCAAACAAACCATGTCTGGCAAATCCACAGAGCATATGATCAAAAAATCCAATTCCCGTATGTATGTCATAACTGCCGGTTCCGTCAATATTAATCTCCGCAGTAATATCAGTTTCCCTTGTTGTCCTTGTGACTTTAGCTAATCTGTCCATTTCTATTCCCCATATCATTTATTTATATATTTAAAGTATATATTAAACCTTATAAAAAATCAATATTGCTATTTGTCCTGCTGAAACCTTACTGCTATTGAATTTGCATGCGCAAAAAGCCCTTCGGCGGCTGCAAAATCAGTTATATCCTTATACACGGGTTCAAGCGCATCCCGCGAATAAGATATAACGCTGGATTTCTTAATAAAATCATCCACGCCAAGCGGTGAAAAGAATCTTGCAGTGCCATTAGTAGGCAGGACATGGTTAGGGCCAGCATAATAATCCCCAAGCGGTTCACTGCTGTACTCACCGAGGAATACAGCGCCTGCATTTTTTACCTTTGTCATATCACTAAACGGATCCTTTGTAACTATTTCAAGATGTTCGGAGGCAATATCATTTGCCATGTCTATTGCCTGTGACATATCATCAGCAATAATTATATAGCAGTAATTTTCTATGGATTTATTTATAATATCCTTTCTCGGAAGAACCTCAATAAATTTTTCTATCTCTTCTGCGGTTCTGTAAGCAATTTCCCTGCTTGTAGTTATAAGTATGGCAGACGCCATTTCATCATGCTCAGCCTGTGAAAGCAAATCAGCCGCAATATACCTTGGGTTGGCGGTTTCATCAGCCAGAACAAGTATCTCGCTAGGGCCTGCAACGGAGTCTATACTTACATTTCCATATACAGCTTTTTTTGCAAGCGCAACAAATATATTTCCGGGTCCGCATATTTTATCCACCTTTCGCACTGTCTGAGTGCCATATGCAAACGCAGCTATAGCCTGCGCTCCTCCCATTTTATATATAATGTCTGCGCCGGCTTCGCAGGCTGCAACAAGCGTGTTTGGATTAACTTTCCCATCTTTACCTGCCGGAGTAGCAATCTGTATATTCTTCACCCCTGCAACTTTAGCAGGAATAACATTCATAAGAACCGATGAAGGATATGCCGCCTTTCCTCCCGGAACATACAATCCCGCCGTTTCAAGAGGAATTATACGCTGTCCGACAATAACCCCTTCTTTTGTATTGAACCAGCTCTGCCTTACCTGACGTTCATGAAAATCCTTTATATTTTCAATAGATTTCCTAATAACCTCAATAAGCCTGTCATCTACAACTGAATATGCTTCTTCTATCTCTTCTTTGGATACAATAAAATTCGACTCATTAATATCTGCGCCATCAAATTTTTTTGTATATTCAAACACAGCTTTATCGCCGTTTAATTTTACATTTTGGATAATTTCATCAACAACAGCCATATATTCATCATTATCTGAATGGCTTCGCTTTTTAAGCTCACTAAGTATCTCCCTTTTTATCTCTTCGTTAAGTTCAAGTATTTTCATACGTTTTATACCTGCCTTTCAGTAATTAACGCTTTTAAATCAGTTGTAATTTTAGTAATACGTTCCTGTTCCATTTTCATACTGACCTCATTTACTACCATTCTTGCAGAACATTCACATATTGTTTCAAGAACTTCAAGACCGTTTTCCTTAAGTGTGGAGCCTGTCTCAACAATATCCACTATAACCTCTGAAAGCCCTACTATCGGCGCAAGTTCCACCGACCCGTTAAGTTTGATTATTTCAACTGTCTGATGCTTTTTATGATAAAAATAATCCTTTGCAATTGCAGGATATTTGCTTCCTACCCTTATAAGGGCCTTATGCATAAGAAGCTCCTTTGCATCATGCGGACCGGCAACACACATACGGCATTTGCCAAATCCCAGGTCAAGCACTTCATATAATTTTCTTCCCTCTTCAAGTATGGTATCCTTTCCCACAACCCCGATATCCGCAGCGCCATACTCAACATATGTCGGAACATCAGACGCTTTTGCAAGGAAAAATCTTAGTTTAAGTTCTTCATTTGTAAAAATCAGCTTACGCGTCTTTTCATCTTTCATTTCTTCACAGAAAATTCCTATTTCCTCAAGGAGGCTCATCGTTTTCTTTGCAAGCCTTCCTTTAGCAAGTGCAAATGTAATATATCTCATATGTCTGCCTCCGTTTTTAATATGTCCGATATTTTAGCATTTTCCATACGTTCCTCTTCGGGATATATTATACATGCATTATCCGGGTCTTTAATAAAGATTATTTTTTCAAATCGGTTTCGCAAGGCATATGCCTTATAATCCTCAAGTGTCCTTCGTGAACTCTTTCTTATCAGGCTTATTCTTATACCTGCATTTCTAAGCTGTGATGCTACTGATATTGCAGACATCCTTTCATCAGGTATATATAATATAATATTTCCTGCCTGCTTTCCTCCGATTACGATTTTCTGTCTCTGCATAGCTATCATAAGCTGGTCTATACATATTGCAACGCCTATTGCCGCGCCGTCATGCCCAAACTGGGACAACAGGCTGTCATACCGGCCTCCGGTTGCAACAGGCTCGCCTGTTCCATATGTATAAGCCCTGAATATTATACCCGTGTAATAATCATAACCGCTAATCATCCCAAGGTCACAATTCACATACTGGATAAGTCCGTAACTGTCTATGATTTTATATATCTTCTCCAGACGCTCTATTGCTTTTAAAAATTCTTCATTACTGCACTTTTCTTTCGCATATGAAATATATTCCGGATTTCCAAACATCTCCGGCAGCCTTATAAGCAAATCCTTTATATTTTCAGGAACATTTTTGTCTGAAAGATACTGCTCTGCAGCAAATACATTTTTATTTGTAAGAAGCTCTTTTAATTCTTTAACCTGAACCGGATTAAGCCCTGTGCTTTCCACAAGACCCCCGAAGAATCCTGCATGTCCTATATCGACCTGAAACTCCCTGAGCCCTGTCTTTAAGAGACATTCTATAGTCATTGCTATCATCTCGGCGTCAGCATCAGACGTATCATCATTAATAAGCTCAGCCCCTACCTGCGTTACTTCTTTAAACTTACCTTGGTGGCTGTGGTTATTAATATATGTATTTCCCGTATAACATAATCTTACCGGAAGCACTTCGTCTTCATAATATTTTGCAATGCTCCTGGCTATGGAAGGAGTAATATCAGGCCTTAACACAAGTGTATTATTATCGCGGTCAAAAAATTTAAACATTTCATTTGATGCAACAGTACCACGTTCTTTATTAAAAATATCAAAATATTCAAAAGACGGCGTCTGTATATCATCAAACCCATAGCTTCTTATTACACTGTGTATGGTCTCCTGTATATTGTTCTTATCTTCACATTCATTTCCATATATATCTCTTACTCCCTCAGGTGTCTGAAGAAGTTCCGGGTGGTAAAAATTGTTATTCATATCATTACATCCTCATGTTTAGTCATATTTATTTGGGAAGTTCAAACAAGGCATTTACAAATGCTTCCGAATCAAATTTCTGCAGGTCATCTATTGATTCACCTATACCTATATATTTTACCGGTATATCCATTTCCGACTGTATCGCTATTGCAATACCGCCTTTTGCCGTTCCGTCAAGTTTCGTAAGAACTATTCCGGATATATCTGCGACCTCATTGAACTGTCTTGCCTGAACCAGGGCATTCTGTCCTGTAGTTCCGTCAAGTACGATAAGCGTCTCAAGATGCGCCTCCGGATATTCCTGCCTGATTATACGGCTTATCTTCTTAAGTTCTTCCATAAGGTTCTTTTTATTATGGAGTCTTCCTGCGGTGTCACATATAAGTACATCCACATTACGCGCCTTTGCAGCGCTTACAGCATCGAAGACAACAGAAGCAGGGTCTGAGCCTTCACTTCCGGCAATAATATCAACATTAGCACGGTGCGCCCATTCAGTCAACTGTTCTATTGCAGCGGCCCTGAAGGTGTCCGCAGCGGCTACCATTACTTTTTTCCCGGATTCTTTAAGCTGTCCTGCAAGTTTTCCCACAGATGTGGTTTTACCGACGCCATTTACTCCTATCATAAGAACTACCGATTTTTTATTTTCAAAATCATATGCCGATTCAGAAACTTTCATCTGCTCCTTAATAGTATCTATTAAGAGTTCTTTACACTTTGCAGTTTCCTTTATTTTATTTTCTTTTACCTTTTCCTTTAACCTTGAAGTAATATCGTTAGTAACATTGATTCCCAGGTCTGCCATAATCAGAATCTCTTCAAGCTCTTCATAAAAATCATCATCTATTTCAGAAAAACCATTAAACAGTGAATCTATTCCTCTCACAAGATTTTCCCTTGTTTTTGACAAACCACTTTTTAATTTTCCAAAAAATCCTTTTTTTTCACCCATTATTTTTTCACATCCCTTTCAAGCTGTTGTTCAACAAGGTCTACTGAAACAAGTGTTGACACACCTTTTTCCTGCATTGTTATTCCATAAAGCGTATCCGCAGCCGCCATAGTCCCCTGCCTGTGCGTAATAACTATATATTGTGACTTGGCCTTTAATTTATTCAGATATCCTGCAAAACGTTTTATATTAGAATCATCAAGCGCAGCCTCTATTTCATCCAGCATACAGAACGGAGACGGTTTGAGATTCTGTATTGCAAAAAGTATGGCAATAGCTGATAAAGCCTTTTCACCGCCGGAAAGCATGGATACACTTTTCAGTGTCTTTCCGGGAGGCTGTGCAATTATCCTTATTCCTGCATCAAGAATATCCTCATCTGCCGTAAGCTCAAGCATACCTTTTCCGCCGCCAAAAAGTTCACGGAATACTATATTATACTGCTCATTAATTTTAGCAAATTTTTCAGCAAATACTACTCTCATCTTTTCTTCAAGCTCTTCTATAAAAGAAAGCAGCCTTTTTTCCGATTCAATAATATCATCATGCTGGGTCTTCATTATATTGTAACGCTCAGAAACATTTTTATATTCTTCTATTGAATTAACGTTTACATCCCCAAGGTTCTTTATCTTATGCCTTAATTCCTGTACATCCTGTTTAAGGCTGCTGTATGAAATATTTTCATCAGGCCTGAACTGCTGCGCACTTCTGTATGTAAGTTCATATTCATTCCACATATACTGGTTCAATGCATCAAACTGCGACTGCAGTTTTTCATTCTGGTTATTAAGCCTTATCTGCTCTTTTTCCAGTTCATTGCGCATATCGGCATACTTTTCCCTTTCTTCCAATGCCGTTTTCTGCTGTTGCAAAAGTTTCTGGTAATTTTCCTTCGCTGCTGCAGTCTTTGCTATCAGTTCTTCTGTATTTTTATTCAAATCATCTATTGTCTGTCTTAATATGATTATATCTTTTTCCTTTTTATCAATAGTTTCCTTTGCAAATGACTGACCTTCACTTATATTTGCAATATCATCTTTAATACTCTTTATAGAAGCTCCCGCTCTTTCCAGTTTTTCATCTACAAAACCAATGGTCTGCATAATTGCAATTCTGTCAAGCCCTATCTGGTTAATTACATCATGCATTCCGGCGCGCTTTTTCTTATTCTCTTCAAGCTTTTCATTAAGCTCATTAATTCTTTCCGTACACTTCTCATTTTCAATTTCATTTTGTCTGAGCCTGTCAGCAAGTGTATCAAGAGATACCTCTATATCCTTTTTACCTGCCTCAAGCTTAGCTCCATCATTTTGCGCAGATTCATAATCATGCCTGTGTGTCATAACTGCTTCTTCTGCCTGTGAAAGCTGTATCTGAAGTGTATTAAGCTCAAGACGCTTTGCATTAATTTCATCTTCCAAACCGCTTATTTCAGCCGCAAGCTCTTTATGTTCCGAATCATATCCTGACATAACCTTCTGTATTCTGTCAAGCTCATCTTTTATTTTAGCAAGATTCTCACCGAGTGCGCTAATCTCTCTTTTTCTACCAAGAAGATTGCTTTTATTTCTGTATGAACCGCCCGAAATAGAGCCGCCAACATTAAGAAATTCTCCCGATAACGTAACTATACGCAGCGTATGTCTGTATTTCCCTGCAAGCTTGAGTGCATTATCTACGTTATCAACCAATATAAATCTTCCTAAAAGATATTTTATGACTTCTGAATATTTTTCATCAGTATTTACAAAATCAGACATTGGACCAAGTACGCCTTTTTCATTATCAAGCTTCTTATCATAATCTGCATCGGCAGTTATATCAGACAATGGAAGGAATGTTGCGCGCCCAAGCCTGTTTGTTTTGAGATATTCTATAAGCTCTTTTGCCGTTTCAGATGTGTCCGTAACAATATTCTGTATATTACCGCCAAGACTGATTTCAACAGCAGTTTCATATTTTTTATCAACCGAAATTATATCTGAAACAACGCCGATTATTCCTTTATTTTCAGCCTTTTTCTCCATTATTTTCTTTACGCTTTCACCATATCCCTCATATCTTTCCGCAAGATTTTTAAGCGCTCTCTGTCTGGAATTGGTTTCATGGTACAATTTCTGCTGTTTCTGATAATTTTCCTCTTCAATCCGTCTTTTTCTCTCAAGTTCATGTATTTTAAATCTTAACGACTTTTCTTCATTTTTTTTATTTTCAATATATTCAGAACAGCCTGCTATATTCTCTTTCATCCCAGAAGTCTGTTCCTCAGCCTGGGCAAGTATGCCTTTAATTCTGAAAAGATTCTGATTCATCTCGGCCTTCTGAATAGAATTATGTTCAAGCATAGTCTCATATTTTTTCTGTTCGGATTTTATCTCAGACGACCTGTCCATAAGACTGAGTAAATATTTATTGCAGTTATCCAGTTCGGTTTCCTGCTCATTAATGACTCCAAACAATTCATTAATCTGTTCTTCAGCCTCACTTTTTTTTGCCTCATATTCATTAAAAATTTTTTCATTTTCACTTTTCTGAAGCAAAAGCTCTGATTCTTCATCCAATGAAACTGCCAGCTGCTCTTTAAGCGCGCCCAGTCTTTCAGCAAACTGCTTTTCATTCTCTTTTCCCGATTCAATCTGCTGCATAAAAAGCTTTATTTCACCTTCAAGCTTTTCAGCCTTAAGTTTATTATCATTTATTGCCGTATTATCCGAATCAAGTTCTTCAGACGTAGCCGCAATTATCTTTTCAAGCTCATCCAGTCTGTTTCTGCTTTCGGCATAGTCCGCACCTGCTTTTGACAAATCCCTTTGTGAAATATCAACTTTTTCTTTTATTTCAGATAATTCTTTGCCTATACGTTCATAATCAAGTATGAACATATAGATATCCTTTGATTTTAACTCCTCATGAAGAGCAAGGAATTTCTTTGCTTTTTCAGACTGCTTTTGTAATGGTCCGACCTGAAGCTCAAGTTCTGAGAGTATATCATTAACACGGATAAGATTCTGCCTTTCCGCATCCAGGTTCTTAACGGTCATTGCCTTTCTTCTTTTATACTTTACTATACCCGCTGCTTCGTCAAAAAGCTCTCTCCTGTCTTCCGGTTTACCGCTCAATATTTTGTCAATTTGCCCCTGACCTATAATGGAGTAGCCTTCTTTTCCGATTCCGGTATCAAAAAACATCTCTTTAATATCCTTTAAAAGGCAGACGTTTCCGTTAATCAGATATTCACTTTCCCCTGAACGGTACACTCTTCTTGCAACCGTCACTTCTTCAAAATCTATAGGCAGAAAATGGTCTGAATTATCAAAAGTAATAGCTACATAAGCAAATCCTAACGGTTTCCTTGTCTCTGTTCCTGCAAATATTATATCTTCCATTCTGGTTCCCCTGAGCTGTTTTGCGCTCTGTTCACCCAGAACCCACCTTACTGCATCTGCAACATTACTCTTTCCGCTTCCATTAGGGCCCACTATTCCCGTAATTCCATCCTTAAATTGAAACACCAGTTTATTGGCAAATGATTTAAAGCCGTGTACCTCTATACTTTTTAAATACATTGTTTTTCCCCCGAAAACGTAAAGTCTACTTCAGCATCTGTATTGCTCTGTATGCTGCCTCTTTTTCTGCCTCTTTTTTACTGTGCCCCGTTCCTTTTGCCATCATCTGATCTTTCAGAAACGCCGCAACAGTAAAACTTTTGTCGTGCTCAGGCCCCGATTCTTCAATAACTTCATATTTAACAGTTACGCCGTATTTTGCCTGAACAATTTCCTGAAGGACAGTTTTACTGTCGAACATATCCATTTTTTTCTCAACATCATTAAGAACAAACCTGTTTACAAATTCAGTAGCTGCTTTTATTCCTCCATCAAGGTAAATTGCTCCTATAACCGCCTCAAAAGCGTCACAGAGCAGGGATTTCCTGTTACGTCCGTTAGTATTTTCCTCTCCTTTTCCAAGATAAAGGTATCTGCCAAGACTGATTTTTACCGCAGCAAATGCAAGCGCATCCTCACAAACAAGGTTTGCACGCAGCTTAGTCATGTTGCCTTCCTGCATATCAGTATAATTTCTGTAAAGAAAATCACTTGATATAAACTCAAGAACCGCATCACCCAAAAACTCTATTCTTTCGTTATAAAAATTCTTTGCCATTCCCTTTTCATTAGCATATGAACTGTGGGTAAGCGCAAGGCGCAGATAGTTGATATTATTAAATCTGTAATTAATAATATCCTGAAATTGGTTTAAATCACTCATTTATCAATTTCCTTACTTATACAATCTTTAATTTTATCGTTTATATTATTCTCTACAAAATTCACGCATTGTATTATGGAATTGCATATTTCTATTGCTTCAGAGCTTCCATGTGTCTTGACCGCAAGACTTTTAAGCCCCAAAAGCGGCGCTCCGCCGTATTCAGATACATCAAAATCCTTTAATGTGTTTTTTAACGCTTTTTTAGACATAAGCGCCCCAAGCGTACTTATTTTAGTAGACATCATGCCCGCTTTAATTTTTTTCATAAGAGTAGTGGCAAGTCCTTCATACAGCTTTAATATAACATTTCCAACAAAGCCTTCACATACGATTACATCAAATTCACCTTTGGGAATATCCCTCGCTTCAACGCTGCCGCAGAAATTGATTCCGTCACATTCCTTAAGAAGCGGAAATGTTTCTTTTACCAGGGAATTGCCCTTTTCTTCCTCTGTGCCAATATTTACTATTCCGACTTTAGGATTAGCCACTTTACATATGTTCTCCATATATAATGAGCCCATCTTTGCGAACTGAACCAGATGGCTTGCCCTCGCATCTACATTAGCTCCGCAGTCAATAAGAAGCGAACCGCCCTTTTCAGTAGGTATAACTGTTGCCAAAGGAGTTCTTTCAACCCCTTTGATTCTTCCGATATAGCCAAGGCCTCCAACAAGTATTGCTCCCGTGCTTCCTGCAGATACAAATGCATCAGCTTCGCCGCTTTTTACAAGTTTCATGGCAACAACTATAGAAGAATCCCTTTTAGATTTTACTGCAACTGCCGGAGGTTCATTAAAACCAATAACTTCTGTTGCATTAACCACGCTTATTTTTTCTTTATCATATTCGTATTTTTGTAATTCCTCATTAACGGAATCCTGTATGCCCACAAGTATAACTTTAAGTTTTTCAGCTTTTGATACTGCAAGCACTGCTCCTTTTACAATTTCACCAGGGGCGTTATCTCCTCCCATTGCATCTACTGCAACTCTTACACAATCCATCAAACAAAACCTCCGTACATATTAAAATGTGGCGTCTGAAAACACACAGACGCCACATAATGATCTTATTATAATTATTCTGTAACTTCTTCCTCAGAAGCTTCTGCATCATTATTATTTTCTGCATCATTATTTTCTTCTGCATCATTATCAGCTTTTGCATTTTTCCCTTCTGCGATAAGTATCTGTTTAATACTGAGACTTATCTTCCTGGAAGCTTCTTTAAAATCAACAACCATAGCTGTCACTTCATCACCAATATTAAGGACATCTTCAGGTTTGTCAACATGCTCTAACGATATCTGTGATACATGAAGCAGGGCATCTATTCCCGGAGCAAGTTCAATAAATGCTCCAAAATCAGTCATTCTTGCCACTTTACCTGTAACAATTGAACCGATTGAATATTTCTGCGCAGCATCCTTCCATGGATTATCCTCTTCAAACTTAAGGCTCAATGCTACTTTGGTACCATTAATATCTTTTATAATAACTTTAATCTTATCTCCTATTTTAAGCACATTTGCCGGGTTGTCAACTCTTCCCCATGACATCTCTGAAATATGTAAAAGACCGTCAACTCCACCCAGGTCTATAAATGCGCCAAAATCAGTAATATTTTTTACAACTCCTTCAACTATCATTCCCGGAGAAATCTTTTCAAAAAGCTCTTTCTGAAGTCTCTGCTTTTCTTCAATTATAAGCTGCTTTCTGTTACCTATGATACGTCTTCTTCTTGGATTGAATTCAGTAATAATAAATTGTATTTCCTGTCCATCGTATTTAGAAAGGTCCCTTTCAAACACATCCGAAACAAGACTTGCAGGAATAAAAATCTTAGATTCATCAATCATAACAATAAGTCCGCCGGAAATTACAGAAGTAACAGGTGCCGTAAGCACTTCTTTATTGTTATAAGCTTCCTCCAGTCTCTTATTGCTCTGTTCGATGGCAATTCTCTTATAAGTCAGAAGGACCTGTCCTTCACCATCATTGACTTTAAGTACCTGTGCCTGCATCTTATCTCCGACTTTAACCTCTTCAACAAGGTTTACCGGTTTATTGCTATATTCGTTACGGCTTATTATGCCGTCTGCCTTATAACCAATATTTAAGATGATTTCATCTTCCTTGACATCAATAACTGTCCCTTCTACAATCTCTCCGCTATGGATTGTGACTAATGATTCTTCTAATAACTCTGCAAAATTTTCTTCTGACATGCCTGCCAAACCTCCTCAATTATATTGTTCGGGGTCGAAGCCCCTGCAGTTATTCCCACGCTACGGACAGATGTTAGTTCGTCAAGGTTCAAATCATCAAGGGTCTGAACAAAAAATGTACACTCGCATTCATTCTTACATATCTGATACAGCTTTTGTGTGTTTGAACTATGTCTTCCTCCGATAACTATCATGGCATCGGATTCTGAAGCCAAGCTCTTAGCTTCGGTCTGCCGCTCTTCTGTAGCATTGCAGATAGTATTAACAGCACTAATATCATACACTTTTTTTTCTAAAATTTCAACTAGTTCTTTAAATTTATTAAAATTATATGTCGTTTGTGCCACCACACACACTTTTTCACCAGGCAAAAACTGTATTTTTTCGATATCTTCGATATCTTTTGCAACATATGTCCTGCCTTCTGACCAGCCTTTTATCCCCACAACTTCCGGATGGTCCCTGTCGCCTATAATAAGTATTGTTTCACCATTTCCCGAATGTTCTTTTACAATTCTGTGGATTTTCTTTACAAAAGGACATGTGGCGTCAACTATTTCAACTCCGTTTTTCTCTATAAGCTCATATATTCTTTTTGCAACGCCATGAGAACGTATTATTACCGTACCTTCTTTTAAACCGGCAAGCTCTTCCTCAGTATTTATTACCGATACCCCTTTTCTCTCCAAATCCTTTACTACTTCTTCATTATGTATTATGGGTCCATATGTATATATTTTTTTGCCTTTCGCTGTTTCGGCATAAACCATTTCAACTGCTCTTTTTACGCCAAAACAGAATCCTGCGCTTGCTGCAAGTTTTACATTATCCATTTTTACACACTCTTTCATATATTTCCTTAATCCTGTCCACAACCTGACGTATATCCATATCCGAAGTATCCAGAAGAATTGCATCCTCAGCCTTTTTCAACGGCGATATCTTTCTGTGCATATCCTCATAATCCCTGTTTTCTATATCTTTTTCTATTTCCTTTATGTCACAGCTTATATTTTTTGCCGTAAGCTCATCATACCTTCTTTTTGCGCGTACCGATACTGCTGCTGTCAGATATATTTTTATATCGGCATCCGGAAGAACTCTCGTTCCTATATCCCTTCCGTCCATTATTACATTTTCCTTTTCTGCCAAGCCTCTCTGTATATCAACCAGCTTTTCACGTATACATCCAATCTTTGCCACTTTGGAAGCCATATTACCTATAGCTTCGTCACGAAGCCTTAAAGTAATATTCTCCCCATTAAGTATAATCTGCTGTACATCTTCCTCATACACGACATCTATATCTATATTATCACATGCTGACAGCGCAGACTGCTCATCAGCATAAAGACCATTTGCAATAAAATAACAGGCTACCGCCCGGTACATTGCTCCTGTATCAATATATATCATACCAAGCTCTTTTGCCGTAAGTCTGGCTATAGTACTTTTTCCTGCCCCTGCAGGTCCGTCTATTGCTATATTATATCCCATAGTTTTTCCCTTTCTATATTTTTTATATACTGCTTCCTGCGGTATAACCTGTAGACCAGGCAATCTGCAGATTATATCCTCCGGTAACTGCATCCACGTCTATAACTTCCCCTGCAAAATAAAGATTTTTTACAATTTTCGATTCAAGGGTTGACGGATTGATTTCTTTAACATTTATACCACCTTTTGTTATGACCGCTTCATTATAATCCCTCGTATCTTTAACCGTAAGTCCGATATTCTTTATCAGACGGACAAGTTTTCTTCTTTCCTCTGCACTTATCGAATTAACCGGTTTATCATATCTGATGCCTGACAGCTTAATAACCACAGGAATAAGTTTCTTAGGAAGGAGCTTTCCAAGCGAGTTTCCAAAATAACAGTTTTTCTGTTTCTCAAAATCCCTAAGTATGCGTTGATCCAGTTCTTCTTCACTAAGCGCAGGTTTACAGTCAATATACATTGAAAGTTTCCCTGATTTTATCTGTTTTGTAAGATAACTGCTGGCTGTAAGTATAAGAGGACCGCTTACTCCAAAATGGGTAAACAGCATTTCCCCAAACTCACTGTATATTTTTTTATTATTCATATAAAAACTGACCGTTACATTTCTAAGCGACAGCCCCATCAGTTCCTTAACCCATTCTTCTTTTACCATAAGCGGCACCAAAGCAGGGTAAGTTTCAGTTATACTGTGTCCTGCAGATGCAGCGAGCATATATCCGTCTCCCGTAGAACCTGTAGATGGATATGAAAGTCCTCCCGTAGCAATAATTACCGAATCAGACTCATATACTTCATTGCCGCAGGCTGCTCCTTTTACAACTCCGTCACTTATTATAAGCCTGTCCACCCTTTTATTGTAAATAATATCTACACCTTTTGACTGTAATCCCCTTACAAGAGAATTTATAACATCTGAGGATTTATCGGATACAGGAAATACTCTGTTTCCCCGTTCCGTTTTAATGCGCAGTCCAAGCTCTTTTGAAAAAAAGTCCATTGTCTGCTCTGCCGTAAACCCATACAAAGAGCTGTAAAGAAATCTGGGATTAGACACAACATGCTCAAAAAAATCCTGCACATCGCAGTTATTAGTAAGATTACATCTTCCTTTACCTGTTATATATAGCTTTTTTCCGCACTTTTCATTTCTTTCTATTATCTGCACAGCATTACCGCCAAGCGCAGCTGCATATGCGGCCATCATTCCGGCGGCCCCTGCGCCAACTACAATTACTTTACCCAAAACCTGTACCTCCGGCAGCTATTTTGAAATATACGGTTCATTATACTCAAGTTCAATATTACTGCTTTTATAATTATCCGTTCCGCATCTGAAATATACTTCATTACAATAATCCAGGTTATCTAACAGACTGCAGGCAATACAGTCAAGCATACTTTCTTCCACCTGCTCACTTACATTTATTACAGGTGCAGAGTTTTCTGAAAAATATACTGCAACGCTATCCGGCTGTTCTTCTATATTAAGTACAACAACATTTTCTTTAAAATTGGCAATAACCTCATTCACAATCAGTTCTGCATCTACTTTCGCATCTTTTGGAATTAACGATATACTTGGTATACATTCGTAAGTATCATCATCTATAGTATATATTGCAAGTTCTTTGTTAGTTTCGGAAATATCCGGCGACTTTGTTTCATCAACTGAATTATTACCGTCATTAAGCTCATATGATGAATAACAGCCGCTAACTGAAAGTAAAATTAATACAAGAGTTACCAGAATAAATTTTTTCTTCATGCCAATCTCCTCATTATCATTTCAATCGCTTTTTCACACGCCTGTTTTCTAACAGAATTTCTGTTTCCGGCAAATCTGAACTCTTCAACACAAGTCTCATCATTATACCGTATTCCAATATACACAAGCCCCGTCTTTTCAGGTTCATCCGAAACCTTATCGGCATAGCCTGTTACTGATACTGCAATATCGGCGCCCGCACATTTCTGCGCGCCCTCTGCCATTTCTGCAGCAGTCCTGCTGCTTACAGCTGTGAAATTATTAATAGTATCTTTTTTTACTCCCAGAATATTTATTTTTGCTTCATCACAATATGTTATCATCCCCTGCTTTATTACCATTGAAGCATCAGGTATACCTATAAGCATTGATGCTAACATTCCTCCCGTACAGGATTCCGCAAATGTTATAGTAAGATTCCTTTTTTTTAGTTCGTTTATAACGTCACTCTCTTTTACCGTTCTGTCTCTAAGTACATCAGCATTTCTGATAAGGCATACAAAAAGTGAAACCACGGTAAGCGCAAGTGCAAGATATATAAGAACAAGCTCTGCGGCAGATGCTATACTGCCGTCAAAATCGAGTATTACTAATATAGTCATAACCATCTGGACAACTGTTTTTAATTTGCCCGAATAGTCTGCGGCAATAACGACTCCGTTATCTGATGCTACAAGCCTGAAACCGCTTATTATAAAATCCCTTGATATAATAACTATCACAACCCAGCACGGAACAGGATTGTCAGGTGTCACCAAAAAACATATAAGCGCTGCATTTACCAGCAGTTTATCCGCAAGCGGGTCCAGAAATTTACCAAAATTCGTAATAAGATTATATTTTCTTGCGATATAACCATCAAGAAAATCCGTACAGCTTGCAACAATAAATATTGCTGCAGCTATCTCATTATGATATAAAATACTATCATTCAGATATACTATAACAAAAACAGGTATTAAAAGGACCCTTAGTATAGTAAGTTTATTCGGAGTATTCATTTATTCATTTTCCTTTCAGATACACATATTTACGGGAACTGCCATAAGGTCATAACCTCTGGCTTCTGTAACACGCACGCTAATAATATCGCCCGACATATATTCTCCGGTAAGAGGCAGGAAAACACATCCGTCTATATCAGGCGCATCCATTTCGCTTCGTGCCACATACAGATTATCTGAGGGCAGCTCCCCTTCAATAATAACGTTTATCTCACTCCCAATCCTGTCTTCTGCCATTTCAAATGCAATACCCTGTTGAAGCAGCATTATTTCATCAAATCGTGTCTGTTTTGTGTCATCATCAATCTGTTTTTCAAAATTAAAGGCTGCCGTATTTTCTTCAGGAGAATATTTAAATACACCGAGCCGGTCAAACCTTACTTTTTTAATAAAATCCAGAAGAACCTTATGGTCTTCTTCCGTTTCACCCGGAAATCCCGTTATAAGGGTTGTCCTTATTGCAATGCCCGGAACCTTACTCCTTATCATCTCAATTTTCTCAATCAGTTCTTTTTGGGTTGTATGTCTTCCCATTCTTCTTAATATATTATCTGATGCATGCTGTACCGGCATATCTATATAAGCGCATATCTTATCCTGCTTATTAATAGTATCCATAAGTTCTTCGGTTATATCTTCCGGATATGCATAAAGTATACGGAGCCATTTGATATTATCTATTTCGCAAAGCCTGTTTAAAAGCTCGGGAAGCGCATTATAACCATACAAATCAATTCCATACAACGTAGTTTCCTGCGCAACTATTATAAGCTCTTTTACTCCCGAATCTGCAAGTTCTGCGGCCTGACGCACAATGTCATCCATGGGAACGCTCCTGTATGAACCTCTTAATGACGGTATAATACAATATGTACAATTCTTGTTGCAGCCTTCTGCAATCTTAAGATAAGAATATACAGTACCGGTGGAATGTATACGCCTGCCGGACTGCTTTGGCAGATAATTGATATCTTTAAGCTTCACAGAAGTCTTATTTTGTAATACTTCATTAAGAATCGAGACAAGCTCGTCATAAGCTGTAGTACCTATTACTGCGTCTACCTCAGGAATCTCTTCCTTTATTTCATCGGCATATCTCTGCGCCAGACATCCGCATACAATTAACACCTTACATTTTCCCGTCTTTTTATATTCAGCCATTTCAATAATGGTTTCTATACTTTCCATTTTAGCATCATTAATAAAACAGCAGGTATTTATAATAATAGCTTCCGCATCGTTTTCATCATCAGTCATTTCATATCCGTTATCAAACAACTGCCCAAGCATAAACTCGGAATCTACAAGGTTCTTATCACATCCCAGTGAAATAAACAGGACTTTCATATTAACAATCTCCATTTTTTAATATAATCATAATTATTTTATCAGTTTTCAATATAATGTCAATAAACCGGTTTACTTTTATATTCCGCTGTGATAATCTTTTAATTATTAAAATATTGTAAATATCAGGAGGCATTTATATGAAAAACAAAGTTAAGGCGTCAGTCATAATAGTTTTAATATTACTAATCTTTGGATTCTGTTATTATTATGCTGCACTGCCTGCAATAAACATCCATTATCCGGGATTCTGGGGATTTATTATATTACTTTCCCTTGTTCCTGTGGCTATTACCCTTATACATTCACTATATACGAAAAAGATTACGTTAAGTGGAAATAAACCAATCAAAAAACTTTTTAAGGGCAATTTACTTTTAGCAGCTTTCAGCATAATATCCCTTCTGCTTATAATAGTATATATTACAGGCACATTTCTGTCATCTGAAATAATAAATGCAAAAAAATACAGAGAACTTATAAATATACAGGACGGCAGCTTTACTGATGACATACAGCAGATATCATATGATGAAATTCCGTTACTCGACCGTTCTTCCGCCGAAATAGTAGGCGCAAGGAAAATGGGTACCATGGTCGAGTACGTATCACAGTTTGAAGTCGCCTCGGACTATACCCAGATTAATTATAAAAATAAACCTGTAAGAATCACACCTCTTGAATACGGAAACCTTCTTAAATGGTTTACCAACAGAAAAGAGGGAATTCCAGCATATATAATGATAGATATGGCTTCGCAGGATGCAGACTGTATAAAACTTGAAAACGGAATCAAATACTCAAAGTCAGAGCATTTCGGAAGATTAATTTACAGGCACCTGCGCTTTAAATACCCTACCTATATGTTTGATACAATCAATCTTGAAATTGATGAAAACGGCACTCCTTACTGGATATGTCCAGTAAAGAAATATACAATAGGGCTGTTCGGAGGAGTAAAAATAGGAAATGTGGTTATTGTAAATGCGGTTACAGGCGAAACAACCGATTATGATGTCGAAGATGTTCCGGAATGGGTTGACCATGTATACTCAGCAGACCTTCTGGTATCCTATTATGATTATTATGGTACGTTAAAACATGGTTTTCTAAACTCAGTGCTCAGCCAGAAAGACTGTTTAAGGACAACTGAAGGTTATAATTACATTGCCGTTGATGATGATGTATGGGTATATACAGGCGTTACAAGCGTGGGCGGTGATGAATCAAACGTAGGCTTCGTACTTATGAACCAGCGTACAGGCCTTACCAAATATTATCAGATTCCGGGAGCTGAAGAATTCTCCGCAATGGACTCTGCCGAAGGAAAAGTACAGAATCTCGGATACGAAGCCACATTCCCTATCCTTTTAAATATATCCGGTGAACCGACATATTTCATGTCTCTTAAGGACAGCGCAGGACTTGTTAAGATGTATGCAATGGTAAACATTCAGAAATATACATTAGTCGCTACTGCAAATACACTTGAAGAATGTGAGCGCACTTATAAGGATATGCTTATAAGCAACCATATAACCGAAGAAGAACCTGACGAGCCGGTATATACCGATACCAAAACCGTAACCGGCACAATTTCACGTATAGCGCAGGCTGTAATAGACGGGAACTCCCATTATTATATAGTACTTGATTCCTCTGAGGAAATATATGATGTAGATGTTTCAGAAAATATATCAATTATCCTTTCCGAGGCAGGGGACAGCATTACTTTTGAATATGTGGAAAATGAAGATACCAACAAAGTTATTTCCATAAAATAAAAACGAAGGTGAACAGGTTATGTTTAGAATGTGGGGCAAAATTATTAAAAACAACAAAATGAAATGGGATTATGTTTTTGAGAGTGATTCACAGTCACTCTCAAGGACAAAAAAAGTCTTTACAGGCCTTGAACAAATATGCCATGAATATGACCTGTCTGTTCCAATATGGCTTGATTCAAATATAAATGAATTTAAAAGGGTCGATAAAACCCGTTTTACATCCGATAATTTTATCGACCCTATTGAATTTGATTATCTTGAAATACATGTTATTGAGGAGTAGAAGCAGGTTCAGCAGTAGCAGTAACTATTCCGCTTTCCATTTCAGCTTCTGTCATACCCTCTATCACTATCGTTGCAACGCTGTGCGCAGGTATCTCATAGCACTGCAGTTCATCAAGACTTCCGCTTTCCGTATAGAACTCTTCTGTATTTTCTCCATTCTGATAATTGGTAAGTATTACTTTACTGTTATCAATATGATAATCAGCAAACTGATACTGCAGTTTTTTCGCATCATCAGTATCATTTACAGTTACCATAACAAGCTTATCCTTATCAGGTGAAAGATATGCGGTGCACGAAAGGTCGTCAAGTTCTTTCCGCACAACAGACAATTCAGCCTCGCTGTCATTTTTATCTTCATCACTTTCAGCATGTACCTTAGTATCAATACGTATATACCCCGGAAGTATATATTCCGAAAAATGCCTCATTGAATAATACTTTTCTCCAATTATATAACCATGCTCATGATCCCATGTTTCCTCGTCAGTTCCGGCATCCATACCGATAAGGTTATCCATTTCTTTCTGTCCTGAATTACTCCATACCCCGCCCCAGAAAATATAGCAGTTAAGATTCTCATACTGCATTGAATTCTGTATTATCTGGACAGTATCCATGAAATCACCCTCATAGTATTCTGTCTGCCACTTGGAAAGTTCAGGATATCTTTTTGCAATTGAATTAAACTCAAGGTTATATGTATACGGTTTACTCTTGGTTGCTCCAACATACAAATGATGTCCTATACCATACAGACTTTCAGGATTATTTTCAAGTATCGGATCAATATAGTTTGACAATGAACTGATTTTAAATGACATTGTTTCAGGAGCAAGCATTTTGGGCGGATTCTCAAGTTTCTGGCAAGCCTGGTATACGGCATCAAACGACTTCTGGTACGAAGCCGCCTTGCCTGATTCCTTAGGGTCAAATGAGCAGCTTTCATATGCGGCAACAAAATCCGGTTCATTCTGTATACTAAGATAATCAACCGGAACACCGGCATTATTATAGGCTTTAATCATCTGATACCAGTATTCTCCATACTTATCATACACATAATTGCCATTTTCGTCTTTGGCAAGCGTTCCTTCACCATATAATGATTCTGAATTTTTCAGATACGGAGCAGGCGACCAGGAACTCATAAGAACTTTTGGAGTAATGCCAAGTTTTTTCAAACGTTCACAGGCATTTTCATAAAAATCACGTTCTATTTTCGGGTCAAATTCAACATTAAAATCTTCCTCGCTCTCCGGTTTGTAATCCACTTCCTCGTCATATAGAAATGAATTTTTAAAACGCAGCACACTTAAATGTGCATCAGAAAACAGCAAATCGTAAACTTCGTCCTTATATTTTGCAAAATATACATAGTTACTGTAATATGTATAACCTGCTCCAAATCCCTCTATCTCCTGATAGGAAACAGTATTGTCAATGTCTATCTGTGTAGCATCTTTTTCAACTTTTGCGTGTCCTTCGGGTTTTTTGCCACACCCTGCAGACACAGATAATACTACAAGAAAAATAATAAGTATCTTTAATTTATTCATAAGCGCCTCCTACTTCCGTTTTCTGAGCCGTGCTCATTACTTTTGCAAACAGTATAGCACAGTTTATATTAAAATTCTATAATATCCTTAATAGATATTGTAAAAATTCAGTCTATGTTGTAAAATATTCGGGAGCAACATTTTAAAGATAAGGAGCTTAGCGTATGAAACATCTTATTACCCCTCTTGATCTAAATATTCACGAACTTGATGATTTGCTGACTCTCGCCGGAAAGATATACCGAAACAGAGAGCGATACAAAAAAGTATGTGAAGGCAAAAAACTGGCCTCGCTATTTTATGAACCGAGTACACGTACCCGTCTGAGTTTTGAAGCAGCAATGATGAATTTGGGCGGCAATGTACTCGGTTTTTCTTCTGCAGATTCAAGTTCTGTTGCAAAAGGCGAAAGCATTGCCGATACAATCCGCGTAATATCCTATTATGCTGATATATGTACAATGAGGCATCCAAAAGAAGGCGCGCCCCTTGTGGCATCAATGTACTCCGGTATCCCAATTATCAATGCGGGTGACGGCGGTCATAACCATCCAACCCAGACACTTACTGATTTGCTGACGATAAAAGAACTTAAAGGAGACCTGAACAATCTTACCATAGGAGTATGCGGCGACTTAAAATTCGGCCGTACCGTACATTCCCTTATTAACGCAATGGTAAGATATGAAAATATAAAATTTGTTATGATATCTCCTCCTGAACTTAAAATACCAGATTATCTCAGAAAAGAAACACTGGATGCAGGAAATATTCCATATCTGGAAACATCAGATTTTGAAAGCGTCATGCCTGAACTTGACATACTGTATATGACAAGGGTACAGCGTGAAAGATTCTTTAATGAAGAAGACTACATACGGCTTAAAGACAGCTTTATCCTTGATAACAATAAACTTAAAAACGCCAGAAAGGACATGCTTATTCTTCATCCTCTTCCACGTGTCAATGAAATATCCACAGAAGTGGATTCTGACCCGCGCGCAGTATATTTTAAGCAGGCACAATATGGCGTATATCTTAGAATGGCACTAATTATGAAATTACTTGAGATACCTGACCCGTATCAGAAGGAGGAATTATGTTAAATATCGGTGGCCTTCATGAAGGCGTTGTAATAGACCATATAAAAGCCGGCGGCGCAATGCAGATATACAATTATCTAAACCTCGAAAAGATTGATTCCAGCGTCGCAATCATTAAAAATGCAAAAAGCAATAAGATGGGGAAAAAAGATATAATAAAAATAGAAGGTCCGATTACCGTAGACCTTGACCTTCTTGCCGTGCTTGACGACGATATAACACTAAATTATATAGAAAATGACGTTATTGTAAAAAAACGCCACCCTAATCTTCCTGAAACGGTAACTAACATCATAAAATGTAAAAATCCCCGCTGCGTCACATCTTCATCTTCGGAGCGTGGACTTGCACATACGTTTAGACTTACCGACCGCAAAAACCGCATTTACAGATGTATTTACTGTGAACAGAAATTCAAGGGACAGTTATAACCTATATATAAAACCGCATATCAATTATTTCCCTACAGTATATTTACGCTATTCCTATAATAGCCGTCGCTATTTAATGGTATAATATCCATCAAATAGTGACGGCTATCTAAATTCCTAGTCATATGTTACTTTGTATTTTCTGCATGTACATTAATACCCATGCACCCTAGCGACTGATTTTCAATTGGACTATATGGCCAGTAATCATAAACAACATCCACGATATCACCTATTTTAACATCTGAATATTTCATTTCCGTACCTTCAATAAAGTTATCATCAAGTCCCGCATTACCACCTTTTACGTTTACCCTGCCGTCATAAACAACTTTTACTGAATAGCCACGCTCTAAATATAAAGACTTTCCGGCATCATTTGATATCTCTATAAAATTTTTTCCCTTATCTGATACATAATAATCATAAAATACAGAATAGTTCTGTACACCTAAAACCATTTGTTCAGTCTGGTTCGGGTCAGGGGTGGTATACGCAGCCGGTATATATGGTGAAGTCTGGGATTCTTTCTCTTTTACAACTATTATGCAGCTGTATTTTTTTCTGTCTGCTTTTGCCGTTATAACGGCTCTGCCTTTACTTACTGCAGTAACTACTCCTTTTTTCCCTACTTTTGCAATTTCCGGATTTGATGACTTCCATGTGATTTTTTTCTTAAATCCTTTTAGTTTTAATTTGTAATGCTCAGACATTATCATTGGCAGTCTTTTTTTGTTAATACGTACTTTCGCCTCTGTATTTACAGATACTGCAGAGCATATTGGCATAAGTAACGCAAGTATCATAAGTATAAGCGCGGTTCTTTTGATTTTTGTTTTCATATAATATCCTCCCTTTTTCTTTGTAATATTTAACTGTTAATATATAAGTTTTATTTTTTTATACAGCGTCTCTCGCGACCAGCCATCGTCTCCGATACTGACGCTCCTTCGCAGATATATTTCTGTATCGGATTTGAATACACATCCCATACCGACACTTGACGGAGTATAGTAATCGTTATACCTGTAAAAAAGCTCTCCCTTATATGTATATTCGCCAAGATATTTTTCGTCCTGTTCCCTGAGCCTTTCCGCCGTATAACCGCTTCCCTTTTCCATCTTATCGTAAATTGTATCAAAAGCCTTCGTATCAGGATTGTAAACATACAGACCTGCTCCGTTCACGAAATAATTAACGCCGTTTCTGTATATTCCGTAATCAAAATCCTTTTCCTTATCAAGCTCTACATATGACACAATTGCCATTTTTCTTAGATCTACGGCATAAAATTCTGAAGCAGCGTAACCGTCAAGCTGTATAAATGACCATATGCCGTCTCTTATGCTTATATCTCCGAATCCTCCCCCGTTTTCACCAAAGCCTGTATTCGGTTTGATTTCTATGCATTTGGTAAGCTTTCCTTTTTTTATATTATAAAAATATATGTTGCCACAATATCTGAATGTGAGCCTGTTCCCATCTAAAAAAGAAATTTCATCAACACTGGAACTATACTCTATAGATTGGCTGTACTTAGGATTTTCTTCGCATATTCCATATTTTTTTGCTATCAGCCCTTTATAATCTATAAGCTGATACGTGCTGTTTTTCATATCAATTATGCATATGTAATCTTTATAATCAAAACCCGATTCTTTATTCTTTTCAGTCATGCATTCTATGGCGACTTTATCCCCATGTACGGAATATACAGCGTAACCCAGTTCAGGAAAATCCAAAGATATTTTTTTGCCAAGCTCATAGGCTATTTTACATTTCAACGCCTTACCGGATTTCAAGTCTTTTTTATACATCACATAATAACCTGACATGCCGCCGTTCATGTAAAACTGCGTATTAGCGTCATGATGATCTCCTATATCATCAAAACTGTCCATGCAGCCGTCATGCTTACGATTAACCGGAAGCCTCTTTTCGTATTTTTTAAACATTCCCTTTAACCGGGTTGATTTCGCTTTTATTCCTTTTATTCCAGCATTCTTCTGATATACTTCACGTTTAAGATTATAAAATTTGGTAATATCATAGTATTTTTTGTTTTCATCATATTTGTGCTTTACGTTAAACACCTTTTTGTCTGTTACGTTTCTGGCTGTTCTGGCGTCTGAAATGAATTCCTTATCCGTCACTTCCTCCATTTTAGGGACGTTATCATATACATTTACTTTGCATGTCAGCACCGTATCCTTACCCTCGCCATGCACTACCGCAGTAACAACCGCCTTTCCCTTTTTTTTAGCCTTCACCAAACCGTATCTGCCTTTGAGTTTCGCTATTTTTTCATTTGATGATTTCCATGTTACATCAATATCGTCGGAAATTTCCTCCCCATTTTCCCTTACATATAACCTTTCTTCCTCTCCCTCATAGATATTCAGTATTTCCGGCCAAAATCTGTATGTTTTTTCGGTACTTTCTTCTGCGTTCACAATGGACGGTGTAAATAATATGCATAACAGAATTGTCATTATAGGTAACACATACTTAATATTTGTTTTCATAAAATCACTCCCTTATTATAACTTTTTGTATTTCAATTATTTTACATATATCTCCCACACAGTCTGTTTAGGGAAAACAACAGTTTTATTTGTATCAGCCATAAGTTCACCGATATTATACTCCGTTCCCCTTTCCTGTGTCTCATTCTCATATATAGTAACTTTATTCAATTTAACGACATCTACTAATTGCAATTCTCCTAAAAATACTCCTTCCTCACCCGTAATACTCTTAAAATTCTGATTATTTTCAGACAATACAATCCTGTTTACCCGTGTCCTTGAAATATCTAATGAGCGTATATCAGGCAGCAATGAAAGGTCAATCATTGAAATATTGCTGTCATTTAACGCCATTACTCTAATCTGTTTATTATCAATTACCAGATTATCAGTTTTGATATTTGACAATTCCAACCTTTTAAGTTTTTTTAACATTGAAACATCTATGTTTTCCAGAGGTGCATCAATATTACAAACCTTTAATTTTTCATTACATTCCAAATTTATAGCAGTTAAATCAGCTTCTATTTCTAATAGTTCAAGTTTTTTGGCGCCGCTTACATCAATAACGCTGCAGACGTCTGAATAAAATCTTATTTCTTTAAGCTGTTTATTCTTTTTAAAATCAATTTTTTTAATAGGAGCTTTTATATTTACTTTTTTTAATTTTTTATTGTTCTTAAAATTAATTTCCGTTATTTCGCCATAATAAGTAAAATCTTCAAGCTCTTTTAATTTTGCAACAGCAACCCTTTTTATATCTGCATCATCTACGGAAAGTGTCTTTAATTTCGTATTGCAGCGAAAATCACCTTTATATTTCACATCAGAGTTACTTATAACCAGATTTTCTATCGATTTTAGCTTATCACATAACAATCTTTCTTTTTTCATCTTACAATCATACATTAATGAAACAGACTTTAGTTTTGGCAGCTTGTATATATTAAAGTTTTTTATTTCTATTCTTTCAAGCTCAATTTTCTCCAGACAAGTTAAATACTCAATTCCACGGAAATCTATTTTTTTACGCTTTTTGCTTTCATACGCCGAATATACCAATACCTTAGTCTTCTTTATTTCAGACTGTGAGAGAATCCCGTCATTATTTATATCAATTTTACCTGTATGGATATTCCCGTGCTTAATCAGGCTTATCATATCAGCTGAAAAATGTTTATTGTCAATTCTTATGTTCCCTGCCGCATGTACTGATCCCATACCAATCAATATTCCGATACCGGCTATTAATATAGACATTAATAATTTTCTATAATATTTCATAATATTTACCCCCTCCCCTATAATCTGAGTATGCGCCCCGCATAATAAAAATACTGCCATTAGATTTGCTATGATTTTTTTCATTTTAAACATCCTCCCATAATTATATTAACCATATATTAACAAAAAAATTTCTATTGTGTGTGTTAATACCATGCTATTATCGTGTCAATAATATGGGAGTTTTATAAAAAAAATGTCATAACTATGGTGTTTTAAAATCAAGTAGCAGAAGCCGTCTGTCCTTGGTTGTAGCCAAGCCAATATGGTCTTATGTTTTCAAAATCATAAGTAAGCATATTGCCTTCCCTGGTTTCTTTAACATTTTTAAAATCAGAACTATATACATATACCAATCTATCACCGATTACAGGGCTCAATTCCGTAATCCTGCTATTCTCTGTTTTAAGTTTTAATATCTCTATACCGTTGCTAATATATCTTTGGTTTGGAAGTTCAATTGCTTTTCCGTACACATATGAATATTTGTCATCTATCCTGTCTATATGGTCAAATATCACATGTATAGAGCCTGTCATGCAAGGCTCGAATGGATATTTTTCATCTGCTGCGTTATTAACTTTAACCTTACATACTGCCTTTATCTTTTTGTCCTTCTTAGCCGATACTGTTATTCTGACAGTTCCGGCTTTTTTAGCCTTTACCATTCCCTCATTATTAACCGTTGCTATCTTTTTACTGCTTGATTTCCATTTTACCTTTAGGTCTGTTTTTACCTTGATCTTTTTCTTTTCTCCGATGCGGAGCGTTACCTCTTTTGTATTAAGCTTTATCTTTTTTGTATCTGCCCTGCTGTTATCTGCCGCAGAAATGCTCAGAATGCTTATAAAAAACATTAGCAAAATAACTGCTGCTAATTTTAATTTTCTCATTTAAATCTCCCTTATGCTCTAAAATTATTTAGTTGGCATAATTGCAGAGGAGTGAACGTCAGAACTGTTTACATACATATGTCCATGCCCCAACAAACAATACTTCACAGCATCTTCAATGATATATACATCTCCCTCTATATACATCTTAGCTCCAACAGGTCTATAAAAATGAACCCTATCTCCTTCCTTAAATATACCATCTACCTCTACAATATCTTGTTTTTTTACTGTTATTCTCCAGTACTTAATACTTTTATCAACATTTTTCCAGTAATTATGATTATATGCACTACAGCCCTCTTTCCAAAGTTCTGATTCATCATCTCTTGTCAGATATACATAATATGCTTTTTCATCTGCATCAGTAATTCTGTCAATTAAAAATCCATCTTGCAAAATAATAGTTCCGCCGTTTTTTTCATCTAGCGGGGAACGGCTTGGATCAGCTGTATTAACCGGTGGATTTTCATTACCTTTTTGTTCTCCTTTATTCTTTGTTTCAACCTTAACCCGGCATACTGACTGTATACTTTTGCAATTCCTGGCATATGCCGTTATTTTTGCAGTTCCGGTTTTTTTAGCCTTTACCAGCCCTTTATTATTAACCGTCGCTATCTTTTTGCTGCTTGATTTCCATTTTACCTTTAGGTCTGTTTTTGCTTTAAGCTTCTTCTTTTCGCCGATTTTAAGTGTTATCTTTTTTGCATTAAGCGTTATCTTCTTTGCAGCTGCCTTACTGCTGTTTGCCGTGGAAATGCTCAAAATGCTTACAAGAAGCATTAGCGAAATAACTGTGATTAATTTTAATTTTTTAATATAAATCCCCCCTCTGCTTTAAAATTATTGAAAACCATTTTTTATTAGTCCATTTACTGTTTGCTTATTTTAGGGAAATTTGTAATATACATGACATCATCTTTAGTTTCAAATTGACTCATTCCAAAGGTATTGCTAATAAATACAGTATCACCAACAGCTAATCCGGCAATTCCTGATATATCTGCATCCGTTTCAACATAATTTATATCTGTCGGAATACCGGAATTATCTTCTTTTGTACTTTGTAATCGAATAGCGGCTATTCCGTCTGTTTTTGATGTAATACTTATTATTTTCAAATTAGTTATTAACCAGTAATTACCCGGAGCCGGTCTGTTTGCATCATTTATCTGCACAACTTTACCATCTTTGTGGAGAGTATCAGCATCAGTATTATCAACTTGTTCCGTATTATTCATTTCTTTCACAATAACCTTACATACTGTTTTTATATTTTTGTCTTTCCTAGCCGATACCGTTATTCTGACAATTCCGGCTTTTTTAGCCTTTACAATTCCCTTATTATTAACCGTTGCTATCTTTTTGTTGCCTGATTTCCATTTTACCTTTAGGTCTGTTTTCGCTTTAAGCTTCTTCTTTTCGCCGATTTTAAGTGTTATCTTTTTTGCATTAAGCGTTATCTTCTTTGCAGCTGCCTTACTGCTGTTTGTCGTGGAAATGCTTGAAATGCTTATAAAAAGCATTAGCGAAATAACTGAAAATCTTAGTTTTCTCATTTAAATTCCCTCCCTCACAATTATTTATTTCAACGTTAATTTGTTACATAATTTAAAACAATTTATTATAAATTACTTTATTGTTAATATTTAATACATATCTTGTACATATAATATCAGATAACGCCGTATGTTTCAACATAATTTAATAATATTTAATTTATTATTTTTAGTTATAATAAAATCCGGCTTAAATGTGCATACTATCATCACACTTAAACCGGATAAAATAATAACACTCAGAATAATCAGAACAATCCCGTAATCCTGCCCTCTTCATTTACATCGATACGCTCAGCAGCAGGATGTTTCGGAAGTCCCGGCATTGTCATTACGGTTCCGGTAATTGCAACTACAAAACCTGCGCCTGCTGATACATATACTTCTCTTATATTAACCGTAAAACCACTCGGTCTTCCAAGTTTCTTAGGGTCGTCGGAAAGTGAATACTGATTCTTTGCCATGCATACAGGCATATTACCAAACCCAAGTTCAGTAAGTTTATCAAGAGATGCTTTCGCCGCCGCATCAAATGTTACGGCGTCCGCACCATATATTTCTTTTGCTACTGTTTCAATCTTCTTATCAAGAGGCATATCGTCAGGATAGAGCGGCGTATATTCACTTTTTTTAGTTTCAAGCGTGGATATAACTTTATCTGCAAGCTCTATTCCGCCTTCGCCGCCATGTTCCCATACTTCTGACAATGCAAACTCGCAGCCTCTTTCTTCGCAGAACTTACGTACATACTCAAGTTCTTCATCAGTATCTGTAATAAACCTATTAAGCGTAACTACACACGGCACTTTGTATTTAGCAACATTCTCAATATGTTTTTCAAGATTTACTATACCTTTCTTTAATGCAGAAAGATTTTCCTCTCCAAGTTCTGTCTTAGGCACGCCGCCGTTATATTTGAGCGCACGTACTGTAGCAACAAGGACTACTGCATCAGGTTTAAGATTAGCCATACGGCATTTAATATCCATAAATTTCTCTGCGCCAAGATCTGCGCCGAATCCTGCTTCGGTAATAACATAATCGGCAAGTTTCAGAGCCGTCTTCGTCGCACGTACACTGTTACAGCCATGGGCTATATTGGCAAAAGGACCGCCGTGTACGATTGCAGGTGTGTTTTCAAGAGTCTGTATGATATTAGGTTTTATTGCATCTTTCAGCAAAGCAGCCATTGCTCCTGTAGCGTCTATTTCTCCTGCCGTTACGGGTTTTCCGTCATAAGTATATGCAACTATAATCTTTGACAGCCTTTTTTTCAAATCCTCCATATTATCTGCAAGACAGAGTATAGCCATGATTTCAGATGCCACGGTAATGATAAAATGATCCTCTCTCACTACGCCATCGGCTTTACGCCCAAGACCCACTACTATGTTTCTTAACACCCTGTCATTCATATCCACGCAGCGTTTCCATACTATCTGATTCGGGTCTATGCCAAGCGCATTTCCCTGCATGATATGATTATCAAGCATTGCTGCAAGCAGATTATTAGCTGAGGTAATTGCGTGGAAATCACCCGTAAAATGAAGATTAAGGTCTTCCATCGGAACAACCTGAGCACGGCCGCCTCCCGCAGCTCCGCCTTTGATTCCAAAACATGGTCCGAGCGACGGTTCCCTGAGGGCAATTACTGACTTTTTGCCCATTTTACCAAGTGCCTGTCCAAGTCCTACGGTAGTTGTAGTCTTTCCCTCGCCTGCTGGCGTAGGATTAATTGCTGTAACAAGTACAAGTTTGCCATCCTCATTATCCTTTATACGTTCCCACAATTCATCCGAAAGCTTTGCCTTATATTTCCCATAAAATTCAAGTTCGTCATTATCTATTCCAAGAATTGAAGCTACTTCAGAAATAGGTTTTAATACTGCTTCCTGTGCTATCTCAATATCACTTTTCATCAAAATCTCCTCCTGATAATATTTTAATCTTATATAAGTAGCATGATATCACACTACAGGTAATATTTACAAGATATTACGGCTTATATATTCAATATATTTTTCCACATATCCGTTTTTGCCGCACGCCGACAGCATCTTTGCCCCCACGACATCTTCTATTTCATTAAATACCGGTATTTTACCACCGGCAAACAAAAAATCTATCCCTATATATGAAAAATCGTCTATTGTAAATATTTTTTTCACTATATCTGTTATGTAATCATCCGGATAATATAAACTTATATTTCCGCCAAGCGAATAGTTTGCTTTAAAACCGCTTGCAGCAGTCCTTTTAACTGCTCCTATTATTTCATTACCAACAGCATATATCCGCAAATCAGAAATATAATCTGACATCAGGGGCTGTATTATGTATTTATCCGAATAATATTCACAGGCATCCTTTTCCTGAACCCCAAGTACCACATTGTTCTTACAATATTCGGAAAGCAGCATTACTTCGCTGCCGCCGTGTCCCGTAACTGATTTAATTACATATTTTGATAAATCAACATCTGAAATACTATTATGATTATCCGCATTATCACCAAAAATATTATCTAAAAGCGTATTGCTTACCGCCCGCAGCATGTCGTTATATACATCCTGTTTTCTGCTTTCTATTCTCTCATATATATTTTTTCCATTTTCATTCAGGGATATCGCTATGGTAGGAATATGTATAATATCCTCTTTATGCATCCGCCTTATTGTCTCTGCCTTGTTATTGCACAGCGCTGATACTGATGCCTTATTGAATACCTTTATTCCCGACTCTTCCAGATAACCGGTAAGCGCCGGATTAATAACGCGTGATATTACTGCGTCAGGTTTTTGTTTTTCATCCTTAATATTTTCCACAGTAACCAGTTTTATATCAAGTCCGGCATCACTACCTTTAGCAATCATTTGTTCAATAAAATAACGGTTTTTATCCACATATTTTTCATAATATAGCAGCCATACTTTTTTCATAATTACCACCCTGTATGATTGGAAATAATATAAGCTATAATATCCTTTGCAGTATCTGAACCTGTGCAGTTATCAATATTTATGAAATGCGCATTGGAATTGACTTCGCACACCACGGGTTCGTCATTATCGCCAAAGAGCATATCTACTCCGCAAAAGTCAAGACCGATAAGCTCTGCCGCGGCAACTGCATATTTCTTTTCTGCCTCATTTGCTTTATATGGTTTCATACTTCCGCCATTTGTTATATTTGCACGGAAATCTCCATTCTCAGAATACCTGTACATTGCTGTAGTAACCTTATCTCCCACAACCTGAAGCCTTATGTCCCGGCCATGGCTTGTACTTATATATTCCTGGAACAGAAGCGTCTTTGATGCTGATTTATTCACAATATCCATAAGCTCATCATAATCCCCGCACATATATACCTGCGCGCCAAACGAGCCAAACGCCTCTTTTACTATCATTGGAAATCCAAGGTTTTCTGTTACATAATCAGTAAAATCCGCATTATTATATCCGATATTGGAATACGTCATTGGCGCAATCAGGGTTTTTGGCATACGAATATTATTTGAGGCAAGTTTTAATGCGGTAAGTGTTTTATCATCACATACCGATATTGACTCGGAAGAGTTATAAAGCCTGTGTCCGGTCTTTTCAAGCGCCTTTCCAAGTTTTATATCCTTATCCCAAAAAAGAACCGGATCATTACCGTATGGAATAATTCCGGTAGTAATCCGATTACTTTCACAACATACAAGGCAATCGGCATTAGTAACAATCTGGTGTTCTATGCCATAATAATCACATGCCTTTTCTATACTTTTTTCCAGCTCACTAAATTTGGGCGTTCTAAGATATTCATTAACTACAATCCACAGTTTCAATGTATTTACCTTCCTTCAGCAAGCATCTGTTCAAATTCTTCAAGAGTCATAAGTATATTGCGTGGTTTTTTGCCGTCTTCCTCACTTACCACACCGGCTTCACACAACTGGTCCATAATCCTTGCGCCACGGTTAAAGCCTATTTTGAATACTCTCTGCAGAGTACCGATTGAAGCCTTTTCTTTCTCTATAATAAATCTGCCGGCCTCTCCAAACAGTTCATCCCTTCCGTCTCCTTCTTCCTGCTGCAGGTCTGCCTGTCTGCTGTCAGATGTTTTGCCCGTAAGCTCAGTATTTTCTATCTGATTTTTAATTTCTTCATTATATACAGGTTCATCATACTGCGACTTCACAAAGTCAGTCACCTTTGCAACCTCGCTGTCGGACACAAACGCGCCCTGAACCCTTATAGGCTTTGAAATATCCTGGGGATAAAAAAGCATATCTCCTTTTCCAAGCAGTTTTTCCGCACCCGCGCCATCTAAAATTGTCCTGGAATCAACAGCCGACGACACTGCAAATGCAATTCTTGAAGGAACGTTAGCTTTAATAAGTCCGGTAATGACATCAACAGAAGGTCTCTGCGTTGCAATAATAAGATGCAGTCCAGCCGCACGCGCCATCTGCGCAAGACGGCATATGGCTGTCTCAACATCATGCGAAGCAACCATCATAAGGTCGGCAAGCTCGTCTACTATTATGACAATCTGAGGCATTTTTGTATAATTCTCAGGATTATTTTTAAGTTTTTCAATCTTCTTATTATAGCCTGCCATATCACGTACTCCGAATTCGGCAAACCTGCTGTATCTGTCATTCATTTCCGCAACTGCCCAGTTAAGCGCGGCAGCAGCTTTTTTAGGATCTGTGACAACTGGAATACAAAGATGCGGAATACCGTTATATACACTTAATTCCACTACTTTAGGGTCAACCATTATAAGTTTTACATCATTCGGGTCAGCCTTATAAATAATGCTCATGACAATAGTATTGATACATACCGATTTACCGGAGCCTGTCGAACCTGCTATAAGAAGGTGGGGCATCTTTGCAATATCAGCTATTATATTTCTTCCGCTTATATCCTTACCTGCCGCAAATGCAACTTTCGACTTGTGATTGATGAATTCACTGCTTTCCAGAATCTCACGAAGTGTTATAAGTGAATCATCTGAATTGGGAACTTCTATTCCAACTGCTGATTTTCCAGGAATAGGCGCCTCTATCCTTATGTCACTAGCGGCAAGATTAAGCTTGATATCATTCTCCAACTCTGTTATTTTCTTTACCCTTGTTCCAAGCGCCGGCATAAGTTCATATCTTGTAACCGTAGGCCCGCATATTATATCTGTAAGGGTAACATCCACCTTAAAACTCTTAAGACATTCCTTAAGGCGTCTTGCAGTCTCCTGCAGTTCTCTGTCAGACATACCTTTACGGCCCTTCTTAGGCTTATTAAGTAAATCTATTGAAGGAAATACATATTTTATCGGTTCAGGCGGAAGTTTGATGTCTATCTCACTTTCTGCACTTCTTTCACCATTATCCGGAGAGGTCTGTGGAACATTCTCCTGCTGCGGTTTTATTTCCACGATATTTTCTGACGGAACCGGTCTGTCTGCAGTATCGGGCTCACCGGCTCTTTCAATAAGCCTGTCCAATGAATTATCATAAGATTTTTCATCATGTCCGAATTTTTCATTAATCTCCTGCTGATATATTGGCAGCTCCTGTTTGCTGCCGCCTCTGTGAACAGTAACCGTCTGTTCTTTTGCATCATTTTTACTCTCTTCCTGTGCAGCTGCTACCGGCTGCACGGTGTCGGGTTCTGCGTCAGAACTGCCGGCGCCGTTTTCTGCTTCATTCTTTGGAAATGTATATGTATACCTTCTTTTATTATTACTTTTACTATTATATGTATCGTCTTCACTGTATACGTTTTGTTTTGGCCTGCGTACCGGTTTGCGTTTATCGCCGGCGTTTCGTTCATCTTTATAACGGTTATATTTTTCCGAGCCTTTGTCTATAATTCCTGAAGCGATAAGTTTACCTGTAATAAACACCATAAGCATTATTGCAACTATTATAAGAAGTATGGCCGCCGCAAAAGAGCCCATAACGGCATTTAAGCCCATACTTATCAGACCGCCCATAAAACCGCCGCCGGCTTTTTCCTCATATCCCTGCACATAACACCCAAATACCGTCTCTGCCTGTTCACTTTTAAACAACTGAATCAGCGAACATATAATGACATACAAAACCCAGGTGCATATAACCCTAGACGTAACCTTTCTGTTCCCCCGGTTCATAAGGCAGAAACCAACTGAAAAGAAAAGAAGAAACGGAAACAGATAAGCCATAAATCCAAACAAGCCAAATAAAAGGCTTCCAAACACACCGCTCAGAGGTCCGCACAGATTAAATATGCACAATATAAGAATAATGCTCATAAGTAAAGCAATCCATATAATCAGTTCCCTGAACAGACTGCTTTTTTCCTTATCTGAACTTTTACCCATAAATCCTCCTATACAAGCTCCCAAATAATAGAAAAAGCGCCAATCAGGAAACAATAATATGCAAAATATTTATACTTTTTACCTCTTATGACAACAAGCATTGTCTTGATACATATGTAACCTACTATTGCCGCCATAAGCGTACCTGCTCCATAATTAATCATTTCTTTTCCTGTTATATCAAGGCTTGTAAAATCTTTAAATTCCAAAACCACAGCTCCAAGCACCGCAGGTATGGACATAATAAATGAATATTTTACTGCAAAGCTTTTTTCAAATCCACACAAAAGTCCTGCGGTTATCGTTGAACCTGACCGTGATATTCCCGGAAGTGTTGCAAGTCCCTGTACAACTCCTACAATTCCCGCTTCATAATATTTTATCTGCTTAGGCCTCTTATTACCTCTTCCTGATACATCGGAAATTATAAGAAGTATTCCGGTCACGATAAGACATATTCCGGTCACGATAAGTGACGCTGATGCCGCGCTTACAATATCTTCCAAAAGAATACCTATAATTGCAGTAGGTATGGTTGATACAATAACAAGCATAACAAATTTTCTATATGATGAATTGACAACCCTGCGGTATGGCACAACATCCTTATTGCGTTTACCTATATTACGAAAGAATATGACAATATTCATTACAAAATCCCTGATAATCATAACGCCTTCAACAACAAGCTTTCTTATATCCGCCCAGAATGCAATAAATATAGCAAGCAGCGTGCCAAGATGGAGCATAACATCAAACACCATACCTGCTTCCTCTATTTTTAAAATATTCTGGAAAATTGCAAGATGCCCGGAACTGCTTATTGGCAGGAATTCAGCCGCACCCTGTACAAACCCCAGCAATAATGCATGAAATAATGTCATGCCATATCTCCCCTCTCATATAAAATTACATTTACAAATCAATTATAAATTATAACCTTTTATAACAAAAAATGCAAACATTTGTTTTATTTTCCACAAATCATTTCTTTAAGATATGAAAGCGCCCTGCCAATACTTCCAACTTCATCTATAAGCCCCCTGTCAACTGCCTGTTTACCGACCAGTATGGTACCGAGGTCTTTGGTAAGTATTCCTTTCTGCAGCATCATATCCACAATGCTTTCTTTGGAAGCTTTGGAATGTGAAGCTATAAATCCTACTATTCTTTCTTCAATTAATTTGAAATAATCATATGTCTGCGGCGCGCCGATTACCGTTCCGCTAAGCCTGACCGGGTGTATAATCATAGTTCCGCTTGGTACAATAAAAGAATAATCTGCAGAGGCAGCAAGCGGAACACCTATTGAATGGCTGTCACCTATAACAAGCGCTACCGTGGGCTTTTCTATTCCGGCAACCATTTCCGCAATTGCAAGCCCCGCCGACACATCTCCGCCTACAGTATTTATTATCATAAGAATACCGTCTATATCCTTATCGTCGGCAGCGCTTACAAGCTGCGGCAGTATATGCTCATATTTAGTTGTCTTAGCAGACGCCTGCATATTGTCATGTCCTTCTATCTCACCAATTATGGAAACTAATTTGATACGGCAGTTTTCTTTATTATTGTCAAGAACAATCTGTCCGTAATTTTTTAAAGAATCGTTTGAATTATTATTATCTGACATAAATAAACCTCCTGAAATAACTTCTTATTAGTATATTCCAAGAGGCTGTAAATAATACAAATTTTTTTCTCTTACGCCGCTATCGCGTTATCATTTATGCTTTCTATAACCTTCCAGATTCCCATCCAGATATTAAGATCCGTAAATATCTCAACTACACTTCCCTGAGCCGTGAACGGAGATTCGAGATTATTACTCTCCAGGCAGAAAAATCTCTGTATGCTGCAACTATGACACCAAGCATATACTGTACAATGGGTGTGGTCTTATCCTTTACAAGTGCCTTCAATCTGGCATCGGAAATACAGATACCTTCAATCTTATTGGATGTCTCGGTGCTCTGAATCTTGGCAATCCCACAAGTTGTGTCAGTGTATCCGCCTTCGCTTCTATAAAAAGTGACTGTTTGCCTTTATACTCATTGTCAATGCTAACTGCATCAAATTTTGAAAAATGATGTAGATAAACAATTGATGATGTAATTAAAAAAGCCGGCAGGAAAATCATCTCTGCCGCCCATTTTTTACATTAATCCATCGGTTCTGCAGCTATTCAGGTATATTTATCCTTCTCATTTTTCTCAACAGTACACCTCCACCAAGTGCCATCCTCTACCGTTTCAAAATAACATATCAGCCCCATTGAAAATGCTTTCCGATACCATCCTCTGAACTTCAGCTTTAGTTCAAATACACCTTCCTCTTTCAAAGTTTTGTAGGAGCAATCATCCCGCCCCTCAAATTCTTCCGGTGTTGTTAAAACTCCATATGAGTACCATTTTAGTACCAAAATCAAAATAAAAAGCTCGCAACTCCTATATTTACTGGCTTTACGAGCTTTATAGAATTATTCAAACTCCTCAAAGGAAAGGTGCGATTGTGGTTTTCAGGCACATTTTCCCTTGTTTTCGTATTCAAATTATACAAGTTTTTATGATTATTGTGAATGTTGTTACAATTTAGTACCATAATAGTTCCACACTTCCTTTATTAACAATTTAATTATCTTTAACTGTTATCATCATTTCTTCCGCAGCCTGAATAAACCTTTCAGCATATATTAACGGCAACATCTTGAATAAATCACTTCGTTAATTTTTCTTCCATCTTCCTCTGTATCTTCTCAATATCTGGAAAAATCAATCTAATGCCCCGCCTATACATGGCTAATATTTTCCGCAAATTAACAACCAGCTCCCTTTCTAATTTACTATGTATAGTAACAGGTTTATTTTCAATCGTATGCACATGGT
>CANQEL010000010.1 GCA_947594855.1 uncultured Lachnospiraceae bacterium
TTACTTTCATCCTGAATATCAACATCTTTAGATGCAGACGGCTCTTCTGATGGTTCTGCTGACGGCTCTTCTGATGGTTCTGCAGATGGCTCCTCTGTTGGCCCTGCTGCCTCAGGATTATCTTCAAAGAACTTTACTGACTTAATCTTAACTGACTTAGCATCTCCACTGCCAAAATCAGCATGCACAAGTTTTATGGCCTTAAGACATTCTCCCGCATATCCGTCTCCTACCTGATATGTTACTGTTTTATCCTCTGATGACGTTTCAAGATTAGTGTTCGTATTCTGTTGTCCTGCCGCAGTCTGACCTTTACCATCAGTGAAATTATTATCAAACAGGTATACTGATATATTGTTTGCTTCTGTTGTATATGTTACCTGAACATATTTATACTGACCGTCACCATCTGCTTTAAACACAATTCCGGTAAACTGTGAAAGCGTAACATCAAGTACATCATCAGCATAGTTTGCTGTTACTGCTCCGGCAGAATCATCTTTCACATATGAATCTTCACTACTCAAATCAACATCATAAGCTGCCGGCTCTTCTGATGGCTCTTCCGAAGGCTCTCCCGAAGGTTCTTCTGATGGCTCTTCTGAAGGTTCCTCTGTTGCCGGTGGCTGTGTAGATACCGTTGCAGGATCTCTTATGAGTTTTATGGATTTTATTGTTAATTCTGCTTTAGGAAGGCTAGCTGCGTCTCCCGCATTGTAAGTGTTGTATTTTACGAACACTCCGCCTGCTGTTTCCTTTATGCCGCTTATATCGAATTCGTATTCACCATCGCCCTTGCTGAACGTTGTATACTGCTCACCGCCTATTGCCGGGCATTTGTTACCATCGGCTCCATCCCAGTAACTTTCTGCTGCAGTATCCGGTATATATTCCTTAAGACTTATAGCCATAGCATATTCATCTTTTGCATTATATGAAATAACAAGCTTACTATAATCTGTAAGGTCTACCGAAAGTTTCTCCGCATTAAAGTACCAGCATATGCCGTGGCCGCTGTCTGCAGGCTCAAGAGCTACGTCTACCGTTCCATCTTCATTATATGTAGCTTCCTCTGCTGCAAATGCCTGGTTTGCCTTTGTCATTGGAACAACATATTCTGATGCATATGGGTCGTTAGTTACTGTCGGTCTTTCCGGTTTAGGAGACGGCTCTTCTGTTGGAGGAGCTTCTGTCTTCGGCGCATTCGTTTTCGGTACGTCTGTCATGTCAGGTGCCTTATCCGTAGAGCCCGGAGTTGCGTTAGGGTTATTTGTAGGCGCAACAGGAGACGTTGGTGTGCCATTCGGTGCAACTGTACTCTCAGCTGTTACAGTTACGGTACTTTTCAGCTTGGTCTTTTTATTTCCAAGCTTGTATACCGCCGTTATTTTGGCTTTACCTGCACTTACGCCCTGTACTACTGCGCGTGCCTTTTTACCTTTTTTTACAGTTTTTTTCTTTACTATCTTTGCTACTGATTTCTTACTTGTTTTCCAAGTAACCTTTGCTTTCTTACTGGCATTTTTTACCTTAATGGTAACAGTGTTACCTACTGCAACTGAAACTTTTTTCTTAAGTTTCGGTTTCTTTGCAGCATCGGCTGAACCTGCAGGCGCAAGTGTAATTACCATAGCTGCACAAAGTACGGCTGCAATGCCTTTTTTGATAGTTCGCATATCTTCTACCTCCTAAAAAATGAAAATTAATGTCTCGAAATAATTTCAAGCCACCTATGCTATTATTTCACATTTTTATATATTTTTCAACCCCTTTTAACTCTTTTATATCTTTTAACATTATTTACATACAGTCTGCCACAGCAGCACATTATCTTCAAATTTTACAATAACTCTGCCGTTGTCTTTAAGCCACGATAAATATGAGCGTACAGTACTGCCTACAAGAACATTCTGTTCAAAATTCATTGTTAGTCCATATTCATTAAACAGCTTTTGAAGAAGCTTTTCAAAACAAGTCGGCTCATTACAGATATACATAATCTTATCTGCAGTTTCCAATACCTTATCTATATTATACTGCGCCAATCCGGTTATATCCTCACAAACCCCTGCATGTGAAGGGATAAACACTTTTGCTTTAAGCGTTTTTACCATTTCAAGCGTTTCAAGATAAGCTGCAACATCATAAAGGAATCCTATCTGATATTTTTCCAGAGTTTCATAACTTAGCAGGCAGTCCGCAAGATATATCACGTCATCCGGCGTCCTGTAACCTGCCATATCAAAAAAATGGCCCGGAAGCCTGATAATCTCAAATCCTTCCGGCAGTACGTCCATACTCAGGTACTCAGAGTGGCTTTCCTGCGCCAGAAGAAATTTATGCCTTAAATCTTTACATGGATATCCTCCATATAGAAATGCCGGCGACAATATCGTATGGTTTGTAAAACTGCAGTTAATGTCAGGGGCATATATTCTGCATCCGGTCTGTTCCTGGAGGTATTTATTGCCTCCTATATGGTCTGCATTGGAATGTGTATTATATATCGCTTTCAGATTCCAGCCGTTGTCATTAAGAATCCGCCTTATCTTCTTGCCTGCATCCCTGTTATTGCCGCTGTCTATCAGACATACATCTGTATCATTTAATTTTACAAGCCCTATTTTGGTCGGACTGTCTACATAATAGCTTTTATCCGATACCTGTATAAGTTCGTACATAATTTGAGTTCTCCTGTTCTTGTTATTTCAGATTTAGTTTCGCAATCATCTGTTATTTAAGAATTATAACATATCCATCCCCTCATGTCACTTGCGTAAAAAACCCGCCGTAAACAACGTTTACCCCCTATATACACTGTTTTTTCGATATGACATAATATAATTAGTATATTATGTATCCTGGAGGTTGCCATGAAAAACCGTTTAAAATTCAGCTATATTGCAGTCACCATATTATCAATTGTGATATTTTTGGTGCTTTTATTAAATATATTTCTTATGTACAGACTCACATCAAAGCAGACTGATGAAATGGGGCAGATGAAAATTGACCTTATTGCCTCAGAATTACAGCAGCGTCTTACCGACGCTTCACATTCTGTAGACACAATCGGCGCAAGTCTTGAAGAACTTTTCTCGGAAATGGACTCTGAGGGGTACAGCGGAGACCGTACACAGGAGATATACAATTTTCTTTCAGCAGAAAAGAAAAGTACAATAGCCTCATCCGGAAGAACATGCCTTTACCAAAGATATGTGCTTTACCGTATCAAAGGTTCTCGGAGACGGCGAGTCAATACTCGGTATAGATTACTCCATGTCAGAAATACAGGCTTATATAGAAAAAAATACCGTTACCGCTATACACACCAATATAAAACATATTATCAAAATAATATTTTTCATAATCTTCCCTGTCCTCACGAAAGCTTATTTAAAAGTTCCCTGATATTAATTGGTTTCGTAATAAAATCATCCATTCCGCTTTCAAATGCCCTATTTTTGTCTTCCGGCATTGTATTAGCCGTACTTGCAAATATCTTTACCGTACCGGCGTCAGGGCGTTTCAAAGCGCGAATCGCCTGCGCAGCCTCAAATCCGTTCATTTCAGGCATCAAAAGATCCATCAGAATAACTTTGTATTCGCCTATGGCAGAACTGGAAAAGGCTTCTACAGCCTGTTTTCCATTTTTTACAGACCGGACTTCAAATCCCTCTTCTTCCAGCACTTCAACCAAAAGCTGGGCATTGAGTTCATTATCTTCTACAACCAGAATATGTAATTTTTCATATTCTTCACTGTCATTTTCGTGCGGCTCCGCAATATCTTCCTTTTCACAAAGCTCCGCCTGTTCTGCAGGGAACATAAATGTAAAATGGCTTCCCTCGTTCAGTCTGCTTTCTACCTCCAGGCTTCCTCCCATATTTTCCGCAAGCATCGCGCATATCGATAAGCCAAGTCCCGTTCCCTGATTTCCCTGGGAAACGGTACTCCGTTCCTGCGTAAACGGCATAAATATCTTTTTCTGGAATTCTTCGCTCATGCCATTACCGTTATCTGTGACATGTATTTCTGTCAGAATACCACCCTGTTCATTATGCGACTGCTTCACCTTTAAGTTTACATATCCTCCACTTGCTGTATATTTACAAGCGTTATCAAGCAGATTGAGTATAACCTGCTTAATCCTTACGGCATCTCCCATCACTACCGGATATGGAAGAGCCCGCTCCACGCTAAAATGAATTCCCTTATCTTCCATGCTGCCTTTTTCTAATGTTTCAACAGTCTCAAGCAATAAATTCAAATCTACGGGTTTATGCTCTATATCCATTTGATTTTCCTGAAGTTTTGACATATCCAGAATATTATTTAACAACGACAGAAGGTACTGCGAGACCTCAGACGACTGTTTAAGGTATTCAGCCATTTTATCCTTGTCATCCACATTCTGCGACATAAGATAATGCAGACTTATTAAACCATTGAGCGGAGTGCGGATTTCATGGCTCATCATTGACAGAAAATCACCCTTTGCCCTGGCTTCTGCATGTGAGTGAATGGATCTGAGCCTGAAACGGAGACTAAGACATACCAGAACAACTATAAGAGCAACCGCTATGCCTAATATGATAAGCATATAACGGTACTGGTATGCAAAATCAGAAACAGAATATTCATACATATTTTCCAGTACTGAAGAAATCACATAACCGGACACTTCTGCATCAGACATCTGTCCAATGGATTTATCAATAATTGAAATCAGAAGTTCGTCTTCCTTCTGTTTCCCTCCGGTTCCATCCAAAGACGTCACCGCTGAGAAACAGAGCTGGTCATTCATTTCCATTACCGGAATAACCAGCATATCCCTGTAAGCAGGTTTATACAGCCAGTATTCTGCAACATACTGGTTTTGAATTATAATATCGGCTTTTCCTTTATTTACTGCATCCAGACATGCTTCCATAGTCGGATAGTCTACAATCTGAAAATTCGGATACTGAGCTGAAATTACCTTTTTAATAGTCTGCGAGCCTGTAGATATCGCCACTTTAAGATTATCATCAGAATTAAACCTGAGTCCTTCCTTTGCTACAATTACTTTTCTGCTGGACAGATACGGTTCGCTGATAAGAATACCTCTTGCCTTCTTATTCTCCTCGTTGTACTCCACGCTTGTAACCAGGTCATACCCTGCTTCCATAAGATAGTCATATGTAATATCCCCTTCCGGAATCTCTTCATATTCAAAATTCAGTCCGCTTATCTTGGCAATCCTGTCAAATATCAGTCTGGAAACACCGCCCAGTTCTCCATTCTTATCCTTAAAAGATATCGGTTTACGGTCAGACACATAACCAACTTTCAATGTTTTTCCGGTTTCAATATATGTCTGCTCATCTTCTGTAAAAGGAGTATATTCTGCTTCCCTTGCATACGCTGTAAAACCAGTCAGACTACTTATAATAATTATACTCAGAATTAATACTACCGTTTTCAGACATACCCTGTACCTCACAGTCTATACCATCCTTTCGATATATAAGCTTATAACCATTTATCCATTGTTTCCTTACTGCCCAGGCAGTACGCCGATGATTTATTATTGTACCACGGTGTTTATATTACTTCAATACACTTATTTCTGTAAGTTCAGGATTAATGTATTCGCTTTCAAGAATAATTTCACCAATTTCATCAGCTGCAATCCTTCCTGACGCAGGATTTTTTACACTATCTATTCTGCCTGAAACAACGGCATCTACTTCGCTTCTCTCAAATGATAAATCTGTTTCCTGCATTATACAGTCTTCTAAAACCAGCCCTTTACAATAACACAGAGGCTGCGTTCCAATAATCTTACATCTGATAAATTTCAAGTTTTCAGAATACCACCCCAGATATTCTCCCCTGACTACACTGTCTGCTACCGTTACATTTCTGCTGTGCCAGAAAGCATCCTTTGTATCAAGTACCGAATTTGTAATTGTCATATTTTCTACATACTGAAATGAATATTTACCTTTCATATTCATATCATCAATAGAAATATCCCTACATTCAAAGAACGGATATTCGGACTGCATTGTTACATGCTTCACATCTATTTGCTTACACCGCCACAAGAATTCAGGCGAAACTATATCACTGTCCAAAAGCATAATATCTGTACATTCCCTGAGCGCCTTTATACCATGCAGTCTGCTGTTTTCTATTTTAATATCAATATCATACCAAAGAGCTGCCCGGCAGTTTTCTGTCATTTCTACATTTCTTATTACACCCTTATTAACGTGCCAGAACGGATACCTGAGATTAAAATAACTGTCTTCTACAATTATGTCTCCACATTCTTTAAACGCAGACTCTCCATCTGCAGGGCCATCAAACTTACAATTTTTCACCTTTGCGCCCTGCAGCCCATATAATGCCCGTTCTTCATCAAATTGTCTGTTTTCTATTAACTGCATACCCTGTCTCCTTTCAAAAGCATTTCAGATAACAGTACCTGAAGCGCTGCCATCCTTTTGTCTTATACAGCATCTCTTCGGAAAGTCGTGAATAAAACTCTGCCGCTTTTTTCCGCTCTGCTCTGTCAGATATTTTATCATGGAACATTATTTCCATTGATATCCAGTAAAGCCACTCCAGTTCGCCTTCCCACTTTTTTGGAAAGATTTTCTTCATACTTTCATATCCTTCACTGCTTAAAGGATTATCTTTCTTTTTCCCAAAAAATACTCCAATCTCATATATACTTTTATATACATTTAAAATTCCTTTATTTACTAATCTAAAGGATTTCTTTCTCTTTTCCCTTATAATTATTATACGTATAACGTGTAAATTAATTATTATTAAAATTACTGCGAGAACCGTCAATGGCATCAAATACCTTCTGTGTTCCTTTAATTCATACTGCTTTTCCATATCAGAATCAACAACCGGTGACGCCTCGTAAGGGTCTTCGCCTGTATATGCAAGCGTATGCTCCTTAATCACCCATTCATTTTCATCATATACTTCACACCACGCATGTCCCATGGTACCATCAATTTCTGCCGTATACGAGCCATCCTCCTGCCTGACAAATTTATCCGCAGGAACAGCATACCCCTGAACATACCGCGCCGGATATCCGCATATCCGATACATAAGCGTAGCAGTCGTTGCAAAATGTACGCAGAACCCCTTCTTATTTTCAAACAAAAAATATTCCGCAAAATCTTCATCATCCGGTGTCGCACCGGGATTATAATCATAAACCGTATTTTTTTCAAATTCCCTGCTTATAAAATCTGATATCTCAGAAACAGGCTTCCACACATATGGTTCACACAACTCTGTCAGCCGGTTCAGATATATGTATGATTCGCAGTAGTCCTCCGGCTCTTCATTACCAAGCTCTACCCTCTCCCAGCTTCCATCCTTATAACTTCTGCCATAAAATAACGGATAATACACAGTCCTTGCCGGTTTATATTCTTTAGATATGGTTATGGAAGTAAGTTTCCCGTAATTGGGCTGATATCTTGACAAATCTTTCAGATTCTTTATACTGTCCTCTGAAAATAACTCATTCGGTTCATAATCTTTAGTATCCTGAAATTCTTTTTCCGCGTCTCCTTCCTGACTTTTCTTCGGAGGTTCTGCCTTCGTACTTTCCTTTTTATCGGTTCCTTTTACCCTGCCCTTAATTTCCATTATAATATCTTTTTTTATAAAATCATGTGTTTTTCGATAAATTCCTTCTTCTACCGTTTTCTGATTCTCAATCGGAATACTGACCGCTGTCAGTACCACTGCCGTTATTCCCAGACAGATGACAGCCGTCATACCGCGTATACATGCCCCTTTACCGGACTCACAACCACATACTGCATAGTAAAAGCTTCCTGACAGTACAAGCACCCATCCTGATAACAAAGATGGCACATATCCCACAGCCAGCACAAATATAAAAGGCAGAAACAGCAAAAGCAAAGGCAGCCATTTTCCTTTACGGCAATAAAGCACTGCCGACAATAACAGAAAAAGCGGTGCAGTAAATAATCCCAAAATAGCTGCCATCTGCCACTCAGCCACCATCTCAACATGATATATCGGAACAGTGGACATACCAATACTGTTATACAGCTCCTCCGCCCCTCTTTTCGGCATTTCCATATCCGGTATCTGCCTTATAATATAACTGTCTGTCAGATAATTCAGTATGTTTGGAATCAGTTTTCTTCCAAGCCACAGCAAACACGCAACGCTTATAAGGTATATTATAACACACATCCACTTTTTCCGCATACGGAATACTGCCGTGGAAAAAACAGCAAAAAACAAAAATGCGGCGTACAGCATCCCGTTCTTTACCGGAGACGGAAACACTGAAACCACAATTTCCCACCATGCGGCCATAACAAACCAGACAGCTGCAATATGTACCGCTGTCAATAATAATTTCTGTATCCCTGTCCCGCCAGAATTCTTCCTGTCAGACTTATATACTTTAATTCCATTTTGCGGCTTTCCTTCACGCTTCATTGCTTTCCTCCCAAAATACTGCCATCTTCTGCTATAACCTTGGAATCTCTTCCTTTTCCCCATTTACCGTAATATTCCCTGTATTGTCAATAGCTGCTATACTGCTGAAATATTCGCCCCGGAATGCTTCATCATAATATACAGACTCCAATTCCACGCTTTCAAACGGCTCTGCCTCAATCAGCCGCCAGACCCACTCATATACAGACTGCTCACTATCTACCCTAAACTTAACTACCCTTAAATTTTTCTCGTCAAACCACGCAATCATATGAATACAATGCTCCTCAAGCAGCGTCATTGATAAATCGGCTGTTTTTTCAAGAAGCGCTGAAATTCCTTTTCCATTTATATCTTTTTTATATAAATGCAGCCAGATAAGCACTACGCATCCCATTGGAAATCCCTGCTCTTTTACCATAAGCTTATCTTCCTTAGCACTCAGTTTCCAGTGGATTGCATGAATATGGTCCTGCGAGCGGTATTCCCTGACCTGATATATTTCTGACGGGTCATCTCCGCTCTTCTCATCGGAAAATTTCTCTGCATCGGCTACAAATTCCCTTGTTCTTCTGGTAATCTCCAACGGCATTAGTTCAAATGACGGCATAATTCCAATATATTTTTTCTTTTTTACTCTTACTGTACGGTAAAATACGCCAAATAAATCATATATTTCTACAGAATCCAGAACAAACTCCAAACCTCCGCTGTACTTTGAACTAAATACGAAATAAGCCTTTTCTGACTTTCCGGGTTCTAATACGCCTGCTGATTTTTTATGTACACTGTGCCTGAAATACCGGTTGGATATATGCATCCTGACCCGGTACCTGATACTAAGAATTTTTAACCGGTTCTTTAAAATAATTTCAGCGCGGAGCTTACTTCCCTTTTCCCCCATATTAGGAACATATCCCATGTTAATTTCCATCATATGGCAGGTATTGTGCAGATATATAAATGATAGTACCGGATATACCAGCTCTAATAAAAGAATTCCTGTCATAATCGTATCGTCATATATGAAAAACAAATAGATACTTAATATCACAACGAATACATATACTATGGTTCTTTTCCACATAACTCCCTCCGCTTTGCCTATCTTTCACGTATGTCCGGCAAAGGTACCTCATCCAATATCTGTGCAAGTAATTCCGATATCTGGACTCTGCCTACTTTCGCCTTTGTGCTAAGCTGCACCCTATGTGAAGCAACAGATGCAAAAACAGACTCTACATCATCTGGTATCACATACTCCCGCCTGTGTAAATATGCAGATGCTTTTGCCATCGCGGAAAGAGCAACCGACCCTCTCGGACTTAACCCTACCGCAATCATCTCCTGCTCTCTGGTTGCCTTTGAAAGACGGGTGATATACGAATATATCCTGTCATGCACGTAGATTTCTTCTACCTCCTGCTGCATAATAAGAATTTTCTCGGCAGACGTCACATTCTGTATCAAATCCACAGATCTTCCTGCATTGTTTCTCTTAAGAATCGTAATTTCCTCTTCCTCTGTCGGATATCCCATTTTCACGCATACCATAAACCTGTCCAGCTGGGATTCCGGCAAAAGCTGGGTTCCCGCAGAACCAATGGGATTTTCCGTGGCTATAACAACAAAAGGGTTATCAAGTTTTCTTGTTTTTCCGTCCACAGTAACCTGTCGTTCTTCCATAACCTCTAAAAGAGCAGCCTGGGTCTTCGGAGATGTCCTGTTAATTTCATCTGCAAGCAGCAGATTACACATAACTGCACCCGGCTGATAGATAAATTTGCCTGTCTCTTTCTGGTAAACAGTAAATCCTGTCAGGTCAGACGGAAGTACATCAGGAGTAAACTGTACCCTGTTTACCTTTAATCCCATGGCTTTAGAAAAAGCAAGCGCCATTGTAGTCTTTCCCAACCCCGGAATATCTTCGATAAGAACATGTCCTTTTGCAAGAATCGCCATCATAATCTGTTCTATTACATCAGCTTTTCCGACAACCGCCTCTTTCACCTGATTTATGACTGCTGTCGCATCAGAAGTATAATTTATCATGCGAAATCCTCCCTATTGTAGTTTCTGTATTTTACTATACTATAGTAGTATATAAATAGCAATACTTGGTCTTACATTATATGTGCCGTTTAAGCATCATAACATGAAACGGAATCGAAACCGCAAAAGTGAGCAAATCAGCAATTGTCTGCGTAAGCTGGATTCCGGTAAGTCCAATACATGCCGGAAGAATCAAAATCAATGGTACAAAGAAAATTCCCTGACGGCATGACGCAAGAAAAGTTGCCGGAGCAACAAATCCAAGAGACTGGTACAATTGATTGACAAAAGTCGAATATCCAAGAACTGATATTGATATGCTGAGATATCTTAACATCCTTCCTCCGATAGCAATGACCTCGGTATCTCCCGGACGGAATAATCCTATGATATGCCCCGACCCCGAAAACAAAATCGCAGCCACTGACACCCCATAAATTGTACCAAGAAATACTGCAGAATTAAAAGCTTTCCGCACACGGCCATACAGCCCGGCTCCGAAATTATATCCTGCAACCGGCTGAAATCCCTGACCTATCCCAACCAGCATACTTCTAAGCAGCATATAAATTTTATTTGCAATACTGACTGCAGACATGGCGGCATCCCCATACGGGCGGACAGCAATATTTAAAAGCGTAGTTGCAACGCTCCCAAGGCTCTGTCTGAATATAGTAGGCAGTCCTACACGAAAAATATTCAGATAATCTGTAATTCTCCGGCTGGTTCTTACCGGGTTAATCTGTACTACCGATTTTTTCATCAGAAAAAAGGACAGAAGTATAAGAAATGAAATAATCTGGCTGAGCATAGTTGCAATTGCCGCTCCAGATACACCCATTTTAAATCCGAAAATAAACAGCGCATCCAGTCCTATATTTATAATTCCGCCGCTGCAAAGCCCTATCATAGAAAGCGAAGCCTTTCCCTCCGCGCGCAGAATATTATTCAGTACAAATGACGAACAGAAAACCGGAGCTCCTATAAGAATCCAAAAACCATAATGGCACGCCAAAGGAAGAGCCGTATGCGTTGCGCCAAACAGATGCATAAAAAACGGCAGATTAAGCAGTCCGATAACCATAAGCAGAAGTCCTGTCAGAAACGCCGCTGCAAATCCCGATGCGCCGTACATATTGGCTTCATCATTTTTACGTTCCCCAAGTTTACGTGAAATCAGGCTCTGCGAACCCATACCAAAACCGTAACCCACTGCCTGAATTATAGATTGTATTGAATAAACCACACCAACAGCGCTTATCGCCGAATTTCCCAGGGAAGAAACAAAATAAGTATCAGCAAGGTTATAAATTGAAGTAATGAGCATACTGAATGTAGTCGGAACGGACAACCTGAGAACCAGTCCAAAAACCGGCGACTCAGTCATACGTTTATATTCAGATATATTTTCGTTGTTTTTACTCACAGATTTCACAGACCCACTCTCCGTTATTAGCCATTGTATAATCCCTATCTTTTAAATATTGGTATATTTTAACGAAAAAGTCAATAGAAGTTATCCCCATATTATTAAAACAGTAATAAAGGCTGCCGTTTCACGAAGTTATTCGTTAAAACGACAGCCAAAACTTAGAAGTAAAAAGATATTAACTAACTACCAAATTAACCTCTATGCGGTCACCCTCATTGTCTTTTTCGTACATCCGGCAGCTGCGGAACAAGTCCGTAGCCGCCTGTCTGTACATCATAGAAAGGGGTAACCATCAAAATAAAAGAACATATCATAAAATTAATACTGATATTTGTTTAATCTCAGTCCTTTAATTGTAAAGGTTACATCAGCCGTACCGGTATTTGTAATATATACTACGTTTGCTTCAGAACTTTCAGGTATCTTATGGAATAACGTAGAAGATATTCGAATTGCCTTAAAATAATATAACCCTTTTTTCACAACGTTTGCAGTATATTCTATTCCCATTACTGTTCCTCCGCCATTATTGGAAGCATCACTATTGTTTACATCTTTAACAAAGGCAGATTTGGTAGACGAAGATATCGCATCTCCAACAAGCATATAATCAAATGCATAATAATCAAAAGGATTTATATTTGATTTGTCCGACTTAATATAGAATCCTATTTTCTGTCCTTTTCCAAGCGTTACATCACACTGTCCGTCATGGAAATCTTTACTTTTTGCATCTGTAAATGCCATGTTATCTTCCGTTATGTCAATATCCAGATTCTCTGATTCATATGGACACTCTTTAAGGAAAGTTATGGAATTAATTTTAACTTTACTATTTTTCTCAGTCCGAATATCCAATGCCACCGGCACACCGTCTTTCGTAAGTTGTATTCTATCTGTCTTTATAATCAAATCTTCGTCAGAATTTAACCCTAGGCTAGAACTACTAATTTGAGTACCTCCGCCATACTTACTGGCATCGCCGTCAGGTGATACAGCACCTGCAACAAAAGCCAAAATCAACTGTTCTGTACCTGCTTCTATAGAAACATTTATTTTCATCGCTGCATACTGTTTATAATCAAACTCTGACTTATCGTCATTGAGATAAATTCCTGTATGTCCATATTTATCACCTGCAGTCTCAATATTCAGTTTTCCATCTGCAATAGCAGCAGATTGGGCATTACTGTATACAATATTTTCCTGCTTAAGACTGAGTACATAATCATTTGACTTTACAGTAAGCTCATATGTTGCTGTAACACTTGGCGTAAGGTTTGAAGTAGCCTTTACGGTAATCTTTGTTCCGTCTGCCACGTCTTTTCCTACATTGAGGGTTGCACTCTGCAAATAATTATTTTTTGCTGCACCGTTATCAGTAATAGAAACCCCGCCTACAGTAGGCTCAATCTCCCATTGCAATGTATAATCCGTAATAGTGCCGCCGGTGGTGCTAACGTTTGCCTTTATCACCAGAGTGCTACCTGGCTCTATTTCTGTAACCCTGTCAGTAGTGCTTAAAGAAATACGACTAACTTTGGGCCATGTCACTGTTACAGTGGAAGTTCCAAATACACTCGAATCAGCCTTGGAAGCCGCCTTTACGGTAACCTTTGTATTATCTGGTACATCTTTTCCAACCGTCAGCTTTCCGCTAGTTGAAATGGACACCCCGGCTACGGCAGGTTCAACGCTCCAGGTGACGTCTTTTGAATAATTTCCGGTTCCGCTGACCGTTGCCGTAAACTGAAGGGTTTTTCCAACATAAACAACGGCTCCGTTATTATCCACTTCCACTTTCGTTACTGTAGGCGCTTCTGTAGGCGCTTCCGTCGCCTCCGGGTCTTTCGTCGGCTCCGTTATCGGCGGTGCAACCGTCTTATCCCTTACAAGTGTTATGGATTTAATCGTAAATTCCGCATCCGGTGTATTCGGTATGTCATCTTTAGGGATATCATATGTGTTGTACTTTATGAACACTCCGTTTGCCTCATTCTTTATGCTTGACAGATTCAGGGTGTATGTCTGTGCCCCTTTACTGAATGTTGGGTAATCTACGCTGCCTACCGCCGGACACTTGTTGTCATCCGCGCCATCCCAGTAATTGTTTGCTGCACTTGCTGGTGCATTCCTTAAACTTACAGCCATCTTATAAGCATCCTGCGATTCCAGTTCGATTTCAAGGCTCTTATACTGTGACATATCCAAAGAAGTATGTGCATCGTTAAAGTAGAAGCATATGCCTAAACCACTGGATTCCGCTGAAAGTCCTACGTCTACCACACCATCGTGATATTCTGCCTTTGTTGTATCGGCAAAGGCCACGTTTTCCTTTGTAATATTTACCTTAAGGTCTGCATACGGGTCTTCCGTTACGGAAGGTTCATCTGTAGTTCCAGGCCCAGGTTCCTCTGTTGCCGGTGGCTGTGTGGATACCGTTGCAGGGTCTTTTATGAGTTTTATGGATTTTATCGTCATTTCTGCATCAGGAAGGCTTGCTGCATCTCCCGCATTGTAAGTGTTGTATTTTATGAACACTCCGCCTGCCGTTTCCTTTATGCTGCTTATGTCAAGCCTGTATTCTCCCTCGCCCTTGCTGAATGTTGTATACTGCTCGCTTCCTACTATCGGACATTTAGAGCTGTCTGCTCCGTCCCAGTAGCTCTCTGCTGCGGTATCCGGTATATATTCCTTAAGGCTTATTGCCATCTCATATGCATCATTTGAATTATATGCTATGACAAGCTCCTTATAATCCGTAAGGTCTACCGAAAGTTTTTCCGCATTAAGGTAGAAGCATATGCCGTGTCCGCTGTCTGCAGGTGAAAGGGCTACGCTTACCGTTCCGTCCTCATTATATGTGGCTTCCTCTGCTGCGAATGCCTGGTTTGCTTTTGTCATCGGTACCACAAGCTCAGACGCATAAGGGTCGTTAGTCACTGTCGGCCTGTCAGGAGCATCCGTCGGCTTTGTTGTAGGCGGTGCATCCGTTTTAGGCGCTTCCGTTGCAGGTTTATCCGTCACGTCAGGCGCCTTATCTGTTGCTCCCGGAGTCGTGCCAGGGTTATTTGTAGGTGCAACAACAGAAGAATCCGTCGGTGTGACATTCGGTGTAACTGTACCCTTATTGGTTACGGTTACAGTACATTTCAGCTTAGTCTTTTTCTTTCCAAGCTTGTATACTGCCGTTATTTTGGCTTTGCCCGCACTTACGCCTTTTACTACTGCGCGTGCCTTTTTACCTTTTTTTACAGTCTTTTTCTTTAATATCTTTACTACAGACTTATTGCTGGTTTTCCAACTTACCTTGGCATTTTTGCTGGCTTTCTTTACCTTTACTGTAGCCTTTTTGCCAACTGTAATGTTGATTTTTTTCTTTATGGAAGGCTTGCTTACCTTCCCCGCACTACTCTGTCCTGCCGGCACAAGCGTGAGTGCAAGTGTCAGGCACATGAGTGCGGCAAAACTTCTTTTTACTCTCAATATATAGCCTCCTTATTCTACAGCCTCAGGTTCTGCAGTTGGTTCCGGTGTCTCAGTTGGTTCTGGTTCCGGTGTCTCAGTCGGTTCTACCGGTGTTACGTCAGTTATGATCAGATTATCTAATGTCATATCTACCGGCAATGTACCTACAATTTCTTTTCCTTCTTCTGTCAAGCTGTCAAACCATAGCTTAAATGTTATCTGCTCCTGATCTTCTGTAGCTGTAATGATTGCATCAAATGTAGTTTTATCCGGAATACCGCCTTCTTCATAGATTTTAGGAGCCTCATCCCATGCCCAACCGTTCACGTTGCTCTGTACGACTAACTGCTGAAATGCTGTTGCTCCCGAAACGTTAAAACTGATTTTAAACTGCTGTCCTTTTTCAATCTTGGAATTGTTCACATTGAAATACTGTACATCCCATGATTCAGTTTCTTCATCATATTCTGCCGTCACTGGACCTTGATAGTATCTGTTTTTGTTAATCTGCAATATTTCCGGCAATTGAATGGGCTCATTGTTAACTACCTTTACCACAATCAGGTTTGTAATTGTCAGTTCAATACTTTCTTTCGCCGGAGCTTCTTCGGTGCTTTCTTCAACCGGGCTATCCACGCGGATCTTAAAGGACACACCGTCTCCACTACTTACCGCTGTTATTGCTCCGGTAAAACTCTGGCTCTCTGCCAGTCCTTCTCCTGCCCACAGTTTCGGTGAGGTAGCCCAATCCCAGTCGTTGAGATTACTCTGTGTCACAACCTGTCTGAAACCATTAGCTCCTTCCACTGTGTAAGAAAATATATAAGTATCTCCCTCATCATATGCGGAGTCATTTACAGCAAAATACTGCGTTTCATAAACATCCTTCTGTGTTTCATTGAGGTTTGCCGTTACAGAACCGCTGTACTGAGTTCCGAGTGTTATCTGATCATCTTCCGGCAATGCTGTAGCTTCAGCTTTATTATTGCCCAGCTTTACAATATAAAGGTCAGACAGAGTAATCATAACAGGCTCTGGATTTTCTACATCTGCTGTAGGTTCCGGATCTTCTGCATCCTCTGCAGGTTCTGGATTTTCTACATCCGCTGTAGGTTCCGGATTTTCTATCGGGTGGTCAAACTGCATCTTGAATGCCAGGTTATCCCCATCAGCGGTTGCTGTAATTTTTCCTGCTACTACAGTACCGTCTGTAACTCCCGTGTTAGCCCAGATTTTAGGTGCGGCATCCCAGTTCCAGTCGTTTACGCTGCTCTGCATAGCTATCTGCTGGAATTCAGAAGCTCCGCTAAATGTACAGGAAACATAAAATTCGTCTCCCTCACTGTATGCGGAATCCTCCACATTAAAATACTGGATATTCCATGCAGTACCGGCTTCATCTGGAACAGCCTCTGTTGTGCCTGAGTATTTAATTCCATATTCCATATTCAGGTATTCAGACAGCGGTTCATCTGCTTTCGCTTCTTTTACCAATGTAAATCCTGTAACAGTTGTCAACACCATGGCAAAAACAACAATCTTTGCCACATGTTTTTTAAGAATTCTTTTCATACGCTTATTCTCCTTTCAAACCATTACTGTTTTCGTAATGTTACAAAAACTTGTTTACAGTTACGTTTTACTGTCCTCCTTTCTCATAAATTATTTACAATCTGGTACATAATCACTATATATAATATTAATGATTATAATATATACGATAATACCATTTATTGGTTTAGTCAAGTTATATTTTAATTATTAATATAACTATTAATTCAAAATTGTAGATAATAAATTATTTATAATTTTATAATATAGTTATATTATACTCTATATTAAGAAATAAATAGATATCGTTCACTTCATGGAATAGTGAGATTGTTTCAGGATTAGCTTCAGAAACTTCCAGACATAAATATACTCTCCATAATAGATTTTTGTATATTTCCATTATCTATTATATGGGGAGCATACAGTTTTATGCATACAATATCAGAATATCAAAACTGACGTTTCACTCATGATTAAATATTTCGTTCATCGCCGCAAGTACTGCGGATATTTCAAGGGGCTTGGAAAGATGCACATTCATGCCAGCCTGTCTGCTCTTTTCCTCGTCTTCGGCAAATGCATTGGCAGTCATTGCAAATATGGGCACAACCCCGGCATCGGAACGTTTCATTGCACGTATCCTTTTAGTCGCTTCAAAACCGTCAAGCTTCGGCATCTGAACATCCATAAGGATAAGGTCGTAATAGTTCACTTCGCTTTCAGAAAAAAGCGCAACTGCCTTTTGTCCGTCTTCAGCCTCGTCTATCGTCGCACCTGTGGCCGTTCCGAGAAGCTCAACGGCAATTTCACGGTTCAGCTCGTTATCCTCGGCAAGCAAAATATGTTTTCCTTCAAAATTGTAGGTTTTGTTTTCGACGCTCATTTTATTAACGGATTTTTCAATTTTCCAGTCTATCATATGGGAATTTTCTGTAACGGTAAATGGCAGCTCAACTTCAAATTCTGAACCTTTGCCATATTCGCTGTGTACTGTAACACAACCGCCCATAAGCTCTGAAAATCTGCGGACAATCGACAATCCAAGACCTGTTCCGCCAAATTTATGAGTTATTTCAGCATTTTCCTGTTCAAATGCCTCAAATATCTTTTCAAGATTTTCCTCTTTTATGCCGATACCTGTATCTTTGACTGAAAAACGTAACAGAATGAGATTTTCCTCATGTTTCAGTTCGCTGACGCCCAAAACAATCCTGCCGCCTTTCGGAGTGAACTTGAACGCATTAGAGAGAAGATTTGTGAGTATCTGATTGAGGCGCAGTGAATCGCCCTCGATAAATTCATCAATACTGCCAAATAGCGAAATTTTGAAGTCAATTTCCTTTTCTTCTGCCTGTATACTGTAGATACTTTCGATATTCTCAAGAAAGAGCCTCAAGTTGAAAAGCTCGTTTTTGAGCTGTATTTTTCCGCTTTCAATCTTTGACATATCCAGTACATCGTTGATAAGCAGCATCAGATGTTTAGACGAGAGTGATACCTTTTTCAGGCAGTCATCCACCTTTTGGGAATTGTCCGTATTCTGACGGGCAATCTCAGTCATACCGATAATACCATTCATAGGCGTGCGTATTTCATGGCTCATACGGCTTAGAAATTCGCTTTTTGCAAGACTTGCCTGTTCGGCAGCTTTCTGTGCCTTTTCAGCTGATTTACGGGCAGCCTCAAGCTGTTTTGAATGGGCTCTCAGATTCATGAGATAAATGAAAAAAATTATCAATATCAATAACATCACGGAAGCCATCATGGTAATCGCATTCCTGTTGAGACTGCTGCTCAGCTCTCCGGTCATTTCATCAACTATCTCATAAGGCACTTCCATAAGCATATACCATTCTGTGCCCTCTATAGGAGAATAATACATGCACATATGGGTTCCGTCAGCTTTGAATATCACCATGCCGGAATTGCCGTTTCTGAAATCATTTTCTATCTGTTCAATAGAAAAGCCCTTATCAAATTCGGCATATTCCCTGAATTTGGAAATTATATTGCTGCCCTGCGGAAGATTGGAAAAAAATGTGTTATAAACGATAAAGCTTCCATCTCTGGTAACGATGCTCGCATTGGTCTGTCCGTCATAACTGCTCAGAAACAGGTGCTGTCCAATTGAATCCGCTGTAAAACCTGCAATAATCGCAATCATATCCGAATCGCCAAAATGTATCGGCGATATCTGCGTGCCAAGAACGATCATATTGTTATCTGAAAAAGTCTCGTTATAGGAGATAAGTTCATCCTCACCATTTAGCAATTTAGCAAGGAAACTGAGTTTAGATGCTGCGGGGTGCTTCCCGTCTCTGCTGTAATAGAAACCGTCTTTGTCAACAAACGCCATAAATTCAAAGTCATTATTCTGCTCGGCATCAGCTACGAACCTTTCCATCGCTTCTATGCTTGCCATATCCTCATCATTGACGCTTTCTGCCACGGCCTTTAGTCCGCTGTACCTCATGGAAAGCCCGGATTTGAAGTTAGCCTGCGTCAGATTCGTCATCTCTCGCAGATACATGGTGTTCATATTTTTCGTAAAACCGGATGTTATCACCGCTGCGGCGGAGATAAGCCAGCTCACCAACAGGCATACAAGTGCAATTGCCAGAATCAGCACAACATAAAACCGCCGGTGTGAAATCCTTTTTCCATGACTTTCACTCATTTTCATTCACCGATGTAATCCTTCCTTCAATCTGCGATGCTATTTCTTCATCGTTATGACTGATGATATATTCTTCCAGTATGCTTTGAAAAGTATATTCCGTTTCACGAACCAGCTTCACGTTCTCAGCTTTTGGAATATCGCTGCTGTAAACATTGAGCATAGTGAAGCCATCGCCGTTGTTATCAACATATCCGCTGCTGCCCGCCATGTAATCCGTCACTGCGATAGTATATACGGCATTTTCATCAAGAGGCGAGCCATCCGGTAAAGTCACATTGGCAAGCTGCGCCGGCACGTCTTCAGCCGGAGGAGTAAAAGAATACTTCAGACCCGAAACATTGAGGAATCTTCCGCCCGGTATCCCATCATCGCGCATCATGGCTGATAAACTGTTTGAAAGCATACTCCTTATAACATCCGCATTTACTTCAAGAACTATTATATTGTCCTGATAGGGGCAGACATAATCCAAATCGTAGCTGTAAATATCGCCTTCATAGAGACTTCCTCTGATAGAGCCTCCGTTTACCACGGCTATATCCGCACCGGTCATCTCTCTGACCGCATCAGATATCAAGTTTCCAATCTCAGTTTCCTTAAGGCGCACATTATAGTTTTCAACGAGCATATCATGGTCGATTGTACCAATCAACGTAGCGCTTTGACTGTCGCCGCCTTTCATATATTCATCTACTTCAGCAAATGCATCTGCGATATCTGTCTGACCGTAGAGTACGGCATTGCAGCGGTTGCCGAAGTAGCGCATAAAATCATTGGGCATAGAGATATTATAGTTATAGTCGTTTTCAATACAGTCTTTTATTCCCTCCGGAACAATATCAGAGAGCGTATTATAATCCACAAGATACGAATATGCCGCCCCGTTATCCATCATAAAAGCGTCCTGTCCTTCGGGAGTGGATAAAAGCTCAAATATTCTCCGGCAGGCATCCAGCTTATCTTCATTGCCTTTCTCCGTAAGCGTTTTATTGATACCAAGAAAAGCCGTCGGGGCTGAAACTGTCCATGCAGGATTGCCCTGACTGCTAAGCATCGGCAGCATATCAAATTCATAACTGCTGTTCTTCCTTATATCATCAAGCATAGTAACATTATCAAACGTCACAAGCATTTCCCCGCTGCACATTTTTTCAAGAACAGGAGCCGAATTGGACGCAGCCGCGAAAGGAAGTGAATCCATGTATTCCTTTTCTATCATTTTCAATGGCAGGTCAAGGCACGTTTCAAGCGTACCGCTGAAAGAGGCTTTACCGTTTTTCATGTCATCCAGCCACTTGATGCCGTCAGACAATCCGAAAAAGTCCGGTATCTTTGTTGCAATGACAAATGCAGCCGTAGTCGCAGGCGTGCCATTCACGGCAAAATCGAAACCGTTTTCGTCTGTGCCGATATCAGCTTCTTTTGCTTTTTTCAGCATTTCAAGCAGTTCGTCCTGCGTCGTGGGAACAGACAAGCCGTTTTCACGCGCAAGCGTAACATTATAGATATACCCGTAATACTGCGCCGGCAACGGAATAAAAAGATTTCTTCCGTCTTTAGCAGTCTTGTGCATGATACCGGCCTGATATGCCGAAATATATTTATCTGCGCTAAGGTCTGCAAGATAATTCAGTAAATCTCCCGTTGCAAGGGCAGAAGCAACAATATCGCTGCCATGGCCGTTGCGCAGACGGCGTTCAACTTCGCCGTCAATCGTTCCCTGTGCATTCTTTTCAATCTGAAAGTCAATATCAGTATATGTAGTTTCCACAAGTTTTTCCAATTTCGTAAGCTCGCCGGCATACAACATGGTAACGACTGTCTTATCTCCGTCTGATGTTTCAGTTTTTTGCGAAGAACAGCCGCTAAGGCAGAGCACGGCTATAATCAGATAAAGCGTCTTTTTTATATTCATCATATCACCAATTAGTATTGTACAATATTTCTCTTACTTTATCAATCCAGAAGAAATTGCCCACTTGAATTTTGTGTGGATTTAGATTATAATAAAACAACAACGTGTGGCGTTTCAACTGCGTAAATCCGGTTGGAACCACACGTTTATTTTATGTTGTGAAAAGGTGAAAAAACCGGTTGAAACCGCACACTATACTATTATTTTGAAAGGATATGATTCCCATGGAAGAAAAAACAAATCAGTTTCTTGGAGAAGAGCATATAAGCAAGCTGATGCAAAAATATGCGCTCCCCTGCATTATCTCGCTTTTGGTAGGCGCTCTTTATAATATTGTTGACCAGATTTTTATTGCAAACGCTTCTTATCTTGGTTCCTATGGAAATGCGGCAAATACGGTTGTTTTTCCGCTGACGGTTATTGCGCTTGCGATTGCCGTCATGATTGGAGATGGCTGCTGCGCATTTGTGAGTCTCTGTCTCGGCAGGAAACAGCCGGATATTGCAAAAAAAAGCGTTGGCAATTCAGTCGTCATGGTAATTGCCTGTGGTCTGGTACTTTGTGCAATTTATCTTATTTTCAGCAATCAGATTATTGCTATGTTCGGCGGAACCGTAAACGAGGAGACCCTCCGGAACTCAAAGGAGTATTTCTTTTACATCACGCTTGGAATACCGTTCTATATGTTCGGGCAGGCGCTTAATCCTATTATCAGGGCAGACGGAAGTCCGCGTTTCGCAATGGCGTCTACGCTGGCCGGTGCTGTTATTAATATCATTTTTGATCCGATTTTTATCTTTACTTTTCGTTGGGGCATGATGGGTGCCGCCGCAGCTACCGTTCTTGGGCAGATTGTAACTGCTGCTCTTGCAATCTGGTACATTATGCATATGAAACTGGTGAAACCTGCAAATTCAGACTTTAAAATGGATTCTGGTATTTGCCGGAAAACACTTATACTTGGAGTAACCAGCTTCCTGTCACAGATTTCTCTGGTCGCCGCGATGGCTGCAATCAATAATATGATTCGGAAATATGGCGCTCTTGACCCGATTTTCGGGCGAAAGCAATATGCGCAGATTCCGATGGCAGTGGTCGGTATTGTCATGAAATTCTTTCAGATCGTCATTTCCATCGTTGTCGGCATGGCCGCCGGTTGTATTCCCATTGTTGGTTTTAATATGGGCGCCGGAAAAGGAAAACGTGTCAGGGAACTTTTTACCAAGCTGCTGATTGCAGAGGCGACAGTCGGCGCCTTAGCGCTTATTATTGTTGAACTGCTTCCACAACAGCTGATTAATATCTTTGGTGCGGCAAATGAAAATGCCTGCTATACAGATTTTGCAATCAGGGCATTCCGCATTTATCTGTGTATGATTATATTTGCCTGTGTGAATAAAGCCTGCTTTATTTTCCTACAGGCAATGGGGAAAGCGGTATCTTCCACAGTTTTGTCAATGATCCGTGAAATCGTTTTTGGCGTTGGGTTTGCTCTTTTACTGCCCGCCTTTTTCGGACTTGACGGTGTTCTTTATTCCATGCCGCTTTCCGATATTCTGACTTTTATCATTGCTGTTTATTTGATTACAGGAACTTATAAAGAATTGAATAAAAAGACGCCTGAAAGTGCTTAATTATTTTGAAGCAATCTTATGTACGTCTTCCTCAAGCGCTTTTCTGCGGCGGTGTTCATGCGCTATCTCTTCCTGCATTTCATCAATACGTCTGAAAATAGCAAGAATTACTTCCTGCTCGTTTTCAGGCTGTAAGCCGCCATCCTCCTGTTTTCTCTTACTGATATCCTTTCTGAAAAGCGTTTTGAAAATAACTCTCACGGCAGGCTGTATGAAAAACAACTGCGTGAAAAATGCAAACGGGAAATTAAAACATACCAGTTTAAGCCAGTTTGCAAACAGGGTAACAAGATTAAAACCCATATGGTACGGATAATAAAGAAAGGCGGCAATAAAACTCATCGCAGGGCACATAATACCGACTGTCGCGCATATAATCGCCGTTTCAAATATCATCGGATGGTTTTTTGCAGGATTAAATATTCTGCTTGCCAGTTTAAATGAAGCAGGACTTCCAACAAGATTTTCCAGCAAATATGCGAAGCAGAATTCAATAAGGATACACTCCCAAACAGGCAGATATGTTCCGCACATATAAACTCCTCCCTGCTTTTTTAGCGCCGCTATAACTCCTGTTGTCTGATTAAGTTCCATAAGTGCGCTGCCGTTCACTACATACAGACTGTAAAATACGTAAGCGTGTACCGTTATCACAACCGTGATAAATGCAAACATCATTCTTTGAAATTGATTTCTTGGCATAATAAATTTTCTCCTCTTTTTTAGCCGCAAAAAAACACATGCAAAAACCTGCCGCCGTAAAACATACTCTGTAATCAGATTTACGTGCCAAGCACTACATGTGTCATTATGCGAAATATTTAATTTTTTTTACATTTAGCAGGATATCATATTTTATTACTTAAAATCAAGTTTTTTTATCTGTATTGTTCCAGTCCATTATAATTAAAGTTCTCTCTATGCACTACGACTAATATATTTTATTCTCATAATCCTGCAGCTCATGAAAAATATTATCCACAAATACCACCTGATTCACAATGCGATATAGCATAAAATATCTGTGATTTAAAAAGTTAATGCGGCGATATTCTAACTGATGCAATTTGGGATTATCACACAGTTTCAAACTTCCTGCTACATGCTTCAGGCTTTCGATTGTTGCATCGTAATCATTTAATACATTTTCTGCTGCCTGTATATTCTTTTTCTCATCAATCAGGTATTTAATAAAATTCTCCAGACTCTCTTCTGCGTCCTTGGTAACTACCACTTTATAAGCCATATTGCTCCCTCATATCACGAGAAACTTCTTTCGCTTCTTTATACATTCCCTGTGCCGCGTGCTCACGGGATTGTTCCAGTCTGTCTAATATTTCCTGTTCTGTTAATGCTTCATATGGATTTGTATTTGCTCTTTTTATTTCAAACGGGAATCCATTTACCGCCAAAGCACGGGTTAGAAACATACGAATTGCAGTTGTAGTATCTGTTCCCAAGTCTCTAAATAAAGCATCTGACTTTATTTTTAAATCATCATCTACTCTAACTTGAATCGTACTTGCCATTTACGCAACCTCCTATATATACTTAAACTCGTTTATGCTATAAAGATAGCAAAAAATCAATGCTAAGTCAATGCATTTGTAATGACTTGGCATGTTGAATTTGTAAGAATAGCCATATCAAAATCGTATTCTATCGTTTATAAGTGACATCACCTGAACAAGTAACCCTTTATAAAAGCAATAACTCAATTTCACTATCGCTAAACGCACCAGATTTCTTTAATAATTTCTTAAAGCATGCTTTTATTGTCTCTTTAGCCACACAATGTTTTGCTTCATTCAGATATATAAGACCTGTCACTATATCCAACTGCTTTACTATATCTTCTTTTGTTAAACTCTCATAATAATCTGCATTTACTTGTTTAAGCTGTACACCATTAGCCATAGTAAAAATTTCTTTATATTTATGTATGTACTCTTGTAATGTTAACCACATAGTCTGCTTATCCCCTGTTTGAACGGCTTCCCTGGCCTTACGAGATATGATCTTAGAGCGTGTGGCAATCTCGTGTGTCTTTTCAACAGCTCTGACTATATTTTTGCAGTATATAAACACTTTTTCTTCATCTGTATAAGTCAAATTTTGTGCATACTCTTCCATGCTTTATTCTCCCATTATATTATTTATCTCTAAATGACTCATTTAAGACTATCTCTATCAACAATCGTTAACACTTGCCATGACCTTCGAAGATTAACTGGCCTCACAAAGAACCTTCAACTCTTCAATTAGGAATTGCATTCAAATTTTAAGTTTCTATGACCAAAATCACACATCGCAGCTCTGCTTCAGTCCGGCTTCCACAATCACATTAGTCACACAGAAAAATCAAGACTATCACTGATAAAATCTATTTTTTCTACATTTTGCTTAAAAGTACTGAAACGTTGTTTTCCATCAAATTCAAGCATATCTGTAAATGCCTTTTTTATATATGGGTCTGTTATTTTTTCTTTTGCTTCATCAGGTAAAAACCAGTCCACTTCTATACTTTCCTCTGAAACAGTTTCCTTACCACCTTCATATCTACAAATAAAAGTCAAGTTAACTGTTGGTGGCAATAACACCACCGGGTGTTACTAAAATAATCCGCCCCGAAAATCCGGAACGGATTATTTTAAAAATTATTTGATTGTGTTTTTTCTATTCTTTTGTAAAGAATATCTTCAATGTATTGTACAAATGTATATGCCACTGATTCATATCATGTATTCCTCCCGGTATCATGACAAAATCATAATTACGGCCGGGAACTAAAACATTTGAACGAACCAATGCTTTCTGCATCAAATCTAACTGTCCTGCCAGCGCAAGATCTTCGGAACCGTTGCCGCAATATAGATAACCAAGCGGCATACCGTTTGCTTCGCCTTCTTCAATTATCTGATTTAATCTATCTGCATCAACATCATTTCCATTCTCTGTTTCAAAGTAACCTGAATATGGTGCAAACCATGCAAACAAATCATAATTTCCAAAGAATGCAGACTGGTATGTAGTATTAGAACCCATCGATAATCCAGCAAAACCACGATGCATACGGCTGGCTTTCAAACTTTCTATAGACACGTCGCCGCCTGCATATGTAGAATACTTAGCCTCAACAGCCGGAATCAGGTCATTACGCAATTCGTACTGGAACAGGACTGTAAGGTCAATTGCATTGCTCGGTTCAGGCGCGCCTTCAGGACGATAGAAGGTAGGATTTACAATTATACAAGGCTCACAGTATCCTTCCTCGAACAACAGGTTAATCATATTCTGGTTGTGGGTATAGTCGCCATATATATTATCTCCTTTAATCCATGTATCGGCATTCTCACCACCGCCATGCATCAAATACAAAATATTATACTTTTTGGCAGGGTCATAGTTGTATGGCAGATAAACATTAGCCCATTTATGGATACTTACTGAATTGTCCGGATCGTATGTCTCCGTATCGTATTCAAGCACCTCTATTGTACCTCTTTGGGAAGCCGGCCTGCTTGCCTCACCAGGTACTACTGTAACAAATCCGTTTACAATGCTCTCATCCTGCGTGCCACGTTTAAATATACGTCTTGCAAAATTATACAAGCCTGCTTTAAACAATTCATTATCATGTGTTCCGTCCATCTCAAGATACAGACATTCTGAACCGTTATCCTTTAATGCCTTATTATATGAATCCGGAGCTTCACCTGCTACATCATCACTTTTTCCCTTCTGAATCATAATGAACGTTCTGTCTTTATAATTTTCATTAATACGAAAATCAGCATTTGATAATAAACCTTCAACCGGAGCAAACGCGCCTGTATACGCCACCTGATCCTGAAGCGACAAACCAATATTCAGCGCAACACGGCCACCCAGACCATATCCTGCTACTGCTATATTATAGCGCTCCTTTGATACAGAATATTTTGATTCGACTTCCGGTTTTAAGTCACCGGCAAAATCCTTAATAATATCTTCATCTTTGTCGCCGTTTATATTTGGCATGACTACAATCATTTCTTCAGCAGCTTTAAATGCGATTGCATTATCAATAATCTGATCTGCCGCCATATCTTTCCATATACTCTCAGTGTCATTTTCACCATGGAAAAGATATAATACAGGGTACTGCTTATCCTGTGAATATTTTGCAGGAAGCTGTACAAGAACCTTATGAGCCTTATTTGTAGTCTTTGATGTATAAGTAAATTCTTCAATCTTTCCCTTTTCTACATTCTCCGAAGCATCTGCAAAGCCGTATGGAACATCAGAGAATGTATCTGTCTTCGGGAACGGACCGACAGTAGGTTCCGGTGCAGCTGTAGGCGTCTGGCCATTACCTGTTCCTCCGGTATTGTTTGATGTTCCCTGCGGTACTACAGCCTCATCCTTCTTATTAACATTTACAGTACATTTTAATGTTATTTTTTTCTTATTCTTCTTTTTCAATGTACAAATCACCTTTGTTTTGCCGGCCTTTACGCCTTTTACAACAAATGCCGTCTTGCCTTTTTTCGATACGGTTGCAGTCTTTTTGTTTTTAGACTTAACCGTTATCTTATAACCCTTAACATTCTTTACGGTAACCTTTTTCTTTTCGCCTTCATTAACCTTGACTATTTTTTTAGAAAGTGCCGGTTTTGACGCCTTTTTTGCATCCGCCTGTATTCCGGGCATAACTGCCTGCACCACTAATGCAGCGGTCAACAAAAGACCCATATACATCTTCGTATGTTTCATTTAAAAATACCCCCTCATTTTTATATTTACGGTGCTTAATACACACCATAAACACATAACTTAACTCTATCTCTTTTAGCTGTTATTGTCAAGCATATGCGCCTAAAAGTCCTTGATTTTTGCCATTGGCAATTTGATCAGCATGATAATTGCACATAGTGTCAGTCCCGACATACTGAGCAGCCCTGTCGGATTGGGTCCTAATAGCCCATTCTTCCCCGAAACGGAAATAAAAACCGGAATTTCTCCTATGACATTGACTACTCCGTGAATAATTGCAGGATACATGACATTGTTGCTGCGCACCATAACATAGGAACATATAATTCCCATTGTCACGCATACAAGCATCATCATGAGCATATTGCTCCACGGTGCGCCTGCATTCTCCGAGCTGTAATTAAAGCCAAGGTAAATGAGCGGCAAATGGGCAACTCCCCAATAAAAACCATTCATCAACGTTCCTTTTCTCACTCCATACTCTGCAATCTGTTTCGGGAGCAGATATTCTCTCCAACCAATTTCTTCCCCAAGCTCCAGCACTTGAATCGGAATACATACCGCCGCAACAAGTACGCATATCACGCAAAACTGCAGCGGGTTAGCGATATGTATCACCTGTTCTGCGCCTGTCAGACTCCCCAAATCGAAAACACCGCTGTATTGTTGGGGAAACAGCACAAAATATAGAACCGCCCCTATTACAATTAAAATACCGGGAACAAAAGCGCAGAAAGCCCATAGCTTTTTGTTTTTCCATATACGAAAAGAAATGCGCCATTCTGATTTGTCCCCTGTAATACGTCTTGTAAAAACAGCAGCTATAACAGGAAATGCCGTAAAGCCCTTTTGCAAGATCTGATATAAGATATTTTTGCTATTCCCTTGCAAACAAAACGCTGCTATGCCGAGCACCCAACAGATACCCAATACAAATATCAAGTATATTTTTATTGGATTTTTATTTGTATTCATTTTACCGCTCATTTTATCTCTGCTCCAATTCCGCATAAAAGTCCTTAATTTTAATAATAACCGTTTTCATACATGGGCTATCACCGTAAAACTATAAATATTCTAATATCTCTGCAATATTATTTACTATATGTTCAGGCTGATGTTGTATCAGATTCAAGTTTCCATGAGCAAAAAGCCCTTGTTTTACCCATATTGTATGCATTCCAATTTTTGATGCCGGTTCAATGTCATTATCTAATCTATCGCCAATCATATAAGCCTCTGCCGGAATACACCCTGATTCATTCAATGCCAACCTGAATATTTTCAAATCAGGCTTAGAGACCCCTGCTTCAGCTGAGGATATGATAATATCAAAATATTGGCGAATATCGTATTTTACGAGTCTCTGTTCTGCTCCCATGCTTTGGTTTGCAATGATGCCTAAACGGTATTTTTCTCTCAAAATTCTAAGCAGTCCGGGAACATCTTTATATACTTTTTCTAAATGCTTCGGCCATCTTATCGTTTCCAATCCAAATTCTTTAGCTGCATCTTTATACGGCAACCGATTCTGTGAAGCAAGTTCTATCATTCGACACTCTAACACTTCCCTATTTGGTGCGTTAGGCTGCTTCAGCAATTCCTGTGTTCTATACTCTGTGCACTCGCTTTCATCTATTATAGTTGAGCCTAAGTCAAAAAATATCCATTTAATCATCTCGTTGATTTCCCTTCAAAATGTATATGTTTCTTCTTTGTATATCCCCGCAATTCTCATATTTCAACTGCATTTGCTTCACTATACCGTTCTTTTTGATTTTGTATGCTTTACTCATTCATCTTTTATCCGCCCATCAGTTCTGACAGTTACCGGATAATAAAAATAAGGAATCACATCTGTCAAACCATGATAGTAAAAAGTACTATTGCCGGTAAAACCTGCCTTCGGATATTTCTTTTTTCAACATATGGTCTTCTCTATACACTGCTTATTACATATTTAGACAACCTTATATCATTTCAAAATTGCCAACCCTAAATATTATTTCAATTTTCCATTACTAATCCTTTTGAAAAAATGTTAACTCCACTCTTACACTGGCTTTATACAACAATTCTATATTCCAAAACATGACTCAAAAGCTTTCTCGGCTCTACATTAAATTTTCTTGCAAGCTCCATATATCTCTTATCCAATTTATCCTTGTATTCCTCCTCAGCAGCCAATTTATCCTCTTCTCTATGTAAAAGAAATTCCGATAATCCATATGGTTGAAATCCTAACTTTTCCATCAAATTTTGAGAAGCAATATTATCCGTATCTACCCTGCTTGCAAACTCATGACGATTAGAAATATCCGCAACAGTTTTCAAATACATTTTTAAAGCTCTAAATCCATATCCTTGATGGCAGTAATCACTTTTTATTTCTATGGCAATTTCCCAATTTTCCCTGTTTAAGTTTTTCACACCGCAATAGCCAATAAATGCATCATCTTCTCTTCTTGCTATTGTATAATATAAACTTTCCTCGGATAAGTATTCCTTCCATAATTCAACTTTAAATTCTGTCTTTGCAAATGCAGATTTCATATATGCATATTCTTTCTTTAAAAAATAGTAAGGTTCTAAATCTTTATCAGACGGTTTTCTTAAAATTATCTCTGCATCCTCACAAAGTATATTCTTATCAAATAAGGATATATCATATCCGCCGCCTATTGAGTCTTTCTCTTTCTTTTCCAATTTTTTTGCTATTTCCTGCATAAGCACACTAACACGCTCCTCAAAAAAGTCTTCTTCAAATTTCATCCCTACAAGTTCCACATACTTCTCATAATAAAGAACCCATGTAATCCTGTTCTGCTTTTGCAAGCTGCATACCTCTGTCTGCCTTGTCTAATAAATCTTGTGTACCACATTTGCAACAATCAATAATTATCAATGGCTCTTGGTTTGGCAACGTCGGAAATGTACTTGTTCTATCATCATAAGCCCAAAATGTCAAAATATTAATTCCTGCACCATGCTTTTTTATTTCTGCTCTAGCAGTTACAGTGTTATCTGCCCAATAAGATAATTTTTGATTAGGAAACAACTTTTAATATCTTCCTGTGCATTTCCGTAAATTTCCATTAAAAAGTATGTTTACCGTTTTTCCATAAAATTCATAATTAAACTCTACACATTTAAAAAAGTCAAATTCATCCGTAATATATACTGGTAAGTCTTTATGCTTATATATTGGTCTGCCATAATTTTGGCTTATCAATCTTCCGGTCACTTCGTTCCCTATCCACATTTTTTGCACTAAAAGCTCTTGTATTGTGATTCACAGAACCTTTCCCCATCATGCCGCTAATTGTTCTCTCCAATCGACTTACACCTTCCTCTCCATTTCTTTTTATCTGTCATATTTTGTGCCTAGCAGGCAAAAGCGAGATTTCCTCTCTTAGGCTTTGTTACTTTCGTCGAAAGTAACGCAAAAGCACTTTTGACACCTGCGGCATCAAAAATGCAACCTGACAAGTCAGGTTTTGCGACCTGTTGGGAGCTATACTGCCTTCAGCAATTTGTGTCCGCAAGCGTCCACGAGAGAGCTGTCCGGCACACCGCGCTTGTCCAAATATTCCCTGCGTGCCTTTTCCCTTTCCTCGTCCGTTGGTGCAGTTTTATACTTCGTATACAGCTCTCTCATAGCAAGCGCATCCACTTTCTTTTCAAGTCCTTTCTTTACCCAAAAAGAGACCTAGATTTTCTAGATCTCTTTTTTATACAAATTCCCTTATTAAAATTCTGCATAATTCTTGACTTTCCAGCTCAATGTCGCTACTATCATCTCTCTTGTAAAACAGATAGAAAAAATCATCTCTGTCTTTACCTTTTGCACTTAGTGAAGATACAATTTCTCCAACTTTAGCAACTTTTTCTTCCCCATCTCCCATAGGAAAGGATATGTTTGTGTCTGAAAAATCAGGTTTACCAAAACCACTATTAAACTGAGTAGCTTTAATGATAATAAAATCACATTTCATGTTTTTTTCAGAAGCATATTTTTGCAAGCAGTTAATCACTTTCAAGATTCTTTCTTTATCCTTCTTCTGAACTGCTTTAGACATATCATCTAAATCCTGATTATCAATTTCTGCAAGTTCTGCTTGAATTACATCAACCAGGTTTTTATTGATTGTCCAAATATCTGAACGTCCACCTAAATATTTTGCTGTTGCTGCCATTGCAATTTCAAATTCCTTAAGAATTTCACCACCTGACGTTTTTCCTAAGAAAAATGCCTTGTATTCTGCTTCTGATTTCCATACCGGATGACGTCTGTCAATGCGTCTAAAATATTCAGCACTCAACTCATTCGGAAAAACATTTTTCATCAGATAGACAATATCGTCATCACTCATAAGGCTTACTTTAACATTTTCTTTGAATTCTTGTCCTTCATCCAACAAAGATTCCAAACAAAAGAGGTTCTTACCTAATGCATTTACCTGTGTACACAAATGACCGATTATGTGTTGTAATATGTATGTTTCGTATATAACAATAGGATGACTTTGTATCCATTTGCGTTCTGCATCATGAGCGTACACAACATTTTCAATTACACTAATTGCATTTTTATAATATGCTAACTCATACCCACTGTCCGTTTTTACAATAGTTAATGCACCTAGCAATCTTTCATAATCTATACTAACAGTATCAAATCCTGTTATATATGCATCTCTTATTAGATAATCCAATTTATCAACATCTATTACTTTTGAATTTAGTAATTGAATAAAGCAATTACGAATATCATTCTCATCATTTTTTTCAGAATACTTATATCCAGTAATACATCTTGCAAAAAATTCACGTTCATTTTCATTTAAAAAGAAGTCTGGGAATGAAATAAGTCCAACTATTGAACTCATTATCTCATGCGGAGCTGCAGCTGCTGTCTTCTCCTTTGGCACATCTCCAGCAAATTTTTCTGCCGAAACGACTTCAATTAATTTATTATGAACTCCCGTAAATTTCTTGTCATCATCTAGATAGAATTCTTCACCAGTATGAGAAAATGGAGCATGTCCTACATCATGTAATAAACATGCTATTATAAATATCTCACCAATTCTTTTTACATTAAACTCAAATTGATACTTCTTTTCAATTTCAGTAATAACTTGAGTAGATGCAATTTCTCCTAAATGGAATACTCCCATAGAATGCACAAATCTGTTATGTACAGCAGACGAATAAAGCGGAGAATAACTCGTCTGTATTATCCTCCGCAATCTTTGAAAACAAGCAGTATCAATAATCCCATTCATGTATTGTGTCGGTATACTAATATATCCATAAATTGGATCTTTTAATCGTTTGTACTCTTTCAACGCCTACTATACCCCCAATGCCTGAACAGAATTTTCATTTACAAATGCCATCAAAACATCTAAAGCCAAATAGCCTCTAAACTGGTTTATTAAATTTTCTAAAGTAACCTCTTTCTTTAATTCAATACCCATTTCTCCATTAACGTTTTTTTCTTGAAAAAAATCCGAATAATTTCTAAATAAAGCATTTGTACTTTCCCTAGACAAAATCAAAACCGCTTTTTCGCCCTTTTCATTTAAAAGTTCAACAACTCTTGAACCATAATTTTCTATCTCTTTATAGGTCAAAAATTTTTTTTCCGCTCTACGTATTGACTCTATTAAAGCATTTGCAGCTAAATCCTCAATCCCAATGTAGAAACACATATTTTTCACCCTTTCTATAAAATAGATTTGATAATGCATCAATTATAACACTTCACAATCTATTATTCAATATTCAATTGCCTTTTATTCTTCACTCTCATTATATGTAAATTTTTGCCAAACTCTATCACTATTTCCATTTTTAGAACTAAATTAGAACCATTCATTTTTTACTTTATCTTTTGTAAATTTTGTTCGTACTTCTTTTTCCCAAAAGAAAAAACCGCAACCCCTTGAAAAAGCAAGGGATTGCGGGGTTCTTTTAATAATATTTGGTTCTAAATCAAAGCTTACTCAATAATACTAGCCACACGACCTGAACCTACTGTTCTGCCACCCTCACGGATAGCGAATGTAAGACCCTGGTCCATAGCGATTGGGTGAATCAGTTCGATTGTCATCTCTACGTTATCACCAGGCATGCACATCTCTGTACCCTCTGGAAGAGAAATAACACCCGTAACGTCTGTTGTTCTGAAATAGAACTGTGGACGATAGTTATTGAAGAAAGGTGTATGACGTCCACCTTCATCCTTAGTCAATACGTATACCTGAGCTGTAAACTTTTTGTGACATGTTACTGAACCCGGTTTAGCAAGTACCTGACCTCTTTCGATGTCAGTTCTGTTGATACCACGGAGAAGTGCTCCGATGTTATCTCCGGCCTGAGCCTCATCAAGCATCTTACGGAACATCTCGATACCTGTTACAACTGTGCTCTGGGTCTCTTCTTTAATACCAACGATTTCAACAGGCTCATTAAGAGTAAGTTTACCACTCTCAACACGTCCTGTAGCAACAGTTCCACGTCCTGTAATTGTGAATACATCTTCTACAGGCATAAGGAAAGGTTTATCTGTATCACGCTGTGGATCCGGAATATACTCATCAACTGTGTTCATAAGCTCAAGAATCTTATCTCCCCACTCGCTGTTTGGATCTTCAAGAGCTTTAAGAGCTGAACCCTTAACGATTGGGCAGTCAGTGAACTCATACTCTTCAAGAACTTCTGTAATCTCCATTTCAACAAGCTCAAGTAATTCCTCATCATCAACCATATCACACTTATTCATGAATACTACGATATAAGGAACGCCTACCTGACGTGAAAGAAGGATATGCTCTTTAGTCTGAGCCATAACACCGTCAGTAGCAGCAACAACAAGGATAGCGCCATCCATCTGTGCAGCACCTGTGATCATGTTCTTTACATAATCGGCATGTCCCGGACAGTCAACATGTGCATAATGTCTCTTCTCTGTTTCATATTCAACGTGTGCTGTAGAGATTGTGATACCTCTTTCTCTCTCTTCAGGAGCTTTGTCAATGTTTTCAAATGCAACAGCTTCACCTGTACCAAGTCTTACATTAAGAGTCTTGGTGATTGCAGCTGTCAGAGTTGTCTTACCATGGTCAACGTGACCGATTGTACCAATATTACAATGTGGTTTTGTTCTTTCGAACTTAGCTTTTGCCATTTTAGAATTCCTCCTTAAATCTTTTCTTTTTTAATTCCGATAATTATTTGTCTGTTACTATTACCAAATATGAAATCATTATATTTCATAAGCAAAAGAATTTCAAGTATTATTTACCATTCTTTTACTATATATTAGTTATTATTCTTTGCAGAAAGGACTTTTTCCTGCACGCTCTTAGGAACCTGTTCATATTTTTCAAAGAACATTGAATAGTTTCCACGTCCCTGTGTCTTGGAACGAAGGTCTGTTGAGTATCCAAACATCTCAGCAAGCGGAACATATGCTTTAACCATCTTGCCGCCGCCGATATCGTCCATGCCCTCAATACGTCCACGACGTGAATTAATATCTCCGATTACATCACCCATGTACTCTTCAGGCATCGTAACTTCGACTCTCATGATTGGCTCAAGAAGCACTGCTCCCGCTTTCTTCATAGCATCTTTAAATGCCATTGAACCGGCAATATGGAATGCCATTTCTGATGAATCGACTTCATGGTATGAACCATCATAAACCGTTGCATGAACACCAAGTACCGGGAATCCTCCAAGAATACCTGCCTGGGCAGCTTCTTCGATACCCTCTCCTACAGCAGGGATATATTCCTTAGGAATGTTACCTCCAACTACCGTAGATTCAAACTTAAATGTTTCCTCACCATTAGGATCCATAGGCTCAAATATAACTTTACAATGTCCATACTGTCCACGTCCACCGGACTGCTTAGCATATTTACTCTCAACATCCACTTTACTTGTAAATGTTTCCTTATAAGCAACCTGAGGCGCGCCGACATTTGCCTCTACCTTAAATTCCCTAAGGAGACGGTCAACGATAATTTCAAGGTGAAGCTCACCCATTCCGGCAATGATTGTCTGACCTGTTTCAGGATCAGTATGCGCGCGGAAAGTAGGATCTTCCTCTGCAAGCTTTGTAAGCGCCTCACCCATCTTAGTCTGTCCATCTTTAGTCTTAGGCTCAATTGCAAGCTCAATAACAGGTTCAGGGAACTCCATTGACTCAAGGATAACAGGATGCTGTTCATCACAGATAGTATCACCGGTTGTAGTTGATTTAAAACCAACTGCCGCAGCTATATCGCCGGCATATACCTTACTGAGTTCCTCCCTCTTATTAGCATGCATCTGAAGAATACGTCCAACACGTTCCTTCTTATTTTTAGTTGCGTTAAGAACATATGAGCCTGAATTCATTGTACCTGAATATACTCTGAAGAATGCAAGTTTTCCAACAAACGGGTCAGCCATAATCTTAAATGCAAGCGCTGAAAACGGCTCATCATCTGATGAATGTCTTACCACTTCGTTTCCTTCCTCATCTACGCCTGTTATAGCAGGTATATCTGTAGGCGCAGGCATATACTCAAGTATTGCATCCAGAAGCTTCTGTACTCCCTTATTACGGTAAGCTGAACCACAGCATACAGGTACAGCAGTACAATTACATGTTCCGGTTCTGAGGGCTTTCTTAAGCTCTTCTTCAGAAGGCTCCTCTCCCTCAAGATACTTTTCAAGCAGATCATCATCAAGCTCGCATATCTTTTCAACAAGCTCTTCACGATAACTTTCCGCTTCGTCTTTCATATCATCAGGAATCTCCACAATTGAAATGTCTTCGCCCTTATCATCATTATAGATATAAGCCTGCATTTCAAAAAGATCAATAATTCCCTTAAACTCATCTTCCTTACCTATAGGAAGCTGCGTTACAATAGCATTCTTGCCAAGTCTTTCACGAATCTGTTCAACTGCTCCATAAAAATCGGCGCCCAGTATATCCATCTTATTAATGAATGCCATTCTGGGTACGTTATATGTGTCAGCCTGACGCCATACGTTCTCTGACTGAGGCTCAACGCCTCCCTTAGCACAGAACACACCTACTGCACCGTCAAGTACACGGAGTGAACGCTCAACTTCTACAGTAAAGTCAACGTGACCCGGAGTATCAATGATATTTATACGGTGCTCCGGTGCACCGGCAATATTTTTATTCTCCTTTTGTGGAGTCCAATGGCAGGTAGTAGCTGCTGATGTGATGGTGATTCCTCTTTCCTGTTCCTGCTCCATCCAGTCCATGGTAGCGCTTCCTTCATGAGTTTCACCAATCTTATAGTTAACACCGGTATAGTAAAGAATACGCTCTGTAAGAGTAGTCTTACCTGCATCAATATGAGCCATAATACCGATGTTTCTAGTTTGCTCTAATGGATATTCTCTTCCAGCCAAGGATATTTCCTCCTAACATAATATATAATTAACAACATACGGGCATACGCCCTGTTTTATATATGCAATGCCAGATTACCATCTGTAATGTGCAAAAGCCTTGTTAGCCTCAGCCATTTTATGCATATCTTCTTTTCTCTTAACGGCTGCGCCTGTATTATTGGCAGCATCCATAATCTCGTTAGCAAGCCTTTCCTTCATGGTCTTCTCGCCTCTCTTACGTGAGAACATTACTAACCAGCGAAGTGCAAGAGCCTGTCTTCTGTCAGGTCTTACTTCAATAGGAACCTGGTACGTTGAACCACCAATACGTCTTGCCTTAACCTCAAGAGAAGGCATAATGTTGCCCATAGCCTCTTCAAAAACCTCAATTGCTCCCTTTCCGGTTTTCTCAGCAATCTGCTCAAATGCACCGTAAACGATTTTCTGGGCTACTCCCTTTTTACCGTCTAACATAACATTATTGATAAGCTTTGTAACAACCTTGTTATTGTACACAGGGTCTGCTAACACATCTCTTTTCTGAATATGTCCTTTACGTGGCACGATACTTCCCTCCTTAATAAATTATTAACTCTTCTTATTAAATCACAGGTACTCACGATTCTGTGTCCGCACCAGTCTTAATTCTTATCCAAAATATATAAATATAAAATGAAGCAAAAATTAATCCGGTACTTTTTTGAATTAGTGACTACTTAGCTTTTGGTTTCTTAGCACCATATTTTGAGCGGGCCTGCTTTCTGTTAGCAACACCTGCCGTATCCAAAGTACCACGTATAATATGGTATCTCGTACCGGGAAGATCCTTTACCCTTCCTCCACGGATCATAACAACGCTATGTTCCTGAAGGTTGTGTCCTTCACCGGGGATATAACTGGTAACTTCGATTCCATTAGAAAGACGTACTCTGGCAGTTTTTCTAAGAGCTGAGTTAGGCTTCTTAGGAGTAGCCGTTCTAACTGCTGTACATACTCCTCTCTTCTGCGGAGAACTACAATTAGTAGTTTTCTTATTAAGAGAATTGTAACCATGCTGTAAAGCAGGCGAGTTAGATTTCTTCTGGACTGACTTTCTGCCTTTTCTTACTAATTGGTTAAAAGTTGGCATTAATTTTCACCTCCTGTATATTAATTACGCACTAAAAAAAGAGTGTGCAAAAATGCACGCTCTTTATTATATAGTCTTGATTTATCGTTGTCAAGCACAAATTACTTTATATTTATCAAATATTATTTGCAATCCGAAATTCCACTTTGGGTTAGAAACGTGGCCGCCAAGCGTACACTAATAAAACGGCTGTCCGTCATTTCAGGCGGGCAGCCGTTAAAATCAATTAATTAACTTCTGTAATTAATTATTCCTGTATAAATTCAACTGATTCTAATGTTATATGACTATTCGGACCACTATTAAAACTAAATATCATCATCTGGTCAATTGGAAGCTGTTCTTCTGTAAATGTAAATGTAGTTGTCGTTCCGTCCTGTATGTTAGTACCCCAGCCAAACTGATTTGTACCCTCTCCGGCATTTTCTCCAACTTTACCAAATTTAGCGCTGAATCCAGCATCACCATTTTTAACATAGTCCCTGTAATGAATTACTATCTTATTAAACGGTATGTTGGGAACCGGAACCACAATATCATGACCTTGCGCAGGATTCAATCCTTCTACAGTAACGCTTCCGTCATCATTATTAGTAGTTTTGTAACCCGGATCATAAGTAAATTTAGATGCCTTTACTATATTCTCCGGTTCTGATGGTTCATCTTCACCAGGCTCTTTGCCCGGCTCAACATATTCAACCGGATCATATACTGTAATTACAACAGATTTGATAATTATATCCCCAATCATTGCATCCCAGCTTGGAGCCTTAATCATAACTGCATCGCATGTTCCGTCGCTGGTTGCGCCTTCATCAGTGCTTCCCTCACATGCAATAAGAGTTGTGTTAACTTCAAATTCTCCATCAGAACCTGCATTTAACGTACCCACCGAAACACTTTCCTGATTAGAAGTAGTTACAGGAGAATCACCGACCAGTGTTCTCTGCTTGGAATCAGCCATCCATATTCTGAATAAAGCTGTCTCTTCCGTATCGGTATCTGATGCAGTGTATACACCCTTAATACTTACTTCAGCTTTTTCGCCATTAAGTACGGTTCTTCCCTCCGGGAAATATACAGTCAGGTTATTTGCAGTATTACAGTATATCCATTTGTTCTCATCATCAATCCGTGATTTGGTGTTCATATCAAGATATTTTCCTTCAGGATCGGTCTTAAACTGTTCAGGTTTTTCCATATTACAGTGTTCACTGTCCAAAACAAGCTCTATTACTTTAGCCTCTCTCTTAATTATATACTGGCAGTCGCCAAATACTGTCGTACTCTCATATGGAACAGGGTCGCCTGCTGCCGGATTGGCAAACAGATTCCAGGTACCATTTCTTTCTCCGCCTGAAGCATCATTAATCTGAACTTCAACGCCCGCGAACTGATCCTCAACAGGAACGTCGTTCAAAGGAATTGCAAACTCACAGGCATATCCGGTATCTGTTTTTGCTACTGCAGATTCAATATCTTTTCCGTCCCAGAATGACTTTTCAGTAAACTTTCCAACTGGGTCTGCGCCTGCCGCAGGCTGAGAATTACATACAAGACGGTACTGGAATTCATTGTGTTTTCCATACTCTTCCTTGTAGTTATGTTCATCGAAAAAGATTTCAACCGAATCCTGGTTATATGGGGCTGCATTACCGAAATCAAGCTCAGGATCATCTGCAGTTACAAGAATGTAAAAATACTTATCAGTCCATAACATCTTAACTGCGCCATTGCTTGTCTGCGCTTTCTTTGCATCTGCATCTGCCTTCCAGTTCTTTATAGGCATAGCTTCCGTAAAATCCCATGCCGGATCTACCTTACCATCAATAGTTATATCCTTGTTTATCTTTGCAACCTGTGCATCTGGTGATGGAACCGGTGTTGCAGTTGGTTTCGGTGATGGCTTAACCGTAGGTTTATTTGTAGAATTCGGTTTATCTGTAGTGCCAGGTACATCTGTATTGTTTGCCGGAGGCGCTACATTATTTCCCGAAGGAGCTGACGGAGACGGCGCACTGTTATTCTGTTTACCGCCGGCTGCACCTACAGTTACCTTACATACAAGTTTCTTATTCTTCTTTCCTTTCTTGTATGTAGCCGTAATCTTAGCCTTACCTTCTGCCTTTCCTTTAACTGAAGCATACGCTTTCTTTCCTTTAGTAACCTTCTTTGCAATTGAAGCAACCGAAGCCTTGCTTGACTTCCATTTTACCTTTGTTGACTTCTTTGCATTTTTAAGCTTAATCTTTACTGTCTGACCCACTGATATATTAGCGGTCTTTTTTGAAAGTTTAAGCTTCTTTGCCGCATCTGATGATGAGGCAGGCGCAAGCGTAATAACCATTGCAGCGGCAAGTACGATTGCAGTCATCTGTTTAATCTTTCTCATTTTTCCCTCCTAATATGATTTTTATAAAATTTATTTAAGCATTATAACATATTTTTATATGCTTATCTATTATTTTACAAAAAATTATAAGATAAATCAATAACTATATAAAATAAATCAATCAGGCTATTTACAAATACATAAAAAAAGTCTATGATGATGTCAATTAAAATTTCATAAAAACAATAAATTTTATATTCACAGGAGGAAAGACATGGCAAATTCTAATATCACGGAAAAGGCTCTGGCACAGAGCTTAAAAGAATTGGGAGCGCAAAAAATCCTGGACAAAATTACCGTCGCGGATATAACAAATCACTGCGGAGTGAACAGGCAGACTTTTTATTACCATTTTAACGATAAATACGAATTGCTTAACTGGATATATACACAGGAACTGTTTATTCCCCTGACCTCTGATATAACTTTTGAAAACTGGGGAGAAAAACTGATAGAATTATTCAGATATATGAAACAGCAGAAGAAATTTTTTATGAATACAATTAAATCTTCCAATAACTTCTTTGCAGAATATCTTGATAAAGTTTTAATGGAATTATTCTATAAGGCAATTCAGGACCTTGACCTTTATAATCATCTTGAAGAGAAAGAAAAAAATATATATGCCAAACTTCTTGCCTATGGACTTACAGGAGTAATTGTCGACTGGACCCTTGAGGGGATGAAGGAAGACGAGGTTGAAGTTGCGCATATACTGCAGAAAATGTCCTTTAACACAGAAAAAGCCGGACAAAAATTATACTTTTTCCATACCGATGACTGATTATTGTACAAACTCCAAAACACTATACAATTTATTACAAGAGTATAAAAAACAGACGCATGTAATAAATTGTATAGTGTTTTTTATACTTGTGTCTGTATACTATATTTTAGGTCTTATTAAAGAGTAAAGGAGTGCATCTATTATGAAAAAATATATTCATAAGAGTATAAGCCTGATACTGACAATGTCCATGCTGACAGGCTGTCTGTCAGGCTGCAAGACGACATCAGACAATAAAAACACTGCCTCTACGGAGACATCATCTGATGCTGCAGGTATGGAAGCGTTACTTACATCAAAAACAGGAACTTCATCGGACGCAGAAAAAAAAGAAACCGTTTATGTGGAAATGGAACCTGACGGAACAGTTACCCGTACTACTGTAAGCAACATATTAAAAATCTCAGGCAAAAGCAATGTAAATGATTATTCCACTCTGGAGAATATTACTAATATAAGCGGAGACGAAAAATTCTCTCAGGATACAAACGGAGATATCATATGGGAAAATAAAGGTGAAGATATATCTTATCAGGGTACTACTACCAAATCAGCCCCTATAGATATTAAGATTACTTATTATTTGGATAATAAAGAAATAAGCCCGGATGAACTGGCAGGTAAAAGCGGTAAAGTAAAAATTGTTTACGATTATACCAACAACTCAGAAAAGGAAAACAAAAAATTTATTCCGTTCCTCGTCATTACCGGTATGGTTTTAAATGAAGATAATTTTTCAAATGTACAGGTGGATAACGGAAAAATAGTTGAACATAACGGTTCAAACATTGTGATTGGTTACGCAGCTCCCGGATTCAAAGATGAAATGCTTGACTCCATTCCAAATGCAGACAATTATATAGAAGATATTGATATTCCGGAATCTTTTACTGTTACGGCGGATGCCAAGGATTTTACAATGGACATGACGCTGACCGCTGCCACATCAGATATTGGAGACTTTGATTTAGATGAGGCATTTGACCTTTCAGATACAGAAAGCCAGATGGATGAACTCCAAAGCGGCGCCGACCAACTTGCGGACGGTTCAATTGAATTAAACGATGGAGCCTCAAAACTTGTCAAAGGTTCAGATAAAATCAACTCAGGTGCAAAAGATTTATCCGAATATACATCACAGATGGCAGATGGAACAAAAGAATTAAATACTAACTACACTGCTTTCAATAAGGCTGTTTTAGACGGGTTAAAAACAGCAGGCTCAGGCGTAAAACAGCTTTATGCAGGCTCAAAGGATGTTGAAAAAGGCGCTTCTGACCTTGATACCGGAGCAAAAGAGCTGGATAAGGGCGCCAGCGACCTTAACGCAGGAGTAAAAGACCTTGACACCGGCGCAGGTACTCTCGATGCAGGCGCACAGCAATTAAAAGACGGCGCGGCCACTCTGGACCAGGGAGCAAAGGATTTGGCAGCCGGAATCACACAGGCTAAATCGGCTTTTGAAGATGCAGGGGAAAACCAAGGGCTCGTAACCGGCAGCGCAGCGCTTTATGAAGGCGCAAAAAGTGCAAATACAGGTGTTAAACAGGTTGTACAGTCAATGCAGGGTACTCCTGAGGCAATCCAGAATAACATTGACGACATAATTAATAAACTTGCGCCATTTGGAATTAATTCTGCAGAACAATTAGACGCAACAGTATCAGCAATTAATTCTGCAGTCCAGAATTCAGGTGCATCGCTTGAAGCAACAATAGCCGGTACGGCCTTAAAAACAACTGATAATTACTATTCATTATTAAACGCATACTACAGCGTGCATACATTAGAACAGGTTAAAACTCAGTTAAGCGCACAGATTCAGGAAAGCGAAAAAAATATTACTGCATTGTTAGAAGGAATGAATAATCTGGAAAACGGCGCATCATCACTTAACGGCGGAATTAACCAGCTTTATACGGGAATACAGCAGCTTGATACCGGAGCCCAAAATCTTACAACGGGAACAAGTACACTTTCATCAGGAGCTGTTGAACTTAAAAACGGAACTTCAAACCTTAAAACCGGTACGACAAAACTGGCTGAAGGCGCATTAACCCTTTCACAGGGCACAACAAAATTATCACAGGGAGCTTCTACTTTAAAAAACGGAACCACAACACTAAAAACCGGAATCGGTACACTGTCTACCGGCACGGACACATTAAATACAAAGGTCGGTGCTGCAAGTCCAAAAATTAAGAATGGCATATCAAAAATTAATGACGCAGCAAAGGCAATCAGCAAAGGCGCCAGTACACTTTCATCAGGAACACAGACCTTAAACGATGGAATTATTACATTAGCCGACGGTACAAAGGAACTCAAAGACGGCGCAATCAAATTAAATGATGAAGGCATAAAAAAGATTACGGATATTTTTGGCAGGGATGCAAAAAATGCAGTTGACACAATAGAAGATACGCTTAATGCCGGTAAAGAATACAGTTCGTTCAGTGGTATTGCAGATGGTATGAGCGGTGAAGTTAAATTTATATTCAAAACCGAAGAAATAAATGCAGATAATAAATAAAGGAGCTGGTAGAATATGAAAAAATTCGGACAATTTATTGTTAAAGCCAGATACGCTATACTGATTATCGGCATTATTCTATTAATACCTTCGGCTATCGGCTATTTTAGTACAAGAGTCAATTACGATATGTTATATTATCTTCCCGATGGAATAGATACTATGACCGGTCAGGATATTCTTCTTAACGATTTTGGCTCAGGAGCCTTTGGTCTGGTATTTGTAGACGGACTCAGCGATAAACAGACATCTGATTTAAAAGCTGATATAGAAAATGTAGAACATGTAAGCAGGGTTTTATGGTATGACAGCTTTGCAGACCTTAATATTCCAAAAAGCATGCTTCCGGATAAGATTTACAATGCCTTTAATAAAGACGGCGCAACTATAATGATGGTCATATTCAATGACACAAGTTCCGGTGACGGAACAATGGAAGCAATAGAAAATATAAGAAAAGTGACAAATCATAAATGTATGATAAGCGGTATTTCCGCTATTGTTACAGACACAAGAGACCTGGCAGAGAGCGAAACCGTCATATATGTCGGAATAGCCGTTGCGCTTTCTATCATAATACTTTCCCTTCTGATGGATTCATGGGTCATTTCACTGTTCTTCTTACTCAGTATAGGAATGGCAATTGTGTACAATCTGGGAAGCAATATATTTATGGGAGAGATTTCATATATCACAAAAGCGCTGGCGGCTGTACTGCAGCTTGGTGTTACAATGGACTATTCCATTTTCCTGTGGCACAGTTATCAGGAGCAGCTTGAAATTATGCCTGGCGACAACAAAAATGCAATGGCAAATGCAATTACAGCCACAATATCATCAGTAGTCGGAAGTTCCGTTACAACAGTTGCAGGTTTTATTGCGCTTTGCTTTATGAGTTTTACATTGGGACTTGACCTTGGCGTTGTCATGGCAAAAGGCGTCATACTTGGAGTTATATCCTGTGTAACAATATTGCCGTCAATGATTCTTATATGCGACAAAATAATTGAAAAGACAAAACACAGGCAGTTTCTTCCTGACTTTAAAAAAATACCGCAGTTCATTACAAAACATTATGTAGTATTTATCATAATATTTCTTATACTTCTGTTTCCGGCAATATACGGACAGAATAATACAAATGTTTACTATGACCTGACACTGAGCCTTCCTGAAAACCTGGAAAGCGTTAAAGCGCAGAAAGAAATATCGGAGAAATTTGATCTTGGTTCGGCGAATATCATACTTATAGATGCAAAAACTCCTGATAAAGACGTTGCCAGACTTTTAGATGAAGTAAATAACATAGACGGTGTCCAGAATGCACTTGGACTTCAGACAGTACTTGACGGCAGTATTCCCGAATCATTTATACCAAAGGATTTGACCGGCGAACTAAAAAATGATAATTATGAAATACTTATATTTATGTCAGAGTACAAAACCGGTTCCGATGAAGCAAATGCGCAGTGCAACGCCGTAGAAAAAGCAATAAAGAAATATGACAAAAACGGTATGCTCGTAGGCGAGGCGGCATGTACCAGGGATTTAATAAAGATAACTGATAAAGACTTTGCCGTCGTAAGTTTTGTTTCAATATTTTTAATTTTTATAATTATTGCGCTTGTATTCAAATCGGTTATCCTTCCTGTAATTCTGGTTGCAGTTATTGAATTTGCTATTTTTATCAATATGGGAATTCCTTTTTATACAGGAACCACACTCCCGTTTATTGCATCAATTGTAATCGGAACAATCCAACTTGGAGCTACTGTTGATTATGCCATTCTTATGACTAACAGATACAGGCTTGAACGTTCAATGGGCAAAGATAAGAAACAGGCGGCATCAGATGCCCTTGCGGCGTCTATGAAATCAGTAATTGTAAGCGCGTGTACATTCTTTGGCGCCACTTTCGGAGTAGGAATTTATTCAAGTATAGATATGATAAGCTCGCTATGTCTTCTTATGGCAAGAGGCGCTATTGTAAGTATGTTCTGCGTAATATGTATTCTTCCTGCAATGTATATTCTGTTTGACAGGCTGATTGTTAAGGGAAGTTATAAATTTCTAAATATAAAACACTAAGATAATAAAAATTTAGTACCGGTATTTTATACAGCATTACAGTACAATGTTTATAAAATACCGGTACTATTAATATACTTATATCATAAGAATCTTTACTTTGTAATCAGAATCAATCTTATCATTTTCCATCGTAACCGTTATTGTTCTCTCATACTTACCGTTACCGTTATATATTACGACTTCCTTTTTCATTCCATTATAAGGTCTGTATACTTTCAGCATAAGCCCTGACATATAGTCATAGTCCGGTCTTTCATCGCAGCAGCCCACAGGTATGACAGCCCCTTCTCTTACAAAACACGGTATCGTAAGATAACTTATATCTGTAAACTTATACCATCTTCCGCCGGAATAAGTTTTGTTGTCAAAGTAACCCGTCCATGTTCCGTCAGGAAGATACACATCCGCTTCTTTTGCTGCGCTGAATACAGGCGCTACAAGCATATCAGGACCAAGCATATACTGACAGTCAAGATATGCGCACGTCTTATCATCAGGAAATTCCAGTATCATACTCCTCATAAGCGGTATGCCTGTCTCTGACGCCATACAGGAATATGAATATATATAAGGCATAAGCCTGTTCTTAAGCTTTGCAAAAAATGCTGCAGTCTCTACAGCTTCTTCGCCATAATTCCATGGAACACGGTACGACATGCTTCCGTGCATACGTGAATGTGATGACATAAGTCCGAAAGCAACCCATCTTTTATATACATCATCCGTAGATGTATCCTCAAATCCTCCTATATCATGACTCCAGAAACTGAAACCTGACATTGTAAGGGATAATCCGCCTCTTAAGCTGTCTGCCATTGATTCATAATCTGCCGTACAGTCTCCTCCCCAGTGAACCGGGAATTTCTGTCCTCCTGCAGTAGAGCTCCTTGCAAATAATACCGCTTCGCCCTCTCCACGCTTTCTTTTAAGCACTTCAAATACTGCCTCATTGTACAGATACGAATAATAATTATGCATAAGATACGGGTCAGAACCGTCATAATATGTTATATCCTCTACAGGAATCCTCTCTCCGAAATCCGTTTTAAAACAATCAATTCCCATATCAAGGAGCCTTTCAAGCTCGCCCTGATACCACGCTTTTGCAAAAGGGTTGGTAAAATCAACTATTGCCATTCCAGACTGCCACATATCCCACTGCCATACACTGCCGTTTGTTTTCTTAATAAAATAACCTTTTTCACAGCCTGTTTTAAATAGTTCTGAGTTCTGGGCAATATAGGGATTAATCCATACACATATATGCAGCCCAAGCGATTTAATACGCTTTATCATTCCCGCAGGGTCAGGGAATACTTTTTTATCCCATATAAAATTACACCATTTCATCCCCTGCATCCAAAAACAGTCAAAATGGAACACGCTAAGTGGAATATCTCTTTCTTTCATTCCGTTTATAAAACTCATTACGGTATTCTCGTCATAATCCGTAGTAAATGAAGTTGAAAGCCATAAACCAAATGTCCATGCAGGAAGCACGGGCGGTCTTCCCGTCATTCCGGTATATTTATAAAGAACGTCTTTCATGTATCCGTATTCATTATCTTCACCGCATATCACAAAAAATTCGAGATTTTCCCCCTCTACGCTAAATGATGCCTTACGGACATATTCGCTTCCTATTTCATACTCAACAAGGCCTGTATTATTTACAAACACGCCGTATCCCCTGTCAGACATAAAAAACGGAACATTTATATAGGTCTGTTCCGTAGAAGTTCCCCCGTCTTTATTGCACATCTGTACAGACTGGCCGTTTTTCACCAGTTCCCCAAATCTTTCGCCCAGTCCGTATATATGCTCCCCTACAGACAGATTAACGGCAGCCCTCATATAATTTACGGGAATACCTGTTTTTTCAATAGTACCGTTACTCTGGACATATGCTATATCTTTTGCAGTAACCGAAGTCAGATATCTGTCATCATTATAAAATGTAAATGTAAGCATCGGCTCAATTTTAAGCGCTGCCTTACCGCTATTTATAATGATATCATTGCCTTCAGTACTCATATCAAGCTCTGAATTATCTGTATTTATCACAAAGTGAGGTCCTTTGTCAGCCTCTCCTTCAAAGTGTGACAATTTTATTCCAAACACGCCCCTGCCGGGAGTACTTACTCTTATAGTAATAACTACTCCTCCAAGCGTACATCCCCTGTTATAAACAACATAAGACGGAGCATACATCCTTAATGTATGTCCGTCATCACAGAGCCCCGAATCATATACAGAAGTCGGAGAATGACTTGTTATACCCTCTTTTTTCATCCAACACCCGTCAGAAAATTTCATTCTTTATCCTTCTTTTCAAAGTATGCATAGTGCGCATACGGTCCTTCTTTAATTACAGCCTTATAACGATTAACCGCTCCATATACAAACCAGGCGGCAAACAGACCACAGATAAGCATAAAAACATTATATATCCATGTTCCCGTACCTTTATTTACAAGTCCGAGTTTATCACCTGAAAGTTCTGAAAACAACATTGTCAAAAATGAAAATACAACATTTATTCCGGCGCATATTAAAGTTGCCAGCCATTTTTTATTCCTTATAAGTCCCTCATATATAAATGTAATAAATGCAACTTCTATAATTATAACAAATATAATATTTATTCCCTCAAATAAAACATCAGTAATACTTGCAGAAGTTATAGGCTGTATAATCTTATCTATGTCAGCATCGGTAATATTTGCGTTTGCCGACTTCAGATATCCGGTAAGAGCCGAAACTCCGTCTGCTTTATTTAATATATTGGCATATTTTATATAAGTAACATATGAACCGATTATGCTCATTACCTGAAGAACTGCAAATCCTAATCCCGAACATATTGCCCGGTACAAAGACGGCGTACGTTTATTCATAAGCCACACGCACCACAATCTTGCAAGCGCGCTTAAAGCACTTAAAAGAATTGCCGTAATGAGCAGATATACCACGTAATATTTATCGTTATTATATATGTTCATAAATCCTGTATACCGTGTAAGTATAAATAATACCGGCAGCGGAAGCAAAAACTGCGACCAGAAATAAGCCAGTACCCCAAGGCCCAGCGAACCAAATGAACCCGTTTCTTTTTTCCTGGCAATCCAGAATACTGTAAAAAACGGAACAAGTATGCCTGCTGCCGCAAGTATTATTGTTACAAACATTGATACAATTACAGAATTACTTACCATTACAATACTCCTGTTTCATTATAATATCAGCCGGCAAGGCCAAAAGCGTCATGCACTGAGATAAGCGCCCTTTCAGAATATTTCTCATCTATAAGTACGGTAACCCTTATCTCTGAAGTTGATATCTGCATTATATTAATATTGGCATCATATATAGCTTCAAACATTTTAGCCGCAACGCCCGGATTGCTCATCATTCCTGCTCCTACTATGGATACTTTTGCAACATCCCTCGTCACATTAAGTTCCTGATACTCAAGACTCTTTCCTTCATGCCTTTTAATTGTATCAATAGCGGTATCCGTCATATCTTCAGTTACAGTGAAACTTATATCTTTTGTTCCATCCCTTCCTACAGACTGCAGAATCATATCCACATTAACATTATGATTTGCAAGATGTTGGAACAGCTTAAATGCTACTCCCGGTTTATCTTTCAGTCCAAGCACTGCAATCTGTGTTACATTTTTATCGCACGCAACGCCGCTAACAAGCATCTTTTCCATTTTTACATCCTCCTTAACAATGGTTCCTTCATTTTCATTAAGACTTGACCGTACAACAAGCTGTACACCATATTTTTTTGCCATTTCCACAGAACGGTTATGAAGCACGCCCGCGCCAAAGCTGGCAAGTTCCAGCATCTCGTCATAGGTTATTTCATCCATTTTACGGGCATTTTTAACTATACGCGGATCTGCGGTAAATACTCCGTCAACATCAGTATATATTTCACATTCATCCGCATGAAGCGCTGCTGCAAGCGCAACAGCCGTTGTATCAGAACCTCCGCGCCCAAGTGTTGTATAATCATTATACTGATTGATTCCCTGAAATCCTGTTACAAGTACAATCTTATTATTGGAAAGCTCATATCTTATTCTTTCCGTATCAATCCTTTTCAAACGCGCATTACCATATACGGCAGTTGTATTCATCGGCACCTGAAATGCATTCAGTGATACTGCAGGTACCCCAAGTTCGGTAATAGCCATGGCTGCAAGCGCAACCGACGTCTGTTCTCCCGTTGTAAAGAGCATATCCATTTCTCTTTTTGGAGGATTTGGAGTTATCTCTTTTGCCATACTGATAAGAACATCTGTCTGTTTTCCCATTGCAGACAATACAACAACAACCTGATTACCCTTTTTATACTCTTCTATACAACGCCTTGCAACATTGTATATCCTGTCTTTATCGGCAACAGATGTGCCGCCGAATTTTTTAACTACAAGCATAACAGCCTCCTAATTACTAAAATCTCTTCTTAATCCAACTATATAGTAAATCATTCAAAACAGATTATGTCAAGTTATAAATTAAACAAGCTACTTAAGGAAATGTTCCATAAGCCTGTATCCCTCTTTGAAATAATTATCTGATTTCCCGGCATCCTTTTCACAGTAACGGAGTTTCCCGTGCTTAATGTCCGTGCTGTCATACAGCATATAAGGTATGGGATCTGATGTATGGGTCCTTACCCTTATCGGCGTAGGATGATCCGGAAGTACCAACATTCTGAAATCCTCACCTGATTTACTAAGCTCCTCAAACACAGGAGCAATTATCCTTTTATCCAGATATTGTATCGATTTAATCTTCCGTTCCACGCTTCCCTGATGTCCCATTTCATCCGGAGCCTCTACGTGTATATACGCAAAATCAAATCCATCTTTCAATAGCGCATCCGTGCATGCTTTAGCTTTACCCTCATAATTGGTTTCAAGCGTACCGTCAGCGCCTTCTACATTTATATTAGTCATTCCAGTTCCTACAGCAAGCCCCTTAAGAAGGTCCACTGCAGATATCATAACGCCTTTCTTATGGTATTTATCTTCAAACGAATCAAGTTCAGGCCTTGTTCCTGCTCCCCAGAACCATATTGAATTAGCTTTATTAAGACCTTTATTGCTTCTGGCAATATTTACGGGATGATTATTAAGAATTTCATATGAGCGTTTCATAAAATTCCTGAGATTATCATCCTCAGGCAGATAATCACCTATTACCCTGCCAAGTATATCGTGGGGAGGGGTAAGCTCAACAGTATTCCCGTTCTTCCAAATAGTAAGATGTCTGTAGCTTACACCTGTATAGAATTTATATATGTCATCCTCAAATTCTTCTTTTATAGCTTTAATAAGTTCAACTGCTTCTTTTGTAGATATTTCACCAGAGCTATGGTCTGTTATCGTTTTTTTCTCATAAGGCAGTTCATCATCAGATACTGTTACGATATTGCATCTTATTGCGATATCCGTATCTTCCATAGGTACTCCTATACTGAGTGCTTCAAGAGGCGATCTGCCCGTATAATATATTTCAGGGTTATATCCAAGCACTGCAAGATTGGCTGTATCGCTTCCGGGTTTCATTCCTTTTGGTATCATTGCTGCAAGACCTATTTCTGACATTTCTGAAATCTTATCCATCACAGGTGTATCCGCAGCTTCAAGAGGCGTCTTTCCGTCAAGCTCATCTATAGGTTCATCTGCCATTCCGTCTCCCAAAACAACAACATACTTCATTATCCTCTATCCCTTCTGAAATTTTATTAAAAATCTGTACGGATCATACTTATAATTCCCTGTATTCTGCCGGCTGCTTCCCTGTATTCTTTCTCAGTCATTATTTCTGTAATAAATGCATGTTCGCCTTCAATACCGGCGTCAATCATTTCCAGTTTTCCAAAAACAGCTTCAGCTTTTTCAATTATTCCTTCAGAATCTTTTATACGTACAAAGAATCGATGCTCTGCTTCATCAAATGGAAGTATCTCCTGTTTTTCCTCACTCCATATTGTCATTATGCTCTTTCCTTTATGTTTAACTGCATCAACGACATCCGCTACAACAGCGCTTGCCGTAGGAAGCTTCCCTGCGCCTTTTCCATAAAACATAACTTCTCCGAGCATATTGCCCCGTACATATATCCCGTTAAACACATCATCAACCGAATAAAGCGGATGTGTTGATTTAATCATTACCGGCGCTACCATTGCAAGTACCTTGCCGTTTACCATTTTACTTGTTCCAAAAAGTTTTACCGTTGCATTAATTTTAGCTGCATATTTAAAATCTTCTGCAGTTATTTTGGTTATTCCTTCAGTATATATGTCTTCAAAATCAACCTGCTGTCCATAAGCAAGAGAGGTAAGTATTGCAATTTTTCTGCATGCGTCATATCCTTCTATATCTGCTTCAGGATTACGCTCAGCATATCCCAGCTCCTGCGCCTTATGCAGAACATCGGAAAAATCAGAGCCCTCATCACGCATCTTGGTAAGTATATAATTAGTAGTACCGTTAAGTATTCCTGTTATTTCTTCAATTTCGTCTGCCGTAAGCGACTGGTTAAGCGGACGTATTATAGGTATTCCGCCGCCTACGCTTGCCTCAAACAAAAAGTTTATGTTATTTTTTCTCGCAATGGCAAGAAGCTCCGGTCCATATTTTGCAACAAGCTCTTTGTTGGAAGTACACACACTTTTACCTTCACAAAGACATGCCTTAACAAACTGGTATGCCGGATTAATGCCTCCCATTGTTTCAACAACAATATCTATCTCAGGATCATTTTTTATAATATCAAAGTCCTTAATGAGCCTGTCTTCTATAACAGAACCCGGGAAATCCCTCAAATCAAGTACATATTTAATATCAACAGCCTCTCCTGCCCTCTTGGCTATAGAAGCCTGATTGGTAAGAAGCACTTCAACTACTCCTGAGCCTACCGTTCCATATCCCATTACTGCAATTTTACTCATTGTGTATATACCTCCGATATCTATTTTGTATTAATCCATTTCAGGTATGCATTAATAAATATGTCTATATCGCCGTCAAGTACTGCATTCACATTACCTGTTTCTTCGTTAGTCCTATGGTCTTTAACCATTGTATAGGGCTGCATTACATAAGAACGTATCTGGTTGCCCCATCCTATTTCCGTTATATCCCCGCGTATATCATTCTGAAGCGCCTGATTTTCTTCCTGTTTCAATATATAAAGTTTTGCTTTGAGCATCTGCATCGCTTTATCTTTATTCATATGCTGTGAACGCTCATTTTGGCATTGCACAACTATTCCGGTAGGATAGTGGGTAATTCTGATTGCTGATGACGTTTTATTAATGTGCTGTCCTCCCGCGCCGCTTGAACGGTACGTGTCAATCCTTATATCCTCATCCGCAATCTCAATATCAAGGTCTTCCTCTATGTCCGGCATTACATCACACGAAACAAATGAAGTCTGTCTTTTGCCCGCCGCATTAAACGGTGATATCCTTACAAGCCTGTGTACGCCTTTTTCAGATTTGAGATAACCGTATGCGTTATCCCCATTTATCTGAAGAGTTATAGATTTGATGCCTGCTTCATCGCCATCCAGCGAATCCAAAACCGATACGGAAAACCCTCTCTTATCAGCCCATCTCTGGTACATACGGCAAAGCATCCCTGCCCAGTCACAGCTTTCTGTTCCGCCTGCCCCGGCATGAAGTGTAAGTATTGCGTTATCGCTGTCATACTCTCCTGAAAGAAGGGTAGTAAGCCTCATGTTTACGAAATCCTCTACAAAAGAATCCAGCTCCTCACCTATCTCGCTTATCAGCGACTCATCTTCTTCCTCATAACCCATCTCAATAAGAGTCTCTATATCCTCAAACCGCTGTTCCAGTTTTTTATATCCGTCTACAACTGACTGCAGTGATTTGAGTTCTTTCATGCATTCCTGTGATTTCTTAGGGTCATTCCAGAAGCCTTCCTCCCTGCTTATCAGTTCAAGTTCTTCAATCCTCAGCTTTTTACCAGCGAGGTCAAAGTGAATCCCCCACTTCTAATAATGGTTCTTTATAACTGTTAAGCTTAACTTTCATATTATCCAGTTCTACCATTTAATCACTTCCTTACTTATTATTATAATATTTATTATTTATACTCTTTTTCCACAGCATTGTTTATATTTACGGCCGCTTCCGCATGGACATGGGTCGTTAGGCTGTATCTTCTTTCCCGTACGTTTCACAGGTCCCTTTTTAGCCGATTCATCCCTGTTCGTTCCGGTAACTTTTGCAACTTCTTCACGTTCTACCTTCTGTTCAATCTGAACATGCATAAGCGCCCTTACGGTATCTTCCCTTATTGCATCAGTCATTGCTTCAAACATATCAAAGCCCTGGAATTTATACTCCAGAAGAGGATCTTTCTGTCCAAGCGACTGAAGTCCTATACCCTGTCTCAACTGATCCATATCATCAATATGGTCCATCCATTTTCTATCTATAACCTTAAGAAGAATAACCCTCTCTATCTCACGAATCTGTTCAGGTTCAGCAAACTCAGCCTCTTTTGCCTCATAAAGCTTAAACGCCTCTTCCTTAAGTCTCTGCATAAGCCCCTTCTTGCCAAGCCCTTCCATATCTTCTTTTGAAAATCTGACAGGTTTAACAGGTATAATTGGTATGAGCATATCGTTAAGTTCTTTCAGATTCCAGTTTTCTGCCATCTGGTCGTCGCCTATAACGGTATTCACTGTACTTTCAACAATTTCAGATATCATATTGTATATGGTATCCCTCATGCTCTCTCCGTCAAGTACTCTTCTTCTTTCCTTATAAATAATTTCCCTCTGGTCATTATTTACCTGGTCGTACTCCAAAAGGTTCTTACGTATTCCATAGTTATTACTTTCTATCTTTTTCTGGGCTCTTTCTATGGCATTGCTTAAAGACTTGTGGTGAAGCTGTTCGCCTTCACCTATTCCGAGCGAATTAAAAAGTCCCATAAGCCTTTCTGAACCAAACAGACGCATAAGATCATCTTCAAGCGATATATAAAACTTGGATTCACCAGGGTCTCCCTGCCTTCCTGCACGTCCTCTGAGCTGGTTATCTATACGTCTCGATTCATGGCGTTCAGTACCTATAATCTTAAGTCCGCCAAGTTCCGTAACGCCCTCGCCAAGTTTAATATCGGTACCACGTCCTGCCATGTTTGTCGCAATTGTAACTACTCCTTTCTGACCGGCATCCGCTACAATTTCCGCTTCAAGCTCATGGAATTTGGCATTCAGTACCTTATGCGGTATTCCTTTTTTCTTAAGAAGGTTACTAAGCTCTTCAGAAGCCTCTATTGTTATCGTACCAACAAGTACAGGCTGTCCTATTTTATGGGATTCACATATTTCATTTACAACTGCGTTAAGCTTCTCACGCCTTGTCTTAAATACCGCATCATTATGGTCAATTCTTACTACAGGAAGATTGGTAGGAACCTCTACAACGTCCATACCGTATATCTCACGGAATTCTTTTTCCTCGGTAACAGCGGTTCCTGTCATTCCGCTCTTTTTATCGTATTTATTGAAAAAGTTCTGGAAAGTAATTGTAGCAAGCGTTTTACTCTCCCTTTTAACCTTAACATGTTCCTTTGCTTCAATGGCCTGATGAAGTCCGTCTGAAAAACGTCTTCCCGGCATAATACGTCCTGTAAACTCATCTACAATAAGGACTTCATCATCTTTAACAACGTAATCCTTATCCCTGAACATAAGATTATGCGCCCTGAGCGCCAAATCCATATTGTGCTGGATTTCAAGATTTTCAGGGTCTGCAAGATTGCTTATTCCGAAAAATTTCTCAACCCTCTTAACGCCCTGCTCAGTAAGCGTAACTATCTTTTCCTTTTCATTAACTACAAAGTCGCCTGTTTCATTATCGTCTTCGCCCATCATGTAATCCATTTTGGTCATTTCCTTTGCAGTTCCCTTTTCAAGCTGCTTTGCAAGTATATCACACGCTTCATACAGACGTGTTGACTTGCCGCTTTGTCCTGATATTATAAGAGGCGTCCTTGCCTCATCAATAAGAACCGAGTCAACCTCATCAATAATTGCATAATGAAGCCCTCTCTGCACAAGTTTTTCCTTATATATAACCATGTTATCACGCAGATAATCAAAACCAAGCTCATTATTGGTTCCATAGGTAATATCACAATTATATGCTTCCCTTCTTGCATCATTATCCATATCGCTTAATATAACGCCTACAGATAAACCGAGGAACTCATGTATCTGTCCCATCCATTCAGCGTCACGCTTTGCCAGATAATCATTGACTGTAACTATATGCACGCCTTTTCCCTCAAGCGCGTTAAGATATGACGGAAGCGTAGCGACAAGCGTCTTTCCTTCACCGGTTCTCATCTCAGTTATCCTGCCCTGATGAAGAATAACGCCGCCAATGAGCTGCACCCTGAAATGCCTCATGTCAAGGACTCTCTTTGACGCCTCCCTGACTGTTGCATAAGCCTCAGGCAGTATATCATCAAGAGTTTCCCCTGAAGCAAGCCTCTTTTTAAATTCATCGGTTTTGGCGCGAAGCTGTTCGTCAGTCATCGCTTCATATTCCGGCTCAAGGCTCTCAATACGGTCTACTATAGGCAGAACTCTCTTTACTTCTCTTTCACTATGGCTTTTAAATAATTTACTTAACTGCATTATATATACTCTCCTGTTAATTAATCATATAACAATAACAATTATTGTACCATTAGAACTGACTAAATTCAACTTATTTATTAAATAAATGCTTACTAAACACATACATAATATGCAATATTATTATTGAAAAACCGCAGCGACTACAAATCACTGCGGTTTTAAACTTTAATAAATATTATATCAGATAATTAAAATTCAGGTTCAATAAGTCCATATGTATTGCCTTTTCTTTTATATACTACATTTACTTCATCAGTATATGCATTTCTGAATACAAAGAAATTATGTCCCAGAAGTTCCATCTGCACACATGCTTCTTCAGCATCCATAGGCTTAACTGCAAACCTCTTGGTCCTTATTATTTTAATTTCTTCATCATCTTCTTCCATATCTTCATCAATAAATGATTTGTTCAGGCTTACTGCCGTCTGACGTTTCTCAATAAGTCTGGTCTTATATCTTCTGAGCTGTCTCTCAATAATTTCTTCCACGAGGTCTATAGAAACATACATATCGCTGCTTTCCTGTTCTGCACGTACAATGTTTCCTTTCATTGGAATAGTAACTTCTATTTTCTGACGTTCCTTTTCGGTACTGAGAGTAACATATATTTCAGTATCCTCTGTAAAATATTTCTCAAGTTTACCAATTTTTTCATTGACAGCAGACCTCAGTCCGTCCGTTACATTAATATTTTTTCCACTTATAATAAACTTCATTGCTTACATCCTCCTTAAGCATATTGAACATAACAGCCTCATTTATGTTCTGATTTAATTATACCATGTTTTCCTTTTTTTACAAGAAAAAAATACTTATTTTACATTTGCGTTATTTGTTCGTTAATTCTGACTATTGTTATATAATGTAACTACAATTCAAATGTCAAGAGTTTTTATTTTTTTATTACTTTTTATTTTTTGTTTATAAAGATAATTGTTTTACAAACTACTACACGGGTCTACGTAAACAGTGAATAACGTTAATAACTTCGTGAATAACTATAAATATGCCTTAATTTTGTCAAATATTAACGTGGATAACTTTTAAGGAAACATACATTCTGTATACATGTTTTGATTTATTTCCATAAAATGTTATTTTGTGTAAATAATTTACTGTAAACATTATTTTTAATAAAATTTGCAAATTTTGGCTTTTTATAAATTGTCACACTATTTACTCAAATCCGAAAAATGAATAGATTATTTAACCATTTATTATCCAGTATATCAATCCGAGTATCCAGCTTGTACACATTCCATATAATATCACGGGTCCTGCTATAGTAAATATCTTACATCCTATTCCGAATATCTGCCCTTCCTTTTTAAATTCTATGGCAGGCGATGCAACAGAATTGGCAAATCCCGTTATCGGAACCAGAACGCCTGCTCCCGCATATTTTGCAATCTTATTAAATATGCCAAGCCCCGTAAGGATTACGCTTATTAATATAAGTGACAGCGTAGTATACAAACCTGCCATCTTTTCATCATTTCCCATACTCATATACCATGCTGTAAATGCCTGACCTATACAGCATACTGCTCCGCCGGTAAAAAAGGCCCTGAGCAGGTTTTTTAGCCAGCTGTGCTTTTTCGTAATTCCGCTTACATATGAATTATACTTCTGTTCACGCAATTTCTGGTCTTTTTCATCAATGACGTCTTTGATAGTTTCTTTCTTATTCATACAATATCTTCCTTTCCAGATATATTTATGTCCAGCCATATATAAATTGTATAAGAGAACCTATTGCTTTACCCGCGGCTATCGACAATACAAGTACAGGCAGCCCTTCCACCAGTTTTATTCTCGACACAAGAATCGGAAATACTTTAAGGACTTCTGCAAGCGCTATTGCAAGACTTCCCACAAAGATTCCTGAAAAACTTCCGAACAATACAAGCCCTGCCTGATACAGAGGCAGCCGTATATTATATATAAATAAAATATTTCCTATAATTCCGCCCAGTACAACAGCGCTTTCATATATACTTATATACGCTGACGTATGAGTCCTGTCTGCCATTCTGGTAAATATACCAATCATAACTATAAATGCAAATGTACCGGCAGCTACCATTCCACCTGCGCATAAGCCTATAATGCACATTGTCAAACCTTTAAGAAACATCTATGGTTTTTCCCTCCCTTGAGGCATCCTCAATAAGCGCCTGGTTCACCTGCTTCTCATAACTTCTCATTTCAACATTTATGGGAGTAGGGTCAACCGTAAGCTTTTTGCGTGAAAAGTGATTAAAGAACACTACAATACCTACTGCAATTCCAATACAATATGAAAATTCAAGTATTGTCGGTGCGCCCGACTTTTCCACTCCGGTAAACCACTGATATATATTATCAAAAAGATCTCCAACACTTACATCCAGATTAAAAGTCATAATTGTAAATGCGGAGCCCACAAATGCAACAAGCGAGACAAATACGACCTTTGCATATTCATACCCTTTATTTTTTGCTTCTTTTCCTTTTATTTTCTGATCTTCTTTAGTCGTATATTCTATAACAAAATCGGATTCTCCTTCATTTACAACTACAAGGTCCGGCTTTTTACGGTGAATCAGCTCGATTACTTTAAGAACGGTCATTGCATATATTCCGCTTTCATTACCTGTAATGCTCAGAATCATACAGTCAGACAATTCTTTTTTAATATCATAATTAGTACAATGAATACTGGCTATATCTGAAAGCAGAACCTTTTTCTTATTTACTTTTACATTCTGTTCTATTTTGATATATAATTCAGCGCTCATATATTCTCTCCAAACGCAGTTCCGAAGAAATCAGCACACCCTTATTTATGATATCCGTATCCCTTTGCCAGTAAAAATACATAACAATCGCCGCTGCTGCAAATGCTACAACCATAAAAATAGCAACTGCCCTTTTCATTACTGCATTACCTCCTGATAAAATATTGCAGGAATTATTATGCGCTTATTTTTATTTTTTATTCGCAGGCAGCTTTTTTTCTCATTTTCATTAAAACGCGTTTTTCAAGCCTTGACACCTGAACCTGGCTTATACCCAATACAGAAGCAACCTGCGACTGGGTTTTATCCTGATAATACCTAAGCTCAATAAGTGTTCTTTCCTCTTCCGGCAGTTCCGAAAGGAGCTGTTTTAATAAAAGCCTGTTTAACACCTGTTCTTTCTCATTGTCAGCAGATACTGATTCTTCATTTTCACTAAGCCCGTCAATAATATATATATCATCACCATTTCCTGAATACACCGTATTATATATGGATTCAACCGGAAGTCCTGCTTCTGTTGCCGTCACAATATCTTCCACTGACAGCCCTGTAAATGCAGATAGCTCTTTTATAGTTGCTTCCCTCTGGTTTTCCTGCGCAAGCTTCTCTGATGCCTGTTTAACTTTCCAGGCATTTTCCTTAATGCTTCTGCTCACCTTTACAAGTCCGTCATCGCGTAAAAATCTTTTTATTTCTCCCATAATCATAGGAACTGCATATGTTGAAAATTTTACATCAAACGACAAATCAAATTTATCAATTGCTTTCATAAGTCCTATGCAGCCTATCTGGAACAAATCTTCAGAATCGTAGCCTCTGCCTGAAAATCTTCTGACAATACTCCACACCAGAGCCATATTATTTACAATTAGCTCCTCTCTTGCTTGGGAATCTCCGCTGCGGGCTACCTTTATAAGCTCAATTGTATCCAACAGCCATACTCAAATCGTCATTTATCTGCTCATCACTTGTTATTTTCTTTGACATTTTTACGGTTGTTCCTTTTCCCGCTGTGGATTCTACGGTAACTTCATCCATAAATGCTTCCATAAATACAAAACCCATTCCTGAACGTTCAAGCTCCGGTCTTGTAGTATACATAGGTTCCATTGCCTTACTAATATCTTCTATCCCCACTCCCATATCTGTAACAGATACCATAAGCCTGTCCTCTTTTATCTCACATTCTATAATTATTTTTCCTTCCGTTCTGCCATAATACCCATGAATAATTGAATTGGTAACAGCCTCCGAAACTGCCGTTTTTATATCTGAAATTTCCTCTAAAGTAGGATTAAGCCTTGCTGCATAAGCGGCTACGGCAACCCTTGCAAAACTTTCGTTATCCGGTTCACAGCCAAACTCAATACTCATTCTCTGTATATCAGCCATACTATCCCCTCCTTAATCAACAGCTTCTAAGCGCCTGAAAAATATTGTCACGTTTTGATACTATTTTATATATTCCCGACATTTTAAGAATTCTGTCAATATTATCAGAAACCCCTGTTACAAACACTTTTCCACCTACATACCTTACCTTCATATATTTACCTATAATCATCCCAATGCCCGAACTGTCCATAAATTCTACTTCCGACATATCAAATATTACATTCTTAATATTCCCCTTTAAATAACATTCCTCAAAATCATGTCTTATTTTCTCAGCTTCCATATGGTCAACTTCTCTGCCTACATGGATAATGAGATTTCTGTCTTCAATCTCCACCAAATGTCCTCCTTTTAATTTAACTAATTAGGATAAAGTAAAAAAAACGGCATACCGAATATTACATAAACGGTATGCCGTCTGTCTTATCATGCCTGTTTATTCATTATCGACATCTATACCCAGTTCCAACAGTCTGTCCTTAGCTTCAGAAGCCCTTGACGAATCAGGATAATTGTCAATAACCTGTCTATAGTACTGCTCTGCCTTTTCTTTATCTCCCTGCTTATGGTAAAGCCTTCCCATAAAATATATAGCATCATAATTATCCTTATTAAGATTAAGCGCTTCCGTAAGATAATCAAGTGCCTCTTCATACTTTCCGCTGTTATATGCCACCCTGCCCTGTTCAAATACATCTGCAGATGCGTTTTTTGCATCCTCGCTCTGTATCTTTTGTAAAATATTTCTGGCAGCTTCGCTTTCAAGCGATGAACCGTCAATATCCATAACGGCTGCAAGCGCTTTAGATTTACTGCCTTCATTATAATCCAGGTATGCAGTTAATATTTTATCATATATTTCTGCCATAGAAAGGGAGTCGTCTTCTCCCAGTTCCTTTATCTTATTCTCCAGCTCGCTTATCTGCCCTTTAAGATTGTCATTTTCATATTGCAGGCTTGAAATCGTACTTTCCTGCGAAGCAAGCCTTTCGCCATAATCCGTAACCTCTGAATTCTTTTCTTTATTCAGTTTACCGGATATTGTAGGCATAATCAGCACAATACCTACAAACAAGCCGATTATAATGCCAATAATAACGTTAATAAAAGGAAATGCCCTTGACTTCTCAGGCTTGTACGAACCTACAGGCTTAACAACCACGTCAGAATCGCCATGAAATACTTTTCTGCCTCCGGAAGTTTCCGTATTGTAAGTTCCGGATACGGTTACTCCAAGTTCATTCAGATATCTGAGCGTAGTAGTATTATTAATATCTGCGGATCTTATTCTTTTCAGACACTTTATTGCAAGCTCTTTCTGGTCCGTCATCATATACAAAAGCGCAAGCAGATGATGGGCCTTAATAAATTTACGGTTTTGCGAAACAATTCTTTTCAATTGTATAATCGCCAAATCATCATTGCCCTGTTTTGCCTGTTCAAGCGCCGTATTGTACTTCTTAATGGACTGGTTAATCTCATCAAGCCGCGACCTGTTTGACTGAATACTGTTAATATAATAATCCGCCGTTTCATTATCCCTGTCCAGATTTTTACTTAAAATCCACTGCGCAAGCGCAGTTACGGTTTCTCCCATTTCATAATATATGAGTCCAAGAAGATTTCTGGCATCTGTATTGTATTTGTTGTACCTGAGACTCATTTCGAGGTCGTCTATGGCACCGCTTAAGTCTCTTATTTTAGCTTTTTCAAGCCCGGAATTATACAGTGTATTAGATATTCTTATAATCTTTTTATACACCTTTATGCTTTTCCCACAATGATTACACCTGTCTTTATTCATATCCACAGGTCTTGTACATATCGGACAATTCATATATATTCGCTCCCAACTTCCCGGTTTGTATCCTATACGGAACGGAATTCATTTAACAGTTCTTTTACTACATCCGTTACATCATCATATTTTCTGTTGTATACGGCATCTTCTACCTGCTCAACTTCCAGGCTGGGCTCGAATTTTTTCAGTTCTTCTTCAAAATTAATCATTGGTTCCTCCTTTAAGCTTTCGACATTATAATAACTATAACATTTTCAAAAATCAACAAATATTCACCGCGCTAATCGACCTATTTTAACAACTGTTCAAGTCTTGCCAGCACTGCATCCATCATTTTCTGATATTTCTGCTGTTTGGCTTTCTCTTCATCAATTTTACTCTGAGGAGCCTTTTCTATGAATTTGCTGTTTCCAAGCATCTTTTCAGAACGCGCAAGCTCGCCCTCCAACTTCTTCTTTTCATCCTTGAGACGCTCTATCTCTTTTTCAATATCTACAAGCTCTGCAAACGGAATATATATTGCGGCATCCGGTACAAGAACCGATACTGCATCCGGCTCAACTCCGTCTTTATTTTCAAGTATATTTACCTCACTTGCATAACCAAGAGTTGCAAAAAATACACGGCTTGAAGCAAATATATTTCTTACTTTTTCGCTCTCAGATACCACATACACTGCTGTCTTGCGGCTCGGAGCAACATTCATCTGCGACCGCATATTTCTTATTGCCTTAACAGCCTCCTTTATTCTCTCCACAGCTTCTTCTTCAACCGGAAAATGATACTCATCAAGATACTCAGGCCATTCGCTTATCATAATAGAATCTTCCGAATTATCCATAAGAGTACAATATATCTCTTCTGTAACAAACGGCATATATGGATGAAGAAGTTTAAGAGCATTTATAAGTACATTTTTTAATGTCCACAATGCCGCTTTCTTTGTAGTATCCTCTTCATTGTACAGACGCGGTTTAACCATCTCTATATACCAGTCGCAGAATTCCTCCCATATAAAGCTGTATATTTTATCTGCAGCAATTCCAAGTTCATATTTATCAATATTCTCAGTAACATCTCTTATTACATCATTCAATTTGGAAATAATCCATTTATCCGCATCGGTAAGCTCAGGCATTACACCAGACTCCATTTCCTCATCAGGCAGGTTCATCATTATAAATCTTGATGCATTCCAGACCTTATTGGCAAAATTACGGCTTGCTTCCACACGTTCATAATAGAAACGCATATCATTGCCCGGCGCATTTCCCGTAATAAGGGTAAACCTTAATGCATCTGCGCCATATTTATCAATAACCTCAAGAGGGTCTATACCGTTTCCAAGCGATTTGCTCATCTTTCTTCCAAGCGAATCACGTACAAGTCCGTGTATGAGGACCGTATCAAACGGAGCCTTTCCTGTCTGTTCAATTCCTGAAAACATCATCCTCATTACCCAGAAAGGAATTATATCATAACCCGTTACCAGAGTGCTTGTCGGATAAAAATATTCCATCTCTTCAGTTTTTTGCGGCCAGCCCAGCGTTGAAAACGGCCATAGTGCTGACGAAAACCATGTATCAAGCGTATCCTCATCCTGCCTCATCTTCTTATGGCATTTCGGGCATACCGGGTTATCTTCTTTGGTTACAACCATTTCTCCACATTCATCGCAATAAAAAGCCGGTATCTGATGACCCCACCAAAGCTGTCTTGATATACACCAGTCGCGTATATTCTCAAGCCAGTGGAAATAAGTCTTTTCAAAATATTCAGGTACAAATTCAGTCTCACCATTTTTAACCGCCGCTATTGCCGGCTCTGCAAGAGGCTTCATCTTAACAAACCACTGCTCTGACACCCTTGGCTCTACCGTAGTGCCGCATCTGTAACATACTCCTACATTATGGTCATGGTCTTCTGTTTTAACAAGGGCGCCTTCCTTTTTAAGGTCTTCAACAATAGCTTTCCTTGCCTCATATCTGTCCATGCCGGCATACTCAGGATAATCCTCCGTAATCTTAGCATCATCCGTCATAACATTAATAACAGGCAGATTGTGCCTGAGCCCAACTTCAAAATCGTTAGGGTCATGAGCAGGAGTAATCTTTACAACACCTGTACCAAATTCCATATCAACATAATCATCTGCAACTACAGGTATCTCCCTGTGTACAATAGGAAGTATTACGGTTTTTCCAACATACTCCTTATATCTTTCATCCTTAGGATTAACCGCAATAGCAGTATCCCCAAGCAGTGTTTCAGGACGTGTTGTGGCAAGCTGTATTGAGCCGCTTCCGTCTGAAAGCTCATATTTAAGATGCCAGAAATGACCCGCCTGATCCTCATGCTCAACCTCAGCGTCAGATATTGAAGTAAGGCAGTGAGGGCACCAGTTTATAATACGCTCTCCCCTGTATATAAGCCCTTTATCATAAAGTTTTACAAACACCTCTTTTACGGCGTCATTACATCCTTTATCCATTGTAAAACGTTCTCTGTCCCAGTCGCATGAAGAACCCATTTTCTTAAGCTGCGATACAATGCGGCCGCCATATTGCTTTTTCCAGTTCCATGCACGTTCAAGAAAGCCCTCCCTTCCAAGATCTTCCTTGGATATGCCTTCCTTTCTCATTTCCTCAACAATACGCGCCTCCGTAGCTATGGAAGCATGATCCGTTCCCGGAACCCACAATGCATTGTAACCCTTCATCCTCTTATATCTTATAAGAATATCCTGAAGGGTATTGTCAAGGGCATGTCCCATATGAAGCTGCCCTGTAATATTGGGCGGGGGCATAACAATAGTAAAAGGTTTCTTATTTCTATCAACTTCCGCATGGAAATATTTTTTATCCATCCATTTCTTATAGAGTCTGTCTTCTATATTAGATGGATTATAGGTTTTTTCAAGTTCTTTTTTCATAACTATCCTCATTTCTGCCGGGTATTAAAAATAATTGTATTAATTTATAGTATTCTAAAAGAGTTATGATGTCAAGTTAAGTATGTTATATTTCAAATATATTACACATTTAATTCAAAAAAGAAGTCCCCATACAGCAAATAATCTGCTGTATGGAAACTTCCCTGAAATTCTTTTACATTATATTAATATTCCGGAATCTCTTTTCCATAAATATCCGTTCCACATTCTGCCGCGCTCACGCCGCCTGCCTGAAGTATTCCATAAAATGCAGGTTTTGGTGCATATGTAAGGATAGGCTCTTCCAGTCCGTCGTCATACGGTTCAAACAGATAAGTATGACCACCCCAGCCGCCTCCGTCACCATCACGCAATCCCCAGTTGGTAACAGATGTAACTCCTATGTAGTCAGCACCCTGTTCTTTTCCATAATCACCATTTTTGGAATATTTCTTATATATCTCATACTGTCTTTTAAGCTTTGATGCCTGTACATCTCCCGTCGTACTTTCATCAAGCTCTGTAATCTGTACCTCAAGTCCCGCATCTGCAATGCTCTTTATCATTCTGTCCTGTGTTGATTCAGGAATAACGTGAGACTGAAGTCCTATACCGTCACAATATTTAACACCTGATGTTCCCTTTTCAAGATTACATGCAAGATTAACATATTTTACAAGATTAATCTGTTCTGTTTCTTTCTGGTTGTAATCATTATAAATAAGCGACGGCTTTTCCGTATAACCAAACTGGTCTTTATACTGGTTATAATATTTTTCTACAGCATCATGCGCGTAAAGATATGAAAGATACAGATAATCTGCTCCCATTGTTGCATACCAGTAACTGTGGCTTGCGTCAGGAGTACGGCCCTCATGTGTAAGCATATCCATTACATCCTCAGGGCTGCTTGAAGAATTGACCTGCCTTCCATTAGATGTTGTTACACCAGGGTTGGTTGTAAATCTATTACCCTTACTGCTGTCTTGAGAAAGCACCTGACTTGCCGATGTTGCATTTTCATCAACATAATAAATAATACTTCCGTTGTTAGCCTCGTTTATTACATCATAAGCATATACGACATCACCGTAACCATGTGAATATATGTATTCTATAACCTGGCTGATGTAGTCGTTGAGACGTTTCTTCATTGTCTCCTTATCAGCAAGCTTATGATAATTGCTTGTATCCCATCCATTTGCCTCATAATCAGACAACTGATAATCATCATAATTATAATCCTGAAGGAAGAAGTATTCTCTTACCTGTGAATGCCATACAAGTGCATGGTAACGTACCTTAAGACCATTTGCCTTACAGTAGCTGAGTACTTTTTCTATATTATCATAATCAAGAATAACCTTTCCATCGCCTTTATAATAATTCTCTACATTGGCTGCGCCGTATCCATTAGGATATTCATCAGCAATGTCATTTGTAACAATGCTCTCATGCTTAGTCTCATTACCCATTGTGATGCTTCCAAAATGGTATCTTATAAGAGCTGCGCTCTCACCATTCCTAAGGTCTCCAATTCCTGTACTTACACCAACTTTAAAATAATCACTGTAAAGATCTTTAATCTTTTTACCTGCCGGTTTTTTCCACAGACATTCAGAATATGCATCATAATCAAATGTCGGTGTAGGCGCCGGCGTAGCATTAGGGTCTACGGTAGGAGCCGGAACATTATTATTCTGCTGTGGCTGTGGTTGAACATCTCCCTGTGATGGCGTATTTGCGGTAACAGTCACTTTACATACAAGCTTCTTACTCTTGCTTCCCTGCTTATATGTTGCAATAACCTTTGCGCTTCCCTGTTTCTTTCCTGTAACTTTTACTGATGTCTTTTTCTTTGCAGAAAGTTTTACAACTGCTGCCTTATCAGTTTTCCAAGTAACCTTTTTCTTATAATTTTTAACTTTAATCTTTTTGGATTTGCCGACTTTTACATTAACCTTTTTAGGGCTTAATGCAGGCTTTTTAGCCGCATCTGCAACAAAACCGTCTGATGCCGATGGCAGTGCTGCCGCTACGGTAAGTACTAACGCCAATGCTGCTGCACATGTCTTACGCATTTTCATAGTTTAAATACCTCCTCAATTTTATTTTAAATAATATTAACTGATTCTGATACAGTTATTTTAAATTATAATATTTTCAAAAGATAAAATCAAGGTTTAACCTGTTTTTTTTTATTTTTTAATAAATTCAGATAATTTTGACGCCGAATGTGGAATAAGAAACGTACGGACAGTTACCACAACAAGCATATATATGATAAAAATTAATGCAGGATATATCTTTATCCCATCTGAAGCCAGAATGTATATTACCGCTGCAAATGCAAGTATTCCCGCTGTTATTCCTGATATTCTGAGGGTCATATATTTCCTGTGCGAATATTTTTTCAATATCATCACAAGCATTATTCCCTGCAAAACTATCGTTACAAGCTCCGCGGCAAATAATATAACCTGCCAGCTCATTGCCAGTGAAAATATAATTTTTCCATCCGTAACTGCCACCGTATAATATTCAAATATAAATATTGTCATTGCTGTAAGGATAAAATATATACTTAACAGAGCAATATAAAATATAATTCTTTTCTGAAGCTTTTCCATTCCTTTATCGTGCATATTAATTCACACCCCTGTTACATAATTGCCTGACCCTGCCAGAATCCAAGCGCGATAAATACCGACATAAGACCACACGTCACAAATATCGCCTGCTTTACATATTTATTTTCAACAGCCGCATATATAATATACAACGTAACACATCCCATCATGTATCTTGGGCCGCTTATAAGCCAGCCGTGGAGATATGACAGAAAAATATATGCGCCTCCAAATGCAATAAGGGATGTGCTGATTTTCTTCTTAATGCCATAAAACAACGCCGCAAGTGCCGCAAAGTACAGAATAATCTGCAGCCAGTATATAATCATGCTAAGCGAAAAATACTGCAATGCCATATCATAATGCTGCGCAAGATTTTGCGATATCCATTTAGGAGTATTATACCATGGCTCCGCTTCTTCATGCGCTACAAAAGACAGCCAGTCTCCCTGAATAACCTTATTCATTAAAAGATATATAAACGTTCCGACAGGAATGAAAAATACTGACAATGACTTTACCGTAAACTTCCTGTTACGCACCATATATAATACTGCTTCATATACTGCCGGAACCAGAAGCGCTATGCCCTGCGACCTTGAAAGCGCAGCAAACATTCCAAGAATTCCTGCAGCAAACCACTTATTCTCCGATATATAATACAGGCTCATAAGAACAAGCATTATGAATAGGCTTTCAGTAAATACCATTATTGTAAACATTCCAAACGGATAAATCACATATATAAGCCAGCCGTCATATGCTTTCTCTTTTCCAAGTTCCTTTTTAGTCAGCATATAAAGATAATATCCTGAAATTCCCAGGCATACATTAGAAATAATTATTCCCGATACAAAATAGTCCCTCACAACAAATGCAAGTATTTTCATAAGCAGCGGATAAAGCGGATAAAAAACTATAAGATTAGCAAATTCTCCCTCCGAAGCATAACCATTCTCCGCAATATTTAAATAATGAGGGGTATCTCCGCTATGCGAGAACTTAGTGTAAAAGTATTCAAAAAATCCCACATTTACCTCTTTGTTCATATAGAGAAGAATATATGCAAGAATTATAATTATCCAATGTATTGCTATCGTAGCGCCGAATATTTTTACAAACAAAGAATAATCATTGAACTTATCCTTAATTTTTAATTTACCCATAATTATTCTCCCATCAGATTATTTGATAAATTTTTGCAGTCAGATAAAAACTGCTTATTAACACTAAAACTATATTTGCCACATTATAAAATGTCTTACCGGAAATTTCATTTTTGTCAAAATATTTTAATGCCATGATTGCCGGTATAATCATTAAAAACCAACATTCAACGCCGCAGCCTATGCCTGATGCATAATACACAACGCACAATACAAGCTGTGATGCCAGAATAACTGATGCATAGACTATATCGCTGTATTTTTTATCCCATCCATATATATACACAGTAACCAATACAGCCAGCGCAACAATACCCGACATATGAGTAAAGATGCATAAAAACGCCAAAACCGTCATGGCAACCCTGAATCTGTATTCAAAACACAAAAGAAATGCCGAAAACAGCGCCATAAACAATGCAAACGGTGAAGGCAGGAACAGCAAAAACACTCCCGGTATGCACATAATAAGCATAATATAAAGCTTTGCCCGTTCATAACCATACTTTTTATCAAGCCATAACCCAAGACATGTCACTGTTACAATCCAGGACAAAAAGCTTATATAAAATGCACACTCAATATACATATCATATAATAAGCCTGAAAACAGCGATACCAGCACAGGATACAATGGAAATATACCATCGCTTAACAGCCAGTCCGACGAATATGTTCCGCCTGAAGCAACTGTCATAAATGCAGATACAGGTTTCATATTCCATATCGTCTGAATATCAAATAACGATACGGCTCCGTTTTTAAAATTATATATATATCCTCCTATAACAATATAGACAAATCCTATAAGCACTGCCGTAACAGTGAAAAAAGAAACTTTTTTCACAATACTGTCATTACTTTTTTTCAGGGCGCAAAGCTCTGTAATAAACTTAAAAAGCAGGACTGCTATCAGTATTATCATAATAAGCCCGCCAAGATTTCCTATAAACGCTCCCACAATAACGCTCCTTTCATATGTTGATTTATAAAACAAATAATAACATTATAAATATGCATTGTCAAAATACATATCAATTGTATTTTTACCCGGTATATTATATAATTAAGTGCATACTTAACATGAAAGGAAAAAACGACTCATGTATAACGAAATATTAAAAATCGGCCCGGTCACCATACACGGATACGGTCTTATGATTGGAATTGGCATACTGTGCGCCCTGTTTTTCGGTCTCAGGCTTGCCAGAAAAAAGGACCTGAATACAGATGAAATATACAACCTTACGATACTGTGCGCCGTATCAGGATTTGTATGCGCCAAACTGCTTTACTGCATCGTTGAATGGAAAGTATTTATAAGCGACCCTCTTGCCATCCTCGGTTCAGACGGATTCGTCGTTTACGGTGGAATAATCGGTGCAACCTTAATTGCCGGATTATACTGCCGTATAAAAAAGCTGGCGTTTTTCAGATATTTTGACGTAGTGCTGCCGTCTGTAGCCATCGCGCAGGGATTTGGCCGTATAGGATGCTTTCTTGCCGGATGCTGTTATGGTAAAGAAACAGATTCATTTATCGGCGTGGTTTTCCACAACTCGGATTATGCGCCAAACGGCGTACCGTTATACCCTACGCAGCTGTTTTCAAGCGCAGGATGTTTTCTTATGGCGGTGATATTGTTCCTGTATTCAAAAAAGGAAAGAAAGCCCGGAAGCGCCGGTTCCCTGTATCTTATAATGTACAGCGTAGGACGCTCAATAATAGAATTTTTCAGAAACGATTACCGCGGCGAGATAGGAGTATTATCTACTTCGCAGTTCATATCAATATTTATACTGATTATTGGAATCATATTATTCATAATGTCACAGAAGGGATTATTTATTCGTAAAACCCAAGATACTCATTAAATATATTAAACAGCATGTCAGCCGAGCATACCGGAATCTCGGCTGATGTATTTTTTACCGGAACATATGTATATTTATCTGACGCAAGTGTAAGTACAAGTCCCGATATAATCTCATAATCCGGTCCAAAAACCACTTCCAGATACTCGTTATACTTAGCCGCCTGCTCAACATCCTTATCTATAATTTCATCATTCATTTTGAATTCCAGTGAAAATACATACCTGTCCGTAATAACAAGTACATCTGCATATATTCTTATATATTTTGATTTTCTTATCCTGAGTTCAAATACAATCTCCCAGTCAGAATAATCCACGGGTATGTCGCCAAAAAGCCCGGTCATAACCCGGTGCGTATCCGAAAAAGAATGGAACAGGCCCCTGGTATTATTAAGATTTCTTCCTACGCTAAGGCAGCCGCCTCTCATACGTTCAAACCATTCATCATACGGAGTGTCCAGGAAATCTTTTACTAACGCATAATATCCGCAGTAATCGCCAAGCCCCTCATGAGGTCTCTTCTGCCTTATAAGACCGTGCCACATATATGCGTCATCCCGGTAGCAGAGGTCTTTAATAAACGCTGATTTGTAAAGATAGTGATTCACCACAGATTTTTCGGCGCTTATCGCGCGCGCAATATCTTTTGCCTTGATACCGTCATTTTTACTTATTACCGAGTATATATCCCTTTCAATTATATCCATCCGTAATACCTCATCTGAACGGACATTCCGAAAATATCCTGTTCACAAATACGTTATATTGCGAAAGTCCGTCTGACTTCTTCAGAAGCCTTATATAAGTTCCATCATCTTCAAACAAATCTATCATATATACCCATATTTCTTTCATTTTATATATAATAACCCGCTCTCCGGGCATTGTTTCCCTGTATTCATTGTATATCCTGTCATGGAATTTTCTAAGGATATTCCTGTCAGGCAGTGCATCATTACCATTTCTTATGCCACAGACAAGCATCGGGTTTCTTATAAGTCCCCTCCCAATCATTATAGAAGTAAGTTCTTTATATTCCTCAGTTATTTTATAACAATCACCTGCATGCCTTATATCTCCGTTATAGCATACCGGATTCGTACTTATATCGTATATATATCTGAACTTATCCATTCTCGGAGAGCCCTTATAATAATCCGCCCTGATGCGCGGATGCACGATAAGCTCATATATCGGATACCGGTTATATATTTCCATAATCCTATATATCTCATTTTCATCATTTACGCCTATACGTGTCTTTACGGATATATTTACATCAGAAATTTCATTAAAAACTTTATCAAAAAACCTGTCAAGTTCATCAGGTTCCGCTAAGAATCCTGAACCCTTATGTCTTGATACAACCGTACCTGACGGGCATCCCAGGTTAAAATTAATCTCCCTGTATCCCCTGTCGCTTATAAGATGTACAAAACGTATGAAATTATCAGCATTATTGGATATTATCTGGGGAACCAGATGTATATCCGGATTATTTTCAGGAAGTATATCCTTTATCTCGCGTTTTTTCATTTTGAGACTTCCCTCAGCGGCAATAAACGGGGTAAAATATTTATCTATACCGCCAAAGAACTCCCTGAATGAATTTCTGTATGTGTGTACCGTGATGCCCTCAAGCGGAGCCATATAATATTTCATTTAATATCCTCCAGGGCAACTTTTTCATCCTTCTGAAGCGCTTTTATATATCCGGCATACAGCCTTGCCCCCGACGCATCTTTCTGATTATATTCATATCCAAGCTTATCTGCGACAAATATTGCCGTCTTTTCAAACAAATCACACATTATATCAACAGCCTGCCACATTTCTCCTGCCATACCGCCTGAATATGTCATAAGCAGACGTTCCCACTCGTCTTCGTCAAGCCATCTGTACAGGTATTTCCCTGATTTGCCGACGCTTACTTTCCATTCATTTAAAAGTCCTGCTTTCCACGACAGAACTTTTATAAGCTGTGTACGCACATATATATTAAGCATATCCTGCGCATATGGTATTTCATATCTGTACAGTCCTTTTACGACATTATTAAGGCACCACCAGAATTCACTGCACACCGCCGCATATTCGGCTTCGTCCGGTTTTTTTACATAATATCCCTCGTCTGATGATTCTTTAATATCAGGAAGAATCCCGTCTTTGTCAAGAAGCACCATGCATAGAGTATCGTCTGCTATATCTTTAAGACATTCCTCAATGGTCTGCACATGCAGGTCAATCCTGTTTCCGTCGTTAAATATCATAAGCCAGCAATAGCTTTTATCAAAATCACATTCCCTGCCAACGGAAGCATCTATTGCATCCGGGCGCTGCATATACAGAATATCGCCAAATACTGAAAGCCAGCTTTCATCCTCATAATATGGTTTTGTCTTATCAACTGCATATACAATATCATAATCCCTTAGTATATCTTTTTCTGCATTCGGATTAGTACGTGACCCGTTCATATATACTGCACGTATATGTTCATCATGCATTGCCGTATTCATGATAAGGTCAAATATTTCTTTTTCGCTTCTCATGCGTATGCCTCCGCAAAACATTAAGATAATATTATTTTTTAAACAGTGAAAATCCTTTCTTTTCGTAAGGCTCTGTATGAATTCCTGTAACTTTATATCCCGTATCTTCTATTACTTTTGTAAGTTTATCTTCATCAAGCGGTTCTTCACATATTATTTCAGTCATATTCTTACTGTGTGATGAAGTTACCTTTTTTATATTAAATTCATTCCTTACGGCGTCATTAACGTGTGATTCACACATTCCGCATGACATACCTTCTACATCCAATACCATTTTTACCATTTGAATCTCTCCTTTTCTGTCTGGTTAGTACAGGCTAACCTTTTTTAATTATTATAACACAGTATTCATATTATAGCACATATTTTAATAATAATTAACAATAATTTACCCTAAACATTTGCCATAATAAAAACGATATGCTATAATGACACAGTGTTGTACAAATATGCGGATATGGTGGAATTGGCAGACACGCCAGATTTAGGTTCTGGTGCGCAAGCGTGCAGGTTCAAGTCCTGTTATCCGCATTTTTTTATTTAAAACAAAGCCTTTTTTGGAAAATCCTCTTGATAAATATCAGAGGATTTTTTGATTCTGACATCAACGTTGATTGATATTAAAAATATTAAAGATGTAAGTAAAGAAAAGCTATACAAATAACAGGATATTGGGTATAATATAGATAAACCTATAGTAAAATGTTTGATTGTGAGGAATAAAAAGTGGTAACTTTTACTATTGATGAATTGACTCCCTGTTTACGTAATGTATATACCGGAGATATAGTTGAAACAGAAGTAATGAGGGTGCGCAGAAAAAGTTTTCTGTCAAAGTTTAATGAAAAAACCGGTTGGTATGTAAATTGGAATCAGTTTGATACAGAAACGGAAATTTATGCTTTGGTGATAAAAGGAACAGTTGATATTCAAGGATTAATTGCTATTACGGATGATAAAGATAGCAATGCGATATACATTAATTGGGCATGCACTTCCCCAAATAATAATATTTGGAGAAACGGTATAAAAGAGTATGAAGGTGTCGGCGGACATTTGTTTGCGATTGCAATAAATAAGTCTGTAGAAAAAGGTCATGGTGGTTGTGTACATGCGATAGCGATGGATAAAGATATCTTACAGCATTATGTTGACGTATTTGGGGCAAATATTATAGGAATACTGCATCCATACCATTTTGTTATTGAAGAAGAAATAGCGGAGAAAATAATGGAGGTATATGATTATGATTGGTCAGATGATGAATTATAATGTTTCGGATAAAATAGAAAAGGATAAGCTTGCCCGGGATTTTATAAAAGAGGTTAATCCTTATCAATTTAAACGCTCATTAGGAATTGATCTACGTGCATTGTCTCATTATGCAGCACGCAAAAAAGTAAACATTATTGATATGGACAAAAGCGAGATAGAGCAATTCAAAATTCAAAAAACAAAGCCTTTACAGTAAAAAATCCCCTGAATTTCTCAGGGGATTTTTTAGTTCTGATATCAATTATCCAAATCATGCAAACAAACTCATAAGATGCGCTACTATGAGACCGCCTCCGGTTCCGACAACATAACCCAGAAGCGCCATAATGATTCCCACAGGAACAAGAGCGCTGCTGTATGTTCCCGCAAGCACCGGCGCCGTAGCGGTTCCGCCTATATTGGCAAGCGAGGCAACCGCCGCGGTAAATATATCTATCTTAAGAAGTTTTGAAAGCAATATCATAATAGCAACATGTATAACGAGTATTATAAATCCTGAAAGAAGCCATGCAGGAGCATTGCCCATTGCCGACAGGTCTGCACGTGACGCTATAAGCGCAACTACTATATAAAGCATTACGTTGGATACTTCCTCGGTACCTTTAAGTTTACCAAACGGAGTAAGGGCAAATACAAGTCCGAGAACCGTTACTATAAGCACTGTCCATGTTGCTTTATCAAAGAACGGCAGACATCCGTTTATCATCGTTCCAAGAGTCTGCGAAACGGCTGATACAAGAAGCCCTGCCCTATAAGTATCATGATATTCTGCCATACAGAGACTATGAACAAAAGTCTGTAAATAAGATCTTCTATGATAAGTAAAGGTGAAAGGCGTAAGTAAAATCAGCTTTT
>CANQEL010000011.1 GCA_947594855.1 uncultured Lachnospiraceae bacterium
CGCTCCTTTTGGTGCGTCAGCGAATCTTAGTTTATCAAATTTGAATCCTCTTGTCAACACCTTTTTTTATTTTTTTCAAGTTTTTTGCAGATTCAAACATCGACCTGCAATTTCGTACAGGTCGATGCGAAATTCTTCTATATATATAATATATTCAACAACTACTCTTCGGTTACACTCAGTTCTTCGGATTCCTCCTGCATAGGATCTTTTTCCTCATATCCTTCTTTCAAAAATTCATCTTCATAAGAAAAATCTTCCTGTGCAATATCTTCTGCTGCTATTTCTTCTGACGCTATTTCTTCTGATGCAACCATTTCATCTTCTGCAGTTTCCAGTTCATCTGCAATCTCTTCCTCAATATCTTCCGATACTTCAATATGGTCAAATGAATCTGAACTCAGCTTAATATCCCTGTAACGTTTCATACCTGTTCCCGCCGGGATAAGCTTTCCTATAATAACATTTTCCTTAAGTCCTATAAGCGGGTCTACCTTTCCTTTTATTGCAGCTTCCGTCAAAACTTTTGTAGTTTCCTGGAAAGATGCCGCTGAAAGGAATGAATTAGTTGCCAGGGAGGCTTTTGTAATACCAAGCATAACCTGCTTACCTTCAGGCGGTTCAAGCCCTTCTCCAATAAGCCTGTTTACCTCATCTTCAAATTCAAGCACATCGACCATTGTACCCGGCAGGAATGAAGAATCACCATTATTCTCTACACGAATCTTTTTAAGCATCTGTCTAACTATAACTTCTATATGCTTATCATTAATTTCAACACCCTGCAGACGGTATACCCTCTGAACTTCCTGAATCATATAATCCTGTACCGCACGAACACCTTTTATTTTAAGAATATCATGCGGATTAACACTACCTTCAGTAAGCTCATCACCTGCTTCAAGTACCTGTCCGTCTACTACCTTAATACGTGAACCGTAAGGAATCAGATAAGCTTTGCTTTCTTTTGTTTCCTCATTCGTTACAACAACTTCTCTTTTCTTTTTAGTATCATTTATTGCAACTGTTCCGGCAAATTCTGAAATTATTGCAAGTCCTTTAGGTTTTCTCGCTTCAAAAAGCTCCTCTACACGCGGAAGACCTTGTGTAATATCATCTCCTGCAACACCACCCGTATGGAAGGTACGCATCGTAAGCTGTGTACCAGGTTCACCGATAGACTGTGCTGCAATGATACCAACTGCCTCGCCAACCTGTACGGCCTCACCGGTAGCCATATTTGCGCCATAACATTTTGCGCATATTCCAACATGTGATTTACATGTAAGAATTGTCCTTATCTTCACGCTTGCCTTATCGCCTTTCTCCATGACAGCTTTCGTTTTTACAATACGCGCTGCCCTGCTCGGAGTAATCATATGATTGGCTTTTACAATAATTTCACCATTGTCATCATATATTGTTTCACAGGAATATCTTCCTGTAATTCTTTCCTCAAGGGTCTCGATAACTTCCTTTCCATCCATAAAGCCTCTGATTGACATTCCCGGAATATCATCAGCATCCTTATTACAGTCTACTTCACGGATTATAAGCTCCTGCGATACATCCACAAGACGTCTTGTAAGATATCCTGAATCGGCTGTACGAAGAGCCGTGTCTGAAAGTCCCTTTCTTGCTCCATGAGCTGAAATGAAGTATTCCAGTACGTCAAGACCTTCACGGAAATTTGACTTGATAGGAAGCTCAATTGTACGTCCTGATGTATCCGCCATAAGTCCACGCATACCTGCAAGCTGCTTAATCTGCTTATCAGAACCACGCGCACCCGAGTCTGCCATCATATAAATATTGTTATACTTATCAAGTCCTGCCATAAGCGCTGTAGTAATCTCGTCATCGGCATCTTTCCATGTTTCGATTACTGCCTTATAACGTTCCTCCTCAGTCAGGAGACCACGCCTGTAGTTCTTGGAAATCTTTTCTATTGTTTTTTCAGCATCATCAAGTATATGTTTCTTAGCTTCGGGCACTGTCATATCAGATATTGATACCGTCATTGCAGCCCTCGTTGAGTACTTGTAACCAAGAGATTTAATTGAGTCAAGAATTTCCGCTGTTTTAGTAGCGCCATGTATATTAATGCATCTTTCAAGTATCTGTTTAAGCTGTTTCTTTCCTACATGAAAATCTATTTCAAGCTTAAGGAAATTCTCCTCTTTACTTCTATCTACAAATCCAAGATCCTGTGTAATTATTTCATTAAACAGAAATCTTCCAAGCGTAGACTCGATAATCCTGGTTTCACTTTCTCCCTTACTGTTTATACCTGTACGTCCTACCTTTATAAGAGAATGTAACGTAACATATCCATTCTCATATGCAGTAATTGCTTCATTGACATCCTTAAAGGCCTTACCTTCACCAAGCGCTCCCGGTCTTTCCTGGGTAAGATAATAAATACCCAGCACCATATCCTGTGAAGGAACCGCTACCGGACCGCCATCTGATGGTTTCAGAAGGTTATTCGGTGACAAAAGAAGAAATCTGCATTCTGCCTGAGCTTCCACGGATAATGGAAGATGCACAGCCATCTGGTCCCCGTCAAAATCTGCGTTAAACGCTGTACATACGAGAGGATGCAGCTTTATAGCTTTTCCTTCAACCAGGGTAGGTTCAAATGCCTGTATTCCAAGTCTGTGCAGTGTTGGTGCACGGTTCAGCATTACAGGATGCTCTTTGATTACTCTTTCAAGAACGTCCCATACTTCTGGCTGCAGTCTCTCTACCATTTTCTTGGCAGATTTTATATTATGAGCTGTTCCCTCAGCAACAAGCTCTTTCATAACAAAAGGTTTAAAAAGTTCTATGGCCATCTCTTTAGGAAGTCCGCACTGATATATTTTTAATTCCGGTCCTACTACTATAACAGAACGTCCTGAATAGTCAACACGCTTACCAAGAAGGTTCTGTCTGAAACGGCCCTGCTTACCTTTAAGCATATCAGAAAGCGATTTAAGCGCCCTGTTGCCAGGACCTGTTACCGGTCTTCCTCTTCTTCCATTATCAATAAGGGCATCCACTGCCTCCTGAAGCATACGTTTTTCATTTCTTACAATAATATCAGGCGCTCCAAGCTCCAGAAGTCTGTTCAAACGATTATTACGGTTAATAATCCTTCTATACAGATCATTCATATCTGAAGTTGCAAATCTTCCTCCGTCAAGCTGTACCATTGGGCGCAAGTCCGGCGGAATTACGGGAATAACCGTAAGAATCATCCATTCAGGTTTATTATCTGATTCACGAAATGCTTCTATAACCTCAAGCCTTTTAATAATTCTTGCTCTTTTCTGTCCGGTAGACTCCTTAAGTTCTGCCTTAAGCTCTTCACTTTCTTTATCAAGGTCAATTGCTTTAAGAAGCTCCATAACAGACTCGGCACCCATTCCAACACGGAAATTGTTTCCGAATTTTTCCCGCGCATCCTGATATTCCTTTTCTGTCAGAACCTGCTTATACTGTAAATCTGTAGTTCCTGCATCAAGAACAATATAGGATGCAAAATACAGTACCTTTTCAAGTACTCTTGGAGATATATCAAGCACAAGTCCCATACGGCTTGGAATACCTTTAAAATACCATATATGCGAAACCGGCGCTGCAAGCGATATATGTCCCATTCTTTCCCTGCGGACACTTGCTTTAGTGACTTCAACACCGCATCTGTCACAGATAATACCCTTATATCTTATCTTTTTATATTTACCGCAATGACATTCCCAGTCTTTGCTTGGTCCAAAAATTTTCTCGCAGAACAGACCGTCTTTTTCGGGTTTAAGAGTTCTGTAATTAATCGTTTCAGGCTTTAACACTTCACCCCTTGACCATTCAAGAATCTTTTCAGGAGAAGCAAGACCTATTTTTATGGCATCATAAGTAATGTTTTCATTTGCGTTACTAACGCTATTACTAATTGTTGGCATATGCTGCACGTCCTTTCTTGTCCGTTATACAACTGACATTAAAATTTCAAAGCGTCAAGGTTAAGTTCTTCTTCATAATCACCGTCTTCTTCACTGTCAAGTTCGGAAAGGTCATCTGCCTCTCTGTAACCTGCCGACTCAAAAGACTCATCTCTGTTATAACGATAATCCTCTCCTTCAATTAATGGCAGAAGTTCTTCTTCTCCATTGTCAACATTCTCTGTCATCTTAACTTCATTGCCATACTCATCAAGAACTGTTACATCAAGAGCAAGTGACTGCAGCTCTTTAAGCAGAACTTTAAACGATTCAGGAATTCCGGGATCTGAAATATTATCTCCCTTAATAATTGCCTCATAAGTCTTAACACGTCCTACAACGTCATCTGACTTAACAGTAAGAATTTCCTGAAGCGTATATGCAGCTCCATATGCCTCAAGAGCCCATACTTCCATCTCACCGAAACGCTGTCCTCCGAACTGTGCCTTACCACCAAGAGGCTGCTGTGTAACAAGTGAGTACGGGCCTGTAGAACGGGCATGAATCTTATCGTCTACAAGGTGATGCAGTTTAAGATAATGCATAAATCCAACAGTTACCGGACTGTCGAAAAACTCTCCGGTTCTTCCGTCTCTAAGCCTTACCTTACCATCTCTGTTAATCGGAACGCCTTCCCATTCCTTTCTGTATTCCTGATTCTCAATAAGGAACTTCATAAGTTCAGGGTCCAATATATTTTTATATTTTTTCTTAAATTTATCAAGTGGTGTATTAACATAATCATTTGCAAGTTCAAGAGTATCCATAATATCATACTCATTTGCACCGTCAAATACAGGAGTTGACACATTAAATCCAAGTACCTTTGCAGCAAGGCTCAAATGTATCTCAAGCACCTGCCCTATATTCATTCGCGAAGGCACTCCAAGCGGATTAAGCACTATGTCAAGCGGTCTTCCGTTTGGAAGGAATGGCATGTCTTCCACAGGAAGTACCCTGGAAACAACACCCTTATTACCATGACGTCCTGCCATCTTGTCCCCGACCTGTATCTTTCTTTTCTGTGCGATATATATACGAACAGTTTCATTAACTCCCGGAGGAAGTTCATCTCCATTCTCTCTTGTAAACACTTTTGCATCGACTACTATACCAAATTCTCCATGAGGCACACGAAGCGAGGTATCCCTTACTTCTCTGGCTTTCTCACCGAAAATTGCACGAAGCAGCCTTTCTTCTGCCGTAAGCTCCGTTTCTCCCTTAGGAGTAACTTTACCAACAAGAATATCCCCTGCACGTACCTCTGCACCTATCCTTATAATACCACGTTCATCAAGGTCCTTGAGCGCATCATCACCAACGCCCGGAACATCACGTGTTATATCTTCCGGTCCAAGTTTTGTATCACGTGCTTCAGCCTCATATTCATTAATATGGACAGATGTGTATATATCTTCCTGGACAAGCCTTTCACTAATAAGTACCGCATCCTCATAGTTATAACCTTCCCATGTCATAAATCCAATCAGAGGGTTCTTTCCGAGTGCAATTTCTCCGCCGGAAGTAGATGCGCCATCCGCTATAACCTGTCCTTTGGATACTTTTTCACCTTTTACTACTATAGGTCTCTGGTTCATGCAGGTTCCCTGATTGCTTCTTACAAATTTTTCAAGAGGGAACTCAACAATTTCTCCGTCATCAGCCTTTATAACAATTCTGTCGGATGCAGATATCTCGACTACTCCGTCGCATGTTGAAAGCACACAGTTACCTGAATCAACCGCAGCCTTAAGTTCCATTCCGGTTCCTACCACAGGAGCCTCAGTAACAAGAAGCGGTACAGCCTGACGCTGCATGTTAGAGCCCATGAGCGCTCTGTTCGCATCATCATTTTCCAGGAAAGGTATCATTGCCGTAGCAACAGAAAATACCATTTTAGGAGATACATCCATAAAATCTATCTTATTCTTTTCAAATAAGGATGTTTCTTCACGGAAACGTCCTGATATATTATTGTTAATAAAATGGCCTTCCTCATCAAGAGGCTCGTTTGCCTGCGCTACATAATATTTATCCTCTTCATCAGCAGTCATATATATAACCTGGTCCGTAACAATAGGATTTGAAGGATCGCTCTTGTCAACTACACGATATGGCGCTTCAACAAATCCATATTCATTTATTCTTGCATAAGATGCAAGTGAGTTAATCAGTCCGATATTAGGGCCTTCAGGAGTCTCAATAGGACACATTCTTCCATAATGCGAATAATGAACGTCTCTGACCTCAAATCCTGCCCTGTCTCTTGACAATCCTCCGGGACCCAGCGCCGATAAACGTCTCTTATGTGTAAGTTCGCTAAGCGGGTTGTTCTGGTCCATGAACTGGGAAAGCTGCGAACTTCCAAAGAATTCTTTAACCGCTGCGGTCACAGGCTTGATATTAATAAGCGACTGCGCAGACACATCATTAATATCCTGCGTTGTCATCCTCTCACGAACCACTCTCTCCATACGGGAAAGTCCTATACGGTATTGATTCTGAAGGAGTTCTCCTACAGCACGTATACGTCTGTTGCCAAGGTGGTCAATATCGTCATCATTTCCTATGCCATACTCAAGATGCATATTATAATTAATAGAAGCAAATATATCTTCTTTAGTTATATTCTTAGGAATAAGCTCGCTTATATTCCTCTTAATTGCTTCAATTCTTTCGTCTTCTTCTTCATAATCTGATAAAATCTGTGCAAGCAAAGGATAGTAAACATCCTCAGTTACCCCTATCTTTTTCTTGTCCACATCAGGCAGATAAGTATTCAGGTCAACCATCATATTTGAAAGTATCTTTACTTCTCTATCTTCTGTCTGTACCCATACTGCGGCAACTGCTGAATTCTGTATAGCATCCGCACAGGCTTCAGTAACAACCGTTCCTGCCTCTGCAAGAATCTCTCCGGTCGCTTCGTTAACAACATCCCTGGAAAGAGTGCAGCCTGTTATACGATTACGCAATGCAAGTTTTTTATTAAATTTATACCTTCCTACTTTGGCAAGGTCATATCTTCTTGGGTCAAAAAACATACTATGCAGCAGGTTCTCTGCGCTTTCAACTGAAAGCGGCTCGCCAGGACGCAATTTTTTATACAGCTCAAGAAGACCATCCTGATAATTATCGGATGCATCCTTTGTCATGCTGGCAAGAATTTTAGGTTCTTCACCAAACATCTCAATAATCTCATCATTAGTACCCACGCCAAGCGCACGGATAAGCACAGTAATAGGTACCTTTCTATTTCTGTCCACACGTACATAAAATACATCATTGGAATCAGTTTCATATTCAAGCCATGCGCCACGATTAGGAATCACAGTACATGAATAAAGTTTTTTACCGATTTTGTCATGTCCAATTGCATAATATATTCCCGGAGAACGTACAAGCTGACTTACAATAACACGCTCGGCGCCATTGATTACAAATGTACCCGTAGCGGTCATTAACGGAAGATCTCCCATAAAAATAGAATGTTCTTTTATCTCATCGGTTTCCTTATTATGAAGTCTTACAGTCACCTTAAGAGGAGCAGCATAAGTCGCATCTCTCTCTTTACATTCCTCAATGGAATATTTGACATCATCTTCACACAGTTTAAAGTCAACAAATTCCAGACTCAGATGGTCACTGTAATCAGTGATTGGAGAAATATCTTTGAATACCTCGTTAAGTCCCTCATTGAGGAACCACTTATACGACTTAGTCTGAACCTCGATAAGGTTTGGCATCTCCAAAACTTCTTTACGTCTGGAATAACTCATTCTTACCTTATTGCCCACTTTTACTGGACGTATTCTGTTTTTTTCCATTAATGCTTACACTCCTTATTTTTAAGAGTTATTGGACTGCCCGGTCCATAGCAAATCAGATTAATCAAAAAATGTTGCTTTTTATCATATATGTGGTATAATATTCCTATAAATATGCATACAAGGGGCTACTACACCACAATGAGCACATTCCATGTTATCATACTTTTTTTGCCAAGTCAATATATTTTTATGGGAGTTTTATAGATAAAATCTGAAAAAAATTATTAGAATATTAAAAGATGCTGTTAAAGCATCTTTTTTATTTGACTGCGTATGAAAAGCCGTATCATATAAGTTTCAGAAATATCCCCGCCCATTATTTATCACGGGCGGGGATATAAAATTATTTAAGAGTACAAACTGCGCCCTCAGCCTCAAGTTTAGCCTTGATTTCATCAGCTTCTGCTTTAGAAGCAGCTTCTTTGATAACCTTAGGAGCTCCCTCAACAACTTCTTTAGCTTCCTTAAGTCCAAGACCTGTAGCATCACGTACAACCTTGATAACCTTAACTTTGTTAGGACCAACTTCAGTAAGTTCTACGTCAAACTCTGTCTTCTCTTCTGCTGCTGCGCCTGCATCTGCTGCTCCTGCTGCTACTACAACGCCTGCTGCTGCAGATACTCCAAATTCCTCTTCGCATGCCTTTACCAAATCATTTAATTCTAATACTGTCATGCCTTTAATTGCATCAATAAATTCCTGTGTAGTCATTTCAAATTACCTCCATAATAAAAATATGTTTTGTTAAATTGTGAATAAAAAATACTGTTATTACTCTGCTGCGCTTACGCCTTTTTCTGCAATCTGACTGAGTACGCGCGCAAGGTTTGTAACAGGTGACTGCAAACTTCCAAGAAGTTTGGAAATAAGCACATCTCTTGACGGAATGTCCGCAATAGTATTAACACCAGCTGCATCATAATATGTTCCTTCAACTACTGCAGCTTTAAATTCCAATGCCGGCGCATCCTTTGCAAACTCCTTAATAACTCTGGCAGGAGCTGTAGCATCATCAATTCCGAATGCAACAGCGGTAGGACCTTCAAGACTCGGATCAAGCTGAGCAAAGTCTGTTCCGTCAAATGCCAGACGAAGCATTGTATTCTTATAAACCTTATATACAACACCGGCTTCACGAAGTTTTTTACGGAGAACCGTATCCTGTTCAACTGTAAGACCCCTGTAATCAACAAGTACAACTGATGAAGCATCTTCTACATACTTCTTAATCTCGTCAACGACAGGCTTCTTAAGTTCAATCTTTGCCATCTGCATATACCTCCTGTATTATTCTGCATTGTATAAAAGAAAGGTTCTTTCCGAAAGACACGAAAAGAACCTGAAAATAATCCAATGGTATCATTCTCCTCGGCAGGCTTATCAACAAATTAAACACTAAGGTACCTGCTGTCTTCGGCAACAATGCAATTGCTATTCTATATATTTTTTTTAACTTTGTCAAGTATTATTTTATGCAAACTGGTTAGTATTAATATGCACACCCGGTCCCATTGTTGCAGCCAGTGTTACACTTTTCAAATACTGACCCTTAGCAGATGCAGGCTTAGCCTTTACAATAGCGCCCATAAGAGTATTAAAATTCTCAGTAAGCTGCTCCTCTGTAAAAGAAGCTTTTCCTACAGGCACATGAATAATATTGCTCTTATCAAGACGATATTCTATTTTACCTGCTTTAATATCATTAACAGCTTTTGTCACATCCATTGTAACAGTTCCGGCTTTCGGGTTAGGCATAAGCCCTTTAGGTCCAAGTACACGTCCGAGACGACCTACAACACCCATCATATCCGGTGTAGCTACTACGACATCAAAGTCCAGCCAGCCCTCATTCTGGATTCGTGGAATAAGTTCCTCTCCTCCAACATGATCAGCTCCTGCTGCTTCAGCCTCAGCAACCTTATCACCCTTGGCAAATACAAGTACACGAACTTTTTTACCGGTTCCATGCGGCAGTACTACTGCGCCACGAACCTGCTGGTCTGCATGACGACCATCTACGCCCAAACGGATATGAGCCTCAATTGTTTCATCGAATTTGGCAGTCGCTGTTTTCTTAATAATGCTGATTGCTTCTGCAGTTTCGTACTGCTTTTCACGCTCAATTAATTTAACAGCTTCAGCATATTTCTTTCCTTTTTTCATTCTTATAACCTCCTTGTGGTATTAGCGGGAGCTTTTTACGCCCTCCCACGACGTTCAACATGAAATAGTCTTTTTATATAAATTATTTTCCAATGAGATAATTAGTCCTCAACAACAATTCCCATACTTCTTGCTGTTCCTGCTATCATACTCATAGCAGACTCAATATTTGCCGCATTAAGATCCGGCATCTTAAGTTCAGCAATTTTCTGAATCTCTGCCTTTGATATCGTAGCAACTTTCTGCTTATTAGGTACGCCTGAACCGCTTTCAATTTTGCAGGCCTTTTTCAAAAGAACTGCAGCAGGCGGAGTCTTGGTAACAAAACTAAAACTCTTATCCTGGTATACAGTAATTACTACAGGTATAATCATACCTTCCTGATCAGCTGTTCTTGCATTAAAATCTTTCGTAAACTGTACAATATTTACTCCATGCTGGCCTAATGCCGGTCCAACAGGAGGAGCCGGTGTTGCTTTTCCGGCAGGAATCTGTAACTTAATATATCCTTCAACTTTTTTAGCCATTTTATAAATGCCTCCTTAAATACTTCATTTGAATAACTGTCTTACACTTCAGAATTATGTGTTGATATCACACCTTTTCAATATCAACAAAGTCAATCTCAACAGGTGTTTCACGGCCAAACATATTTACATTAATTGTAACAATCTGGCGGCTTTCACTGACACTTTGAACTACGCCTGTGGTATTCTCCCATACGCCTGACGTTACAACAATATTATCGCCGACCTTAAATGAAACAGACTGCTCTTCAATCATCAGACCCATTTTGTCCATTTCCTCATCAGTTAACGGCACAGGCTTTGAACCCGGTCCTACAAAACCTGTAACTCCACGCGTATTTCTTACAACATACCAGGTATCATCATTCATGACCATATTGATAAGAACATACGCCGGGAACATTTTTTTCTGAACCTGTTTTTTATTACCGTTTTTTTCCTCTACAACATTCTGCATAGGCACGGAAACCTCAAGTATCTGATCCTGAAGATTCCTGTTTTCAATTGTTTTTTCAATATTGGCTTTTACCTTATTCTCGTATCCCGAATAGGTGTGAACCACATACCATCTTGCTTCAGACATGTTAACCTCCTTGTGCATCCTTGCACTAAATAAAAGAACTTTTACAGAATCGCATCAAGCCCGATCTGGATAAGGAAATCCATTCCTGCAATAATCAGTCCTAAAACAACGGTAACAATAATCACGACCATTGATTCTTTCCATACGGTATCTTTGGTCGGCCATATTATTCTTCCGAACTCAGCTTTCAGACCTTTAAAAAAGCTCTTCTTCGGAGTTGTATCTGTTTTTGTCTCAGCCATAACAAAACTCCTCCTTACTTAGTCTCTTTGTGCAGTGTATGCTTTCTGCAAAATCTGCAATACTTCTTAGTTTCCATTCTGTCCGGATGGTTCTTTTTCTCCTTTGTCGTATCATAATTACGCTGCTGGCACTCAGTACAAGCTAATGTAATCTTAACTCTCATCTACGTCACCTCCGTATTATTTTGTTGGAAAATAAAGTGCAAAAAAAAAAGACCTATTTCATCGCTAGTCTAGAATAACACAACACCTGCAATCCGTCAACTTGTTTTTTTAAAAAATTGCAGACCGTAGTATTATAGCTATACTTACGGTCTGCTATATAAAGCAGTATACACATGCCTACCGCCGCGGGTCCTTTGTAAATAATATATTCATCTGCTGCATTTTGGTGCTACTTCAAAAATATCAACGGGTCTACAGGTTCGTCTCCGCTAAGCATCTGCATATACAGATTACTTCCTTCTTCTACATAATATTTAGTAGGAGCTGCAAGGGAGCCTATAAGTTCTCCTTCTTTAAGTACGCTGCCTTTCTCTACCTGTATTCCATCAAGCTGTCCGTATATTATCTTATAATTATCTCCTATTGACGTTTCGACATACTTTCCTATTTCCTCATTTTCACTTACCTTTGTTACGACTGCATCAGTTGCACTGCATACATTTGCTCCCTCATTAGCAGATATTATAAGCGCCGGATTAGTACGGTACTGTCCCAATGTTTTAAAATACACCGGAGAATCAGCAGAATACTTCATAATAACCTCGCCTGTCACCGGCCATATAATGCCCTCTTCCTGGTCAAAACTCAGATTGCTGACATTTTTTCCGGATTCCATAACAGTTACACCCTGCTTTTTATCTTCTTCCTGGCTTTTATCTTTTTTATTCTTTTTCTTACTGCTTTTCTTTTCTGCGCTGTTTTTTTCTTCCCCGGTATCATTTTTCTTTGGTTCCTCTGTAGCTGTCTCCGGAGATTCCGTTGTTATATCCGGCACGTAAAATTCCTTATCTGCAATTTCTGCAGACTGGTCAAGCCTTTGTGAAATATCATCAGCATCATCAGTACTATTAAATGTATTAAGAAACAATGCCGCTATTGCTACTATACATATTGCACCTGCCATAAGGGATATATAAAACCCTTTAGTGCGGAAATAATCTTTTATCCTTCTTTTCATAATCAATCACCTCTGTAACTAGCTTTACCAGATACAGAGGTGATTATTCAGTCTTTATTAAATTATTAAAACGTAATTAGTTTCCGATATTTGAATACATTGTATTCTTATCTGCTATCCTTGCATCAGTATTTACAGACTTTCCTACATAATAGCTTTCTGCAGGTGAACTGTATACTTTTGCAAGCGTGCCTTCATATACTGTTATTCGTGTAAGCGCCATATTAGGATCGCACTGATAATATCTTATAGTATGCGTTCCTGCTGAAAGGTTTACACCCTGTACTTCTGAAGACCTTCCGTTCTTTATTATGTCTCCTGCCCAGGATCCCGAATACTCTCCGGCAATGTAATCATTTTTAATGGAATTCGTAATCTCAATGTCTCCCCCGTCTACCGATATTCCATAACGGAGTTTCCTGTTATCTTCTCCATATTCTACATTGCTCGTAGGATTGAACTGGCACTGGATATTATATGTTCCGGCCTGTGGCACATACACCTTATATTCAACATATGGCGCATTGCATCCCGTAAGTTCACCTGCATCCGTATATGTTATTACATTGCTTGATGTCCTGATTGAACCCATATATCTTCCATTGTCAGGAACATATATCATCTTATTGTCCGTAAGTTCTCCCGTATTAGCATATCCATTTCCTGATGTAATAGCCGTATAATTACCAACATTAATTGCTGCGTAGCCGTTAGCCATTACATATGTCTTATCAGCGAGTCCTGATGTATCAACAACCTGTGCAGATACATTAACTGTTACCGTGCTTCCGCCTGCACTTATTGTCACAGTTCCGGAAACATTTGCTGTAACTTTGCTCCAGTCAACGCTGACTTCTATATTTTCAAGAGTGTTTACCTTTCCTGAAGTTTTGGAAAGCTTAATCCAGTCAGCATCTGCCGTTGCAGTATAATCGTAAGAATCTGTTCCGGTATTGGCAAGTTCTATAGTATATGCCTCTTTATTAATATTTGTAAATGCCGGAAGTGATGCGCTGCCTGATGTGTATACGTCATTCATTGAACCTGTAATATTTTCCACAAGTACATTAAGCTGTGAGCCTGACTGCGCATTTACACTGGCAAGTGACGGAATCTGTCCGCTGTCCATCTGCCAATGGTCCTTTGTCGTTCCAACTCCAATACGCGACTGCTGTCCGCCTGACTGCATTCCCTTCCATTTGTCCTTTACACCCGGAATGTCATTATTAATTATATTATCAAGCTCCCTGTCAAATTCCAGTGCCTCTTCACAGCGCTGCTTATAAGTATTGGCTGCGGTAAGGTTCTTATCGGCATATTTATGGTTAAGAGCCGCATACACCTCAATCTTAACTATATTAGGAACTGCCATTGCCGGATAATATACAAGCTCATAATAAGCCGCCTGCAGCTCTTCCGGTATTTCTGCTTTAAGCGCTTCTGCCCTCTGCATGATGTCGTTACATTTAATAAGTATATCCTGAGCCTCGCTGTAATTGCTTATGCTGAACATTCTATCAGTACTTTCGGCATTTTCATATCTCAGATGTTCAACTCTTATTAATGCATCCAGGTCAAGATAGTCTGATATAAGCTGCGATGCTTCTGCAATCTGCTCATCATTAAGTCCTGAGCCGCTGGTACCTGCAAACTGCTGCGCTGTCCAGTTCTTCATATATTCATCGAATCTGTCATTGCCGCCTTTACCCCACTTATCATAGTCATAGCCAAGATCTAAGAAGTAAGATATGTCAAGTTCCATATACTTAAGGTCGCCGACGTTTACAATCCATACGTCATCAATTCCATAATTATATGCAAGCGTCATCTGATCCCATATACGTGATACCTGTGTTGTCTGAATCCAGGAATATGATGTTGGTCCGCCATTGTAATCAAAATGATAATACATTCCAAGTCCGCCTACCTTACTCTGCTGTTCAACGGTTGGAAGTGTACGCAGATATGAGAAGTTATCATCAGCAAACATTGCTATTGTATCCCTCATACACTCCTGGTCATACAATGCGCCTTTATTCCATGCACTCTCAACTTCTTTATATATTACAAGCTGCGTAGGATTGGCATCCCCTTTATCATTAAGTATGTTCTTCTGCTGACCGATGATATAGTTAAGAAGCTCTGCATATTTTGGAGGATTGTCTGCCGCAGGAAGTGATGAATCGTTTTCACCACGCATGCCTACCGTACAGATATTATCAAAGTCTTTATTTCTTTCCACACCGTCTGCCCAGAAGTTTTCTATGGCAGTATTTATTTTTTCATTATATCCTTCTTCTCCTGGTATATTATACTTATTCCATGCATCTCCTGCATTTTCGCTGAGACTTCCTTTATATTTTCCATATTCGGCTCCCCACTCAGGTCCTGAACGGTAAAGCGGTTCATGGTGCGATGTGCCCATAACAACCCCATACTGGTCTGCAAGTTTTGCATTTGCAAGCGTGTCTCCGTCTGCGCCGCCTTTACTGAACTGGTCACTCCACATTGCAGGCCAGAGATAGTCGCCTTTAAGACGGAGTATAAGTTCAAATACATGCGCATAGAAATACTGGTTACGTCCTCCAAATTTACCGCCGCCATTGCTGCTTGTCCATGTCGTAAGCGACGGCGCTTCGTCATTCAGGAATATACCACGGTATTTAACCGACGGTTCCTTTGATGTAACATTAACGTCTACACCGTTAAGGTCTATCCTCTGGCGTACCGCAGGTGCAGCGTCAGCCCACCATACCCATGGTGATACTCCCATGAGCTCTGATATTCTGAATATTCCGTATATTGTACCGCGTTTGTCGCTTCCTGCAATTACAAGAGCCTCGTCAACTCCTGCCACAGGATTCTTTACAACCTTTAATTTATAACATTCCCATTTGCCGGAAACATCTGATACATCAAGCTTTCCTTCTGCTACAAGCTGATTAATCAGGTCGCATCCGCCGTCTCCTACAGTACCTGCAATAATAGCTTTTCCACTTAAACTGCTCTTGTCAGTTACTACCTGAAGTCCGTCGCTGCTTTCATTTGCAACTCCTTCATCATTAACGCCTATTCCACACACTCTTGCAATATCAGCTTTAAATGCTTCAGCAATAATGCTTATTCCATCATATTCGGAATCGTTTGCATCAATATACATCATTGCATTTGCTTTTTGGTTATCTACAATCGTAAACGGATCCGGTGTTGGTGTAGGAACCGGAGTCGGAGCAGACGTATTATTGCCCGGTGTTGGTGCCTGAGTATTGGCAGGCTTCGTACCATTATCCTTCTTAACCTTTACCGTACATTTAAGTTTCCGGCTTTTCTTTCCTACCTTATATGTAGCTGTCACCTTCGCCTTACCTGCCTTCAATCCTTTTACCTTAGCATATGCTTTTTTACCGTTTTTCTTCTTGGTAATTCTTACAATCTTAGGCTTATTTGTTTTCCATGTTAATTTAGTTTTCTTATTAGCTTTTTTTACCTTGATTGTAACGGTTTTTCCTACCTTTACCTGATACTGTTTCTTTGCAAGCTTAACCTTAGCGGCCGCCTGTGCTTCCTGCTGCGGTGCATATGCTATAATTCCTGCTGCCATACTCACTGCACATACAATCGCAAGCGCTTTTTTTAAAAGCTTCATGGTATACCCCCTTAATTTTTTATTCAAATAATGTCAAATCAATTGCATCAGCCATTACATCATATCCATCATAAGGATGAAGTCCGTCAGAATGTGTATATTTCTCAAGAACATTCGTTGGATTATCCGGGTCCGCAACTGCCTTGTCAAAATCTATGATTCCATCCATGCCTGATTCCTCAGAGCGCATCCAGTCGTTAATCATGGTTCTTACCTGCTCTGACGCTTCACTATAATAATCGCTTGTTCCGAATGGAAGAATAGGCGCTCCGTACACCTTGATTCCATTCTCATGACAGAGCTCAACCATCTTCTGATATTCCGGAAGCAGCTGGTTATACTTGCTTGTATCCTGAAGTTTATTAAGGTCATTTACTCCAAACAGTATAATACAATAACCTACGCCGTCATGCTCAAGAAGGTCTCTTGCAAATCTGTCTTTTCCTGCATCCGTAGGATATGAACCCAGCATACCGTTAGAACCTATTCCTTCATTGATTACTGATATATTCTTTGTCTTTTCATTTGCCTGAAGCCTCTTTGCAAAATAATCTCCCCATCTTGTATAGCTGTCAGGTTTCCTTTGGAGATAATCCGCATCTGTTCCGTATCCGTCAGTAATAGAATCTCCAAAGCATACTACCGCTTTGCTTCCTGCAGGAGACATAACCGATGCATCTGCCAGGAAGTACCATGCCAGTGTTGTTGTAGGAGAGGCAAGCGTTTCTTCTGAAACACTGTTTCCGGATACCTGATAAGTGGTAGCCCTTGCTCCCCTGTGTCCCGTCATCTCTGCTGCAGTTCCCGGAGCATCTCCGAAATATGCTGAAACAGCAACATTTTCAAGCGCGTTAACGTCAAACTTCACTCCATCGGTTTCAATAACCTGACCGGCCGGAATAATGAATTCTTCCTCTCCGCCTACAGTTACAACCGTATCAGTAGACGTATCTATCGTTGATTTATCAGCGTCAGGTCCCTGCTTTGCAATATGAAGCGAGTGTATAGTTACGTCGCTTTTTCCATACTGGTTTGAAAGCCTCAGTTTAAACTCTTTGCCTGACGTTGTTACTTTAATAATCTGACGTACCGTCGTGTCATTAAGAGGCTGCGGCATCCTGTCTGCGCTTGCAGTAAAGTTTTCTTCTGCAGTTCCCCATGTTGATACCCACTCCATAGGAGGCTCTTCAGTTACAACAGGAGTTTCAGTAACATTAGGCGTATCTGTTGCCGCAGGGGCCGTAGGTGAAGGCGCTGTTGTAGCAGTACCTTCCGGTACTATTTCCTTATCCCTTACAGTCAGTTTACATGAAAGAGTTTTTTTGCTCTTTCCCAATACATACTTTACTGTTATTTTTGTCTTTCCTGCTTTAACTGCCTTAATCTTGGCAGACTTTTTAGTCTGTTTGGTAATTTTGGCAATCTTTTTGGATTTTGATTTCCATTTTACTTTTGCTTTTTTGGAAACATTTTTAAGTTTGAGAGTTAACGTATCTCCTGCATATGCTGAAGCACTTTTATTAAGCTTAGGCTGTTTTGCAGCGGTAATGCTTCCCGGAGCCATACATGCAAGTATCATTGCAAAACTCAGCACATACACCCATAACTTTTTAAATTTTCCGATATGTTCCATATCATTTCCCCCTTGATTATATTTAGTTTATTATTAATACCAATATACTTTTTTATTCTATCATATATATAAATTTTTCACAATCTAACAAATACAAATGCAAGATTTTCTTGATTATTTGCAATGTAAATGCTAATATTTTATTATAATATTGCTATTAGTAAATGAGGTGATAACATGAGATATATCTACTCAGAAGAAGAAAATCCTCTGGCAACCGATTATTATTATGAAGCTTCTTATCTTAGCAGGGACTATATCCCCTTTGTGCCCACACACACTCACAATTTCTATGAAATATATATATACCTAAACGGTTCCATGAAGCTTTCAATCGAGAATACTTCATATGATGTTCAGAAAGGCGATGTAATAATTATTCCGCCTTATACAATACACCAGCTTATCAGATCGGGGCCTGACCGGCTTCCTTATACCCGTGTTCTGACATATATAACCGAGGCGTGCCTGAAAACTTTTCAGTTTAATGAATACGGTCTTCTGGATTCATTAAAGCTTGCTCAGCAGAACCAAAAATATCACTTTAAAATAGAGAATACTGATGAGTTTGATGCAATATGCAGGTGTATGCGCAAATTAAATGATAATAAAAATAACAGGGACTTCGGTGCAGAACTGCTAAACCGTTCATATATACTTCAGTTTATGACGCTTATATGCCGCAATATAAGAAAAGACCTGACTCCGCAGAATATCATCCATATCAATCCGCTTGTTGAACGCATTTTATCATATATAAACAGCAATTATAACGAAGATATCTCGCTTGATTCATTAAAGGAACGCTTTTTTATAAACAAATCCACGCTTACAAAAGAATTCAAAAATCAGACTGCACAAACTATACACAGTTACCTTGTCATGAAGCGCATAAGCGTAGCAAAACAGGAAATGGCAAACGGTATTCCCCCTTCACAGGTATATCTGCTTATCGGTTTTAAAGATTATTCAACATTTTACAGAACATTTCAGAAACTGGAAGGAATGTCGCCAAAAGAATTTTACAAACTGTGCAATCGGACTGAGTAATTTAAGATTTAATAAAATTACACAGCTTTCGTTGCGTGAAAGCTGTGTAATTAGTTGTAATTAGTTATAATTTCTTCTTACATCTCTACCTTTACCTTATCAAGATGCCATATTTCTTTTGCATACTCTTCGATAGTCCTGTCTGATGAGAATTTACCGCATTTTGCCGTATTAAGCATAGCCATCTTAGCCCATCTTCCGGTATCACGGTATGCTTCTTCAACCTTCTTCTGCGCTGCTTCATAAGAGCGGAAATCTTTGAGTATAAAGTACTGGTCTGCACGCTCGCCGCCGTTACTCTCCAGAAGCGAGTTGTAAAGCTCCCTGAAAAGCTCGGTATTTTCTGCAGAATAAGTTCCGTCAATAAGCTGCGTAAGTACGGCTCTTATCTCATGGTCAGTATTGTATATATCTCTTGGATTATATTCATTGTTATGCTCATATGCAATTACCTCGTCGGAACTGAGGCCGAATATAAATGCATTTTCTTCGCCGACTTCTTCAACTATTTCAACATTGGCTCCATCCATCGTTCCTATTGTAACGGCTCCGTTAAGCATGAATTTCATATTGCCTGTTCCCGATGCTTCCTTACTTGCAGTAGATATCTGCTCGGATACATCTGCTGCGGCAAATATAATTTCTGCATTGGATACCCTGTAATTTTCAATGAATACAACCTTAATCTTTCCTTCAATGGACTTATCATTATTAATTACATCGGCTACATTATTAATAAGCTTAATAATGGCCTTTGCCCTTCTGTATCCGGCTGAAGCTTTTGCTCCAAATATAAATGTTCTTGGATATATATCCATTCCCGGATTCATCTTAAGCTGATTATAAAGGTGCATTATATGAAGAATGTTAAGGAACTGTCTCTTGTATTCATGAAGTCTCTTAACCTGCACATCAAAAATTGAGCGCGGGTCTACTTCTATTCCATTATGCTTACGTATATATTCTGCAAGCCTTACTTTATTCTGGTGCTTGATATTCATGAATTCCTTCTGGCACTTAACATCATTCACATATACCGAAAGCTCGTTTATGTGTGAAAGATTGGTAATCCAGTCGTCGCCTATTTTATCAGTAACCCATTTTGCAAGAAGCGGATTGCCGTGAAGCAGAAATCTTCTCTGTGTAATTCCGTTTGTCTTATTATTGAATTTCTCAGGGAACATCTGATAAAAATCTTTAAGTTCCTGATTCTTAAGGATTTCCGTATGAAGCCTTGCAACTCCGTTTACCGAGAAGCCTGCAACTATCGCAAGGTTTGCCATTTTAACCTGTCCGTCATACACAATAGCCATCTTACGTATCTTCTCATGGTCTCCCGGATATCTCTTTTCTATCTCAAGTATAAAACGCCTGTTAATCTCTTCCGTTATCTGATAGATTCTCGGAAGCAGCCTTGAAAACAGTTCCAACGGCCACTTTTCAAGCGCCTCTGACATGATTGTATGATTAGTATATGCGCATGACTTATTAGTTACTTCCCATGCCTCATCCCATTCCAGGTTATACTCATCCATAAGTATTCTCATAAGCTCAGGAACCGTAACGGTAGGATGTGTATCATTAAGCTGGAAACATACCTTTTCATGAAGTTTTCTTATATCGTCATGCTTTTCCATATATTTGGCAACTGCGCGCTGTATACTTGCAGATACAAAGAAATACTGCTGTTTAAGCCTCAGTTCTTTACCTGCATAGTGATTATCGTTTGGATAAAGCACTTCGCATATGGTTCTTGCCAGGTTATTCTGCTCAACTGCCTTATGGTATTCTCCCTTGTCAAACTGGTCAAGGTTAAATGTATCAACAGCCTCTGCATCCCATATTCTAAGAGTATTAACCACGTTATTGCCATATCCTACTATAGGAAGGTCATATGGCACTGCGCGTACTGCCTGATATCCTTCATGTATGAAACAGTCTTTTCCCTGTTCATTCTTACGTACTGCGACATATCCTCCGAATTTTACTATCTTTGAGTATTCAGCACGCTTCATTTCAAATGGATTACCATTTGCAAGCCAGTCATCCGGAGCTTCTATCTGACAGCCGTTTTCAATTTTCTGCATGAACATTCCGTATCTGTACCTTATTCCGCAGCCGTATGCAGGATAACCCAGTGATGATAATGAGTCAAGGAAACATGCGGCAAGTCTGCCAAGACCACCGTTTCCCAAAGCTGCATCAGGTTCTTCGTCTTCAATAACGTCAAGGTCAAAACCGATTTCTTCAAGGGTTTCACGCACAACATCATTTGCTTTAAGGTTAATTATTATATTGCCCAGTGCGCGGCCCGTAAGAAATTCCATTGAAAGATAATACACCGTCTTAGCATCCTGCTCTTCATACTGTTTATGCGTTGCAATCCATTTGTCAACAATGTCATCCTTGAGGGCATATGACAACGCCTGAAAAATCTGTTGGTTAGTTGCTTCGGAAATTGATTTCCTGTAAAGGATTTTGAGGTAATTTGCAATTTCCTGCTTTAATTCCTCTTTACTAAATTCTTTTTTCATAAATGCCTCCTAGATTATTATAGTCCCCAACAATCAAATTATATGCGTTCTACGCCAATTGTACATTTTTCCCCATTAATATTCCACTCTTTAACAATACCTTCCACCGAACCAACATTTATTGATTCAGCAAGAACTTCTTTCTTTATAAAGTCGGCATTCTTTAATAAGATGTTACTTAGCAGGTCATTGCCGTTCTCATACACATTAATATGGTCCATTACCTCAAATCCGGCATCTTTACGCATATTCTGAATCTTACTTATAAGTTCACGAACAAAACCTTCTTCAACAAGTTCCTCCGTCAGGTTGGTATCTAACACTACTGTCACACCGTTGCCCGATTCAGAGATATATCCTTCATGCCGGACTGCTTCTATTAACAGGTCTTCTTTGTCTATCACTTCGTCTGCGCCGTCTATCTGCACGGTAATAGAACCTTTTTCATTAAGCTGTACAACAGCATCTGATGAATCAATCTCTGCAAGTATGTTTTTGAGCGTATTAATCTGCTTTCCAAATCTTTTTCCAAGAGTTTTAAGCTGCGGCTTAAATGAATAGCTTGTATATGCGCTCACATCATCTGTAAAGCATACTTCCTTAACATTTAACTCATCTGCAATTATCTGCGTATAGAAATCTGACAGTTTCTCATCTGCTTTAATATACATTTTAAGCAGCGGCTGACGGTTCTTAACATTCGCTTCATTACGGCATGCACGCCCAAGCACTACTGCGTTAAGCACCTCGCCCATTTCTGCTTCAAGCTTTTCATCTATCATATCTTCGCATACTTTTGGAAAATCACACAAATGTACGCTCTCAGGCTGTGTATCGTCAATACTGCACACAAGATTCCTGTATATATCCTCAGTCATAAAAGGAATCATCGGCGCTGCTGCCTTGCTTATCGTCACAAGCGCGGTGTAGAGAGTAAGATATGCATTAATCTTATCCTGCTCCATACCCTTTGCCCAGAAACGCTCACGGCATCTTCTTACATACCAGTTACTAAGCTCATCTACAAAATCCTGAAGTGCCCTTGCTGTTTCCGGTATCCTGTAAGATGCAAGATTTTCATCGACCTGCCTTACGGTAGTATTAAGCCTTGACAAAAGCCATTTATCCATAACCGTAAGCTTATCATATTCAAGCGTATATTTAGTTGCATCAAAATTATCAATATTAGCATACAGCACAAAGAATGCATATGTGTTCCAGAGAGTTCCCATGAACTTTCTCTGTCCTTCCGTAACCGCCTTGTCATGGAACTTATTAGGAAGCCACGGCGCGCTGTTAATATAAAAATACCATCTTATTGCATCTGCGCCAAAAGTCTGCAGCGCATCAAACGGGTCTACGGCATTTCCCTTTGACTTGGACATTTTCTGCCCGTCTTTATCAAGCACAAGCCCAAGCACAATTACATTCTTATACGGCGCCTTATCAAATATGAGTGTTGATATCGCAAGCAGCGAGTAAAACCATCCTCTTGTCTGGTCAACTGCTTCGCTGATAAAGTCTGCCGGGAAATTTTCTTCAAATATCTTTTTATTCTCAAACGGATAATGCCACTGTGCAAACGGCATTGAACCCGAATCAAACCAGCAGTCAATAACTTCCGGTACCCTGTGCATCTGCTTTCCGCAGTGCGGACACTTAATAGTTACTTTATCTATAAACGGTCTGTGAAGTTCTATATCTTCAGGACAGTTATCAGACATACTCTTAAGTTCTTCTATACTTCCAACCGAATGCATATGTCCACATTCACATTCCCATATATTAAGAGGCGTGCCCCAGTAACGGTTACGGCTTACTGCCCAGTCCTGAAGGTTAAGAAGCCAGTCTCCAAACCTTCCCTTGCCGATGCTTTCAGGAATCCAGTTAATTGTATTATTATTCTCAATCATCCTGTCACGCACTTCCGTCATTTTAATAAACCATGACTCTCTTGCGTAATATATAAGCGGAGTATCACATCTCCAACAGAACGGATAACTATGTTCAAATTTAAGGACTTTAAATAATAGTCCCTTTGCCCCCAGCATCCTCATAATAGGTTCGTCCGCTTTTTTACAGAACATACCTGCAATATCTGCTGCCTCAGGCTTAAACTCGCCTTTTTCATCAACGAGCTGTACAAACGGAAGGTCGTACTTTCTTCCCACATTAGCATCATCCTCACCGAAAGCAGGAGCTATATGGACAACTCCCGTACCATCCGTAAGGGTTACATAATTATCGCATACTACATAGTAAGCCTTCTTATCAGGAGATACGTAATCAAATAACGGCTCGTATTCCCTGTACTCAAGATCCTTTCCTATATATGAATCTACAATTTCATACTTTCCTTCAATTACTGAGAGAAGCGCCTTTGCCAGATAATAATATTCCGTTTTTACTATCTTATCCTGTTCCTCCTCAGCCACGACGTCATTCTTTTCATCAAGTCCCACTTTAACTTTAACATATTCCTCATCCGGATTGACGCAGAGCGCTACGTTAGACGGAAGTGTCCACGGCGTGGTTGTCCATGCAAGGATATATTCGTTATCTGTATCCTTTAACTTGAACTTGGCTATAACTGATTTTTCTTTTACATCCTTATAACCCTGCGCTACCTCATGGCTTGACAGAGGCGTTCCGCACCTTGGACAGTATGGAACTATTTTGTACCCCTTATACAGAAGCTTCTTATCCCATATCTGCTTTAACGCCCACCATTCCGACTCTATAAATGAATTATGGTATGTTACATACGGATCATCCATATCAGCCCAGAATCCAACCGTACCTGAGAAATCCTCCCACATACCTTTATATTTCCACACACTTTCCTTACATTCCTGTATAAACGGCTCAAGCCCGTACTCTTCTATCTGCTCTTTGCCGTCAAGTCCGAGTTTCTTCTCAACTTCAAGCTCAACCGGAAGTCCATGAGTGTCCCATCCTGCTTTTCTTATTACCTTATACCCTTTCATTGTACGGTACCTTGGTATCATATCTTTAATAACACGGGTAAGTACATGTCCTATATGAGGCTTTCCGTTAGCCGTAGGAGGTCCGTCATAAAATGTATATGGTTCCCCTTTTTCCCTGATGCTGATACTCTTTTCAAATATATCATTATCATTCCAGAACTTTAATATCTCTTTTTCCCTGTCAACAAATTTCAAATCTGTTGAAACTTTTTTATACATATATATACCTCCAGTATGAATTAGAACAAAAATAACGTTTAAATAATAGTATATATTCCTCAAGTTGTCAACGCTTGTATTGACATTCCGTTAGAAATTGGTTACATTAAATAATTAGTAAATAATTAGTTACATATATTTAAATTCTTACTAAAAGGGAAGTGTCGGATATGAGCACAAGCAACCTTACGTTACTGACTGATTTCTATGAGCTGACCATGATGCAGGGGTATTTTAAAAATAATACAAACCCAACCGTTGTATTTGACATGTTTTACCGTGTAAACCCTAATGACGGCGGATATGCCATATGCTGCGGCCTTGAACAGCTTATAGATTACATTAAAAATTTGCATTTTAGTTACGAAGATATTGAATATCTCAGAGAACTTAAAATATTTGATGAGGATTTTCTTAACTATCTTGCAGGTTTTCATTTCTCAGGGGATATATATGCAATACCCGAAGGAAGCATCGTGTTCCCTATGGAACCGCTTGTAAAAGTTGTAGCCCCTATCATGGAAGCGCAGCTTGTAGAAACAGCTATATTATGTATTATGAACCATCAGAGCCTCATTGCAACCAAAGCCGCCCGCGTCTGTCACGCCGCAAGAGGAGACGGAGTAATGGAATTCGGTCTGAGACGCGCGCAGGGTCCCGATGCCGCAACTCTTGGAGCCAGGGCTGCTGTTATTGCAGGATGTATCGGAACAAGCAACGTACTGTGCGCAAAGAAATTCAACCTTCCCGCGCTGGGAACGCACGCCCACAGCTGGATAATGAGCTTCTCTGACGAACTTACCGCTTTCCGTAAATATGCGGAGCTTTATCCTAATAATACGACACTTCTTGTAGATACATATGACACTCTCCGTTCAGGTATTCCAAATGCAATAAAAGTATTTACTGAACTCAGGGAAGCAGGGCATATGCCCAAAATGTACGGAATACGTCTTGACAGCGGTGATTTATCATATCTGTCCAAAAAGGCACGCGTCATGCTTGATAAAGCAGGTTTCACCGATGCCGTTATATGCGCGTCAAGCGACCTTGACGAATACCTTATAGACTCCCTTAAAACACAGGGAGCGGCAATTAACTCCTGGGGAGTAGGCACCAATCTTATTACTTCAAAAGACCACCCTGCATTTGGCGGAGTATACAAACTTGCTGCAATAAAAGACGGCGATACATTTATTCCAAGAATAAAACTCTCGGAGAACCAGTGGAAAATAACCAATCCGGGCAATAAGACCGTATACAGGATATACCATAAAGACAGCGGTAAAATCCATGCGGACCTTATATGCCTTGCAGACGAAGTGTTCGATGAAAATGAGCCTTTGCTCCTGTTTGACCCGGTAAACACCTGGAAAAAACTTCTTCTTGAACCGGGTACATACACCATACGCGAGATGCTTGTCCCTATTTTTCAAAATGGTACATGTGTATATGAGTCTCCGGATGTCATGGATATAAGAAACTACTGTTTAGAGGAACAGTCTACGCTTTGGGAGGAAACCAAACGTTTTGTAAACCCTCACAACGTATATGTGGATCTTTCTGAAAAACTCTGGAAAATAAAAAATGAACTGCTTGCATCATATAGTTCATCTGCAGCAGGAAACAGGAGCAAAAATAATGATTAAAAAATACAATCACATATTATTTTTACTGTATATTCCAATATATATGGCCTGCTTCATAGCTCTTGAAAGCAGGCCGGTTGAACTTGGAACCAACATACATATTGCACTTGATGACATGATTCCTTTTAATAAGTATTTTATTATTCCATATTTTTTATGGTTTGCATATATCACTGTAACAATTATATTTTTCTTTTTTTATGACAAACTTGAACTGATAAAGTATGCCGTTTTTCTAATAACAGGCATGTCGATATGCATAATTATATATGCCGTTTTCCCATCATATCAGACGCTCCGCCCGGTTATTACCGATAACGATATATTTTCAAAAATGGTACGTTTTATATACAGCATAGACTCTTCATCAGACGTGTGCCCCAGTATTCATGTGCTCAATTCAATAGCTGCACATATTGCTATCGTAAAAAGCAGATTTTTTAAATCAAAAAGAACCGTTAAAGCGCTTTCTTTTATATTAGTGGTTCTAATCTGCCTTTCTACCGTATTTTTGAAACAACATTCTGTAGTAGACGGCGTGTGCGCAATAATACTTGCTGCAATACTTTATATCCCTGTCTACAGCAGATTCAGTATTTTTAATCGTTTTAAAAAAGTACGGTAATTGCGGTTTTAAGAGAAACCGTATATACGCCTTGAAAGCCTGTATCCGTATATTATTATCTTACGGCCGGCATAACTTTTCATCTGCATTGGCCTTCCAAGCAGGCACTTATTTACAAGCTTTGCTGTTTCAGGGCTTGAAGTCCTCAGATACTTCCATAACTCATCCCTCTTTTCAAGGCTTTCTTTTGTATTTTCCCTTACAAGAAATACTGAACTTACAGTCATCATCATAGTAAGATATTTGGTCATGTATTTCCTTAATTTGTCATCCTTTATTGAAGGCAGATCATGTGCATCTATCATTATTTTGGTAATTTTAATCTGCTGGTCTATCCTTTTCTGCATTATATCCTCATTGACAGACTGATCTGTTCTTCCTATGTAATATCTGTACAAATCAATGTCCAAATAATATATTGTATGCACATACGGAAGCGGCGTATATACAAATATATTATCCACATAAAATGTATGTTTCGGAAGTTCCAGTCCACATTCCCTTAAAACGTCAGTACGGTAAATAACAGAATGCATAAGAATATTCTGGCTTACTTTGAAATGACCCATATCAGCCCACGTAAAAACTTTCTGTTCAGGCATTGCGCTACGATAATTAATAACCTTCTGCCTGCCTGTATTCTGGTTCTCATATACATAATTTGCAATAAACATGTCCACTTTTGTTCCGTTATCGCAAAAATGCCTTATTGTATTTATCATAACGCACAATGCTCTAGTATCAAACCAGTCATCGCTATCAAGCACCTTATAGTACATTCCCGTTGCATTATAAAGTCCGGTATTAACCGCGCTGCCATGTCCCCCATTGGGTTGTGTAACAGCCTTTACAATTCCGGGATACTTTTCTTCATATTCTTTTCCTATTTTAAACGTATCATCTGACGAACCATCATCTACTACAATAATTTCCACATCCTCACCACAGGGAATAATAGAATCTATTGCCCTGCGCATATACTCTGCTGAATTGTAGCAGGGAATCCCAACTGACAGTATCTTCATAAACTCTCTCCTTTTCCAATGCTATTCAGTAAAAATATTAATCTTCTGGAGGCTCTATCATATCAAATTCAAATATAAACTCGCTGCCCTCTCCCTCTGCACTTTTCACAATTATATCACCACCATGTTTAATTGCAATACCTTTGGCAATCATAAGTCCAAGTCCCGAACCTTTTTCATTCATCCGTAGTTTGGACTTATAGAATTTTTCAAATATATTAGGCAGAATCTCTTCCTTAATTCCAACACCGTGGTCACGTATGCTTACATACATCTTTTCATTAATTTTTATATTTACCTCAACTACGGAATTCTCATGTGAAAATTTTATCGCATTATCCATAATTACCATAAACATCTGCCTCAGCCTGTCATAATCACCTAACATAAAGCAATATGGGTCATCTGCATTAAATTTTATCACTATTCCCTTTTTTTCACTTAATACCCTTGCGCTTCTTATAACATCTTCAAATATCTGAACCACGCTTACCGGCTCTTTTTCTATCTTAAAATCCGGATTCTGCATCTTTGACAAAGTAAGCAAATCTCCTACAAGCCTCTCCATTCCACTACATTCTTTAAGCATCCTCTGAAGCGAATAATTAATCTTTTCTTCATCGGTAACATAGCCGTCTGCAAGTGATTCAGCATATCCCCGTATAACCGTAATAGGCGTTCTTAACTCATGTGATACATTAGCAAAAAAGTCCATTCTGCTTTGTTCCAACTCATCACGTATATGCTCATTTTCAGCAAGCTTATCCGAAAGTATGTCTATAGTATGCCCAAGTTCGCCTACTTCACCACTTCCATTAATACCCGTTTTAACCGAATATTTCCCTTTCGCAAGCTCTGCTGCAGTCTGTCTTATCCTTGATATCGGCACAGATATCTGCCCGGCAAAAAACAATGCCATAAGAAATGATGCTACCCATGATATAACCATGCTTATGAGCACAATTTTTTTGCAGTTATTTATCATCTGGACTCTGCTTTCAGCAATCCCATTCAGAAGTACGGTGCCTGAAATCATTCCTCCTGCATCATGGACCGGCGCTGCCGCCCTTATCATTTCTGCATCATAAATCTCATCATAGCTCTGGTTCCCAACAGGACTATCCTTTTTACAGGCATTATTTATAACCTTCTTCATTCCCCCGGAAAGGTCTTTATATTTCATTTTCACATTACAATATTTAGGTTTCAGCCTGTTATCAGCTTTACGGTAAGGCATTATCCATACATCGACCATCTGGCTGTCCAGAATGGATTCAACCGCATCCATATAATTCAGATAATCTGAATTTTCTTCACTTATTGAATATTCTTCAACATTATCTGCTATTCTTTTGGCGTCAGTTATAAGCTGTTCTGCATAATCCTGTATTATATTTCTTGAATACATCTTCACAAATACAATTCCGGTAATTGTCACAAATAACGAAAATACGATTCCGAATATTACCAATATCCTGAAATATATTGTATTGTAAAAGCGAATACCTTTTTTCAAATTTATCCCTGCTCTCCCAGTTCAAACTTATATCCAAGTCCCCATATGGTTTTAATCCGCCATTCAGGATGGGGAACTGCATCCAGTTTTGCCCGCAGTCTTTTTATATGTGAATCTACTGTCCTGCTGTCACCAAAATAATCTATTCCCCACAGGCTGTCCAGAAGATTATCTCTTGTAAACACTTTATTAGGGTTGCCTACCAGAACCCACATCGTTTCTATTTCTTTTTTTGTCAGAGGTATCTTTTTCCCCGATATGTGAAGACTATATTCTTCAATATTAATTGTAATAGTACTTACGCTTAATATGCTTTTTGAATCATCATTTTCCTGTCTGCTTATTCTTCGTAATATGGCACGTATGCGCGCCATAACCTCACTCGGGCTAAAAGGTTTTACAATATAATCATCCGCGCCTATATCAAGCCCCATTATCCTTTCAAAATCTTCGCCCCTTGCTGTTATAAGTATTACCGGGACATCTGATTTTTCCCTTATTTCACGGCATACCTGATAACCGTCTTTTTTAGGCATCATAACATCCAGAAGCACCAGCACAGGATTGTATTTTGTAAACATCTGCGTGGCTTCTAATCCGTCAACTGCAACTACAGGCTCAAACCCCTCTTTTGCCACATAATTGGAAAGAATATCCGTTATATCCTGATTATCATCAGCAATTAAAATATACGACATTTCTCACCCTCCTTATTCTTTTAATAAATTATACTACATAATATACAAAAAACAAATGTCAAATTTATATCTGGCAATATATGTATCTGACATCAAAAATAAATAACATTGACATCATTCTGACAAATAAGCAATATATTTTTAGAATAAGACCCAATAGACAGGAGGTTTTATTATGCAGCTAAAAAGAACTTTTATACAGTATATTGCAGTATTTTTTTCAATAACTGTTCTGCTTGTATGCATTTTACCTGTAAATACGGCTAAAGCACTGATTCGCGAGCCAAAACTTAATTTCAGATATCTTTCAGCGGCAAGGCATACCACATATAAACTGAATGTATATAATATGCAGCCTGAATACACGGTTACATTTTCCTCCAGTAATACAGGCGTTGTAGCCATACGGAAAGCAAAGGCAAAATCCTGCCGTTTAAAAACCAAAGCTTCAGGAAATGCAACAATAACTGCAGATATATATGATTCTGACGACAATATAATTACATCTCTCAAGTGCAGGGTTACAGTATCGCCTTCTGCAGTAAGCATCAAATTCAATAAACATAAAATAAAACTTACCGAAGGTTCTTCCAAAACTGTACGGGCTGTCATCAAACCTAATATTTCAGCGGAACAGCCTCTATATATATCCGATGACCCGGATATAGCCACTGTAAGCAGCACAGGAACGGTTATGGGGATTTCTGAGGGCCGCACTACAATACGCGCTTCTATTTCTAACGGAAAAGAAGCTTCTTATACCATAATAGTTGAACCGGGCAGTAACGAAAATAATGAGTGGGAAGATGACGAAGAGGACTCTACTCCTTCTCCTTCAACCTACAATATTAAAAACATTTCATCCGAGGACGATATTGACGAATACTGTATACCAGACAGTATTTGATGTCGTAACTTGCGGTGAAAACAACTTGAAATCCGGGCATCCGGTAATTACACTTATATATAAAATAATATATAGGAGTGATTACCAGATGCTCAAAGTATATATATGCCCGGTCTGCGGTAACTACCGGTTTGTAACAAGCTATAATTACACCTGCTATAAATGTCACTGCACAATGACTCTTACAGATATTGAATACAAAAAATATATTGACCTGGACTCTGATGAAAGACAGGCTATCACCAACAAATATAAAACCGCAACATAATCTACGCTTTTCTGAATCCCGTCATGGTTGCAACGGCAATAAGCGTTCCCACGTCATCCGTTACGTTTACGGTGTACAATGTAGTAGAACGCCCTTCCTTTATACATCTTGCCTCTGCCGTTACCGTTTCGCCTTTTAATGTTCCGCAGAATGTAATATTACTGCTTAATGAAACAGTATCCGGTTTGTCCCAGTTACTTGCAACCGCAACTACAAAATCCACAAGCATAAAGCTTACTCCGCCCATAAGCGCGCCAAGAGCATTTCTGTGCCTGTCAGTTATTTTAAGCGAACATCTGGCATATCCCTTTCCATAATCTTCTATTACGGCTCCATTTTCCGTTGCAAATCTGTCATTTGCAAAAAATTCCCTTACTTCTTCTAACGAATTACACTTTGGCATAAACATACTCCTTTACATTAATATTAATCTTATTATAAAATAATATACAAAACAAACGAGGTGACGGTAATGAATAAATCATACGAAATCGAAAGAAAATTTTTAATTAAAAAAATTCCATCTAATCTGGATTCCTATGTACACTTTGATATTGAGCAGGGATATCTGTGCATTGACCCTGTAATAAGAGTGCGCAGGAAAGATTCCGATTATATCCTCACATACAAATCACGCGGATTTATGGTACGTGAAGAATATGAACATCCACTTACCAAAAACGGTTACGAACACCTTATCAGAAAAGCTGACGGCAATGTCATATCCAAAACCAGGTATATTATACCCGATTCATCAGGTCTGACTATCGAACTGGATATATTTAAAAAAACCTTTGACGGCATAGTCATTGCAGAAATTGAATTTACTTCTTCTGACGAAGCCGAAAACTTTAATCCTCCCGACTGGCTTGGAGACGACGTCACACGCAATATATATTTTCACAACAGCTACATGAGCCGTATGGAAAATGATGAACTTAAGGGCTTTATTTCACAATATTCCGTTAATAAAAGGTGATGCCGGCAGACCCGCCGCATTGTAAACCGGCGGCTTGCACGGGTCGTTAAACCATGCGTATCTTACCCGGCTGTATTGTATGTCATCTTTCGGACATTCAAGTATAATTTTATTGTCTTCTGCGCGGTATCCGGCAACTTTTATCCACTCTACGCCTTTACTGCACACTTCAAAATATCCGTAATTATCATTAACCAGTTTTATCCCGCCGGCGCAATGGGAGAATTCTATGGTTACGGTATTTTTTTTACTGTCGCCATATGCACATTCTGCCACGGGGCCGCTGTATTCAATATCTTTACCATATATCATATTAAGGGCTGCAAGCGCAAGCCGTTTCCCCAGCGTTTCCTTATTCTGCGGATGCAAATCATTACTTTCGCCTATATCAATTGCAACCGCCATTGCCGTATTATTAATTTCCAGCGTCTGCCGCTGTATCTCCCTGAATTCATACCATTTATCCTGCATCTGTTCCTGCGACGGGTCGTCAAACTGCGGAAGCTGTACGTAAAAGAAGGGCAGATTTTCCCCAAACCATTTTCTCCAACAGGTAATCAGGTCTTTCATAAGCGACGCATACTGTTCGGGGGCCCCTGCATTTGACTCACCCTGATACCACAGGCCTCCCTTAAATGTATATCTTTCAAGCGGTTTCATCATCGAATTATATAATCCCGAAGGCTTATACTGGAAAAATGTCATAAGCGGAAGGACTTCCATCTCCGCCCCTACTGCATATTTCCATTCTCCTGATAAATCAAACTCCCATCTTCCATTTGACACATCGGCATCCTCAGGCATACCTGCTGTTCCTGCATATGAGCCTTCATATATGTAATTCTTACCCTGAAGGCAGTATTTCTTTCCTTTTACAAATCCCCCCGTGCCTCTGTTTATTATAAGGCGTACCGCAAGTATATTTTTTCCATGCTTTAAGATACCCGGCTTAAGCGGATATCTTCTCGGCGGATACATATATTCCGTAGCTCCAACAGGTTCCCCGTTAAGATATACCCTGTCGGCATCTATAACAGCCCCAAGCCTCAACATTACATCATCAATAAGGAAATCTTTTGGTATATCAAATTCTTTTCTGAACCACAGCGAGCCATGGAAGTCTTTAAGAGCCGTATGGTGGAATGTATCCGGTACCATATAACTTTCCCAGCCAGAGTCATCATAATCACATTCCGCATATACCGGCTTTCCATCTATAATACCTTTATCTTTTTCATCCAGTTCTTTATACCACCTGTCCATGCAGGCGGCATCTTCCTCCTGTACCTTTTTTACATATTTATCATCACGGCATTTTTCTATCTCATCATCATATATTTTATATTTTGCAAGGACTTCCTCAGGCAGATGGGCCTCTATCGGTGTTCCTCCTATAGAATTATTAATTATTCCTACAGGTATGCCTTCACTTAAAAAAATCTGCTCAGCAAAATGAAATGCCGCCGCACTCATATTAAGTATATCGTTTTTATCCGACGCCTTAAGCCAGTCTCCACCGTTAAACTGCCTGTCATATCCGCCAAATCTTATCTGTTCGGGAACGCGGAACTCCCGTATCATTGGATAATTAATGTCTTCAATCCGGTTTCCGATAAGGTCTATCGTTCTTTCAATATGAAGCTCCATATTCGACTGTCCGCTTGCTATATATACGTCGCCAAGAAAAATATCATTTATCTCTTCGCTGTAATTTTCTGAACTTACTTTCATAAAGTACGGTCCGCCGGCGTTTCCTGTCTTTATATCAAAAACAAATTCTCCCGATTCATCCGCTTCCGCCTCATATGTGTGTGAATCAAATTCAAGTGTAATAACCGTACCTTTTTTTGCAAATCCCCATATCTTAACATCTGATTCCCTTTGCAGAACCATACCGTCTTTAAAACATCTAAACATCTCAAAGTCTTTTTCTGCCATACAAAAGTACCTCCAAAATATATCAATACATCTTTAAAAGGGATGCCCGTACAGCATCCCTTTTATTATTTATTAAATACCCTCTTATATCATTCCTTTAAAGGAATACCCTGTGCGTCTTTATCAATCTTTCCGCAAAGTATAAGAATTCCTTCAATAAATCCCCACAGTGCAGCTATGCCGCATGTAACGATTGTAAGCACAATCTGGATAACTCCCTTGGTTGTATATCCCAAATAAAAATTATGTATTCCCCAGCCGCCTAAAAATATTCCTAAAAGTCCTGCTGCAAGTTTTGATTTTCTCTCACCTTCCGGAACTGCCTGCGTAAGCGCCACTCCACACTGAAGGCATACTGCCTGGCCGGGAGCTGTCTCCGCACCGCAATTAGGACAGAATCTGTTTCCTGCATTTCTCGGGGCACCGCATTTTACACAAACAGCAGCAACATTATCCATTTCATTACCACAATTTTTACAATACATTTAGACCCATTCCTTTCGCTTCATATTGTTTTATAAAAAGTATATACTTTATATTTGATATTGTCAACCAATCATATTTATATATTTTGTATGCACCCCGACACACAGCTGTCTTTACATTTGCCGCAGCCGGTACACTTTGAATAATCTATATACGGCAGATTATTAACCAGCCTTATGGCTTTTACCCTGCATACTTTTTCACACAAACCACAGCCTATACAGCCTGTGCCGCATACCATCCTTACATCCTTTCCCCTGTTTCTGTTATTGCAATCTATTTTATATTTAATGTTGTCTGGAACACTTTCTATAAGATTCCGTGGACATATTTCCTTACACTTACCACATCCTGTACAACGTTTTACATCTATCTGCGCCACACCATTTTGAATTGATATTGCATTATATTTGCATACTCTTGCGCATGAGCCATACCCAAGGCAGCCGTACTCACACGCTTTCTTTCCACCTCCCGGAACTACTGATGCAGCCACGCAATCATTTACTCCTGAATATATATATTTATCCGGCGCTTTATCGCAGGTTCCAATACACCTTATATGCATTACACGTCTTTCCTTTTGTACCGTATTTATTCCTGTAATTTTGGATATTCTTTCTGCTTTTTCCTTATCTGCCGGCACTACGCACATGGATAACTCTGCTTTCCCGGCCACAACCGCCCTTGCAAAATCATCACAGCCGGCATAACCGCATCCCCCGCAGTTATTTCCGGGAAGTTCATTTCTTATAAGCATAACCCTGTTATCCTCTTCTACAAAAAAAATCTTTCCTGCAAGCCCAACAAGCAGCCCTGTTACAATTCCGCATATTCCCATAACGGCCGCAGAATAAAATATTATATTCATTCTTATCCTGTCAGCCTCCCGTCTGCGCAAATCCAAAAAATGCAATTGCCATAAGCCCCGCGGTAATAAGTGTTATCGGCGTACCTGCAAATGCCTTCGGAATATCCGTATTATATTCCATTTTTTCCCTGATACCTGCCATTATTACAATTGCAATTATAAACCCCAGGGATACTCCGGCTGCATACACTATACTTTTTATAAATCCATATCCTGCATCCGCCGTTTTGATTGCTGTTCCCAAAACTGCACAGTTAGTAGTTATAAGCGGCAGATATACTCCAAGCGCCTTATACAGTCCGTCTGACTTTTTCTTCAAAAACATCTCTATAATCTGTACAAGTCCTGCAATCACAAGTATAAATACCATGGTTCTCAAAAATTCTATATTCAGATATGTAAGCACCTTTTCAATCGGATATGTTATTATAACCGATACTACTACTACAAATAACACAGCAATCCCCATACCTGCTGCCGTTGATATTTTTTTTGAGACACCGAGAAACGGACACAGGCCTAAAAACTGGCTCAATATAACATTGTCTGCAAAGGCAGAAATCATTAATAATGCAATAAGTCCCATACTATCTCCTTTCCGAACAGTTCATACAATTTCCGCCACAGCCTTTGTTTTTCCTTGCTGCACACAAAAATGCCAGTACAAAAAAAGCACCCGGCGCCATTACAAAAATCGCTGCGGGTGTATATTGTCCTTTTAAAAAGTATTCATTAAAATTCCATCCGAATATAGTACCGTTTCCAAGTAACTCCCTGAATATCCCAATGGAAGTAAGGCCTATTGTAAAACCTGCTCCCATTCCAAATCCGTCAAACATTGATATCAATATTCCATTCGAGGATGCATAAGCATCTGCGCGCCCAAGTATTATACAGTTAACTACAATAAGGGGTATATATACTCCAAGCGAAGAATATATGTCCGGCCGGTATGCCATAAGGAGCATCTGTACCACACTTACCGATGCTGAAATAATAACAATATATGCAGGAATCCTGATATTTTTCGGAATAATTTTTCTAAATGCGGAAATAAGAATATTTGACATAACCAGTACTGCCGTTGTAGATATCCCCATCATTACCCCATTGGCTGCCGATGTTGTTACCGCAAGCGTGGGACACATTCCAAGCATAAGTACAAATGTAGGATTCTGCCTTATTATACCGTTATACAACCTTTCGGTATATCTGTTCATTCATTTCCCCCTGTCAGTTATTTATTGAAGAGAAATAATCAAGGCATATATTTACGGCATTTACTACCGCTTCAGAAGTTATCGTCGCACGTGTCAGTCCGTCTATTTCATTATCGGCCGGCTCACCGCCATCTTTAATTGCTATTTTACCGGATTTACCCTTAAACTGCTCTTTAAAGCTTTCATCAGTACAGCCCGCTCCCAGTCCTGCCATTTCATTCATATATACAATATCAATTCCCGTAACTGTGCCGGATGTATCTACACCTGCAGCTATCGTAACATTGCCGGAATATCCTGCAGAATGTGCAATAAAAGCATATCCTGCCACACTGCCCTGTGAATCCTTAGCAATTGAAGCATTATCTATATATGCCCTCATATTTTCACTGTTTTCTGAATTATACTCTTCAATACTTTTATTAAGCTCTTTACTCTCTTCAAACTCTATATCCGTATAATCTTTATATACATTATTGTATCCTGACAGTCTTGCTGCATCTGAGGCATCATCTATACGCTTTTTGGTTTTCCAATACACTCCGCCCAGAATGAGTCCCAGTACAACGGCTATCGCACATAGTACCAGACCATCTCTTAACAGGCTGTCACCTTTTCTTTTTATATGTTTCTTAGCCATATCCTTTTCTTCTCCTCTCCAAACGGTACAGGCATTGTACATTTTTCTATAAGCGGAACAATCATATTACTACAGATTATCGCATAAGATACTCCTTCAGGCAAGCCTTTTGATAATCTGAATATACCAATAAGGGTTCCTATGCTTATTCCGTATACTACCTTACCCGCAGCTGTAACCGGCGACGTCACATAATCTGTTGCCATAAAAAATGCACCAAACAAAAGTCCTCCCGCACACAGTTGCAGGACAATGTATCCGGTATCTACCGTGCCATATGACACAAAATCATATACCGACATAAATAATACAAATGAACCTATACATGACAAAGGAATTATAACTGATATAACTTTTCTTATTACGAGATATAAGGCTCCCATAAGAATCATTGGCACGCATGTTTCTCCTATACATCCGGCAGTAGTACCCATAAACATTTTAAATATATCCGGGCGTTCCCCCGCTTTCATAAGTACAAGCGGTGTTGCCCCGCTCTCACCGTCTGCAAAAAATGTTGTCATTTCGCGGCTGTATGATATTAAGAGGAAACATCTTGCCGCCAGTGCGGGATTCATAAAATTGTGCCCTATTCCTCCAAAAAGCTGCTTTACAATAATAATTGCAAATACTCCTCCTACTGCCGGCAGCCATAACGGGACATGTACAGGCAGGTTAAGAGCAAGCAGCAGTCCTGTAAGAAATGCGCTCATATCATCAACGGTAACTTCACGACCCATTATTTTTTCATATATATATTCTGACAAAACACATGAAATAATACTTATGGCTATTATAAATAATGCTCTGATACCAAAATAATATATTCCAAAACATGTGGAAGGAATAAGCGCTATACATACATCAAGCATAAGCTCTCTTGTATATGTTCCGTTTCTTATATGCGGCGCTGCCGATACGTTAAGCACTGTTTCCTCCCCTTCCTTTTATACTCTTCTTTGCTGCCGTAAACATCTGCGTAAGGCTTCTTTTTGCAGGGCACACATATGTACATTTTCCACACTCCATGCATTTCATTCCGCCAATCCTTACATATGCCTCATAATCATTGTTTAATGCATATTCAGCCATAATAAGCGGCATGAGTCTGTTTGGGCAGGCCGATACACATCTTCCGCACCTTATACAGGGCGTAGTCCTGCACGCGGACACTTCATCATTCAAAAAGCATATCAGCGCCGAAGTCGTTTTAGTCACAAAGGAGTCCATATTATATACCGCTTTGCCCATCATAGGGCCTCCGGTTATAATCTTTTTACACTCTCCTTTAAACCCTCCGGCTGCCAAAATCAGTTCAGTAAAACCTGTGCCGGTTTTTACCTTCAGGTTGCATGGCGAGCGGACCGCATCTCCCGTAACGGTTACTATCCTCTCCGTAAGCGGTATTGATTCACATACCGCATCATTTATTGCTTTTACCGTGGAAACATTACATACCATATATCCTCTGTCGGCAGGCAGGATATCCATACCTATTTTTTCCCCTGCAACCGAATATATAATCTGCCTTTCCGCTCCCTGCGGATATCTGGAGTTTAAAAGCTTTACCTTTATATTTTTTATATGTTTTACTTTTTTCAAAAATATATCTGCTGCCTCTCTTTTGTTATCCTCAATTGCTATAACAGCCGATGCGTTTTTATACAGTCTGAGAAGAACCAGTATACCTGAAAGTATTTTACTGCTTTCTGAAACCATAAGGGCAAAATCAGGCGAAATATATGGTTCACATTCCGCTCCATTTATTATCAAAAGCCTGATATTATCATTATTTTTGCAGGCGAGCTTTACATGGGTAGGGAAACCTGCCCCGCCCATTCCGACAACGCCTGCATCATATATGTGCTTTATTATTTCTTTTTCGCTCATTCTGATAATACTGCGTTTTTGCCCATATCCTTTTACAGGTGTATACATACCGTCATTTTTTACCGCTATATGGCTTCCTGCCTTTACATCTGTAACTTCTCCCGATACTGACGACAGGATATTTGCAGATATTTTTCCGTCTGCCCTTGCTATTTTCTGTCCCATGCATATTTTTTCACCTGTTCTTACAACCGGCTCCGCACATTTCCCTATATGCTGTGATAATGAATAACACAACTCTTTTCCGGGCGCACATTTTTTTATATCCACATTTTAAGCCCTTTACGAAAACTTAGACCTTTCTCTCATATATTTATCTTTTGTCGCCATACCTCCGCGTATATGCCTTTCTGACTTATTTATGTCCAGCACCTGCCTTGCGCGCGCTGCCAGCGCGGGATTAATCATAAACAAGCGTTCTGTTACATCTTTATGTACCGTACTTTTGCTAATACCGAATTTTTTAGCCGTCTGTCTTACCGTTGCATTAGATTCAATGATATAATTTGCAATCTGAATAGCCCTTTCTTCTATATACTCTTTCACAAAATATCACCTTATATTATACATTCTGTATATTGTATGAATGGACATATCCGGTTATGACTTATACATTTCCAATCTAAAATTCAAATCTAAAAACATATTTTTTATTTACTTATTTTATTATTGTGATATAATTTTAATATTATAATATAATTACATCAGAATAAAATCTGATAAATATTATATAACAGGAGGAGGTGTGCAGTATTATGGATAAAAAAGATAAACTCGCCGCAAGATTAAATATAATTAATCTTATTACCTTTCTGATTGTCGTGCCGTCTCTGATAATCACGCTTATATTCGTACTCGCCACAGGCTCGTCGCTCGGAGTGCAATCCCGTCAGAACAGGGAAATGTCAGATTATAATACAGGCTGGCAGATTGCAGGTACGGAAAAACGTACTTATATCACTCTTCCCCAGACATTTGAATCGGATGAAGCTACAATAACGCGCGCTATCATACCTGAACTGAACAATAACATGGTCCTTGTATTTCCAAATAACCGCCAGGTAATAGAAGTAAGCACTGACACGGAAGAGGGCGTTATATATTCTTCCAACGACCATGATTTTATACTTCCCTGTATTACCGACCATTACTGTATGGTTGAGCTCCCTACAAGCCGTACATTATATCATATAACAATAAAGTTTAAAAATTACGAAGAAGATACCTGCTATGTTCCGGGATTCAAAATCGGCTCCCTTTTTGCCGCATATACATATATAGCATCCCTTGATCTGATTTCTATTATAAATATTATAATATTATTTATAATTACCGTAATACTTATATTCTTTGCAATATCCACATCTGCAAGGCATATGTTTGACGCACGTATATCAAGCCTGATTATATTTACGGTATGCTCGCTGCTTCTGACAGCATCCTCTTCTTCTATTTCGGAACTTACTCCGCTAAGGCCTGAGATTTCCGCAAGCATTACCTATTTTGTAATTATGCTGATTCCTATACCAACTCTTCACTACATATGGTATACAACCGGAAATAAATATAATGCCTTTAATATAATGACTGTAGTATGCCGGATTAATATAATAACGCAGCTTATTATCGGCCTGTTTACCGATATAAGCGCATCAGTCATGCTTATACCTACCTGTATAATTATTATATTGTCTCTGGTTATATGCCTCATTTATACAAATAAAGAATATATTTCCAACCCGTCAAGATATAACGCTGCAATTCTTATATCAACTTTTATTATGTCAGTCATAATTGCATTTATTATGATAATGTACAAAATTACAGCCAACCCGTACCATAGGCTTATGCAGTTTATATTAACCGTATTCTGCGCAGTCCATTTTGTTACCGTAGTGATTTCAATACGCCGGAGGATGGCAAAAGCAAGAGAAACCGAACAGGAACTTACAGTATATACAAAGCTGTCCAAAAAAGACTTCCTTACCGGTCTCGATAACCGCTATTCTTTTGACCACGACATAGAATCTATAATGCAGGAGATTCCTGAGGATTCTGATATTGTCCTGATTATGCTCGATTTAAACGGTCTCAAATATACCAACGACTCACATGGGCATCTTGCAGGAGACGACCTTATAAAACGCGCCGCTTCATGTATTACCAATGCATATAAGGATATTGGTACAGGATATCGTATCGGCGGCGATGAATTTGCAGTAATGATTCCTAATTGTACCTATGATGATGACGGTCTGAAATCCCTGCTTGAAACTGTTATTGCCGAAGATAACAAGTCGCATGCACTTGCCTTATCCATGGCGCTTGGCATAAGCCATATGCGCGATGAATCCGGTGCGCGTATCAATATAAGCAAATGGAAAGATATTGCCGATATGAATATGTACCGCAATAAGCAGGAACAGAAATCAGGCACAAAATATTTTGAAACACCGGAAATTCTCGATATAATGAACTGTATCGTAACCAGCATAGAAGAAAAAGACCCCTATACCGCAAAACATTCTTCCAGAACCCGTCTTATCTCAGAATTTCTTGCGACAAAACTGGGGCTGTCGCCAAAGACTATATCCGATACACGCATAGCCGCCAATCTTCACGATATCGGCAAACTTGCAATACCCGATGCAATTCTTAATAAACCCGGCAGGCTTACGGATGAAGAATTCAAAATCATGAAAGACCATGCTGCTCTGGGCGCCAAAATTATTGACAGCTCAAACAGTATGAAAGACATTGCCAATGCAATACGCCACCACCATGAACGCTGGGATGGAAAAGGATATCCTGACGGGCTCTCCCATAAAGATATACCTACTATTTCAAGAATCATTGCCATTGCTGATTCTATTGATGCAATGACCTCCAACAGGGTATACAGGGAATCTTTCGGTCTTGAATACTGCCACAGCGAGATTGAAAAGAACCTCGGAATAATGTATGACCCGGTTATAGGCCGCGTTGCCCTTGATAACTGGAACGAAATTGAAAAAATAGTACTTGACAATAAATAAAATAATTCATTACCGTCAATCAGGGTAATGTGAGAAACTTTATCCTGCTACAATTCTTCTGCCTTGAAGGCTGTATATCCCTCGTAGTAGTAACTGTGGTCGATGCCTTTCATATAAACCACACGGCTATTGATATCATCGGTCAAAGCGTTTTTAAGCAGGTGCTTAATTTCGATATCTTTAATTGGGCTGCGCTCCATAGCGAGCAGGTAGTCCTCTTTATCCACCTTACTCCAATCTACAACCTTGCCGAGTTTTTTTTTGAAAATGCAATCTACCCAAATACGAGTGCTGCGTCCATTTCCTTCTCTGAAAGGGTGGGCGATATTCATTTCCACATACTTTTCAACAATCTCATCAAAAGTGGACTGCGGCATCTTGTCAATATTCTTAAGTGCCGCTTCAAGATACATTAAAGGAACGAAACGAAAATTTTCTTTTGCAAGGTTAACCGTTCTCAGCTTGCCCGCAAAGTCATAAATTTCGTCAAAAAGATACTTATGAATTGCTTTCAGTGCAGAAAAGGTTCCCGCTTCCAGCTTGTCAAGCTTTCCGCTTTCAAAAAGTTCCAACGCCTTTTTCTTACTAATCCGTTCTTCCTCACGAGCAAGCTCGGAAGAGCTCGTAAGGCCTAATTTATTTTCAAGCGCCATAGCGCACCTCCAAATTCAAAAGCACCACATTATGTAATATATTATATTAATGTTATCGTAAAAAATCAAGATTAATACGGTTTTATTTCCTTCCGCATCTGCGGCAGCCATCTCCCATCGGACATGACATACAGCTGCCGCCACATGAGGATTTACCATTTTTCTTTGATTTAACAAGATATATGATAACCATAATTACTATTACTAAAACTATACCACCCACAATATAGCTGCCCATATATAATTTCTCCTTTATATATATTACACTCCGGCAGTAAGTTTATCAGACTCATTATAAGGCCTGCACAGCATATATATAATTAATATAGCTGCTGCTACGGCAAATATAAGTCCTGCCACATTTACAGCCCCTGTTACAAGAAGCCCTATCTGATTTACTATAAGCGCTATCGCATACGCGAATACGCATTGATATCCTATTGCAAACCAGGTCCATTTTGCGCTGTTCATTTCCCTTCTTATTGCTCCGATTGCTGCAAAGCATGGTGCGCACAAAAGATTGAATATCAGGAAAGCATATGCCGAAAGCTGTGTCATTCCTTCAAAATCCAAAACACCGAACACTCCGACAACCTCTTCTTTTGCCACAAGTCCCATTATCGTTGCTATCGTTGCCCTTATATTGCCAAATCCAAGCGGCACAAATATAAAGCTTATCGCATTGCCGATAATTCCAAGTATGCTATTCTCAAGCTCCATATCCGGATTAAACCCAAACTTTCCACTCTCCACTCCAAAGCATGAACCTGCCCATATTATAATAGATGACAGAAGGATAATCGTACCCGCCTTTTTAATAAACGACCATGCACGCTCCCACATGCTTCTTAATACATTGGATACTGTAGGCCAGTGATATGCCGGAAGTTCCATAACGAATGGCGCCGGGTCTCCTGCAAACATCTTTGTCTTCTTAAGCATTATACCCGATGTTACTATTGCAAATACACCAAGGAAATATGCGCTTGGCGCAACCCACCAGGCTCCGTTAAAAAGCGCGGTAGCTATAAGCGCTATTATAGGAAGTTTTGCGCCGCACGGGATAAATGTAGTAGTCATAATCGTCATCTTGCGGTCACGGTCATTCTCGATTGTCCTTGACGCCATAACTCCTGGAACCCCGCATCCCGTACCTATAAGCATAGGTATAAATGATTTTCCCGAAAGTCCGAACTTACGGAATATCCTGTCCATAATAAATGCTATACGCGCCATATATCCGCAGGATTCAAGAAATGCAAGGAATATAAAGAGTACTAACATTTGCGGCACGAATCCGAGAACTGCTCCAACGCCGCCTATAATACCATCAATTATAAGCCCTTTAAGCCACTCCGCGCATCCTATAGCGTCAAGACCTTTTTCCGCCAGTACCGGCACTCCCGGAACCCATACTCCGTATTCAGATGTATCCGGAGCATTTTCCATAGCCGCATCATATATGTCCGCAACGGCATAACCTTCCTCTTCAAATGCGTCTACATATGTACCGAACTCTTCATCAAATGTTCCAAAATCTTCATCCTCTATAGCTGCAAGGACATCATCCGCTCCGGTTACTCCCGCATCTTTTGCCTGTTTAATCGTCGATACCATATCTTCTGTCCATATATTATTTACCGCATATTCAGCCATATCTTTTTCATACTGCGCGCTTCCTATGCCAAACAGATGCCAGCCGTCTCCAAACAGTCCGTCGTTAGCCCAGTCTGTCGCCCATGAGCCTACAGTAGATACCGATATGTAATATACAAGTATCATAACTACGGCGAATATCGGAAGCGCCGCAAACCTGTTCGTAACTACCTTATCAATCTTATCAGATACCGTAAGCTTATTTTTTCTCTTTTTCTTATAAGAACCTTTCATAAGCGAAGCAATATATATGTATCTTTCATTGGTAATAATGCTTTCCGCATCATCATCCAGTTCTTCTTCTGCGGCGACAATGTCGCTTTCAATATGTTTCAGCACTTCGGGATTAATATTAATCCTTTCAAGCGCTTTTTCATCACGCTCAAATATTTTAATCGCATACCATCTCTGCTCATTAGCCGGCATATCGTGAAGCGCAGCCTCTTCAATATGTGCGATTGCATGTTCCACAGCGCCGGAAAACGTATGCATTGGCACCATGCTTCCTTTACTCGCAGCCTTAATCGCTGCTTCTGCTGCCTCCATTACGCCTTCGCCTTTCAATGCTGATATTTCAACAACATCGCATCCAAGTTCCCTGGAAAGCTCTTTAATATTTATTACATCGCCGTTTTTCCTGACAACATCCATCATATTGACAGCTACAACAAGAGGTATTCCAAGTTCTGCAAGCTGTGTCGTAAGGTACAGATTTCTTTCAAGGTTGGTACCGTCTACAATATTAAGTATTGCATCGGGTCTTTCTCCTATAAGATAATTTCTTGCAACAACTTCCTCAAGAGTATATGGCGAAAGTGAATACACGCCCGGGAGGTCTGTTATTGTAACTCCGTCATGTTTTTTTAGTTTACCTTCCTTTTTTTCAACCGTTACGCCCGGCCAGTTTCCTACAAACTGGTTGGAACCTGTAAGCGAATTGAACAGCGTAGTCTTACCGCTGTTAGGATTACCAGCAAGAGCTATTTTAATATTCATTATTTTTTCCTACCTTTCTTCTATATGTTTTCAACTTCTATCATATCCGCATCAGCTTTTCTGAGGGATAATTCATAGCCTCGTACAGTAATTTCAACAGGGTCGCCCAAAGGCGCAACTTTCCTTACGTCAATCTGAACGCCCTTTGTTATTCCCATGTCCATTATGCGCCGTTTGACTGCGCCTTCGCCATGAAGTTTTACTACTTTTACCTTATCGCCTACTTTAGCCTGTCTTAATGTCTGCATTTTCTTATCCTCCTATATCAAACCATAATTTTCTGTGCCATTTCCCGGCTTACGGCAACTCGTGATTCCTTTATATTGACTATCACATTGCCGCCTATTGCGCTGACTACAGTAACACTGCTTCCTGCAACAAATCCCAGGTCTTCGAGATGTTTCTTTATATCAGGCTTCCCACCAATACGCTTTATAATATTTTCTTCTCCTATGTCTGCTAGTGTAAGTGGCATCATAAAATATCCTTCCTCATTTATTATTTATTATGTTAGCTTACGCTAACTTATAACCTTTAAAAAAGAGTCTCCGCATGAAACCCTGTTCGTTAGCATACGCTAACCACTCCCGTAAAAATATAGTTAGTGTCAGCTAACTATTAATTATTATATTCATGTCCTTTACATTTGTCAACAACAAATTTACATTTAACACCAAATTCTTGTAAATATTATTAATCTGTGCTATTATTTTTTATGTAAAAGGGGGGTATTAACATGCATTTGCAGGAATCAGGAGAAATGTATCTTGAAACAATACTTATATTATCAAATTCACAACCTTCAGTACGCTCAATTGATATTTGCGAATATATGGGATATTCCAAACCCAGTGTAAGCCGTGCAGTAGGTCTTCTTAAAAAAGGCGGTTATATCACTGTTGACGGAAGCGGTTTTATTACCCTTACTGAAAGTGGCAAATACATAGCCGGTAAAATATATGAGAGACACACTGTCCTTACCGGATTTCTGATGAGCCTCGGCGTACCGGAAGTTACTGCTGCAGAAGATGCATGTAAGATAGAACACGATATAAGCGATACATCATTTGATGCTATTAAAAAAGCAATTAAAAAAGACGCCTGAACATAAAAGAAACGATGCTCCTTTAATCGGGAGCATCTTCTTTTTCTGAAAAAATCCATATCGTATCAACACATTCAGGATTATCTTTTTCATACATATATATCTCAAGCGTTATATAGGAACCATCTTTTTTCATAAACGTATATTCCAGGAAATCCTTTTTAGCAAGTTCTTCTTTAAGGAATCCGTAGTCGCACATTTTAATAAAATTATCCCGGTACTGTTCGTCTATATACTGCTCCATATACATTCTTATCGCTTTTTGATACGTATTGTTGCTGTGCCGCAGTATGCCTGCAAAATACTCCGGAATATATATATACCTTATTTCGTCTGTAACCATGTTCACAAAATATACTCCCTTATATTTTGGCGCGATTATCTTAAGGAACTGCTCGGCGTCCTTCTTTTTCATAAGTATTTCCTCAAGCTTATGATTAAGCGTGCGCTGCTGCCTCTCTTTTCCGTTTTCCATATAGTATCTGTGCTTATCCGCCCGCATATTCTCTTCGGCCTGATTAATAAGCTCCTGAAGGTCATTGCAGTCATCATTCCACATGATTCCGACAGATATGCCATATTCTTTATGCATAAGCTCATCTTTTATTTTACCTACAGAGCACAGTATATCAGCATACTCTTTATTAAAACATAATATAACAAATTCATCTCCGCCTATACGGTATACTTTTGCCTTTGCGAAATATCTCTGTATGGTATCGGCTATGTAACAAAGCATCTCGTCGCCGGCTTTATGTCCCAGATGGTTATTAAGCTCATGAAGCCCTATCGCATCCATATACACGCAAGCCACCGAATTAAAGCTTTCTTCGGAGAACTCTATTATATCATTCTCAAACCTGCTTCTGTTATATACCTTTGTAAGAGCATCATAATTGCTCATATACTCAAGCTGCCTTCTCTGATACAGCTCGGCGACGTGCTCGTCATGTATGTCTCTTACATATATCATAACAACCTGATTATCATCCGTATATCCGGTATCCTTAAATATCTCAAGTATAACCCACCTGTACATATCGCCATACTTGCGTCTGTAACGAAGCCCAAGCCTGTAATTGCCATTCTTAAAATGAGCCCTCAGATTATTAATGTCCGTGATTTCTAAGAATTTCTTTCTGTCCCTCTTATATATATTTTCAGACATACCAAACGTGGTGAACCATTCCGAACACTTATGGATTGCGCCGTGCGCCAGCGCGCTCTCCTTATCGGCAACCTTTATGACTTCAAATGTATCGTCAGTAAGATTGCCTTTCAGTATCTTAAAATATATATCTGTAATCGCCTTTACCATTTCCTTATGGATGCCATTATTTTCTGCAGATTCTTCACCCGTTCCAAAAGTCATATTTTTAAGCGATTCCTGTTTCTTAATATATACTCCGCTGTCATCCACATTATCAACATTCTGAAGAAGTTTTTCCATCTGCTCTATAGGCATGGGCCTGTAGAAATAATATCCCTGCCCATATGCGCAGCCAAGAGCCGTAAGCACATCCACATGAATCTTATTCTCTACTCCTTCGGCTATTACCCACATATCCATTGCATGAGCCATCCTCAGAACGGATTCCAGTATATTGCGTCCTCTTTTCAGATTGCTTTCATCAAGGTCAAGAAACTTCATATCCATCTTCAGAATATCTATATTGATATCTTTTAATATATTAAGCGATGAATATCCGCTTCCAAAATCATCTAAAAGTATCCGAAATCCCATATCGTGAAGCCTGTTCACCATATCCTTAAGAATGTCGCTGTTCTTGGCAAATTCAGTTTCCGTAATCTCCACCGCAAGGTTATCTGAACCTATCTCATATTTATCAGTAAGTTCCTTAAGATATGTTGGCACATCCATCGACTTAATGTCTATAATGGAAATATTTACTGATACCGGAACGACTTTTAAGCCCTCTTCTTTCCAGTGTTTAATCTCTTTGCATACTTTTTCCCACACATATTTATCAAGTTCAACAATCAGGCCGCTTTCTTCAAGGATAGGTATATATTCTGCCGGAGGAAGAAGCCCCTGCTTGGGATGAATCCATCTTACCAGCGCTTCCATACTCACAATCTTTCCTGTAGTAATATCGCATTTAGGCTGTAGAAAAAACGTGAATTCCTCATTTTCAAGGCCTCTTCGTATACCGTTGAAAATTCTCTGTTTTTTCTTTATATCCTGTTCCATGTCACTGCTGAAATAACATATGCTCTTGTCATAGCGTGTCTTTGCGATATCGGATGCTATCTGTGCATTATTACACATCGCATCCACATCTTCATCGCCCTGCTCAATAATATATATGCCGACTACGGGCGCAAATCCCGCCTTCTGTTCATATACCGCCACATACTCATACACGGTATTATATAACTGCTCTATAAGATTCTTGTCATCCGGCATGAATATCATAAAGTCATCGGAGCCGAAATATCCTCCTATGCTTTCAGATATTCTTTCAAGCTCCCGTATGTAACGTCCTATCTTCTTTAATATAAAATCTCCGGCTTCCTGTCCGTAAACCTCGTTATACAGTTTGAACTGCTTAATATCCATTGATACTATGCATTTTCCCTCTACGCCGTGCTTTTTGATATAATCCGACACCTGTTCCATGAAGTACTTTTTAAGCAAAAGTCCCGTCACGGAATCTTTTATATATATATCCGTGTAAATACCGTTTTCCATAATACTGGTGCCATATTCTTCTACTTCTTTCAGATTAAGTATCGTATATGCATCCTTATCTTCCCTGTTCAGGTATATACATTCAACATCCAGCCATTTGCCCAGTGCATCGCAGAAAACTGCGCTTCGTCTTTTATTTCCCTTTTTGGGGCAGTGCTGGCACGGCCGCTCTTCGCATCTCAGACACTCATAACAGTATTTACCTGTTTCAAGCCGTGGAAAATATTGTTCTAATCCCTTATCAAAATATATAATTCTGTAATCATTATCAACAATATATGTAGCGCTTCCATTCTTTCCGTTCAGCATATTTTTCACCCCTTAACAGAAAACTCTCCCCATATTATATATATAATCTTTTATTTATATTCCTGAGACGTTATCAGCTCGCCGCTCTCAGAATAATATTCTACAACCACTGCTTCAGCGTCGGGCACTGACTCTTTAAGCGAAGACAACACACCCTCAAAAGTTGGAGCCATCGCTTCCATTGACGCATCAAGCGCTTCTTTCATTACATCAATTTCGCCTACATCATTAATATATATATACTTATATACAAGAGAATTATCTCTTGCCTCAACTGCCATCTCAAGACCTGATTCTTTCATTGAATCCGACATCTCATCAATCTGTGGCTGCATATTTGTTATAAAATCATCAAGCGTGGAAACCTCAGTAGTCTCTGTATCTTCAGCAGCTTCCGGAGCTTCAGTAGTTTCCGGAGTCTCAGTTTCCTGTCCGGAAGAACCCCCGCAGCCTGCTATAGATAAAAATAACGCTGCAATAAGTGTAATGCCCGTTATTTTCCTTATCAATTTTTTCATATAAACTTTGCCTCCACAAATAATATGTGGCTATATTACTGATTAATAACATAGCCACAATGCCGGCAACGGGAATCGAACCCGTACAGGTGTTACCACCCGCAGGATTTTAAGTCCTGTGCGTCTGCCAGTTCCGCCACACCGGCATCCTTTTTTACCATGAACAGTAATAGTATATCAATATGAGTCAAAAAGTTCAAGTAATATTTTTCATATTTTTAATTATAACCGCCGATACAGGCGGAAGCACAAAGTCCATATATCCGTTATATACATAATAGCTTACTGCATTTAATGAAAATCCCTCTCTGTATGAAGCTATAAGTAATACCATCTGTATATCTTCAGTAATTCCAAGTTTCCATGCAGGAACATGCATATTCTTTTCCTCTTCCGATATATTGGCCGCTATAACAAATGCCTCCCGTGTATTAAACCTTCCAAAGCACAATATATTTTTCTCCAGATTAAGAAATACCAGGGAACCTGTTCTGAGCGCATCATAATCCCTGTGGATTCTTATTGCTTCCTTATGAAAAAGAATTAGCTCTTTATCCTCCCTGCCCCATGGATATGTCCTTCTGTTATCCGGGTCAGTAAAACCACACAAGCCTGCTTCATCGCCATAATAAACGGTCGGCGCCCCCGGCCATGTCATCTGCACAATTACTGCTGCTCTCATTATTGCAGGACATATTCCCGCTTCCGCCATGTGCGCCCCAACGGTTTCCGTTCTGCCTACAATATGATTTGTTCTTGTAAGAAATCTTGAATGGTCATGATTAGACAGCTCGTTCATTGCCGAATACAAAGACGGAGTAGTCATATTAAGCATATTATAGCGCATTGCGTTATAAAAAGCATCCGCATTACCTATAAGGTCTTCCCTATATTCATCACTATGTTTCTCCATACCGGTAAAGAACCACGAAACAGGCTCCATAAATGCATCATAATTCATTACCGTATCCCATTCATCACCTTTGAGCCATTCCCTTGCGCTTCCATAATGCTCGGCAAGGATTACTGCATCAGGGTTGGCGCTTTTTACACTTTCCCTGAATGCTTTCCAGAATTTGTGATTATACTCGTCGCTGTATCCAAGGTCTGCCGCGACATCCAGCCTCCAGCCATCTGCATTATAAGGCGGAGACACCCACTTCGCCGCTATTTTCATAATATAATGGAAAAGCAGCGGTGATTCTTCATAGTTCAATTTGGGAAGCGTATTATGTCCCCACCATCCGTCATATTTTTCATTATACGGCCAGTTTTCTTCAAAAAATTTGAAAAAAGTTCTGTACGGACTGTCTGCGCTTACATATGCTCCTTTTTTATAATCAGCCTGATTTTCATATATTCTTTCTCTGTCAAGCCATTTATTAAAAGAGCCGCAATGATTAAAGACGCCATCCAGTATGACGCGCATCCCTTTTTCATGCGCCTTTTGTACAAGTTCTGCAAAAAGCTCGTTTCCAGCTTCAAGATTTCTTTTATCCGTTACTCTTTTTATATATTTCTCAGCTTTTTTATTGTCGTTATTATATGGTTCAAGAACCTGACCCTCATCAACAACAATTTTTCCAAAATGAGGGTCTACATAATCGTAATCCTGTATATCATATTTATGATTGGATGGGGAAATAAATATAGGATTAAGGTATAAAACCTCTATGCCAAGTTCTTTAAAATAATCCAGATTTTTTATAACTCCTGCCAAATCCCCGCCATAAAATTCCCTGACATCCATAGTTTTCGGAAGTCTGTACCAGTCATCTGCTTTTGATACATGTTCGTCAATATAACTATATTCATCATTAACTACATCATTACTTTTATCGCCATTACAAAACCTGTCAACAAATATCTGATACATTACCGCGCCCTTTGCCCATTCAGGCACATCAAAGCCCGGTATTATCTGAAAGTCGGCATATTCAGTCCTTTCGTGCTGTACCCCCAGCCTGTTATAAAACAGGATTCTGTCTGCATAATGCATTTCAAAATAATAGCTTACTTCCTCTTTTTCCAAATGTATTACGGTTTCGTAATAATCAAATAACCTGTCGCTTTGCACAATTTTCATTATATGCCTTGTATCTTTTCCAACAAGATATACCTTGTCTATATCCGAATGTCCTGTTCTAACCCTTATCTTTACTTTGTCATAAGGTTTCGGCTCCGCAGGATTTCTGAACATTTCTGTTCCATCGCTGTATATGGCTTCAAAATTAATATCATATTTGTCATGTGAATTATCCAATTCATTCCACTCCTTGTTATCATTTGGTTATACAACGTAAAACAGGATAGCTCGCACTATCCTGTTTTGGAGAAGGTATTTTTGTTACTTATGGGGTGTAGCAAAAACTATATAATGTATTGGGGTTTACGATATGAAGTATATCACCATACCATAAAACAGTGTGCACAAACTTTTTATTTTTTTTCAATTTTCTTTGTGAATAATCACTATACAATTATGCGTTTTTGTTATTTATGTGATATTTTACTCCCAAATATACGATTTGCTTTGTGATTATTACCAAAAAACTACACGGTTTCAATTTCCCTGCCGTCAAATAACGCCTCAAATTCCTCTCTGCCGATACGTTCTTTTTCAAGCAGAAGATTGGCGCATCTTTCAAGTACGTCAATGTAGTTATTGAGAATATCCTTTGCTTTTTTATAACATTCATCAATAATTTTCTTTACTTCCTCATCAATAACAGCCGCCACGCTTTCACTGAATCCCTTTGTATGTCCAAAATCCCTTCCTATAAACACTTCATCGTCATCATCATAGTTAATCATTCCGATTCTGTCTGAGAAACCATATTTTGTAACCATATTGGTTGCAATTGCCGTCGCCTGCTTGATATCCTGGGAAGCTCCTGTGGTAATATCATCAAATACAATTTCTTCTGCAATCCTTCCTCCAAGGCTTACAATTATATGCTGTAACATTCTTCCCTTTGTTTCAAATGTTTCATCTTTTTCAGGAAGAGGCATTGTATATCCTGCTGCCCCAAGCCCTGTAGGAATAATGGATACCGTATGCACAGGACCAACATCGGGAAGCACATGGAATAATATTGCATGGCCCGATTCATGATACGCAGTTATCCTCTTATCTTTATCTGATACTATCCTGCTTCGTTTCTCAGGTCCTATGCCCACCTTTATAAATGATTTCATTATGTCTTCCTGTATTATATATGCACGGTTCGCCTTTGCCGCGCATATTGCCGCCTCATTGAGCAGGTTCTCAAGATCTGCGCCTGTCATTCCGGCAGTCGTCTGCGCTATATTTTTAAGGTCAACGTCTTCTCCTAAAGGCTTATTTTTAGCATGGACTTTAAGTATATCTTCCCTGCCGCGTACATCCGGCCTGCCAACCTCAACTCTCCTGTCAAATCTGCCCGGACGGAGTATTGCAGGGTCCAGAATATCTATACGGTTAGTCGCCGCCATTACAATAATTCCTTCATTGATTCCAAATCCATCCATTTCCACAAGCAGCTGGTTTAATGTCTGTTCCCTCTCGTCATGTCCGCCGCCAAGCCCTGTTCCTCTTCTCCTGCCGACAGCATCTATTTCGTCTATAAAAACTATGCATGGTGAATGTTTCTTAGCTTCTGAAAAAAGATCCCTTACACGTGATGCGCCGACACCAACAAACATTTCCACAAAGTCAGAACCAGATATACTGAAGAACGGCACGCCTGCTTCACCCGCTACTGCTTTTGCAAGAAGCGTCTTTCCTGTTCCCGGAGGTCCTACCATAATAACTCCCTTAGGGATTCTTGCCCCCAGAGTGGTATATTTCTTAGGTGATTTAAGAAAATCTACTATCTCCTCAAGCTGTTCCTTTTCTTCAACAAGTCCTGCAACATCTTTAAATGTCTTGCTTTTTTCATCCGGCGCCATCATCTTTGCCTGGCTTTTTCCAAAATTCATCAGTCTAGAATTGCCCCCGCCATTCTGCGCGCTCATCATCGAGAACAAAAATATTACCGCTATAAACACCAGAATATATGGAATTACAGTAACCCACCATGGAGTTTTTTCTATTGCTTTTGTCATATAATTAAAAGAATCTCGGTATTCAGGATTCTGGGACAGCTCATAAAGCTTGTTTTCCACTTCACTGACATCGGTTGAATAATACACTTCCGTATTATCTGAATCCCTGTACTTTACCTGAACTTTTCCTGCCGGTGTGTTCTGGTCCTGCGATATAGTTACCGACGAAACCTTCTTTTCACTTATATCCCTTACAAGATCCGATGTGTTATACCTGTTAAGCTGGTTGGTTCCCATAGTACCTGACAGATACAACAGCAATATAGGTATCAATATTAAAATCAGGAAAAATCCATTTCCTCTCATTTGTCTTTTCAAACTGCAACCTCCTGATATGTTTTATTTATAATAATTTTTTAATCTTCCTCAAAATTCAATATTCCTATATATGGAAGATTACGGTAACGCTGCGCATAATCAAGACCAAAACCCACAACAAACCTGTCTTCAATCTCAAATCCGTTATAGTCAGCCTTTACCGGATATTCCCTGCGGGAAGGTTTGTCAAGCAGCGTACATACAGAAATGCCTGCCGGGTTCTTTGTTTTAAGATATTCTATAAGCCTTGACAGCGTTCTTCCGGAATCCAGTATATCCTCGATTATCATTATATGCTTTCCTGTCACAGGCGAATCAAGATCTTTTATTATTTTTATCTGTCCCGAACTCTCAGTCCCGTCGCCATAACTTGAAACCTGCATAAAATCAATTTCCACCGGAACCGTAAGCCTCTTGGCAAGTTCACATGTAAAAAATATACTTCCCTTAAGAATACATATTATATGCAAAGTCTCTCCCTTATAATCATTATTAATCTTAAACGCCAATTCATCAATACGTGTCTTAAGTTCCGCTTCTGAAATAAATATTTCTACCGTTTCTTTCATAACATCCTCTTTTCTGCATATTATTCAAAACTTATCTCAAGTACCGTTTTCGTATTGTCATCAACATAATAGTTCTCACCGGCGCGTCCTCCAATAACAGACAAAATACGGCTGTCTTCCGCTACCAGCGCAACACTCATGCGATATTGCCTGGGAATCCTGCAATCAATCATATGCCTTTTAAGCTTCTTGGTTCCTCCCCGGCAAAGAGTAAAATAATCATTTTCACATGGGCGCCGTATACTCAGTTTACTCTTGATTTTATCATAATCAAACCATTTTGTACAATTATTTTTAGGAATATCCATAGTATCTGAATTATAATTTTTTACAGATAAATTTATGCTTAAACTTTCGCGTAATATTTTCTCTTCCGGAAGATATATGTTATCAAGCCGGATACTTGCAGGATTATCTGCCAAATCTTCTTTGTATATAATATATTCAAAATCCTTATCGTTCTTATCTTCCGGACATTCGCCGTCTTTTTTTATTATTAAAATATTATATTCCTTCTCAGCACACAGTCCATAAGGAAGGCTTATCCTTTTCCCCGTTTCCATTGACGCCAGTTGCATTACCGAATCTATATGATACGTAGTAATATCCTTAAGACTGTCCGAATTTGCGCATATCATTCTTCTTATAAGCTCTCTTGCCCCTGCCTCATGGATTTTCAGCACTGCATCACAGGATACGCGGGCAAATCCTTCTCCTTCTTCTACATATTCCTTATACAGCCTGTCTGTTTCAGCATCAAGCCATTCATATACCTGCCTGAGATTGTGCGCCAGCGCGTCTATATGCGCCACCGCGCCTGAATTAATAGATTCCAGTTCAGGAATTACATTAATCCTGATACGGTTTCTGTCATAATCCGTACTTCTGTTGGTTATATCTTCTCTGTAATCCTGTCCTATATTTTTAAGATATTCAATAATCTCATTTCTTTCAAGGCACATAAGGGGCCTTATAATATTATCCCTTTTTGCATCCATGCCTAAAAGACCTTTTATTCCTGTTCCCCTGCACATTCTGAAAAGAATCGTTTCCACCTGGTCATTTTTGTGATGCGCTACTGCAATTTTATCTGCGCCCAGTGCCAACCTTTCTTCCTCAAATACCTTATATCTTATATGCCTGCCTGCCTCTTCAACAGTCATATCCATATCTTTTGCAATTTGTTTTACGGAGCAGCAATAGCCCTTAAACGGTATATTATATTTCCCCGCAAGTTCCTCTGCAAACCTCTCGTCGGCTACCGCGTCATCTTTCCTTATCCCATGGTTTACATGTACTGCATACAACGAAAGCCTGTATTCATGCTTCAGATATTCAAGTATGCGAAAAAGGCATACCGAGTCGGCACCTCCTGAGAGACCTATGATTATCTTATCACCGGCGGAGATTAAATTATTTTCTTCTATAAATGTCCTGACTTTATCGGCAAACATGTCCATTACAGGCTCTCCTTCTTTGGTATTTCTATGTAAATATAACATATCCCTGTAATTAATTCTATACCTTATACCATAATCCGGCAACAAGAACACTCATATCATCAACGGCTCCCTTAGGCTTACCTTTTTGTGCCTCCTTCAGAATCATTTCTGCCATTTCCTGCGGATTGCTTGTCCTGCATATTTCTATTATATTTTTAATAACACTTTCCGGCTCGCCGCCAGGCATACTGTCAATTACTCCGTCGCTGAGCATTATAACCATATCTCCACTAGCCAGCCTGCAACGGCTGCTTTCAGGTTTTGCCTCCGGCAGTATCCCTATCGGCATTGTATCCGCATGAATTATCCTCACTTCATTTTTCTTCTTTATATATGTGGCTGCCGCCCCACACTTTATACACTCGCACATTCCATTATTCAAATCTATGACGCATATATCTGCCGTAGAAAAATTCTCTTCATCATGTGAAAATACAAGCGTTGAATTCACGAACCTTAATGCCATGCTTTCAGTAAATCCCGCCTCTATAAGCTGCTCTATCATTTCTATCACTGTCTCGCTCTCGTCATATGCCGACATTCCGCTTCCCATGCCATCAGTAATAGTCATAACAACCCTGCCGTTAGGCAGTGTAAGCACCGAATAATTATCGCCCGAAACCATTTCACCATTTTTTGAAATCCGCGCAACCCCTGTAAGCAGCCTGTATCTTACGTCTTCCACAAATACAAGCTCTTTATACTCTTTCGGTATAACGCATCCTACGTTTTCATATGCCCGCCACCTCTTCTTCATTACTCCGGATATAATATCTGCCATTTCCCTTGACGTCATGCATATATTGCCGCCGGCCTTGGCAGTTATGCAGATTTCTGTCCTGTTATCCCGTTTTTCAAGTACCAGCAGTTTCTTTACCTTTATTCCATATGAGCGCAGCAGCGCAAGTATTTCCTCTTCTTCCTTAAGCGCTTTCCTTTTCGTCGCAGATATATCCTTTTCAAGCTCGCCGATAAGCTTTGATATCTCTTTCATCTGTTCTGCAATAAGACTTCTGTTTTGTGCAAATCTGTTTATCCATCCTTCGCTTATTCTCATTATTTCAAGCTGCTTATTAGTTTCTCTCATAAAATCATCGAAGTGCATACATCTCGCCGCAAAATCCACAGATACATCCGCCCTGCTTATTCTTCCGCCTTTTTCAGCGCTTCCCAGCATTTTTATCGTTTCGTGGTATGTATCATAATATTTCTGTTCCCAGCAATAATGGCAATTGCTGCACGCTCCGCATACACTTCCGGTAAGCTCGTTAAATATCCTGCCAACGCTCATAGTATTAATAACGGGTCTTTCCTCTCCATGCTTTGCAAATGTTTCTCCCAGATTCTCAAACGCACCCGCAAATTCCAGAAGTTTAACACTCATTTCCTGCCTTACATTATTTTTTACAAGGACATTGTCCTCCTCATTCTCCGAATCGTTTACTGTAAGAATGGTTTTGGGAATAAATATAAAGCCTGCCGCCGCCGATAGAAATGCTTTAAGCTCCCATACATTCCACAATTCCGACGGATATAAAAGTCCGGCTGCAATTCCCGACGCGGTAAATACAACAATACTTGCAAGTTTACCCATATCGCACACTATTCCGGCTGCAATTCCTACAATACAATACAGCCCGACAAGCGCGATGTTATCTCCATATGCGCCGGCTGCAATCCCTGCTGCAGCGCCGGCAATTGCCCCGGCAGACGCCCCATATTTATATGCCATACATAACACAAGCATGAACATTCCACATTCTCTTATTGAAAGGACATCATAAACGGCCTCCGGCATCCCGTTTATTGCTAATGAAAGCATAAGCACAACGCTGATAAGCTGTTCATTGGAAAGAGCCTGACTGATTCTGCCATATCTTATAAGATACATTCCTTTATACAAAAGATTTGCAAATACTATTATAAGAATACCCTCGCCTAAAGAAAAACAGATATTTTCATAAGTATCAAACATACCTCCGCTTATTCCAAGCAACGTGCTTACACCCGACGTAAGATATGTAATACTTCTAAATCCCATATACGTCTTTTTTACATATGCAAGACGCTCAATAATTATCACACTGGCGAAAACAAGACTGTATTTAATAATATTTCCGCCGCCCTGCAGCGAAAGCGGCATTATATAGGAGGTAACCATACCTGCAAATACCGCGGCGATGACCGGATTCCTTCTTTTTTTACCTGTAAGCGCAATTACAAATACTGCCTCCGCAGGCACGCTCATAGAAAAAAGTATAACCCTTCCGATAAAAAAACTTATTATACATTCCGTTAAAAGTCTTGTATTTACTCTGCCTGTCTTCACACATATCCCTCTTTTCTGCACCAATATGCGATAACAGTATATAGAGTGCCAAAAAAAAGATTTGTAGAAAGACGTCATGTCCCCAAAAAAATCATTTACATATTGCGACAAAAAAGGACGATTATATCAATCGTCCTCTGCTTCAAATACTATTTCATCCGGATATACCAGCCCCAGCCTTTCTCTGGCTATTCTCTCTATGTTATCATCGGAATATACATATTCCTTATACGACTCCAGGCTATCTTTCTCCTCGTTCAGTTTATCAAGCTGTTTTTCATACTGTGCTTTTTCTTCTTTGAGAAGGCTGCACCTGTTGTCCAAATCTATTTTCTTATATGTAATTATAGTAAACATAACCAATACGGTAATAACTATTATGGACATTCCAGATTTTTTTCTGTGTCCTTTTCTTATACGCATATATATCCCCCATAAATACACAGCTAGTCTCTGTGTTTAGATAATTTCATTCTACAATGCTCGATTAGATTTTTCAAGTACTTTTTTAACAATTTAATGAAAAAAGTTACTTTTTTTACCATACGCCTTCCAATCAGACATTGCAGCACAATCATTCCAAGGAATAAAGAAAGCATTGCATACAGACGTATCCTTCCCTCATTAAAGCGGTAAATAACATAAAACTCAGCAAATGCGGCGCTTATCCAAAACAAAATATCTTCCAGTATAATAAACGCCAGATTAAGCTTTACCACTTCCCTAAGTATTAAAAGCACATCATATGCAAACATAATCGCTATCCCGGATACAAATGCCGCGGTCACATACAGAAGCTGTCCTGTTATCATCTGAAAAGCCTGCCTAATAAAGAACCGGCTGATTTTGTATCCGACTTATCCGAGTAGGATGCGCTATCAACCCTTCCATCTATATTAACTTCGCCCTTCTCAAGCGTCAGGCGGCTTACATGAAGCTCCGTACCGCATATCAGCAATGAGCCCTGGACAGTTTCAAGCATAACTTCCTTTGCATCAAATGAAAGCACATCTGTAACACCTGTTATAACTGTCTCGCCTCTGTCATTTATCTGAAGCCTGTGAGTATTCATACTTTTAGGCTTATCTTCCAATGCTAAACCCTCCTGCTCATAATAACATTATAATAATATTCTTATGAGCAGAAAAATATTACAGATATCTGAACAATTCTTTTGCCTCTTCTTTATTGTATGTTTCCTGCACAGATAGAACCTCTACCCTGACATTTTTATTACCAAAGTTAATTTCTATTATATCGCCCGGCCTGACATTTAACGATGCTTTTGCAACGTTCCCATTTACAATCACTCTTCCTGCGTCACATGCTTCATTTGCAACAGGCCTTCTTTTTATAAGTCTCGATACTTTAAGATATTTATCTAATCTCATGACCATACTCCATAAAATTTATTTTATATATTTTTACTGATAAAATAAGGACTGTTCTAACAAACAGTCCTTACGCATTTTTACCTTGTCTTACAAACTATTAGTTTACTGCATCCTTAAGAGCTTTTCCTGCTTTAAATTTAGGAGCCTTTGATGCAGGTATCTTCATGGCTGCACCCGTAAGAGGGTTCCTTCCTTCTCTTGCTGCTCTTTCAGCAACTTCAAATGTTCCGAAACCAACCAACTGAATTTTCTCACCCTTTTTTAACTCATCAGTTACAACATCAATAAATGCTTTTAATGCTTTCTCAGCATCCTTCTTTGACAATTCTGTCTGCGCAGCAATAGCAGCTACTAATTCTGTTTTGTTCATGAAAATACTCCTCCTCAATCGATAAAAATACTTGTTATTATTACTATGTAATAACCTTACAATTTTATTTATAACTTTTATTATGTCATTTGTCAAGGTTTTTATACTAATTTACTGTTAAAAACGTTAATAAAGCACTTTTTTTTCAGTTTTTTTTCAATACGCGTATACATTCCCTGTTTTGACAAATAATAGTTGTATCAAAATTAATTACTTTAAATTGGAGGAACATGTTTTATGAAAGCAACCGGTATTGTAAGACGTATTGACGACCTTGGACGTGTCGTTATCCCAAAAGAGATAAGGAGAACCTTAAGAATTCGTGAAGGAGACCCTCTCGAAATATTTACAGATAGGGAAGGAGAAATAATTCTTCAGAAATATTCCCCCATAGGTGAACTAAGCGAATTTGCAAAGCATTATGCAGAAGCTCTGTCCCAGACTTCGGGACATATTGCATGTATAACCGACAGAGACCAGATTATAGCCATTGCAGGCGGCAGAAAAGACCTTATTTCAAAACCTGTACACCATGATCTTGAACATGCAATGGAGTCACGTGAAAATATTATAGCGGATGAGCACTCTTCTAACTACTGTACCATAACAGAGGGCGAAACTTTCAGTTATGAAACAATCAGCCCGATTATAAGTGAAGGAGATGTAATCGGCTCAGTATGTATACTTAGTAAAGATGACAATACTAAAATGAATGATGTGGAGCAGCTTTTAGCTGCCTCGGCTTCATGTTTTCTTGGAAAACAGATGGAACAATAATCCTTTACAGTAAATAGAAGCAGATTCCATATGGAATCTGCTTCTATTTATAACAAAAGGACGATATCTACAAAAAATTTTTAATAATAATAATTTAATTTAATCTGTTTAAAAAACTTTCGGTGTCTACGATCACTCTCTCATGAGTTCCGAATGCAATTTTTTTATCTTCATCATATGCCGTAACTTCAAATGTAAGGCGGTTGCCCTCAACGTGGGTAAGAACACTGTCTGCGTAAACCTTTTTACCTATCTTTGTTGCAGCAATATGCTTTACACTTATGCTTACACCTACGGTGGTCTGATCCTCGTCAAGCAGGTTGCCGATACTCTCGTAACATGCCTCTTCCATTAATGCCGCTACGGAAGGTGTCGCAAATACATTCAATCCACCACTTTTTACTGCTAAAGCGGTATTTCCCTCATTTACAGTACTACAGGCTTTTCCCTGTATTCCTAAATCCATATCCACCTCTATTATACATTACCTTCGGCCTCAACTGCCGCCCTGTACTCTGCAAGAATAATTTCCTGAAGTTCCTGTCTTGTTTCAGTATTAAGCGGATGAACTATATCTCTATATTCACCATCTGCAGTCTGGCGGCTCGGCATTGCAATAAACCAACCCTTGTCTCCTTCTATGACCTTAATGTCATGTATAACCAATACGTTGTCAATGGTTACTGAAGCAACAGCTCTAAGCCTGCTGTCTCTTTTCAAAACTCTCACCCTTGTGTCTGTGATATTCATATTTGCTCCTCCTCATATATGCGTGCAGATTTGTGCTCTATAATACATATCTGTCATTGTGTTCCATCACAATTTTTACTTTATCTGCATCTCCAATGTAAGTAGAATTCGCCCTTATTGTATCCTTACTTTCTATAATGCAGTTTTCAATATATGCATTATCTTCAATGTATACATCATTAAGTATAATTGAATTCTTAATTGTACAGTTATTGCCTACATAGACTTCCTTGCACAGAACTGAATTAACTACCCTGCCGTTAATTATACAGCCGTTTGATACAAGGCTGTTTTCCACATGCGAGCCTCCATTATATTTTGCCGGCGGCAGGTCCTCAATTTTGGAATATATATCCGGATATTCTTTAAAGAAATAGTCTCTTATATCTCTTTTAAGGAAATCCATATTAGTATTGAAATATGATTCAACGGTAGCTATATTACTCCAATATGAATCCATTTCATATGCAAATATTTTTTTAATGGACATATATCTTATTATAATATCCCTTACAAAATCGTATCTCTCTTCATCATCTGCATTTTCAATAAGTTCTATAAGAAGCCTTCTCCTTATTACATACACTCCTGTCGATACGGTTTTGTTTGTTGTCTTTACAGGCTTTTCTTCAAATGAAACCACCCTGCCGTCATCATCTGTCTTAACAACACCGAATCGGTTTGCTTCATCGCTGTCATCCAGGGTTTTTGTAACCACGGTAATATCTGCCTGCTTATTAATGTGGTATTCAAGTACCTTATTGTAATCCAGTTTGTATACGCAGTCGCCTGATGCAATGACTACATACGGTTCATGGCTTTCCTTGATAAAATCAAGATTCCTTGCAAGAGAATCTGCAGTTCCCCTGTACCAGTTACCATTATCAGGCGTTATCGTAGGCGTCAGAAGATACAGGCCTCCCTGTTTTCTTCCAAAATCCCACCATTTGGAGGAATTCAGATGTTCATTAAGCGACCTTGAATTATATTGTGTAATTACTGCAACCTTCTGAATATGTGAATGTGACATATTACTAAGTACAAAATCAATACATCTGTAACTTCCCGCTATCGGCATTGCCGATACTGCCCTCTTCTGTACCAGTTCTCTCATTCTGTTGCTTTTTCCGCCTGCTAACACTATACCTATAGCTCTCATAACAGTTCACCTGCCTTCATGATATTCTCTCCACTTGCAAGATGTCCTGAAGGATAATCGGCCTCTTCGGTTATTCCCGAAATTGCTGTATTCTTTCCTATTGTCACTCCTGATGGTATAACGCTGTCTTCACCTATTGCAACCAGTCCGAATGCATATATATCAGGTCTAAGCTTATTAGGAACCTCTTCACCTTCACCAATAACACAGTCTGAACCTATAACAACATTTTCAGCTATAATTGCCTTATCAATTACAGTATTCTTTCCTATAACCGAACCATTCATTATAATTGAATTGGTAACTTCTGCACCTTCCTCAATTATAACCCCTGAGCCTATAACTGAATTACGGATGCTTCCGTATATCTCACATGCTTCGCCCAGGATTGCCGTATCGCATACTGCATTTTCCGATATATACTGCGGTGGGGTCATATCACTTTTGGTATATATTTTCCAGAACTTCTCGTACAGGTTAAATATAGGCACCAAATCTATAAGCTCCATATTTGCTTCCCAGTATGAAGCCAGAGTTCCTACATCCTTCCAGTAACCGTTATACTCATATGCAAACACCCTGTCGCCTTTTTCATGGCAATAAGGAATAATATGTTTGCCAAAATCACACGCCGGCTGTTCCCTGAGTTTTATAAGAGCATCTTTTAATATTTTCCACGAGAATATATATATTCCCATAGATGCAAGATTGCTTCTCGGATGCTCAGGTTTTTCTTCAAATTCCAATATCTGATTTTCTTCATTGGTAATTACCACGCCAAACCTGCTTGCTTCCTCCATCGGAACAGGTATACATGCAAGGGTTATGTCTGCATTGTTAGCTTTATGATAGTTAAGCATAACCTCATAATCCATCTTGTATATGTGGTCGCCGCCAAGTATTAAAACATACTCAGGATTATACTGCTCCATGTAAGCAAGATTCTGGTATATTGCGTTTGCGGTTCCGGTATACCACTCACTGTTCGTACTCTTTTCATACGGTGGAAGAATTGAAATTCCTCCTATATTTTTATCAAGATCCCATGGAAGTCCTATACCAATATGGGTATTAAGCCTGAGAGGCTGATATTGTGTAAGCACTCCGACTGTATCAACTCCTGAATTGATACAGTTACTTAAAGGAAAATCAATAATCCTGTACTTACCCCCGAATGACACTGCAGGTTTAGCAACATTCGCGGTAAGCACACCAAGTCTTGATCCTTGTCCACCCGCAAGAAGCATAGCTATCATTTCTTTCTTTATCAACGTGTCACCCCCATTACAGTTATTTTGTTAATTAATTATAAAACATGTTATTGTAAATGTAAAGATATTCTTGCTATTTTTTTAAGGAAATATCATTTGTATTTTATTAATCACACCATTATAATATCTTACATAATAGAAATAATATAAACCATAGTAAGGCGGTGTTCTGTTGTGTACCACATAAATTTTGACAAACCTGTAAACATGCATTTTATAGGTATTGGCGGCATAAGTATGAGCGGATTTGCGGAACTTCTTACAAGCAAGGGTTTTCGCATAACGGGATCAGATTCACATAAAAGTGCGATAACGGCTCATCTTGAATCTCTCGGCATACAAATATTTTATGGACAAAGAGCTTCAAATATTCCTGATGATACCGAACTCGTAGTTTATACTGCGGCAATATCTGAAGATAATCCTGAATATGTTGAAGCAGTAAGGCGTAATCTTCCTGTTATGGTCCGCGCTGAAATGATAGGACAGATTATGAAAAATTATTCAAATGCAATCGCAGTATCAGGAACACACGGCAAAACTACTACTACATCTATGCTCACACATATTTTTATCGAGGCGGATAAAGACCCTACAATATCCGTAGGCGGGATTCTTGATATAATAAACGGCAATATAAGGATAGGCAATTCACAAAACTGGATTATGGAAGCATGCGAATATACTGACAGTTTTCTTCATTTTTTCCCTACAACGGCAATTATTCTGAATATCGAGGAAGACCATCTTGATTATTTTGACGGCATTAAGCAGATTCGTGAATCTTTTAAATCCTTTGCAGAGCTTTTACCTGATAACGGTCTTCTGGCTATTAACAGTTCAATTGATAACTATAAGGAAATAACAGCCGGCCTTAAATGCAAAATAGTCACATTCAGCACAGACGATAAAAATGCTGATTTTTATGCTGATAATATAAGCTTTGATGATGAGGGTTATGGTTCATTTGATCTTTATTTACATGGCAATTATTCAGAATCCTTTAAACTTAACGTTATAGGAAAATATAATATATGCAACTGCCTTGCCGCACTTTGCGTAGCTTATGAACAGGGCATTTCAATTCATGATATTAAACAGGGGCTCTTAAGCTTTAAAGGTGCAGACAGACGTTTTCAGTATAAAGGCAGTGTACGCGGCATTGATATTTTTGATGACTATGCGCATCACCCATCCGAAATCAAGGCAACCCTTGAGGCAGCAAAGAATCATCCGCATAACAGAATGTGGTGCATATTCCAGCCGCATACCTACACAAGAACAAAAGCATTTCTTAAGGATTTTGCACAGGCACTGTCCATCGCAGACAAAGTTATTGTAACGGATATATATGCAGCAAGGGAAAAAGATCCGGGAGACATATCCTCAAAAAATCTTCTGAATGAACTTTTGTCAGCAGGTTCAGATGCAACATATATTTCATCTTTTGACGATATTAAAAATTTTATTTTAGAAAATTGTATTAACGGTGATATGTTAATAACCATGGGCGCCGGAGATGTAGTAAATATTGGAGAACAGCTCCTTAAAATGTAGTTATCCACGTTGTCATCAGATTTATATTTTATTAACATTTGAATAACACGTGGATAACCTGTTATTGAAAGCATGTCCTATTTATAGGATTTTGAAGATTTTTCATCAAAATATCCACGGTATTAACCCCGGATATTCTACCGATTTGGTACAAGTTATGCACTATTTTCAAGTAAAAATTCATGTGCTATAATCTTCCTGTGATTTACTTATGGGAGGAATTATTAATGAATAATATTGTTTTACACAATAATGATGATATAGCTTATACATGTATTAACAACACATTTATAGACGAATATATGCCATACGCAAACGGCTCGTATGTTAAAGTATACCTGCTTATCATGCGCAAACTTTCGGACAACTGCAAGGACATTTCAATTTCAAATATGGCAGACAGTCTTGAGCTTACGGAAAAAGATATTTTAAGGGCGCTGAAATACTGGGAAAAGTGCGGTCTTCTTAAAATATGCAAAGACAGCAGCGGAACCATACGTGATATTACCGTTACGAGGCCTGCTGCAAAAAGCGCTTCAGATAATATTAATGTAATTATAGAACCTGTTCGTAAAACCATAAAGAAGGACAAGTACAGCCGTACCTACACAATGTCAGAAATTGCTGAGGTTGCTGCTGAACCTGATTTCTCATGGACTATTAATATAATTGAAAAATATATGGAACAGCCTCTTTCACCTTCAGATGTTGAGCTTGTTGTATTTCTATACGATAATCTCAGATTTTCTCCTGAGCTTATATTGTATTTATATGAATACTGTATAAGCCATGGCAAGAAAAGCAGCAAATATATTCAGGCTGTAGCCATTAACTGGGCTAAAGACGGCGTGGATACAGTTGAAAAAGCGATGCAGTATTCAACACGGTTTGAATCGGATTACATGAGTGTTATGAAAGCTTTTGGTCTTTCCCAGGCTCCCGCACCTGCCCAGAAGGATTATATAGATTCCTGGCTCTCAATGGGCTTTGGCAACGACGTAATACTTGAAGCATGCAACCGTACCATTCTGGCAATAAATGAGCCAAGCTTTAAATATGCTAACGGCATACTTGAAAAGTGGCACAAAGCCGGTATACATACACTAAATGAGATTAAAGAGGCTGATTTGGCGCATGTTTCCAAAGACAAAAAAGAGCCCCGGAAAAACGTTCCATCTTCAAAAAAGAATTCATTTAACTCATATACACAGCGTAACTATTCAAAAACTGATTACACTACGCTTGAACAGCTTTTAAACAAGTAACCCGGAGGATAATAATGACAGACAGATACCATTTCGATGCAATCACAAGAATATATGATGAACGCCGCACTGCAAACCGGCATATACAGAATGAACGTTACCGTGAAGTCTGTCAGGCAATACCGGGATTTGAGGATATAAAAACATCTATTGCTGATATTTCCGGCTCACAGCTTAATTCCATAATATCTGGAAACCATGATGCCGTAATTAATACCCGCGCGCTTATCAGGCAGGCTGAAGAAAAGAGGAAACAGCTTCTTCTGGAACACGGTTATCCCGAAAACTATCTTGACCGGATATATACGTGCCCGGATTGTAAAGACACGGGGTTTATAGGTTCCAAACGCTGTCACTGCTTTAAAAAGGAACTGCTTAATATGCTTTACGACCAGTCAAACCTTAAGCAGATAACAGAAAGCGATAATTTCTCCAATTTTAATATAGAGTATTATCCTGATGACTACATATGTACCGCAAATGATATGACGCCGCGTGACAATATTAAAAAGGTACTTAACATATGCCGTATGTTTATAGAGAATTTTGATGATTCTTATGAAAATCTTCTGATATATGGCCCTACAGGTGTAGGCAAAACATTTTTATCCCATTGTATTGCAAAAGAACTTTTAGACAGAGATAAATCCGTTATTTACTTGACTTCGTACCAGCTCTTTGATATTCTTGAGACGAAGGTATTTCATCAGGAGGAGCTTGATAATATCACTTCAGGCATCTTATCTATGCTTCATACATGCGATCTGCTTATTATAGATGACCTTGGAACAGAAATGATTAACAAATTTACCGAGACACAGCTGTTTACATGTATACAGCAGAGAATAACAGGCAGACTTTCAACTATTATTTCTACAAACTTATCTTTTGATGACATAAATAGCAATTATAGTGAAAGAATCTTTTCAAGATTAACGGGGTATTACCGTCTGGTTAAAATTACCGGAGACGACATCAGAATATTGAAAGCATTATCTGATTAGTAACAAGTTCAATTTTGATTAAAGCGGAGGATAACCATGGATTCAAATGAACCTTTTACCGAAAAAATACCATATGGCGAGCTTGGTCTTATAGCTCTTGAAAGCAGCCGTAAAATAGGCAAGAAGGTTGATGATTATATCATCAAATGGCGCGCTGACCACGAGGAACAGCATGCAACCATAGCTTTCTCAGGTTACAAAAAAGATTCTTATATGATTGACTGTGTATGCCCCAGGTTTGGTTCGGGCGAAGCAAAAGGAATAGTTAAAGAATCTGTACGAGGCATGGATTTGTATATACTTGTTGACGTATGTAACTACAGCCTTACTTACTCTGTATGCGGTTTTAAAAATCATATGTCGCCTGACGACCACTATCAGGACCTTAAACGAATTATTGCAGCAGTAGGCGGCAAAGCGCGAAGAATTACTGTTATAATGCCTTTTCTGTATGAAAGCAGGCAGCATAAGAGAAGCGATAGGGAATCCCTTGACTGTGCGCTTGCACTTCAGGAACTTACTGATATGGGTGTCGAAAGCATAATTACTTTTGACGCACATGACCCGCGCGTACAGAATGCAATACCATTAAAAAGTTTTGAAACCGTACAGCCTACTTACCAGTTTATAAAAGCAATGTTAAGAAATGTCCCTAATCTTTCAATTAATCCGGGGAATATGATGATAATAAGTCCTGACGAAGGCGCCATGGGCCGCGCCGTATATTTTGCAAACGTTCTTGGAATCGACGTAGGTATGTTTTATAAGCGGAGGGATTACTCAACCATTATAAACGGCCGCAATCCTATTGTCGCGCATGAATTTCTCGGAGCAGACGTAGAGGGAAAAGACGTCGTTATTATTGACGATATGATTTCCTCCGGCGAAAGCGTTATTGATGTAGCTACTGAACTGAAAAGAAGAAAGGCAAACCGTATTTTCATTGCAGCTACATTCGGAATGTTTACAAACGGACTTAAAAAATTTGACGAGGCATATGAGAGCGGACTTATATACCGTATAATGACTACCAATCTCATATATCAGACAGAAGAACTTCTTAATAAAGAGTATTATATTAATGTAGATATGAGCAAATACATTGCACTGCTTATAGACACCCTGAACCACGATTCATCTATAAGCGACCTTCTTAACCCTACGGAACGTATTCAGAATATACTCAAAAAATATAATCAGTAATACTTATAGAACTAAAAACCTTCCTCTACCTTAAATGGTATTGGAAGGTTTTATTTTTATCCATTCACATATAATTAATGTTAATATGCTTTTCCCCAATATACCATGGCTTTTGCCGGTTTATTACAGCATATACATGTATCTGAGATTTTTTCCTGTTCAAACGGAATACATCTTGACGTTGCAGTCGTGTCTTCCTTTATTTTAAGTTCACATGCTTCATCACCACACCACATCGCCTTTACAAATCCCGGTTTGTTCGCAATAATATCCTTGAAGCTTTCATAATCTTTTGCCTCATAAAGGCTGCTGTGTAAATGCTCATATGCGCGGTTATACATATCTTCCTGCTCTTTTTCCAGTATCTCCTTAAGCCTGGCGGCAGCCTCACCTATCGGTACTATAGTTTTTTCTCTGTTATCCCTTCTTACAATTACACACTGCCCTGTTTCAATATCCTTAGGACCAATCTCTATACGCGCAGGTATACCCTGTATCTCCTGTTCTGAGAATTTCCAGCCCGGACTTTTATCTGATGAATCAAGTTTAGCCCTTAGTCCTGCCTCACACAGTGAATTATAAAGTTCCTCAGCTTTATCAAGAACTCCTTCCTTCTGCATTGCAATAGGTATAACCATTACCTGTGTCGGCGCTATCCTTGGCGGAAGCACAAGTCCAAAGTCATCTCCATGAACCATAATTATTGCCCCGATAATCCTTGTGGACAGCCCCCACGAAGTCTGATGTACGTATGAAAGTTTATTATTTTTATCAAGATACTGTATTCCAAACGCTTTTGCAAAACCGTCGCCAAAATTATGGCTTGTGCCTGACTGAAGCGCCTTACCGTCATGCATCATTGCCTCAATAGTATATGTTGCGTGCGCGCCGGCAAACTTTTCTTTATCGGTTTTCCTTCCTTTAAGCAAAGGAATAGCAAGCACCTCATTGCAAAAATCAGCATATACATTAAGCATCTGAATTGTTCTTTCTTCCGCTTCTTCTGCTGTTGCATGAGCCGTGTGGCCCTCCTGCCACAAAAATTCTGCTGTTCTGAGGAACGGCCTTGTAGTTTTTTCCCATCTGACAACAGAACACCACTGATTATATACTTTAGGCAAATCACGATATGACTGTATAATATTTGAATACAAATCACAGAAAAGCGTTTCGGATGTCGGTCTTACGCAAAGTCTCTCAGCAAGTTCTTCATTACCTCCCTGCGTAACCCATGCAACCTCAGGCGCAAATCCCTCAACATGGTCTTTTTCCCTTTGAAGAAGGCTTTCCGGTATGAACATAGGCATATATACATTTTCTACACCCGTTTCTTTAAAACGGCGGTCTAATTCTTTCTGGATATTTTCCCATATTGCATATCCGTTAGGCCTTAATATCATACAGCCTTTAATTCCTGAATATTCTATAAGTTCTGCATTTTTAACAACATCTGTATACCATTTTGCAAAATCTTCATTCATTGGCGTAACTGATTCAACCAATTTCTTGTCCTTTGCCATTTATATAAGCTCCTTCCTAAATGTCAACTCACCTGTAATTTAAATTTTTGTAACTCGCGTTCATCATTTATATCTATTTTCTTTATACTGGCGCCAAGCGCAGTAAGCTTTTCTTCAAACAGTTCGTATCCTCTTTCTATATACGTAACCTGATCAAGTATGGTATATCCCTCTGCAACAAGTCCTGCCAAAACAAGAGCTGCCCCTGCGCGCAAATCGGGAGCGCTTATCGCCGCACCCATCAGGTTATCCACTCCGTTAATGACTGCCATATTGCCTTCTACCTTAATATCTGCTCCCATTCTCGCAAGTTCAGCTACATATTTAAATCTGTTTTCAAATATACTTTCAGTAATAACACTCGTTCCATCAGACAGCGCAAGCAGAGCTGTTATCTGAGGCTGCATATCCGTAGGAAATCCCGGATACGGCAGCGTCTTTACATTGGTATGCCCCAGTCTTTTATTGGCAACCACACGCACCGAATCGTCAAACTCTTCTACTTCACATCCAATCTCAACAAGCTTTGCAGAAATTGCATCAAGATGCTTTGGAATAACATTTTTAACAAGAACATCGCCCTTTGTAGCAGCTGCAGCAAGCATAAACGTACCTGCTTCAATCTGGTCAGGAATTATTGAATATGTGCTTCCGTGCAGCTTACCAACCCCTTTTACCCTTATTACGTCAGTACCGGCTCCTTTAATATTAGCCCCCATACTGTTAAGGAAATTGGCCACATCGACAATATGCGGTTCTTTTGCCGCATTCTCTATTATTGTTGTTTCTTCAGCAAGACATGAGGCAAGCATAATATTAATTGTCGCCCCAACAGATACTACATCCAGGTATATATGATTTCCTTTCAGACAATCGGCTTTTGCACTTATTATTCCACCCTGCTCAATCTTTACTTTGGCACCCAGCGCCTCGAAACCTTTTTTGTGCTGGTCTATAGGGCGGCTTCCTATATTACAGCCTCCCGGAAGTGCAACTTTTGCTTCTTTATATTTACCAAGCAGCGCCCCTAATAAGTAGTATGAGCCTCTGATTTTCTTAATATATTCATAATCCACATATACTGATTTAATAGTTCTGCCGTTTATCTTTACAGTATGCCTGTCTATTCTGTCTACTATTGCGCCTATTCCTGAAATAGCATCAAGAAGTACATTTACATCACAGACATCCGGCAGATTTTCAATAAGCACTGGTTCGTCGGCCATAACTGCTCCCGCCAAAATACCCAGTGCTGCATTTTTTGCTCCCCCTATAACAACCTCTCCGACCAACGGCTTTCCGCCCTTAATTACATATTGATCCATAATACATCTCCCGATATATGTCATAAATTTGTCAAAATCTACAATTCAATGCTTGTAGTATATCATATATTATTATTTATGGAAAGAGGTTTTTATTATACAAT
>CANQEL010000012.1 GCA_947594855.1 uncultured Lachnospiraceae bacterium
ACTAAGCCTATTGAACAAAAATTTATTAAGTTATCAAGGTACATTTACTGTATCTAAAAGATATTATACGAGGAGGAATATTATGATAAAAACAGACTGTCATCTGCACTCTTCATTTTCATCGGATTCAGATACTCCGATGATTGACATGATACATGCGGCAACAGATAAAGGCCTGGATACAATATGCTTTACTGAACATATGGATTTGCAGTTTCCTGATAAATATGATATGGATTTTATATTTGAACCGGAAAAATATATGAAGCAGCTTAATGAATTAAAAAATACATTCAGTAATAATATTGATATTCTTGCCGGAATCGAAACCGGGCTTAAACCCGGACTGAAAAATGAATATGATTCTATTCTGTCCATGCATGAATGGGATTATGTTATAGGTTCTACACATCTTGTAGATGATATAGATCCATATTACAGTGAATATTGGGAAGGTTATTCTGAAAAAACCGCAATAAACAGATATTTTGAATGTGTATATGATAATATACAGTCCTGCGGTAATTATGACGCCGTTGGACATCTGGATTATATCTTAAGATATGCGCCTTCAAAAAATAAATATTTTTCATATAAGGAATCTGCAGATATTATAGATTGTATATTAAAAAAGATTATATATGAGGGAAAAGCGCTTGAAATAAATACAAACGGCTACAGGTCAGGACTGTCGTCTCCTAATCCGTGCAGCGATATTATAAAACGTTATATGGAACTTGGAGGCGTACTTTTTACAATAGGTTCAGACGCCCACTGCACCGGGCATATAGCATACGGGTATAATGAAGCTTATAATCTTCTCTCCTCGCTTGGAATAAAACATTATGCGGTATATAAAAAAAGGAAACCTGAAATTATCAGTTTAGTTTAGAGCCTATTTTCTCGCCAAGTTTTACGGGAATCTCATATCCTTTTTCTGTTGCGTAAAAAGCAATATTGGGAACGGACGCGGCATTTTTCTTAAGGAGTACAATTATTGTAGAACCTCCATAGAGAAACCTGCCTTTTTCCTGCCCTCTTTTTATTTTCTGACTGCCGTGGTAGTTTTTTATCTTTCCGACAAGCATGGCGCCGACTTCCATCTGAACAATTTTTCCGAAATTGTTAGTATTTATCACTGTATATTCCCTGCAGTTTTCAGTAAATACCGGGATTTTTGCAAGCGCGACAGGGCGTACTGTATGCAGTTTTCCTTTTATAAAATGATTATCGCCTTTAATTCCTCCGTCAATATAACAATATCTGTGGTAATTGTTCACGCATAAACGGAATACCAGACATATTCCATCATCATATTCTTTATATATTTTATTACCGTCAAATAATGATTTCATTGAAAAATGGCTCTGTTTTACAGGTATTACCGTGCCGTTTCTTATTTTATACGCACTGAGAAATCCATCGCATGGCGAGATAAGAGCTTTATCATCATAGTCAACGGGTCTTACATTTTTACGGAATTTTCTGCAGAAAAAATCATTAAAGCATCTGAATTCCACCGATTCACATTCGTCTAACGATATATTATAATTATTAACAAACTTTTTTATCAGTACTTTTGATAAAGGAGAATCCATAAATTTTCCAATGATTCCGGAAAATATTGTGGAACTAAGTATCTTTAATATGACCCTTCCAAAAACACTATGGTATAAAAAAGCTAACATTATACTGCTTTTATCAGGTTTTACCGGGGCTCTCATAGATATATTCCTTCCTGCTTATTTTCTGCAAAGTGTGATTGTGAGCATGATGAATTCAGCCAGACCAACTAAAATCATAACGATAAGCGCCTTGTTTTCAGGTTTTTTGATTTTGAGTTTAGATATGTACAATAAAGCCATTATAAACATAACGCCAAAATATACAAGCGTAATGTCCTTTGGAATTATATACTGAAGCAAAAGCACTGTTGGAAAAACAAGCGCTGCCGACGTTACCGGAAGGCCGGTAAAATATTTCCTTGCGCCGCTTTCGGTATTCTGACGCTCTTCTTCCGTAACATTATACCATGCAAGTCTTATTAATGTTGTAAGTGTGTATAAAACAAGTATGATATACAATACAATTTCCAGTGGAAGTCCATGGCGGCCTGCGCCAAAATCAGGTATTTCAGAAATAGTCGGACAGACTCTTATCATTGCGTTTCCGATACATGCAGGAAGCACGCCAAATGCCACAAGATCAGATAATGAGTCTATCTGAATTCCGTATTTCTTTTCAAAATCAGTCCTGTTCTTTTTGGTTCTGGCTATTTTTCCGTCAAATGCATCACAAAGACCGCATGCCATTAAAAAGAATATGCCTATATAAGGATGTCCCGACTGCTGTAGTGAAACGACAATACCCATTATGGATAATCCTAAAGATAAATATGTAAGCCATACCGTATAATCAAATATTCCAATCATTTTGACTCCCTTTTCCTTATAGTAAATATTAGCGCGGCAAATACTGTTAGCGCGCTTATAATCATGCATACATAAAACGACAGACCCCTGCTTATCAGTTCCAGGTTTACTGCAGTGGATTTATCAAAAAATGCCCCGAATCCATCAATAAGCAGATAATCGGCAACACCCATTCCTCCCGGAATAGGGATACTGTAAGTGCCAATAGTCACAAAACTCTGGGTAAACCATATATCTGAAGCAGGTACTTTCCCGCCGCCCGTTGCCATATATACAAAAAGCGTTACCGAAATTTGCGACAGACGCTGCAGCAGATTCAGAAAAAATGCTTTAACAAACATACTTTTATTCTGATATATCACATCAGCGCACAGTCTGTATTCTTCCATTATTTTGTAAAGTTTTTTCTTCTTTTTTTCTATGTTTTTTATTAAATGTAATATTACGCCAACCTTCAAAAAAAATTTGCATATTTTTTCAAGAATACGGGGTTTGGCAATAAGCATATAAAAAATAGCTGTAAGTGTACATAAAATAATATACCCGGCAGTTATAAGGATTTTCCCCGGAAGGCTAAATCCCATAAATATATCCGGTTTTATTAAAAATCCTGCGGTGCCGGTAACAAGAAGCGCTAGCGTGTACATAATCAGATTTATAAGTAAAGATATAGTAACTACCGCTCCCGGTATATTATCTTTTACCATAAAATAAGCGCTTGCAGGCTGCCCTCCTGAAGCTGATGGCGTAATTGCAGAAAAATAAATATCTGCAGAAGAATATAAAAATCCTTTTCTTAAATTTTTCTTATATCCAAACGCTTTAATAATGCATATGATTGCCGCTCCCTCAAACAGGATGTATCCAAACATGGCGATTACCGCCGCCAACATCCAGCCTGCAGATGAAGCAAGCAGTGTATCTTTAAATTGTTCAGGCGAAAAATTTCTGCTCTGGGTTATGACTGCCCATATAGTCAAAAATGCAAGAACAATAAAAATAACGCCCCATATTTTTGTTTTTTTCATGTTAAACCTTTCGTTATATCAATTTTTGCTGTAATCTTATTTGCAATCAACATACCAATCTCTACTGCAATGACCCCGCCTGCTATATCAATAAGCACATGTTGTTTTACAAGCACAGTAGAGGCAAATACAAGCAAAGTCATAATAACCATCAAACAGGCGTACCATTTCGGTACATTTTTGATTTTTAAAGTTCCTCTTAAACATACCCAGCTTTCAAGGCAATGTATAGACGGAAAAAGATTATCCGGGGCGTCAAGAGAATAAATATATGCGGTAAGTTCATGCCATATGCCATGTCCGTAAAGGGATGCTGCTTCCGGCCTGAAACCTTCTATCGTAGTTGGAAATATGACAAAGCAGATTAAAGCAATGGCTTTAGCTATTAATTCACCCGTAAATATACGGATACATATATGTTTTTCCTGTCTTCCGATTATAATATATCCCGTAATCCACTGAACATAAGCCAATATATAAAAAACAATAAAAAACGGAATAAACGGCAGCATTTTGTCCAAAGGTAAAATAACGCTGTAGTGTTTAAGACCGGTAGTAAAAATGCGGGTGCCAAAATAAGTTATGCAGTTAAATAATACCATAATACTCAGCATAAACCATGAATATGCCGGCATAATCTTAAGTAAATGTTTTTTCAAATTTATACTCCTCCCCATAAAAATGCCATTTGGTGTTATTTGTGATGCAGTTTGTATTCTAATGACATTCCCCTGAGTTTTGCAACTATATCTTTAAGTTTATCAACCGTATAATCTATTTCCTCAATAGTATTAAATTCTGATATTGTAAATCTGACGGAACCATGAATATATTCTTCAGGTACCTGTATGGCTTCAAGCACATGTGATACGGCTTTTATCCCTGCGTTGCACGCTGAGCCGGTTGAACAGCATATATCGTATAAATCGAGCTGTATCTGTATAGCTTCACCGTCAAGATATGCAAAACAGAAACTGGCATTTCCGCATAGCCGGTTTACCGTATCTCCGTTAAGGCGGACATATTTTATTTCATTAAGAACTCTGTTTATGAAATAATTTCTTAAATTAGTAATATATTCGGTATTATATTCAAGTCTTTGGTTTATAATATTTGCGGCCGTTCCAAACCCTGCTATTCCGGCGACATTTTCGGTTCCGGCCCTGAGGGTACGTTCCTGCTTGCCGCCGAGATGGAAACCGGGTATATCAATACCGTTTTTTATATAAAGAAATCCTACACCTTTAGGCCCATGGCATTTGTGCGCGCTGGCGCTAAGCATATCTATGTGCATATCTTTTACATCAATATCCAAATGACCGAATGTCTGGACAGCATCAGTGTGAAAAAGGATATTGTGCTTTGATGCAATTTTGCCAATATCTTTTATGGGCTGAATTGTTCCAATTTCGTTATTTGCCATCATAACAGATATAAGTACCGTGTCCGGTCTGATGGCTTTTTCTATATCGTGTACATTAATTATACCATTGCTGTCAGGTTTTATATAAGTTATTTCACATCCCAGACGTTCATAATATCTGCATGTATTCAGTATGGCATGATGCTCTATGCTTGTAGTAATAACGTGTCTGCCTCTGTCTTTCATAAGGTTTAAGGCGCCGAATATTGCCCAGTTGTCGGATTCGGTTCCGCCTGATGTAAAATATATTTCAGAAGGCTCTGCATTAATAATTTCTGCAATGCATTTTCTGGAGTCATTAACCGCTTTTCTGCTTTTAGATGCAAAATTATATATTTCTGAAGGATTGGAGTAACATTTTGTATAAAACGGAATCATGGCATCTACAGCTTCAGTATACATTTGCGTAGTGGCTGCATTATCAAGATAAATCATTCAAATTCACCATTCCCATAAAATATTACTTAAAATATTATATGCACATATTTTAAGAATGTTTGTACATGGTCTAATTATCATTGAGGTATTCCTGAATAATAAATCTTGGCCGTGATTTGGTTTCAAGGTATATTTTACCAATATATTCACCAATAATTCCTATGGATAAAATCTGCAGGCCGCCCAAAGCCCATACAGACACCATAATACTGCTCCACCCTGCAAATGTATTTCCCAGTATATGCATTACCACGGAATATATCAGTATTCCGATACTCAGCATAAATATAATAAGTCCAAGCGTGGTTATAAGCCTTATAGGTTTAATGCTTAGTGAAGTTATACCGTCAAAGGCAAAATGAAGCATTTTTTTAAGAGGATATTTGGACTCTCCTGCAAATCTTTCATGTCTTTCATAATATACACTGGTTGAAGGAAAACCTACCATAGGAACCAGACCGCGTAAAAACAGATTTACCTCTTTATAATCTTCAAGGTTGTCGAGTACGCGTTTACTCATAAGCCTGAAATCAGCGTGATTATATACAATGTCTACACCCATTTTTAAAAGCAGTTTATAGTATGCCTGCGCAGTGAATCTTTTGAAAAAGGTATCGGTTTTTCTTTTATCCCTTACGCCGTATACTACGTCGTAGCCTTCGTTAAATTTATCAACCATTTCATCAATGGCGTTAATGTCATCCTGAAGATCTGCATCCATGGATATAACCATATCAGCTTCCTCCTTTGCCTGCATAAGACCGGCAAGCACGGCATTCTGATGCCCTCTGTTCCTTGAAAGGCACAGTCCGCGGAATGTTTTATCCTTATTGTGAATATCTTTTATCATTTTCCAGGTATTATCTTTTGAACCATCATTTACATATAAAACTTTACTTTCCGGCGCTATTTTACCTGCCTCTATAAGTTCTTTGTATTTTTGGGCAAGACGGTTTGTCGTTTCAGTAATTACCTCCTGTTCATTGTAACATGGTACTACCATAAAAAGTATCTTTGCCATATTTATACCTCCTCGTTAATCAACAGTATTATTATCCCCTGATTTTTTATTAAGCCTTTGTTTCCTTCGTTCAATCATTTCAATGATTTCGTTGTGTATTATCTGTTTATAGTCTTCATTTGTGTTTATTCTGTAATCATTTTCTGTAACAGCTCTTGGAATAATATCGCTTATATCAGTATCAGGTGTTTCCATATCTTCCGGTGGTTCCGGCTCTGCTATATCTTCTACTATTTCAGGTGGCTCCGGCTCAGCTATATCTTCTACCGTTTCCGGTGGTTCCGGCTCAGCTATATCCTCTACCATTTCCGGTGACTCCGGTTCTGTTACATCTTCATATTCTGATGTGGCCGCTGTGTCCTCGTTATGAATTTGGCGGCTGTATTTAATGCAGCGTCTTTTTACCATAAAAGAGTACATCAGCTGAACCAGATATGCCGCAAGGAATATATATACACTTATGACATATATAAAATTCTCTTTACCTAAAAATGATGCAAAAACTGCATATAACATAAATATCTGAAAAGTCTTTTTTGACTGCCTGAACAGTATAATTACCGTTACAAGCGCAAATATGTAAATAGTCAGGTAAAGCAATGTATTCAAATCAAAGAAATAGTGGCTGAACTTTAGCAGGTTTATATCAGATATTGTTATATTGAAGTCCAACAAATCGTAAAATTCATCAGTTTTACCATTAAGTATGCCTGTAACTATGCCAATTATTTTCAGGCACAATGACGGCAATGCAAAAAGTATATACAAAAGCGCCGGTTTCCAATACCTGAACAGCATAAACGCAAATATTGATAATATAAACAAAAATGCATAATCAGATGAAAGCAAAACAAGATTTGATGCTGCTCCCAAAAGAATTATACAAATATATATAATTTTTTTGTTCTTACCTTTTTTATTATAACCTTTAAAAAATAGCACAAACCATAAAAACAATCCCCATAATACCATGTTGGTAATTAGTTCTGTAGTAGTATTAAGATATACTGCCATAATGCCTGAAGGCCAGAATGACATCAGAGCAGTTCCGATTAATGCAGCAAACCTTCCTCCGGTAAAACGTATTGAAAAATACATGAATATAGCGCCTGCAAGGAAAAACAGGGTATTAATGATAAATGTTTCATTAAAAATATCGGTATCCTTTGAAAAAATCCCCTGATATTTACCAAATACCCTGATACCGGCGGCAGAAAGAAATATAAAAACAATTAAAATCGTTTCAATAACATATTCATAACGCTTATGTGAAGTGTCGAGATAATTAAGCTTCTCCGGAATCTTACGGCGGTGCATAATTACAGATAATAAATAGCATATAAATGCAGTCATAAACATAATAACTGCAGCAAATACAACCCCTGACACTGCCTGAACAGTATTAAAGCTGTCAAATACGCCCGTATATGCTGAAATATAAATTAATGTACATAAAACAAACAGTATATAGCATAAATATGTAAAAAAATTTTTTCGGTTTCTCATATGAAATCTCCACCACAATTTGCAAACGTATAATCTCTTTCTAATTCTAACACATATTATTTCCATTTTAAAGTATTTTAAAGTATTTATTATCATATAATTTACAAACTGAAAGAAAAAGTGAGAATTATGTTCAAAACCCTTATAAAAGGAACTTTTATACTTACAATAACGGGATTAATTACAAAAGTAATTGGTTTTATATATAAAATATATCTGTCAAATATACTGGATGCAGGTACTCTTGGTATATACCAGCTTGTGTTTCCAGTGTTCAGTATATGCTTTACTTTATTTGCGGCAGGTATACAGACATCTGTATCACAGATGGTTGCTTCAGGCAAAAATAATATACGGTATATTAAAAGGATAATGCTGTATGCGGTATCGCTTTCATTCTGTATTGCAGTTGTTTTGTCATGCCTGATATATTTTGCTTCAGATATAATTTCGATAAATATTCTCGGAGAGGCAGGATGCGCTCCTGCGCTCAGGATGCTTTCGTTTGCTTTTCCTGTATGCGCAGTGTCCTCATGCATAAACGGTTGTTATTACGGTATGCATAAAACATCGGTTCCTGCTGTTTCACAGCTTTTGGAAGAAATATCGCGGGTTGCGTTTGTATATATAATTGCACAAAGTATATCAGACGGAAATGTAATGCTTATGTGTATTACAGCCGTCACAGGTATTGCAGTTGGGGAAAGCTGTTCAATGATATATAGTGTAATAATGATTCTTATATATTTCAGGCGTTTAAAAAAAGCAGGCCTGGAATATGTTAATGCGGATATGCCTGCCGGTATAATGTCTTCCCTTTTGAAACTTAGTATACCGCTTACCGCAAACCGGCTTTTTGTAGCATTGCTGCACGGCATGGAAAGCGTACTGATACCTGCTATGTTAAAAAGGTATGGCATGGAGCCTGAAAAGGCTCTCGGAGTATATGGAGTGCTTACCGGAATGGCTATGCCTTTTATATTATTTCCATCTACAATAACCAATTCTCTTTCGGTACTTCTGCTTCCGGCAATATCAGAAGCAAATACGCAAAAAAGGGGAATAAAAACTATATCATCTGTATGCATAGTAAGCAGCACAATACTTGGCATCATGTCTACCATACTGTTTTTCTTCTTTGGCGGAGATATAGGAAGCTTCGTGTTTAAAAACCAGGCTGTTGGATTATTCATTGAAATACTCGCATTCCTGTGTCCTTTTATGTTTGCTGCAACTACGCTTACAAGTATAATTAACGGGCTTGGATATACACATATCACATTTTTTATTACTATAATAGGGCTGACCGTAAGAATTCTCCTTACAATAAAACTGGTTCCAGTTCAGGGAATAAGCGGATATTTAATAGGTCTTTTACTAAGCCAGCTTATGGTTACTGCGATGAGTTATTGTTATTACAAAAGGCTTTTAAGAAAAATAAGCTAGTGACTTGCCTGTAAAAATATGTTATTCTTTTATAGGGTGAAATGTATGAATAAATATATTAACAGGTTTGATAAGTTTTTTGAAAATAATCAGAAATTAATAATGAAGATTATATTTGCAGTTATTATGCTTTCGGGGATTGCCGCCAGGGTATGGCAGTTTGGAACAGTTCCCGGAGATATTAATCAGGATGAGGCTTTTGCAGGATATGAAGCGTATTCGCTGCTTAATTTCGGAAAGGATTCCAGCGGCTATGTATTTCCTGTATATATGACTACCTGGGGCAGCGGAATGAATGTACTGGAAACAATGCTTATGATTCCATTTATCGCCATATTCGGATTAAAAACATGGGTTATAAGAATACCGCAGCTTCTTATTGCCTGTCTTACTATATGGGTTATATATCTTATTGTTAAAGAAATAATCGATGAAAAAGCAGCACTTGCATGTATGTTTTTAACGGCTGTTGCTCCGTGGCATATATTCATGTCGCGATGGGCTCTTGAGTCTAACCTTGCGCCGGGATTTCTTGTTTTTGGATTATATTTTTTCATACGGGGTCTGAAAAATGCAAAGTATTTCATATTATCTGCTGTTATGTATGGCCTTTCCCTGTACTGCTATGCTACTATATGGCCTTTTGTCCCATTTATACTTCTGCTTCAGCTTGTATACTGTATTGTTTATAAAAAGATTAAAATATGTAAGGAAACTGTTATCTCTGCGGTAATTCTTCTGGTTTTTGCCCTGCCTTTGGTTTTGTTTCTTATGATAAACAAGGGGTATATAGATGAAATCAGACTTCCTTTCATGTCTATACCAAAACTTGTATATATGCGCGACAGTGAAATTTCATTTGCACACATTCCGGAGAATTTTAATAATCTGTGTAAAATTATATTTACACAGACAGACGGTCTTCCATGGAATTCCACTGCACATTCGGGATTATTCTATAAATGTACTCTTCCATTCTTTTTTGTCGGATTATTTTATTATATAAAAAGGATTGCCGCCGGCATAAAGAGCAAAGAATTTCACTATGATATATTTATAATAATCCAGCTTCTGGCCGGACTGATTCTTGGAGTACTTATAAGTGTAAATATTAATCGTGTAAACAGCCTCTGGCTTCCGGTTATTATAATATCAGCTACGGGAATATGGTATATATGCAGACTTCTTAATATGAAGCTCCTTATAGCTGCGTTTGTAATATACAGTATATTATTCATAAGGTTTGAAAATTATTATTTTACTGAGTATAAGCAGGAAATTGCCGGATATTTCTGTGACGGACTTGAAGATGCCGTAAATGAAGCCGTTTCCCATGAAGGAAAAATTATAAACGTAACACAGTCCGCAAATTATGCGCGTATATTATATTACAGTAAACAGGATGTTAATGAATATATAGATACTGTTCAGTACACTAATTATCCAAGCCCTTATCTTGACGTAAGCAGCTTCGGACGTTTTAATTTCTATTTTGACGTGAATAATCTGTCAAAGGATGAGGTATATCTGACAGATGCAGGAATAAATACCGGCATCTTTACAGATGCCGGATTTACAGTTAAATCATTTGGATATTACACAGTCGCATATTGCGAAGATTAATTTATAATTTTATTATTTTACGTCTTTGATGCTGAAACTCATGCGGCCCATTCTATCCTGTCCAAGGCAGATAACCTTAACCTTATCGCCAAGTGTAAGTTCATCTTCAACATGATTTACACGGTGGTTGGCTATTTTTGATATGTGTACCATGCCTTCTTTTCCCGGTGCAAATTCTATGAATGCTCCAAAATCTTTAATGCTTACAACAATACCTTCAAGAATCTGTCCCTCTTCAAAGTCAGATACAATAATATCAATAAGCCTTGCAGCTTCAGTAAGTCCGTCTTTGTTTGTACCGCAGATTGATACGTAGCCTTCGTCGTCGATATCAATCTTAACATCGCATCTGTCAATAATGGCATTGATGGTTTTTCCACGCTGTCCGACAACATCACCAATCTTTGCAGGGTCAATCTTAATCTGTGTAATCTTAGGTGAATAAGGTCCGACTTCAGGTCTTGGCTCAGCAATACACTTTGTAAGCACTTCGTCAATAATGTATGTTCTTGCCTCTTTGGTACGTGCTATGGCTTTCTCTATAATCTCTCTTGTAAGACCATGAATCTTAATATCCATCTGTATAGCAGTGATACCTTTATGAGTACCTGCAACCTTAAAGTCCATATCTCCAAAGAAGTCCTCAAGTCCCTGTATATCGGTAAGTATAATATAATCATCATCTGTTTCGCCGGTAACAAGACCTACTGATATACCGGCAACTGGCGCTTTAATCGGAACACCGGCAGCCATAAGTGATAATGTTGAGGCACATATACTTCCCTGTGATGTTGAACCGTTTGACTCAAGTACTTCAGATACAGTACGTATAGCATATGGGAATTCCTGTTCATCTGGAAGTACAGGTACAAGCGCCCTCTCAGCAAGAGCTCCGTGTCCGATTTCACGTCTTCCCGGTCCTCTTGAAGGTTTGGTTTCACCAACCGAGTATGAAGGGAAGTTATAATGATGCATATATCTCTTGGTCGTTTCATTAAGGTCAAGACCGTCAAGCCTCTGTATATCGGCAAGAGGTCCGAGTGTAGTAATGGTAAGCACCTGCGTCTGGCCTCTCTTAAACATACCTGAGCCGTGTGTTCTTGGAAGTACGTCAATTTCTGCAGAAAGAGGCCTTATTTCCGTAATCTGCCTTCCATCAGGACGTTTATGGTCTTTAAGAATCATCTTACGTACTGTTTTCTTCTGGAATTTGTATACGGCCTCGTCAATAAGTTCAACCCAGTCAGGGTGTTCTTCTTCATAACGTTCTGCAAGGCTTTCCTTGATCTGTCGTATATTCTCTTCTCTTACCTGTTTTTCATCTGTAAATACAGCTTCCTCCATCTTTTCAGGAGTAATAAATGCTACCATATCGTCATACATGTCTTCAGGCGTATCAATATGGACATAATCATGTTTTGGCTTGCCACATTCGGCAACTATAGTATCTATAAACTCTATTACTTTCTGATTGACTTCATGCGCTGCAAATATTGCTTCAATCATTTTATCCTCAGGAATTTCATTAGCTCCCGCTTCAATCATGATAACCTTTTCCCTGGTAGAAGCAACCGTGAGCGCAAGGTCTGAAATCTCTCTCTGCGCGCTTGTAGGATTAAATACAAGTTCTCCGTTTACCATGCCCACCTGTGTAGACGCCGTAGGTCCGTCAAAAGGAATATCCGATATTGCTGTAGCAATAGCCGAACCCAGCATAGCTGTAAGCTCAGGGCTGCAGTCCTGATCCACGCAAAGCACGAGGTTATCGAGAGTAACATCGTTTCTGTAATCTTTCGGGAACAGAGGTCTCATAGGTCTGTCAATTACACGTGATGTAAGCACTGCATTTTCAGACGCCTTTCCTTCTCTCTTAATAAATCCTCCTGGAATCTTTCCAACTGAATATAATTTTTCCTCATATTCAACACTAAGCGGGAAGAAATCAATGCCTTCCCTTGGTTTTTCGGAAGCAGTTGCAGTAGAAAGCACAACCGTATCGCCATAATGCATAAGCGCCGCACCGTTAGCCTGTGCAGCCACACGTCCAACGTCAACAGTAAGGGTTCTTCCTGCAAGTTCCATTGTAAATGATTTGTACATAACTTTTCTCCTTTTCATAAATAAATTTGCAGGATATGCCGAAACCACTTCAAAATATATCACTAAATCAGGGTAATATACTTTGAAGAAGTCTCGGAATAATTATCCTGCATTGTGTTATAAATGTATAAAAGAACTGTGCATGATAATCTTATCATGCAGCAGTTCCATTATAAACAATTATTTACGTAATCCAAGCTTTTCAATGAGTACACGGTATCTGTCGATATCATTCTTCTTGAGATACTCTAAAAGGTTTCTTCTCTGACCTACCATCTTAAGAAGTCCACGCCTTGAATGGTGATCCTTCTGATTGATTTTAAGGTGCTCTGTAAGATTACGGATTCTCTCAGTAAGAAGCGCAACCTGAACTTCAGGTGAACCTGTATCTCCTTCTGATTTGCCGTACTCCTTAATAATCTCTGCTTTTCTCTCTTTTGACGTCATTGTTTATATCCTCCTAATTTTTAATATACACCATCACCTGGAAATGGTCGGAGTGTCCATAATCTAAGTGACAGTAAAAATAAGCTTTATATAAAAAGCCTTTTATATAATAGCATGAGAAAATAAAGTTGTAAAGGAAAAATTTATATCCTCTTTGTTTTAGAGTATTTTCCGTATACCTTTTTTCCTGCGGAATCCATTTTATATGCCCTGACCTTTACATAATAAATCTTTTTGCTTTTTATATTTTTTAAGGTTGCAGAACCTTTTTTTACATTTATCGTCTTAGTTTTCTTTTTCAGCTTCTTATCGGTTCCGTATACAACCTTATATCCGTCCACTTTACCTGAAGCCTTAAATTTAATGACTACTTTTCCGTTTTTCTTCCTTACAACTGATTTTATTTTAGGTTTTGCCACCTTAACTTTCTGTTCATTTGCATATGAATCTGTGATGCTGTTGTTTAAAACAGGCTGTGTCTGATTGTCAGCTGCCGGCGTAGATGCGGGAGGAATCTCCCTGCTTCCTCTTACAATTGACAGTTTAGGTGAAAATGCGAGTCCTGTTTCTTTTGTTCCTATGTTAATGTCATATCCGTCGGCAGTCTCATTTAATCCAAATGAAATCATTTCCTCATCCGGATACTTGTTTATGTATTCCTTTACGAGTTCTGTAACGTCTATCTTTACTTCGCTGAGTCCGCCCGACGTAGGGATAAATACATCTGACAACGCATATTTCGGGTCGTCCGGATCATACAGCATATCCGGCCTTGTATCTGCAGTAACGCTTAGTTCTTCCCAGTCAGATGAAGCAAGCACTACTTTTATCTGCTCTCTTTTGTTTTTTACAAATTCATCATCGACAATCCATAGCGCTGACGGATCGCCCTCATCTTTTTCACTCAGATAGACAAGCGACAGATAAGCTTCGGTAATCTCTCCTGAACCTTCCGTACATTCTGACAGGTCATATTTTATAAGTCCTATTTTGTTATCAGCGTTCTCGTCAAATGTACCGTCACCAATCAATCCTTCATCGTAATCTTTGTCGCGCCGAAGGTATATATATGGACTGTCTCCGTAATTATCGTTATAATTACGTGTGAATAATGATGTGTCTGCAACAGGTTCTCCTCCCGGCCTGTTTGCCAGAGGGTCTTCATGAGTTGCAAGATATTCCAGTTTTTCTGAAGAAAATGGTACTACTATAATCTTACTTCCATGGTCGTCTCCGCCTTTGTCATTGTCTTTTATTGTATCTATTACGGAAAATATCATGGCCTTTACATTATCATTTTCAATATATACATTAGGACGCTCTACTTTATACCAGTTATTGACCGTTCCGTCTTCATATCTTATAAAGTCATGATCAGGAGTATATGCCGCTCCGGTATGAAGCTGCCATCCGTCAATACCATTTTCCGAAGTAAGATAATATGCAATACGCGCATCCCACTTGTTGACTACTATATGAAACATTCCATTTGAATACCATGTAACTGCGTCTTCAACACATTGCGCGCTTACAGGCATACCCGGAACCTGTGACCACAATCCTTTAACATGCACTGTCCATTGATCTTTAAGAGAATCCGTAGTTGCAATATCTCCATATCTGTTTATGGCAACATAGCCTCCATTCGGATTAACGGCAATGCTTACATTAACCAGACCCATATCACGGCTTGTTTTCATCACACCATTATTGCCATTATCAACAAGCTCCCAGGGACCTTCTATATCTTTTGCAATGTGTATGCTTCCATTCGCCGGGCTGTAGCCTGCATAACCTACACCTTTATGTACATCCGAAACACACACGGCATAACGGTAACCCTCTTCGTATAAAGGATCATTCTCGCATATGCAGAATGAAAAAACATTATGCCCTGCGCCATCATAGTAATCCGGCCAGAGAACTCCCTTATCCTCATAAGGACCATATAAGTTATCGCTTACTGCATAAATTGCTTCAGACTGAAACCAGCCCTCATGTCCAAGACGCTCCGGCCATCTGCTTCCGAACATATAAAACCTGCCGTCATCACCCTTAATGATTCCGCCGTCCCAGTAAGTGTATGATTCCAAATTTCTGTCTTCAAGGCCGTTATCCTGATCGCGCGGTCCCACATCAACCGCACCCCAGCAGTCCTCGTTTAATCCGCCTATGATAGGCATAGGCTCAAAACAATCTACAAACTTTGTCACGGGCACCTCTTCTGCTTTTGCTTTGTCTATGCCTTTCGAAGATATGCCCGTTCCTGCAAAAAATACTACTATCACTGCCATTATGATATATACGGCAATTACTTCTTTTGACATGTTTTTCATCCTCTCTTATCTGCAAAGATTTATCAGTAACAAGTTCATTATATCTTTATGGATAAAAAACAAAAATGGCATATTGCGTTAATATAATGATTAATAGTGCATACATTTATTTCTTTGTTTGGAATTAAACATTTAAAATTTCTACTGCTTTTACTACATATGCAAATCCTTCTGGTTCTAGATTCCGAATTTTACCAAGTTTTTTATATTTTGATTTAGATATATTTGCATTATGATATTCATCTACATTACTTATTTTTTGAATCGGAACATTATGTAATATACAAGCCGCTATATACATTACTTTGCAAGCTTTTAGAATTGCTATTTCGGCATTAAACTTTCCGTCAAATATGTGTGTTGCTATTTTCTTTATTCCACTTAAAAATAGATTGTAATCTTTTCCAATAGTTCCTCTGCTGGCAATGCTTGCTGCCGAATCTATTGTGTCCCAAAGTACATCTTCTATGGAAAAATTCCCTCCTCGATATAATATCTCTGCTTTAACCGTGGACATATAAGAATTATAAACATCTTCATAATTATTAAATTCATCAAACAAACATGAGACATCATACATTTGCTTTATAATTTCAAGTTCTTTGTCTATTCCAAGTGGAACACCTGTCGTATGTGGTGCAAATGCCGTAAGTTTATCTCCCATAATACAATCAACCGTTGGCATTGTTACCTTTTCATATGGTTTTTTCGTTATAATCAGCATATTGTCAATAGGTTTTTTAATCAACCGTGCATAATTATTATATTCATATAAAACATCCAACAATATATAGAATTCTTTTCCAAATGCAGGTGAATCATATAAAAATTGATAGTGTCTCTTTTCTATATTGTATCTCCCGATTCGTACTTTCTGTTCCACACTTTTAAAAGGAAAAATTTTCGATGCTTCTTCAATATATTGTCCCACATTTGTTCCCGGTTCAACTACAATGTCAATATCTGTTGACAATCTCTTTGGGTGCTTTAATAACAAAGTTAAACTTGTTCCACCTTTAAAAACAAATGGTAATCCTACTGTGACTAATGCCTCCAAAAGTCCAAGGGCATAAATACTTCTTTCCAAAATTATTCTATCAACTTTATGCTTTTCACGTATTTTCTCTATATGTTCCATACCATAGTTTTCTTTTGTAATCATTTCTATACCTCTGATATCAAATTTATATTAGTCTTGTCTTTTATAAAATCAAATATTTCTTTTTCTTTGTTTCTCCGTCTCGCATATCGAAAAAGCATTACTTGATTAATCTTATATTTTTCAAACATTCTTTCGAGCATTTCCGGATAATCTCCTTTTGACAGTATTGAATTTAAAAGTTTGTTAGCAAAAAGATCAACTATTATTTTTTCTAATAAAACCTCATGGCTATTATTTTTTTGTGGGGTTTCACTTATTAGTCTGTTAATGATAATTGCATTATCATCAACATAATAAGTTAATTCCTTATCTGTTGGTTTTAACAATAATCCTTTTTTCCCCAATTCCTTTAAATATGAATATACAAATTCACATGCATCGTTTTCAACTTCAATAAAAATCAAATTCTGTGAAATCAAGTGATTCACAAATTCATTCAACATACCTAATTCCCAAACTTGAAATTTAATATATGGATATTTGGTTTTTAATTCATCAATAATTTCTTCGGCATTATTTGAATACAATGCATTATAACACTCTTTCATTTGACCATTTTCTGTATCACTGTAAGCTTTTATATAATGATTTCTTGATATTCGCATAATTTTTTCTTTTCTTAATAATTTTTCTATAAGAAATCTCATTTGTGACTCACGAAAATTATTATCATTATTATATGCTGCATCAAATATATCTTTTCTAGAAAAAACTATGTCTGGAATATTATTAATTAATTTATCAATATTCATATCTTTCTTTACCTCCATTTCGGCATTTTCTTGTTTTTTTGCCGTTATGGCTTTTATTTTCATTCTACCTGTATTAAACAAAAAAATCAAGTACTGTTTTTAATTAAAACTATTTTACAATCATACCTTTCAATGATATTCTTCTCAATTTTACTATCGTCTTATTCATTTATAATTTTGTCCCAGCTAATTTTAAAATTGTATAAAATTTGCACCATGTCAATTACATGGTGCAGGTTGATTTATTCTCTAATTTTACATTATCCATATATCTTAATTCCCTCTTTTAGTATCTCCTCAGTCAGTTCCAGATTGTCTCTCAGCTGATTAATCTCTTTCAATATTATTTCTGCTATTTTACAATCAACCTCATCAATATGGATGCTTTTGTCACCAAATTCCCACAGACAAATGTCCGTCATTTCGTCATCGTTATTTGCAACAAATTCATTGAGTTCCGTCTTAGTTCCATAATATACCGCCCGAAAACGATATTCGTCTTTAATGCTATCATAAATCTTGAACATCCCGCAAAACTTAAGCTCATCAATTTTTTGGTGCGTTTCTTCATATAATTCTCTTTTGGCAGCATCAATTGCCAACTCACCAGATTCTATTTTTCCGGTGGGAAATTCCCACTGATTACGATATTTATTGAATCCTAACAGGAACCTGCCATTAACATCTATAATCACAAATGAACTTGACGGAGTTCCATATGGATTTTCATAAAGTTGCTCCTCATCAATATTATAATATTCTATTAGTTCTATTAAAGAGTTGTTTTTATCTAAATCTACAGTCAAGCCCTTTTGCAAAATTTCCCCTCCAGATTTTATAGTTTTCAAATTGTTCTGTACAAATGTAAAGTTAATGACTTATATCTTGACCCGATTTTTTTGGACATTAAAACAGCTCATCCAGTAACAGATACCACCTCAGTTTTTCCACATCAGGCTTAATATTCAGCGCATTAAACAATAGGTTCGCCTCATCCTTCCGCTTCTTTGATGCATATTTTCCATTCATGTTATGTCTCAGACTTCGGTAGCAAAGCGCAATATCACGCCACTTATCTCCAACTCCTGCATCGCCTAGATCGATAAAGCCGCCGATTCCTGCTTCAGTAAAAAATACATTTGGCAGACAAAAATCGCCATGTGACAACACAGGCTCATAAGAAGGCTGATTGCGCTCCAGCCAATGAAGCAGCGTCTCCGGGTCTTTAAATCCGCCGGATCCAAAGGTTGTGGGCTCTACATTGTCCAAATCTACCAGACCCTGTTCTACTCTAAAGCGCGCCTCTTCAAGTTCTTTCTCCGGATTGCGCAGAATCGGACAATCAGATATATCCACGTCCCACAGTATCTGCATCGCTTCCGCCAAACGCTCCGTAAGTTCCTTAGGCCGATCAAGAAAGAACTCATCACATGCCATCTTGCCTTTTATTCGCGACATCAACAGATAAGTCTTCCCCTCCCACTCCTCACAGGCAATCACTTCCGGCGCAGGAACTTTCCCGTGAAGCCATTTCAGAATTGTCACTTCACGTGCCGTCCACGGAGCTGACTGCTGGATTTTTAATACCATATCCTCATACATCCGAACTATGGCTCCGGACATGCCAATACCATTTTCTGTATAGGGCAGCCCTTTTATTCTCCTTTTGATTTCAGTCGGAAGCTGCAAATCTGCTGTATTATTCATCTCCTGTCACCTGCCGTCTCACTAATAAATCTATCATTCCATTCATGGATATAAACAATTTCAAAACAGTTCAGGATGATTCTTCAATGAATCGGCTTCTGTGATTTTACGAACCACATGACACGGCACTCCTACTGCAAGCGAATTTGGCGGAATATCTCTTGTTACCACACTTCCTGCGCCGATAACGCAGCCATCGCCTATAGTAACTCCGCCGCATATGGTGACATTTCCTGCAATCCAGCAGTTGCTGCCAATAGTGATTGGTTTTGCGTATTCTTTATCGGTGAGAGTACCGTCCTGTTTTACATACTGATTTCTGTCCTGCCAACAAAACGGATGTATTGGTGTAAGAATCGAAACGTTAGGACCAAAAAATACATTTTCGCCGATTGTCACAGGGCAGCAGTCAAGGCAGGTGAAATTAAAATTTGCATAAGAATTTTTCCCAATGGATGTGAAACAGCCATAATCGAATTGAACAGGTCCTTGAAGATAAAAGTTATCCCCGTTTATTCCAAGTTCCTTTATAATCTCTGCGCGTCTTTCATCTGTTTCAAGGAGCTCATTGTATTCTTTGCTAAGCCTATGAGCTTTTGTTCTAAGCGTCATAAGTTCTTTGTCCGACGGGTCATATATTTTTCCCACTATCATTTTTTCTTTTTCAGTCATATTCATTTCTCCTATCTCGGTTCAACTTTTTTTATTTTCAGTGAATCAGCATTGATAATTTCTTGCCGCAAAAAATACCTGCCAGACAACAGACAACGCTCAAAAATATGTAGATTCCTCCGGACAGATAAGCCTTGCCTTCAAACAACGCAAACGCTTCAATTGAAAAAGTAGAAAAGGTTGTAAATCCACCGCATACACCTGTTTTCCAAAACAAGACGGTATTCGGAGATACTTCATTATTATTGCTTACAATACCTGAAATAAATCCTATCAGCGCAGCGCCTATGATATTTGTAATCAGCGTTAATATAGGGAAACTCATTTTAACCGGCAAAAGACTTATCGCATATCTTCCGACCGCGCCCAGTGCTCCGCCAAGAGCAACAAACAAAAATCTCATCATTCATCCTCCATATTCCTGTGCTAAAACTTTAGTATCATATACCTAGGTATCTGTCTGTGGGTTTCAGTTTCCTTTATCATTTCTTTTTCAGTCCCGTAGAGTACCAATTGGTATGATTTTGATTCCATCTTCACGGGAATAAGCCATCTCGCCGCCGGTAATGATTATAAGCAAATCCGGTTCTCTAAGCGGAACCTGTGTTTCATTTTTGTTATATTTTCTAATCAAATCGGCAATCTCCAACAAATGCTTTGCACCGGCTTCGATTTCACGGCTCCCCAGTTTGAATTCTATCAACGCATATCTTCCGTCATCTAAGTGCAGAACGGCATCCGCTTCCAGACCATATCGATCATGATAGTATGACAATCTGCCTCCTGACGCCTGAGAATAAACTTTTAGGTCCCGGATACAGAGATTTTCAAAAATAAAACCAAATGTCTTCAAATCCGTCTGCAAATATTCCGGCGACAATCCCATTGCGGCCACCGATATAGACGGATCAGTAAAGCACCTTTTTTCACCTGCGCGAATCGTTGTTGCCGACCTTATAGCCGGACACCATGCTTCAATATCCTCGATTACGAAAAGCTTTTCCAAAGCATTCAGGTAAGCATTCATCGTCGTAAGCGTCATACTGTCCGCATTGGCTGTTATATCCTTGTAAATGTTGACTTTTTTGACCAATGTGCAAACATTGCGGGCATAAGAACGCAGAATCAGATTAGTCCATACGGGATTACGCTGCACACCGTCTACTGTTGTGATATCCGATTCACAAATATTGTTCAGATAGTCTTTTGCAATCAGAAGTTTTGCCGCATCATTCTTTCGTTTCAGGGATGCAGGCCAGCCTCCGCGGCAAGCGGCAAAAATCAATTCTTCAATAGTAAGTTCTGATGTGATTCCGTCAATGTCCATATTTGGATTATCAAACAACTTTTTCAGTGAAATGTTTCCGTTTGATTCTTTTGATTCAAAAAGGCTCATTGGATACATTTTCATTCTGGAAATACGCCCCGTACCGGAATGCATAATATTGTTGTTATCTACGGAAGTGGATCCTGTTAGAATAAATAATCCCTCTTCCTGTCTCTGATCTACCACAGTCCTAACGGCATCCCACAAAACAGGCGCTACCTGCCATTCATCGATAAGACGTGGATTATCACCTTTTAAGAGAAGCGATGGTTTTGTGGAAACCGTTGCAAGATATCCCTCACGTTTGTCAGGATCCTGCATACGGAGAATGCTTTTTGATTTTTGTTCACCGGTAGTAGTTTTTCCGCACCACTTAGGTCCGATAATCAGGGTAGCTCCAAACGCTGCCAAACGTAAATCAAGCTCCTTATCTACAATTCGTGGTAAATATTCTCCCATAAAGTGCACTCCCAACATAGTCATTTTTTATTCATTATAGTGTTTACAGCAGATTTCGTCAATATGTATTTTGTGTTTTTGGGGCATTTCATTTTGTGTTTTTGAGGTATCTTGTTTTGTGTTTTTGAGGTTTTGGTTCACAGTGCATGTAGCAGTCAAGTAAAGTGGACACAAAAAATATTATTTTTTTGATTTTATTTTTAAAAGTGGACATGAGCCACAATTTTAAACATTATCGTTTTTCAAAAGTAGACATCATCGACATTTTTTCGCAAAATCCTTTTTCTAAAGTAGACACAAACCTGACTTTGTCACAGTGCAAACAATGATTGCTCGTAATCTTTGACATAATATTTTATATTTGTCCTACCCTTTTGAATTATGATATGACCTTCTTTTTCAAGCATATCAGTAACCTCCTTATAGCAGATTTCCGTCAGTATCGTAAAATGCATCGCAATAAACAAGTCTTCCGGAAATCTTACCCTTTATAGATTTATCCAAAAATAAAATCTTTAAATGTTCATTTTCAAATTCATTCTCGGATATAGTAATCCCATAAGGTTTTCCATTTTCAAATCCAAACCGGGAATAATAGCTTCCGCCCAGTAAGGCAATCCAGAAAAATCCCGATTTTTCGGCTCTTTCAATACACTCCTTCACAAGAGCGGAACCTATTCCTGTATTCTGATATTCTTTTCGTATCCCCAACGGGCCTAAAGCCAGACCCGGAAAATCTCCTATTTTTGCTTTCGTCAATGCATTATAACCAACTACAATTTCTCCATCTAGCGCAATTACACATAATTCCTGCAAATAACCATCAGATTTCAGCAAGGTTTCCGCAAACTCCCATTCGTTGAAAAAATCATTGCTGTTTTCATGGCAAAATGCGCTTTTTAATGCGTCTTTTGTACCGTGAAGATATGAAGGCTCAAACGTCTTTATTTCCATTTTATTCACCATTATCAGTTTATAAAATTTCCCTTGCAATTACAAGCGCTAATATTTGTTGTAAAAAAAATGTTTTATGCTATAATTTTACTATTGCAAAAAAATTTCTTTAAAAACAAATTACACTGAAAGGAATTGACATGTCCAAACAACCCAACTACCGCAAAACGCTTTTGGCGTGCTATCTTGGCTTTATTACACAGGCTATCTCAGCTAACTTTGCACCGCTTTTATTTTTGATATTTAAAAATACTTATGGAATTTCTCTGGAGAAAATTGCGCTGATTCCGATGGTATTCTATCTGACGCAGCTGCTGATAGATTTTGCTGCCACAAAATTTGTAGACAGGATTGGCTACCGGATATGTGTGGTAGTTTCTCAGGTGGTGTCCGCAGCGGGACTGATAATGCTGGCGGTTCTTCCGGAGCTGTTTCCAAGTCCGTTGGCAGGGATTCTGACTGCGGTAGTATTCTACGCCATGGGCAGCGGTCTGATTGAAGTTCTGGTGAGCCCTATAGTTGAAGCATGTCCTTTTGAAAATAAAGACGGCATGATGAGCCTGCTGCACTCTTTTTACTGTTGGGGGTCTGTAGGCGTAATCCTTGGTTCAACACTGTTCTTTAAAGCATTTGGCGTTGCTAACTGGCAGATACTTGCGCTGATTTGGGCATTGGTGCCGCTATATAATACGTTTAATTTTATCGTTTGTCCTATAGAACGTTTGGTAGAGGACGGAAAAAGCATGCGAATCAGCAATCTGTTTCGATTGCCGCTGTTTTGGATGATGGTGCTGCTTATGGTATGTTCCGGCGCGTCTGAAGTATCAATGGCGCAGTGGGCATCCACATTCACCGAAGCGGCAATAGGCGTCTCCAAAACTGTCGGCGACCTTGCCGGACCATGTTTGTTTGCTGTGCTTATGGGTATATCACGTGTATTCTATGGTAAGATGAGCGCAAAACTTGATTTGACAAAAACCATGTTCATGTGCAGCGCATTGTGCATAATCTGCTATCTGCTGGCTTCTTTATCCTCGTTGCCTGTCTTGGGACTGACAGGCTGCGCGCTGTGCGGCATTTCGGTAGGTATCATGTGGCCGGGTACTATCAGTATATCTGCGCAGAGATGCCCGATGGGCGGCACGGCTATGTTTGCATTTTTGGCTTTAGCCGGAGATTTGGGAGCTACAGTGGGTCCGTCGATGGTGGGTCATTTTTCGGTTGTGGCCGGAGGTAACCTTAAGATCGGATTGCTCTCCGCCGCCATATTCCCGGTAGTGCTAATTTTTGTGTTGGTTGTCTTGAAAATCTATCTTAAAGCACCTGCAAAAAAACATGAGTAAAATAACTCATGTTTTTTTGTCCGATAATATTCACATAATTATATGCGCCTTCTGCGCTTGTAAAATAACATGGCAATTAGCAGAATAGATGAAACTGTAAACGCCGTACCGAGGAAAATAATATGATCGATACCGCCGCCTCCGGCTGATGGCAGTTCTCTTATAAGTCCGTTGACGAACAGGCGGTATTGACTATTTCCACTTCCGTAATTTAGCGTGCCGTTTACTGATTCACCTGTACCGTCTTCACGCAAGTCAATTCCATTATCAGTGGCTGCGCCACATACGCGCAGAAGCATATATTTTTCTTGGTATGCTTTTTCAATTGTTTCCTTGATCTCATACTTCGTTCCCGGAGGAATATTGCTGAATTCTACCTTTTCACCATCTTTCAGCTTAAATGTATATGTCCACACGCTTTCACCGTCGTCGCTTTTGTCTAGCGTAATTTCCTTACTGACATCAGATGTTTCATTTATTACATGATCCTTTTCGGTAGTTCCGTCAGCATATGTGAACTTAACAGTAAATCCAAATTCTGTTTCGTCTGTTTCGCTGTTGCTGACAACTTTTTTGGCTACTGTCAGTTTTCCGGCTGCGACGTTAGTGAAAGGAATGGTGACATCTGGTCCAGTATGTGTATGTTCTGTTATGTCACCATCAACAACATGCGCAAAAGTAGCGGTAATTCCATTGTCAGATGATGTGCCTGTATGAGAACTTGGAAGTTCTGTTATTGTAACAAACAAATCGATACTCGGTTCACGGCAATACATTTCCTCAAGCTTTTCTGTTACTTCTTCTATAGTGAATTTATATTTTGTGTTTACTTTCAGTTCTCCGGTATTCTTAATCGTAATTTTGTCTAATGCTTGTGTAAACGTTTTTAAGGGGTTATTTTTTCCATTGAGTGTTACCGTATAAGAACCGTCAGATTCTTTATGTATCACATCTCCCGTCGGCATAACAATTGTACCATCATCAATTGCTTTTTTTGTCGTATCATCCGGCGTAATTTTGAAAGTGAATTCATCATCGCTATCCCACTCTCTGCCCTCAATAGTTTTGGCAATATTTAGATTAAACGAAGTGTCACTATAGGTGTTTATAAATTCAATTGCGTTGTCATTGATTTCTGCATTATCAAAGCCTTTAATCTTTGGTTCTAGGTTTCCTTTTCCGTCATCTTTTACAACAACAGTAATTTTGTATTTACCAAGCAGTATATTATCTTTATCCACCTCAGTAATCACAAAGTAATACGTTCCCTCTTTGACAAATTCGATTGCCGATATGTTTTCAGCATGATCCTTTGTATCTTTTTCTATGATTATATTATTATCTTTTGGCATTATATATCCGTTTTTATCATCTTCCGGATGATCTGAATCGGGCTCAATTGTAAATTTGAACTTATCATCTGCTGTCCAATCTCTGCCGTTTAGGTTTTTCAGTATTCTTGGCTGCCATTTATAACTTGTGTGGTATTCATTGTTGATATTCATGGTATGCCCATCTCTGCCAAAAACACTGCCGGTTGTACTATGATGCTCCCATTTCCAGAAGTACAATTTTGCATCAGTTGGGGCAGTGGGTTTTCGCTCTTGCAGATTTCCGCTGCTATCAATATAGTAAAATTTAACCAAACCTTCAAGTCCACCTATATCTTTATTTTCTTCAATTGCACCAAGCCACTCTGATTCTTCCATTACCCCCTGTCTTGTCTTACATTCTGATTTCACTTCCGTACCACTGTCATCTTTTGTAGACAGTGTTACATCAATTTCCTCAATAATACCGTCCTCTTCCTCACCTGAACCAATTTTACCTTGCTCGGTATTGTTTAACACGATTTTTAAATCGTATTCAGTCGTGTCATAGGTTATGCCATTATAGACATTGCTCCCATCTGTGATACCTTCCGGCAATTTCTCTTTAATCTTAAATGTATATGTGACAGGCAGTGTTTGCGGAGTCAATCTTTTACTTTCAATTTCCTCTGCTGTTGGCGTCGTCTGTTCAGAACCTTCAGGCGGTGTCCAGACATTTCCATCTGCATCTACATACTGTACCGGAAATTCAATGTCTTCAAATTTGAAAGAGCTGAATTTAAGAGGTTCGTTATGATCTTTTTTGAATGTATACTCCCATCCGGCATTATCGGGCAAAGCTGTAACACCCGTTGTAAACCCTGAAATCACAAGATTTCCGTTTTTGACAGCATTTATAGTATCCGGGTCAGCACATATTATTTCAACAGTAAATTTGTCGGATTCTGTCCATTCATCAGAAGTTCTGCCGGTGAAATTTTTTACTATATTGTATGAGGTTTTCTGTTCCGCCGGCGCTGTCTTGTATGTATTTGTGAACAGCGGGCTGCTGCTTGTAAATGAACGGAAATTTGTACCGTCTGTGCTATAGGTGATTTTAGAAACTTCTGCTTCAAGATGTGTATTGCTTACTGTCATTGTAGTTGTTTCAGGATCTGTCACATCCGGATTGAACTTTCGTATAACAGAAATAGTTACTTTATACGTATATGGAGAATACTCAAGGCTTCCCTCTTCAGTCGGCTTATCCTCTGTAATAGTAAAGGTATATTCGCCTGCCATCGGGAATACCTGTCCATTAAATGTCGGTTTTGATTCTTCATCTGCTGTTGAACCGTCAAGCAATTTGCCTGACATCTTGGTGTCTGCGCTGGTATATGTGACATCCTTATTCGTAACAGAATCTTTCACTGTGTAGGAGTAATATTCATCTCCATAGTTTATTGTAGCTTTATTGCCTGTGCCACTAGTTTGGAATAATTCTGCAAAGTCATTTAGAACTGTCATACAATTAGTAATGCCGGCTTTATTTTGAATCGATTGTTCTTCTGCTGTGATTTTTATGTCGTGATCTCCATCCGTCATTTCAGATGGAACTGTCGCATTGAATTCATTAGAAATCGTAAATGTAAATGAATCCTCTATACTGCCATTAGTGCCATCTTGCCATGCTCTTCCGGATATCTGCTTTCTGATACGCAAAGAATCATCAGCCTGTGCATTGCCGACCGGAAATTCTACATAATCTTTATGAGGCGTATCACCAAATTTAAAAACATTTTCTTTTGAAGGGTTAATTTCAACTCCCTTCGGTCTGACCTCATAAAATTCTTCTGTAATACGGTAACCGTCAGGCGCAAACATTTCACGCACTGTGTAGGTTTGGCTTGGGTCAAGTCCTGTGAATGTCAATCGTCCATTTGCCCTTGTGGTTGCAGAACCAATATAACGCTTTGCAAGATCAGCTGCTTTGGAACTATCAGCGATAAGTCCTTTTATCGTCTCCATATCCCCCTGATACAAACGGAATGTAGCACCCTGTAAAGCATTTGCCTCAGTTCCGTCGATATCATTTATATCTTTATGTTTATAAATTTCGATTGTACCATGTTTCTCTGAATTTGTAACAGTAATTACTGTACTGCCCGATGGCATATCACGGTCAAGAACAGCTCGGTATTCTTTAGGATCTTCAGGGCTTTTCGACCAATCCCTAATTTTTCCCATATCTGCACCGTCAGAAACACCGTCACCATTCAGATCCGGAAGATCCTTGATTGAACAGTTCGTAGGAACGTCAGATGGTTTAAACACATCTTTAAGTGATTTTTTATAAGGAGTAGCAACAAAACTATGATACTTTTTCTTAGTGTTGTCATAGCTGAACACATATTTATAGATATTTGTATCATCAATAAAATATTCTGCTGAAATATAATAATTATCAACGGGAACTCTATCTATAGATTGCGGCAGGAAATACTCATTGTTCGCCCACGAACCGCCTGCTGACAGTGTACGGTAGTCATAAACAGCAGTACGACCACTCTGATCACAATAGGACAATTCATAAACAACGGCATCGGGGTGTGTATCTGTTGTATTCCAATCTTTTTTCAGTGTAAGCGCACGTTCAAACAGTGTATATGTATATCCTACATCAACAGCACATACACTACTATCAGGATTTTCAGCCAAAACCCCATCAACTTTATATGTGAGATGTTTTGGCTCAACGCCGTCACCGCCGACTTTGATTTGCTGTATTTCTGTACCCTTGTATTTGTCATTGAAACTATGATTGGAATAGTAGCCATAAGGCGTCTTTTCTGAATCATTACCTGTTTTAATTTTAGCATTTGTGCTTTCACTGGTAACCTTGTAACTTGGATTCGGTCTTACGACTTCGTACAAATACTCTGTGCCATTTGTCGGATCATATGTCAGGTTCGTGAAAATATAGCTGCCATCCGTTCTGGTAATGCCTGTATCTACCAGTTCATATGTTTTGCCTTTATCAATTGTATGCGTAATTTCCATTTTCACGCCGGAAAGATTGTAATATGATTTCCCTGATTGTTCAGAATCGTCTTCTGTTTTCTTATACAGGTTCAGCGTGACACCGCTTAACAGATGTTCACCGTCTGCACCGCTGTCATCATATTCTCCGTTTGTACCGCCTCCATCATAGAATACACGTCCGGACAGCTTAAATAATTCTTCATCTGTAGGGGAATCTACAATCCACAACGGATCGTCCTTGTTAATCGCTGTTGCAGGCTTTGCAGGAATAAATGTCCAGTAATTGGCAATGGCATAGTCAGTGGTACTACCGCCAGAAGTACTTGCTGATTTTCCAGCCGGATAATTACCTGTATCTGTGCTAAGATAATCGATCATTTTTTGTTGGTCATCGACAATTTCCTCTTTTTTAAGTATATGAGCATCGTTAGTATCACTGAAATACTTTATCACATTCGTTGTATGACTATGATCTCCCACACGAATTTCTTTGTGCTTTTTTATGTATTCAGATCCTCTTGCACTATATTCACTTCCTCCGCTTTTCATATTTGCATACGTATAATATAATCCACCATTTCCATCCGAAGTATTAAATTTTCCTTTAGCCACATCAACCTGATTTTCTGAAATACCTGTCACTCCAACGTTTTCACCATAATAAATCGCAGTTTCATCATAATATATTACATTTTTAGTCATGCCGTAAATGTTGTCATCATAATCCAGTCTTTTACCATTTTTATCATAGATATGACTCATTCTTGTGAATGTGATACCGCCGGGAGCGCATTCCATATCAAAAATAGGAAAGTGTATTTCACCTGCCTTTGTTGTTACGGTATAAACAATGTCATTCAAATTATACCGACCGGCGGGGATAGGAACGCCGTTGCCATCACAGCCGTCCCAGTAAAAATAGTTGGTGGAATTCGGCTTGACAACGCCGGAAATCTCAACAGGCGCATATACATAATCTGGATCACCAGTTGATTTGTCCATTATATTATTGAAATCAAGCCGCAGCGTAGCAGTTGTTGCTTCTTTGACATCAAAAGCAAAGTATCCTCCTACGCCAACATATGCACCGGGAACTTTTTCTTTGACACCCTCACTGCCCTCTTTATCAACCTCTACTCGTCCTACAAATCGGATATTGGTGGCAGGGTCGGGCTGAACGGCTTTTTGGTAGACTTCGCCCTCAAGATCATCATCAGGATATTCCAAAAATATATAATAGCTCTTGTCTTTTTCTGTTTCCTTATTTCCGGGATAAACGAAAAACGAGCCCATTCTTGGGAAGTTATTATCATTTTTAATGTCTTTTACCGATTTGTAGACAATCTCACCAGTTGCTGTATCAAAGATACCTCTGTTGTTGGAGAAAAAGTTATAGGTGTAAGGATAGACATTATTAAACTGCATTTTATAAATATAGCTGTCTGTTGTAAGAATATAATAACTATCATTTACACCTTTAGGTGAAGATGAATTAGCATTATTCAGACCCATCTGCAGGGACAGATAATCTGCATATGTACGTCCGGTCTGTTTCTGACAATTTTCATCAAATACCGTAATATTAAGCGCAGCGATCATTCCGCCGGTATCGTAAAATGAACAAGAATCACTTGGATTATTAGGATCACTGATTCCAATATAATTATGTTCGGCAGTAGGCCATTGTTTACTTCTGCTGTTTTGTGCTTCAGTAAGATTTGTAACACCGCCTTTATCAAATGAATGAAACTCAAATGTATATACTCCGGATTCTTTTACTTTGTATGTATAGGGAGTATAATTTTGTGACGTTCCCTTTGAATCCTCATATGGAGCATCAAATGTACCATCCGGATTCATCTTCATTCTGACTGCTGCTTCTTCCGCTGCAGGACAAGAGATATAACCGGTGGAATTAACGGCAGTTTCCCCAAGTTCAGTATTTTGTGAATTTCGTATATCGATTGGAATAGTATTACCTTTCAGGTCGGTCATAATAATGTCAATAGAACCAACATCTTCATGATTGTTTGGTTTCATATATGCATTCGTATAATTTTTTTGACCGCTTGTAATATCTTTATCATTTGAATCCTTTCCTACTTTAACACCGTATGCTGAATATCCCGATTTTAGCTTGTGATCCAAGTCAAGACCGGAATCAAAAACACTAGATCCAAGACAAATTGTTTCGCCTTCAAAGGCATATACATGGAAAATCGTTCTTTTGTAAACTCCACCAAAACTGTCAAATGTAGACAAATTAGCACTACCTTGGCAAGTATAAAATGGGCGTGATGCATTTTTATAGCTCTCATCATCCCATCTGGCTTCCAGTGTCTCCTTTAACATATCTTCTGTTGTTTCTTCAGCTTTCACTTTTTCAGTAAAATGAAACAGTCCGGAAAAGTCTGTCACAGTGACTATTGATAACATCATACTCAGGCAAAGCAGTGCCGAGAGCGTCTTTCTAAGAAGTGAATATAATCTGCATTTTCTCACGATACATACCTCCGTTATCACATAAAAGGGCATACTATCCCTAGTCTGTTCAAATTTTATTATCAATACATGGTCTTGTCAACCTTTTTAAGGAACTTTTAAAATTCATTTTGCGGTCTGTTAATAATTTATTCCGAAACCCTGTAATGTCCTATTACATCTCCTCTTTTTTCCAGTATATCTTCTTCGTAACGGGTCTGCCATACGCCGTAATGATGAATCACATAAGGCACTCCGTTCTTATTGCGTCTGTCGGATACGAGCCCTATATGCTTTTTGAATACAACGATATCTCCGCCCTGCCATTCATCTATGTCATTTATATCGTTAGTAAGCGTAACGGCGGTATGCGAAAAATAGACGTTAAGATTGCGTACGCGTCTGAAATCTATATTTTTATCCGGCTTATCCACATCGTAATCATCAGGATGCTCTATTATATCCCGGTTTACAAGCTCCATAAGATCATAGCCTGCCGAAAGCATTGCAAAACCGATAACATCAGTGCATACGCCGTGATTATCATCCGGGAATCCTCCGTCGTAATATATGCTTTTATATTTTGGTCTTGTCTTTATATAATCTAAAGCTCCGTTAAGGATATCCGTCTGATCGTCTATGCCGTCGTTATCGCAGTCTAAGCTGCTTTTATATGTTTCGATTGTTCCCTCGTATCTGTCTTCTAAACGTTTATCTGAGGGCGGCAGGTAATATATGGCCGCGCAGACTGTAACTGCGGCTGCCGCAAAAAGCGCGGCGGCCGATAATATTATTTTCTTCATATTGTTTTTACCTTTCATTGCGGTTCTGTTTTTATCTTAACACAGCCTGTAAATTTTTAGTAGAATTTATGGCGCAAATATATTAAAATATTTTCTGTGTATATAAATCAATATGAAAGGAATTTATAACGATGCGGGAACGAATTACAGGACATACGCAATTGCTTACCCTTATGGCATATCCGATACGCCATTCCAAATCGCCTGAAATGCACAACGAAGCCGCGGCTTATCTCGGGCTTGATTATGCATATCTGTGTTTTGACGTAGATAAGGACAATCTTAAGGAAGCAATTTCAGCAATGCGCGCCCTTAAAGTACGCGGTGGCAATATTTCCATGCCTAACAAGATTGCTGTCATGCAGTATCTGGATAACATTTCAAGGGAGGCGCAGATGTGCGGCGCAGTAAATACCATAGTTAATGATGATGGCGTGCTTACCGGTTATATCACAGACGGCGTCGGTTATATGCGCTCGCTTAAAGATAATAATATCGACGTTATTGGAAAAAAAATCACTATTGTAGGCGCAGGCGGCGCGGGTAAAGCAATGCAGGTGCAGGCTGCGCTTGACGGCGTAAAGGAGATCTCAATTTTTAACAGACGTGATGAATTTCACAAGCGCGGCATTGAAACTGCGGCAATGATAAATGAAGAGACCGGATGCAAGGCTAACTTCTATGATCTTGAGGATCTGGACAGGCTTAAAGCAGAGATTGCCGACAGCTATCTTCTTGCCAATGCCACAAGCCTTGGCATGAAACCTCAGGAAGGCATGACATACATCCCGGACGTCAGTTATCTTCGTCCTGACCTTATTGTTACCGACGCCATATACTCGCCCGAAGAGACTGAACTTCTCAGGCTCGCAAAGACGGCAGGATGCAAAACAATGAACGGCAAAGGCATGATGCTCTTTCAGGGCGCTGCTTCATTCAGATTATGGACAGGTCTTGACATGCCGATTGAACATATGAAAGATTTCTTAGGTGTAAATTGATACAAACGGAGGTAAATGCAATTGAAAGTATTAAAATGGCTCGATGAAAACCTGGAAGAAATGATCCTTATCTTTCTCCTTGTCTGTATGGTATTTATAATGGGAATACAGATCCTTGCAAGATATTGTTTTAACACTTCACTCAGTTGGTCGGAGGAACTTACGCAATATTTATTCGTCTGGTCGGTATTTTTAAGCATAAGTTACTGCGTCAAAAAAAGGATTTCCATAAAGATCGAACAATTTTTAATCATACTCCCGCCTAAAGCCCAGACCGCGCTGCGTCTTGTGCGCCACACGCTGGTTTTGGTATTCTGTGTGATTATGATACCTTTCTGCATAACTTATGTGGCGCAGGCTGTCGAATCACATGCGACGAGTGCCGCGCTAAGGCTCCCACTGTATTATATACAGTCGGCTCCTCTTGTCGGTTTTCTTCTTCTTATCATACGCGTGATACAGGCATGGATACGCGAAGTTAAAAATCTGAAAGGAGGCGGACAGGCATGACTCTTTTTGTTATGATAATATTTATACTTCTTCTGCTCATTGCAGTTCCTGTAGGGCTTTCAGTTGGTATTACCAGCATTATACCAAGTCTTATATCAGATGATTTTTCGGTAAGCGGGGTATACATACTGCGCTCTGCACTCGGAGGCGTGAATTCTTATCCGCTTCTTGCCATTCCGATGTTCGTGCTTTCAGGAATCATTATGTCAAAGGGCGGCGTATCAAAGAAGCTTTTTGAAATATTCAGTTTCTTCATAGGAAAACGTACCGCGGGCATACCATATGCCGTAGTTATTACATGTCTTTTCTTCGGAGCCATATCGGGTTCGGCGCCTGCTACCGTTGCCGCAGTAGGCAGCATGACTATACCGCTCATGCTTGAGATGGGCTACGATAAAAAGTTCGCGGTGGCGCTCGTTGCCGTGGCGGGAGGACTTGGAGTTATCATACCACCGAGCATCCCGTTTATATTGTATGCGCAGGCAACGGGAGCATCCGTAAGCGATATGTTCATTGCCGGCATCATACCGGGTATACTTATTGCGTTAGTTCTTATGGGGTATGCGTTCTACCATTGCAAAAAATATGGTGAAGATAAAGAAAAAATCAATGCTATTGTGGGCGAACTTCATTCGCGCGGCCTGAAAAATGTATTGTTTTCAAGCTTTTTTGCGCTTCTTACACCGGTTATAATACTCGGCTGCATTTATTCGGGGATAACTTCTCCTACCGAAGCGGCGGTTATCGCGGTATTTTATTCGCTTATAATAAGCGTATTCGTATATAAAACGCTTAAATTAAGAGACCTTCCCGATGTGTTCAGGGAAGCGGTGCGTACTTTTTGTCCCATTTTATTTATTCTTGCCGCATCGGTTGCATTTTCGAGGATACTTACGCTGCTTCACGTTCCGCAGACTGTTTCAATATGGATGACGGGCTCATTTACTACCAAATTTACGATTTTACTTGTCATCAATCTCCTGCTTCTGGTTGTCGGAATGGTTATGGATACAAGTCCCGCTATCCTTATCATCGCGCCTATACTTGCGCCTGTAGCGCAGACGTTTGGCGTCGACCCGGTACAATTCGGAATTATCATGGTCGTAAATCTCGCTATCGGGTTTGTTACGCCGCCAATAGGTATTAACCTGTTTGTTGCAAGTTCCATGTCAAAGATACCTGTAATGGAGATTGCAAAAAAAGCTGTGCCTATGATTTTACTATTCTTCATTGTTCTGTTAATGATAACTTACATTCCGCAGATTAGTCTGCTGCTTGTATAAAGGAGGAGCCCAGATGAAAAAACAGATAACTGCATTCGTTATGATAATAACGTCCGTACTTATGCTGTCAGGATGCAAAAAAGATGATTCAAAACATACATGGATTCTTGCTACCGCAAGTCCAAAGGATACGGTAACCCAGATTTATGCGGACAAATTTGCCGAAGAGGTAAACCGTTTGTCAGAAGGCGAACTTACCATTGAAGTATATGCGAACAGTTCTCTTGGCGGAGATACTGAACTTATGGAAAGCGTAATGTATGGCGACATACCTTTTGTGGTGCAGAACACTGCGCCTCAGGTCAGCTATCTGCCGCGGCTGTGTTTGTTTGACCTGCCGTGCGTATTTGCCGATATCTCTGAACTCCATAAGGTGCTTGACAACGAAGAATTTATGAAAAAAATCAATTCGATATATGAAGAAAAAGGCATAACTCTTCTTGGCATGAGCGACCAGAATTTCCGTGTTATGACTTCCAATGTCAATATAAAAGAATTAAAAGATTTTTCCGGGATAAAGATACGTACAATGGAAAATCCCTATCATATATCTTTCTGGTCGTCAATAGGCAGCAATCCTACGCCGATGGCATTTTCCGAGGTATATATAGGGCTTCAGCAAAATACGATTGACGCCCAGGAAAACCCCTATGAAGTTATCGTATCCAATAAATTTTACGAGCAGCAGGATTATGTCATCCAGACCAATCATCTTCCGCATCTTTTAAGCCTGATAACTAATAAAGAATTCCTTGAAGGTCTTACAACAGAGCAACAGGACATCATCAAAGAAGCGGCTGCGACTGCAAGGGATTATTCGAGGGAACAGGCCCTTAAACGCGCGGATGAACGTATAGAGGTATGTCAAAAAGGCGGTGCGCAGATTATCCCACTTTCCGACGAACTGCGCGCGCAGATGCGTGAAGCTTCAAAAGCTCTTTATGAACAGATACGTACTGCTGTTGATGACGATACTTTGTATAATATGTATGTTTCAGGCAATTAAAACGCCCAAAGCAAAAAAATTGGGTTGTCATTACATGAACTTTTCGATATAATTAAGCGGGGACAAACCCCAAAATAATACAATAAATGAAAGGATTTAAAGTTATGGGAGGTATTTTCGGAGTTGTATCCAAAGAAGATTGTGTAAATACCCTGTTTTTCGGAATAGATTATCATTCGCATCTTGGAACCAGACGCGGCGGTATGGCTGTCTATGGAGCAGACGGTTTTGACAGAGCTATACATAATATTGAGAATTCGCCGTTTCGTACCAAATTTGAACGCGACGTGACAGAACTTAGCGGAAATATGGGAATAGGATGTATTTCTGACAGCGAGCCTCAGCCTCTGCTGGTACAGTCACATCTTGGAAGTTTTGCAATTACTACCGTGGGACGTATTAATAATTCAAAAGAACTGATAGATTATTCATATAAGAATGGTTATACCCATTTTCTTGAAATGAGCGGAGGAAAAATTAATGCTACCGAACTTGTAGCATCGCTTATTAACCAAAGGGATTCCATTGTGGAAGGTATACGTCATGCGCAGCAGATGATAGACGGAAGCATGAATATTCTTCTTCTCACCAAAGACGGATTATATGCTGCAAGGGACCGCCTTGGAAGGATGCCGATAGTTCTTGGCAAAAAAGAAGGTTCTATATGCGCAGCTTTTGAAAACTTTGCTTATTACAATCTCGGTTATCAGGATTATAAGGAACTCGGACCTGCTGAGATTGTCTTTATTACGCCTGACGGCGCTGAAACCGTAAGCGAACCCGGCGATGAAATGCACATCTGCAGTTTCCTGTGGGTATATTACGGCTATCCCAATTCATCATATGAAGGCGTTAATGTAGAGGAAATGCGTTATAAATGCGGAAGCATGTTAGCCAAACGCGATAATGTTACGCCTGATTACATCGCAGGCGTGCCTGATTCGGGTACGGCCCACGCTATCGGATACGCAAATGAATCAGGAATACCGTTTGCAAGACCGTTTATCAAATATACTCCTACCTGGCCGCGTTCATTTATGCCGGCGCATCAGAGACAGAGAAATCTTATAGCGCGTATGAAACTTATTCCTGTGCATAGTTTAATTAAAGATAAAAGCCTTGTATTAATTGATGATTCAATAGTACGAGGCACACAGCTTAGGGAAACTACCGAATTCTTATATCAGAGCGGCGCTAAGGAAGTTCATGTTCGGCCTGCCTGTCCGCCTCTCGTATACGGCTGCAAGTATCTTAACTTCTCGCGTTCCAAATCAGATATGGATTTGATAACAAGACGGATTATCGCGGAGCGTGAGGGCGATAACGCGGAGAATATGCTTAGCGATTATTCGGATCCTGACAGCACTAATTACAAGGAAATGGTTGAAGAAATAGGAAAACAGCAGAATTTTACTTCACTGTGCTATCAGAGACTTGATGATATGGAGCAGTCAATAGGCATATCGCCGTGTAAGCTGTGTACTTACTGTTTTAATGGAAAAGGTTAAAAAGTACGTAAAAAAGGTACTGCATATGCAGTACCTTTATCAGTACAATTATTTATACTTACGTTTACGGGCAGCTTCAGACTTTTTCTTACGTCTTACGCTTGGCTTTTCGTAATGTTCCCTCTTACGAATCTCCTGTTGGATACCTGCTTTTGCACAGTTTCTTTTAAAACGACGTAAAGCGCTATCCAATGTCTCGTTTTCTTTTACTATTACATTTGACATAGTATCACACCTAACCTCCCTCCAGTTGTAAATTGTACCCAATACAACTGTTTGGGTTTATTTTGCACAAACTTTATTATAACATATAATTTAGTTTCGTCAAGAAAAATATTCCGTAATTTAGCTTAATCTGCCAATTTACCTGTTTTATTTAATCTGTGTTTCAAGAATCTTTTCGGCTTCTGAAAGTGCGTTGTCAATTCCTGACGGATTTTTACCTCCTGCCTGCGCCATATTAGGTCTTCCGCCGCCGCCTCCTCCGACAAGCGGGGCAATAGCTTTAATTAGATTTCCCGCATGGGCGCCGCATTTTACCGCGCCATCAGACGCCATTGTGATAAGGCTGACCTTGCCGTCATTTGCTGAAGCAAGTACTATAACTGCATTATCAATCTTTTCTTTCAGTGAATCACCGAGATTACGAAGGGCATCCATATCGGTATTTTCAAGTTTTACCGTAAGCAGATTTACATCTCCGACCTTGATTACATTATCCAGTACATTGCCCAGTGAGTCTTTTGCAAGCTTATTTTTCAGCTTTTCATTTTCTGATTTAAGAGCCTTAATCTCATTCATAAATGATTCTATTTTTTTGGCAAGTCCTGTAGTATCTGATTTGGCAGATTTGGCAGCGTTTAAAAGTTTATTTTCAATATCATTGTAATAATCAAATACAGCTTTTGACGTAAGGGCTTCTATTCTTCTTACTCCTGCTGCGACACCGCCCTCGGATATAATCTTAAATGCTCTTATTATTCCGGTATTAGGCACATGTGTTCCACCACAGAGTTCCATGCTGAAATCTCCCATTTTTACAACTCTTACTGATTCACCGTATTTTTCACCAAACAGAGCCATTGCTCCTGTTTTCTTAGCTTCCTCAAGAGTCATAATCTGCGTATCAACAGAAAGTCCGGCTTCTATTTCTTCATTAACTATATTCTCAATTCTTTCAAGTTCTTCATCTGTAAGGGCTGAAAAATGTGTAAAATCAAATCTTAGTTTTTCTTCGTCAACCATTGAACCAGCCTGTTCTACATGAGTTCCGAGAACGATTCGCAGCGCTTTCTGAAGAAGATGCGTTGCACTGTGATTCTTTGCGGTAGCAAGTCTTCTTTCTTCATTTACAGACAGGCATACAGTATCAGATTTTTTAAAGCTGCCGCATTTTACGGTACCAACATGTCCGATTTTACCGCCCTGCAGTTTTATTGTATCTTCTACAATAAATATACTGTCTCCTGATGTAATAACTCCGGTATCAGCCATCTGTCCGCCCATGGTCGCATAAAAAGGCGTTTCGGATACTATAACCGTACCGTGTTCACCTTCATTTAACACGTCCGTAATCTTATCATCTGTAGTAAGTACAAGTATGTCTGATGAGTGTGAAAGTCTGTCATAACCTACGAAATTCGAGGTAATATCAGCGTCTATAAGCTGATATACAGTTTCCTCCGCTCCCATGAAATTGCTTTCTTCCCTGGCGTTTCTGGCAGTCTGCCTCTGTATTTCCATAGCGGCATTAAAGCCGTCTTCATCGACTATAAGGCCTTTTTCTTCCAGTATCTCTTTCGTAAGGTCAACCGGGAATCCGTATGTGTCGTATAATCTGAAAGCATCTTCGCCTGAAAGGACCTTTTTACCTTCTGAGATAAGTTTTTCTTCCATATCGTTAAGAATTACAAGTCCCTGGTCAATTGTTTTATAGAAATTATCTTCTTCGGTAGTAAGTACTTTGAATATATAATCTTTCTTTTCTTCAAGTTCAGGATATCCGTCACGTGACTCGTTAATTACGGTTTCACAGATTTTCGTAAGGAATCTGTCCTTAATACCAAGAAGTCTTCCATGACGCGCCGCTCTTCTTAAAAGCCTCCTGAGCACGTAACCCCTTCCTTCATTTGAAGGCATAATACCATCCGATATCATGAATGTAACGGAACGTATATGGTCTGTAATAAGTCTTATCGAAACATCTTTTTTAGTATCTGCATTATATTCAACACCGGCAATCTCACATACTTTGTCGCGTATCGCTTTTATAGTATCAACGTCAAATATGGAATCAACATCCTGAACTACGGTTGCAAGCCTCTCAAGTCCCATACCGGTATCTATATTTTTCTGTATAAGGTCTGAATAATTGCCGTTTCCGTCATTATCAAACTGTGAAAATACATTGTTCCATACTTCGATATAACGGTCGCAGTCGCATCCTACAGTACAGTCAGGTTTGCCGCATCCGTATTTTTCTCCGCGGTCATAATATATCTCTGAGCACGGGCCGCAAGGACCTGAGCCATGCTCCCAGAAGTTGTCCTCTTTGCCAAATTTGAATATTCTGCTCTTATCTATACCTATTTCTTCATTCCATATTTTAAATGCTTCTTCATCATCAATATACACGGAAGGATAAAGTCTGTCTTCAGGTATGCCGACTACCTGGGTAAGGAATTCCCAGGACCATGATATCGCTTCATGTTTGAAATAATCTCCAAATGAAAAGTTGCCGAGCATTTCAAAAAACGTACCGTGACGCGCCGTCTTGCCTACATTTTCAATATCGCCTGTTCTTATACATTTCTGACAGGTAGTAACTCTTTTTCTCGGCGGTATCTCCTGTCCCGTAAAATATGGCTTAAGCGGCGCCATTCCCGAATTTATAAGTAAAAGGCTGTTATCATTATATGGCACAAGAGAAAAACTCTTTAGCCTGAGATGGCCTTTCTCCTCAAAGAATTTTAAAAACATTTCCCTCAATTCATTTAGCCCGTATGACTTCATGACGTTTCCTCCTTATATTGAATAATGCACATTTATTGATTATATGAATAAATGTCTTTTTTGTCAATTGCCGATACTGTTTTATACAGCAGATTCTTTAGTTTATCAAACGCCTCGTCTGCAAGTGATATGTCCATTGGGAACAATGTATCATCAGGCGCTGTTTCAATTGTAAATGCCGGCATTTTAAAAGTTTCAGAGTAATAATGTACTGAATTGCCTCCCGTATCGCCTTCATTTATTTCATCTTCAGGGGGTACCGTCACATACCCTGAACTCTCTGCTATTTTTTCTGCAATGGCAAGCTGCTTTTTATTATATTCATCTCCCATGGCTTTTCTGTAATAGTATATACATTCCCCTCTTGAATGAAAATCTATATACATAACTGACGGATGGCTTTTAAACGCCATTATAAGCGCTCTTGTCTCCGGTTCTGACGCTGCATATCCGCCGCCCGTACCTCCGCTTCTGTAATGTACTGACGGAAAATTCCTGTTAATGTCAACGCCGTTATAATTAAGTTTATAGTCAGCCATTGTGCAGTCCGTTAGCGCCTTTGTATATCCGTCGGGGTTTACAAGCGGTATTATACAGAAGCTGTATTTACTGAATAAAGCCGTTTCATAATAAATACCGGCATAATATTCAAGCAGCTTCATTAAAAGCTTCGGGTTGATACTTTCCCTTCCATGTATACCTGCCGTAAGAAATATCTTTTTGTATCCACAGCCCAGCATGAGCATAATAATTTTTCTTTTTTGTACTGAATACCCTATAGTTTCACATTCTATAAGTCCAAAATATTCTTTCTGCAGCTTTTTGGCATCAGAAAGAATATTTTCATAGCTGTAATAATTCATATTGCCTCCTTAAAAATTCTGCATATAAATTATACAGCCGTATCTGTAAAAATATGATAATTATTCTCTTATTTGTCCGCTGCCATATATAATATATTTGGTTGTTGTAAGCGCTTTAAGGCCCATTGGACCCCTTGCATGAAGCTTTTGTGTACTTATGCCTATCTCTGCGCCAAAGCCAAATTCAAAGCCGTCTGTAAATCTTGTAGAAGCATTAACATATACTGCCGCTGCGTCAATTTCATCAAGGAATTTTACGGAATTATTATAATCATTAGTAATTATGGACTCTGAATGACCGGTATTATATTTATTAATATGCGCTATTGCTTCATCTATGGAATCTACTGTTTTAACGGATATTATTGCATCGAGATATTCTGTTCCCCAGTCATTTTCTGATGCCGGGACTGCTTTGTCCATTATTGCCAGAGCTCTTTCATCCGCACGGATTTCTATACCTTTGGCGGACAGTTTCTTTTCAATCTCAGGAAGTGCCTTATCTGCTATAGCACTGTGAATTACGAGTGATTCACAGGCGTTGCATACTCCCAGACGCTGGGTTTTGGCATTTTCTATAATGTTTGCCGCCATGTTAATATCAGCGCTTTCATCTACATATATGTGGCAGTTGCCTGTTCCTGTCTCAATCACGGGGATTGTAGCTTTTTCCACAACAGTTTTTATAAGTCCGGCGCCTCCGCGTGGAATGAGGACATCTACATATTCGTTAAGTCTCATGAATTCTTCTGCGGTACTTCTTCTGGTATCTTCTATAAGCTGTATTGAATCTTTTGGCAGTCCTGCTTCGGAAAGAGCATTTCTTATAATATTTACTATCTGCCTGTTTGACTCTATGGCATCGCTCCCACCGCGTAGTATTACTGAATTTCCCGTTTTAAAACAAAGCGCAAATGCATCGGCAGTAACGTTTGGCCTGGATTCGTATATTATGCCTACAACTCCCAGGGGAACCCTTTTTTCGCCTATTCTAAGTCCGTTAGGGCGTTCTTTTATATTAAGGACCTCTCCTACAGGGTCGTCAAGGGTTATAACCTGGTCAATTCCCTCAGCCATTGCGTTAATCCGCTGCGCGTTCAATGAAAGCCTGTCAACAAGCGAAGCTTTCATGTTATTATTTATGGCATTTTCTATATCTTTTTTGTTTGCGCTTATAATGCTTTCAATATTGTCTTTATCTTTAAGCGCAGCTGATACAAGCTTTAACCCTTCATTTTTTCTTCCGCTTCCAAGTCTGTTAAGTACAAAAGCAGATGTTTTTGCTGCTTTTCCCATTTCATTAAGTTCCATAATGAGAGGCCTCCTTAATAAATATAATTCTTTTATCAGTAATTACACAGTCACATTTTATATCGTGCTCTTCCGTAATTATATATCCGTTATCAATATACTGAAAGTCGTGGCATATTCCGATTTTTAATATCCGGGCATCCGTTTTTATGCAATGGGATTTATTAAGCCTCATAAGATATCTGTCATAAAACCCTTTGCCGTAGCCTGCCCGTGCGCCTTTTGAGTCAAAAGCAATTCCGGGCATTATTATAACAATTCTTTGGTAAGACAGACACAATTCATCGGTACTGATAAGTCTGCATCCGGTTATGTCAGGCTCCTGTATACCCTTATATCCGCATACAAGCTGCGATACATCATCAATTTTATAAAATTCCATATTGATGTTATCTTCCGATATCCGTGGATATCCGATATCATATTCAGGATAATCTTTTTTTAATGCCTTATATATAACATAAGTATCCGGTTCATTCTGATAAGAGGCAAACATAAGTATAATAGTGCGTAAATCATTTTCAAAAATATTCAAAGACAGGTATTCGTATATATTCTGTCCTGCCGCTATAACTTCGCTTACATTAAGGAGACTGCGTTTTTCTTTAAGTCCGGTACGCAGTTCATTTTTTGAAAATACAAGCATATATTTACCTCTTAAATTTTATTTCATATGTTTTTTTCTTATATCAGATAATCTGGTTATGCTTCCGTCAGGATTTACCAATGATACATTATCAAGGCTTCCGCGCATATTCTTTCTTATGCTTTCTATATATTCTTTTCTTAATGCCGCCTGTTCAGCCTTTTCTTCATCAGTAAGGCCTGATTCCTTTTGTTTGTGGTATAATTCATTTATTCTCTTAATACTGTTTTGGTCCATATATTTACACCGCCTGTTTTCCTTAAAGATTGAAAAATGTGCCTACATCTTTTCCTGCTATTATATCTTCGATTATATATACGTCGCGGCCGTTGGCAATTACCATGCCCGCTCCCGCATCCGCGGATATTTTTGCTGCTGAAAGTTTGCTTTCCATACCGCCTGTTCCTGATATTGTCACAGGACCTTTTGCCATGCTGAACAGCCTGTCATCAAGTTTATCAACATAACTTATAAATTTTGCGTCAGGGTTGTTATGTGGGTCGTCCGAATACAGTCCGTCAATGTCTGATAAAAGGATTAAAAGGTCTGCTCCGATTAAAGATACTACAATTGCGGAAAGAGTATCGTTATCTCCAAAATCCAGCTCATCTGTCGCAACAGTATCATTTTCGTTTACAATAGGAATGACTCCCATGTTTAATAACTCTGTAAGCGTTGCGCAGGCGTTATTGCGGTTTTCTTCATTGTCAATTGTATACCTGGTCATAAGTATCTGTGCCGTCATCTGGTTATACTCAGAAAAAAGTTTCTGGTATACCATCATGAGCCTTGCCTGTCCTATTGCTGCGCATGCCTGTTTTACAGATTTTTCTTCCGGTCTGTTCACAAGGCCTATTGCCTGTCTGCCTACTGCTATTGCTCCTGAAGATACTACTACAACTTCTTTTCCCTGGTTTCTTATGTTAGTAAGCACTCTGACAAGCTTTTCCAGTTTCATAAGATCTAATTTGCCTGTATCGGCATGGGTTATTGTAGTTGTTCCCAGTTTTATTACAATCCTTTTCTTTTTTCTTATTATGTCTCTGTAATTATTCATGTGTATTCATATCCTTTATCGCAATACATTTAATACCGGTTATATATGGTATAACCATGATATTATATTGTATTATTCATATTAAATCAAGTAGTGAAAATGCAGCTTTAATACCGTCTACTGCAGCTGACATTATGCCTCCTGCATATCCTGCGCCCTCGCCGCAGGGAATTATTCCATGTATATCAGACTGCATATTACTATCCCTTACAATCCTTACAGGAGAAGATGTTCTTGTCTCAACGCCGCACATAAGCACGTTATCAGAACCAAATCCCGGCATTATGCTTTCAAAATAATCCATTGCTTCTATGATTGCCTCATTTATATAATCTGGGAGAATATTCCTCAGGTTCGCAAAACATATTCTGCCTTTATTTACCGGAGTTATTGAATTATGTTTTTCTGTACCGGTTATATTGTTTTTATAATCCGAAAGAATCTGGCATGGTATATTTCCATTTCCTTCCTTATATGCAAGTTCTTCAAGTTTTCTTTGAAAATTTATCCCTGCAAGCGCATCATCACTGTCAAAATCCTGTGAAGTGACATTTACCACTATGGCGCTGTTTGCATTATACGAATCTCTGTCATAGTTGCTCATTCCGTTTATAACAAGACGCCCCTTTTCGGTAGATGCGTTTACAACATAACCGCCCGGACACATACAGAAAGAATATACCGCCCGCCCGGCTTTAGTATGATATCTTACGGAATAATCAGCCGGAGGAAGCATGGCTGCGTATTCTTTATACTGGAGTCTGTCTATATATTCCTGCCTGTGCTGGATACGCAGACCGACCGCAAAGTCTTTTTTCTCAAGTTTGAGTTTATGCGATAACATTTCATATGTATCTCTTGCGCTGTGCCCTATTGCGAGTATAAGGCTGCGGCAGGGAATAATGTTTTTTTCGTTTGTTTTGGTTTTGGTTATATGTATTGCCGACAATCCATTATCGTCTGTTATTATATCAGAAAGCATCGTGTCAAACATTACGGTTCCGCCAAGTTTTATGATACTGTTTCGCATATTTATAATAACGTCACGCAGTCTGTCAGTACCTATATGCGGCTTTTTCATATACATAATCTCTTCAGGGGCGCCATGTTCCGTAAATACTTTTTTTACAAATTCAATTCTTCCAAAAGTATCTTTCACGGATGTATTAAGCTTCCCGTCGGAAAATGTTCCTGCTCCGCCTTCTCCAAAGCATACATTGGAGTGAACATTAAGTTTATCCGGATTTTTCCAGAATTCGTTTACATCATTTATTCTGTCTTCTATACAGCTTCCGCGTTCAATAAGTAATGGATTTGCGCCATTTAACGCAAGAATATAGGCGGCAAACAGCCCTGCCGGTCCTGCTCCGACTACGACAGGCCGGTCAATGCCCTTAAATTCTTTTTTTGTTTTTAGGTATGGCGAAAAACTTTTTCGTTTTTCATGTACAATATATGCTTTGTTTTTTAACTTTCCGGGTAATATTTTAATATCAGAATCAAGGAAAACGTCTAATGTATATGTATAACATATGTCATGCCCTTTTCTTGCATCTATTGACTTGCTTTTTATCCTGATATCTGTTTTGGTTTCATATGGAATTTCCAAAAGATTATATACTGACTTTTTAATGAGGGCATATTCCTCATCGTTTATATTCCCATGTCTGTTAGCAACGGTAAGCCCGCTTATTTTCAGTTTAAGCTGATTAAAATGTATTACTGTACTCACAATTTTCCTCCGATATTAATTCCTGCACAGGCTCCTGAAGCAAATGCAAAATGCAGGTTATAACCGCCGCAGTTTCCGTCTATATCAAGCAGTTCCCCCGTTATATATAAACCACTGCATATAAACGATTCCATAGTATCATTATTAATTGTATTAGTATATACTCCGCCTGCCGTAACCTGAGCCTTGTCAAACGGCATAACAGATTCTATATTAAGCCTGAGATTTTTAATAATACGGCAGATGTTTTTAAGGTTATTTTTTTCATTACCGTATTGGCTGCATATTGCTTTGGAAAGTTTATACGGCAAAATGCTGTTTACGATATCCGCCGGTGTCTTGTACGGATTTTTAATATGTATTTCTTTTAGTATTCTGTATAATTCATCAAATGTATATTCATAAGCCAGGTCAATATACACATATGGACTTTTCCTTTCATCAGATAATTGCGCCGCATACCTGCTTATCTGAAAGACCGGTATACCGGATATTCCATAATCCGTAAATTGGATTTCACCATAAATTTCTTTTATAAAACCATTGCAATCATATAACTTTATATTTCCTTTTGCGCGTACCCCACTGCACGATTTGAATGAAATGCCGTTCATTACCATGCCTGTAAGCGACGGATAAAGCCGGCTTACATCATGCCCCAGTTTTTCTGCAAGAATATATCCGCTACCGTCGGAGCCAAGTGAAGCATATGCCTGTCCTCCCGTAGATAATACCACATATTCTGCAATATAATTTCCCTTATCAGTATTTATTATGTAATGTCCGTTTTCTTTTTTTATACCGGCTGCATGTACTGACAGTTCAATATTTACGTTAAGTTCTTTAAGCTTTGATAACAATGAATTAACTACCGAGGATGCCTGTAGTGACCGCGGATAATAATAACCGTTAATCTGCGTATGTATTATGCCTATATCCGACATAAATCCAAGAAGCCATTCCCTGTCGTATCTGTCAATAAGATTATAGGCAAACTCAGGCATTTCACCTCTGAAACTTTCATAATCAATCACATCATTTGCAAAATTGCATCTTCCGTTTCCTGTTGCAAGAAGTTTTTTGCCTGGTGAACTTTTGTGCTCAAGTATATATATTTTAGGTTTGTTTTTTGATTGGATTGCAATATGGTAAGCAGCCGCCATTCCCGATGCGCCTGCTCCCACTATAACAACGTCTGCCTGTTTCATGTTTTCCTCCAAATCAGCTGGAATAACTTTCAAGAAGAGAATATAATTCTTCTTCGTCGGCTACAAAATAGCCTGTTTTTATTCTTACCTGCTCTTCTTCGCTAAGATCTGCGGTCATGATTCCGGTATACTCATATACTGTAGATTTATCGCTGTAATATACAACTACTTCTCCATTTATGTCACAGAGATAAAATTCATTATTATTCCAATCTGACGCATAAGTTTTTCTTAGTGTAAGCGAATCGTCTGTAAACTCAATTATCTCATATGATATAAGCCCGTCAAGATATTCTCTTATAGGCAAATCATCCATATAATTATTAAGATACTCCTGAAGTTCATCTTTATCAAGAGTAATAAATTCAGATGGCATCTGATATTCCTGCTCGGACAGATGTTCGGCTTTATCTGAATTGACATAATATGTCTGAAGCACATATTTCATATTACTGTTAATAACGGGCTTTGACATCTCCTGTTTTGTTTCTGCTTTTGCAACAGGTTCTGAGGTATACACTGATGCAAGGCCTGAGTTATCCGTGCCGCCTGTATTGTTTTTCTTTGCCAGGACTACAAGAATCATTATTATTATAAATGTTATAATTACTGCTGAGCTGCTTATAAGAATGAAAGGTTTTCTATTCACGAAAATACACCTCGTCTATATAAATTATCATTCTTATTATTGCCTTTATTTAGCATTTATATACATTATAATATACTCCATGTACCTGTTTTTTCAAATGTATCTGCCAGATTATAAGCTTCCTCTACTATGTCCTCGTCATATTGCATCATATTTAACAGGCGTATTGCATTACGCGTAACAGACGCACCCGGATGAAGTACATAATCAAATATTATATTGTCATCTTCAATTCTTTCCTGAAAATGATAATTGGAATAGCTGTTTTTAAGTATATTAGTAAGCTCTGTATCATGCGTTGCTGCAAAGCAGAGTACATTTTTTGTGTTTAATTTATAAAGTATACGGCTTGACGCGGCTATTCTTTCAATGGTATTGGTTCCTCTTAATACTTCGTCAATACAGCATAGTACAGGTATTTCACAGTCCGATGTCAGAATACGCTTTAATGATAATATTTCAACAATAAAATAGCTCTGGTTGTTAACAATATTATCGGCAAGCGCCATTGAAGTCATGATTTTAAAGCAGCATGCTTTATAACTTTGCGCATTTACCGTGGCTATTGTTTGCGCAAGTATTGCATTTATGGCAATTGATTTTAAAAACGTAGATTTGCCTGATGCATTGGAGCCGGTTACAAGAATACCGTTGTCTGCGCATATGCTGTTATATACAGGCTCGCTAAGAAACGGGTGGTATATATCGGTAACTTCCATATATTTATGGCTTCTGTCGTCTGTAATTTCAGGAATACATATTCCTGAATCTTTTTTCATTTCCCTATAGGAAGCTGTAGCAATCATTGCATCAAGATATCCTATAATATTATGAATTTCCAATATAATATCTTTTTTTTCAATTACGGAATCAAGCATATTATTGAACTTTATCAGGTCAATATGTGTTATCATCCTCACATAGTCAAAAAATATGTCTAAAAGATTACCGCCATTTCCGGAAAGTACAATTCCCGAAAATCTGCGAAATGATGCAAGTTCTTTATAATATTTTTTTAGATTTGAAATTTCTTTATTTATTATGTCGATATCAAGACCGGTAATTTTGTCTGCTATATATAACATCCTAAGAATATAACCGAAAGTTGTATAATACATACTTATTTCTGATTTTCTTTTATAATATGAAATTATCGAAAAAATCACATTTAGTATAATAAGCGGAACAAAAAACTGAATATAAAAGAAAGCACCGGCAATACCGATAATCCAGAATATGTTTATAAGATAATGTATGGTATTCGTTTCTTTCTTTATATTTGAAATATGAGAAAAAATTTCAAAGAAAGATTTTTTGTCATTTTTTCCTATTTTGCAAAGACATTTTGAAATACTGTTTCTGTCAGAGACATTATTATAAAAATAATCTATAAGTTTATTTCTGTATTCAATCTCCGGCACATCATACAGAGGTTTTCTGAGTATTTTATATAATACCTCTTCTCCCATTGCAGATTCGGTATGGTTAAGCAGCATAAATATCCCGTCCATGTCAAGATCATTCCATGTAATATCGTCTATATCGCAATCTTCTGCCATGGAATCATAATATTTTCTTATAGATTCCATTTTACCGGGAACATATTCTGTATCAGGATGCTTCCCCCATTGCAGTGCGAGTCTTCTTTCAATATTCTTTTTTTCAGTTATATTGTCATATATTGCCTTGATAATCACTCCTGCCAAAAAGACAGGTATTATTAGCAAAAAACGGATGTCCATCTGTAAAATTCCCACTTTCTTTCTGATAATCTTCCTAAATAATTATAATACAGGCGGCTGCATGATATTGCAACCGCCTGTTAAACATAATAATATTTTTAATAAATTATTGTTAATCATTGACAACTCTTCCGATTTTTACCGGCTGGCGGTAATATGCATTGGAAATCTTAATACCTGAACTTGGATTACTTGCATGTATAATCATTCCACTGCCAATATATATGGCAACATGGCTTACATGTCCGCCGCTTCCGTAGAAGAACAAATCTCCGGGTTTAACGTCCGAGCTGCTTACCGACCTTGTTGCTGCAGCCTGGCTTCCCGATGTTCTTGGAAGGCCATAGCCAAAATGTCCGAATACTCCCATTGTAAATCCTGAACAATCTGTTCCGTTAGTAAGGCTTGTACCACCATAAACATATCTGTTGCCAAGGAACTGTTTTGCATATTCAACGATAGAGGCTCTTCCTGAAGAAACTCCACTGGAACCATCTGTAGCCAAATCGCCTATTTTAACAGCCCTGTTAAGTTTATACGATATATCAACATATTCTTTTGCAACAAATGCATAATCATTATCTACGGAAATACATACCCAGTTTGATAAATCTCCTATCATAGCCTGATAGTCAATTCCCTTAAGCTGTTTTTTCTTTATATGTTTTGAAATAAATTTCTCAAGCCACTGTTCATTAATCTTTTCACGGCATACTTCAAAGTCCTCGTCTTTTGAAAGCACACTGTATATTGATGAATCTGTTGAAGGAAGAGCACGTACCCTGAGCGCTCCGGTCTTTACGGTTGCAACTTTTTTGCCGACCTTTACTGCAAGTTCTTCTGCCTTTTCATCCTTTACAAGATATTCTGATTTGACATAACCTTTAACTTTTCCGGAAACAATCTTTGCCCAGCCCTTTTTTACATTATATATATGACATCCTGCATTTTTGGTAAGTTTGCCTACAGTCTTACTTTTTATACTTGCTTTTGCCCTTACATTAAGATAAGTATCTACTTTGGCAATACCAAGTCTGTCATAATTAAGATTGAGCTTGACATGCTCTTCTTTTTCCTCGGCTTCAATTTCTTCTTCAAGTATTTCGGAAGGCGGCGCTACAGCTTCTGCCTCTTCAGCCGGTACCGTATTTGCCACGGGAGCCGGGGTATTATTTACAGTAATTGCCGAAGCAACTCCTGTCTCAACATCTGCTATTATAAACCTGTCTGTAGATATATTAAGACCTGCCATTGGTTCTTCGGTAGAAACAATGCTTGCGCTTACGGATGAAAGCCCGAATGAAAGCACGATTGCGCCGGCAAGACCAAATATTGCAGCTCTTTTAATTCCTAAAGATTTTTTCATGATTTCCTCCAACTGTTACAAAATTGTTACAAAACTATAGTTAAGTATAGCAACATAACATAGATTTGTCAACACAATAATTACAAAATTGTTACAAAACTTTGTTTTACATGCTACACAGTTGGAAAATCCGGGTTTTAATTATTAAATTATAATGCAGATAAGCCCTCCGTTACTGTCATTTATTACTTTCTGTATTGTATCCTGAAGTTTAAGCTGGCTGTCGTCAGAAAGTTTATTTATTTTTCCTTTTATTCCCTCTTCCACAAGCTGTCTTATTGTTTTTCCAAAAATATTGGTATCCCATATTCCATCAGGATTATCCTCTTCGTTTTCATTAATATATTTTATAAGATCTTCTGCCTGTTCTTTTGTTCCTACTATAGGAGCTATTTCAGTTTCGATATTTGCTTTTATCATATGTATTGAAGGTGATACCGCGCGTATTTTGACGCCGTACTTATTTCCGTGTTTTATTATTTCAGGCTCTTCTATATTTATGTCGTCAACGTTGGGCTCTACAACTCCATATCCTGTCATTGCAACACGTTCATAGGCGCTTCCGAGCGTATTTAAATCGTTTTTCTTGCCTGCAAGTTCCCTAAGCGTACTTATCAGCTTATATTCACTATCTATATCTATTCCTACAAGTTCACTTATAATCTGGTAATAATAGCTGTCGTCAAAATCTATGTTTATCTGTGCAGTTCCGTCTTCAGGACTGTATTTTACGGTATTGAATGAATTTATATAATCACTGTCAATGGTAAATTCCTTATTTTCAAAGTCCCGTAAAACATTTATGTTTTCCAGGTTATTACGCACATTCTGTATAAGATTCTGTTTTAATGCATGTTCTACAGGCAGCATTTCTACCCATTTGGGAACGATGAAATCTACCCTGCTTACAGGAAATTCCATTAATATGCTATACATTATTTTAGTAATGTCATCTTTTTTTAGCTGGTCGCAGTTTACCGGAATTACCGATACATTATTTTCATTCATAATATTTTCTGCAAGTACTTTTGTTTCCTCTGAATATGGTTTTGAACTGTTTAACAATACCACAAACGGCTTTCCTATCGCTTTAAGTTCGTTTATTGTCCTGTTCTCTGCTTCAATATAATTTTCTCTTGACAGTTCGCCGAAACTGCCATCTGTTGTTATTACTATTCCTATGGTGGAATGATCATTAATTACCTTTTGCGTTCCTATTTCAGCCGCCTGTGAAAACGGTATGCTTTCCTCTGACCATGGAGTATTTACCATTCTTTCATGTTCATTCTCTATGTGCCCTTTAGCTCCGTCTACCATAAATCCTACACAGTCAATAAGCCTTACTTTCAATTCGCAGTCGTCATTAATCTTTACAAGTGCCGCTTCTTTTGGAATAAATTTTGGCTCTGTAGTCATAATTGTTTTTCCGGCAGCAGACTGCGGAAGTTCGTCTATTGCCATTTTACTCATATTGGCGTCATTCATTCCCGGAATCACAAGAAGCTCCATAAATCTTTTGATAAAAGTTGACTTTCCTGTTCTGACCGGCCCTACGACGCCTATGTATATATCCCCGTTTGTTCTTGCCTGAATATCCTTATATACGTGAAAATTATCCATATATCCTGCTCCTTTCGGTTACACTTATACATATATATGATACATATGCCGCCAATATTCAGAAATAATTACCGAAATGCATACATACAATTTCTGATATATAATATATTATGAGGGATGTCGTTGAAAAAGATTATCATTATTATATTTGTTGTTGTAGCCGTCTATCTGTATAAGTATGTTTATTTTGAACATTCGTTTATGATTGACAGATTCCACCTATTTTCCGTGAACCGTAAAAAAATAATACTGACTCCGGGAGATTCTTTTCATATTAAGGTCCACGACATAAATGTACGCTGTTCATTCAGAAGCAGCAATATACGGGTTGCCGTTGTGGACCTTAACGGCAATGTACACGCCATATCACCAGGCCGTGCGATAATATATGTAAATATAAAAGGGCATAAAAACCTTAAATGTTATGTAAAAGTAAAGAAAAGGACAACTTAGGTTATCATATTTTTGTGCTATGCGTATTAAAATATATATAAATACATAATAAGGAGCATATATATGAAATATAAAATAACTGCTTTATTAATAAGCCTCTCCCTGTGTATAGGCGTGCTTTCCCCGGTATATGCAGATGCTGAAGGAACTGATTCTGATCCGTCTCTTGGCATTACTTCTACGGCTGCTGTAGTGCTTGAAGGCAAAACCGGTCAGATTCTGTATGAAAAAGATAAGGATAAGGAACTTATACCGGCGAGCATTACTAAAATAATGACTCTCCTGCTCATATTTGAGGCGTTGGAAAATGGTAAAATAACACTTGACGATAAAGTATCAGTAAGCGAGTATGCCGCTTCAATGGGAGGCTCGCAGGTATATCTTGAACCTAATGAAACACAGACCGTAGATACAATGATTAAATGTATTTCCATATCAAGCGCCAATGACGCGGCTGTTGCAATGGCAGAATATATAGCAGGCTCTGAAAGCGCTTTTGTTGAAAAGATGAACCAGAAAGCTTCTGAGCTGGGTATGAACCATACACATTTCATGAACTGTAACGGCCTTGATGATAATATAGAATCAGGGCATTATTCAAGCGCATATGACGTTGCCCTTATGTCCAGGGAACTTATAACAAAGTATCCCCAGATATCTAATTATTCCACAGTATGGATGGATAGTTTTACACATACTAATTCTAAAGGTGAACAAAGTGAATTCGGACTTACCAATACAAATAAACTTATACGTTCATATAACGGAATAACAGGTCTGAAAACCGGCTCTACTTCAAAGGCAAAATACTGCCTTTCTGCTACCGCAAGACGTGATAATCTTGATATTATTGCCGTAGTTATGGCAGCTCCTGACCATAAGACAAGATTCAGTGAAGCCGCATCCCTTCTTGATTATGGATTTGGCAAATGCATATTATATAAGGACGAACATACGGATTTTGTGTGCGAACCTCTTAGCGTATCAGGAAGCCTTGTTAAAGAGATTGAATATGCACCCTCGGAAGCATTTTACTATACCTTTACAAATAATGAAGATACTTCTCTTGTGACAAGTGAGATAAAATTGAACGAAAATATGAAAGCTCCCGTAGCTGAAGGTGATGTGGTTGGTACAATAGAATATTCATATGGCGGACAGCCGATAGGAAATGTAAGCCTGATATCCAAAACAAACGCCCCAAAAGCCCGGTTTAAAGACTATATTGGGACGCTTATTATAAATTACATTTCACTTAAATATTCTTCATAACCTATCTCTTCCAGTTTGTCTGATTTGTCTGATACGGCCTGTTTCATGCTTTCTTTATAATCTGAAAGTTTATCAAGCAGGTCACGGTCAGATATAGCAAGCATCTTTACTGCAAGAAGTCCGGCGTTTTTTGCGCCGTTAATTGCAACTGTTGCTACAGGGATACCTGAAGGCATCTGTACTATTGAATATAAGGAATCTACTCCGCCAAGGGATTTGGTATGTATGGGTACTCCTATTACCGGAAGGTCAAATAATGCTGCGCACATTCCCGGAAGGTGTGCAGCTCCTCCTGCACCGGCAATAATTACTGATATGCCTCTTCGCGCTGCAGACTTGGCATACTCTACAAATATATCCGGCATACGGTGAGCTGATATAATTTTCATCTCATATTCTATACCGAATTCTTCAAGAACTTTTGCCGCCTGGCTCATAATGCCAAGGTCTGAATCACTTCCCATTACTATACTTACTTTAGCCATAATTATTCTCTTCTCCTTTAATTTTTTAATATTGATATATCATTGAGTGCCGTAGTGCCCTCAAGCACAAATATGCCATTTTCAATAATCTTTGTCTCGCTTCCGTCATATCCGACTGCTGATATCATTCCAAGTTCGTCATATGGAATGGTTATATCGGTATGACATCCGAAATATGCTTCAGACGGATTATCATGCCTTTTTTCCGACACTTCATTTTCCCTTGCTATAACTTCTTTACCATCAGGATTGTATACCAGAATATCCTCGCTCATGCTAAAACAGGTATCGCCGATAGCTATATGCGGACCCGTCTTTTCTGCAATAAGAATAGGGAGTTTGCCCGATATATTATATTTTCTGCCCATACTGTATGCAGCCGTATTAGTGCCTATGGCAAATTCTCCCATAGGAAGCTCCTTGTGATGCGCCATCAGATTATTATCAATATATAATCTGTTATCTTCCGTTTCATCATAATTGGTACAGCTGTATTCCTTTGTTATTCCATCCTTAAAAACAATTTTAAGATTATTATATAAAAGCCCGTTAATATAGACTTTTTTTACATGCAGAAGCCCGTTTGTACCTGTAAGTTTTGGGCTTGTATATATTTCTCCTACAGGTATATTGCAGTCTGCCAGGCAATTATGGAATCTTGTCTGTTTATCAGGTTCAGTAATGTCGCACAGGTTAATTACAAGATCTGTTTCATTGCCTGCTGTTCCTTTTATATGGATATATCTGCATTTGTCACAGGCATCCGCCATTTTCTGCTGTATCTCTTCATACATTTTTGTATCAAGAGTATTAATCTTCACGGTTTCATTAAATATATTCTTATATTCTTTTCCTATTGACGGAACCGGAAATGCAATAATCGTAAAACTGTAATTGTCATGTCTTATATAATTATTAACAAGATTTGCGGCGTCGGTATTGTATGAAGTAAGAAGATTCTGCTGGGTTTCTGTTAAATTCAGCGCTTCTTCCTTTATTACCGGATAAAAATCTTCTTCGCCAAAAGACTCAATCACAGCAGGTCCGGCGTATACAAGAGCTTCTTTCTGATACTTATCGTATGCGCTTTTTAATGAGAGAAGCTGCCTCTCTTTTAAGGCTTTATTAAAATATATTGCATTGTCATATTTATGGTCGTATGCAAATTGCGGATTATAATCAACACTTCCGCTTTGGGAGACTGCTATATGCTGCTTTCCCCTTCCGTTTCTTAGAATAACAGGTGAAAGTCCTGCTTCCTTAAAATACTCTATTGATTTTTTTACTATCCTTTCAAAGCCTATAGGATACCTTATCTGTACAGTTTCCTTTTTAGACAAATCAATTCCAAGCTCTTCAAAACTTTTTATATAACCGCCGGTATATGCTTTTGCAATAGCCGTTATAGTTTCTTCAGGAAGGCTGCCTATGTGGTTAAATGAGCCGATTTCATTAGAGCCTATGTTTTCGCCATACATATACAGGCTTCTTATATCTGCCATATCCATATTAGTTATTATATCTGTAAAAAATGAATTATCACCGGATAAGGTATCTCTCACGCGGTATTCGCATACCTCGTCCATATAATCGTATATATAATAATATATTGCTGATTTTACCGGGCCTTCATATTCCTTTTCTTCATGGCTTTCCAGTATATTATATATTTCCAAAAACAGCTCAGCCGCAGTAACGAGTTCAAAATACCGAAGTTCAAAACAGTATGAGCCAAGGCTTAATACCTCGGATGCAAGAAAAGAAAACATATTTCCAATATTTTTCCCAAATTCATGTACGGCTTTTTCGGGATTGGCATATGAACTCTGGTAGTAAGTCTTATCATACCTGAATCTGTTTACAAGTTCATTCATTTCTTTCCATTTATCCAAAGACACTTCCTTATACCACTTATAGACAGGTCCGGCATATGCATAGCAGTTGCCCATAACCCATTTTATGCATTTATCATATGAAGCGAAGGCTTCACAAAGTTCCATAAAATATGCCCGGTAATGCTCAGGAATATTCATCTCATCAGGCAGACTTTTTATTCTTTCATAAGCAAGCGAATATCGGGATAAATTCATATTTTCCCTGTCATACATTATATTTCCGTTAAAAACATTCTTTCCTATATATCTGTAAAGGGCATAATTCCACAATTTTTCAGAGCCCTCGGCAGACAGACTGTTTCTTTTAAGTATCTGCGATGCGCATACCTCATGTTCAGCCCATGAAATACCTCCGGCGGCATCATTTAACATCGTAGGCTGTATTCTGTCAAGAGTGTTGGCAAAACGTGATTCAGGCGTATTTCTTTCCTCGAATTCATTCCAGAGTTTTCTAAGATAATCCGCCTGATCTTTTGGAAGAATATTAAATAAACGTTCTGCAGCTTTTAATTCACGCACGCGTTTGGTCTTATTTGCATCTTCATCATAAGCATACGTATCGCCGGCATCAATCTCTATTATGTCATGTATAAGAACCATAGAAATTACTTTAAGAATATCTACATCTTCATTTGCGTATTCAGATAAGAGAATACTCATAAGCGCAAGATGCCACGAATGTTCAGCATCATTTTCCTGTCTTGAGCCATCAGATATATATGTCTGTCTTTTTATGTTTTTAAGCTTGTCTGCTTCAAGCAGAAACTGCATCTGCTTATCAAGTCTGTCCATTGGTGTCCTCCTATATATAAATGAGCAGCACTGTAAGCCGAGTTCTGTCGTGGATGGTCATCTATCTGGTTCTGCCGTTACCGGCAGACTCTAGCGACCTACCCGAAAGCACGGCGGGCAACCGTATGGCTTTCTGTTCGGTCTTGCTTCGGATGGGGTTTACATGTGCCATTCCTGTTACCAGAAATGCGGTGGGCTCTTACCCCGCCTTTTCATCCTTACCCATATAAAAACGGGCGGTTTATTTCTGTTGCACTGGCCTGGGAGTCACCTCCACCGGACGTTATCCGGCATCCTGCCCTGTGAAGCTCGGACTTTCCTCACCTGCATCTTTTCAGATAATACAGGCGCGACCATCTATGCTGCTCATTTGATATCATTAAACTGAAAATATGCTTCCGCCTATAAATTCCCTTAGTATAGAGTTGTAATTTACATTTTCGCTTCCTGCGCCGAGGAAATAATCAAAGAATTTAAGAAGCCTTCTTGCCTCAATATATTCCGGTGAATTTCTGGAAACCTTAAATAACAGTGGTTCTGCATACTGTTTTAAAACAGCAAGTTCATATATGAGGGCGGAGTTAAACATAACATCCGCCTGTTCCTGATACGGAAATATATATTTGTTCTCGCCGTTTCTTACAGACTGCCACATTGCAATGGTTGCCTGTGCGTCCACACCTCTTGTTCTTGCATCCCTTACTATTCTTCTTATCAGCCTTCCATCTGTTGTAGGAATACGGTTATGCTCATCTATATTAAGCTGTGTAAGTGCGCTTATATATATTTTATATTTGCTTTCTGATGGAAGTGAATAAGAAAGCTCGTCATTAAGCCCGTGTATTCCTTCAATTACAAGTATATCATTTGAACCAAGCTGTTTTTTTATTCCTGTATGTTCCCTTTTGCCTGTAAGAAAATTATATACCGGCAGCACAACCTCTTTTCCTTTGAGGAGCTTCGTCATATCTGAGTTAAAACGTTCTGTATCTACCGCCTCAAGACATTCGTAATTATATGAGCCGTCTTCGTTTAAAGGAGTTTTCTCCCTGTCAACAAAATAATTGTCCAAAGGAATGGTGTGAGGTGTAAGCCCCAGAGTCTTTAACTGGATTGAAAGCCTGTGTGAAAATGTTGTCTTTCCGGATGATGACGGTCCGGCAATCATAACAAATTTCATGCCGGGATTACTTGCAATATTTGCTGCAATATCGCCTATTTTCTTTTCATGCAGCGCTTCCTGTACAAGAATAAGCTCCTGCAGGTGTCCGTTTGCTATTGCATCGTTTAGGGCGCCTACTCCGTCTACATCCATTTTACCAATCCAGTCGTTTGCCTCTTTTACGACATTATAAAATTTGGGACTTGGCTTAAAATCCGTAAGTTCGTCAGGATTATGCTCATCCGGTACAATAAATACAAAACCATTACCATACATCTGGAGTTTGAAATGTTTAAGCATACCGGTAGACGGAGGCATTGCGCCATAAAAATAATCTTCATAACCACCCAGGTTATATATATTTATTTTTGACGCCCTTCTGTACATAAACAGCCGTTCTTTGTGCTTCATATGCCTTTTTCTGAAAAGTTCTATTGCATCATCTGTATCCATACCGGTCTTTGTGTATGTAATATCTCTTTTCACATAACCGCGCATGAGCTTCTCAAGTCCGTTTATGACTGTTTCGTTTAAATGTTCATTTGATGCAAATTCACAATAATAACCGTTACCTATTGTTGCCTCAATATTTATGCTGGCAGTTTCATCATCAGGAAACATTTCGTTTATGGCTTTAAGCAGCATCATTGCTACTCCGCGTACATATACTCCATGTCCTGCAGCGGAATCTGTAGTAATAAAATCCAGTTTACAATCGCCGGATATTTTTTTATTAAGCTCACATATTTTATTATCTTTAATTGCCGCAATTATATCGTGTTTATATCTGTCCTGGTAATCATTTGCAATGTATCCTGCGCGTGTGTTTTCAGGATATGTGCGTATATTACCGAATAATTCTATATTAACTGTTTTCATCAAATCTGCCTCCTTATGGCTGTTTTTTCCAAAAGATCTGATACTATTTTGTTATTATCCAGAATCTGCCTGCATCTTTGTATATGTATGTCTGAATCAGAGTCTGAAAGACTGTTAATAATATTCATATTTGATGCGTACAGTTTTCTAAGATAACATTCAAGTGTTTCATCACAGTTATCAATAAGATATTTCCCATATATATATTCATATTCTTTATCAAATGTCTGTGTTCCTTTTACAGCTTTTATTATTGTATAAAATTTTTCGTTATCAAGTAACATTTTTTCATTAATTATCTTAAAACCCGTATTATGCAGGAAATGCCTGACACGACAGATATCAGACTGTGGCTGCAGTATAAGTTCACTGACATTCTCCATTACAGGCTTATTGCTGCGTAAAATATCAATAATGAGATTTCCACCCATCCCGCTTATTAATATTGTGTCAACATTATCTTCTTCACAAATCCCCATAAGACCGTCGGACTGCCTTACATCAATATATTGCTGCAGGTTATGGGCCTTTATATTGTCCTTTGCTATGCTTACGGGACCTGCATTTATATCTGCTGCTATAATGTGTCTTGCAATCTTATTCTCTGCAAGATATATGGAAGTATATGCATGGTCGCAGCCTATGTCCGCAACCACGCTATCCTGTGTCACAAAAGATGCTACTGCATAAAGCCTTTTTGACAGCTGCATATTGTCCTCCGTATAAATAAAACTTAATCGAGATAATCTTTTAGTTTCCGGCTTCTGCTGGGATGGCGGAGTTTTCTGAGCGCTTTGGCCTCTATCTGACGTATTCTTTCACGGGTTACTTCAAATACCGTACCTACTTCTTCAAGTGTTCTCTGGCGTCCGTCGTCCAGTCCGAATCTGAGCCTTAGTACCTTCTGCTCCCTTTCCGTAAGCGTTTCCAGTACTTCGCTTAACTGCTCCTTTAATAAGGTAAATGCGGCTGCATCTGCAGGAACAGGTACGTTTTCATCCTGTATAAAATCACCCAGATGGCTGTCTTCTTCCTCGCCGATTGGTGTTTCAAGAGAAACCGGTTCCTGTGATATTTTCTGAATCTCCCTTACCCGTTCAACAGGAAGATGCATTTCTTCAGCTATTTCTTCAGGATACGGTTCCCTTCCCAGTTCCTGAAGAAGTTGTCGCTGTACCCTTATAAGTTTATTAATTGTTTCCACCATATGGACAGGTATTCTTATTGTCCTTGCCTGGTCTGCTATTGCTCTCGTTATGGCCTGTCTTATCCACCAGGTTGCATAAGTACTGAATTTATAACCTTTTTTATAATCAAATTTTTCAACAGCTTTAATAAGTCCAAGATTGCCTTCCTGAATCAAATCAAGAAAAAGCATTCCACGACCAACATATCTCTTTGCTATGCTTACAACAAGCCTCAGGTTTGCTTCGGCAAGCCTCTTTTTCGCCTCTTCATCCCCTGCTTCCATTCTTTTTGCAAGCTCTACTTCTTCTTCGGCAGTAAGCAGAGGAACTTTTCCTATTTCTTTAAGATACATTCTTACAGGATCTTCAATACTGATTCCCTCAGGAACTGACAAATCAATGCTCTCTATATCTTCTTCCTCTTCCTCAGATGTCATCTCAAGTATGATATCGTCATCTACTTCAGGAGTTTCAGTCATTCTGAGTACTTCAATACCGTTTTTTTCAAGATAATCATATATTTCTTCAATTTTATCAGGACTTAAATTCATATCCTTGAAATAATTATTAATCTCGTCAGGCATAAGAAGATTTTTTTCTTTTTTGGCAAGCTTTATCAGTTCATTTAGTTTTTCGGTGAATTTTTCCATATTTTCATCCATCAATAAGGTCCTCCTGTCTTTTAATAACTTAACCATCCTACAAAGAAATATGCAATTTTTGTAAATCAGCTCTCATAATCATAAGGCTCTGGAGCTCTTCGGGGTTTGCTGCATTTCTCGTCATACGGTCAATACTTTGTTTTCTGATGCGTTTTACAATTTCATTGAGTATTTTTTCTTTTTCATACTTATCATTTTTATCATCAGGTATATTTTTGTTTAATATATTCGCAACAGCCGTCTGTTCATTTACATCCTGAAAGCTGTTTAGAATCCTGGCAGGTACTATTGTGCCTTCGCTTTTATACTGGGAAAAAAGCAATTCAGCAAGGCTGTGGCACGGCTCATCAGGAAAGTCATCCGCGGTTATAATTCCTTTAAGCCTGTCAATAATATACGGCTCATTTGCAATTAGTGAAAGAAGCAGTGCCTGTGCCTGTCCTATTCCGTCATCCTTTTTATCATCCCTGCGCTCTGACCGGGTACGTATAGTTACAGGTACTCCCGCAATATTGGCGCTCTGCTTTAAAACAAGTTTTTTTAACTGTTCAGACCTTATGTTGTATCTTGCTGCAATGGCCTCTGTATAATTATTCCTTTCAAGTTCATCCTCAAATACAAGAAGCTTTCTTGCGGCCTCATTGTAAAATTCGGTTTTCTGTTCAGGATCGGAAAAATCATAATTTTTTTCAAGTACCGATATTTCAAAATAAAAACTGTTCTGCGCATTGTCAATCCTGTTACGGTATTCTTCTACGCCAAGGTTTTTAATAAATTCATCAGGGTCCTTATACGGCGACATATCGAGCACTTTTACTGAAAGTCCTGCATTTTTAAGTATCGGTATTGCCCTAAGGGAAGCTTTTACTCCTGCGCTGTCGCTGTCATATGATATTATAACCTGATTTACATATCTTTTAATAAGGCTGGCCTGCAGACCTGTAAGCGCAGTACCGAGCGATGCACAGGCACATTCAAATCCCGCCTGATGAAGCGTAATAACGTCCATATAACCTTCACACAGAATAAAATATCTGTTTCTTGTCCTTCTGGCATAATTAAGCCCGTACAGGTTACGGCTTTTATCAAAAATCACCGTTTCAGGGGAGTTAAGGTATTTTGGAAGGGCATCTCCCATAACACGGCCTCCGAAAGCAATAACCCTGTTATTTACATCCATTATCGGAAACATTACCCTGTTCCAGAATTTGTCGCGGGCACCCTTTCTTTCATCAAACGTAAAAAGTCCTGACATATTAAGCTCGTTGTCACTGTATCCCCTGCCTTTAAGGTAACGGTACAATCCTCCGCTTTTGCCCGAATAACCGAGTCCGAACTTTCTTATTGTATCATCAGTAAGTCCTCTGCCCTTAAAATAATTATAACCGGCCTTGTCTTTATCTGATTTTAATATTGAATAATAAAAGACTCCTGCATCATTCTGTATGTCCAGTACACGTTTCCTTATACTGTCCTGCTTTCTTGCTTCTTCACTTTCATCCGCTTCAGGAAGTACGATTCCGCTGCGCTTTGCAAGCATCTGTACAGCCTCTGGAAATGTCAGATTATCATATTCCATGGCAAATGTAAAGACATTTCCTCCTGCGCCGCATCCAAAACAATAATACATCTGTTTAGCGGGGCTAACAGAAAAAGACGGGGTCTTTTCATTATGAAACGGACACAGTCCGACATAATTGGCTCCCTGTTTTTTAAGGTTGATACAGGAAGATATAAGACCTACGATATCTGTTCTGCTTCTGACTTCTTCTACTGTTTCATCGGGATAATACATTTACTTCCTCCGTAACTGTCACAGAATATTCCATGTATTTGGAATATTCAGCTGCTTAAACGTATTTGTTGCAAACTGGTCTGACATACACGCTATATAGTCGCATACAGCTCTTTCTTTAGCTGTTCCGCCCAGAATCAGATTATAAAATTCAGGCGGAAGCTTTTCTATATGTTCACAATAATATTCAAACAAATCCTGTACGACATGCTCCGCCTTTTTTTCTTCAGCTTTAGCAACGGGATTGGTATAGACATTTTCAAACATAAATTTTCTCAGTCCCATAAGCGCCCCATACACTTCATCCGACATGCATATGTCATTTTTCCCTTCGCTTTTTCGTATAATATCATGAATAAGGGTATTAAGCCGTACCTGCAGTGAATTTCCAAGTATTTTCGTATATTCTTCCGGTATATCTTCCTCTTTAAGTATATGCGCCCTTATAGAATCATCTATATCTGAATTAATATATGCAATCTTATCCGAAAGCCTGACAATTTTCCCTTCCAGTGTAGAGGGTTTGCCTGAAGTCTGATGATTAAGTATGCCGTCACGTACTTCATATGTAAGATTAAGTCCGCAGCCGTCTTTTTCAAGCAGTTCAACTACTCTTACGCTCTGTTTATTATGTGCAAAACCGCCCGGACAGAGTTCGTTAAGTACCCTCTCGCCGCAATGTCCATAAGGAGTATGTCCAAGATCATGCCCCAGCGCTATGGCTTCGGTAAGCTCCTCATTAAGCCTTAATGCTTTTGCAATAGTCCTTGCATTCTGCGATACCTCAAGAGTATGCGTAAGCCTTGTTCTGTAATGGTCGCCCCTCGGCGCAAGAAATACCTGTGTTTTCTGTTTGAGCCTTCGGAACGCCTTGCAGTGCAGTATTCTGTCACGATCCCTCTGATATACAGGTCTTATATCACACTGCTCTTCATAACGGCTGCGCCCTCTGCTCTCGTCGCTGAAAGCGGCATAAGGGCTTAATATCTCATGTTCTCTTTTTTCAAATCTTTCCCTTATGGAAAGCTCCTGATTATGTAACATAGAAACAGCTCCATAAATAATATTTTATGTCCCATAATATAAAATACAAGCTAAAAAAGAAATATCCTTTTTATCTGTTTTCATTTACATATTTTTTTACCCGGTCCTGTATAATTCCTATGGCATCATCAAGGCTCTTATTTCCTTTAAAATAATCGTTAACCGCTATCGTTACCATAGTGATGATTTCGCTGTTATCAGTCTTTATTTTTCCTTTTTTTATAAGATTATACAGGGTCTGTACTTCATCTTCCGTAAGCGGGGCAGCCTCTGCCCTAAAGTCTTCATAACCGCCTGCTTCGCCCTTATTCGGCGTCACGACCATCCCTTCTTCATTAACATATGGTTCCGTAGCAGAATTCTTTTTTATAATTTTTTCAAACCCTTTCTTACCTGACGGAAGATAGGCCGCTGAATTCGACTGTGTTGTAATGATATATTTGATAAAATCCCATGCGCCTTCTTTATTTTCTGACACGGAAGTCATTGCCAGCGAACCGTCTTTAGGATTAATGTATGTGCTTCTGCCATCTTCCGAAGGATATCCTATATAGGCCACGTCATTATCAAAAAGTTTTTTGTTAAACTGGATAAATGTGTCTATATCATATGTACAAAGGTCATCATTAATAAGCATCGTACCGTTCTTTACTTTATCATAAGCTTCGCTCCATGACATATCAATATCAGCTTCATCAGGAAATTCATTGCAGAATTCCGCCATTTTCCTGAATTTTTCACTGTCAAAACTTACCTGCCCGGTATTCCAGTCTATATAACTGTCAATATCATAACCGATAAACTTCTTGAATATATTTTCTTTAGATTCATACATCTTAAGCATTGTGCCGGCTGGCTTTGAATGATAGTATTCCAAAAACTCTCCGTATGAAAAACCGTCTTTGTATTTTTTCACGTTTGATGCTTTTGCGGCAATTGTCTCCAGGTTAAATCCGCTTATAAGATAATATATTTTATCGTCAATTTTCGACGCGTCAAGCAGTCCGTCTACAAAATAGTCCTCATTAAGAACGTCATCCTTTTTAAGATACGGGGTCAGGTCCTCCATAAGCCCCTTATTTATATACTTTCTTATATCAATCGAAGATATCCCAAGCACATCCGGTATATTACCTGATATTATGTCCTGTGCAAAATCTGATATGGGATTCTCTGACTTTGCATAACTTGTATATTCAACCCTGTATTTGTCGCTAGTCATATTATAATCTGCAATCTGACTTTCAAAATCATAGGCGCGTAGTCCGCCGGAATCTACCGATGCGCATTTGATAACCTGTTTCTTAGGGGCATTTTCATCTGCCTTTTTAATAAATCCGACAATATTATCCGTATTTGATTCAGTTTTGCATATGCAGAAATACCTTCCGTCATCCATAGGCGTCATACTTTTTACAAATTCACCCACAAGCCCTGTATCCAGCCAGTTAAACACAGGTTTTAATTCATCGGTCTTTTCATTATACTGATACAGCTTTTCCAATTCCTTAACAAAAAATGTGGCGTCGCCGCTTCCGTCAATTAAAGATGAATATATACCGTTTCCAAAATCATATTTTTCATCTTCATTCCCGGGATTTACAATCGGTACCAATTCTTCCCGGCTTATCTCACCTTTATCAAAATCGAGATGTCTGTAACAGATACCTTCATCATTAAGCTCATAATCTATAATATTTCCGTTATTATCTATAATCATATTACTAAAACAAAGGTCCTCATCAGGGACTGAGCCTGCTATGCTTCCGTCAGAATTAAGCTTATAAATATATCCGTTTTCACCGCCTGTTTCGGCATACAATGTTCCGTCTCCCAAAAAGATTGTATTAATTCCCTGATTATCGTTCTTTCCATATATTATATCCGTAAGGTTTACATCAGAAATACATTCTCCTGTCATTGTATAAGTTACAAGACTGCATTTATCATCAGAATCTGAATAAGAATATACCATTCTTAACTGATTTTCATTATCAACATGAAATCCTGTTACATATATTCCGTCCTTCAAATCAAATAATTCGGTATCCTCGCCTGTTTCTATATTTAATTTACATAATTTTGTGATATATCTGTCGTGATTTTCCTTATATTCATCAGGATAATAAGGCGTAATATTTAATATGTAATACAGTTCGTTTCCATTAAGCGCTACCCCGGCCTGGGATTCTATATTTGCGCGCAGTATTCCGTATTCATATGCGGAAGCATACTTACTCACATCCGCCTTAAGCGGTATCTTTTCAAACACATATTCATCCGATACATATTCGCCTTTTTTAGAACATGCAGTCATTACCATAGTAAATGCTGCAGTCATTACCATTAATACAAATAAATAGAAATATTTTCTCATCTTTTTACTCCTCCCTGTTTTATGCTTTACATTGAATATATGCACCCACAGTAATTCTGTCTGTACAGATTGTGCTCTTTTGACAATTCTATACTTCTTTTATATCCGTTTTTCTTTTTGAAATCAGACGGCAGCCACATTACATTCTCTTCTTCTGCAATTTTTATGCCAATCTCATTTATTTTTGCGGCAGGCTTTAACGGACTTATTGTAAGCGTTGAGCAAAAATATCTGCAATTATGCTTTACTGCCTCCTTTGCCGTCTTTCTAAGCCTCTGCTCATAACATATAAAACAACGTTCACCTCCTTCGGGGCATGACTCATATCCTTTGACCGCGTTGTAAAACTCGTCGGGTTCATAATCTGCTTCTATATATGTTACTTTATTTTTGTAACTGCTTTCTCTTATAAGCCTCTTTAGTTCAGCGGCTCTTTTTATATATTCGGTATCACTTGAAATGTTGGGATTATAAAAGAATACTATTATATTAACATATTCTGAAAGATATTCAATACAATAACTGCTGCATGGGGCACAGCACGCATGCAGCATTATGTCAGTTGTTTCATTATCTGAAAGGTTATCCAGAAGCTTATCAAGCTCCTTTTGGTAATTTATATGGTTATCCTGCAAATAAGACAACTCCTTTACGCCATCTCAATCAGTTTATCAAGAGAAGCGAGTTTTACGCATATTACAAACAGCCTTGCAGCAGTTTCAAGTTCTTCCATAGACGGGAATGTAGGCGCAATCCTTATATTGCTGTCCTTTGGATCCTTTTTGTATGGGAATGTTGAACCTGCGCCTGTAAGCACTACTCCCGCATCTTTTGCAAGAGCCACTATCTTTTTAGCGCAGCCTTCCATTGCGTCAAAAGATATAAAATATCCGCCGTTAGGTTTAATCCATTCGGCTATGTCAAGACCTCCAAGCTCCTCATCAAGGATGTCAAGGACAAGCGTGAATTTGGGACGGACAAGCTCTGCGTGTTTCATCATATGCCTGTTCATGCCGTCTATATCTTTAAAATACCTTACATGCCTGAGCTGGTTAATCTTGTCATGGCCTATTGTCTGTATAGTAATTCTTTTCATAATATCCGCAATATTGTACTTTGAAGCTCCTACTGCAGATATTCCTCCTCCGGCAAATGTTACTTTAGATGTTGAACCAAGTATGTATACCATATCCCCGTTACCGTTTTTCTTACATTCCGGAAGTATCGGAAGAAGCTTATCCTGTACGTCTTCATATATATGATGTATACAATATGCATTGTCCCAGAATATTCTGAAATCCTTAGCTGCCGGCTTAAGCGCAGCCATTCGCCTTACTGTTTCATCGGAATAAGTAATTCCCTGAGGATTGGAATACTTAGGCACGCACCATATTCCTTTTACAGATTCATCATTATTAACATACTTTTCTACTATATCCATATCAGGTCCGTTTGCCGTCATAGGGACATTTATCATTTCTATTCCAAAATATTCAGTTACCCCAAAATGTCTGTCATAACCGGGAACCGGGCACAAAAACTTTACTTTGTCAAGCTTACACCATGGAGTGTGCCCCATAATTCCCTTAATCATTGCAGTTGACACAAGGTCAAACATTATATTAAGGCTTGAGTTTCCGCTTACTATAACCTCGTCAGTTCCCACATCAAGCATATCTGCCATAAGTTTCTTTGCTTCCGGTATTCCTGCCGGGAGTCCGTAATTTCTGACGTCTACGCCGCTTACATAATCAGATGAACTGTTTACGGCGTCCATTATTCCTACTGATATGTCAAGCTGTTCTTTAGACGGTTTGCCTCTTGACATATCGAGGTTCAGATTCATATCCTTATATCTGTTGTACTCTGCTTCTACATTTTCTCTTTCTTTAATAAGCTGCTCTTTGTTAAGTTTCGTATATGGTATATTCATTATATATCCTCCTGTCTTTTCTCCGTTAGTTATAATACACCCTTTATATTAAAATATCAACACTAAAAACAGCGTCCTTTTTCTTTTTTACGGCATTTTCCGTGCCTTTCACCGGGCAGACAATTATAACATATCTCATTTTCAAGCGCATCACCATTAAAATATGCATTAATATTATTAATTGTGCATCCTGCAATATTTGATAGTGCTTCAGCGGTAAGAAATGCCTGATGTGACGTTATAAGTACATTAGGCAGCGACAAAAACAGCTTAAGCACGTCGTCTTTTATTATGCAGTTGCTCATATCTTCAAAGAAAAGGTCCGCCTCTTCTTCATACACATCAAGTCCTGCAGCCCCTACCTTGCCATCTTTTATAGCCTTATATAAATCTTCGCTCTCTATAAGGCTTCCACGCGACGTATTAATTATATATACTCCGTCTTTCATTTTATCAAGACTTTCTTTATCTATAATATGCTTTGTCTCATCAGTGAGCGGACAGTGAAGCGATATTATATCGCTTTTTTTGAAAAGTTCGTCTTTGGAAACATAACATATGCCTGAATTCTCTGCAGGATATGGATCATAGGCAATAACGTTCATGCCAAAACCATTACATATGGATATAAATACTCTGCCTATTTTACCTGTACCTATTACGCCTACGGTTTTATTATGCAAATCGAATCCCGTAAGTCCGTTCAGGCTGAAATTAAAATCCCTGGTTCTGAAATATGCCTTATGAATCTTTCTGTTAAGGCACAGAAGAAGCCCCATTGCATGTTCTGCTACTGCATATGGCGAATAACCCGGAACCCTTACAATACTTATTTTTTTATATGCAGATTTAAAATCCACGTTATTATATCCTGCGCACCTTAGGGCAATAAGCCTTATCCCGATATTGTATAATTTGTCAATTACCTCTTTATCTATAGTATCATTTACAAATGCGCATACTCCGTCGCAGTTTCTTGCAAAATCCGCTGTATCAGAATCAAGTCTGTGCTCATAATATTTGAATTCTATACCTTCATGTTCTTTCTTTTCAAACCATTCCCTGTCATACGGTTTGGTATCGTAAAACGCTATTCTGTGCATAAAAATGCCTCCTGCTGATAATTTTTATTATAATTATCTGCAGAAAGCATTTTAATTATTTACTGCTTTTAAGGTATTTAAGCTCTGTATAGAACCTGCATGCCGGAAATCCCACAACATTAAAATAATCGCCGTCTATTTTTCGTACATATCTTGAAAAAAGTCCCTGTATTCCGTATGAACCGGCTTTATCCTTATAATCTCCGGTACTTATATATTCAAGTATATCATCTTTGCTCATATCAGTAATGCTTACATGTGTGGTTTCCGAAAAAGACCTGCTGTCTTTTACACATAAGCCGCCTGTTTCATGCACAATCCTTAATACGGATACTCCGGTACACACCTGATGAGTATTGCCTGAGAGCATGGAAAGCATCGACACAGCATCTTCTTCGTCTTTTGGTTTTCCAAGCGCCATGCCATTATAAAATACCATTGTATCGGCTCCTATAATATATATATCCTGTCCATATTCTGAATTTACAGAAATATTTCCTGATATAATTTGCGAAGCCACATCACGGCTTTTCATGCCGGCAAGCTCTTTTACCATTTCTTCAGGCTCCGTACTTACTGCACATTCCTCGCAGCCGCTCTTAATTACTTCAAACTCTATGCCAATCAGGTTCAGAATCTCTTTCCTTCTTGGCGAGCCTGATGCCAATATATATTTTTCCTTCATCAGTCTACCGATATATTTTCGCCTTTAAGTCCGCAGAATGAACCTTCAATGCCTGCATCAGGATGCGCAATAAGCCATTTATTCCTTGCAGCAAGCTTAGGGTCTTCATCAGTAATTCCAGGAACAGCCTCAAGATCATAATTAGTTTCTTTAGGAAGTAAAATTACACATCTGAAACCATTTCCCATATAACTGCACGGAGCATAATGAAGTGTAGTTGCATAACATTCAATCATTGTTCCTTTTGGAATCAGAAAAGCTTCAATAAGAGATGTATCGTAAGTATAATCTTCCTTTATATCCTGCTGGCTTCCGAGAAGAAGAATAAGGTCATCACAGGCAATGTTAAATTCTGATGTCCTGTGATATTCAACAGCATTAAGGAACTTATTATGTCCGTTACAGTATCCTATCTCTACAGGAAGTCCTCCATAAAGGCTCATGTTAAAATCCTTTGCAATATCAAGCGCCTCAAGCACCGGATCTGATGCAACATAAATTACATCATCAGGAAGAGGCGTTGCGCCCATTTTTTCAATAAGTTCAGCTGTATCATAGCCGCTTATTATCCTTCCATACTTAGAAAATGCTTCATCCGTAACCTTTTTTAATTCGATTGACATATACTTGTCCTCCTTTATTTTAATATATTTCCAGTTAATTAAAGCTCCCCGTTATTTAATAACAGATTTACCGCCCATATAAGGCCGCAGTACTTCAGGTATATTCACCGAGCCGTCTGCGTTAAGATTGTTCTCAAGAAATGCTATAAGCATCCTCGGAGGTGCAACAACCGTATTATTTAATGTATGCGCAAATGCTTTGGATTTATCGTTTTCATTCTTATAACGTATCTTAAGACGTCTTGCCTGCGCATCACCAAGATTGGAACAGCTTCCAACCTCAAAATATTTTTTCTGTCTTGGCGACCAGGCCTCAACATCAATCGACTTTACTTTAAGGTCTGCCAAATCTCCTGAACAACATTCAAGAGTTCTTACAGGTATATCAAGCGACCTGAACAAATCGACCGTATTCTGCCACAGCCTGTCAAACCATACCGGGCTTTCTTCAGGCTTGCACACAACTATCATTTCCTGTTTCTCAAACTGGTGTATTCTGTATACGCCTCTTTCTTCAAGTCCGTGAGCGCCCTTTTCTTTTCTGAAACACGGCGAATAACTTGTAAGGGTTTTAGGAAGCTCTCCTTCAGGAATTATCGTATCAATAAATTTTCCTATCATCGAATGTTCACTTGTGCCTATAAGATATAAATCTTCGCCTTCAATCTTATACATCATTGCTTCCATTTCAGCAAAACTCATAACACCCGTAACAACTTCGCTTCTTATCATATACGGAGGTATGCAGTAAGTGAAACCTCTGTCTATCATAAAGTCCCTTGCATATGCAATTACTGCTGAATGAAGCCTTGCAATATCTCCCATTAGATAATAGAAACCGTTTCCGGCAACTTTCCTTGCCGCATCAAGGTCGATTCCGTTTAGTTTTTCCATTATATCAGTGTGATAAGGAATCTCAAAATCAGGAACTTTTGGTTCTCCGTATTTCTGCACTTCAACATTCTCGCTGTCATCTTTTCCGATAGGAACGCTTTCATCAATAATATTAGGGATAACAAGCATCCTCTTTCTTATCTCTTCTTTAAGACGTTCTTCTTCTGCTTCAAGCGAGGCAAGATACTCTGATTTTTCAGTAACCTTTTTTTTGGCTTCCTCCGCCTCTTCTTTCCTGCCCTGCGCCATAAGCGCGCCTATCTGTCTGGATATGGCGTTTCGTTCTGCGCGAAGGTCATCCGCTTCCTTTTTTGCTGCGCGTGACTTTTTATCAAATTCTATAACCTCATCAACCAGAGGCAGTTTTTCATCCTGAAACTTATTTTTAATATTACGTTTCACTATGTCCGGATTGTCACGGACAAACTGCATATCTAACATTTGATTTCCTCCCTATTTAGTCAAGTGTTTTTTCCTTATTTTTCAAGGAATTTTTCAATTCATATCTCAGATGAATAAGCC
>CANQEL010000013.1 GCA_947594855.1 uncultured Lachnospiraceae bacterium
CGCTCCTTTTGGTGCGTCAGCGAATCTTAGTTTATCAAATTTGAATCCTCTTGTCAACACCTTTTTTTATTTTTTTCGCTACTATATAAAGATACCAGAATACTTAAAAATTTTTGCGGTTAATTCGTTATTTTAGTGTGCATATCCTCCCAATATTTTTTTGTATGCTTTCTTTTTTGACTTTGGCACTTTGATTACTGCATCCGCTCCAATTTTCTTAAATGCATTTTTACCCGCCTTTCTTAATACCTTTGATTTTATTGTTATCTTTTTCAGTTTCCTACATCCATAAAATGCTCTTGCACCTATTTTCTTAATATTGCTTCCGATAACTGCACTTTTAAGTTTTTTACAGTTTTTAAATGCATTTTCTTCTATCCCGGTTACATTAAACGTCTTTTTGTTTATTATTATCTTTGCAGGTACCGTCGCCTTTTTAATATTCTTTTTAACCGGTGATACTAAAACTACAGACCGACCTTTTACCCTGTATTTATATTTTTTATATGTATATACCTTTCCATTTTCTATAGTGGAAACTTCATTCTGCACCGGCTGTATTTCCCCGTTTGAACCATCGTTTTTATTATTATCAGCATCAACAGATGATACAGGTCTTGGTATAGGCGTTTCTATTTCTACCGGGTCTGCGGGGTCATTTACATCTCCAGCGTCTGTAATTGCAGTTATGTCAGAAGGCTCGCCATAGTTTAAGCTCCCTGCCGCAGCTTCATAATGTACTCCTTTCTTCTGCTCAGGAATTATATCATAATCAAGCATGAAAGTTTTTTGTGGTCCAAGATAACTGTCCTTTAGTTTTTCATTGCTTATCACAAGCCTTTCCAGTCCAAGTCCTGCATGTATTCCATATACTCTTATTGTATGTATTCCTTCCGTCATATGTTCTGCAGATTCCGATATATGAATATTATTCATAATACCGTCTTTCCATCTGTTATCCCCGTCTGCCGCATAAGAAATATATTTGCCGTCTGGAAGTGAGTTAATATTCTGTATGTAATTATCATCAACCTGTATTCCATAGAAAAGTTCTACAGGTACATATCCCCAGTCTGACGGTTTGAATATATTGTTGGTCGTCGTGGTGTACGCCGTAAACGTATAATCCCCTTCCTCTTCGACATATATCCTGTATTCCATATACGGTGCCTCGAGCGGTTCTTCGTATTCTGTAACTATTCTTATGTTATTGCCGATTTTTACTGTATGTGTATTACCTGTTTTTTTCATGAAACTTTCCGTTACAGGGAACATTTTCATTGCAGAACGGTATCTTCCATATCCATTTATAACGTTCCAGGTTATTCCCCCGGCAGAACTTATATTCCTGCTGACTTCTTCAGCATCAATTGTTATCGTTCCGTTATTTCCAAAATGCGTTCTTACTCCTTTACTCTTATATTCAGTATATTTTGTATTTACAATAAGTTTTACCGTCTCACCATTTCCTTTTATAACAACGGTTCCGGTTTTGTCTGAACGGACTTTTGTCCAGTCCACGGATATGTAAAAATACGCCGCATCTTTTACGGTACCGCCGTTTATAATACGATTACCATCCTTATCAGTAATTTTTATCCATTCCGATAGTGTTCCTACGGTAAATGAATATTCATTTTTACCGCCGTTTTCCATTGTTATGCAATATCGTTGTTTCATTGTATTGGTAAACAGCGGAAGTTCAACCGTTCCCTTTTCATATACAGACGCATCGCCATCCACAGATACAAGCATCTTTGCTTCATCAGGAATATTTATCGTACTTCCTTTCGGATAACTCCAGCCTGAAGAATCCCATGAAACAAATCCTACATGCGGCGATGACATCATGTTTTTCCATTTTTTATCTGACATTGTATTGTTATAATAATCAGTAAGTTCCTTATCATAATCAACACATTCATCTACCATTTCCGCATATATATTAGCAAGCGAGCTGTTATGCGCCGAATAAAAATTATTAAGCGATTTAAATATCATCATTCTTGTGACGTTAGCTGTAGCTACCGCCTGATAATATACAAGCTGATAATATGCATCATCCCACTCAGTACCTTTGAAGTAATTGTTATAATAGTAATCTGCCTCATCTATGGTTTTAAGACACAGGTCAAGTACTTCCTGCGCTTCATTATAATTGACATTACTGTAAAGCTCAGGCTTAACGTACTCTGCTTTACGGTATGTACTTATTTTAAGGAAATCTGCAACACAGTCAGCCACACCTGCAGCAATATCATCAGGACAATTATTTATACCGCCAAGCTGCTTTTTTAGCCATTCTTTTCTGTATGTTTCAGCAGTATTTGGCTGACCCCACTTTTCCATATCATAAGCTATGTCAAGAGCATAATTAAGTTCCATCTCAAGAGGTTTTATATCGCCAACATTTATTACCCATATATTTCTTACATTATAATCATACGCCATAGTCAGCTGATCCCATATATGTTCAAGCTGCGTTGAGCTGACCCATTCATACGCTCCGGTTCCAACATGTCCGTCAAGATGATAATACAATCCCCATCCGGCATCCCTATATCTTACGCTTTCTTCAGGGAGTGAACGTATATTACCATAATTATCATCAGTCAGCATAATTGTAATATCATCCATTCCCTCCCACTTATTCAGACCGTCTATGCTTCCGTCATCCGGGCCATAGAAAAATTCCTCATTTTCACTATACGGAATATATATTTTAAATGCATCTTTGGTCTTGGAATCCGGATTATCTTCAATATAATTATTAATTATCCCATTCTGGTCGCTTATAATAGTTTTAAGGCGGTCTATATTCTGCTGTACTGTTCCTCCAAGCGCACTGTCGCCCTCACCACGCATACCCATTGTTATCGTATTTTCAAAGTTTCCGTTTCTTTTAATTCCATCTTCCCAGAACTTATATATTGCATCGCTGTTTTTATCATAATCCCAGGCATTGCTGCTGCCATAATTCCTATACACCCTCTGCCACTCTACACCGGCGCGGCAGCATGCCTCGTGATGTGATGTACCCATGCATATGCCGTAAGCATCAGCAAAAACCGCATTAGCAAGTTTAAATTCCTTACCTTCATCCGAAAAACTGTTGCCCCACATCGCAGGCCACAGATAATTGGCTTTCATACGTATAAGAAGCTCAAAAATATGTTTATAACAATTCTCATTTACTCCGCCAAATGCAGTATGCGCCCAACCGGTAAAAGAAGGAGATTCATCGTTTATAAAAAATCCACGGTATTTAACCGACGGTTCTTTTGCCAGATACATATCCGGTTTATTAAACTCTAACAGCGCATCATCAAGATATACCTCAGAATATTTTACAGGCACTGCATCCGCCATATATACCCATGCAGATACTCCTATGTGCTCTGATATATTAAACAATCCGTACATTGCGCCACGCTTATTTGAACCGGTAATAACAAGTGCATTATTTATGCTGCCATATCCGCATGATGCAAGCACATCTCCGCTTACAAACTGCATCTGATAACAGTCCCACTTAAGCTCTCCGTCTCTGTAAAGTCCAGATACATCGATACTTCCTCTTGAAATAAGCGTATCTATCACCCGGTTTCCGCCTATTGTTCCGGCAATAATAACATTTTCCGACATTTCAGACGCATCAGTAACAACTTGCGCCTGCTGCCCGGTTACAAGCCCCACATCCTCCGCAAACGTATCTGCAATAATCTCAAGACCACAGTATTCGTGTCCTCCGCCTGCACTTATTTCTTCATTTGCAGTATCTATATATACCTTCGCCTGAGCCTGTCCGTCTGCAAGTAAAAATCCATTTTTATTGCCAAGTGTTTCTCCTACATTCTGTACAAACATCTCATCATTTTCTTTTTTATTTTCTGCCTGTACTGTCAAACTGTTAATATTAAAATCTGCCATAGTTAATAACATTGTCAGAATCAGCATAATAGCAAATGCCTTCTTCATATGACCTCTCCCTTTCAAGAAATTTTTCTTACTTGAATTATATTATGGTTTCGTGATATAATCCTTGCAAATATAACAGTAAATATTGCGTGAACATATACTTTTCTCAAAAGGAGATGACTGTATAATGCATACCGACAATATACTTAACATTGATTACGATTCAGATATCATATGCTATCACAACTATAAAACCAACTTTCTTACAGGCGATAATCCACCTTACCACCGCCATAATGATACGTATGAAATCTATCTGTTTATTGATGGAAATGTAATGATGTGTATTGACGACATATGTTATAAAATGTCTCCAGGAGATCTTGTTACCATATCCCCCGGCCAGCTCCACAGAAGTATAATAGTATGCGGTCCCGTATATGAACGCATCTCTATTAATATTACTGAAGCCGTTATCAACTCTCTTTCATCGGAAAATACAGATCTTCTTGAAATATTCAAATCAGACATGATTAAAAAAAGTAAAATTATACATCTTTCTTCCTATAACTTAAAAGAGTGTATAAAACTTATAGACAATTATATATGTTTACGTGATTCTGATACATATGGAAGTGATATAATCAGTATGTGCAGACTCGCAGAAATACTTATATATACCAACAGATTATTTCGTGATTCCAGGTTTAAACCGTATAACAACATAATACCTCCGATTGTATTTAACACAATGCAATATATCGATAAGCATCTTACGGAAGAAATTACTTTGCAGAAACTAAGCAGTTCACTTAATTACAGCAGCAATTATTTAAGTTCCCAATTTAAACTTTATACAAAAATATCCCTGAGGGAATATATACTTGACCAGAGGATTGAATGTGCAAAAAAATATCTTAACGAAGGCAGAAGTGTCTCTGAAACGTGCCTGATGTCGGGATTTAACGACTATTCCAATTTTATAAGAAGTTTTACTAAAAAAACCGGGGTATCGCCGGGAAGATATCGCAGAAGTTAATTATCCCTAAGCTGTAAAGTATAATTTTTTTTAAGCATTATCACAAAATAAATACCGCACAAAATAATCTGTACAACTGTTGATGCCGGCGTTGCAAGCCCTATATGAAACAACGATACCGGCACCTGTCTGCTCATGAGCCATGATACCGGGAGCCTTACCCCAAATGCGCCGATTATTCCCTGAAGCATAACAAAGGTTGTACTTCCGCAGCCATTAAAATATCCTATAAAACAGAATAAAAATGATGTAAGCATACAATCAATTGCATATGCTTTCAGATAATCTGCCGCGGCAAGAATTATTTCAGTATCTTTGGCAAATATTCCTGCAAGTATATCGCCATGAAAAAACGCCATATATCCTATTATTATTCCTGCAGCAAGTGATGAAGCGATTCCGCACAACAGCGCCTTCCGCGCTCTTTTCGGTCTGCCTGCGCCTATATTCTGGGCTACAAATGCAGACATTGACTGCATATAGGCAGATGGAACAAGCATAATGAAACCGCACATTTTTTCCGCAACCCCTACGCCGGCTGAAGCCGTAAGGCCAAGTCCGTTTACTATAGCCAGTATTACCAGAAAAGAAATGCTGACAAGCAGGTCCTGAAGCGCAATCGGAATACCAAGTCCCAATATCTTCTTTATATAGATACCTTTGAGTTTTATATCTTTTATAGTAAATACGAATGGCAATTTTCTTCTTTTTATTATTAACAATGAAAGAACAACGCTCACTGCCTGGGCAAATACTGTTGCAAACGCTGCACCGGCTGCACCCATTTTAAAGACAGCTACAAACAGCAAATCGCCTGCAATATTAAGTATACAGGCAATGGCTACCGTTATAAGCGGCATCCGGGAATCTCCTATCCCCCTGAATATACTTCCCACAAGATTATAAGCAACAATAAATACTGAACCGGCTGAACATATAACTATATAATAAACAGTATCAGAAAATGCTTCTTTTGGTGCCTGCATAAGCTGAGCTAATTGAGATGAAAACAGTATTACTACAACAGTAAGCACTACGGAAATAATTCCAAACAACCCTATTCCACTTCCAATAATGCGGCCTGCTTCCTGCTTCTGGCCCGCGCCGATTTTATTACCAACATATACGGTAAGCCCCATTGAAAGGCTCGTAACAACAACGGTAATTGTATGCATTATCTGACTTCCTGTTGATACTGCAGATACATATACGTCAGCAAAGGTGCCGCCAAATTGTCCTACCACGAACAAATCGACCGCACCATACATAGCCTGTAAAAATAACGCCAGTAAAACCGGAAGCGCAAAACGGATTAGTGGAGAAAAGATTTTTCCCTCAGTAAAATTCTGTGTTTTCTCCATTATTAACCCACAAATTTTACGGCTGTTCCATAAGCCATTACTTCCGCTGCACCCTGCACAACTGATGATGAAGCATACCTTACATTCACAATAGCGTCAGCTCCAAGCTGTTCAGCTTCGGCAACCATCCTGCCTGTGGCAAGGTCTCTGGCTTTATTCATCATTTCAGTGTATGACTTAAGCTCTCCACCAACAAGATTCTTAAAACTCTGTGTAATATCACGTCCCACATTTTTTGTCTGAATTGTACTGCCTCTTACAATTCCGAGCATTTCAAGTTCTTTTCCCGTGATATAATCTGTGTTTACGATTATCATGTTTTTGTTCCCCCTTTAAGGTAATAATATGTGGATTGGATTATGAAATGTGTTGTGCATTATATTCTATACCGATTGTACTGATTTCACAATATTTATAGTATAAAATTCAATTTCATAATCAACTATAATATTTATTTTAACATATATGGCAGCAATTTTCATCTATCTTTGAGTATAAAATATAAAAAATTTACAACACTTCATTCAATCATTTAAATTGGTTTCCAAAATGGCTTATTAATGTTATAATTGCATTGTCTTCAAAATAAATTAAGTTTACAAGGAGGATATATTATGAAAACAAAGCACAAACTGATGGCGTATTTTCTTTCTTTTGCGCTTATTTTAGGAATGATTTCAACTGTAAACGTATCGGCGGCAAAAAAAATTGGCTTAAGCAATAAGAAAATAACTATTACAAAAGGAAGCAGTAAAACGATAAAGGTAAAGAACACAAAGAAAAAAGTAACATGGAAGGTATTATCCGGTAAGAAGTGCATTACCTTAAAGAAAAAAGGTAAAACAGCGGCAACAATCAAGGGCAAGAAAAAAGGCATGGCAAAAATACAGGCGCTTGTTGAGAAGAAAAAACTTGTCTGTACTGTTACAGTAGATGATAAGGTTATATCTGAACAGCAGAATAATCCGTCAGCAACGGCAGACATTAATAGTCCCGCGCAAGGCAGCGGTAAACCAACGCAGACACCAGATACTACAGTACCTACAGAACCTCCGTATCAAGGAGAAATAATTACCCTGCATTATAATGATGACAATGCGGATGAGATTATAGAACAGATAGAAGATTCTAAGAATCCGGTTCATGTAATTGTTGATGAAGGCGTAACCAACATAGAGGATAATGCATTCTCTGAATGTAGCAGTCTTTCGAGCATAGATATGCCAGAAAGCGTAACTAGCATTGGGGATAGTGCATTTTATGGATGCAGCAGTCTTACAAGTATCGAGATACCGGAAAGTGTAACAAGCATTTTGGAGTGGGCATTTCAGAACTGCAGCAGCCTTACTAGTATAGAGATACCGGGAAGCGTAACAAGCATCGGGGATGGCGCATTTTTTGGATGCGACAGTCTTACTAGTATTAAAGTAACAGGAAATAATCAAATTTATGACAGCAGAAATGATTGTAATGCAATTATTGAAACAGAAACCAACACGTTGATTATAGGATGTAAAAATACTAAAATACCGAAAAGCGTAACAAACATTGGGCGTTATGCATTTGGCGGATGCAGCAACCTTACTAATATAGAGATACCGGTAAGCGTAACTAGCATTGGGGAAGGTGCATTTTATAGCTGCAGCAGCCTTACGAGTATAGAAATACCGGAAAGCGTAACAGGCATAGGAGAGATTGCATTTTATGGATGCGACGGCCTTACTAGTATTATATGGCAGGATACTACCTACGGTAGTGTAGACAAATTTATTAAAGCCTTTCAGGGTGTGTGACTAAAGGTCTGTAAATACTTATCTTATATGATAATGATTGGGCTGAAGGCTCTCTAATGAGCTTCCAGCCCTTGTTTTATATATAACTTTTTTACCAACTCTCCGAAATCAGCCTAAAAGGTATGCAGGTTATCCCATACCAACCAATTCCTTCTTAAGCCCTCTTTGTCTTTTGCCACTTGGATAGCCCATTGGATATACGCCATTTTCGCTTTCTTTGGAACATATACCGCATGCGAAATAGGGATAAACGCTTTAGACACAGTTTGGGGTGGTTTAGTCCCATGAAAATATACTTTTGTACCGGTCGTCTCATTAAAGAACAGCCAATCGTTAAAGAACATCCAATCCCCCACCACTTTATTTACTGACTTTGGAATGTCTACACGTTTAATGCGATATCCCGTCACAGATATCCCTTCTCCAAGTATCTTAACCTTAGATGATATCTCCGCTTTTCCATTTTTTATCACTACGGCTACAAGACTTTTATCCGATTTATTATAAAGACAGTTTCCATCAGCTTTAAAAACTTTATTTCCTTTTTCCACTTCTATTTTTTCAATACCGTGCCCTGACAACGCGCAGTATCCGATATCGCGCACAGATTTCGAAACAACCACTTTTCTGGCTTTTGTAGCAAACAGCGCATTATCCTCTATTTTTGTTACCCCTTCCGGGATGATAACCTCAGTCATTGCAGACGCTGCCCATATTAGCCTTTTGGAATCTTTGCTTAAAAGGAATCCGTTTTTTGTCTTAAAATTCTTGTTTTTCGAAGGAATTGTTAATTTTGAAATCGCTTTGCTCTTATCAAATGCTTTGACATCTACTGTCGTTAATTCTGCCGGAAATTTAACCTCTGTCAATTTCCGGCAGCCAGCAAATGAATAAGGCGTAAGCTCTTTTACCCCGTCAGGGATTTTTACTTTTTTAAGCTTTTTGAAACCGCAGAAAGCCGCTGCCTCTATTTGGGTAAGTGTTTCCGGAAATTCTATTGTTGTAATGCTGGCTGCCGTTATACCTGTATAGCAGAGGACGCCATGCCACGGTTCTACTGTGCTTTCAAAAATGGTGTAATAACAGTCATCCTCTCCATCCTCTCCATCACTATAAAACCCATATCCCATTCCGATTTTTGTTACCGGCGCATCCTTTACTTTTGCCGGGAAACTCAGTTTTTTCGGTCTGTCTTTGTGACTTGTCACCTTATAAATCCAGCTCTCTTTTCCGTCCGTTGACAAAAAGGCATGGAAATCACAATTTCCCTGCGTTACAGTAACCTCGCTTCCTGTATCCCATTTCATGTTTCTCCTTTTCATGCTGTCTGAGATGTCCTCTATGGATGGAGTTTCATCATCTTCCTCCTCACTAAGATCATCCGGGTTCTCGGTCTTAGACGGCTCGTCCGCCACATCAGATGCCGGCGCATCTGACGCTTTCATCCCTAAGTCTTCGGCAGTCTTGTTATCTGCCGGTTTTTCAGTTGAATCCGTACATGCCGCAAGAAGCGATATTGATACTGCCATGGCTAATATTGCGGCCTGTATTTTTTTAATAATACTTCGTTTTTTCATGTTTAATCCCCCTATTAAGATAAAATCCGGAATAGATGTTTTATTTTCTAATATAAAAATTTACAATACTTCATTCAAAAAAAGCATTAAAGTCACAATCAAAAATATCTGTTAGAGCAATCAACAAATCCACGGAAGGATTATTATAACCATTTTCTACTTTTGAAAATGTTCCAACATTTACATTCAATCATTTAAATTAGTTTCCAAAATGGCATATAATGCTATAATTGCATTGTTTTCAAAATAAATTAAATTTGCAGGGAGGAAATATTATGAGAACAAAACAAAAATTGATAGCGTATTTCTTTCCTTTGCGCTTCTTTTAGAAATGATTTCAACAACTATACTTATACTCAGATTATTAAATAACGGAGAAGGAGGGATTTGAACCCTCGCGCCGCTATTAACGACCTACTCCCTTTCCAGGGGAGCCCCTTCAGCCGCTTGGGTACTTCTCCATGTGCCTTACTGCTAATTAAATATAGAAATATAATTTTTGGCATTAAAAAGCGGAGAGGGAGGGATTCGAACCCTCGGTGCCTTGCGGCACGCCGGTTTTCAAGACCGGTGCACTAAACCAGCTATGCGACCTCTCCTTAGCTGCCTGACTAGTATAACATTATGTGTTATACTGTGTCAAGGAATTTTTTAATATATTTTCAATAGGAACAATATCTTCCGGCGTAGTCAGTTTTATATTGCAATAATCGCCCATAACTATCTTTACCGGTCTTTTATCATAAAGTTCCCATATCATGGCGTCATCCGTTATATTTATATCATTTCCGGCATCATGCATATATTTTTCAAAAGCATCCTTAATTCCTGACAGTTCAAAGGTCTGGGGAGTCTGTATATTCCAGACTGTTTTCCTGTCGGGCGTCGTTTTTACGAAACCTTCCTCATCGGATATTTTTACGGTATCTTTAGAAGGGACTGCAGGAATACAGGCTTTATAACGGATAACACTGTCTTTTATTCTGTCCAAAAGTTCTCCGTCTATACATGCGCGCGCTCCGTCATGAATCATCACATAATCCATATCGGTAATGGCAGTAAGTCCGTTAAATACAGAATTATATCTTTCTTTTCCGCCTGCAACCACATTTTTTACTTTACTGAAACCATATTTATCAACAATATCCGTTTTCACCATACAGATATCTGTTTCGGCTGCAACAATTATTATTTCTTTTACAAAAGGGCAGTCCTCAAAACACCTGAGAGAATAATATAATACAGGTTTTCCACAAAGCTCCATATATTGCTTCGGCATTTCACTGTTCATACGGCTGCCGCTTCCGGCAGATAACACTATAGCTGCAAAATCCTGCATAACCTTACACCCGTTTCCAATTCAATTTATCTGTTTGCGCTAATCATTCAAATAATCATTCAAATTTGAGGTTTGCTATCGCATTCAAATCATAACCGTGGCGCACGCCATTCATATATTCATAATAGCCTGCCGCCCCTATCATTGCCGCATTGTCAGTACACAGTACCGGGTCCGGATAATATAGCCGGTACCCTGCCTGATTACATGCATTTTCCATTTCTTCCCTGAGTGATGTGTTGCACGCTACTCCTCCCGCCATTGCAATCTTTGTATATCCGTATTCCTTTGCGGCAGATATCGTATGTTCCACAAGCACATCCACTACCGCTTTCTGAAATGACGCCGCTATATCAGCCTTATTATATTCTTCACCCTTCATATTACATCCGTTTACATAATTAAGCACTGAAGACTTAATTCCACTAAAACTGAAATCATAGGGGAATCCCTCAATATGCCCGTGTGGAAATACTATACTGTCTTTATCTCCTTCTTTTGAAAGCGCATCAATCTTAGAACCGCCCGGATAACCAAGCCCTATTGTACGCGCAACCTTATCAAAAGCTTCTCCGGCCGCATCATCCCTTGTACGGCCTATTATATTATATTTACCGTAATCTTTTACTTCTACCACGTTAGTATGGCCGCCCGATACAACAAGACAGATAAACGGCGGCTCAAGCTCTTTATGGCATATATAGTTAGCTGATATGTGTCCTCCGATATGATGTACTCCGACAAGCGGTTTATTTTCTGCAAATGCAATAGCTTTGGCAGCCGATACACCGACCAGAAGCGAGCCTACCAGTCCGGGTCCGTAAGTAACACACACGGCATCAATATCCGACAAAGTTACTGATGCCCCGGCAAGAGCCTCTTCTATAACGGGATTGATACACTCAATATGCTTTCTCGAAGCAATCTCAGGAACTACTCCGCCATATATCTTATGTATATCAATCTGTGATGCTATAATATTAGAAAAAACTTCTCGCCCGTTCTTAACAACTGCAGCCGAAGTTTCATCACATGAGCTTTCCACAGAAAGTATATACACATCATCTGCGCCCTTTTTACATATATTATGCTGTTTTGCTGCATTTACAAAACTTATACCAGTCATTTACATTCCCCGTTCTAAATTAGTCCTCAAACCCAAGCGTCACACTTTTCCGGTCCCTGCCGCACTCAGCATCCGGAAATATAGCCCTTACATCATTTATATACTGTTCCGGCTTAATAAGAGACGGGCTGTAGTGCGTAAGCCACATTTTTTTCACACATGCCCGCTTTGCAAGTTCCGCCGCCTCATAAAAGGTCATATGTTTATTTTCCTTTGCTTTTGCAAGCTTATCCTTTTCACCATACATTCCTTCACATATAAACAGGTCAGAGCCATATGCCTTTAGCGCAATAATATCAGCAGGTCTTGTATCCGTACAATAAGTAAGCTTAATTCCTTTCCGAACAGGGCCTAAAACCATTTCCGGCGTATATACTTTTCCTTCAAATTCAACGCTATTACCTTTCTGCAGCGGATTCCAGAGATTTATCGGCAATCCAAGTTTTTTAGCATTTTCAACCGAAAATTTACCGGTTCTCGGTATGACAATACTATAACCGTAGCATGGTACGCTGTGGTCCACCCTGAACATTTCAAGCATAAGCCCGTTAAATTCCATATTGCATATATTATCACTAATCTCTACAAAATTAATTTCAAACGGAAGCCCCGGCGCAATTATCCTCAAAGCATTTACTACCTTTTTAAGGCCTTTTGGCCCTATCATTGTAAGAGGGCTGGTTCTTTCTGCATTTCCCATAGAAAGAAGCAACCCCGGAAGTCCGCTTATATGGTCTCCATGATAATGAGTAAAACATATCGTATCTATAGGATTGACACTCCAACCCTTTTCCCTTATTGCAACCTGTGTACCCTCTCCGCAGTCAATCAGAAGACTGCTGCCGTTATATCTCACCATAAGTGAAGTAAGCGCTCTTTTGGGAAGGGGCATCATCCCGCCGGTTCCAAGCAAACATACATCCAGCATCCAATTACCTCTTTTACAAACATTATAAAGAGATATTAGCACACATTACAGATTTTAACAACCGCCTTATTACACACCCATAACCTCATTTTTAACATTTACTTCTACAGGAATTACAAAAGACGATATTATTCTGTCATAACATTCCTCACACAAATTAAATCTGTGAATTTCCAAATCCTTTTTAGAAAAATAACCCCATTCTTTAACTGCTTCAAATACATCCTCTTTAAGAAGATTATTTTCAATCATTATTAATTTCCCACATGCATTGCATCTCATATACCTAACCCCCTATTTAAGATTTGCTCTGTAATCTCTGCAATTATTTGCTGATTAATGTCAGCAAATGTATTATAACAGTATATATGATATAAATACAGTGGGAATCGGTGGAATAATTATATCGTTCCCCTAATCATTAAAAGTCCGTTTTCTACAGGATTAGAATAATAATTTTTACGTATTCCAACAATTTCAAATCCAAATTTTTCATACAGTCTTATTGCTGCATAATTATGGCTTCTGACTTCAAGAGCATATGTTGTTACACCTGTAGAATAACCATATGCCAGAAGGCTTTTCATAAGTTCATATGCAATTCCTTTTCTTCTTTTCTTTTCATCAACTGCTATATTCGTAATATCTGCAGTATCAATACTGCTCCTTAACATAGCGTAGCCGGCAATTTCCCCGTCATATTCTGCCACAATAGTATAATCATATTCTGCATTTATCGAATATTCAAAGGCTTCCCGGCTCCATGCATCAGAAAAGGAATTATTCTCAATTCTTAACACTTCATCTATATCGTCGTATGTCATTTCCCTTACGGTTATATTATTTTTTCCCATTTGCTTCTCTTTCAAGGCGCTCCCTCTCTGCCTGTGACAGCCTGAGATAAACCGGTCTGAATTCCCGCGCATCTATATATTTTCCTTTTTCATAAAGTTCTGCGGCATATACTGCTGCCGCAGCTGCATTCTGCAGATTAAGATGCGGGGGCGCAAAATATGCCCTTTTTCCCATTTTTTCACATATTGTCATTCTGAATACAGGTACGCCGTCTCCTGCAAACATTACCTTTTCGTTATCGTCAAATCTGTCAATGCACTCTTCTATTCCCATGGCTGCCGGTTCATGGATTACTTTAAACCCGTCATTATCAAAACGGTAAGAAGCTGTATATACCTGGTTTCTCCTTGCATCCATTATCGGACACACCGTCATGCTGCACGCTGCGAGATTATAAGCTATAATCGCAAGCGACGACACAGGTATAATCGGTTTATTTATCGAAAGGCACAACCCCTTTGCAGTAGCCGCGCCTATCCTAAGCCCCGTAAATGACCCCGGTCCTTCGCCTACTGCCACCGCATCAAGTTCTTTCGGCAAAACACCGGCCTCGGAAAGAACCCGGTCAATCATTGGAAGCAGAACCTGCGAATGTGTTTTTCTGTTATTTATACTGAAATCGGCGCGTATCACCCCATCCACATATACTGCTGCCGCAGCTGTAAGCCCTGAACTGTCAATTGCAAGAATTTTCATATAACGTTTCCTTTCGTTACCGTAATCTTTCTATAATCAAAACCTTTATCCACATCTTTTTCAATTTTAATGTATACTGCGTCATCCGGCAATAATTCCGATATAAGTTCCGCCCATTCAACAAGGCATACGCCATTTCCAAAAAAGTATTCCTCATATCCAAGTTCATACATTTCCGAACAGTCGCTTATACGATATACGTCAAAATGATAAAATGGAATTCTCCCGTTCTCATATATCTGCATTATTGTGAATGTCGGACTGTTCACACAATCTTTTACCCCTATCCCCTCTGCAAATCCTTTTGCAAATACGGTTTTCCCCGTACCAAGCTCTCCCGATAAAAGATACAATTCACCCGGACATGCCTTTTTTGCAAGCTCTTTCGCATAATTGAAAGTATCCTGCGCACTATATGTTTCTATCTGAATACAATTGCTTTCCATTTATTTCCTACCTTCTGCCCTGTTTTGCAATATTGCTTTTAATGCGTTCTGCAATTTCTTCAGCATTACTCAGCTGATCTTTTGGAAGAATAAACGCCATAATCGGAGATGTGTATACGAATATCGCTTTCTTTGTTTCAACGACATTCCTTATCTGCTCCCACAATACATTGGCAAACTGCTCATCCTGCCTTATGACTATTCCGTCTTTGCATATGTTATAAAATATAGGATTCAAAAACATCTTCTGTCTCGTAACCTGGCGGCCTGCCTGCTGTACAATCTGAAGCGGGCGCACTACAGTAAATAACAACGCCAGAATAGCAAGTATCACAATCTCAGCAGCCGAATAGGTATTGCGCCCTATAATAATCATCAGCAGGGCTATAAGGCTTATAATAACGCCAAACCATCCTGAAAATCTTGAATATGTATGATGAAACAGAAAATGCCTCATATCCTTCTTATATATTTTAATCTTACATTCAATACTTCCTTCCATATCAAGCGGTTCCTCCGGCTGCTCTTCTGTCTGCCCGCCCTGTACTTCTTCCGTATTCTGTACTGTATCTTCATTATCATCAATTTCAGCCATTTTTCTAAGCTCATCCATATATTCATTTTTTTTCATAATACTCAGCCCTTTCGGTACATATAGTTGAGAATTTATTATATCACAATAAGGAAGTATTGTCGAACAAATCTGAACTAATAAAATTATCTGTTGCAATGGCTAACAGGTAAATGATAGAATTATATATATAAATTATATTTTATGAAAGGAGCAGTTTTATGGAATACAGAGAAATGAAAAAAACAGGTGCAAAACCTTCTCTTCTTGGCTTCGGATGCATGAGGTTCCCTACAGTAAATAAAGATGGAAAAGATGTCATTGACAGGGAGTATGCAGCCAAAATGTTAGATACCGCAATTAAGTCAGGCGTCAATTACATCGATACGGCTTTCCCTTACCATAATGGCGAAAGTGAGCTTTTCTTAGGCGAGACATTAAAAAAATATCCGCGTGACAGCTTTTATCTTGCCACCAAGCTTCCTATGTGGGACGTCAAATCAGCGGATGACGTAAAGCGTCTGTTTTATAAGCAGCTTGAAAAACTCCAGGTAGATTATGTGGATTATTATCTGCTTCACGGTCTGAATTCAGGAAGTTTTAAAACCGTGAAAGAATTTGATATAGTAAGCATACTTAAAGAGCTCCGGGATGAGGGTAAACTGCGCTACATAGGATTTTCTTTCCATGACAGCTATGAAGTGTTTGAAGAAATAATTAAATATTATGACTGGGATTTCTGTCAGATACAGTTTAATTATATGGATGCAGACGAACAGTCCGGCATGAGGGGCTATGCGCTTACTGAGAAACTCGGAATACCGTTAGTCATAATGGAACCTGTAAAAGGCGGCTCGCTTGCTAACTATGCAGACGATATCAAAAACCAGTTTTATGATTACAAACCGGGATACTCGCTCGCATCCTGGGCTATGAGGTGGGTAGGAAGCCTTCCTAACGTACACGTCATACTCAGCGGAATGAGTACTGAAGAGCAGGTTCTTGACAATCTCAAAACATTTAATAATTTTGAACCTCTGTCTGACGATGAGCATACATTCCTTAATGGTATGATTGAAAAAATAAGGGCGCGTGTAAACAACGGATGTACAGGCTGCCGTTACTGTATGCCATGTCCTCACGGCGTTGACATCCCCCGTAACTTTTCCGTATGGAACGGATATGGAATGTATAACAATGCCGGGGCAGTAAACTGGAATTATAACGATATGAAAAACAATAAGTCCCTTGCCAATATGTGCAAAGGCTGTGGATTATGTGAAACCAAATGCCCGCAGAAACTTCCTATAAGAAAACATCTGCTTGCGTCTTATGAAGAATTGTCAAAGGTAATATAAATAATTGTATTTATTCTTTTTCAATGCCGCATGACGGCGTTTGGCCTACAGCAAAAGGGGCCGACCCTTTCGGGCCGGTCCCTTTTTTTAACAAGCATCAAGCGTATGAAAATGCCTTGTTTACAATTCTTAAATTCCCAAATCAAAACAATTAAGAAAAGTTTAAAACTACTTTTTATTTAGGAACTGCTTTAATATAATATAGAGTCATGTCAACATTCGGGTCTTGATTTTGAACCAAAAGTCTTACCGGTTTTTTACCCTGAGGTACAGTAATCGTAGCTGTATCACTCCATCCTCCAAGATAAGTAGCCGTATCAGTACTATCGTCAAATTTCAAAACTACTTGTACTCCTTTTCGTTCATGGTTTGCATCTTCTGATATAACTTTTACCTGATAAGCTCCAGCATCTTTGAACTCTTCAGTTATATTTATACCAGATCCTGTATAAGCACCACCACCAAAGTGAGCGGTTATAGAACCATCTCCATTCTTTGTAGTACCTGAAGTTCCTGGCCATTCAAATTTTTCCATATCCATGTATACCTTTTTCACAAAACGTATATACTTAACATTAAGTGTTTCAGGCAGTTTGTCTGTTGTAGCTGTAATTGTAATATAAGCCATGGATTTTCCTTTTTCCAAATCGCCAAATCCATATTTTGATTGTGACGGGAACTGTCCACCACCCCACTGCGTACCATTCAGCGGCTGATTATTGGCATCAAGAACTTTTACACAATAAGCATCTGTATGCTCAGCTCCGCCATAATTTGTTGTAACAAAGGTCTCCACATATTCGTACTGTGCATAATCTGCAGGTACAGGAATCCTTATACCTGTATACTGATTTGTACAAGTAACTGTTAAACTTCCATCTGAATTAATAGATTTTGCAATACCTGCACCCTCATCAACTGCTGTATTCAAATCCAAATAATCTCCGCCCTGTGCTTCAACAGTAACGGTATATGTTGTATTTGCATCTACCATTATCTTTATTACAGCGCTTCCTGCATTTGTTGTTACGCCTGTGATAGTAAGCTTGTTTCCACTTGCATCTACTGTTGCAAAGTCTGTATCAGTAGATACTATTGAGTAGAACTTGCTTACATCTATCTTATCAGTGAAGTCGTCGCCATACTGATCTTTTGCGCCTACTGTAAGTTCAATAGATGTGTTGTAAGCAATCAGCATTGACGTTCCCTTAAGGTCTGTCTTCTTCTGATCATCCGACTTATAGATAGTATATGTTCCTGCCTTAGCTACAGGTGCCGCACTGCTTACCGGTACATCAAGCGTTGCGATTACGTTATCTCCAGGTGTAAAATGCAGTTTAACAGTTAATTTACCTGTTGTCTTTCCTTTAGCAGTATTTACTTTTATTGTACTACCGTCTACCGTAGTAGTTACATCTGTTCCCGATGCACTCCATATCATGCCTTCGGTCAGTGATGAAGCACCGGCTATTTCTTTTCCGTCAGCGTCATATGCTTTGAATTTGAAATTCAATGGGGTAGCTTCTTCTCCATCTGCTGCTACTTTCACATAATCTGCACCCTGCTTTAAGATGTTTTCAAGTTCAATTCTTGCGATAAGCTTAGAAGCAACATCTGCCTTAAGAGTGAAGGAAGCCTGTATATCCTTTTCTGAATATCCTGCTTTTCCATCATTATCCACATATGCGATAACCGTATATGTTCCGGATACGCTTGCTGATACGCTTATCGGGAATGCATTTGCTTTTCCATCGAAGTCTCTTATTTCTATTTCAGCCATCTTAGATGCGTCTTTGCCGCCTGCATCCATTACAATAACTTTAAGATTAGCTTTATTATTCATAGGTGCGCCATACTGATCTTTTAATGTAACATTGTTGATAACTGCCACACCTTTCAGTGCTGTAAGCGCTGCGCTGCTAAATGCAAGGCTGTTTTCCTTACGAGCCGGTTTTACTGTTATCTTCAGGGTAACTGCTTCAAAATGAGCCGGATTACTCGTGCTCTCAATTTTTACTTCTTTTACTACATCTTTCGTTACTCCCTTGTTACTTGTAAATCCAATTGCAACTACCTGGTCTGTATCTGCGGTTGCTTCCTGTGCAGGTCCCTGCTGGGATGCAACTGTCTTATAATACTTCACTGAAAGATCGGCAACCTGCGGTAATTTAACTTCCGCTAATGTCAGTTTATAATCTTTACCATACTGGTCTTTTGCCTTAAGCGTTACCGTAACAGGAGCTGCATCTTTATCAATTACATCAGCTGCATCTTTCTCTGCCGTAATTTCCGCTGCATAACGCTTAGGTGCAACTTTCGTTTCTACTTCGGCTGATACTGTTCCGCTGGAAAGTGTAACTTTCGTTGAACCTTCTTTCAGACCATTTACTTTCAGCTTACCTTTTGCTGCTTCAGTTACTGCCAGAACTTCTGCATTACCAACAGAATATTTGATTTCAGCATCTGCCGTAATATTTTCGTTCTGGTCATTTATAACTTCATATGTTGTCTCTGCCGAATCTTCTGCCGTAATCTCGTTTTCATCAAAAGCAGCAATATTAATACTGCTTACTTTCTGTGACGGAGCAGATTCATACACTATTTCGTCTGATTTAACCGTTTCTTTTGAAAACTCTTTCTTACCGGCATCATAACTTCCCTTGTATATGACAAATTTTAACTTGTTCTTTTTGCCGTTTGCTTTTGCTTTTACCGTAACAAAGATTTTTCCTACATCTTTTCCTGTGCCATCAGTCAGTACCGGTGTTTCAAAGCTGTCAGCGCCCTCGTTTACAAGAATACTAAGGTCAGCTGCTTTAAGTCCGGTTGTAGCAGGAGTAAGCGTTACTTCTGTCTTCTGCTCTTTATTGTTTGTTCCTGCTGACAAAGTTCCAACTTTAATTCCGGTAAGTTCAGCCGGTTTTGCAACTATAGTAATCTCTTTGCTCTTTGTATCGTCACTTGTCAGATATACCGTTACCTTTGCAGTTCCCGCTTTAAGAATCTTAAAGGTTGCGGGCTCTCTGGATTTCTTTGTAGTTTCATTTGTATCATCATTAAATTTCAATACGTTTGTATCTTCAATAACATATTTTACATTGTTATTCATATTTTTAAATTCAGCACCATCAGGTAATTCTAACTCATACATGAATTTATCTAACAACGTCGGAGTCAATGTAAATGTATTGTCTGCCTCGTCAGGCGTCAGTACAAACTGAGGTTCTTCAGCTGTTCCATTATTCTTCATCTTTGCCGGTTTTGCTTCCAGTTTGGATACTTCTACTGCCTGACCATATCCATCAGCTTTTTCCAGCGTAACTATAAGTTCGCTTGTATAAACTGTCTTATCCTTGTCTCCAAGACTGTTCTTCACGGTAATACTTATCGTCTTACCTGCTACCATAGCTGTATCGCCAGGAATCTCTACATATCCGCGCTCTGTTCCGTTGTTTACTATCCTGATTTTATTATCATCTGTTCTTCCGTTCAGAGGATAATTGGACTCCGGAATCTTTGCTGTCACGCTTAATGTACCGCCGGCTCTCATAGCTTCCTTAGCTTCACCGTACTGATCTTTTACTGTATAATAAACTTTCAAACTCCTTGAACTTCCAAATGCCGGTGCCTTATCGTTAACAACAATAAACTCTTTAATAACGCTGGCTGCTTTTTCTGCTTTTGCTGCAGTATCCTTTGCCATATCGTTTCCGGCTATATCTGAAAGGCCATTTATTACTATATTATATGTTCCTTCTGCCAATGCTTTTTCGGAAGAAATACTCATTGACTTCCCGTCTTTAGCCAGAGCTGCGCTCATTTTATCTGCTTCTTTGTCGCCGTTTTTAACGGTAACTGCCGGCTCGCCTTTCACTTTCTCATTGAAAGTTACGGTAATAGTCTTATAATCTGTCACTTCTGCCTTTGTTACAGTTGGCGCTTTAGCATCTACAGTAACCTTGCATGGTTTGGATGTAATATTTCCAACAGATGCTGTGATATTTGCTTCTCCTTCTTTCACAGCAGTTACAACACCTTCGTTGCTTACTGTTGCGATTTCAGTTTTGTCGGATTTCCAAACAATCTTTGCGTCTTTTATTTCTTTGTCTTCGCTATCAGTAACAACTGCTTTCAGCGTAACGGTATTTTTATCTTTTAACGTGCTGATTGCTGCTTCTGAAACGCTTATATCAACTGATTTTACAACCGGTGTAGGAACAGGCGTAGCTGTTGCAGGAGCTTCTGTTGCAGGTACCTCTGTTGCCGGTACTTCCGTTGCAGGTACTTCCGTTGCTGGAGCTTCCGTTGCCGGTACTTCTGTTGCAGGTACCTCCGTTGCTGGAGCTTCTGTTGCAGGTACCTCCGTTGCCGGTACTTCTGTTGCAGGCACCTCTGTTGCCGGTACCTCTGTCGAATAACCACCTGTCTGAGGCATGTCTGTTACAGGAGCTGTTGTTGTACCCGTACCCTGCTGCGTTTGGTTCGGATCTACGGCAGCCTTAGACGTTACCTTACAGATAAGTTTCTTTTTCTTTACCTGACTGCTTCCTTTAACTGTATACTTTACAATAGCAGTAATTTTTGCTTTTCCTGCTTTCTTTGCTTTCAGTTTTACGGAAGATTTCTTCTTTTTACTGAGCTTTATTACCTTTTTTTTGCTTGTCTTCCACTTAGTGCTCTTTATCGTAACCTTTTTTTTCTTTATTTTTAAGGTATAGGATTTGTTACCCGCTTTGTTGTAATAAAGAGTTTTTCTCTTTACTGAAAGACCGGGGTGTTTTTTGCTTGCCGCATCCGTAGAAAGAGGTACGGAAAGTGAAGACAGGGTCAGCGCTACAGCCGCCATAAAAGCTATTGTCCGGCGAAGCACTCTTGACGTTCTTCTGTTTTGCTTCTTCATTGTTATTCTTCCTCCTTTAAATTTAGCCTGTTAAGGCTTTTTCATAGTTATGCACAGATTTAAAGTCTAAATGATTCATCATATCCGACTATCATTTAACTATCGGAGTAGTATAGGCTAACTCTACGATATATCACTTACCCCACTCCTTTCTTCCGCAGCATAAAATTAGAATCCTTTCTATTGACATACTACAGACGATATCCTAAAATGAAGTTATTCAGACAACATCAAAGAATATCGTCTATATTTATGCCTTTTTCAATAGAAGATATTCTATCCATTGCCATTATATAGAAGATATTCTAGTTTGTCAAGCTATCTTTTTAATATTTTCCAATTATTATTTGGGATGAGGAGACAAACATGAAAATAATCGAAAGAATCAGACTTATTTGCAAAGAAAATGGTATTACTGTCACAGATCTTGAAAAAGAACTTGGATATAGCAACGGCTCACTTGCCAAAGCGAAAGACATTCCGTCAAGCCGTATACTTGATATATCAAAAAAGCTAAATATTCCTATGGAATATATTATGACTGGAGAATATTCTGATCTTTTGTACAAAAATGATAACATGACCCAAAAAATACGAAATGACATCGAGCTTTCCAAAGCACTGTCGATATACTTTGAATTGCCGGATGCCAAAAAGAAACTCATTATTGAACTGATAAATATGTTAAACTAAAAACAAAGAATCTTTATAACCTTCTTCTAAAACACCATTATTCCGCATAGATACTGCATTACTTTTTGTAGTTTATCTTATGATCTGCCGCAGCAGAATTTATATTTTTTACCGCTTCCACAAGGGCATGGGTCGTTACGGCCTATTTTCTTTTCCTTAACTATTGTTCCTGACGCTTTCTGCTCTTTATAAAGCTCTTTGCGGCGTTCTTCCGAAAGGAGCGCGTCCCATTCCGGAAGCGTATACAGCCACTCTGCCTTGCAGTCTACCATATTGTAATAAAGTTTTTCCGGATCAAAACCAAGGTTTACTTCTGTTTCTTCCGTCATCGTTTCAATATCGTTAGGCTCTTTTAAGCTGTCATTTATTCCGTCAAGAAATCCTACCATATACATTACTGCAAGGTCATACTTTTCAGCAAGTTCCGCCACAGTACCGCGTACTACCTCATCAGGCGCCGAAAGAAGCTGCTTATATATTCCCTTTTCCAGTTCAAAATATTCAGCCCAGAATCTTTCGCCTTTTTTTCCCTGCATCTCCTGGCCATATGCAAGGTCTCTCCATTTTTTTAATAAACTGTCGCTCATATTATTACTCCTCATCAACAATATTTAATCGTAAGTTCTTAACCAAGCATAAGAATAACATTTTTTTCCCAATTGGGCAAGGCTTATTGAATAATTTTATCATATAATGTATACTGTATCTGGTGTTTTTACATAATTTTACAGAGGTTTATACTATGGCATTTGTTGTAACAGAGGCAATATTATATATCGTATTGCTTGCAATGGACATTATCGGCATTACATCCGTATGGATAAAATACGCTTCAATATGTATCTGTTTTATTACGGCAATGTATCATTCCATAAAAACACATGAATATTTTATTTCAATTGTTATGGCTTTTACATTATTTGCCGATACTTTTCTTCTTCTGCTTGACAGATATTATATTATCGGCGTGCTGTCCTTTTGCATAGTACAGACCTTATATGCTGCATACATGATAAAACTGTCCAAAAGTAAAAGCACCTCGCCGCGCATATTCCTGTTTTTACTTGCCATAATTATTCTTATCATAACCGGCTCGTGCGATATACTTTCCATAGCGGCGGCATGGTCATATACACAGCTTTTTATAAATGTGTTCCACGCCTTTTGGATACGAAAAAGGCATACGCACGGGACATTATTTGCAGCCGGATTATTATTGTTCCTTATGTGCGATACATGCGTAGGCTTAAATAACATCACAACATATTTTTCCGGTTTTCCGCTGCGGGGGATACTGGCAGGGGCAAACTTCCTTATGTGGGTATTTTATCTTCCGTCACAGGTTATTATTACGTATTCTTTTTACAATAAACGGAGGGCTTTATGAAAAAATTTGTTTCAATAATAATTTCAGTCATTATTTCAATCATAGCAGCTGCATTTATACTGTCATTTGGGATAGCCGCGCCAATTCTCATACGGCCTTTTTATTACTCACAGATTGATTCGCTTGAAATAGTCCAAAGCACAGGATTTGACAGGCAGCAGATTATAGACGCATATGATGAAATGCTTGATTACTGCACAGGCATATCAGATAATTTTGGCACCGGTACGCTGAAATATTCTGAATCAGGCAAATCGCATTTTGACGACGTAAAATCACTGTTTCTTTTAGATATACGGACGCTCATAATTACTACGGTTATTCTTATTATATTTATAATCATATGCATTAAAACCGGATATTCACCTTATAAGTTCTTCGGGCATACGCCTTATTTTTATTCCGGCGCCGGGCTTATATCACTGGTTACGGTTACAGGGCTTATTGTAATATCCGATTTTGAAAATGCGTTTAAGGTATTTCATATGTTATTTTTTCCGGGAAAAGATAACTGGATTTTCGATGAAAAAACCGATCAGATAATACTTATTCTTCCGGAACAGTTTTTCTATAATTGCGCGCTTATGATTTTTGCGGTAATTATACTGTTATGCGTTATCTTCATTGCCACGAGCATAATCTCAAAGAAACGCGCAAAAATCAGACTTCGCCGGAATTAATTTACTGTTGACAAATCTGTTTCATCTGTATATACTGTATATATACAGATTGAGAGGAGTTACCTATGAACATTTTTATTGACAACAAGAGCGGCTTGCCAATATACGATCAGATATACTCTCAAATCAAAGCCCAGATTATAAACGGCGAATTAAAGGAAGATGACGCGCTTCCTTCAATCCGTAATCTGGCTAAAGATCTTCGTATCAGCGTTATTACTACCAAGCGTGCATATGATGAACTGGAAAAAGAGGGATTTATCTATACTATTGCGGCAAAAGGCTGTTTTGTTGCCCCGAAAAATATTGAATTAATCCGCGAGGAAAATCTGAAAAAAATTGAATCCCATATAGAACAAATTGCACAGCTTGCAGCCTCGTGCAGCTTAGATTGCGCTGATATCATTGAAATGATTAAACTGATAATGGAGGACAATCAATGAATGTGTTGGAAATCAACGACTTGTGCAAAAGCTATGACGGATTTATGTTAGACCATTTAAACCTCGTTCTGCCGCAAGGCTGCATAATGGGACTTATCGGTGAAAACGGAGCCGGCAAAAGTACAACTATCAAACTTATTCTGGATATGATTCACAAAGACAGCGGAACAATCAGAATATTTGGCAAAAACAATACAGATAATCTTAAACTCTTAAAAGAGGACATCGGGGTTGTTATGGATGAAGTCGGTCTACCGGAATGTCTTACCGCCAGGCAGGTAGGCAACGTAATGAAGCATACTTTCCGCAACTGGGATGATGCAGAATATCTGCGGCTTCTAAAAAAATTATCGCTTCCGGACAACAAACCTTTCAAAGATTTTTCACGCGGCATGAAAATGAAACTCGGAATTGCCATTGCAATGTCCCACGGCAGCAAACTTCTTCTGCTTGATGAGGCAACATCAGGCCTTGACCCGGTAATCCGTGATGAAGTCATAGAAATGTTTAATGATTTCACAAGAGATGAGACACATTCTATCTTAATATCCTCTCATATTGTTTCAGACCTTGAAAAGCTGTGTGATTACGTAGCATTTATCCATAAAGGCAAACTTCTTCTCTGCGATGAAAAGGATAAGCTTCTGGCGCAGTATGGTATTCTGCACTGCGCATCAGAGCAGTTAAAAAGCCTCCCGCCGCAGGCAGTCAGATACAAAAAGGAAAACCCTTACGGTACAGAGGCTCTGGTGCTGAGGGATTCTATTCCCGCCGGTATGGATATAAGCCCGGTCAGCATCGAAGAACTGTTTGTATTCATGGTAAAGGAGGCAGGCTGATATGAAAGGACTTCTTTTAAAAGATTTATATATGCTAAAACACTATTGCAAGTCTTATATTTTCATCGCTATAATTTTTATTGCCGTTTCATTATCAGGCAATGACAATATGTTTTTTGTATTTTATCCTGTTATCCTTTGCGGAATAATACCTGTCAACCTTCTTGGCTATGATGAACGCAGCCGTTGGATACAATATAGCGGCACTCTGCCGTATACTGCCGTGCAGATTGTATCAGCCAAGTATCTGATAGGGCTTTTTACACAGATTACCATGCTTAGCGTCACCGGAATCGCTACTATGGTTAAAATGGGAATGGCAGACCGTATACGGATTAACGACTTTATTATACTGATGCTTATGATGCTTATAGTTTCAACTGTAACTTCTTCACTCACCCTGCCGTTTATTTTCAGGCTGGGCGTCGAAAAAGGCCGTATTGCTTATTATTTTATGATTGGCTTTATATTTGCTGCCAGTTTTGCTGCAGGAAATATATTGGGAGAAGATTTGCATTCCGAAATTGAGATAAACAATATCCTAACTATACTATGTATTATCGGAACCGGCGTATATATCCTTTCCTGGTATTTGTCGGTTAAACTCTACGAAAAACGTATATTATAAAAAACTCTTTTAAAAATAATTTTCGGCACCTACTTGGTGCCGAAAATACGATCTCCCGCATCTCCAAGACCGGGACATATATATGCGTTCTCATTCAGGCATCTATCCACGTGACCGGCATAAATATGTATATCCGGGTGCGCTGTACTAAGACGTTCAAGGCCTTCCGGAGCTGCAATTATACAGAGGAATTTAATCTTTCTGCCGCCGTGCTGTTTGATAAAGTTTACGGCTTCGACAGCAGAGCCACCGGTCGCAAGCATAGGATCTGTCACTACAATGGTACGCTCCTCTATTGGACTTGGCAGCTTACAGTAATACTCGTGCGGCTCATGTGTAGTCTCATCTCTGTACAGGCCGATATGCCCGATTTTGGCAGTTGGAACAAGCGCCGTGATACCGCTTACCATACCGAGCCCTGCGCGCAGTATCGGAACTATCGCCAGTTTTCTTCCCGCAATCATAGGCGTCTTGCATTTCTCTATGGGAGTTTCAACTTCAACATCCTCAAGCGGAAGGTCGCTGAGAGCCTCAAAACCCATAAGCATTGCAATCTCTTCTACCAGAGCGCGAAACTCGCTCGTTCCGGTGTTTTTATCACGCAACCGTGAAATTTTGTGCTGAATCAATGGATGTGTCAAAATAGTTATGTTTTCCATAAAATATTCTCCTATCCTTTACTTTTGTTTTATACCTTTATCTTCATCACCTTCTGATTCCCCGCCAAAAACATAATCATTGCCAGGGAAAACAGCATTAAGAACAATACCGACGATTGCCGCAAGCGCAAGGCCTGTCAGCGTAATATCCGTACCTGCAACATGAAATGTAAGACCGTCTGAAAAACCAAGACCGCATACAAGTATCATCGCTGCAATAAGAAGATTCCTGGATTTTTTGAAATCCACATGATTTTCAACTACGTTGCGCACTCCGATAGCAGAAATCATGCCATATAGTACGAAGCTTATACCGCCAATAATTGAAGAAGGCAGAGAACCTATAATCTCGGCCATTTTTGGAATAAATCCAAGAACAACCGCAAAACAGGCTGCAATACGTATAACTACCGGGTCATGGACTTTGCTTAGTTCCAAAACACCGGTGTTTTCGCCGTAAGTTGTATTTGCAGGTCCGCCGAAGAACGCGGACAGAGAAGTCGCAAGACCGTCTCCTATAAGTGTGCGGTGCAGTCCCGGATCTTTTATAAAATTAGAGCCTACCGTTGCCGATATTGCTGAGATATCGCCGATATGCTCCATCATGGTAGCAAGGGCTATAGGCGCCATAACAAGAATCGCCGTCAAATCAAATTTGCATATCTGAAAATCAGGAACCCCAAACAACGGAGCTGACGCCATGCCGGAGAAATTCAAAATAGCGCTTCCGTCAGGATTGGTAAATCCGATTGCCTGAAAAATACAGGCTACTATGTAAGAGATTACAACTCCCATCAGTATGGGAATAATCTTCCACATACCTTTGCCCCAGATATTAAATATTACAATCACTGCCAACGCAACCAAAGCCAGCAGCCAGTTAGTCGACGCGTTGCTCACAGCCGACGGTGCAAGGCTTAAACCTATGCAGATAATAATCGGACCGGTAACGACCGGCGGCAAAAAACGCATGACCCGCTTAATACCGACCAACTTAATAATCAGCGCCAGAATCAGATACAAAAGCCCCGCGACTACAATACCGCCGCAGGCATAGGGCAGCTTTTCCCCATAACTCATATCCTTAAAAATCCCCGTGTCAAGTTCCGCAACCGTAGCGAAACCTCCGAGGAATGCGAATGATGAGCCTAGAAATGCCGGAACTTTTAATCTGGAACACAGATGGAAAAACAGGGTGCCAATGCCTGCAAAGAACAACGTCACCTGTATGGACAGTCCCTCGCCGTTAAAGTAGCCGTTCACAAGTATTGGAACCAGAATCGTTGCTCCGAACATGGCAAACATGTGCTGCAGCCCAAGCAGAAGCATCTTTGGTATTCCAAGGCTTTTTGCGTCTTTAATAGGTGCATTTTCATTCATTTTCTTATCCTCCGTTTCATAACATTTTTTTATCATAACCTGTCATATGAATATCCCCTGTCAGATTTTATATCTGACCTTTTACATTCAAAATATACGACTGCAAATTCTGATAACGTCTTTTGGATATTAAGTATTCCGTCAGAAGCATCTTTTCTTTCAGATGATATATAAGGCATTGCCGCCTGTTTTAATATCTCTTTCTGACCTGCTGTAAGTGAAGACGGCTCTCCCATATCATGCCATACCCTGCGCGGATTGCATACATCTTCATCAACTGTTTTATATATTATACCATACTCGCCTTTTTCGGTATCCGGAACTTTTATACTACAACTGTAATCCAATGTTTTTCCCTGACGCTTTAACGTACTGTTCCATATTATTCCACGATATTCGTCTTTGCCGTTTGACACTATAACCGAATCTTCGCTCCTGTGTATACACGAATATCCTTTAAGCATTTTATAAAATGCAAATGTCCAGAAAGTCGGTTTTGGAATCACTCCATTGGCAACAAGTCCGAAACCTCCGTGAAAAGGAGTATACGGCACGCCCATTTCCTCAAATATATCTCCAAATGTCCAGTATGAATATGACTCATTATCATCTCCGAGCCAGGACAGCTGACCCGCTATGTAAGCCGAATTCTGATTGGTATCATGTATTGGATTATTCGGTACATACGACGTATTAAACTCCGTTATATGTATCTTGCTGCCCTTATATTCCTCAAAACTATCTACAATCTCCCTTGTCATATGAAGATTGTCCCTTCCAAACTCCCAGCCGGTTAATTCCTGATAGGAATAATGTCCGTCCCTTTCAGGCATCTCAGTAGTATAATGATGTCTTGTCACCATATCAAGAGCTATTTTATTATCATGACAGAACTCCATGAATCTGCGTATCCATTTTTCATCATTAACGCCGCATATTGCAGGCCCGCCTACTTGGAATCTCTTATCAACTTCTTTTACCGCATAAAAGGTCTCTTTAAACAGCCTGAAATATTCCTCCATATCAGCGTCTTTCCAAAAACCGGGGAGATTAGGCTCATTCCATACCTCTATCGGCCAAGTGACAACCTCATCAGCGCCATAACGTTCCATAAGATGCCTGAGCGTATTTTTTACAAGAGCGCACCATGCGTCATAAGATTTTGGCGGGGTTACGTTCCCTTTCCAGTAAAATACCGTCTGCGTACCTGAAGCGAGTTTATCAGGCATAAACCCAAGTTCCAGAAACGGTTTAAGCCCTAACGATATATATGAATCCATTACCAAATCAAGATATGTATAATTATATTCAGGTATAATATTGCCCTCGTCATCTTTATACTCCTGATATATTGCCATATCGTCTGAAAACAGCCCGTGTCCCCTTATATGCTTAAACCCTATATTTTCCTGAACATATTTTAACTGTTCATAATATTCTTTCTGCAGCGCCAGCCCCATTCTTCCGGTACCAATGCAGTAATCCGCCTGATTTTTAAAATCCACTTTTTTATCAAATTCCGTACTGTATTTTACTTTATTTGTCATTACAAACCCTCTCTTTTCCTTTCATGGCTGTTATAAACCCATTGCCTATATCAAAAGGATATCGTGTTTGTATTCTATAGTCAAGCAAAATACCGTTATCATACAAGCTTATTTATATAAAATTCTTCCGAAAGAAGCAGCCAGTTCGCCCTGAAAAACCTCATAAGCTGCCAGTAACCCGCTCCACGCAGGGAATATTCCTTTATAAGGTCAAATTTGGCTTTCATACTTCTTACATCTTCAAACCATACCTCATGCTCTGTTCCGGTTTCATCCGTATAATTAAAAAACGGTGACATCGCCGTTTCATCAAAATTAATACGCGCACCGTATTTTACTGCTATATTAACCGCCTCTATGTTTCCAATCGTAGTAGCTGCAGTTACTCCTTTTTCATAAGGAAGCGGCCAGTCATAACCGTAATTTGGAATACCGAGGTCTATCTTTTCCAACGGAATTTCAGTAACTGCATATTCCACTACCTGACGTACCTTATTAATCGGCGCCACTGCCATAGGTTCACTGTATCTATATCCCCATTCATACGTCATGAGAAGCACGCTGTTAGCTGCCGCCCCAAGCCCGCCGTAATCCTTGCCCTGATACAAAAGTCCGGGCTGGTCCGCGCTTGTTTTCGGGGCAAGCGCAACTGATACCCGATATCCATATACATTAAGCTCATTTGTCATCTGCGCCACAAAATCCGTAAATAAATCCCTGTCCTGCGCCATTATATACTCAAAATCTATATCAACTCCGCCATATCCTTTTTCACCCAGTACAGATATAAGCTGGGATATAAGTACATATCTTGCATTTGGATTATTTACAAGTTCATGAATCAGCTGATTATTGAACTTTCCATCCGCGCCAAGAGGCGTAAGCGTAAGTATCGGAACCACATTATAATCAACTGCAAGCGCTATAAGTGGTTCGTCATCAAGCGAAGGCGCTATAAGTTCTCCCTCCGTGGTAAATCCATATGAAAATATGGACAATGTTGTAAGATACCTAAGAGTCTCTTCAAGGATTCCTTCATTAATAAAAGGGTACGCATAACCATTTATATAAGCGCTTCTATCAGGTGTGTTCATATAGTCTCTTATGTAAAGCGCCTGACCTACCGCCAGTCTGTACGGAGCTTCTATCTGATTATCAAATATTATGTCATTTACAAAAGCTCCGGTCTGCGCTGCAATACTGTCTACACTGTCTCCTTCTTTAACTACATATATCATTATAATTACCCGTATATTTCTAATTACAATAATATATTATACGCAATTTTAATATATGTATCTGCTAACGCAATAACTCAAGTTCTGTAATCCCATACAGATTATCCACAACATAATCTGCGCCAGAATCTTCAAGTTCGTTTTCTTCCGCATATCCGCAGCGCACTCCTATAGTCAGCATATCAAACTTTTTTGCGCCTATAATATCATGCTTTCTGTCGCCTACCATAACTGCATCTTTTGCAGGTATTTTTAATATATCAAGCGCTTTTTTTATCACATCGCTTTTGTGGTAATAGCTCCCGTCAAGCCCGCTTCCCGCAATCACATCCATATATTCTGACAAATGGTATTTATCGCATATTTTAACTGCAAATACCTCAGGCTTGCTTGTCGCCACTCCAAGCACTTTACCACGGGCTTTCAATTCTTTTAAAGTATCATGCACATCATCAAACACTTTATTTTCAAATATTCCTGTCTTAGCATATCTTTTGCGGTAATAACCTACAGCCCTGTCGCATGTTTCATCATCCAATCCATAGAATTCCCTGAAAGAATCCATAAGCGGCGGACCTATAAAGCGAAGAAGATTGTCGCAGTCTTCTTCAATACCGATATTATGCAAAGCATATTGTACGCTTTTAGTTATTCCTTCCTTTGGATCTGTAAGAGTTCCGTCAAGGTCAAATAAGATGTAATTTTTTGCAGACATTTCATTCTCCATAATAAATTATATTATTCTTCAAATCCGGACAAATCATTTCCGTTGTCTTCAAGCATCTCCACATTCCGCAGATGTTTCTGTATAACATCATTTCTATGATTGGCATCATCTAACACCTTGCCTGCTTCCTCTACCTTTTTACGTGCTTTTGCAAGCAAGTCTCCGAACATGCTGTACTGCTTTTTTGCTACCCCCAGAGTCTTCCATACTTCATTCGCTTTTTTATTAATAGCCATAGTACGAAATCCCATTGCAAGTGAATTTAAAAGGGCCGTAATCGTAGATGGACCCGCAATCATTATTCCTTCTGCCTGAAGCCTCTCTGAAATACCTGTCTTTGAACTTGTAATCTCTGCATACAGTCCTTCAGTTGCAAGATACATAATTGCAAACGGGGTTGTTTCAGGCGAACTTATGTAATTCTTTATAAGCCTGGCCTCATCCCTTATCCTTGCCTCAAGCGCTTTCTTTGCCTTTCCGATTCCTTCCGTATCACCTTCTTCAGCCGCTGCGGAAAGCCTTGCATAATCCTCCATAGGAAACTTGGAATCAATAGGAAGATATGTAAACGAATCATCTTCATTATTCGGTATCTTAACGGCAAATTCAACACGCCCATTGTATTTTGGATTGGTGCTTACATTGGTTTCATACATTCCGGGTATTGTCTGGTCAAGTATATTGCTTAGCTGAACCTCTGCCCAGGTTCCGCGGCTTTTTACATTTGTAAGTACTCTGTTAAGACCTTTTATATTATCAGTAACGCCTGACGAAAGTTCCTTCATCTCACCTAGACTTCTGTATACATTGGACAACTGCTCGGATACAGTCTTAAATGATTCATTAAGGCGTTTGTTAAGCGTCTCGGAAAGCTTTTCATCAACAGTCTTTCGCATCTGTTCAAGTTTTTCTTCATTATTTTTCTGCATTGAAGCAACTGATTCGGATATAACTTTCGTCTGTTTTTCAGCATTTTCATTAAGCGTTTCCATAAGCTTTATCTGCTGCTCATAATTTTTCTCAGTAAGAACATTCATCTGCTCAAGAATATGATTCATCCGGTCAGAACCCTGTTTTGCATTAATATCTATTTTCTGGCTGAGCAGCTCAGAAGAATTGTCCTTTACCGGTTTTTTCATTAGCAGCATTATTAACAATACAATTATAAGTACGCATAATACTAAAATTATATATTCCATAATCATTTATCCCTTCAATTACAATTTCATTTCATAGTTGGCCGGAACAAAAAACTGCCCGCCAATCACTACTATATCTTTTTCAGACAGGCATGTCAATAATGCGCCGGGAAACTATTTTTCACTCTTCCCATTAGTTGAAAACCCTCATGAAATATGTTAAAATTCTTTTATATATTTTTATAAGGAGGGTATAGAAATTGAGAAAACATTTTATCAAAAAAACTTTTTCTTTTATCCTGTGCGCAGCGCTTGTTTCAGGTTCAATCATGGTTCCTGAAAAAACATACGCCCAGGATTCTGCTGACACAACAGGATGGAGAGACACTATTGCGCTTGATTTCGGTATAAACGGAGATGGTTCTGACCTTGATTCGACAATGAAATTCAACGAAGTTGAATATATACCGGAAATAAGCGCCGAAGACTGCGCAGCAATACTTAAGGAAGGCCACGGAAATTATCTTTACGAAACAACTACAGTTAAAGATATTTACGGTTCTGATGCATCAGATTCCCAGCATATCGGTTTTGACAAGACAGTTCCTGCCGCAAAAACAACTGAGGGTGGCAACTATTTTAAAGACTGGGTATTTTCACCTGATGGAGAGGAATACAGTTTTAGCGCAGATTTACCCGTAGGACAATATTATGTATATGTATACACAGGTAATAAAACAAAAGCATATGGCAATACCACAATAGTAAATTTTGACAATGAGTTTATTAATGAAACTCCTTTACGCTATGACCAGACATCCAGTGAGTCAAGACAATTCTACGGCAATGATGACAATAAGGCCAATCCTTATTGCGTATATGTCGTAGACGTAAAAGACAATGGAGCCGGTTATGGAACTCTCACAGCCCATTTTTCAGATGATACTGTAGGAAACGAAAGCTACGCAGGTTCACACCAGATAAGTATTGGCGCGGCTCTCGACGACATTGCTGCAGATGTGCCTGCAGAAGACGGCACTACGCCGGGCAAAGCTCTCGGTATTGAGACTTTTGATTTTTATGACGGAACTGATAATGCCATTGATTCATCTGCCATAAAAGATTCAATCGTAACAGCGCGTCTTAACGGCATTGAGATTATACCGGTATCAAATCCCGTACATGCCACTGACATCAAAACTCCTGAAAGCATGATACTCGATAAAGGCCAGACTGCAGAGCTTGAAGTAACAGGCAGCGTTTCTTCGATTACCGACAGAATATCATATATGAGCAGCAATCCACAGGTCGCTGACATAGACATGTATTCCGGTAAAATTACCGCAAATGAGACCGGTACTGCAAAACTGTATGCATACAACGCTTATCTTAATGAGTTTTCAGTTACTGATGTTTCGGTAATACCTGAAAGGGTCGTTTCCCTTGATAAAACTACCGTTGATTTCGTACTGGATGATAATAGTACTACAACAGCAGAACTCACTGCTTCCTTCAATGCTGCAGCAGAAGACGTCATTGAATGGTCAAGCAGTGACGACAACATAGTTTCAATTGGTGAAGCTGCATTTACAGCAGGCGAAACAGCCACATCAAAAATCACCATTACTGCAAAAAGCGCAGGAACAGCTACTATTACAGCTAAGCGTAAAGATATTGATAAGACTGCCACATGTACCGTAAATGTAAAAATGCCTGTAAGCGGATTAGAAATAGTTGACGTTAAAAATAATACTCCTATAGATAATATTACTATCAGCGCAGGCGATACCACGGATATTAAGGCAATAATTTCTCCTGAAAACGCAACAGTTAAAGATGTAACTTTCTCATCTTCAGATTTTAATATTGCTGCTGTATCACCACAGGGAGATATTGCAACAATAAAAGGTATATCCGCAGGAGAAGCCGTTATTACCGTAACATCAAAAGATAATCCTGATATAAAAGATACGCTCAAGGTAACCGTTACCAAAGCGGCAGATTCTTCTAATACCACATCTCCTAACCAGAATAATTCCGGCAATACTGACAATAGCACACCCGGTATAGGTAATGGAGATTCAGGAGCAGATTCCAAGGCTGCCGTTTCACTTTCAGGCAAAAAAGCTTCTTCATTAAAAGTAAAGAAGAGCGTTACATTCAAAGCAAAAGCTCCGGGTTCAAAAGTCAAATCCGTAAAAGTTAAGATTAAATCCGGAAAGAAACTGATTAAGATTAAGAAATCTGCTAAGAAAGTTAAGATTACCGCGCTTAAGAAAGGAACTGCAAAACTTGTAATTACTGTTAAAGCAGCTTCCGGCGCATCAAAAAAATTCAAGCGTACAATTAAGATAAAATAATAATCAGATACTCTATCTGAAATGGGCTTCCGCCTCACAAATTTTTATTTGCCGAGGTGGAAGCCCTCTTTTTAAATCAAATCTTCTTCAATCAATTCTTATTCCCCGCTGCCTGAACGACATGCGAAATAAGCACTGAAGTTGTCACGCTTCCAACTCCTCCAGGAACCGGAGTAATAGCGGAAACTATTGGTTCTACACTTGTATAATCGACATCGCCGCACAGTTTCCCGTTACTATCTGCATTAATCCCTACATCAATAACAATCTGCCCTTCTCTCACATAATCTGCATTTATAATGCCTGCGCGTCCTGCCGCAACAATAAGTATATCGGCAGCTTTTGCAATGCTTTTCATATCTTTTGTTCTTGTATGGCATATTGTGACTGTTGCATTTTTCTTAAGAAGCATCATAGACACAGGCTTTCCAACAACAAGTGAACGGCCTATTACTACAACATTTTTCCCTTCACACGATATATTATAATGGGCCAGAATCTCCATACAGGCTTTCGGAGTACATGGAGGATAACCTATATTCTTTCCTGTAAATACTCCGCACAGCGACATATCTGTCATACAGTCTACATCCTTTTCAGGTTTCAGCGCATTTTCAATTACTGTACTGTCTATATGCGGCGGAAGCGGTCTGAACAAAAGCACTCCGTGTATTTTATCATCATTATTTACTTCGTCTATAACTTTTAAAAGTTCATTCTGCGATACATCTTCCGGCAGAATATATTTTTTATATTCAACTCCCAACGCTTCCGCACGTTTTACTGCTCCCCTCTCATACGACAGGTCGCTTTCATTTTCTCCCACACGGATTATTCCAAGCGTGGGAATTATTCCCGTTTCTTTCAGTCTGTTTACTTCATTTATAATGCGCGCGCTCATTGCAGCCGCAACATCTTTACCCGATAATATTTGCGACATATACTAACCTCCTTATCTGATTCTTTCCGCTACTTCCTCATACACTTTATCGGCGCGGTTTCCATATTCTTTTATCATGCTGTCAGCCTTTTCATTGATAGCATCTGCAAAATCCCTGTTTTTCATGGATTTTGCATTAATATATATATTAAGCGCCGCACCTGTAAGAGCTGCCTTTGCACATACTGCGGCTACTCCCGCATCAGACAGGGCTATTATGCTTCCGTATTTTGCAAAACCCTCTATTACTTCTATAGCCTCACAGCATTTTTCCATTATAATTAAAGGTACTTCACTTGCGCGCTTTAAGGCGTCTTCCATTATAATATCCCTTTCTTCACCTTTTGGAAGTCCGTATGCCTTTGACAATGGCTCAAATGCCTCTGCGTCTTTGTCTACAAGCGATATAAGCTCCTCTATAATATTTTCCGCTTTCTCCATAAGGGATTTTATTTTATCCGAAACATCCTGGTACTTTTTCTTACCGACAGTAAGGCTTCCTACCATATTGCCAAGCGACATCCCTATTGCGCCGACAAGCGCAGATGCGCCTCCACCGCCGGGTACCGGAGCCGGACCCTTAAGCTCTGTAATAAATTCCGTACATTTCATATCCGTAAGTTTCATATATAATTTCCTTTCTTTTAAATATTCTGCAATTTATTCTACAATTGTGTTACTATATTACTTATCCATATTCCCTTTTTCAGCATAATAAGCCCTATAATCAATTTAATACAGTCAGCAAGCTGGCATATAAGATATACCGTTACTATAAATAAAGCAGTATAATGGCTCAAAACATATGCAAGCGGTATTGAAATTATCCACACATATGTACTGTCAAAAAGGAATGTAATAAATGTTTTTCCGCCCGACCTTATAGTAAAATATGTAGCATGAAGTACTGCCTGTATCGGCATCATGCATGCTATAACCCTTATAAAATCTGCCGAAAGTCCTCTTACCTCATCTGTAGTATTATATATCTCTGGAAACAGCGGAGCCAATATAAACAATATAATTCCTATAACAATATTACCTATAAATGTCATCACAATAATTTTTACCGCCGCATCTTTAGCCTGTTCAAAATGTCCTGCTCCCAGATGCTGTCCCACAATAATTGCCACCGCGCTTCCAACGGCTATAAACATTATATTGAAAAGATTACCGATTGTTGAAGCTATATTAAGTCCGGCAACCACCGAAAGCCCTCTTACCGAATAACACTGGGTAAGAACCGCCATTCCTGCCGCCCAAAGACATTCATTTAAAAGCAGCGGCGTTCCTTTAATAATAATATTCTTAGACAATTCTGCCGGTATTGTAAAATTCCTGTATGCGCCTTTAATAAATTTATTTTTCTGCTTATGCCTGTGAGTCCATACTACTATAATAGTACACTCCACAAAACGGGCTATTACAGTAGCTATTGCCGCACCATTTACTCCAAGTTCCGGAGCCCCGAATTTACCGTATATAAGAATATAATTAAGTGTAAGATTGACAAATACCGATACTATTCCGGCCTTCATCGGCACAACAGTCTCGCCCGTCTCCCTTAACGTTCCCGAATAACACTGTTCAAATGCAAACGGAATGAAACTTATAAGCATTATCCGCATATAACTTACCGCATAACCAAGAGTTGCATTAATGTCTCCCGTATTTCCTCCTTCATGCAGATAAAGCGAGGCAAGCGGTCTGCCGGCCAGAATAAATATGCTTACCCCTATCACAGTAATAACCGCGCATATTACGAGCTTAAACCTGAAGGAATTCCTTACTCCCGTGTGGTTGCCCTGTCCGTAAAACTGCGCGCTGAATATTCCCGCTCCGGATATTGCCCCGAATATGCATAGATTAAATACAAATATAAGCTGATTCACTATAGATACTCCCGACATCTGGTCAGTACCCACCGCACCTATCATTATATTATCTAAGAGCGCAACAAAATTAGTTATGCCGTTCTGTATCATAATTGGAATGGTTATTTTAATAACCGTTAAATAAAATCTCTTATCTCCAAAATACTTCATATATTAAATCAAAACCCCTTCTAATCCTGCCTGAACTGTTCATAATACAGTTTTTTATACAATCCTTCATGCCCGATAAGTTCTTCATGGCTTCCCTGTTCCAGAATATTGCCGTCTGCAATCACGGCTATCTCGTCAGCATTTTTAATCGTAGACAATCTATGTGCTACTACAAGAGTAGTCCTGCCTTTACACAGTTCATCAAGAGCTTCCTGTATTATTATTTCCGTACTGTTGTCAAGCGCGCTTGTTGCCTCATCAAGTATAAGTATAGATGGGTTTTTAAGAAATACTCTTGCAATACTGATTCTCTGTTTCTGACCTCCCGACAGACGTACTCCACGCTCCCCTATTTCAGTATCATAACCGTTTTTAAGGCTCATTATATAGTCATGTATGCTTGCCTTCTTTGCAGCTTCTATTACCTCATCATCCGTAGCAGAAAGTCTGCCATACAAAATATTCTCTTTAATACTTGCATTAAACAGATATATATCCTGCTGTACTATCCCTATATTGCGCCTGAGCGATTCCAGCGTCATTGTCCTTATATCCTTACCGTCAATAAGAATACTTCCCCCGGTAATATCATAAAAATGCGGTATAAGGTGGCATATAGTTGTTTTACCTCCTCCGCTCGGTCCCACAAGGGCGAATTTGGTTCCTTTCCCAATATTCAGGCTTATATTATTAAGTACATCCTTGTCTCCCTCATATCCGCACGACACATTCTTAAATTCAATATGTCCTTCAAGTTTTCCGACATCAGTTACCCCTTCTGCATCTTTTTCCGGTTCTTCTTTCATTATTTCCAGAAATCTTTCAAAACCTGTAACACCGTTCTGGTACTGCTCCATAAAATTAATCAGCGTAGTAACAGGATTAAGAAATATATTTACTGATACTACAAATGCTGAATAATCTCCGAATTCAATTCTGCCGTTATACAGAAATAATCCGCCTGCAATAAGGACAATTACATTAAATATATCAGTTATAAATGACGTGCCGGAATGGAACTGTCCCATGGCCTTATATGCATCCCTTCTTGCCTCTACAAATTCCATATTGCCCTTCTCGAACTTTTCCTGTTCTTTCTCTGCGTTAGTAAACGCCTTCGTAACACGTATTCCTGATATACTGCTTTCAAGAGCCGCATTAATCTTTGCTATTGAAAGCCTGCTGTCCATAAATGCCGCTCTCATTTTTTTACGTATTATCATTGTAACCACAATCATAAACGGAACACATACAAATATAATAAGCGTCAGATACCAGTCAATGCTTCCGAGATACAGAAACGATACTATAATGGCGATAGAAGATATAATAATATTCTCCGGGCCATGGTGCGCAAGCTCGCTTATATCCATCAAATCATTTGTCATTCTGGACATGATTTTTCCTGTCTCATGATTGTCGTAGAAACTGTATGAAAGTTTCTCCAGATGACAGAACATCTCACGCCTCATCTGCGCCTGTATCTTTACGCCCATCATGTGTCCCTGGTATTGTATAAAATACTGCAGAAGCATACGTACAAAATAAAGTGTAAGAAGCGTAAGCCCGGAAATAACTATCATTTTATACTTATTATTTGGGATAAAATCATTAAGCATATTTCTTGTTACAACAGGATATACGATTCCGATAAGGGCAACAAAAAAAGAGGCTGTCATATCAAGTGTAAATAACAGCCTGTGTGGTCTGTAATAGCTTATGAATTTTTTTAACATTATTTTTCAACCTCTCATTATATACCTTGGTTTTCTCCCTGTTCTAGTCCTCTTCTATATGCTCTCTTCCCTGGGCAATAATCAGACGTACATGATCATCTGCAAGTGAATAAAAAATTGATTTTCCTACCCTTCTGCTTTTTACAAGCTTATTCTGCTTCAGAATCCTAAGCTGGTGTGATATAGCTGACTGCGTCATATTAAGCACATGCGCCAGATCACACACGCATACCTCTGCTTCAAACAGTACAAACAGAATCCTTATCCTTGTTGAATCACCAAACACCTTAAAAAGTTCTGCAAGATCATAAAGCTCCGTCTCTTCCGGCATGGTTTCATTAACAATCTTTAAAAGCTCCTCATGAATCTCAACCTGTTCACAACATTCTGCTTCATTCTTACCACACATTATATCACATCCCTCATTTCTTTACAAATAATGCCCTTATAGCATTAAGTACCGCTATAACCATAACTCCTACATCTGCAAATATTGCAAGCCACATATTAGCGATTCCAATCGCCCCAAGTATAAGGCATATTAATTTAACGCCTATTGCAAAATATATATTTTCATATACTATCCTCATACACCTTTTAGCTATTCTTATTGCTTTTACCACCTTAAGAGGATCGTCATCCATAAGCACTACATCCGCAGCTTCTATTGCGGCATCTGAACCCATCATCCCCATTGCTATTCCGATATCCGCTCTTGAAAGCACCGGCGCGTCATTTATTCCGTCTCCGACAAATATAAGTTTTCCTTTTTTCGATTTTAAAGAAAGCATCTGTTCAACCTTATCTACCTTATCTGCCGGAAGCAGGTCACTGTATACTTCATCTATAGGAAGGTCCTTGGCGATACCCATTGCAGTATTTTTCATATCGCCGGTAAGCATTACAACCTTTTTTATTCCGTCTTTTTTCAGCAAAGTAAGAGCTTCTTTTGCACCGGGTTTTACAACATCGGCTATAAGAATATGGCCCTGGTATACGCCGTTTACCGCAACATGTACTATTGTACCTTTTTCGTGGCAGCTGATATACTCTATGCTTTCTCTTTCCATAAGTTTTGCATTTCCTACTGCAACGGATATACCGTCTACCTTTGCTATAACTCCGTTACCGCTTATCTCAGATACATCCGTAACCCTTTTTATATCGGGTTCGCTTCCATATGCTTCTTTTATGCTTTTACTTATAGGATGTGACGAATATGCTTCGGCATGCGCAGCATATTCAAGAATCTTTTCATCACTCATCTCATTGTGATGTATGCCGACTACTTTAAATATTCCATGCGTTATGGTTCCGGTCTTATCAAATAAAACATATTCGGCTTTTGACAGCGCTTCAAGATAATTAGAGCCTTTTACAAGAATTCCTTCCCTGCCTGCGCCGCCTATTCCTGCAAAGAATCCAAGCGGTATACTGATAACAAGCGCGCACGGACAGCTTATAACAAGAAATGTAAGTGCCCTGTATATCCATTCTGTAAATTCAGGCGAAAGCCCCATAAAAATCATTCTTATAAGAGGCGGAATAACTGCAAGTGCAAGCGCGCCGTAACACACTGCAGGAGTATAATATTTTGCGAATCGGGATATAAAATTCTCGGAGCGGGATTTTCTTGAGCCTGCATTCTCCACCATTTCCAGAATTTTTGATACAGTAGAATCCCCGAACTCTTTTGTCGTCTTTATTTTAAGAACTCCTGTCATATTTATACAGCCGCTTATTATCTCTTCCCCTGCCTTTATGCTTCGCGGCAGGCTTTCACCCGTAAGAGCGCTCGTATTGAGCGTTGACTCGCCTTCAAGTACTATTCCGTCTATAGGATTTTTTTCACCCGGCTGTACAATAATTATGCTTCCGGGTTCCACTTCATCAGGGTCAACCTTTGTTATAACGCCGTCTTTAATTATATTTGCATAATCAGGCCTTATATCCATAAGCTCACCGATATTTTTCCTGCTCTTTCCGACAGCGTAGCTCTGGAAAAATTCCCCAATCTGATAAAACAGCATTACGGCGGCCCCTTCAGTATATTCACCAAGAAGCATGGCGCCCGCCGTAGCTATTGACATAAGAAAGTTCTCATCAAAAATCTGCCTGTTTACGATTCCCTTAAACGCTTTCTTTAATATATCATAACCTATTATAAAGTAAGGTATAAGATACAGCGCCGCCTTCAGATAACCCTCCGCCGGAACAAATGACAGAATTGCCATTATTATTACTGTAATAATAATCCGTACAAGTACTTTTTTCTGTTTTTTATTCATTACAAAAGCTCCTTTTACTGCTTACTGTTGTCATATATATATTTCACAGTCATCTTCTACTTTTTTGCAGTTTTTAAGTACCTGTTTCATTACATCTTTATGTTCATAGCCTTCCTTAAAAGAAACCGTCATCTTAAGCATCATAAAATTAACTGATGCATCTTCAACGCCTTCCGTCTTTTTTGCTGCCTCTTCCATTTTATTAGCGCAGTTTGCGCAGTCCACTTCGATTTTATAAGTTTTCTTCATTATTATACCCTCCTGACATTTTCGTATGAGCATATGTTCATATGTTTGTTATTATTATATGTCAGAAGGGTATGTATGTCAACTGTTTTTTTATGTTATTCAGTTACAACATAAAAGCATGATTAAGCGGTCCGTTTCCATGTCCTATATCAAGCCCGTAAAGAAGCGCGCCCGTAAGATAATCCTTTGCCTTTTCTACCGCTGTTATAATGTTATTTCCTTTTGCAAGATTAGATGCAATTGCAGACGACAATGTACATCCTGTGCCATGCGTATTGTTGTTATCCACGGGCTTTTTGCAGAACCACGTGAGTCTGCCGTCTGAGTATAAAACATCATCCGCCGGATTAACAGTATGTCCCCCTTTGCAGAGTACTGCACAGTTATATCTGTCACCCAGAAACACAGCGGCTTTCTCCATATCATCTTTATTATTTATATTAAATCCGCATAAAGCCTCCGCTTCCATAATATTAGGCGTTATAATATAAGCACATGAAAAAAGTTCATTCTTTAACACGTATATTGCTTCATCAGATATAAGCTTTGAGCCGCTTGTAGAAATCATAACAGGGTCCAGCACTACATTGTCAGCATTATATCTGTGAAGCGCATCCGCTATTACATGAATAATCTCTTCCGACGGCGCCATTCCTATTTTTACCGCATCCGGTCTTATATCCGTAAAAATACAATCGAGCTGTTTTCGTAAAAATTCAGGTTCTGTCTCCTGTATACCTTCAACTCCCATGGTATTCTGCGCTGTAAGAGCAGTTATAACACTCATTGCATACACGCCGTTCATTGTCATTGTCTTAATATCTGCCTGTATACCTGCGCCGCCGCTGCAGTCGCTTCCTGCAATTGTAAGTGCCGTTTTAATAATAACCACCTCATTCTACTACTGTATTGAGTATACTTCTTATTTCCCTACATTCCCTTTCAATATCTTCCGCCGCAAATATACCTGAAACTATAGCGGCTCCCGCAATTCCTGTTTTTTCTAGTTTTGTTATATTTGATTTTTTTACTCCGCCAATAGCAACCACAGGTATTGATACTGCGTGTGCAATATCTCTTAATATATCAGGTGATATTGTAAGCGCATCTGACTTCGTATCTGTTCCAAATACAGCTCCGCATCCGATATAATCTGCGCCGTCTGCCTCTGCCCTGAGCGCAATGGATACATTTCTTGCGGATGCTCCGATAATCATATCATCGCCAAGTATTTTTCTGGCAGTCTTTATGTCCATATCGTTTTGACCGATATGGACGCCGTCTGCCCCGCTTTTTACTGCAATATCAACATTATCATTAATAATAAGAGGAATATTGTATTTTCTGCAGAGCTCTTTCATCTCTACTGCTTCTTTCAGAAATTCGTCATAACCCAGATTTTTTTCTCTGAGCTGTATGCATGTTGCCCCTCCCCGTATTGCACATTCAACCTGTGATATAAGTGTTCTTCCATTTAAGAATGAACGGTCAGTCACCGCATACAGCAAAAGGGCGCCTTCTGTAATCTTCAAATATTTCACCTCATTACCGCAGTATTAATCTTCCATGATATCTACATTTTCACCACGAAGGATTTTATTAATATTACGCACGGCGCACATTTTACCGCACATCGTACATGTATCTTCCCTTTCCGGTGTGCTTTCACTTCTGTACCTTCTTGCCTTTTCAGGGTCAATCGCAAGTTCAAACTGCTTCTCCCAGTCAAGATTTCTTCTTGCCTCGCTCATCTGATAATCCCAGTCTTTCGCTCCCGGAAGTCCTTTGGCTATATCTGCCGCATGCGCTGCAATCTTTGAAGCTATAATACCTTCCTTTACATCTTCGACGGTCGGAAGCCTGAGATGTTCCGCAGGAGTAACATAGCAGAGGAAAGATGCTCCGTATGTAGCCGCAATAGCTCCTCCAATGGCGCTTGTGATATGGTCATATCCGGGAGCAATATCTGTTACAAGAGGACCCAGTACATAAAATGGTGCGCCCTTGCATATCGTTTTCTGAATCTCCATATTGGCTCTTATCTGGTCAAGAGGCATATGTCCCGGTCCTTCAATCATTACCTGTACATTTTCTTTCCACGCTCTCATAGTGAGTTCGCCAAGCATTACAAGTTCTGATATCTGCGCAATATCCCCCGCATCTTCTATACTTCCCGGACGGCATGCATCGCCAAGGCTTAACGTAACGTCATACTGTTTGCATATTTCAAGAATCTCGTCAAATCTTTCATAGAACGGATTCTCATTGCCTGTAAGCTCCATCCATGCAAATATAATCGAGCCTCCCCTGGATACAATGTTGGTATGACGTAGATTCTGCTTAAATCTTCTTGCCGTTTCACGGTTGATTCCGCAGTGTATCGTCATGAAATCCACTCCGTCTTCCGCATGCATCCTTACAATATCTATCCATTCATCCGACGTAATCTTTTTAAGGGCTTTGTTGTAGTATACTACAGCATCATATATAGGCACTGTACCAAGTACTGCGCTACATTCATTCGTAAGTTTACGCCTGAATACCTGGGTGTCTCCATACGAACTAAGGTCCATAATCGCCTCAGCGCCCATATCAACCGCCGCCTGTACCTTTTTCATCTCAACATCAAGGTCAAGGCAGTCCCTGCTCGTTCCGAGATTTACATTAATCTTCGTCTTAAGCCTGCTTCCGATTCCATATGGCTTAAGGCATTTGTGATTTTTGTTTGCAGGTATTACTACATGTCCGCATGCAACAAGCTCACGAAGTTCTTCTGCGTCAATGTTTTCATACTCTGCAACCTTTTTCATCTGCTCCGTTATTATGCCGCGTCTTGCAGCATCCATCTGTGTCGTATAGTCCATATTCTACCTCCATTTATTATTGTTTCATATAATCCGACATCCGGCATGCGCCTTTTGCGCCTGCCATTTTTATAAGTTCTTCATTTGAATCATTTATTCCGCCAAGCCCATATACAGGCACGGGTACTGCTTCACATATTTCTTTAAGGAAATCAACGCCTCTCGGCGTAACTCCCTTTTTACAGTCTGTTTCAAATACATGCCCTGCTGCCAGATATGTCGCTTTTAATTTTACCGCCTCAATCGCTTCATCAAGTGAGTGTACGGAAACTCCTATTATATCAAAATCAGATAATTTACCGCTGTATTTTCTGAGAACCGGAAGCGGCAGATGTATCTTTTTATGTCCAAGCCTTTCCGCCACATCCGTAAATGAATGAAGCACGCACTCTTTTTTGTATGAACCGCACAGGCTTATAACTTCCCTTGCAAGCATTTCATACTCAGCTTCTTTCATATCTTTCTCCCTTAAGATAACCATGTCTGCATCAGGCAGCACTTTTTCAAGCTGATTTATAAGCGGTATTTTACATATATGCCTGTTAGTTATAAGTATCTTTTTAAACGTACACATATTCGTTCATTACCGGACAGAGTCCCTGTTTTCTTATAGCCTCTGTCACTTCCTCTACATTTCTTCCGTCTGCTATCTCAAACTGCTCATCACCCTGCTCATCCTCATCGCCATGACCGCCGATTCCGGTACTTACCCCTGCAGATATTTTGGTTGCTGCAAGGTCTATTACCCTGTCCCTGAATCCTGCGCGTTCCCTTGTCGATATAGTCATTCCGGCAAATGGCATAAACAGCCTGTATGCAAGCATCACCTGCAAAAGTTCCCTCTCATGCACATCCTTGGGATTAATCTTATCATTATTGATAATCGGCCTTAACCTTGGGCATGAAAACGATATTTCTGCATAAGGATATTTCCTCTGTAAAAGATAAGCGTGCATACCTGTTGCAAACGCATCTTTTCTGTAATCGCTAAGACCTAAAAGTGCGGCAAATGCAACGCCTCTCATACCGCCTCTAAGCGCTCTCTCCTGCGCGTTTAACCTGTACGGAAATACTCTTTTATGTCCGGCAAGGTGAAGTCTTTCATACACATCCGAATCGTAAGTTTCCTGAAATACCGTTACATAATCCACGCCACATTCATGCAGATATGCATATTCCGAAGAGTTCATCGGATACACTTCGATTCCTACCATTTTAAAATATTTAGACGCAAGCCTACATGCCTCGCCTATATATTTTACATCCGACATCTTTCTGCTCTCTCCGGTAAGTATAAGTATCTCTTCCAGACCCGTACTGCTTATCGCTTTCATTTCCTGCTCCATCTGTTCCATATTAAGCTTTGCACGGCGAATACTGTTGTGGCAGTTAAATCCGCAGTATATGCAGTAGTTTTCACAGTAATTGGCTATATAAAGCGGCGTAAAAAGATACACGTTATCCCCAAAATGTTTTCTTTTTTCATCTCTTGCGCGCACTGCCATCTGTTCAAGATAAGGTATTGCTGCCGGGGATAAAAATGCTCCGAATTCCCACGGTCCGCATATATCTTTTTCTAGCGCGCGCTTTACATCTTCTGCCGTATATGCATTATAGTCATATTCATTCATAGCTTTTATGACATCTTCCATGACAGTGGAATCTTCGAGTATCTCCATTCCCTCCATATATTCCATATGATTTGTACGTTTTTCTTCATTTATATTTTCCATAGCCTTTTAATCCTCCAGAAATCCCGTAAGAGGTGATGACGCTGAACCGCCTTTTTCAAGAACTCTTCCAAGCCCTGAAAAATATGCGCTTCTTCCTGCTTCTATTGCCTTTTTAAATGCTTCCGCCATAACCGGTATATCTCCTGCAGTAGCTATTGCCGTATTTGCCATAACCGCATCCACGCCCATTTCCATTGCTTCACACGCCTGTGACGGACGTCCTATTCCTGCATCGACAATTATCGGAAGGTCTATCTCATCTACAAGAATACTTATAAATTCCTTTGTACACAGTCCTTTATTGGAACCGATTGGCGCCCCAAGCGGCATAATCGCTGCGGCTCCGGCATTTGCCATGTCCCTTGCGGCATTGAGGTCAGGATACATATACGGAAGCACTACAAATCCTTCCTTTGCAAGTATCTCCGTTGCCTTTATCGTCTCATAATTATCCGGAAGAAGATACTTGGAATCCCTTATTACCTCTATTTTTACAAAATCACCGCATCCAAGCTCTCTTGAAAGTCTTGCGATACGTACTGCCTCATCTGCATTTCTGGCTCCTGAAGTATTCGGAAGCAGTGTCACTCCTTTTGGTATATAATCCAGAATGTTTTCACTTCCAGCAGTATTGGCACGCCTTAGCGCAAGCGTAATAATCTGCGCTCCCGCATGTTCTACCGCAGCTTTTATCAATTCAAGGTTATATTTACCTGAACCAAGAATAAAACGTGAAGTAAATTCATGTCCCCCTATTATAAGACTGTCTTTCTGTTTCATAATACAATTCCTTCCTTTTCTAATATAATACGTATAACCTGATTAGCCTGATGTCCTGCGCATACACTGACCCGCGGAGCCATAAGGCCGACGCCTTCGCCAATGTCCGTACTTTCATCACCGCATATGTACAGCCTGCATCCTGCCTTTCTTGTCTTTATCCCATTTGCATCGCCCAGTCCTGCCATGCCGTTTCCAGATACAATGACCGTATCATTACATTCGGAAAGCAGCGCGCTTATAAGCATTGCTTTTTCTTCAGCTTTGTCAAACGCCTCGCATACTATAGGATAACCCGAAAAAATATATGCTGCATTTGCCGGCGTTATTCTGATATCATCTGAAGTTATTTTCACATATGGATTGATTTCTTTTAACCTGTCTGTAAGCGCTTCTGTCTTTTTTATTCCTATGTGCCGCACGTCATATTCCTGACGGTTAAGATTGCTTATATCAACCACATCAAAATCAACCAGATGAAGCTTCCCTATCCCGCTTCTTGCAAGCATAACCGCTATATGTGAACCAAGGCCTCCAAGCCCTGCTATAGCAACCTCTGCTCTATTTAATATCTCATACCATTCTATAGGAAAACGTCCGTCAAGGCTTTTTTTCATATCTTCTTTCGTCACCATGCTCAACCGCCTCCTACAAACTGTACTATCTCTATCGTATCTTCCTGATAAAGAAGTTCTTCCTGATATTTATTTTTAGGAACAATATCCCCGTTGTGTTCTACTGCAACCCGCTCCGGGTTATAACCTTCGTTTTTCAGATAATCAAGTAAAGGCATACCATTCTGTATATCTTTTTTTTCTCCGTTTACAAGCATTTTTCTGTCACCTCCTTCTTGTCCGGATTCCTGTAACTGCATACCAAAAAGAGAGCCTGTATGCGGCTCTCCTAAAATCAATTAAATATGACTTCCTACGACGGCATTATCCGCATCAGGTTAAGGGTCGAAGCTATAACTTCCTCTCAGCCGGATACACCAGCTCCCCTGTTTTTTCCAATGATAGCATAGATGTTTTGGTGTGTCAAATGGTACTCGGTTTTCTATTGTTTTGTTTTGTGCCTTTGCAGTATTAAAGGCGTCATTTTTTAAAATCCACCATTCTGGTATGCTCTTGCTATAACATATGACGGTTCATAAAATGCACTGCAATTATAATTATCAATCACATTACAGATTTCATTATTATATACGTTCATAATCCCATCGACAAAATCTTCTTTTGAAGTCATCGTATCCCTGATCAATCGCTGATATACGGCTCCCATATCCAAAGGAGACGGAATAATTTCCGCCATATCTTTATCAACTGCTGTAATATCATAATTTCCTTCTTTAAGGAAGTAATCCTTTATCCAATCTTCTTCTACTTTCAATGGATTTTCGCAATGCAAAACATTTGCGCAGCTAAGCAGATGATATAACCCTTCTCTTCCAATTGTATTAACAACATACTTATTTTTTTGCTTAATATGCCTTGCCACACGTTCTATCATATAACACACATAATAAAGATCATTCATATCTATATCTTCATCCGGGAAGTACTGATTCTTCATAATGTTTTGCTCCCTTCAAATGTTAATGTTTTAAGTGCTGCTTCTGTACAGAATACAATCTGTTGTGTAGGATAATTAAATCTTGCCAACTCCCAAAAAACATCTTGTGGAATTCTGCCGTCAATAAAACCTTCTACAAAGTTCCAAATTTGATCATCTGCCATAGGTCCTTCCACAATGTCATACTCGTGTTCAACACCCCGTCTGCAATTAGAAACAAATTCAAGCCACTCGTTAGTCATCTTGGCAAATTTTAATATTTTCAAATTTGCGCTAGGTACATATCTATATCGATTTACTATAGATGCACCTTTTCTTGTCATTGCCCAACGCTTAGCCTGCTTTTCATAGTTGGTACAATAAAAACCATATCCAAAATCTTTGTAGAAGCCATTCTGGAGAATACGCGGAATTGATACTTCTACATTACTTCCATGATATACAATATTCTTTTCCATTTGCATCCTCCTTGTATTTTTTCATGCTTTCATCTATAATTCCATAATGCATTTTTACACTGGAAAAACACAAAACTCACTTCTTTTTTATCTTCCCTAAGTATATATTATATACATTTTATTTTAGCATTACAATAGAAATACAAACTTTCGCCTAAGCAAATTGCACATCAATTTCTTACAGCGCCAACCGATTTTCGGCATATAATGACCGCCGCATCCTCGTCAATGATATTCTCAATAACAAATCCGGCGTTTCGCAACAGAGATGTTTCATGCTCCATCGTCAGCGGAATATCAAAATGTACAAAACGATTTTTGGGAATCTCAGACTGCTTTCTCCGCCTCATATAAACATCCTGCAAAAGTTCTTCCTCCTCGTCGCAGCAGGCGATATAATCGCCCAGAATAAAAACGCCGTGTTCCTTTATGCCGCGATAAATCTTTTGATACAATTCCTTTTTGCGCTCCGGCAGGAAATGATGCAGACTTTCAAAGGAAATCACGGCATCCCACTGCTTATCACCAAAATCATACTGAAAATAATCCTCGCACACTGCGGTAAAATGCTTGTCCGGATGTTTTTCCAACAGCTTATCAAGCATATCACGGCATAAATCCACACCCGCCACCTCCACGTCCGGATGCTTTCTCCAGATATAATCCAGTTCAAGTCCGGTGCCGCATCCCAAATCCAGAATCTTGTGACATTCATCCGGCACTGATTCTGCAACCAGCCGATAAGATTTTTCCCAGACAGACATATGCTCCTCATAGTCGTTAAGCCGTTTTGCAAAAAAATCCGCCATTTCCTCTAAAGGAACATCTTCCGTATCACGAAGCCATTTTTTCAATCCCTGTAAATATTCTTCCTGTGACTTCATAAAATATCTTTCCTTTCCTTGTCTTATGGCAGATCAATTTCTATCTTTGCCTGTGCAAAATACAACCTCTCATTTAAATAAACTTTGTTTCTTGATACCACGGTAAATTCAGTTATCCGAAAATTTCGAATAACTGCCGAGATATGATAGCAAAAGTTGTAGCTTTATTTTAAATAGTGTGATACAATAATTGCGTTACCGCCTCCTATACTGGTACAGAAAGGAGGTGTCCTTGTGGATATTTTTCTCGCTTTTATAATCGCTGTTGCGGCTGGTGTAGCTTGTCACTACATCATCAAATGGTTAGACAGCAATGAATAACCGGTAACTGACCTAAACAGTTTACCTCTCTGTAAAAGAGGAAGAACCCCCGTCTGTACTACCATACATACGGGGGTTCATTCTTTTTGTCCTTGCAGACTATTCTCGCTTTTGTCTGTCGACATTATAGCATATGTAATTTTAAAATGCAATATTCTTTGTGTTTGTATCATTTCTGATTCAGACGGCGCTATCCACTTTTTTTCTCTCCATCCATATATAATACTGATTTTCCAATAATAACTGCATTGGTAATACTCTCTGCCTAATTGAAAAATACATTAAAAAACACAAAAACAATGGCTGTGACAATAAGCAGCGCGCTTATGCAAATAACAATAAGTTTCAATAATCTTCTTTTAAGATTCCAAAAACAGCACCCCAAGCGTTCCCGGCCCGCAGTGGCTTGATATAACTCCTCCGGCGCGGGTAATAAGTATTTCCTTAAATACGCCGAGTTCTTTCAGATACTCCTTTACTGAATTTACAATATCATCATTGCAGCCTGAATGTGTAATAAACACCCTGTCCGGATTTGCCTTTTTCAATTCCTCTTCCATGTCTTTTACATACGCAGGAATCACCTTATCAATTCTTCCCCTGTATTTTTTCGTACTGTCCATCTTACCATTTTCTACAACGATTTTCGGATGAATTTTTAATACTCCTCCTGCCATTGCGCTGATACTGCTGCAGCGTCCTCCTCTATGTAAAAATGTAAGCGTATCAACTACAAAACTGCTTCTTACAAGCGGTTTGAGATATTCCATTCTTTCTGCAATAGTTTCTGCTGTTTCTCCCCTTTCCGCCATGACTGCGGCTTCAATCACAAGAAGCCCTATGCCTGTAGAAAGATTTGCGGAGTCGATTACCCATACTTTATCAGAGGCCATGAGTTCTTCCGCTGCAATTTTAAACATATTCGCAGTTGACGACATTTCTTTGGAAATAGTAAAACATATCACACTGTTACCGGCATCAGTAAAAGGCTTTAATCCATCAATAACTTCAGAAACAGATGGCGCTGATGTCTTCGGAGTTGCATTATTGGCATCAGACCAGCTGAATATATCTTCCGGTTCAATATTTATTCCGTCACAATATTCTTTTTCTCCAAGAATAATATGCAGCGGCAGAATTGATATATTATATTTTTCAATAAGCTCCTTAGACAAATCACATGTACTGTCCGCAATTATTTTCACCATTTATATATTATCCCCTTTCCTGTTTTCAAGCTCCGCTTTATATTTTTTCCCGATATTAAGCGCCGAATTAAGAGAAGAACCCCTCTTTATCATATCGCTTCCAAACCTGTTACGTATTTCATCTACAGCTCTATCAACCTGTCTCTCCTTTTCCTTATGCTTATCCACAAAGAGCGACATCTGCTCTTCCTCCCCTTTTGTAACATCAGTAAGCGATATGCCTATAAGCCTTAGCGGAGTATGCCTGTCCCAAAGTTCACAGAATAATTTTCTGCTAATCCCGAATATTTCTGAAGTTATGTCTGTTGGTTCGTTTAGTTTCTTCTGGTGCGATTTGTTTTTGAAATCATTAGACCTTATAGTCACACCTATACAAAATGCTCTTACGCCGTCCGCCCTCATTCTTGCAGAAACACTGTCTGATAATGCATGTAAAATATTAAAAGCGTCATCTGCGGTTTTCACATCTTCTTCAAGTGTAGTAGATATGCTGTAGCCTTTAGGTTCTTCAGGTTCACTAAGTACCGGTGATTCATCTATTCCATTCGCATAGTTATGAAGCTGCGTACCTGCTTTTATTCCGATAAGCGACTGTATATACCTGACATCTGACGCTGCTAAATCGCCTATAGTTCTGATATGCGCTTTTTCCAGTCTGAAAGCCGTGGCTGTACCTACAGTAAATAACTGCCTTATATCTAACGGCCACATTTTCTTTTGAATCTCTGTTTTAAAAAGTGTATGTACTTTATCAGGTTTTTCAAAATCACTTGCCATTTTTGCAAGAACCTTATTATCCCCTATTCCCACATTCACCGTAAAGCCGAGAGTATCTCGTATTTCATCTTTTATTTCATATGCCACAGCTACAGGGTCGGGATAAATCATTCCCGTGCCGCTCATATCAAGGAAACATTCATCTATCGAGTATTTTTCAACTACGGGAGCATATTTTCTACAGATATCCATAAAATTCTTAGAGCATTTATTATACAGTACAAAATCAGGTTTCACCATCACAAGGGCAGGACATTTTCTCAAAGCCATGGCAACAGGTTCTCCTGTTCTTATGCCATATTTTTTTGCAGGAATCGACTTGGCAAGTATAACACCTGTCCGTTTTTCGGGATTACCGCCCACCGCAGATGGAATAAGCCTTATATCTTCCATTCCTTCTGCAACGCGCTTTGCAGCTTCCCATGAAAGAAATGCACTATTTACATCTATATGAAAAATCAACCTGTCCACAGTCATGCCCCTTTCATATTATATTATAATATTCATCTTTATCTTTCTCAATAGTAAATAATGCGCATATATTAAATATTAAAATAAAAAAATCAAAGGAGTTACCACAATCTATGCTTGATAACAGCATTTTTTCAACATCAATACTACAGGATATCCCGGATGCAATGGCAGTAATCAAAGGAGGAAGCATGTATCCTGAGCTGTATGGAGTTGCCAATTTCTATACTTCACGATGGGATATTGGGATAATCATTGAAGTTGAGGTATATGGTCTCCCTAATTCCCCTTCATATTCCCCGCGTTTTTTCGGAATGCATATTCATGAATACGGCGACTGCTCAGATGACTTTGCCAATACCGGAATGCATTATAATCCTACCGGAGCAGACCATCCATTTCACATTGGAGACCTTGTTCCGCTCTTAAACAGCAACGGATATGCATTTACTGCCTTTTACGACAGCTTTTTAAGAATTGAAGATGTGGTCGGAAAAACAATAATTATCCATGATAACCGAGATGATTTTACATCACAGCCTTCCGGAGATTCAGGAGAAAAAATCGGCTGCGGAGTAATATTGCCCGTATAATATTTACATTTATTATTCCTATGGTGTATAATAAATGCCGTTATGGACAAATTATCAAAAACACATACTAATAATAAAATACATGAAAATCCGCTTGGAGCCAAACCGGTAAACCGTCTTCTTTACCAGTTTGCAGTTCCAAGCATTATTGCTATGCTTGTCAGCTCTCTTTATAATATTGTAGACCAGTTTTTTATAGGAAACAGCGTCGGTGAACTTGGCAATGCCGCAACCAATATTTCATTTCCGTTATCTATTTCATGTGTTGCAATTGCGCTTCTTTTTGGAATAGGCGGCGCATCATCTTTCAATATATCGATGGGAGAAGGTGACTCAGAAAAAGCTGTTTACTATCTTGGAAATGCCGCTGTTATGATGTTCGGATGCGGAGTTTTATTATGCTTAATTACGCAGACTTTTCTTGAACCTATGCTCAGATTTTTCGGTTCTCCTGAAAATGTAATTGACTATGCCAAAATATATACAAGAATTGTGTCATTTGGTTTTCCTTTTCTGATAATAACTACCGGCGGAGGCCACCTGATACGTGCAGACGGCCGCCCTAAAATAACTATGTTATGTAACCTTACCGGAGCTGTCATAAATACCGGTTTAGACGCTTTGTTTATAATGGTATTCCATATGGGAATGGCGGGCGCAGCAGCAGCCACAGTTATAGGACAAGTTATATCCGGAAGTCTGGCAATATGGTTTTTATGCCACTGCTGCACGGTAAGCATCCTAAAAAAACATCTCATAATCAGACGTAAATTTGTCATGCGCATAACTTCTCTCGGCGCTGCGCCGTGCAGCAACCAGCTTGCAATGATGATTGTCCAGATTGTAATGAACAAATCACTGAAATATTATGGAGCGTTGTCAGCATATGGTGATTCCATTCCTATCGCCTGCGCCGGAATTATTACCAAAGTAAATCAGGTGTTTTTCTCGTTTATTATCGGAATATCACAGGGGCTTCAGCCTATAGTAAGCTTTAATTACGGAGCCGGAAAATATAAAAGGGTAAAATCTGCATATTTATATGCCATATCAGCCGGATTTGTATTGTCCGCTATAGCGTTCCTCACATTCCAGCTAGCTCCGGGACAAATAATATCTCTCTTCGGAGAAGGCTCCGAAGAATATTACAGATTTGCCATAAACTATTTTCATATATTCCTTTTCTTTACATTCATTAATTTTATGCAGCCTATAACTTCCAACTTCTTTACTGCTATCGGCAAACCGAAACGCGGAATATTTTTATCGCTTACCAGGCAGATTATATTTCTGCTTCCACTTATAATTATATTTCCAATTATTGCAGGAATTAACGGTATAATGTATGCCGGCCCGATTGCCGATTTCCTTGCAGGCGCGGCATCCGTTATTATGGTATGCCTGGAACTTAAACAGAGAAGGTACACAGCAAATGTTCTTCCTTCATATCATGATATACCATAAATTCCTTTTCAGACACATCATATATTCCGATAACATTTAACAGCTCCTCATTTTCATCACAATAATCAGGCAGCCTGTTATCCAGCCCGTCTAATATTTCCGGATTAAAATGCAGGGTTTTTTCATTGTCAAAAACAGCGGAATACAAAATATCAGCTTCAACCAAATCCTGGAATATATGGCTTCCATATGACAATTCAGGCATATAGCCCGCACGTTTCTCAGACACTTCACAGATTACGTCAAACTCACTGATATCCGCAAAAGTTGTAGGCACTCCGAGTTCAGGGGAAGATGTGCATATTCTTCCCGGTACCAGAAGCATAAGTCGGCATCCTTTTTCACGAAAATGCCAGTTTATCTTTCCTATTGCCCTGGCAATCCTGAACTTACTGTTGTACTCCATCTGATAATAAGCAACGGGATTAACATAAACTACATAATCCATTTTTATCACATGCGACATTCCCATTGAAGCATGTCTACATTCCATAAATATATGGTCTGTATCCACATTTTCAGGTATAGTTACGTTTCCATGCTCTTTTGCTACCTGAAGCGGGCGGCACTGCAGAAGATTAATGACATATTCACCGCTTTCCGATATATTAATCGTATATTCAATGTCAACCGGATAATCATATGCTTCCTGTATAATGGAAAGTATTTTCTGAAACATATCCATTATTTCTTTATTCTTTACTATACCGTGGCATGATACAAACTGTATCTGCCTGTTCTGCCCTCTCTCCCTGAACATATACTCGGCATCATAATCATGCTCTAAAAGCAGACGTTTGAGGTACGCCGGAAGTTTATTGTCAAGGCTTTTAAGTTCACAGCTTACAACCTTCTTTTCTGATGTATCAATTACATCTACAAGTCTCTGTGAATACTGGTGTTTTTCTGCGCTTGTCGTAGCAGGCGTAAGTTCCGGTTTATCAAGATTTACAAGCCTTGGATATGAGCCCTGGGTACGGTCTACCGCTCCTGTTCCAAGTCCCATAACAAGCCTTAGCATACCTGCGCTCTGGTCAATTGATTCCATAAAACGGTACGGACTGAATGAATATCCTACTCCTGCCGCGCAGGGCATGAATATATCTTCATATCGCGAACCCGACACACGCTGCACCAGAATCGCCATCTGCTCATCACGCCCTGCAAGCCCTCTCCTCATACGGTAATCAAGAGCGGAAGTACTCATTGTACTTGCATATACCGTTTTTACTGCCTCTTCAAATGCTTTAAGCCTATCCTCTAACATTCCAACATTAGGGCAGAATACCGATTCATATTTACCTGCAAAAGCATTGCCAAATCCGTCTTCAAGTATACTGCTTGAACGTACAATGATAGGATCCTGCCCATAATAATCAAGCATCTGACAAAACTGCTCCCTTATCGAACCTCTGAATTCACCTTTCATAAGATGCTCTGCAAATGTATCTGCAAGGCTGAAATATTCCTCTTTTGTACGCTGCCTTATCCTTATATCCCAGAAATCATTATCCACAATGAACGCATAAAATACGTCGGAACCAATATAAAATGAATCATGCGGCTCAATTTTCATATACAAATCCGGTCTTTTATTCTGTATAAGTTTTCTTGCAAGAAGCATACCGCACGCCTTGCCGCCAATCATACCCGTTCCAATCATACGGCTTCTTATCCTGAAATAGTCCTCAGGCTCAAAGTTTTCTTTAATCAGAACCCTTAATTTTTCATCACGGCTTACCATAATATCGCACATACGGCTGCATGCTTTACTTACGTCAATACCCTGTTTGCGCATCTGTATTGCCGTATTAAAAAACCTGTCCCAGCTGTCCATATTTCTGTCATCATCATTATCCTCGCCATTCATAATCTGATAAAAGCGGCTCACCATAATACCTTCCATTACCGGAGTAAACTCACCGCTTTCCATATTATAAAGATGAGGCAGAAACATAGTATCCGAATGTCGGTTCCATATCTTTACCGGCCTTACAAATACATGCTCCCTATCTGAATAAACGTCTAAAAAAAGCTGTGTCGTATCCCTGATTTTTGCAATCGCCTTAAAAGAATGTTTACCTCTTATTAATGGAAAAAACGCTACCGTATCAAGCGAAAAAAGATACGGACACGTAACCTTAAAGAAATTACCCATCATAAGGTCTGTAGACCACGCAGTCTGAAGCTCCGAAAGGCAGTCAAACACATAAAACGCATCGTAACCTTCCTTTTCAATAAGCTTATGTATCTCTACCGTAAATGTCTCAAAACGGTGCGACAGTTCAACCTGTATAACTTTTACTCCCTCTCTTTCTTCAACAAGAGGTTCATGAGAAGCAAACCTGAAATATATAAGATTTCTTTTATCCTTTATTGCCTGCTCTACATACGGATTAAGGAAAATACGGAATTCATCAAGATTCGTAACTTCCCACACCACGTTATCTCCCAGCCGTATATTGTCAAATGCTTTATCCATGCTTTCTATTCCCGACTTTACACGTTCAAATGCAGCCATTATAAAACCTCCTTTAAAAACACAAAAAGACGCCCTGATTAATCAGAACGCCTTCGTCTCTAAATAAACTATAAATTAATATATTCCTATTGTCAAGATGCGTTAAAAAATGTTTTTGCTATGTCAGGTTTGTTCATCGCATACAGATGAACTCCCTTCACGCCATGCCTTACAAGGTCAAGCTTCTGCATAATAGCGTATTCCACTCCTGCCTTTTTAAGATCATCAGGGTTATCACGGTATTTATCAATCCGCTTAAGCAGCTCGTCAGGTGTCGACGCGCTTGATAATTCTACCATTGTCTTCACCTGGTTTGCAGTCGTTATCGGCATAATTCCCGCAAGAACCGGTACATTTATACCTGCCTTTTCAAGCATTTCAGTAAATCTGTAAAATTTCTCATTATCAAAAAACATCTGGCTCGTAAGCATTGACACTCCTGCATCTATCTTCTTTTTAAGATTATTTATATCCTCTTCGATAGACACTGCGTCAGGATGCTTTTCAGGATAACACGCTCCAGCAATAAAGAAGCCTTTTCCGATTGCGCGGGCAAGGTCAGAAGCATGTTTATAATATCTGGAATCAAACTTCTCCTGTGAAATATCACGCGGCTTATCCCCTCTTAAAGCCAGAATATTTTCAAGCCCGTTTGATTTCATTGCATCAATATAACCCAAAAGCGCTTCCTCTGTAAGCGCTGCGCACGTAAGATGCGCGAGGGATTCTATTTTACATTTATTTTTTATATATGATGCAATTGCAATAGTCTCCTTACTTGTACCTCCGCCTGCACCGTATGTAACGCTTATAAAATCAGGATTACAGCTTTTCATTTCATCTATCGCATCATACACAAGCTGCACATCATCTGTCTTTTTGGGCGGAAATACTTCAAGCGAATATATAGTCCGTTTTTCCTTAAAAATGTCACTAATCATTGCCGTACTCCTTTTTAATTTTCTCTTTAATAACCAGTAAAACCAATTCTATATGATAACTTATGCATTGTCAAACATATATTGGTGTGTACTTTTACAAATTAATATGCTAAAATTATAAATAATATTAATATTATGTGGGGATGTTATATATGAAATCTATTGCCAAAGAAAAGTTCAGGTTTGAGCTTACATATATATACGTGATACTATGTCTTCTTGCGGGTCTTTTTGTTATATGGGCATTTACCGGCATCTGGCCAATGTCGCATAATGATTATAATTCCTTTAGCCTGCAGGCAAAATCCTGGCTCGAAGGAAGACTTGATCTCGGACAGAATTATGAGCACCTTGAACTTGCTGTTTTTAATGGTAAATATTACGTAAGTTTTCCACCCTTTATATCTTATGTAATGCTTTTATTTGTTCCGTTTTTCGGCGTAAATACGCCTGATAACCTTATATCGCTTGTTATATTTATGTTATCAGGAATTTATTCCGTAAAAATATATAAAATTATCCGCAGCAATACCAAAAATGCAGTTTTCTTCTCTGTCTTTCTGCTTTTGGGATGCAATACCCTGTTCTGTTCAGTAAACGGATGGGTATGGTTCATTGCCCAGAATTTTGCTTTTACACTTTCGCTTATGGCTATATATTATGCCATAAAGGGCAGGCTTGGATTGTCATTATCTTTACTCGCATGCGCCGTTGGGTGCAGACCGTTTCAGATAGTATATACCCCATTATTATTTATGCTGTATATTACAGAGTGGCAGAAACAAAACTCAAAACTTTTAAAAAATAAACATAGCTTTATTTCCCGCGCAGGAATATTCATAAAGCAGAAATTTACATGTTTTATTTTTCCTGCAATAATCGGTTTATCATATATGATACTTAATTATGCACGATTTGGGAATATATTTGAATTTGGACACAATTATCTGCCCGAATTCACCTCTACGGCAACCGGACAGTTTAATTCTGTGTATATAGCAGATAATCTGAAGAGTCTGTTTAAACTTCCTGCCCTTGCCGAAAACTCAAAGCTTGCATTTCCTACATTTAACGGAATGTCGATTTGGATGATAAGTCCCATTTTCATAACTTTTGTCGTTTACTTTATATATTCATTGACAAAGAAAAATCAGGACAAAACCATTAATATACTGCTTCCAATACTGCTTGTCATACACACATTTCTTATAGTTTCTCATAAAACTATGGGCGGCTGGCACTTTGGAAACAGATATATGAATGATCTTTTACCATTTGTGTATCTGGGTATTATGAAATATATGCCTGATAAAGAATCGTATGTTAAATGGAATTATCCTTTATGCTGTTTTGGCATCTGTCTGAATATAGTTGGAGCCGTGGCAACATACAATAACTGGATTTAAAGGAGAGCGCAATAATGAAAAACAGAAACGATAATAATTCAAATATAAATACTTTCCATATCGGAGTACTCGATGGCATACGTGCACTGGCAATTCTCATAGTAGTATGGTATCATTTCTGGCAGCAGACCTGGATTATTCCCATAAAACAAACTCCTTTTCTGAAGCTTTTAGGCATAACACAGATTAATCTTGACTGGCTTGTAAGGACAGGATATGAAATGGTTACGCTTGTTATATTTATAAGCGGCTTCTGTCTCTTTCTTCCATATGCCAGAAATATGATTAATGGTGATGCGCTCCCCGATACACGTACATTCTACAAGAAGAGAATTGCAAGAATCGTACCTTCATATATGTTATGTATACTTATTGCATTTATATATAACGTAGCAAGGGCAGAATATTCTGCTCAGGATTTCATATACTCCAATTCACCGGGATTTATGCTCAAAGACCTTTTTTCACACCTTACATTTACATTTAACTTATTTGAAGATACAAGCTCATCATCACTTTTAAATGGTGTTTTATGGACTGTTGCGTTAGAAATGCAGTTCTATTTAATCTTCCCACTGCTTCAGAAATTTTTCAGGGAAAAGCCTATTACTACATACGTAGTATTAAATTTAATATCTATTGTTTATATTATGTACACCAATAGTCTCGATAACATTTCATTCAGACTTCTTCATTTGCTTCCATCATATCTCGGCGTATATGCAAACGGTTTTGCCGGCGCAATGATTTTTGTCGGAATGGCAAAAAGCATCAAACACGAAAAATATTTTGCATGTTTTTCTACAATTGTATCAATCATGTGCATATATGTATACTCCCTTATGATGCGCGCACTTTGTTTAGTTGATAATCAGAACGCCTGGAGACTTAACCACAGATTCTCACTTAGTTTTCTTTTCATGGTCTTTGTTATTTCAACGGCGTTTGCGTTGTCTGCATACCAGAAAATCTTCTCGAACCGGGTTATGCGTTTTCTTTCTACAATATCGTTTAACCTGTATATATGGCACCAATATCTGTGCCTGAAATTCATACAGAACAGAATACCTTATTATGAAGGCGATGTTCCTCCCAATCAGACAGGTGATAAAGTCTGGATGTGGAAACTTATGATTCTGAGTATAGTATCGTCATTTATTGTATCTACTGCCGTAACATATCTGGTAGAAAAACCTGCGTCAAAGCTCATACTTGGAAAAAAGCGTAATGATTAAAGTATTTTACCGCAGTCTATCTCATAAGTGCGGTCGCACAGATACGAAATATCACTTTCATTATGGGACACTAAAAGAATGGTTTTTCCCCTGTCTTTTTCATCCATAAGGATATCCCTGATCTTATTCGACATATTCTTATCAAGCCCGTTAAACGGTTCGTC
>CANQEL010000014.1 GCA_947594855.1 uncultured Lachnospiraceae bacterium
GTTTCGCCATGTACGTACGTACCGGAGGAATGGCAGGACTGAATCCTGCCTTTCATTTTCTGTATGTATGTACGCAGCGTTTTGCCTGTTTTTCTTTTTATAGGAATAATCGACGGCCAAAACTGACCTGTTTTCGGGCATTGAAAATCAAAGGTAATGGAAACAGCAAAGTTTTTGACCGTAGGACGAAACCATTTCACTAAATCGTGCTTCTCCAAACCATGCACCCAGTTCATGAAACAGTAGGTGTTTTCACTGTTCCAGACCAAACCGCACGGAACAGTGAAGTGGGATATATGCCTATATGGACAGAGTATCGCACCAACGAAATTAAAACGATTTTGGAGAAAGCGGATTTTTCACTGTTCGGTGCATCTGCTCCATTTTGGGGAGTAGCCATTGCACCGAACTACAAATCAAAATTATGGAGGAATTTTCAATATGAATGTACGCAATGAAATCAAGGCACAGATCATCCGTGTCGGAATGACTATGCAGGAAGTGGTTGATCTGCTCTCGGACGAATACGGTTGGAGCGACAGCGTTTCCAACCTGTCCGCAAAATTGCAGCGGGAAAGCATCCGATACAAGGAAGTATTGGAGCTTGCCGATGTGCTTGGCTACGACATCGTATGGCAGAAAAGACGGGAGAAGTGATGCCCCGGCAACAGCCCCTCGCATCTCCCGTCCCCATAGGTGCACCGCAGTGCTGCCTATGGACAGGCAGTGAAAGATACGGTTTTCGCTGCCGCCGTCTGCAAGAAATGTTCCGCAGAACAGCTTCATGCAGACGGGCTGACCATGGGAAAAGGCGCAGACATTTTCGCCTTGGTCAGCAGAGGTCGCCGCAGCGACCGCATACCCCCTCCGGAGGAGCCCTCGGAGAGCCCACGGCACTTTGCAGCCAGTATGGATGAAAGTGTAATAGTGGGTTATTACACTTTGAAAAAGTGCCTCTCCGCAGCTCCCCGCTGTCTGCAAATCCCAAAGAAAGGACAAAAAATCTATGGCAAGAAATGATGGAATTGACCGTACCTTAGCCAGAAATCAGGACTTGGAAACCCCGGACGATGTGGCAAAAACACAGGAACACAATGAGCGTGAAAAAGGCCGTTATTCCAATGTGGACATCGTGCCGGAACGTACTCCGCTGAACGTCCATTTCAAGGCACCCACGGACGATTATGTAAAAATGTTTGAGCAGATGGAACAGGACGGCGTGATCTCCACTAGAGGTCTGAAAGAGGATGCCGTTAAATATGGCGAGCTGGTATTCGATGTGAACTCCGCTTACTTCTACAACCACGGCGGCTATGAATTTGCAAAACAGTTTTATGCCGATGCTTATAAAGCTGCCGTGAAGATCGTGGGCGGTGAACAGTATATCCTTTCCGCTGTGATGCACGCCGATGAACGCAACCGGGCAATGTCCGAAGCTCTGGGCGAGGATGTGTACCACTACCACCTTCATGTGGTTTATATCCCGGTGGTGGAAAAGCAAATCCTGTGGTCGAAGCGGTGCAAGGATGAATCCCTCCGGGGAACCGTCAAGGAGGTCATCACACAGGTCAGCCGCAGTAAGAAATGGGAGTCCAAGCCGGTGCTTGACGAAAACGGAAATCCCATGTTGAACGCAAAAGGGAAAAAGATTTTGAAGTCGTCCTACAGTGTGTTGCAGGATGACTTTTTTCAGTTCATGCGAGCTGCCGGATATACCGATGTGGAGCGTGGAGAGCGTGGCAGCACCGAGGAACATCTGACGGTGACACAGTTTAAGGTGCAGGCGGAACAGCAGCGTTTGGAAGCTGTGACAGGACAGGTGGCACAGGCAGAACAGAGTTTGGAGGATGCTAAAGCTGCTACGGAAAAGCAGAAAAAGAAACTGGAAGCTCTGCAAAAGGAAACCAAGGCAGCAAAGGCCATTGCACTTACGGTGCAGGACATCGAAGCAATGGGCAAGAAAAGCTCCATTACCGGAAATGTCTCGCTCACACCGGATCAGTGCGATACGCTCAAACGCTATGCGGTCAACGGCATTATTACCAATGCTGACAACAAGCGTTTGAAAGAGAAACTGGCTTCTGCTGAAAAGTCCGCATCGATCTGGAAACAGCGGTATGAAGCTGTAAACGAAAAATATATGGAACTTAAACAGAAAGCCCAACCCTTTCTGGATGCACTGGAAATCGCATCTGAGAGGGTTCGGGCTTTTCTTAATGCCATCCTCGCCAGAGGAAAGGAAACTCAGGAACACAAAGCACCTGCCCGTAAGCGTGGACAGGACATGGAAATTTGATGGAGGTAACTGCCTATTGAAGAAATATTATGAGGATGCAAAATATAATGCGGCATTTGTCCGCTGTGTGGATGTTATGAGCCAGATGCTCCAGAAATATGGACATCAGGTTTTGGACAAATTGGAACAGGATGCCCAACAGAAAGTGGAGCATTCCGAGGAAAGAAATCAAGCGCAGCCTTTGACGAATAAGGCTGCGTAAAAATTCACAATTTACACGTTGCGTATTCGGCGTAGCTATGCTATAATGATTACGCAACGTGTATTTTTGTTTTTTATGGAGAAAAGACAGATGGATTGTAAGAACAGAATTATCAAGTTGCGGGAAAGTACAGGACTGAACCGGAAAGATTTTTGCAAGCTCGTCCATATCCCTTACCGGACTATGACCGAGTGGGAATTGGATAACCGCCATGCACCGGATTATGTGCTGTGGCTTTTGGAATATTATATCCGCAACGAGGGACTTATGGTAAAAGAAATGAACGAAGGAGGTGGCGATTCTGAAAAAGAAACAACTTAAATGCTATCTTTATACAAGAGTGTCCACCTCTATGCAGGTTGACGGATACAGCTTGGATGCCCAGCGTGACAAGCTGAGAAAGTATGCGGCATACGAAGATATGGTTATTGCCGGGGAGTATTCTGACGAGGGATTTTCTGGAAAGAACATCCAAGGACGGCAGGACTTTCAACGGATGCTGAATGACATTCAGGACTGCAAAGACGGCGTATCTTATGTGCTGGTCTTTAAGCTCTCCCGATTTGGCAGAAATGCGGCGGACGTTCTGAACTCTTTGCAGCTCATGCAGGATTTCGGTGTCAATCTGATCTGCGTGGAGGATGGCATTGATAGTTCCAAGGATGCCGGAAAGCTGATGATTTCTGTGCTGTCTGCGGTGGCAGAAATCGAGCGTGAGAATATCCGAACTCAGACCATGGCAGGACGGGAGCAAAAGGCTCGTGAGGGCAAGTGGAATGGTGGTTTTGCCCCTTATGGCTATAGTCTGGAAAACGGTGATCTTGTCATTGCAGAGGATGAAGTGGAAGTAATCCGTGTCATTTATGACCGCTACATTCACACCAACGAGGGCGTTGCCGGAGTTGCAAAATATTTGAATCGTAATGGCTTTGTCAAGAAGCTACGGCAGAACAATACTATTCCCGGATTTTCAAGGAGCTTCGTGCAGGATGTACTGGACAATCCTGTTTACATGGGTAAGATAGCCTATGGCAGACGCAGGACGGAAAAGAAACAGGGTACAAGAAACGAGATGCACGTGGTTGAGCAGTCAGAGTTCCCTATTTATGACGGGCAGCACGAAGCCATCATTTCCGAAGAAGATTGGTATCTGGCACAGGAAAAGCGCAAGATCAATTCCTTTAAGCGGGAAAAGGTCAATAATCCAGATCACGCACATATCCTGTCCGGTATTCTGAAATGTCCATGCTGCGGAAAGAGTATGTATGGCAATATCGCCAAGGCTCACAGCAAGGACAAGAAAACAAGATATTATTACTACTGTAAAAACACAGTAACACCAACCGGGCATGAGTGCAGCTTCCGACTGAATATCGAGCAGACGGAAATCAATAAGTTTGTGGCAAAGATTATATCCGCTATGGTCAACAATCCTCGGTTTGTAGAAGCGATTCAGGCGAAAATCGGCTCGGCAGTTGATACAGAGGATATGGAAAAGCAGATCGCCGTTCTGCAAGGTCAGTTAAAGCAAGCCTTTGGAACGAAAAGCCGCTTGGAGCGTCAGATGGACACCTTGGACATCAACGATGCCCACTATGACAGAAAGATTTTGGACTTGCAGCGCCGCTATGATGAGCAGTATGATACCATAGAGGATATCGAAGTTCAGATTGGCGAATTGCAAAGCCAAATCCGCAGCATTCAGCAGGAGAAAATCTCCGGCGACAATATCTATCGGCTCTTACTGGCATTTGATGAAGTCTACCATTCCGCAACGGAAGCGGAACAGAAAGAGTTTATGAAAGCCTTTATCGAGCGAATTGAAATGTTCCCGGAGAAAAGGAAAGACGGAAGCTGGATAAAGAAGATCGTATTCAATTTCCCTGTGCCTGTTGATGGCGAGGAAGTGAAAGACCTTCCCTTGGAAACTGAAACAACCGTCGAGACGGTATGTCTATTATCCAACACAATGTCAAGCAGCATATTGAAGTCGAATTGACGATGGATTTGTAAGCAGGGAGCCAATCCATATGGGTTGGTCATGTGATCGGGAATACTGCGCAACGACCTCTGACGGTACCAAACAAGAAGAATTTTAAAAGAAAAAGAAGCTCAGAAAAACTATCTTCATAACGTTTTGTGCCTGAGCGAAGCGAAGGGAATGGATATAAAGATGAAAATACAATTAAGCGACAATCTAATAAAACATTACTTGCAAAATGTTTACTTTATTAACGGGCATAGTTATGCGGGCAAATCCACAATGGTCAAGATGTTAGCTGAACGATATGATATGATTCATTGCGGTGAAAACTACCATGATGTATTTCCTCGAAATAAACTTTCCCGTTGGAAACAACCAGGACTATGCTATTTTGATACCATGAGTGGTTGGCAGGAATGGTTAAATATGACCCCGGAAGAACATTGGAACTGGACTAGTCAAGTCTCCAATGAATGTGTAGAAATTGAGATTTTAGAGTTGATAAAACTGGCAGCCTCCGGAAAGAAAGTTGTAGTTGACACCAACATTCCTCCCGATGTATTGCGTGAGATCTCGTCCTATAATCGTGTTGCTATTCTCCTCTGTGATCCACCGGATATATGTGCCACCCGATTCTTTGATCGAGATGACCCCGACAAAAAATTTATGATGGATCAGATCAAAAAGTGCACCAATCCCGAAGCTACACTGGAAAATTTCAATTCATGGGCATTGTACCATCCTCCGGTCGAGATCGACTGGGAACATACCGGATTTTTCACCTATACTCGCTCTGATTTTGATACAGACACACGAGAAGAAATGCTGTCTGTTTTGGCAAAACACTTTGGCTTGGAAGAAGAAAAATAAATGCCCTCGTCACAGTTTGTGTACTCATCCGGGGAACCATCCGCAAAACCATAGCCTATCATTCCGGACGACTGACTGACCGCATCATCGCCCTCATCCTTAAATTGATTTGCCAGTCCTTCACTTTTTTGCTCTGGTTCTTTATCCTCAGTTTTTCCCATACAACTGGCAAGCGTACACAATATAAAACTTACGGCTAAAAATAATGAACAACATCTGATACATCGAACAATAAACATTTGAACTGCTCTCCTCCCTTATTTTTCTTTACTTTTTTAGAACTTTACCATATAATTGTAATATAATTGTAAATATCTTTATGCCCAAATATTGTTTATGAAAAGAGGAATTAACGTGTCTGATAAAACGGATAAAGACAATGACCTTAGAAAGGTACTGGCTTCGATTTCAAAGCTGAATTATATTAATCCTGACGCCATTCCGGATATACCTCTGTATATGGACCAGGTTACTACTTTTATGGAGGAACAGCTTTCCTCATATAAACGGTTTGAGGATGACAAGACCCTTACCAAAACGATGATAAATAATTATGCAAAAAATAACCTCATTCCGCCGCCCGAAAAAAAGAAGTACAGCAAAAAGCACATGCTTCTTTTAATTTTCATATATTACTTTAAAAATTTCCTTTCAATCAGTGATATACAGGAGATTTTTAAGCCTGTGTCCGAAAGATTTTTTGATACCGATTCGGATATAGACCTTGAATATATATATAAATACATTTTTGACCTCGAATTTGACGGCATGGAAATCCTCATGCGGGATGTTTCCAAAAAATATAACCTTGCAAAAGAAGCATTTCCGAAAATGCAAAATGATGAAGACAACGATATACTGTCCACGTTTGCATTTATATGTATGCTTGGATTTGACGTATATGTAAAGAAGCTTATGATAGAAACCTTAATTGATTCAAAACATGAAAATAAGGAGGATAAACAATGATGAACCCAACCGTTAAAAAAGCAGTCTGTACAATAATGTCGGCAGCTCTTGTGCTCACAGCATCAGGCGTTTCACACGCTGACGCGGCAAAGAAAGCAAAGCCTTCACCAAAAAAACTTAATCTTACAATAGGCGAAAAGAAAACCATTAAAATCAAAAACAAAAAATCAGGCGCAGCATACCTTTTCAAATCTTCTGCCAAAAAGAAAGTATCGGTTAATAAAAAAGGTGTTGTAACTGCCAAAAAAGCAGGAAAGGCTGTGATTAAAATTACTGAAAAATATAAAAATAAAACAAAAAAAATCGGAAATGTAAACGTTACAATAAAGAAAAACACCAAAAACGATACATCTTCCACCGTCGCACCAAATCAGACGCCGGATATAACGCCTGCTTCAGATACCCATACCATGGATAAACCTGAAAATACGGCTGCTCCTGCAAAAGAGCCGATAGTATACCCGGACTCACACGATACGCCTGACGGATTTGATGTAAAGGCGGACGGAATCGAATACGGAGAGGTAGAAAAAATAACTTATTATTCTTCAGTTACCGGAAAAGACCGTAAGGCAAATATAATTCTTCCTGCCAATTATTCAGCCGATAACAAATATCCGGTTTTATATCTCCTTCATGGTATAGGCGGAAACGAAAATGAATGGCTTGACGGCAATCCTGCCGCCATAGTAGGAAACCTTGCAGCTAAAGGCGAAGCAAAGGATATGATTATAGTAATTCCTAACATAAGGGCCGGAGCTGACGACTCATACCCTTCCGATAATGCATTTTCACTTGAACACTACGCCAAATTTGATAACTTCATAAATGACCTGCGCGAATGTCTGATGCCTTATATAGAAGAAAATTATTCTATCGCTGTAGGCCGTGAAAATACCGCTATCGGAGGCCTGTCAATGGGCGGAAGGGAATCGCTTTATATCGGTCTTAATATGCTTGATACTTTCGGATATATAGCGGCGTTCAGTCCGGGATACGGAGTATTTGAATATGATGCAAACGGCGTTCACGAAAACGGCCTGTTTACCGAAGAGACCTTTACAATTCCTGAAGAGTACCGGAATAATACTTTCCTTATGATAGTAAACGGAATTGACGAAGGCGGAGAAAATGCGCTCGGCGGAACATGCAGCAGGGTACTTACCAAAAACGGTGTAAACCACTGGTTCTACACAACTCCGGGAGCGCATGATTTTACAACATGGAAAAATGGATTATACAACTTTGCAAGATGCATATTTATGGGTTATTAATTACCGGTAATCACAGTATTCCCAATGGTCATTTATAATACCAATGCCCTGAAGATAGGAATATATGATTGTCGCGCCTACGAATTTGAATCCACGTTTTTTCAGGTCTTTGCTTATCAGTTCGGAAAGCTCATCTTTGGCAGGCATATCTTTTATGTCTGCCAAATGATGGTCTATAACTTTACCTCCGGTAAAGCCCCATATGTATTTATCAAAACTGCCAAATTCTTTCTGAACTTTTAAGAATTCCTGCGCGTTTGTAATAGCTGCCCTGATTTTATTCCTGTTGCGGATAATACCTGTATTCTGCATCAGTTCTTCAAATTTTGATTCATCATAAGCCGCTACTTTTTTCGGATCAAATCCGTCAAAGGCCTTTCTGAAATTGTCCTCTTTATTAAGAATCAGGTTCCAGCTTACCCCTGCCTGCATCCCTTCAAGGATAAGCATTGCGTAAAGTTCCTGATCTCTATGCTCCGGTTTGCACCACCTGGTATCGTGATAAAGGATAAATTTTTCTGAAACATTATATCCTTTTGTGCTGAAACAAAAACTGCATCTCTTTTTTTCCATAACCGGTCCTCTTTATTATCTCAATGATATTTTAATCTTCCGTAGTCCACATATGTATTGTAAGCTGCGGTGCCCAGCTTACCGTACCGTGAAGCGGCGCACTTTCTATCCATGCATAATCAGGACAGTCCGTAATAATAGTCGGCTCGGTAACCATTCCGTTATCGTCTATGCCGTTATTCTCTACATACACCTTACAAGGATTGCCATTTGCATCAGTTCCTTCAAGAATATATCTTGCCGAAAGCGTCTGAACCTGTCCCGTAAACTGAAGCCTTGCATCAACGCTGTCCTTTACAACCGTACCGTTAAAATTAGGTCCCTCGCCGCGGCCTCCGAAATGTATCATAGATGCATTTCCTGTATTTCCGTTTACTTCATCTGACGGCCCAATATCTATATAGAATGTAAATAATTCTTTCGTGTAAGATTTGGTTGTATCAGGTCTTACTACCTGAGGCGGCGGTACAGGCTCTGTATTAGACTCGTTCCATAATATATCTATAGTCTTTTCCCCGTTACCGTTATCAGTAACTCTTCCCTGTATATCTGCAGTTTCAATCCATGCAAGTTCTTTGCTGTCAGTTACAATAATCGGTTTGGAAACCAGATTTCCTGCTTCATCTTTTATTCCGTTATCTTCGATATACATACTGCAGCTGCTGCCTGATGCGTCAGTTCCTTTAAGAATATATCTTGCGCAATACTGCGTTTCTTTATCTTCCTTATATTCTTTGGTAACTACCGTACTTTCTTTTAATACCGTTCCGTTAAAATATTCTCCTTCGGCGCTTCCCGTAAAGTACTGCATATTTACATAACATGTATTTCCGTCTACGAAATATGAATCAGTATCATTAACCGTCACCGTCATTATTTTAGTCGTATACAAATCAGGCGTAGGCTCTGGTGTAGGCTCCGGTGTTTCCGACGGCGTACTCGTCATGTCAGGCGCGCCTGACGATGTATTAACCGGCGTAGGCACAGGCGTTTCGGACGGTTTTATTTCCGGTGTTTTATCGGTATCATTTTTACATGTAACTTTTATTACTCCCACTTTTCTCGTCTTCTTACTGATTTTTTCACTTACGGTTATATTTGCTTTACCGGGTTTTTTGGCAGTAATTACGCCTTTTTTATTTACTGCAATCTTTTTTGCCAAAGAAGATTTGTATGTATATTTTGCCTTTTTATTTTTATTTTTAATTACAATCTTCTTTTTCTGCCCAACCTCTAATTTAACCTTTGAAAATGACAGTTTTGCTTTTTTTGCGCCGTCTGCCACAGACTGACTTCCAAAAGCAAGTACGCAGGCAAGCAGAATACATAGCAGCTTCTTTCCCATAATCTGTTTTCCTCCCTTTATTTTTATATATTCAGCTGATAATACAGACCCTTAAGTTTCATAAGTTCTTCATGGGTTCCCTGTTCTTTAATTCCCTTATCAGCTATATATAATATTCTATCAGCATTTCGGATTGTTGACAACCTGTGCGCAACAATGAATGCCGTTTTATCTTTTATAAGCACGTCGAGCGCCTGTTTTATAAGCATCTCTGTTTCGGTATCAATCGCACTTGTAGCTTCATCAAGTATTATAACCGAAGGATTTTTTAGTATAATACGCGCAAAGCTTATAAGCTGTTTTTCACCTGCCGACAACGACGCAGCCCCCTTCTCAAGCATATGGTAATAACCGCCGTTAAGCCTCTCAATATATTTATCCGCGTATATCGTTCTGGCTGCTTCTATACATTCTTCGTCTGTAGCTTCTTCACGCCCGTATCTTATATTATCAATAATGCTTCCCTGGAAAATGAACGGGTCCTGCATAAGTACCCCTACTTCTTTTCTTAACGAATCAAGCGTAACCTTCCTTACATCTTCCCCATCAATCATAACGCTTCCTGAATCTACATCATAGAATCTCGTAAGCATATTTATTATTGTGGTTTTTCCTCCGCCTGTAGGACCTACAAGCGCAACCGTCGTTCCCGGTTCTACATGCAGATTAAAGTTTTCAAGTATCGTATTCCCCTTCTCATAAGAAAAAGTTACATCATTAAAATCAACTTTTCCCCTGACATTGCTGAGCTGGACACTCTTTTTACTGTCCTTTATATCAACAGGATAATCTATGGTATCAAAGACGTGTTCAAGGTTTGAACTTACTGAAGCGAGCTGCTGTATAATAAACGCTATCTGTGTAAGAGGACCGCTGAAAAGTCCCATATAGCTTGTAAATGCAACTATAGTACCTGCATTTACATTTCCGATACCGTTAAGAATCATATACAATGAAACCCCGTACAGCGCCAATGTGCCAAGATTCCAGAATATTTCGACAATCGGCGTGTTAAGCTCATTCCTGTAACATATGCTTATCCATGTCTTTATATTATCCCTGTGAACGTCCATATATATTTTTTCATTCTCTTCTGCACGGTTATAGTTTTTTACTATCTTTTCACCCATTATTGATTCAATTATAAATGCCGTTCTGTTGGATATCTTCGCGCGGTGTACCGCAAACATCTTCCTGAGCGAGTACCTGAGACATATCACGCATATCATCATAGGCACAACCGCAAGATATACTATGCCTGTAAGCTGAGGACTTATTATAAGCATAAATATACTTACAACTACAAGCTTTACTATATATACAGCAAACATCAGCACATGGTTTGTAAAAAAGTTTGCAAGGTCGTTAATATAATCCGTAACCCTTACTACAATTTTTCCGTTAGGCCTCGAATCAAAGAAACTGAACGAAAGCTGCTGTAATCTGTCAAATACATCTTCCCTTATCTCAGCTATAATCCTGTGTCCAGTCTTCCCCATAAGCCTCTGGTGGATAAAGTTAATGGCAATCTCAATTGCGGCAAGCGCGGCAAGTCCTAATACTACTATTGTAAGCTCCCGGTAATCCTCATTTACAACAACATTGTTAATAATCTCTTTTATTAACAATGGCGACACCAGGGAAGCTCCTGCCGATACAAACATTAATACGCCTACAAGCATAAATACTTTTTTATAAGGCACCACATATCTAAGTGTCCTTGCAAGCTGTTTCATATCTATTTTCTTTTCTATTACTTCATCCTGAAAATATGTATTTACCTTTGCCATTTACCTCACCCCTTCCCTTTTCATCTGTTCCGACAGACCGTCAAAATCCACTACTGATTTTCTTTCAGTCTCCTGGATATTATATACTTTTGCAAAATGTCCGTTAAGCTTCATAAGCTCCTCAAAATTACCGCGTTCAATTATCATTCCATCCTGCATATATATTATTTCATCACAGTCTACAACTGAAGAAAGCCTATGCGCCGATATAATCATTGTTTTATCGGTATAGTTCTCTTTAATATCATTAATAAGCCTTCTTTCAGTATTTACATCAAGCGCGCTTGTTGAATCATCAAGTATGAGGACAGGCGCATTTTTAAGGAGCGCCCTTGCTATTGACACTCTCTGCTTCTGTCCGCCTGATATTCCGAATCCTCTCTCGCCTACTATTGTCTCATAACCTACCGGAAGTTCTTTAATGAAATTATGCGCCTGGGCGTGCTTTGCCGCCTGTACAATCTGCCTTCGCTCAATATCCGGCTCTGCATAGGCAATATTAGAGTCAATTGTATTAGAGAATAGGAATACATCCTGGAATACATATGAAAAATTCTCTCTTAAACTGTCAAGAGAATATTCCCTGATATCCTTACCATTTACCTGAATCACTCCGCCGGTAAGGTCGTGAATACGTACCAGGGATTCTAACAATACGCTTTTACCGCTTCCGGTACCTCCTACTATTCCAAGCCTGCGCCCGTATGGAATATCCAGATTAATATCTTTAAGCACAGTCTTTCCGTCTATTACAAGATAACCGTTTCTGATGCTTATATCCGGCTTATTTTTAATATCTATTCCGCAAGGAGCGTCAGGCACTTTTGACGTGCAATTAAGGAAATCTATCATCTTATGTCCTGACACAATCTGCTGCTGCATAATAAACAGCGTATTATTTATCTGGGTTATATGATCCATTATTTTAAGTACATAGCTTGAAGCAGTAACCAGAAATCCGACAAGTATATAACCTTTGATTACAAGCACCGCGCTTATTGCGATGGAACCTATATAAGCTATCTGCTTAATTGTACTGAATACTACCTCGAATCCTGACGACAGATTAACCTGTTTTATGTACGCATCCTTTAATTTTTCATTTGACTTTCTGAATTTCTGCTTTTCAACTTCCTCATTCGTAAAGGAGCGTACCAGCCTTACCGCCTCAATATTTTCCTGTACCGTAAGACTCATCTCACTGTTGCAGGCACGTATATTCTTGTAATTGGCTCTTGCCCTTTTCCTGAAGTTAAAAAGCGCAGCAGCAAAAAACGGCATAAGCACAAGAGGTATTATAAGCAGCGTCACATTAATTGTTGCCAGCAGGTAAATACACGTTGCCAGCACAAATATACTATCCAGTATCCTTACCAGCATTGTACAGAACAATTCCTTGTACATAACCGTATCTGAATTCACCGTAGTAAGAAGTTCGCCTGTATTAAACTCAGAAAGCGTTTCACTGTCAAGTTCCATAACCTTTCTGAAAGTTGCCTTCCTCAGCTCTGTCTCAATCCTGATTCCAAGTTTCTGCGAATTGACATTTTTAAAATATACAAGTACAAGCCTTATTGCGAGCAGTATCATGAATAAAACCGCAAGTGAAAAAAACAGGCGCATGCTGTGTATTTCACCATATCTGCCATCAAGCATAAATGAGAATACATTGTCCGTCTCACCATGGTTGTCAAGTATTACATAGTCAATAAACATCTCTGATATAAGTGGCAGCATAAGGTCGCATATTATTGCAGTATAACTGCATAATTGTATAAGTATTGCCATATGGAGATGTTTTTTCCAGTATTTAAAGCCGAATTTTAATACTTCCATTATCTCATTTTCCTTTCATATCCTGCTGTCTGTCATATTTTACAATATCTGCATATAATGTCAATACCTTATTATACAAACTTCATTTAACAGTTGTTAGCACGTGTATTATAAGCTGTTGATACAGTAGTAAGCCACCTGACATTTTTAAATAGCATATAATAAAAAGAGTATTCCAAAATCCCATCAGATATTAGAATACTCTATATGATATATAAAGAATACATTTAATTTGATTTAATATTTCGTTTTTAGCTTTTCCCTCATAAAACCTTATTGCGCTCCAAATATTGATATAAATATTTTACCTGCTGGCTGCCAAAATTCAGTTGAAAACATAAAATTCAACCATAAAGCAATTGCAGACACTACCATGCTTATAAATCCCTTTATTAAACACCTTGATACAATATTTTTTATACCATTTGCAATACAAACAGGAAGAACAATGGTTGCCATAATCGTTATAACAATAAATATAAATACTAATAGTACCCACATTAACCCCGAAAGTATGGCAAATATTATCCATATTCCATCAAAACCGCTAAATAAATCCGTCATACCATAAATAATCAGATTATAAATAAGCCAAAATCCCAGAAACATAGTAGGCATATATATTATTTTTTCTATCACCGTTTTTCCCAATAATACTGATATAAATATACATATACCTGCCATAATTATAAGAATAACTCCCGTATAATTATTTGTCCAATTAATTATATTATTATAAACTTCTTTTCCCATTTCCACAGGCCTACAAAATATTGCTCCTAATACAAATGCAATTATTTCTATTAACAGCCATGGAATAGAAAAAAAGAATACTATATATACCCCTTCTTCTTCACGCATATTTCTTTTCCTTCCCTTATGTAATTTTATAAATATATCATCTAGAATTTTGAAATAATCATTTTAGCAATTTGATATGGTGCAACAATCGCCCCTACAAATATAGATAAAAATCCTTTAATTGTCCAGTACCAAAACCAGTGGCCTAACGGCATTATTACAAATAAATCCGGTGTAATTCTGTTCAGCGCCTTCCAACCAAAATATGCCATTATTATAGCTATAACAACAAATACAGCTCCATTATTATTGAATACTGATATTAAAAAATATTCCATAGAAAATATCACAATATATAATACAACCGTTAAAACAATCCGTCCTGTAGTCGATTTTAAAAAAGCAACCACTTTATTTTTTTCTTCCATCGTTATTACCTCCATTTTGCATTTTTCTTAATTATTTTTGAATGTTTTTTCACCGGCTCCCTTCAAGTTATCAATTTATCAAATATTTTATCTACATATTGTTCATTTGTCAATACTATTTATGAACTTATCGTAGAAATACATCTGTTTTAATAATCTGTGTATTATAATTTGGGTATGAAAAGGAGGATTGAAATTTGAGTACCTTTGGAGCAAAAATTAGAAGTTTACGGGAAAATTTAGAATTATCACAACAAGAAGTGTCTGAAAAAATAGGTTGTAGCAGTAAAGTACTATCAAACTATGAACTTGATAAACGAGAGCCTGATTTTGAAACACTTATTAAATTATGTGATTTTTTTAATGTAACTGCTGATTATTTGTTAAACAGAACAGATAACCCAAAATATTTTAAAGAAATAGTTTTGAGTACTCAATCTGAATCCCTATTATATTATTTTGATAAACTTCCTGAACAATATAAAAATGATGTTATTCGATATGCAAAATTAAATTTATTAGATTTTCAGGGAATAAATGATAAAGAAATTTAAATACTACTATGTCTCTAAATTAAAAAGAGGAGTTGCTGCAATTTTTATGATTAAGCAACACTCCTCTTTATTTGTACTATTTATATTATTTCTTTATTTTTACTGTACTTTTCTGGCCTTTTTTCTTTAACAGTTTCCTGTAAGCCTTAAGTTTCTTTTTAGGAACTTTTATCCTGGCCTTCTTATGTATTTCCTTAAATGACTTATTGCCCACCTTCTTAAGCTTAACTGATTTTATGGTAATATTTTTCAGTTTTGAACAACCTTTAAATACACTCTTACCCATACTTTCTATGTTGCTTCCAATAACAACTTTCTTTAACTTTTTACATTTTGCAAATACACTGTCACCTATCTGCGTTACGTTAAACGACTTCCCGTAAACATTCACAACTGATGCTACGGTAAACGAAGTTATATTTTTATCAGTTATCTCAATTAATTTTACACAATCAGATGCCGTTATCAGATATTTACCATTGCCGTAAACAAATTCCGTTCCAACAGAATAATTAATTATATCAGGATAATTAATTATATCTGTACCGCTTCCGGTATTATTATTGACTGAATTATCTGAAGGCTGATTAACCGGCGGCTGTACCGGTTCGCCGGTCTCTTCCGGCACTTCTGACGGTTTCTGGTCCGGCTCGGCTGTAGCAGAAGGCTCCGGGGTATTTCTTCCGGGCATACCGCCGCCTCCCGGTTCCTGCGTAGGTTTAGCAGTAGGCTCAGGAGTTACGGACGGAACAGGTATATCTCCTTGTGCATCCCTGTAAACAGCCTGAATAGAAGACTCAGACCCGGTAAGTGTTACTTTAGTCTCAGAAGCATTTTCATCCTCTGCCTCTGCACCTGTTATCTGCCAGTGGTCAAACTCATAACCAGGCACTTCATTAGCCTTAACCGTTATAGGATATGCCGTATAATAATTACCGGTCCATGACTTCGATATATCCGGTACTATCGTATTAACCTTTACACAATAATCTCCGCCTTCTATATTTTTCCATATATTAACCTCTGCACGCGCAGAAGCTGAAAGCTCCGGCATATTATTCTCAAGCATTGTAAATACATATCCCGGCCTGTTCTTTAAGAAGTTCTTCATTGTATTTACACCGTTTAATACATTGCCGGTATTCCATCTTATCCTGTTCTTATCCATAAGCGGCCTGTATATCGACGACATTTTATCAAGCGCCGCTGCTGCACGGTTATATTCAAAATTCCAGTTCCTTACGTCAAGCAGAGCATTAGTAAACCTGATACGGAAATCCTTATTTTTCATAAGTGCAGTAAACACAGGGTCACCTTTGCCGTTATCGGCTCCCATTGCATGATACTTTATCGAATCATAATTGGCGCCTGCCTCATTCGAGCCATATATTCCCATTGACCACTCAGTATCAAAAAGCATATAACGCCACTTACCGTCAGCATATGGATTGGAAGCGTCTTCCTGTGAAGGGTCTGCAACTTTCCAGAACTCAATATTATTATTAGGCGTTTCATCATTGGTTCCGCTCCACCAGTCATTATTACATATGTAGACTTCCGTTGCATAATAATCTATATAACTGTCTATATCAACCATATCCTGGAATTTCTTATAATTTTCTTCCTTCGTCATATCAAGACTGCCAAGCGCCATTAATTCTTTAAGCGCAGTTCCGTCAGGGTCCAGGTCTTCACCTTCGTCAATTTCCATATCTTTATATACAATCACATTCTTATTATTTACGTCAAACTGCTCCTCAAGGTACTTATCGCTATATTTTTCTGTAAGATTATACAGTCCCCAGTATTCTCCGTTCAGATACAGCATACATGGTCTTGATGCCTGTGTTGTAAAATTCTTGTCTGTAACCAGGCTCTGTATAAAAACATCCTGAAATTTGGTAATATCTGAATCATTACCACCGTTTCGCAACATGACATTTTTATACTTATCCTTTCCTGAATCCGGTATAAGCTCATATCCTTTCAGGTTCTTTGTGCCATAATCATATGTATCCCTGAAATATATATTAAGGCTCTTTTGCTGGTTACGTCTTGAATATCCTCCATGAATCCTTATTCCGACTCCCATTGATACATCCGGAGTATTTTCTCCATTAAAGAAATCCATATACGAAGAACGCTCCCATTCACTTCCATGCTGCATATAGTTGGCATACTGTTCAAGAGCCTTATCATCCCTCGGATACGGAAGTGAATTGTAAGTATCGCCAAGTACATATATTCCCGTCTTGCCGTCAACAAGATTATCCGGGTCGGTAACAATGGACATCACTGCACAGCCGTTATACGCTGTCTTAATATCATTACCAATGAAATATGTTCTTGTGGATACCGGCGTCATCACGCCCTCACTGTCCACGCCTGCTGCCCTTATAATGGTAGCCCTGTCCAAATCTGACGTATTCGGTACATAAGCGCCGCCCCAGCTGTCAGGTGTCACAAACTGATATGCATACTTGTCACTTGCAAGAACAGGCATGGTATTCTTCTTACTTGCTACATTAATCGCACCCGTATACTCTTTGGTGGAAGAATCGCCTGGTTTTGGTTTGCTTCCATCCGTAGTATAATATATGGTATATCCCGGCTGCGCGTTAATCTCAAGATTAAACGCCTGGCTATAGTAGCCTGAATCCTTTGAAAACTGCAAAGATTCATTTTCTGCTGCCTTTACAGATACCGCCATTACGAGTGATACAAAAGTTTCCAAAACAATCCCCATTATTTTTCTGCTGAAACTTTTACCCCTATACATAAATCCCCTCTCTTTTTTTAAATACGCCTGCGGTTACTCTATAATAAGACCCTCCGCATTATGATATACTTCCTGTACGTCGTCATCATCATCCAGAAGATCAATTATACGGTTCATCATTTTAATATCGTTTTCATCCTTAAGCTCCACATATGTCTGAGGAATCATCGTAATCTCTGCAGACACCATTGGAATGTTTTCTTTTTCAAGCGCTTCACGCACACTGCTGAAATCTTCCGGTGAAGTCAGTATCTCATAACTGTCTTCTTCTTCCGAGAAATCTTCTGCCCCTGAATCAAGAGCCATCATCATAATATCATCAGGCTCTGTTTCACATTCCTCACGGTCTATTATTATCTGGCCTTTCTCATCAAACATATAGGAAACGCATCCTGTGGTTCCAACATTTCCGCCGCCCTTTGTAAATGCATTTCTTACATTTGAAGCCGTACGATTTTTATTATCTGTAAGTGTCCTTACAATTATTGCCGTACCGCTTGGGCCATATCCTTCATAAGTTATGTTCTCATAGTTTGCAGCATTACCGTCTCCTGCCGCCTTTTTTATTCCTCTTTCAATAGTATCATTAGGCATATTGTTTGCCTTCGCTTTTGCAATTACATCACGGAGTTTGCTGTTATTAGCAGGGTCCGCTCCCCCTTCTTTTACTGCAACTGCGATTTCACGTCCTATAATTGTGAAAATCTTACCCTTTTTTGCATCATTTTTTTCTTTCTTATGCTTAATATTAGCAAATTTTGAATGTCCGGACATTATTTTTTCCTCCAGTATTATAAAAATAATAAGTTTTATTTTAACATATCAGATTACACTATTCAACCTATATACTCAGATATGCTGTCTATCACGCCTTCAACCAAAGCTTTGGTTTTTACCGCGCACATTATTGTATCATCACCGGCTATGCTTCCTGCTATTTCTTCTATTTCAAGCGCATCTACTGCAGCCGCAACTGCCATTGCCATACCCGATACAGTCTTTATTACTATTATATTTTCCGCACTGTCTACCGACAGCACGGCATCTTTTAATGCATGTATATATTTTCTGTCTGCAGCATCAGCAGAATTTTCTGAAACAGCATATTTGGGTTTTCCTGAACTTCCGGGAATTTTGGTCAGTCCAAGCTTTCTTATATCCCTTGATATGGTAGCCTGTGTAACATCATATCCTTCTGCCTTAAGATAACCCGCAAGCTCTTCCTGTGTTTCAATATCATTTTCAGTTACAAGTTCTATAATTCTGTTATGCCTGTCAGATTTCATGTGAGCCTCCTCAGTTAAGTTTTGTCCTCATCCTATGATAAAAATTGGTATTTTCCTTTAAAATAATCTTTGTGTAATACTCTGATTTCCTGACCTCAAGGCAGTCGCCGCTTACTATATCCATTACATTTCTTCCATCTGAAATAATAATTGCATTATCAACCGCCGCATTTTTGCCCTCAGTAAGTCTTATAAGCACTTTATCATCACCGCTAATTACAAAACTTCTGTCATTTAAAGAATGGGGGCATATAGGCGTCACACATATTGACTCAATCTGGGGAGACAATATAGGTCCGCCCGCAGACAGATTATATCCTGTTGAACCGGTAGGCGTTGATACTATTATTCCGTCTGCAAAAAATGAATCCAGAAAAACATCATTTACATACAAATCAAATCCTATGAGTTTACCGACATCACGTTTTGATACGACAAAATCATTAAGCGAAACACATGAATATTTATTACTGCTTGCCATAATATTTCCGTCAAGCATCATTCTTTTTTCAATACGGTAATGATCTTCTATAAGACTGTCGATATCTTTCCACATATTTTCAGGATCCGATTCCGTAAGAAACCCTACTCCTCCGAGGTTAATGCCAAAAAGCGGTATATCTTTCGCCGCAATATCGTTAGCCGCCTGTATCATTGTTCCATCGCCTCCGAGTACAATTACACATTCGGTATTTTCAGGAATATTTTTACTGTCTGTATAAGTAGTATGAATATCTTTCTTCATAAGAATATTTTCTATTACAGTACAAAAACATCCTTTTTTATTAAGATAATCCGACACCTCAAAAGCTGTGCGGCACGCATTTTTCTTATCCGTATTGGCTATTACACAAAACCTGTCCACTTTCCTGCCTCCTAAAGAACAGAATTAGCATCATTTACTATTTCTTTTGCAAGATTTTTAAGTCCGTCCATGTCATTGGTATTTTCATTTTTATCAGAAGTTTTTTTCATATACAACAAATATTCAATATTGCCTTCAGGGCCTCTTATCGGAGAATACGCAAGCCCCTGTATTTCATACCCCATACTGTCTGCATAATCAATAATATCATTTACAACTTCAAGATGTACATTTTTATCTCGTACTACACCTTTCTTACCTACTTTATCACGGCCGGCCTCAAACTGCGGCTTTATAAGGCATACTATACCTGCCCCATCTTTCATAAGCGCATATACCGGCGGAAGTACTTTTTTAAGAGATATAAATGCAACGTCTATGGATACGAAATCAGCTTTCTCCGGAAGCTCTTCCTCGGTAACATATCTTATATTGGTTTTTTCCATACATACTACTCTTGTATCCTGCCTTAAACTGTAAGCGAGCTGATTGGTTCCCACATCTATTGCATATACCTTTGCCGCGCCGTTCTGAAGCATACAATCGGTAAAACCTCCGGTAGAAGCGCCTACATCTATGCATACTTTTCCTTCAATATGGGGAGCCCATACATCTATGGCCTTTTCAAGTTTAAGTCCTCCCCTGCTTACATATTTAAGTTTTTTCCCTTTTATACTTATATCAGCATTGACATCCACACTTGTCCCTGCCTTATCTTCACGCTGTCCTTTCACAAATACGTTTCCTGACATGATAAGTGCTTTTGCTTTTTCCCTTGAAGGCGCAAGTCCTCTGTTTACAAGTATTATATCAAGTCTTTCCTTCAATCAGGCATCTCCTTACTTTATCAAAAATATCATCTGCACCAAGACCGTATTTTGCCCTTAACGCATCTTGCGCCCCATGCTCTATGTAAGAATCAGGCAGAGTCACAGGAATACACTTAATATTATTATATCCCTTCCACATAAGATGCGAAGCAATATGCTCCGACAGGCTTCCTGACAATATATTTTCTTCAAGCGTAACAACAATATCGTGCGTTCTGCATAATTCATCTATCAAATCATAATCCACGGGACTTGCAAATCTGAGATTGACAAGCGTGGCATTAATACCACATTCCTTATCAAGCCTGTCACATACCTGTGCAGCGGCGTTTACCATACTTCCAAATGCCAGAAGCATAACCTTTTCACCCTTTTTCATAAGTTCCGCTTTACCATACTCTATTGCAGCATTATATTCATGCAATCGGTCACATACTTTCCCTCTCGGATATCGTATAGCAACAGGTCCGTCTGTATTATATATGGCGTACTCTAACATATTCTCCAGTTCCATATCATTTTTAGGCGCCATTACAGTAAGTCCTGGTATACTTGTAAGATAAGAAATATCATATATACCCTGATGCGTTTCCCCATCATTTCCTACAATACCGCTCCTGTCTATTGCAAATACTACATGATGGCCGCATATACATACATCATGCAGTATTTGGTCAAACGACCTTTGTAGAAAAGTAGAATATATAGCAACTACAGGTTTCATATTATCCGCAGAAAGCGCTGCGGCAAATGTAACTGCGTGTTCCTCAGCTATACCTACGTCAAAAAATCTGTCTTTAAACTTCTCAGCAAAATCGCTTAACCCCGTACCCTGCGGCATTGCTGCGCATATGGCTGCAATGCTTTCATCCTTTTCTGCAAGCTCACATATTTTTCTGCCAAATACTTTTGTATATGCCGGTCTGTCATCCGACGGCTTATTCTTAAGTTCACCGGATTTTACAATAAAAGGCTCTATTCCATGAAAATATGACGGATTCTCCTCAGCAAGCCTGTATCCTTTTCCTTTTTTTGTTTTTACATGTACTATGACAGGCTCGTTTACCCTCATTGCATCTTTAAATGTTCTTACAAGTTCATTTATATTATGACCGTCAACAGGACCTATATAAGTAAGTCCCATATCTTCAAACATCATACCCGGAATCATAAGCCTCTTAAGCGAACTCTTTGAACGGCTGACTTTCTCAACTACCGAATCTCCTATTCCCGGTATGCTTTTAATAGCACCCTTTACATTATCATTGAGCTGCCTGTAACGGTCAGCTGTTCTTATTCTTGTAAGATAGCTCGACATTCCTCCAACATTTCTTGATATTGACATGTTGTTATCATTAAGCACTATTACCATATTTGACTTAAGCGTTACAGCGTTGTTAAGGGCTTCGTAAAACATTCCGCCGGTCATTGAACCGTCGCCTATAACCGCAAAAACCTTATTATTTCTGCCCTGCATCTGTCTTGAAAAAGCATATCCGAGCGCGGCAGACACTGATGTCGAAGCATGTCCGGTATTAAAAGCATCAGAAGAACTTTCACACATTTTAGGAAAACCGCTTATTCCGTCATACTGCCTGAGACTTCTAAGCATATCTTTTCTTCCGGTCAGTATTTTATGGACATACGACTGGTGTCCTACATCCCATATAACCTTGTCCTCAGGAAAAGTAAGACACAGATGTATTGCCATTGTAAGTTCCACAACGCCAAGATTTGAAGCAAGATGTCCTCCGGTTTTGCTGACATTGCGAATCAGACAGGCCCTTATCTCTTTTGCAAGTTCTTTATACTGTGCCGGATTTATATTTTTTATATCATTTGGCTGCCTGATCTGCTCAAGTATATTGTACATTTTTTTATCCCCTCATATGAATATATTATTCTTGAAACGAACCTTTATTTTTTCCTGTAAATAAGGTCGTTTATAAGGTTTTCTACAAATGTCTTATCGCCCTTTGTATTAAGATTTTTTAAAATATCCGAAGCTGCCTTGGAATATTTTTTTACATCTTCTCTTGCCTTATCAATACCAAAGAAATAAACATACGTCGTTTTCTCATTCTTTTCATCACTGTTTACAGGCTTTCCAAGCACTTCCGTAGTACTTGTTATATCAAGTATGTCATCCTGTATCTGAAAAGCTATTCCCACATTGCGCGCAATCATTTCAAGCGCCGCAGTCTCTTCATCAGATGCGCCTGCAAGTATTCCTCCAATCATAAACGAGGCTTCTAAAAGTGCCGCGGTCTTAAGCCTGTATATGAAATCAAGCATATCCGCATCAGGAACTTTGGAATTCATGGATACATCGACAACCTGTCCTCCAACCATTCCGTATACCCCGGCTTTTTCAGACAGGACCGCAAGAGCCTTTGCAACGCGGTTTACATCAGCCGTACAGCCAAGCGCGGATACTGCCGTCTCATATGCATAATTAAGCAGCGCGTCGCCTGCAAGAATCCCCATTGCTTCACCATATACAATATGGGTTGTCTTTCTCCCTCTCCTGTAATCGTCATCATCCATTGCCGGAAGGTCATCATGTATAAGCGAATATGTGTGTATCATCTCAATAGCTGCCATAAACGGCTCAATCACATTCATATCCGCCCCGCCAAACATTCTGTATACCTCACACATAAACATTGGGCGGAGTCTTTTGCCTCCTGCCATAAGCGCATATTCCATCGCTTCAAATATGATTTTCTGATATCCTTCTTTTTCAGGAAGATATTTTCTTAAAACATCTTCGATATAATTTATTTTATCCTGCATAATTACCCATCTGCCTCTTCATTATCCAAAACAATAAGCTGTTTTTCTACTTTATCAATCTGCGCATTGCACTCAGAAACAAGCTTTACTCCCTCCTCGTATGCCTTAAATGCATCTTCGAGGGACAGCTCATTATTTTCCATACTGTCAATTATTTCTTCAAGCTTCTTAAAATCATCTTCTAACTTTGCCATAATACTCTCCTTATCTCACGGTCCTGTCTTTTACAATAGCATTTATGCTTCCGTCTGAAAGATTAACCGTTATTAAATCTTCCTCTTTTACCTGGGCAATACTCTCAATCGCCTGTCCTTCCTGTAAAGTGACATATGCATATCCGCCCGAAAGTCTTTTGAGCGGTGACAATATATTAAGTTTTTCAGATAAAAGCATAAGATGATGTCTGTTTCTTTCTGTCTTAAGTGTAATTATTCTGTTCAGCCTGTCGGTTATATCTGCCAGATACTGACGTCTCTGCCTTATTATCTCATCAGGCTTAAGATACTGCATACGTGATTTTATAATATCCAGCCTGCTTTTACTATTCTCAAGACGGATTAACATATTATGACTTAATGCTTTTTTATAGGCAGATATTCTTTCATACACCTGTGACAGCTCGCATACCGCAAGTTCCGCTGCAGCGGAAGGTGTCGGCGCCCGGCGGTCCGCGGCATAATCGGATAATGTAGTATCTATCTCATGCCCGACTGCCGATATTACAGGGGTTTTACATTCATATACCGCCCTTACAACTTCTTCTTCATTAAATGCAAATAAATCTTCAAACGAGCCGCCTCCGCGTCCTACAATCATAACATCCACGCCATGCCTGTCCATTTTTCTGATTCCGTGCGCAATGGATGCCGCCGCGCTCTCTCCCTGAACGCATACCGGGCACAGTATAAGCTGCACATAAGGATTACGCCTCTTTGCTATATTAACTATATCCCTTATTGCCGCGCCGGTATCTGCCGTTACTATTCCTACTGTTTTTGCATAATATGGCAGCTCTTTTTTGTGAACATCACTAAAAAGCCCTTCCTCCGAGAGCTTTTCTTTTAACCTTTCAAGACGCTCATATAATATTCCTGCCCCGTCTTCATATATATGTGAAACGTACAGCTGGTATTTGCCATCGCGCTCATATACGCCTATCTGCCCTGACGCCACAACGCTCATTCCGTCTTTCAGTGTAAACGAAAGTCCTCTTCTGTTTCCCGCAAACATTACACAGGCAAGCCTGCTCATACTATCCTTAAGGGTAAAATATATATGACCTGATGAATGATATTTGCAATTAGATATTTCTCCCTTAATTACAATGCCCGACAAAACCTGTTCACGGACAAATATACGTTTAATATAGCTGTTTATCTGGGAAACTGTATATATCTGTTCCATAATCATTCTTCTCCAACCTGTTTTGCAATACTTCCCAATATGCCATTTACGAATCCCGGAGAATTATCCGTTCCATATATTTTGGCAAGCTCAACAGCCTCATTTATAGCAACACGGAGCGGTACCGTTTCGTCCCATTTCATCTCATATATTGCTATTCTGAGTATATTTACGTCTGCCTTGCAGAGTCTCTCAAGTTTCCACCCCTTAGTATCTGCGTCAATGATATTATCAATTTCAGGACACTTTTCCATGACCGCAATAAACTTATCATGTATCTCGGCCTTTACATCATCTTCAGGTTCAATATCCAAAGCATCCCAATACATATCATATTGTTCCTCATATTCATCTTTACCATAAAAACCTGCATTGAACATTATACAAAACAGGTGCTTTCTAATTTCACGTCTAGTCATCCGTAAATCCTGACCTTTCAAACAAGAGACTGCCGCAACAACCATGGCAAGGTACGTTTACGACAGTATCTTCTTAAGTAAATATATTTTCCTACTCTTTTTCTATTGCGACTCCCGCAATGTGAATGTTCACATTATTGACAGAAAGTCCCGTCATGTTCTCAACAGCCTGTTTAACCCTTTCCTGGACCTGTTTACAGGTTTTCAGAATATTGTAGCCATAGTTCATATTAAGATTCATGTCAACAGTTACTTCGTCGTCTTCAATAAAAGCCTTGACGCCTTTACCAAAATTCCGTATTCCGAACTTGCCTGCTATCTCATTGGTAATAGAGCCTATTGTAGATTGTACCCCTTTCACTTCCAGCGCCGCAAGTCCTGCAATACTTGCCACAACCTCACTGGAAATCTGTACTTCCCCAAATCCGTCATGGCATATATTCAAAGTCTTATATATCTGTTTAACTTCCTGTTCTTTCATAACCACAATGACCTCCTAACGAAATGCGTTTGCTCATTAATGGTTACATTATACCAAAAAAAACATAATTTGAAAACAGTTTTTATTATTTATTATTGTCTGCTACCCCTACAGGAGTAATAACTATGTCAGATGCCGCCGCATCCGTTTTTCTTTTTACTATATCTTCTATCTGTGCAATCTCTTTTTCCGTAAGGTTATTTGCGTTTACTATGACATCAACTTTTCCGTCAACTATGCTTACAATGCTTTCTCCGAAACCTTTTGCCTCAAGCATTGTCTCAGCAGAATTTTCTTTCTCAGAATCCGAAGTAAGATTAATGACTTCATTTACCGCATCCTCTTTTTGCGTATCGGTTGCTACGGAGCTGTTAATAATCTCCATAAGTATTTCCTTATTCTTGGAACGCGTCTGCTCTCTTGACAACTTTGCCGAATCAAAATATTCAGAGCCTATTGTGCTTGATACAAGCACTGCCTCACCTACATTGTCTGACGTCTGTGCGGCGTCACCGGGAGCAGCCTCCGCCACAGTATCGGCAGGTTTCTCCGTTACCGAAACCATATCGCCTGAATCAGTATACTGATAATTTTCGCCATTTCCAAGGTCATCCTCTGATATGTCATATATTAATTCCCCGTTTGATGAACCGCTGTCACCTACAAGATTCACTGCTTCCTCGGTTTTATCCTGCGTAATTGACAGATATCCCGCTATTGCAATCATTATTGCAAGCGCCGATATAATTACCTGATTTTTTCCAAATATCTTTTTCAATACTTATCCTCCAAAATTATTATTCCAGTTTCATTACTTTAATCTTATGTGATTCGAGTCCAAATAATACCATCACAGCCTCAATTATTTCCTTTTTTACCGTATCATTATCTCCTCCCTCGGCAACTACCAGCACCCCTTTAATCTGCGGCTGCAGTTCCTTAATAACATACGGGCTTTTTTTATCGTCATTTTCCTCAAAAACGGTTTCCGGCTCACTCTTCATACTCTGCTCAGTTCTCGTGCCTCCCGAACTATCATTTTCTGTTGTGCTGTCACTTGAATATACAGGGTCGCTTAACGTAACTTTTTCCGATGAACCCTCAAGCGTAATCATTACTTTTACTTTTCCCACGCCGCTTACATTTGCAAGCGTATTTTCAAGCTGTTTCTGCAAACGTTTCGTATATCCGGTTTCACTCTCTTCCTCATTACTGTGGATACTGGTTTCACCGGCTCCGGTATCTTTTTGTACTGTATCTTTCCTGCCGGTAAAATCTGATGCAGACAGTACAATAAGCACTACGCCTGCTGCCATGACAAGTATAAGTTTCGGAATACCAATACTTTTTACCAGCTTATCCCATATTTCTTTTAACTTCACCAACTCACCCCCCGTTTACTCATTTCATCTGATATATACTTCTACTTTATTTTTATCAATTCCATAATAATCTGCAACTTCCTCCCTAAGCTTATCACCCTTTACTCCTGATGAAATATCATATACATTTCCATCAGAATCTATATTTATATCCTGAATACCGGTTTCTTTATCTTCTGACGATGCTCTTATTAATACCGCCTTTACCTCTCCAAAAGTATCTGACTCCGGCTCCATATCAATATCTATGCTTTTATCCGTTATAATAAGATTGTTTTCTGATGCAATTATATCAAGGGATTCCTCAACTATCCCCCTGTATTCTTCCTTTATTTTTTCCTCTGCAGTACCGCCATACATTAAAAGTTCCTCTTCAAGCTCATCCCTGTCCGCTTTAAGCGTATTTATTTTTATGCCTGAAAAAATATCCCCGTTTCCATACAGAATATTAAACACCGGATTCATTATTATAATAATCATTGCAAGCCCCGAAAAAAAACGTACATATTTTTTGTATGAATTTTCTGAGAGCAGATTATTTACAATTGTAGTCAGTATAATAAATACACTTATATTACGTATTGTTTCATATATCGTATCTATAAATATCACCCTACCCGCCTATTCCTGTTGAAAGTGTCACAATAGCAATAGTTATAATAAAAAGTACCGAGGCCATTCCTACAACATAAAACAGCATTTTTGATGCATTTGACGCCGCCGACAGACATTCTATCATCCGTTTGTCATTTGCGGCGGGCTGTGTTATTGCCGCTCCTGTCTGCATAACAAGCGAATATACCAGAAACCTTATCATAGGCGCGCCGCATATAATAACAATTATTATAAGCCCTGAAACTCCTACTGCATTTTTTATAAGTATACCCGCACCATATACCGATTCAGCCACCTGCCCTACCGTATTTCCTACCCCCGGAACTGATGTCAGCGCCTTTCCTACAACCCCTCTGCGCATACCTGCCGCCGCCGGAATTATCATACCCTGTATAAGCCCTATTCCCGCCACAAGGGTAAATATTGATTTTAGTCCCCATAAAATAAGTTTTTCCATAAGGGTAATAAACCTTGAAAAAAAATCTTCCGAAAGGAGCGGATTTAACATTGAAAAAATAAAATACATATTTACTGCCGGCAAAAATACCTTTGCAATGCACATATCCACAATGCCTATAACCCCTAATGCCGACTGGTAAAACACGACTGCGGTACTGCTTCCGGTTATATAGGTTACCGTAAGGAAAAACGATGGTATGAGCGCCTGCATAAATGCCAGAAGATTATCAAGAATACCTTCTGCAATATCTGAAAGTCCGGTAAATGTTACCGAAAGCAGCATAAACATAAGCATATATGTCACATAAAAACCTGTTTCCGATACCTGTTTACTTTTAAGCGCTTTTGAAAAGTTAATAAATATTGCAGCAATGATGATAATGACAATCATCTCTGCAAATAAGCCCTTTACTCCTGCAATTTCATTGTTAAGCGTATTTATAATATTATTAAAAACTCCCTGAAATGAAAATTTTTCATCTCCGTCAATAAACATATCAACATATCTGCTAAAACTTTCATTATTATCCGTTATATCTTTTAACACCTCATCTATTGCACTAAAATCCATGTTATAATTATCCACCCATTACGTTCCTCCTAATTATTTATGAATGAAAATATTGTATTAAGAAGCGCTTCAATTATTGGTGTACTTATAAGTAATATGCTAAGCTTTCCGATAAGCTCTATCTGGTCCGCAATTGCCGAGTATCCGGCGTCCTTACTTATTCCCGAAGCAAATTCGGCAATATATGCTATTCCAAGCATCTTTATAAGTATTTCCATATAGCCCGGCCCAATTGATATGTAACTTCCACATTTGTTTATAATATCAAGTATTCCTGAAAATTTTCTTATGCCAAGATACATCAGAAGAATACTGCCTGCCATTCCTGCATAAATTCCATATTCATTTCTTATGCTTTTTGCAAAAACCGCCACAAGTATTATTACTATTCCTGCCACACATACCTTAATCATAACGAAAACAACTCCTGTATGGTTTCAAACAATTCTGCTATATATGGCACAATCCACAAAAGGACAAGTATAAGGCCCGCAAGACTTGTAATAAAAGCCTGTTCCTCACGCCCTGAATGTTTCAGCACCTGGCTTAACACTGATACCAGTATACCTACTGCCGCTATTTTAAATATTAAACTTATCGACATACCACACTAACCTCATACCATAAGTATTGTTATAAATACTCCTGCCGTCACACCTAACAGCCTGCACAGCCTTACTCTCTCATTTATATTTTTTTCAAGATATGAAAGCCTGCCTTTGATATAATCATTATACATATTAATCCTTCCAAGCTCACTTTCCCTGTCGCTGCTTCCAAGCTCACGCCCAAACCTCAGGAATTCTTCCTTATCTTCAATTGAAAGGCCCTTTGAAATATCAAAAAGCTTCATTCCTTTTTCCCATATCATACCTATGTCTGTATTTGAGTTATTATCCGCAAGCTCGTCTGATATATAGCCAAAAAAATCCGACCACATTTCACCGCCTGCACATATACGCGCGCATATTTCATTTACCGTTGTTCCGCAATATCTTATCTCTGATTCAAACATCATAAGGCATCTGCTTAGCGATAAAAGTATTTTGATTTCCCTTTTTGCCCTCTCTCCGAAAATACATCCGATAGCTCCTGCCGAAACCATAATAAGAGCCATTCCAATCAATTTAATCTCCGCCACCCATCTGCACTCCCCTCTGGTCATATATCAATATCTGTCTTTTTCCGTATTCATTAAATTTTAAAATTACATACCGCCCAAATACACTTATTATATTTTTATTGTTTCTTATATTTTTTATTTCATTTCCATGGAGCGTTGCAATAACTGAACATCCGCAGGTCATAGCATAGGAAACCGCCTCCATGTCCTTTGCTGTTCCTATCTCATCAACGGCAATAACATCCGGCGACATTGAACGTACAAGCATCATCATGCCCTCCGCTTTCGGACATCCGTCAATTACATCAGTCCTTATTCCCACATCATTCTGCGGTATTCCATGGTAGCATGCCGCTATCTCTGAACGCTCGTCCACAACTCCGACATTTTTGCCGCATACCAAAGCGCATCCGTTTGACACCTGCCTGACTATATCCCTAAGCAGCGTAGTTTTACCTGCCCCCGGAGGTGAAATAATAAGCGTGTGGAACATGTTGTTTCCATCAAACAGGTATGGAAGCACCCTGTCCGCGCAACCATGCCTTTCGCCTGCCACCCTTATATTGATAAACGATATATACTTCATATTTTTTATCTTTGCATTTTCTATTACTGCCTTTCCCGCTATTCCTACCCTGTGCCCGCCGGCAATTGTTATATAGCCCTGGCGCATTTCTTCCTCAAATGCATATGTAGAAAACTCGCTGAGCGCAAGAAAGGTATTTCTTATATCATTTCCGGTTACTATATAAGCGTCATTTATATCCTCCGTCAATTTTTTTCTTACGGAAACAAAATATTCCTTTCCATTATATTTTATAATAAGCGGCCTGAAAGGTCTTAGCCTTACCTCCTGAAGCAGCGTAAAATTAATATCAAGCCCTCTTATTAAATCTCCGGGCATATCTCTTAAAATCCTGCATATTTCATCAAGTTTGTCCATGCCACCATACCTCCGATACTCTAATATATGTCCAAAAATCCAATATATGACTAAAATGGGGTGTTGCGGTTTGCACAAAAAAGATGTACTATAAAATGCAGATATAAATCAGTCTGATTCCGGAGGAAAATATATGCGTTACGGACTAATAGGAGAAAAACTCGGTCACAGCTATTCAAAAGAAATACACGAAAGCATATCCGATTATGAATACGAGATACATCCCATATCAAAAGAAGATTTTGATTCTTTTATGACAGAAAAACCGTTTGAAGCAATAAATGTTACTATCCCATATAAAGAAAAGGTCATCCCTTATCTTGACGGTCTTGATGAAAATGCGCGCTCTATAGGCGCTGTCAATACCATTGTAAATGAAAACGGAAAATATATAGGCCACAATACTGACTTCAGCGGCTTCATATATATGATAAAAAAACATAATATACAGATAAAAGATAAAAAGGTTCTTGTGCTTGGAAAAGGCGGTGCATCAAAAGCAATAATTGCCGCTCTCAAATCACTTGGCGCGGGAAGCATAATAATCGTATATTACAAAGAATCCTCCGGCTGTGTTACTTATGACGAATGTAAAAGAATTCATTCAGATGCTGATATTATAGTTAATACTACTCCTGTAGGAATGTTTCCTGATATAGATTCCTCGCCTATAGACATTACAGATTATCCGGCCTGTTCGGCGGTTTTGGATGTTATATATAATCCTTTACATACGAAGCTTATAAAACAGGCTGAAAGCCTGGGCATTACATTCAGCGGCGGACTTGAAATGCTTGTTGCGCAGGCAGTCTACGCCTCTGAATATTTCAAAAAAACCAGGCTTTATGACAACGAAAAAGATTACAGTATCCTGATTGATAAACTGACAGAAGAAATATCAGGACTTCTGTCCTAATTTGGATATTATCATCTGCTCGGCAACACGGCCCGAAAAGCCTCCGTTTGACAGGCTCCATTTGTTTGCCTCCATAAGCAGTTCTTCTTCAGATACTCCCAGTTCCGGATACTTACGCGCAATTCCCCTGACTATATTGTCGAATTCTTTTTTCTCCGGTCTTCCGTAATATATAGTAAGCCCAAATCTCCTTGCAAGCGAAAGTTTCTCCTGCATAGTGTCGCTTACATGAAGCTCATCATCCATATCTGCCCTGTCTTTCCATGTTTCCTTTATAAGATGCCTGCGGTTTGACGTTGCATATATAAGAACATTATCAGGCCTGTTTTCAAGTCCGCCTTCAATAATCGCCTTAAGATACTTATATTCTGTTTCAAATTCTTCAAATGACAAATCATCCATAAATATTATGAATCTGTAGTTTCTGTCCTTAATCATCTCAAGCACGGCAGACAAATCCTTAAACTGATGTTTATATATCTCTATCATTCTCAGTCCGTCATCATAATATTTATTCAGTATTGCTTTAATACTTGTTGATTTTCCGGTACCGCTGTCGCCACACAGAAGTACATTGTTCGCACGTCTTTTATGTACAAATGCTTCTGTGTTTTCTATAAGTTTTTTCTTCTGCGATTCATAACCTATAAGGTCAGACAGCTGCGCCGAAGAAGTATTTGTTATAGGTACAATTTCTACATTTCCATCATTATTTTTTATTCTGAACGCCTTATTAAGCCCGTACATTCCCACACCGTATTCCCTGTAAAAATCAGTAACTATATTATACAGGTCGTCAGGCGTAAGCACAGCCTTAAGCCTCTCTGAAAGCATTTTTACTTTATCGCTTACGTTCTTATTAAACCTTCTTTCAGGCTTTACAAGAGAACGGTAATGGGTAATCCTCGAAAAACAGTCTATCCCAAGCTCCTCTTCTATACCTGAAAAATCATATTTCAGAATGTTTTGAAAATGTACGAGGTCATTTTTCACAAAATCATTTACCGTTCCTTCCTGCGCTTCCGATTTCTCACAGGTAATCGTAAACGGATTCTCGCTTGAAGCAAGTATATATGCAATATAATTCTGCCACAGATTACCGTCAAACCCATAATCAGTAGCAACATCCAATAAGTTGTTAATCTGTGTATATATTCTCAGTATAATTTCTTCCTTATCATAATTTTTCTGGTCAAAATCCCTGAATATATCACGCATTTCGGCAAGTATTCCATTCTGCGCAGATTTACGGTATATAATAAGGCTGTCAATATCCCTGTACATATTATCACCCTGCTTTCTTTACATTTTTTCCGGCGCATCAAACCCAAGGAGTTCTATACACTGCTCCAGAATATCCTTTACAAGCACAAGAAGCGCAAGGAAAGATTCTTTTCTCTCCTCATTTTCTTCTGACAATATCTTATTATCATGGTAAAAGCTGTTAAATGCATTTGACAGTTCGTATATATACTGACATATCTTATGCGGCGCATTATCTTTATACGCGCTCATAATACAATCCTGGAATTTGGACAGGCACAGGTATATATCCGTCTCGCTCTTACCGGCAGCAGGAAGTATCTTCATGCTCTTTTTGATATCCCCGCCCATTTCCTTATACTTTGCAAGTACTGATTTGATACGCACTATAACGTACAATATATAAGGTCCGGTATTTCCTTCAAAAGAAATAAACCTGTCCACATCAAATACATAATCCTTGGAAGCCTGGTTTGACAAGTCGCCGTATTTCAACGCAGAAAGTCCTATTTTTGCTGCAATCTCCCTTGCTTCATGCTCATCCATATTTCTGTTTTCCATTATTCTGTCATACACTGCATCACCTATTTCTGCAATCAGTGTTTCAAGCCTGAGCACTCCGCCGTCTCTCGTCTTAAACGGTTTTCCGTCTTTTCCGTTCATAGTTCCGAAACCTACGAACACAAGGTCAGTATCATCATTTACAAGTCCTGTTTTTCTTGCACATCTGAATACCTGCTCAAAATGGAGCGACTGCCTTTTATCTACAACATATATAATCCTGTCGGCATTAAACAGGCGTATTCTTTCTATGATTGTTGCAAGGTCGGTAGTTCCATAATTGGTTGCGCCGTTTGATTTAAGAAGTATACAGGGCGGTATCTCTTTAGTATCACTTTCTTCTTTAACATCAACTACGATAGCCCCGTCGCTTTCATATGCATAGCCTTTTTCCTTCATCATCTCTACCATATCAGGAATATAACCCTTCACGTCGCTTTCCTTTTTCCACAAATCAAATGAAACATTAAGTTTATCATAATTTTTCTTTATATCGGGAATGGATACGTCTATGATGTGCTTCCACAGCGCAATATAACCTCTTTTTCCATTCTGAAAATCAGCCGTAGCCTGCTGCGCCCTGGCAAGATATTCAGGATTTTCCTTTGAATATGCGCTCGCGCACGGATATATCTCCTCAAGCTCGCTCATTGTAAACGGAGGTTCAGCCGGATATTCTCCCGTATAGTTTTCATCAAAATACGGAAGTTCAGGACTTCTTTTTTCAAGTTCGGTTATTATAAGACCTATCTGAAGCCCCCAGTCTCCGAGATGAACGTCTCCTATTACATCATGGCCCACGTAACGCGCAATCCTTTTAACGCTCTCACCGATAATGGCTGCCCTGAGATGTCCTACATGAAGCGGTTTTGCCACATTCGGTCCGCCATAATCAACAATAATCTTTTTTACATCCCCACATGGCTCAAGTCCGTATTTATCTGATTTTCTCATATCATCAATATAATCTGCAAGGAACTTAGGCGCCAGCGTAATATTAATAAATCCCGGATTAACAGCCTCCACCTTTTCAAATACCACATTATCTTTAAGAAGCGCCGTTACATCATTTGCAATCATTATCGGAGCCTTATGATAACTTTTTGCCGCTGCCATTGCGCCATTACACTGGTACTGGCATAAATCAGGCCTGTTGGATATATTAACAATACCATATGATTCCTCATATCCCGCTTCCTTAAACGCCTGTTTTACCTGATTTTCAATTAACTCTATAATCCTTTTCATTGCTTCCTCCTTAATATCTATTTACAGAGTGCGTCAAGCACCTTAAAATAATCTGGAAAAGTCTTGCTGCAGCATCCGGGATTATCTATTACTATTCCCTCTGCCTTAAGACCTGTAACCGCATATGACATTGCAACCCTGTGGTCGTTATATGTCTGTATGAGCGCCGGCTTTGGAATACCCGGTTCTATAGTTATACCGTCATCATGCGCCGTACATTTTATTCCCATCCTGCCAAGCTCATTATACATTGACATTATTCTGTCCGATTCCTGGTTTCTTATATGCCCTACTCCCGTTATCGTAACTCCTGTATCCGTAAACGGCGCTATAGCAGAAAGGGTAAGAGCCTGGTCTGAAAAATCACTCATATTTACCGTAATGCCTTTAAGTTCTGCCGGACCCTTTACACATATTCCGTCATCAGTTTCTTTTAATTCGCAGCCCATATCTGAAAGCACATCAAGGAATCTTATATCGCCCTGCATACTGTCAGCATGAACACCATATACAACTGCGCTTATCTCGCACACCGCCGCCATTGCATAAAAATAACATGCGGCTGATACGTCAGGTTCACATATATATTCGCATCCATTATATGATGCTCCGGCTTCAATTATATATTCATCTTCTTTAGCATGTATTATATCCACGCCAAATTTCTGCATTACCTTTTCGGTAATCACAACATATGATTTGGCTTTACGTTTTCCTGTCAGTCTGATTACCGTTTTTTTATGTGTCATTGGAGCTGCCATCATAAGAGCGCTGAGATACTGGCTGCTTTTATCTATGTTTATATCAAATCCTAGTTTTTCCTTGTAACCTGTATTCCCCATTCCTTTTACCGTAAACGGAAGTGAATACGGTTCTTTATGGAATTCAAACACTGCGCCGCCTGATTCCAATGCCATGATAAGCTCTTTCATAGGCCTCTTCTGCATCTGTTCTGAAGCATCTATTTTATACTCGCCGTCAGACATTGCCAGCATGGCGGTAAGGAAACGCGCTGCCGTTCCTGCACTGCCTACATATATTTCAGCCTTTTTATTCGGTATAACACCATCATTTCCTTTAATCACAAGCGTATCTTTATTATCCTGTATATCAAAGCCAAGCCGGATAAGACATTCTATAAAATGCTCCGAATCATCGCTTCTCTGTATTCCGCTTACACGCGATATGCCTTTTCCAAGGGCAGCAATCATAAGAGCCCTGTTAGTAATGCTCTTTGAGCCCGGTACTGTTACACTTATATTGTTCCTACTAAGCTTTCCGACTGTATATTCCGACATATATCCTCCATATAATTCAGTTTAAGTATATCAGTTATTTTTCTGACTCAGCAGATATTCTTCTGCATCATTTGGAATGTCTTCAAGATCATCTCCGACATCAATTATTTTGGGCTGTCTTCTGTACAATATATCATACATTACAGGTACAATAATAAGTGTCATAAACGTTGAATATATAAGCCCTCCGGAAATAACAATTGCCATACCCTTAGCCATTGCAGAACCGGCATCTTTCGTAAATACCATATTGCTCATGGCAAGTATCGTTGTTATCGCAGTCATAATAATAGGCCTCAGTCTCGTAACACCTGAAGCAATAAGGGCATTTCTCTTATCAAGTCCCTGTATTCTTAACTGGTTTACATAATCCACAAATACTATACCATTATTAACTACAGTACCCATAAGAACCATAAAGCCCATAAGCGAAAGCGCACTTATCTCCTGCCTGAATATAAGAAGTCCCAAAAGGCCTCCGGTAAATGCAAGAGGTATTGTAAATATAACTATAAACGGTGATAAAAGGCTCTGGAACTGTGCCACCATTACAAGGTATATTAAAAGAAATCCCAGTAATATTGCAAGTATCATCTGATCAAGCATCTCTGCAACGTCCTGTGACTCACCGGCTATTTCAATACTATAGCCCTCAGGCGTTTCGTATTTTTCAATAAGCGGTTTCAGCTCCCTTGATACAAGCGTTGCATTTTTGCCTTCTTCCATTTCAGAAGAAACTGTCATATACTGTTTCTGATTTTCACGGCTTATTATATTGGCGCTTTCCGTCATCTCGGTAGTTGCAAAATCAGAAAGCTTATATGTCTTTTTGACCTCTTTACCATCTGAATCGTAAGTAGTTGCTTCAATCTCCATGTCCATAAGATTTTCATAGTTAAGAGGATTGGTTTCATCAATAACTTTTATATCAATTCCTGAATTATTAACAGTCATTGACGAAGCTGTTTTATCCGTTGTAAGCCTTGTACTTATCTCATTATATATCTGCGCTACATTAAGTCCTTTCTTTGCTGCTTTATCTTTATCAATTATAAGATGTACCGCCTTTGTTCCCTCATCCAGACCATTTGTAATATTGGTAATGCCCGGAACATCATCCATAATATCCATTACATCATCACTTATTTTCATAAGCGTATCGGTATCATCTCCATATATATTTACCGAGATTCCGCTTGACATATACTGTGTTGCAGCCTCCTGAGAACCTACCATAACTTCACATCCGGCATTATCTGTAGCTTTTCTGATTTTATCAAGCATATCATTTACTTCATCAGTAGTATTAACTGATTCATCAGGTATAATATAATACATAAATGTACTAAACTCTGCTTCCTGTCCCGAAGCAATTCCGCCTGCAACCATGTTTACCGCACCCATACTGTCCATTGCTCCAACCTCTTTTACGCCCTCAACATTCAGTATGGAATCAAGTATGCCGTCCGCCATTTCTACAGCTGTATCATTATCAGTGCCTTCCGGCATTTCAGCCGTTACAGAAATTGTATCGCCCGACATATCAGGAACCATTACAATACCCATTTTGAATACTTCATATATACTGAATATAAGAAGCAGCACTGCAGCAATTAATGGTACAAACTTATATTTTAAACACCAGGAAAGCATATGCCTGTAACCTTTAAGCACCCTGTCAAACAATGGCTGTTTCTTCCTGACTGTTTTCTTTAATATTACAGAACTTACCGTAGGAACAACCGTAAGCGCAACAAAAAGCGATGCCGTAAGCGCGTATGATATTGTAAAAGCAAACGGCATCATAAGGTCTCTTACCATACCCTCAGTAAATACCATAGGAAGGAATACGCATATGGTTGTAATTGTCGACGCCGCTATCGGAGCTGCCACCTGCTTAGCGCCCTGTACTGCCGCTCTTGCCGGAGCTATTCCGTTATTTCTGAGACGGAATATGTTTTCTATTACCACAATTGAGTTATCTACTAACATTCCTATTGCAAGCGCAAGTCCTGCAAGAGACATTACATTAATATTGATTCCAGTAAAATACATCAATATAATTGCAAACAGAACACTAAACGGTATACTGAAAGCTACTACAATAGTAGGCTTTACACTCTTAAGAAACAGCGCAAGTACAATAATTGCAAGCGCCGCACCTGCCAGCATACTGTACAGAACACTTTCAAGAAATATCGATATATATTTCGCCTGGTCGCTAAATGATACTATTTTAAGCCCAGGATATTTATTTTCAAGGTAAGCAACTGCTTCTTTACAGTTATCCGATACTTCACTTGTATTTGCAGTACTCGCTTTATATATTGCAAGAAGTATTGCATCATTTCCATTATATTTGGCATAACTGTTTTCAGAATCATCTACAATTGTAACATCAGCAACATCACTTAATTTTATCCTGCCTATTGCATCATTTTTTACAAGTACCATTGATTTAATTTCTTCAGGGCTTTCATACTCATCTCCCACCTTAAGAAGCCACTGATTATCATTTTTATCATCTATATAACCTGCAGGCATTGCAAAATTCTGTGCATATATCAGTCCTGAAAGCGCATCAATTGATAAAAGTTTATCGAGATTAGCATTATCAAGTGCAGCTTTCTTAGAATCCTTAAACTGTTTCCTGGCTTCAGAAAGCTCCTTCATTGCATCGTTAATGCTTGTTTTTCCAGATTCTATCTGAGCTCCCGCCTGTCCAAATCCCGCTGAAGCGCTTAACGCTCCGGAAAGCGCTTTTTCATAATTTTCATCCATCTGTTCCATCTTTGAACTTATCGCATTATTTAATGCTTCAACAGCTTTTATCTCCACTGCAAGGTTAGAAAGTTCTGAGTCTATTTCAGGAATTCTTTTAGTAACTATATTATATATGTTCTGAAGAGACTCAGGCGTCAGCGCTGACACCTGCTCGCCATATCCAAGCTGTGTCATCCATGATGTAAAGGCGGTAAGTTTATCAGGATTATCTACCGCGTCTTTTACACTATCAGGTATACTTATACCTGATAGTTTGGCAGGCTGCCCAAGCGTATTTTTAAATCCTGCAAACATATCATTAATACTCTGATAATTCCCTGCTATATTATTGTCGTCATATATTTTCTTTTCCGCTTCCAAAGCGCTTTTGCTTGCATTCATGCTGTTAAGCGAAGCTTCATAAGCCGCTTTTGAGGCTTTGGCATTATCAAGCTGCGAAAGCGCCTTTGATATCTCGCTGTTCGTACCTTCCTGCTTATCTGAAAGCTCACTTCCGCTGTCAGAAAGTTTGTCTTTAGCCTTTTCAAGTTTACTCTGCGCCTTATCTATATCTTTTTTTGCATCTTTTAGCTTATCATTTGTATATACAACTATATCTTCATTCAGCTTATCTATCTTATCCTTATTAAGCCTGACTTCCATTGTCTGGGTAACAGCGCCTATCTCGGTAATGCTCGCAACGCCTTCCTGCCTTTCCAGATAAGGTACTACAACATCTTCAGTAAATTCTGTAATTGAAACTATGTCCTTATTATCATAACTTACTGTTGCGTACATTGTCGCCATCATATCCATACTTATTTCAAGTATATTCGGTCTTCCGCTTATTTCCGGAAGCTCTACCATATTAACAGCTTCAGATACCTTTACCATTGCCGAGTCCATATTGGTTCCTGAATCAAATTCAAGCATTACAAGACTGTAATTCTCCGCGGAATTACTTACAATATTTTTAACGCCGCTTATGGTTCCAAGACTGCTTTCAAGCGGTTTTGTAACATCATTCCCAACTTTCTCAGGACTTGCCCCCGGTTCAGTAGTTATAACCATAAGATATGGCATCCCTATCTCCGGAAGAAGGTCTGTCTTCATTTTTGAAAGGCTTACCATACCTATTACCAGTATGATAATAACTGAAACCACAGTTAAATATGGCTTTTTTACACTGAATTTTATCATGTACCAAATCTCCTTATTGATATTATTTAAGTAAGTTCAAGCATTCCCGTATAAAGCTTATAATATCTTCCTTTAAGTTTAAGAAGTTCCTCATGGGTTCCTCTCTCAATAATTTTACCGTTTTCCAATACCATAATTGCATTTGCATTTCTTACTGTAGACAGCCTGTGCGCTATGACAAATGTTGTTCTGTTTTTCATAAGTCTGTCCATACCATGCTCTATATGTCTTTCAGTTCTTGTATCTACAGACGAAGTTGCTTCATCCAGAACAAGTATGGGAGCTTTTGAAATTGCCGCTCTGGCAATATTAAGAAGCTGCCTCTGTCCCTGGCTTAAATTATCTCCATCTCCTTCAATCATTGTATCATATCCATGTTCAAGACGCATAATAAATGAATGTGCGCTCGCAATTCTGGCGGCTGTCTCTACTTCCTCATCAGTTGCAGAAAGTCTGCCATAACGTATATTTTCCCTTACGGTTCCGGTAAACAGGTGTGTATCCTGAAGAACCATTGCTATATTCTGCCGCAAAGAATCCCTGGAATATTCCTTAATATCCCTGTCATCTATAGTAATGCTTCCTTCCGAAATATCATAAAAACGGTTTAAAAGATTCGTTATCGTCGTCTTTCCCGCTCCGGTTGAACCTACAAATGCAATTTTCTGTCCCGGCTTGGCATATAGTGAAAGATCCGAAAGCACTGTTTTATCCGGAGTATATCCAAAAGTAACATTTTCAAATACTACTTTCCCTTCCACAGTTATATCATTCATATTAACAGCATCAGGTTTATCCTCCGTTTCAGGAGAAAGATCCAGTATTGCAAATACCCTTTCTGCGCCTGCAAGAGCTGAAAAAAGAGTATTTACCTGCATTGACAACTCATTTATCGGTCTTGAAAACTGCCTTGAGAAATTTACAAATACCGTAACCCCTCCGATGTCAAAACCTCCGATGACAAACTTTAAGCTTCCTATCTTTATTGTCTTTTTTATTATACATAATATACCGCCAATTGCCCCTGAAGCGGCATAACTTATCTGGCTGAGATTTCCCATAACCGGCCCCATTATGCCTCCAAAGAACTGCGCCTTAAGCTGTTTACTCCGAAGGTCATTATTAAGTCTGGTAAATTCCTTCACGGCCTTTTTCTCATGACAGAATACCTTTACTACTTTCTGTCCTGTTACCGTTTCCTCAATATAGCCGTTTATTGCTCCAAGCGCCGACTGCTGCGCCCTGAAAAACTTTCTGCTCCTTTTTGCTATGGTTGCGCCCGCCTTAAGCATAAAAGGTATAAACAAAAGTGTAATTACCGTAAGTATCCAGTTCGTATATATCATAAGCGCCAGCGTTCCAATAATGGTAACCGTACCGCTTATAAGCTGTGTAACCGAGTTATTAAGCATTTCGCCGACTGCATCCACATCATTAGTGAAACGGCTCATTATCTCTCCGGTATTTCTTTCATCAAAAAATCTGATTGGAAGCGTCTGTATTTTATTAAAAAGATCACTCCTTATACTTCTTATAGCCTTCTGCGATACGCCTATCATAATTCTTGCCTGGGTATACGTTGCAACGACACTGACTGCATATACCGCAGCCATTTTTGCAATTCCCATTACAAGATGCCTGACACTTGCAGCTGCCGCCATGGTATATTCCTCTTTATTTGCAGCAAGCGTTACCAATGTCTTTATATCTTCTGCAAGAGTATTAACAATAGGCCTTAACAGATATGAGCCTGCCAGCGCTGTAACAGAACTAAGTATAACACATACAAACACAACCGCAAGCGCCGCTTTTTCGTGGCTTATATATCCAAAAAGCCTCTTAACTGCATGTAAAGTATCTCCCGGTTTTTCAACCGGCTTTCCCGCTCCTCTTCTTCTTCCTGAACCGGGGCCAAATCCCGGACCTCTTCTATTCATATCACCCGAAGGCTTTACAGTTTTTGTTTCACTCATACTGCCACAGCCTCCTTTTCCATCTGTGAATAATATATCTCCTTATATGTATCACAGTTTTCTATAAGTTCTTCATGCGTACCGCATCCGGCTATACTGCCTTCATCCATTACGAGTATCATATCAGCGTCTATTACCGAAGATATACGCTGCGCAATAATAATCTTGGTTGTATCGGGAATCTCTTTAAGGAAATTAGCCCTTATTGCTGCTTCCGTAGCCGTATCAACTGCACTCGTACTGTCATCAAGTATAAGTATCTTAGGATGTTTAAGCAGCGCCCTTGCAATACATAATCTCTGCTTCTGCCCGCCTGATACGTTGACGCCGCCCTGTTCCAGATACGTATTGTACCCATCACTGAAAGAAGTTATGAATCCGTCAGCCTGCGCATATCCGGCAACCCTCTTAATATCTTCCTGCGAGGCGTTTTCATCTCCCCACCTTAAGTTATCTTCTATGGTTCCTGAAAAAAGTACATTTTTCTGAAGTACCATGGCAACGGCATTTCTAAGGTCATCAAGCATATACTCTTTTACATTGATACCGTCTACAAGCACTTCGCCTTCATCTGCATCATACAGTCTCGGAATGAGCTGTACCATGCTTGTTTTTCCTGAACCCGTTGAACCTATAATTCCGACAATCTGACCCGGCTTAATTCTAAAACTTATATTGTTAAGCACATTATTTTTGTTATTTTTATAATATCTGAAAGATACATTTCTAAACTCTATTTCCCCGTCAGTTACTTTAGGAGCCTCTTTCTTTCCTGCAAGCACTTCACTTCTTACAACATCATCATTAAGGTCTATTTCTGTATTAAGCACTTCCTTTATACGGTTTGAGGAAGCAAGCGCCCTTGAACCATTAATTAGAATCATCGAAACCATCATAAGCGACATAAGTATCTGTACAGTATATGTCGTAAATGCCGTAAGTTCGCCCACAGGCATAACTCCTGAAAGTATCTGGTTACCGCCAAACCACACAATAGCTATAGTTGTTAAATTCATTGCCACCGTCATGACAGGCATGATAAGAATAACCAGTCTAAGAGCATCCATACTCTTTTTTCTTAAATCTTCGTTTGACTGATAAAATTTGTCTATCTCAAAGTCTTCGCGTACAAAGGATTTGACAACCCTTGCATTTGTTATATTTTCCTGAACAACGCTGTTAAGCCTGTCAATCTTTTTCTGCATTGTATTAAACCTTGGGAATGCACTTTTCATTACGACAAATATTGTTATCGTAAGAAGCGGTATAACAATAAGAATCACAACGGCAAGACTTGCATTCATCATAAACGCCATTATAAGGGCGCCTATAAGCATACCCGGTGCACGAAGAAGCATCCTGAGCGCCATTGCAACGACATTCTGCATGTTGGTAATATCGTTTGTAAGCCTTGTCACAAGCGAACCTGTAGAAAATTTTTCGATATTTGCAAAAGAAAACTGCTGTACTTTTTCAAATACATCCTGTCTAAGATCTCCTGCGAAATTAATTGACGCCTTAAAAGCAAAAAAAGCGCCTCCGACGCCGCCAAGCAGCATGAGTATGGCTGTAAGAACCATAAGAAGTCCCATCCTTATTATATATGCCGTTCCACCGTCACCATTCACGCCATTATCTATTATGAGCTGTAAAAGCTTTGGCATAACTACCTCGCCTATAACCTCGACAATCATCATTATAGGTCCCAGTATAAATGCGTACAAATATGGCATGATGTATTTTTTGTATGTTTTCATTTGTCCACATTCCTCCATATGCACATTTTAACAATTATTATAGTACACAATATAAATTATTCAAGGAATTCCTGATAAATTTTAAGGGAAGCAAATATTAAAAATGCTTCCCCCGTAAAATTTCACCTTATTTTTTCCCTTAACTTACATAAATTCTGCAATTCTGCTTACCGCAACATATATTTCGGATATTTTATACCATGTCGGAAAATCCGTTATTCCATTCTGCGGAAGTCCGAATATTCCCTGAAATACACTGACTGCATTGGCTGTAGACGGACCGTATATTCCATCTACTGATATAAGCGGTATAAGCGGATATGCTCCCGCTATTGTATTTAACTGATTCTGAAGCTGTCTTACCTTTTCACCGGAACTTCCGTTTACCAGATTTGTTCCAGGCCATGATGACGGTATTCCCGATATTGTTTCAGTACTGTTTACATATATCATACTTCCATAATAATTCTGCAGAATACTTATTGCAGAATAGCCCTGATCTCCAAGCTCCTTTGAACCCCATTGCGATAACAGGCCAGGGCATGTAACACGTTTTCCGTCGCAATATTGTGTAAGTATCGGCTGCGCAACATCAGGTCGTGAAAGATAACTTGAAAATATCCTGTCAACCACATCAGATATACTGTCAAATATATTTCTTTCCGGTATCCATTTATGATCATATGCAGTTGATGACGTTATCGTAAAATCATACCCTTTGTTCCGGTACCACTCCGTATAAACTCTGTTAAGTGTAAACGACTGTATTGCCAGAATATTTGCAATAAGCGTTTCCTCAGGCCATGTAGCATATATTTCACTGCTGGCAACATTTTTAATATAATCCTTATATCTTACATAATAATTCTGTGAGCCGGCATCATTAGGAGGTCCGTCATGTACTACCACATATTCGGGAATAACCACCCTGCTAAGTACTATTTCTCCGGATTCATTTACCGGTTTAATCTCATCTTCTTCTATTTTAGGCGGATAATCACCCCAGAGAGTATGGTCCGGTATAACAAATAATTCGGCGCTTTCGGGATTTTCAGGTTCTACAGGTATTAACCTCGAATTCTGAATCGCCAACTCTCCTGATAATATCTCTGCGCCGTTTACTTCCATAGTCTCATATCCCGGAGCAGTAATATATATAGTATACTCAGAATAGGGCTTATTAGCTCCAGGCTGCATTGAATATTCAAGAGGAGGCGCCTCAAGTTCTATTTCCGGCGTCTGTCCATTCTGGTCGGTGGTAATCTCTTCAATAGTATTTTCAGGCTCATTTTCACTTGTAATCCTTACGGTTGCGCCTTCTACAGGCCTGTTCTGCCTTTCTGTCGTAACATATACCCTCAATTTTCCGTAATCCATACAATCTCCTTTATATATGCGTATGTATCATTAATATTATATGTATGGATTATACAGTCTGTTACTTAATACGTTAATTAAGTTTCCACTGATATATTTTGCTTCTCTCACTTATAGTTCCAAAATCATAGCCGGCTTCCTTATACATTTTTATTATACTCGGAAGCGCCTCAACAGTTTGTTTATTTCCTGCTGAATCATGTAATAAAATAACCGGTTCATTATATTTTGAATAATTAGATTTGACATTCGCAATAATCTGGGATGCAGAAGGATGGCCTACCGAATCTTCCCCGCTTACATTCCAGTCACAATAATTAAGTCCTTTCACTGCAAGACGTCCAATAATCTCTTTTCTGTATGGTTTTATATAAGCATTGCTGCTGCCCCAGGGAAATCTGTATACAAGCGGTGCAACGCCCGTGTTCATAATAATTGTTTTTTCCGCCTGCATAATATCATTATAATATGAATCTGCACTTACATAAATAGCATTTGCTTCATGCGAATAAGTATGCGCTCCTATCTGATTTCCATTTTTTATAAGTCTCTCAAGCGTATGTTTCGTATTATTATTTATCTGATTTCCAATAAGGAAAAATGTAGCATGTACATCATTTTCTTCAAGAATATCAAGAACTTTATCCGTAAGATTGCTCGGTCCGTCATCAAAGGTAATATATGCGGTTTTCTTTTCAGTACTTTTAGATGAAGCACCATTTTCGGCATCAACATCAAGCGCCTTATCAGTATAATTTTTATAACCAACATTATATTCCCACAGACTGCACATAAGAATAATAAGAATACTTAAAATAACAAAAGGTATTTTTTTGTACATATATATAACTAACCGTCAGATTTATTCAGATTATATATATGATACATTATAAGAAATAATTCAACATATCTTTAGGCACCCTTGCCTTTATAAATATTCCGTTTTCAGTATATTCTTCATATAAAAGCTGTCCATATGTGCGCACCATCTGAATTTTTCCGGCATCAGAATATCTGACTTCTTTTTCTATATATCCCATGCCGCCATATAATACTTCAATCATACAATCCATCATATGTTCCAGCCCTGCGCCTGTTTTTGCAGATACCCTTACCGTCATATCGCTTCTTTTATCTCTTCCCGGTATTATTTCATCTTTAAGTTTATCTGTTTTATTATAAACTGTGATTATATTTTTATTAATGACTCCCAAAGTCTTAAGCGTATCATATACTACATCCATCTGATGTTCCGCGCGCGGATTGCTTATATCAACGACATGCAGGATAATGTCTGCATACTTTGCTTCCTCAAGGGTACTTCTGAACGCATTAATCAGATGATGCGGCAGCTTATTAATAAATCCAACCGTATCAGTAAGAAGAATCTGCTGCCCGTTTTCATACTTATATATTCTTGTAGTAGGGTCAAGCGTTGCAAAAAGCTTATCTTCCTCCAGTATACCTGCTCCTGTCAGCCTGTTAAGAAGTGTAGATTTACCCGCATTGGTATACCCTGCTATGGCTACAAGAGGTATTTTACTTTCATTCCTTTTCTTTCTGGATACCTCCCTGCTTCTTTTTACATTTTCAAGCTCGTGATTTAATGCAGATATCCTATCCCTTATCAGACGCCTGTCCATTTCAAGTTTCTTTTCTCCCGGTCCTCTGGTTCCTATACCTCCTCCCAGACGTGACAGAGAATTCCTAAGTCCTACCAGACGCGACAGATTATAATTAAGCTGGGCAAGTTCAACCTGTATTTTGCCCTCGCTTGTAACAGCGCGCATTGCGAATATATCCAGTATCATAATAGTCCTGTCTATAACTTTTATATCAAAATAATCATTCAGGTTACGAAGCTGGGCAGGTGAAAGCTCATCATCACACACAACGGTATCTATACTTTTATCCGCTATGATTTCTTTTATCTCTTCAAGCTTACCTTTTCCAACATAAGTTCCCGGATGTATCTGTTCTCTGTTCTGTATAACAATATCCGCAACTTCAGCGCCCGCTGTTGACGACAGCTCCGCAAGTTCCAAAAGAGACTGTCTGGTCTCTTCTTCCTTTCCCAAAGATACCCCTACAAGTAAAACCCTTTCACTCAAATTATTCTGCATCCTTCTTTTCCTTATATCTTGTCTTTATATATTCGTACTCTTCTTCCATATTTTCATCCTGATAAACTTCAAGGTACTCCTTGGCTTTCTGTTCAGCAGTAGTATAATCACCAAGTTTCTCATACACGACTACTTCATTAAACATAAGTTTCTGCCGGACACTTCCCGCTGCCATAAGCACTCCCTTTGATATCCATTCCTTTGCGTCATCATAACGCCCAAGTTCCAAAAGACAGCCTGCATACTGGTTACAATAATCAGCGCTTATATCTGCAGGACAGTTTTCACTATATTTTTCATAATCAGACACTGCTTCTTCATAATTATTCTTATCCTGATTTATCCTTCCAATATAATAATATGCTTCATTATTGCCTGCTTCCAGGGCTTTATTAAATCCTTCAAGCGCCTTGTCAGCATCTCCGCCGTAATAATATAATACCGATTTATAAAAAATACTATTCTCATCCTTTTCAAGCAGTTTAAGGGCAGTATTAAATATTTCCGACGCGCCTTCAGTATTACCTTCTTCAGACAACATAAGATACAGTCCTATATAGGCGGAATAACATTTTTTATCTTCTGATATGGCGCTCCTGTAATCATTTTGCGCATCCTCTGAATATCCAAGCGCAGTATTTACTTTTGCCCTTCCAAGATAATATGCGGCATTTTTTGATTTTTTACCTATAATTTCATTCCATTTTTTTAATGCTGAGTCATAATCAAACAGATACATATCACACTCTGCTATATAAGCATTTATATCTCCGTCAAGCGACGGCAGTTCCTTATTTTTAAGTGCAATTTCAAGATATGCCTTAGCCTGGTCATATACACCGCTCTGATAATATGACATGGCAATGCCCATATATGCTTTTTTATTATTTTCACGTACTATCTTATTGTCCGTATCACGTATAACATCTATAAATTTTTCCCTTGCCTCATCATATCTTCCAAGGGCAGTCAGTGATTTACCGCAGGCTATATAATATTCTGCTTTATCCGGATTGCTGTCTATTGCTCCCTCAAAACATTTCATTGCCTCTTCATATTTTCCATTATCATAAAGAGATAATCCATCTTTATACAGTTTGTCCGCTTTACGTGTACATCCTGCTGCCAATACGACAATCGTTAAAAGCATAACGGCAAATACCGGTACCTTTCTGTATCCCACTTTAAAACCTCCATTCATACATAACCTACAAATGGGACATATGCGTACCAAAAGACATATGTCCCATCACTTATCTTTTATTATTCACATAAACCATATTAATTCTTAATCTCATGAATCCAGCCTTCAGGCGCATCTATACGGCCCATCTGTATACCTGTAAGCGTATTATACAGTTCTTTTGTGACAGGACCCATATCATCCATTCCGCTTGCCATGCATATATCCCTGCCATGGTCAACAATCTTTCCAACAGGTGATATAACTGCTGCAGTACCGCATAGTCCACATTCCACAAAATCTCCTACTTCCGAAAGATATACAGGTCTTTCTTCAACTTCAAGACCGAGATACTCCTTTGCTACATATACAAGTGACCTTCTTGTAATTGAAGGAAGTATACTGTCTGATTTAGGTGTTACAATCTTATTGTCCTTCGTTACAAACAGGAAATTAGCACCGCCTGTTTCTTCAACCTTTGTGCGGGTTCCCGGATCAAGATACATATTCTCATCATATCCCTCATTATGCGCAGTTACTATTGCATGAAGGCTCATTGCATAATTAAGTCCTGCTTTGATATTGCCTGTGCCATGCGGCGCAGCTCTGTCAAAATCACTTACCTTAATAGTAATAGGTTTGGCACCGCCCTTAAAATACGGGCCTACCGGTGTAGAAAATACCCTGAACTGATAATCCCTTGCAGGGCTTACTCCTATTACCGGCGATATACCAAACATATATGGTCTTATATATAACGTAGCTCCTGAACCATATGGAGGAACAAATTCTCTGTTGGCTCCGACTACTTCATCCACAGCCTTAATAAATCTGTCTTTTGGGAATACCGGCATTTCAAGACGCTTTGCAGATGCCTCCAACCTTTCAGCATTAAGATCAGGCCTGAATGTTACAATTCTTCCATCCTCAGTAGTGTAAGCTTTAAGCCCTTCAAATACAGTCTGCGCATACTGCAGAACTCCAGCGCACTCACTCATGGTAATTGTATCATCCTCAACCAGAGCGCCTTCATTCCATGCTCCGTCCTTGTAATCAGCTACATATCTTTTATTAGTTTTTCTGTAACTGAAATCAAGATTTGACCAGTCAATATCCTTGTGTTCCATATATCCATACCTCCATTTGCCAAAATTTTTCATTTAGTAAATTTCTATAGTATATCTTACACCTCATATAATTACCCGTCAAGAAGATATTCTTTATTCTTATCCGCATACCGCTATAGTTATAATAATGAAGCAATTAAAAAGATGCAAGGGATATATCATCGATAAACACTTGCATCTTTATAGGTCTGTTACTGCACTTTATATACTGGAATTTATATTTTACGATATATTTTTCAATATCTGACTGTGCTCTGCGACTACTGTTTTCAAGACATCCACATCCTGTTTCATCTCATCTATCTGTTCCGTTTTTTCAACATATCTCCTGTATGTGGATATATAACAGGATTCTATATTCTGCAGACGCGGTATTATCTCATTTTCATTTTGAAATTTCAGGTAACTAACATCTTTTTCCACTGAACTCATCCTGTATTTCAGTGAACCCACTTCCTCCTTCAGCGAACCTACATCCTCTTTAAGCGAACTCACATCCTCTTTAAGTGAACTCACATCCTCTTTAAGTGAATTCACATCCTCTTTAAGTTTATCTACATCCTGTTTTATTGGCTCAAGCTTTATATCAAATAACTGTGTCATGAATAACCTGTCATCATTTGTTAATGCCATAACCTCACCTCCTGATTTATTGTAATATAATTATATCAGTGATTTTGTAATATGTAAAGTCTCTGTTATGCTATTTTATAATTTTCATCAAAACATATAAAATACTACATAAATTATCAGTATATTTTCACAAACAACTTTATCTCATAATTTTATAATAACAGGATTCTTACCAGCCATAAGCCCATATACTTTTTATCTGACAGCTGATTTCATCATAGCTCCATTGCTTTTTACTCCTCGCAATACAATTAGGATCATTTACCATAAAACCATCATCATCATATCCATATATTACTATAAAATGCCCTGAAACAGTAAAATCTCCTTCCCTCATTGCGCATATAATTAATTTGCCACTGTCAATTTTTCCTTTAATCGCAGATTCGGAAAGTTCAGGTTTTGTTACATTTATATTATAAAGTTCAGGCAAATCCTCCATCAGAGCCCAGGCAGTTCCCGTTCCTTCCATATAATAGCCGTTTTTCATACTGTATCCCGCTACTTCATCAGGAGTAAGCCAGTCATTGCCCGTCAGGTAATACATAACCATTGACAAACACGTAGGACCGCATCCTGCAAGCCCTATATTGCTGTCATCACCATATGGCTCATATCCCCATCTTTCATCCCATTGTAAAAACAATGGAAATTTTTCTTTTTTCTCTTTTTTAGTAAGCCCTTTATCTGTTGAAACCGTATCCCGTCTCAGATAACCGTATACGAAATCTTTCATTTCAGGATTATTTGCCAGCGCCTCAAGCATATTATCCGGATAATATAACCTGTTATCATATATTTCTTTTATCACATTATCGGCTTCACCCATGCGTTTAAGTTGTTTAGTAACTTCTTTTTTGGTACGTTTTACGGGTTTTCCTACACTTAAAAAATTATGCTCATCTTTATCTGATATATCTATGCTTTCCATTACCGGAAGTACTGCCTCCTGCGTCTGCTCCGGTTGTGCAGTTTCCGTATAAAACCTTTCTTCTACTACTGTCTCCTCTTTTTTTGTACATCCGCAAAAACTAAAAATTACCATGAAAATTATCATGATTATAATGTTTTTCTTCATCCTATTATAGATACCCCTTTCATGTATGGTATCTATATTTTATACAAATGTTGTCACTTACTTTCAGTAAAGTTCTGACATAGTTGTAAAATTTAATCATTTTGTTTCAAGCCTGTATTCTACCGTCACATACTCAATATATTTTTTTTCTTTGGTATATTCGGATACAACAGTATTCATATAATGGCGCTTATAATTCATTACGGCATACACAGGCTCTGCACTTGATTCATATATAGCCTTCGTATCTTTTTCACTCACATTCAGCCAGTCGGAATCTGTAGATTCCATTCCCGCAAGATTCCAGAATTTCTCAATCTTATTATAATCTGGTTTAAATTCTCCCGAATTATACTTTTCGTTTAATTCCGCTCCCCATACGCTGCCTGTAACTGCATTGACATACAAAACTGCATTAATGCCCGTTTTTTCCAGCTGCACTGTCCAAAAACTGTTATAGGGTTCCGCTAGTTTACTTAACTCCACCTGTTTATCTCCTGTCCCCGTAATTGCATAGCTGAGCGTCGCATATGCAACAGTATCCGCCTCCACAGATAACGAACCTTGTCCTGTTTTTGCTTCATTTACGACTTTTTCATCTACATATGATTCGGTTACCCCGTCAACTCCCATATTTTTAAGCCATTCCTTACCATTATCAATTGCTTCTTCCATGGATATCTGTCCCTTAACCGGACTATGCAGCACATCTGCGCTCCTGTTATTCCAGCTGTCTACGGCATCTTTTATCTGAGCACTTGATAATACTTCTGTAGAATTATCATTTTTACTATAACTATCAGCCTCATTATCAGCCAGCTCCTGCCATGCTTTTACAGGTGTCTGCACAGTAGTAACTCCGCTTTCATTCAAAAATGCGTTCTGTCTCTGCTTTAAAATAACATTCATACATAGCATGCTTCCATATATAAATGCTATTGCAAAAATAATTGAAAAAAATGTATGAATATGTCCTTTAATCATCATTTATCCCTTCCCGTGCAAACACAAGCCTTATATTTGTTCCTGTATGTCCATCACTTTCTATATTCATTGCGGCGCCGCATATTTCCACAATCTTTGATACAAGCGCCATTCCAAGACCCGCCCCATGCTGTTTTCTCGCTCTTGATTTATCTACCATATAAAACGCTTCAGTAATTCTTCCCAGTTCATCGGGAGGAATCCCCTTACCGTTATCCATTATGGTAATTATATATTCACCTTCTACTGACTCACCCATAATCCATATATCCCTGCTATCTGCTTTTACTGCATTATCAACCAGATTTAGTATCATTGTCTTAAACAGATCATAATCTGCTTTTATACTGCCTCTGTCCATATCAATATGGCATTTTGCACCATATTTTTCACATACAGGTTCTATTCCCTGTTTCAAATCTTCAAAAAGTTCGCATACCTCCATTTCCTCCATTACAAAATCATGCCTATCCATCACAAACAAATCCATCAGCTTAAGAGCCAGCGCTTCAAGCCTCATACCCTCGCTGAGTATATAACCTGCCGCGCTTTTTACCTCCTCCCGTGAAAGGTCTTTATGGTACATCATATCGGCATAACCTATTACCGAAGTCAGCGGCGTTTTTAATTCATGCGCAAAATTTGCGGCGAAGTCCTCCTTCTGGTGGGCAATATCAGATAATTCCGTCACTTTTTCATCTACAGCCTCAGCCATACGGTTAAAATTAGCAGCGAGTTCGCTCACCTCGTCATGTCCGGATACCTTGATTCTATCTTTGTAGTTGCCTTCTGCAATACGGCCTGTAGCTTTGCTTACTCTCTTTATCGGTCTTACAAGCAGACCACTGAGAATAAAAATCACCGGAAAAGCGCAGCATATTATTATAAGATATATTTTCTGAAAATAGGAAACCATACTGTCCTGTGTGCTTACAAGACTGCTTATGTCAGTCTGCGTAACCAGATAACCCTCTGCATCATCCTGCTTCACATAATCAGATACCAGAATAACGCTTTTATTTCCCGAACTTATTACCTGATACGCTATACTGTCATCATTAGCATCCTCCGCATCTGAAAGTACAGGTTCCGTCTCCAAATCAGAATATATACACTCCTTATCCGATTTGTATATTGCTACCGGAACAGTAAAATTCTGCTTTGCATCCACTTCCAGTCCCATATTTTCCTTCTCCATAAAATCACTGTCCAGATAAAGAAAAGACTGCAGAATATATTTATTATACTGAAATTCCTGAAATGCATACTGTTTTCCCTGTTCTATAGCATTTTCATATGAAAAGTTAATCAGAAGATACCCCACCACATAAAATGTGATTCCGAATATAACTATAAAACACAGGAATATTTTATGAAACAGTTTCATTCTATATCCTCCAGACGGTAACCTACACGGAATACTGTTTTAATACGGTTTTCCCAGTTAAGTTTTCTGCGGAGCCTAAGTATATGGGAATCCAGAGTCCTTGTATCCCCAAGGAATTCTTCTCCCCATACCTTTTCATACAGCCTGTCACGGTACAGGGCAACATTTTTATTCTGGATAAGCTCTGCAAGAAGGTCAAATTCCTTTATAGTAAGGTCTATCTGCTTTCCGTCTTTTAACACTACCCTTGAAACCAAATCCAGTTCCACATCCGCAAATACAAGCTTTTTATTGATTTTACCATACCGTCTGAGTACTGCTTCCACTCTTGCAATAAGTTCCCCTATCTGAAAAGGTTTTACTATATAATCATCCGCACCTGAACGCAAGCCTTTAATTTTATCCTCAACAGTACCTTTTGCCGTAAGAAAAATAACCGGCATCTCAACAAGCTTAATATACTCCAACAGTTCATAACCGCTTATCTCCGGCAGCATAATATCCAAAAGCACCAAATCAAAGACTTCCTTTTCTATATAATCTGCTCCCTCTTTTCCCGTATATGCACAGGTACATTCATAGCCCTCATCCTGCAAATTAATCTTAATAAGATTTGATATGGGCTCTTCATCTTCTACAATCAGTATTTTTTGCATATTAAAACCTCCCACACTAATTATATCAGCCAAATGTAACGTAGTTGTGTAAAAAAATCACCCGGACAGCAATTATCTGCCCGGGAAATGTAATTTTTTAATATTTTTTGTATAATTATAATACTTTTGACAGGAAATCCACCAGTCTTGGCTCTTTAGGATTACCAAAAAATTCTTCAGGACTTCCTTCCTCTTTAATCTTTCCTTCATCAATAAACAAAACTCTGTTGGCTACCTCTCTTGCAAATCCCATTTCATGGGTAACAACCACCATTGTCATTCCTTCTTTTGCAAGTTCTCTCATAAGTTCAAGCACTTCACCGACCATTTCAGGATCAAGCGCCGAAGTAGGTTCGTCAAACAGAATCACATCCGGGTTCATTGCAAGCGACCGTACAATTGCTACTCTCTGTTTCTGTCCTCCCGAAAGTGTTGAAGGATACACATCCGCTTTGTCCTCAAGACCGATACGCTTAAGCAGCTTCATTGCCTTTTCTCTTTCCTCTTCTTTAATCTGTCTCTTCGTGCGTTTTTTCCCTTTATCCTTCTTCATATCTTTACATGCAACATAAACCGGAGCCAGCATAATATTTTCCAGAACCGTCTTATTGTTGAACAGATTAAAGTGCTGGAATACCATTCCTATGTGCCGGCGGTGTATATTTATATCCACGCTCATATCCGCAATATCCACACCATTAAAAATAATACTTCCGCCCGTTGGGTCCTCCATACAGTTGAGACACCTTAAAAATGTACTTTTTCCGGAACCTGACGGCCCTATGACCGCTACTATATCGCCTTTATTGATTGTAATGCTGATTCCGTTAAGAACCTTAACATCACCGAAGCTTTTCTCAAGATTAATTACGTCTATCACTTTTCTTAAGGCTCCTTTCCATCAATTTAATAAGCAGTGAAATCAACAGTACAAGCACTATATAAATAAGCGCCATTACAAGATAAGGCACCATAAACTCATAACTGTTGCTTCCGATTAAATTAAATGCAACATAGAGGTCTGCTGCTCCCACAAAGCTTACTACAGATGTCTCCTTAATCAGTGTAATAAACTCATTACCAAGTGTAGGAAGAATATTTTTTACAGCCTGGGGAATTACTATTTTACACATTGTAACTCCAAAGCCCAGCCCTACACTGCGTCCGGCTTCCATCTGTCCCGGGTCTACCGACTGGATACCGCTTCTCATTATCTCAGATATGTAAGCCCCGCTGTTTAACCCAAACACAATCATGGATACTCTCACTCCGGTAAGATGAACCCCTATAATAGGAAGCATTACATAATAAAATACCAAAAGCTGTACTACCATCGGAGTCCCACGAAACAAAGCCACATAAAAGCTGCAGAATCCGTTCAGTATCCTCGGCAGAAGATGGTATTTTGGAAATACACGTACCGTTGCAATAAGCGTTCCTATTATGATACCTATAATAAGTCCGCTTACAGCAATCAGAACAGTGTTTTTCAGACCTTCAGCTACCTTCACATAGCCATTCTGGTTCACAAATATATTAATAAAATTATTTATTTTAAGTCCAAAATTTCCCATGTCTGTTTTTCCAATCTATATGTATGATATGCAAAATTTACTGTACTGCATTAATTGATTCAGTAATAGCCTCAGCAGGCGCTGCATCAATAATTACATATTTTATATTATTATTAATCATATCCTGTACTGCAAGCGAACCATTGCGGTAAGGAACACACTTTGCAGGAAGCCCTGCGAATCCCCAATCTTCATCACCTTCTACATAAAACTGTCCTGTTGTTCCTGACTGGACTCCTATTGAATCACTATCAGTAAGTTTATTTAACAGTTCTTCAACCGAAGCAGCATCCGTACATTTATCAAACGTTGTATCCTCTCCGGGCACGATAAGCCTCTGAGAAGCCTTATAATACGGTTCGCTGAAAGTAACATACTCTTCTCTTTCTTCATTTACTGTAAGTCCTGCCATTGCAATATCACACTTGTGCTGTCCTACTGAAAGGCATACGGCATCAAACTCCATATTCTGGATAACAAGCTCCATTCCAAGATCTTTGGCAAGCAGCGCCGCAATCTCCATATCAATTCCGTAATAGCTGTCGCCCTGGGTATATTCAAAAGGCTCAAATGCTGCATTGGTGGCTACTACGAGCTGGTCTTTTGAAGTATCAAGCTCAGCAGAAGTTACTGCCTCAGGCTCACCGTCGCTGAAATACTTGTCACATACCTCTTCAAGCGTTCCATCTTCTTTAATTTTCTTTACAAAATCATTTACTTTCTCCAAAAGTTCCGGCTGGTCTTTGTCAATACCGAAAGCATAGTCCTCATCAGTAAGGTCAATGTCGATAACTTTTGCAGCTTTACTACCGCCGGAGCCTCCGCATGCTGTCATTGAAACAGCGCATACTGCCATCAGAATAACTGCGATTATTTTCTTTTTCATATTTTTTTCTTCCTTCCTTAAGAAAATTGTTATTTATAACCATATTATATTCTAACAATGTTTCAGTCAAAAGACAAGTAAATAATAGTTAAAACAAATATTGATATTTTCTTGTGCGGCTCATTATAATATCCCTTACTCTTTCTTTTACATTTTTATCATAATACGGTTCTTCTTCTAACAGTTTTTCTACATCCTTTCTGTGAAAATTAAATTTTATATGGCAGCCGCACACCTGCTCAACTACATCTAACTGCTCGTCAAAATCCTGACATATCGTTTTTGCCTTTGCAGATTGTATCATTTCTTCTATATAACCGCCTATCGGATAATCCATTGTTGTATCTGATAAAAGTGCAGAGCCATTATCAAATACAGGGCAATACTGATATTTTCCTTTTTCATCCGTTAATACTGCGATATTATGCATATGCCTGTCTTCGTTAAGAAACAGAGTATCTATTGTCATTATCTTACTGAAATATACATCAAACTCATTAAGCCCTGTAATTCGCATTATATTACTAACCACAAACTCCACCCTGTCAGTATAATTTTCAATTTTATATACCGCCTTAGTCAGGCTTTCTCCATACATATTTTTGAACAACCGTTCAAGAGTAATCATTTTCCAGCCTTCAGGAAGAAAATTTCTGCTCACACAACCCAGATATGAATTGTTATTATAAACTATTTTTTCTGTTTCATAATCCACATATTCATCCTGCTTCATATCGCTGTAACCTAAAAGTTTTGATACTATATATTCTGTCAGTCCTTCATAACCCGTATAATCAGCTTTATACCATACATTACCTTTATTCCATTTCAGCTGGTTACCTTTTGATGATTGCCTGTTGTTATTTTTTATGTCCGATTCAAATAATTCTACCATGTAGATTACCTCTCAATCTTAATCCAGTAATTATCCTCTGCCATTCTTCCCTCCGTCTTTTCTATAATCATAAATGGATCATAAAACGGCAGGTCAAGCTCGCGTAACATCAGTTTCATTTTATCCCTTGTACGCGGAAAACATCTTGACTCCAGAAACTCCTCATAGTCCTTAAATGTGGGATGTTCTTCTTTTCCAAATGCTCTGGATATATTATCATTTGTATAATTATATATTTTTATCCTACAGTTTCTTTCATCTACATCAATAATCGTACATACCCTGTTATCTTCCATATACCATAGTCTAAGCGGATATGTTCTGTCCGGTATACGCCATTCTTCTTCCATATAAGGATAATTACCAAGCAATCTGGTTAAAGTTACAATCGGACCGGTAATATCATTATTTCCCGCTTCCCAGCGTTCAACTGTTTTGTATGATATATTAACAAATTCAGCAAATTCTTTCTGTGTCAGATTAAGTTTTTTTCTTATTATTTTAATATCTTTTCCCTTTAATTGTTTTGGCAGCGCATATTTATACATAATTCTCACTCCGGTTCCTTATAATACTAATAAACATATATAATATGATATTATATATGTTTATTAGTATTAATATACCCTTATTTTGAGGGTATGTCAAGTATTTTTAACCCTTAAAATAAGGGTATATTTTGTCAGATTCTACTTTAAAGACATTATATATTCTTCCAGACATATTCCCTGAAAATGCATCTTTTCAGCTGCTTTTTCCCCAACATACCTGTAATGCCATGGTTCATTTATAACTCCCGTTATATCCTTTTTATCTGCAGGATAGCGCTGTATAAACCCATATTTATATGAATTTTTGGAAAGCCAGCCATATACCTCATCCCTCGTACTTATTCCGGTATCCGCATTAATATCAACTGCAATACCTAACTGATGCTCGCTTGTTCCCGGAACTGCCACCCACTCTTTTGCAAGTTTTTCAGCTTCTTTTTTCGTCTTTCCCTCATTTTCATATTCTCTTATCTTTTCATCTAAGAGCTCCTGCTGTTTTTCCCAGGTCCTGTATCCCGCTGCAACAAATAAACCAAGTCCTTCTTTCCTTGCTTCATCAAACATTTCCTGAAGCTTAGGATATATTCTCGAATCCACTTTCTGTCCGTTTGATAACTCTGTTAATTCTACTTTGTAATCATCAGGAATATAATTATCGCGGTTTACCAGTATAAGATTCCAGCCGTTATCCTCTCCTGCGGTATGATGCGCTATGTTGTCAGACTGTTTTGTAATAAAATGATTTTCAAAAATATCCTTATTAATTAAAAATATTCCTGATAATGCAACAACCAATAGAATAACAGTTATCACCATATGTTTTACTTTCCGCCCTAAATGCCTCTTCATTTATCTTAATGCCTCCCTATTTAGTCAAGTGTTTTTTCCTTATTTTTCAAGGAATTTTTCAATTCATATCTCAGATGAATAAGCCAAG
>CANQEL010000015.1 GCA_947594855.1 uncultured Lachnospiraceae bacterium
AGGCCTCCTTATGATAATTTATTTTATCATAGAAGACCTCTTATAACATCATTTACAGAAAAAGTTTCACATTCTCGCCATACAAGCGGCTTGGTATTGGCTTTTGCTTCTTCTTCAAGCTCCGCGCCTACGCTGTCAATAATGCTGGTATCTGCTTTAGTCCATTTGTTAAACTTATCAGAGAAGTTGATAGCCCACAAAAGAAACATGACATAAAGCGTCGCGCATATTGAATCCATAACAAGCGCGTATGCCATCATATCTTCAGGGACGTCAAGGGCAGCCTGTATTGCAAGCATGTTGCCGCCGCCTCCCATCCAGCTTCCGCAGAGCGCTCCAAGCGCCTGCCATGCGTCGGTTCCCAGCGCTCTTGACATAATAGCATACGATATAACGAAGCCCAGACCAATTGAAACGGTGGCGGAGAAAAATCCAATCAGCATCTTTGGTCCGAGCCTTACAATCTTTTTCAGGTCACATCTAAGCAGCATAATGAATAACATTGCATATAAAATAGGATTTTTCAATGCATTATATGCGTCGCCCGTAGCTTCAAGGTTCCATAATTTAACGGTACAGCAAAGCATAAGTCCAAGGTAAATAAGAACTATCGGAGGCGCAAATTTAAAAATTCGTTCTGCCGTCTTTCCTTTGAATATTTTAGGCAGGCACACAAGGACAGCTGCAATAAATATAAGCGCAGCTATGTACATAAAACCATCTTTAATCATACTTCCACTCTCTCTTTCTTATAAACATTATTTCAAATTTTTTAGTACCTGCAAAAGATATTGCCAGCATCTTTGTACAGATTTTATCTCAAGTTTCTCATCAGGCGTATGGACATTCTTCATATTGGGCCCTATGGATACCATGTCTGCCCCATCAAGTTTTTCCGCCAGGATTCCGCACTCAAGTCCGGCGTGGATTGTGCATATAAGCGGCTCTTTACCATACATTTCCTCATACGTTTTTACCATCACATCCCTAAGAGCTGACGTATGCTTATATTCCCAGGCAGGATAATCGTCTTCTTCTGCCATTTCACCGCCCATGCCTTCTATAAGACATCTTAACTGTCTTACGGTTTCCGTCTTACCATAATTTGTATTGGAGCGAATCATAAAACCGAGATTTAATTGTCCGTCTTTAACGGATACGCTGCCAAGGTTAGATGAAGTCTGAACCATAAACGGTATGTCCTGATTCATTGCAAGAATCCCATTAGGAACATTAATTAATGCCATTATCATCTTTCTGCTGTCAGCTTCACTTATATATCTTTCAGGAACTCTTGTATCTGCTGCCGTTACAAGGGCATTAGGTTCTGTTCCTGCGCACGCCTCTTTCAGCCATGCATTAAACTTAGCAAGAATGACATCAAACTGTCTGATATTTTCACGTTTAATGCATATTACCGATTCTGCAGACGACGGAATCACATTGAGCCTTTCTCCTGATACAAAACCAGCTATGGCAATTCTGATATGCCTGTCAACTTCATACAGAAATTCAGCAAGAATCTTCGCTGCATTTTTACGTTCTTTTCCAATATCAATTCCTGAATGTCCGCCAATGAATCCTCCTGCCGTAATTTTTACAGCGCACATACCATCCTCTGCATTTTCATATATAAGAGGCAGCTTACAGCTTATCCTGATTGCCCCGGCGCAGCTTGCAGTTATAACTCCCTCTTCCTCAGAATCAATATTAATGAGTTTCCTGCCTGAAAGCCTCGATGCATCAAGCTCGTTTGCCCCACGGAGTCCTATTTCCTCATCTGTCGTAAACAATGCCTCTATAGGCGGATGTTCTATACTGTCATCATCCAACAGCGCCAGTATATAAGCTATTGCAATTCCATCATCACCGCCAAGGGTAGTTCCGTCTGCATGCATATATTCCCCATCGATTATAATGTCAATTCCTTCCTGCTCCATATCCTTATTGCAGCCCTGACTTTTCTCGCACACCATATCAAGATGTCCCTGAAGAATAACGCTTTCACTATGCTTATATCCACTGGTACCGTCTTTGAAAATCATTATATTTCCATATTCATCACGATATGACTTAAACCCGCGCTCATCTGCAAAATTAACACAATACCTGGCAAGCGCTTCTGTATTACCTGAGCCATGGGGGATTTTGGAAATTTCAGAGAAGAAATAGAAAACTTTGCCGGATTCAAGTTCATCGAGTAACATATTACACCTCCTTTTTATTTAATATTTTATATTATAACATATTTTTTACTAAAATTTACATGATTTTTATTTAATTCTTCAAATAATTATTCCTTTAAAACCCTGTAATTATATGATACTATCTATACTGTATTTTACTTTTTGGGAGGATTATTATGAATAAAAAAGAAATTGCAGAAATAAGAAAATTATTTAATAAAGAACACTGCCATGTAAGAAGGCTCTGCGGCTGTTATGTCGATGCTGAAAAAAATATAAAAACTACAATAAAGCACGCATTTTTATCGCTTGAGGAAGAAGAAATGTCCAAGTACATAAATATATTCAGGGCATCTCTTTCAGGTACAATCGGAAAAAATCTTATTAATCTGGATTTCCCCACTGAACAGGAAAGCGAAGGGGGCACACAGAATTTTCTGTTAAAGTTAAGAAACAGCCGTCTGAAGGATGACGGGCTTATAAACGAATTCTATAACAAAGTGATTGAATATTATAATTATTCAGAAAACTATTACATTATACTTGCTGACGCGGCATATGACATACCGGGCATTACAACCGACGGCAATTATCTTGACGATGCATCAGTATATGTATATGAACATCTTATATGCTGTATATGTCCTGTTAAGCTTGAGAAATCCGCTCTTTACTACAATGCTGAAGCAGGCACAATTGAAACGAGGATACGCGACTGGCTGGTTGACGTGCCTGCGCACGGATTCTTATTCCCTGCATTTAATGACAGAAACACCGACATACATTCCATGCTTTACTACACAAGGAAAAGTGAAGATACCCAGCCTGATTTTATCAATAATATGTTTGCAACCGGATATCCTATGACCAGCAAAAGCCAGAATATTGCATTTCAGACAATTGTCGAACAGTCACTCGGAGAAGATTGCAATTTTGATACTGTAAAAAATATACATGATAACCTAAATGAAATGATAGAGGAACAAAAAGATATGCCTGAACCGGTAACTCTAGACAGAAATGATGTAAGGCATCTGCTTGAAAAAAGCGGAATTAAAGAAGAAAAACTTGAAATATTTGATAAAAAATATGAACAAATCGTCTCAGACGAGTCTTTTACTTCAAATACCGGCTCTACTGAAACTATATTTACCGCATCCAATATTGCAAATAAGCGCAATCTTGAAATAAAAACTGCTGATGTAGCTATTAAAGTAAATCCCAAAAGATGCGACCTTATTGAAACTGTCATGATTGATGGTATTCCATATATACTTATACAGGTAAACGAGCATGTCACACTAAACGGAATTAAAGTACGGCCCGATGACATCAGGCGGGAAATCTGAATCCATATGTATTACGGGCCTGATTAAATCAAGTCCGTTTTTTCTTTTGCTCATATAAGCACCGGCTGTATCTGCTTTCCTGATACAGCTTCAATAATCGTATCGCCAAGTTTTGATACATCCGCTATCATTGAATTAGGTTTTTTTATATAATTATCCTGTCCAAACGGCACAAAATAAATATTTTTCATATTCATCATCATTCCGATATTATGAAAATTGATACCTAAGGCATCATTGGTAGATACTGATATCACAAGCGGCCTGCCATTTCTCAGATGAGCTTTTGCAGCCATAAGCACGGGGCTGTCTGTTATTCCATTGCACAGTTTTGCAAGCGTATTTCCCGTACATGGCGCTATTACCATTACGTCAAAAGGATCATTGGGTCCTATCACTTCTGCCTGTTCAATGGTTTTCATACCGTTTTTTCCGGTAATTTTTTCAACTTCGGCTACAAATTCATCTGCTCTACCGAATCTCGAATTAATTTTCTGGGCATTGAAAGAAAAAACAGGAGTGATATCAGCTCCTGTATCCGCCAGTTTCTTAAGTTCCTCTTTTATTTTAGCAAATGTACAAAATGAACCTGTTATTCCAAATCCTATATTACAATTTGCTAACTCCAAAAAACACTCCCCCTGTTACTCCTTATTTTTTATTTTCTCAAGCACCTCCACAACGACATTACCAAGGATTTCTCCGGATGTCTTTGGTGAATACTTTCCGGGCAGCCCAAGACTGTGTACCGCTGTAATATTATGTTCCCTGCAGTACATAAAATCCGTACCTCCCGGAACTGAAGCAATGTCAATAATCACAACGTCTTCATTCAATTTGTCAATTTCCTTTCTGCCTAACACTCTTGCCGGTACAGTATTAATCACAAAATCATATTTCTTATACTCCTCACGTTCAAACATATCACATATATCCATTCCATGAAACGCCGCATCATCTCTCGCATATCTGCTTCTTGCAGCTACAGTAACGTATGCTCCCATCGCATGAAACCGTGATACTATTTCCCTTCCGCACCTTCCATATCCTATAACAAGGCACTTGGAACCCGATATGTTAATCCTGCCGTACTTTACCGCTTCCGCAAGTGTACCCTCAGCAGTGGCAACAGCATTTTTCAGCGCAACTTCCTCCATATCTCCAAAATCATATGTCTTGAAACATTTAAATCCATCCGGTATATTCCAGCCGAATAAAATGGTATTTTCCGGAATCATCTTTGCAACGCATAACCATTTTTCTGTCACCGGAGTAGGAAGTACAACTGCATCACATCCTTCCAGTGCATCTTCAAGCTTATTTTCATTCTTAATATTTCCGCATACACTTTCACATTCAATGTCATAGATTTTTACATTAAAATCACTTAACAGCAGAGTACGCGCAAGATAGCACTGTCTCAAGTCTCCGCCAACCACTGCGATATTCATAACAACAACCCCCTTACATTAATATATGTCTTCCGGACGCCTGAGTGTATGTACAAAAAAATTGACAGGGCTGTTATCCCTGCCAATTTTTTATATACATTCAAATATATTATTTAATTCCTCGGCTCCATATACTCGGCTTTATTATAATAATTCCCTGCAAATAACGGAATATCCTTAGCTGCAAAAAGTTCTGAAACCGATACAATCTGATAACCCTGTTCCGCAAAATATTGAACTAATTCTTCAATTACATCTGCAGTAGTAGCATATGTTTCATGCATAAGAACTATATCACCATCTTTTGCTCTTTCAACATTACTAATAATTTGTTCCTTTGTTGCCTTATCCCAATCCTTGCTATCAATACTACAGCCTATTAACGGCACATTACAATTATCCTGCACCTGTGCGTTTACGCCAAGGTTCGGCGGCCTGAGGGTAAAATCAGATATTCCGGTAAGGTCGCTAAGCGCCTTGCGCGACTTTTCTATCTCATCTGCAACTGCCTGTCCGTCAGGGAATTTCTGAGTGTCACTTAGGGATGTCCACTGCGAAGTATGGTTAGCCACTTCATGTCCGTTTTCCATAGCCGTAAGGATTTCATTATTCATATCATCTGTGCCAAGCTTCTCAGTTACATAATTAAATGTAGCATGGAAATTGTACTCTTTAAGAGCTTTCTGTATCCTCATGCTGTAGCTTGTATCAGATGAACCTACAGGCCCGTCGTCAAAGGTAAATGCAACCATTGGCTTATTGGGGTCTATCCATGAAATATCGAGCTTATCATATACAAATGCTCCTTCCTGCATATATTTAGGAGTTGCAGTAGGTTCAGGCGCATTTGTCGGACTTTGGGTAACATCAGGCGTATTTGCCGGCGCAGGAGTATTCACAGACACCGTTGTATCAGTCTGATTTACCTGTTTTTTACTTTCATCTTCACTTACGGTAACTTTACATTTCATCTTTTTCTTACCTGCCTTTGCCGTAATAGTTGTTTTACCGGCTGCTTTTGCCTTCACAACACCTTTGGCTGTTACTTTTGCAACCTTTTTATTAGAAGACGCCCATTTTACTTTCTTTTTGTAATTTTTCACTTTAAGCTTTACAGTCTCTCCAATTTTCAGTGAAACGGATGATTTATTAAGCTTAACCTTAGCCGCCTGTGAAACGCTTCCATCCGGACAGGCTATACCTGCAAGCAACACGGCACAAAGCAGCCATGACACTGTTTTTACCAATATTTTTCTCATTGTCATTCCTCCATTAATAATTTGATAAATAATATTATAGCAAATTAATCTTTTTATTACAATGCAGCTTGTATTTTTTTATCTGACATGCTATACTTATATAGAACAAATGTTCGTATAAGGATGTGTTTTGTATGGTAATTATTGAAAATGCCAATATAGATGATAAATTAAAAATACTTGCAGATTCTGCCAAATATGACGTTGCATGCACATCAAGCGGTGTGGAAAGAAAGGCTGAAAAGGGCAGTATGGGCTCTACAAGCGCATGTGGAATATGCCACAGCTTTGCTGCAGATGGAAGATGCATATCCCTTTTAAAAATATTATATACAAATGAATGTATCTATAACTGCAAATATTGTATTAACAGAGTAACCAATGATATTCCGCGTGTATCATTCACTCCAGAAGAAATATGCAGCCTTACCATGGAATTTTATAAAAGAAATTATATAGAAGGGCTTTTTCTGAGTTCAGGCATACTTCATACCCCTGATTATACAATGGAACTTATGATACAGACTCTTAAAATGCTCAGGGAAGATTATCATTTCGGAGGTTACATCCACTGTAAAACAATACCGGGCGCATCCTCCGAACTTGTTGAACTTGCCGGATGGTATGCAGACCGCATGAGCATCAACCTTGAACTGCCTACTGCAGACGGTTTAAAAAGGCTTGCTCCAAACAAGTCACGCAATGCAATATTAAATCCCATGCGGCAGATTCAGCTCGGCATAGACCAGAGCCGCAGGCTTCTTGGCATGAAAGGCGGAAATTACAGCGCTTACAGCTACACCAGAGACCGCCTTGCCAAAAAGGAACCCCATCTTACTTCTTCTAAAGTGCTGTTTGATATGCCTAAGATTGCCCCATCGTCACCCGCTGTTCTCCACAGACAGTCCGACAGTCTTACAAAAAGAGGCTTTGCGCCGGCAGGACAGAGTACGCAGATGATTATCGGCGCTTCAGGCGAAACTGACTTTGAAATAATGTCAGTCACCGAAGCATTATATCAGAAATTCGATTTAAAACGCGTGTTTTACTCAGCATTTATCAATGTTAATAATGATGATGAACTTCCCTCGCCTGCCGACGGTCCTCCTCTTGCCCGTGAACACAGATTATATCAGGCCGACTGGCTTTTGAGATACTATGGTTTTTCCGCATCTGAACTGCTTAGTGACAAACGCCCGAATTTTAATCCGTTTCTTGACCCAAAATGCGACTGGGCTCTCGGACACCTGGAAGATTTTCCTGTAGAAATCAACCGCGCTGATTATGATACGCTTCTCAGGGTTCCCGGCATAGGCGTAAAATCTGCCGGCAGAATAATTAAAGCGAGGCGCATGGGCAAGGTAGGCTTTAACGATTTGAAAAATATGGGTGTCGTACTTAGACGCGCAGTCTATTTCATAACCTGCGGCGGAAAAATGTTCTCAAACGCACTTCATATAGATGAGGATTTTATAACAAAACAGCTTATAAACAAAGACACATTGTTAAGAAATAATACATCTGAAAGCAGTATTACTTACAAACAGATGCATTTGTTTGATTTTATTCCACAATAGGAGTTTAATGCAATGAAACCAGTAAGAGTATACAGATGCCCCGACACAATAGACGGTATAATGACCGGTATATATGAGGCAGGAATATCACGTTACGGCCATGATTACATACGCCTTGAAGTGATTTCACCTGACTGCGTTTCTGAAATGCAGCTTTTTTCCGAATATATAGAAATAATTGAAGATGCAAAAAAAGCTGCGCTTGCGGCAGACAGTATAATTAAAAAAATATCCTCTGCCGTATATATCAGTATAATTCACGTTCTTTTATCCGACAAATCAGACAAAGCAGATATCGCATATCATTTTCTTGTATATGCTTTCCACATAGGTCCCGGCGTTATGTCCGCTTTGCAGGTGCCATGGGTAAAACAGGTATTTGAGATTAACCGCGCCGTGGGAAACGAGTCCCATTTTTTCAGGGAATTTCTCAGATTTTCACAGACAGACGGCATATATATTTCCGTAATTGAGCCAAAGAATCACGTTATTCCGCTTATAACACCTCATTTTGCTGACAGATTAAATACCGAATCTTTTATAATATATGATAAAATACATATGGAGGCAGGCATACATCCGGCATCCGGAGACTGGTATATAAGACATATACTGCCTGAAGAAAGTTTGCAATTAGAAAAGATGTATAATAATGACGACGGACTGGCCTCTTTATGGAAAACTTTCTTTGATGCGATTGCAATAAAGGAGCGTGCTAATCCTTCTCTTCAAAGAAATATGTGTCCGATACATTTCAGAAAACACATGACCGAATTCAAAGATTAGCGGAGGTTAATTATGAATAATACCATGTGGTATGGAAAACCATATTACTCACTTAGCGCATACCTAAAAAATACTTATGGAAGAACTTATAAAAAGATAGCGGTAGACGCAGGTTTTAACTGTCCTAACAGAGACGGAACCCTTGATACTACAGGCTGTATTTTCTGTAGTGAAGGCGGCAGCGGTGACTTTGCAGTTTCTTTAAATGATGCACTTGCCATTGCAGACAACACTACTGACAACAAATATATTATATATTTTCAGGCATTTACATGTACATACGCAGATGTAGGATATTTACACAGTTTATATACAAAAGCACTGAATCACCCGTCTGTAATCGGAATATCCATTGCCACAAGGCCTGACTGCCTTGGTCTGCCCGGAACCATATCCGCTGGTTCCAAAATAATGCCTATGTTATCAGAATTAAATACTAAGTATTCCATACAGGATAAATTTATATGGATAGAACTTGGTCTTCAGACAATTCACGAAGATACTGCCTCATATATAAAAAGACATTACCCTTTACCGGTATATGATAAAGCGGTATCAGCGCTAAATGATGCAGGCATACCATATATTACACATATTATACTGGGACTTCCGAATGAATCTGTGGAAATGATGCTTAACACTGTAAGATATGTATGCAGATACAAACCTTTCGGAATAAAACTGCAGCTTTTGCATGTGCTTAAAGGCACACAGCTCGCAGACGATTATTCCGCAGGATATTTTAAAACCCTTGAACTTAACGAATATCTTGAAATAATCATAAAATGCATTCAGAATATTCCTAAAGATATAGTTATACACCGTGTTACCGGAGACGGTCCTAAGAACCTGCTCATTGCCCCAAAGTGGTCCGGACACAAAAGGCATGTACTTAACTCCCTGCACAGGCTTATGAAAGAAAAGAACGCTATACAGGGAGATTATACATTATCTTAGGAAAACACTGAATTAATGGCCTCGTCTTCATACTGATGTGTATATAATGAATTGTAGTAGCCCTTCTTTGCCAGAAGCTCATCATGTTTTCCCTGTTCAACTATCTTTCCGTCTCTTACAACCAGAATCAAATCTGCATTTTGTATTGTTGACAGGCGGTGCGCTATAACTATTGATGTTCTTCCTTTTATTATCGTATCTATAGCCGACTGTATCCTCTGTTCAGTAATCGTATCAACAGAAGCGGTAGCCTCATCAAGTATTATAATCTTCGGCTTTGCGATAATAGCTCTTGCAAATGATATAAGCTGTTTCTCACCTGTGGATAAAAGCTCTCCGCCTTCACCAACATCACTGTCAAGTCCTTTTTCCAGTTTGGCAATTACTTCATCTGCCGATACAAGTTTTAATGCCTCACATATATCTTCGTCAGTAGCATAAGGATTGCCATAAAGCAGATTTTCCCTTATGGTCCCTGAAAAAAGATGCGGAGACTGCAGTACATATCCTATTGCACTGTGGAGCCACAACTGTGAACGTTCCCTTGCATCCCTTCCGTCAATAAGTATCTGTCCCAAAGTAGGCTCAAAGAACCTGCATATCAGATTCACAAGAGTGGATTTACCCGCTCCCGTCTCACCGACTATAGCTATGTTCATTCCAAAAGGAATCTTAAGGTTAAAGTTGGTAAGCACATATTCATCTCCGTCAGGATACATAAAACTTACATCAACAAACTCAATATCACCTTTTATTTCCTCCCAGTTATCCTTCTTAGGGTTAAAGTTATCTCCATATTTTTCTATGACTTCAGGGCTATCAGTGACGTCTGATTCCGTTTCCATAAGACGTGAAAAACGCTCAATATTTACCTGGGTTGTAATCAAATCCGAAATGCAGTCAACAAGCCATCTGACAGGTTCCATCATTCCCTGCGCATATGACATAAACATTGAAAATGTTCCAACCTCGCTTTCAGCAATATAACCGCCTCTCCACAGGACAATAGCAAGCGCGCACGAGGACGCAAAATGCATTGTGGATGCAAATAATCCCCTAAGATGTGCGCCATGTACGGATTTCGTAAGCATATTATCAGTATCCTTTATGAAATGCCTGCTCATCTTATCTTCAATAACAAGTGTCTTTATCGTTTTTGCCCCTGTAATTCCCTCATTAAAATTGCCTGTAATAGTTGAATTAATATCACGTATCTGCCTGTTTACCCTTATAAGCCTTTTCTGGAACAATGCAAACAAAAGTATAAGAAACGGAACAATAAGCACCACAAGAACAGTAAGCTTAGGATTTACTGCAAACATTACTATAATTGAACCGGCAAGATAAGACAGATGCCATACTCCGTCCATCATTCTCCACGAAACAAGCGTTCCGATTCTTGCAGTATCGCTCATAACCCTTGAGTGTATGTATCCGACACTGTTTTGATTGTAGTAAGAAAACGATAGTGTCTGCAAATGTGAGAACGCCGCATTTCTCAAATCACGGTTAATGCTTACTTCAATCTTCATTGCATGAAAACACGAAATATAATTTACTATTCCGGCAAACACAACCGTAACAACGTATATTCCGATAAAAAACGGAAGCGTATCAAGCGTCATGTCTCCAACAAAGTGATTAAGGGCATATCTTTGATATATTGGAAACAAAATATCAGTAAGACTTCCTCCAAGTCCGCATATTATCATTGCAGTTATTATAATACGGTACTTTTTCATATATGGAAGGATTTTTCCTATACCAAAGAACGGAAGCGTGTGTTTATCGTTTTTATCCATAATCATACCACCCCTTCCCGTATGGTATTATCAGAATTATTGCCGGACTGGATTTCATATATCTTCTGATATATGCCTCCTGCCTTCTTTAATTCCTCATGTGTTCCCTGCTCTGCTATTCTGCCTTTGTCCAAAACAATAATTTTATCAGCTTTGCTAATCGTTGTTATACGGTGTGATATAAGTATTACGCTTGAATTCCTAAAATGCTTTTCAAGCGCAGTACGTATTTTCTCATCTGTCTCCGTATCTACTGCCGACAGGGAATCATCAAAAATCATAATAGGCGTATTCTGTGTTAATATCCTTGCAATCGCAGTTCTCTGTTTCTGGCCTCCGGAAAGCGTAACCCCTCTCTCGCCTACAAATGTTTCATATCCTTTTCCAAAATCAGCTATTGTATCTTCCATACACGCAGTCCTTGCTGCTTCCCTTATCTCACTTAAGGTAATGTCAGTACGTGTAATTCCGATATTCTCGGCAATCGTTCTTGAAAAAAGATACGGTTCCTGAAGTACCATACCTATATTGCTCCTCAGATAATCAGACTGAATATCTGCTATGTCCACTCCGCCTATGGTAATCTTACCGCAGCCCTCTTTAAGGTCATATAATTTATCAAGAAGAAGCATAAGCGTAGATTTACCGCTTCCTGTACCGCCAAGAATTCCCAGTGTAGTGCCGCCTTTCATAGAAAACGAAATATCATGTAGAACCTGCGGACAGTTCTCATATGCAAAGTTTACGTTATCAAATACAATATCTCCGTTCATTGGAGGTTTTACTGCATCAGGTTTATCCGACTCAACTTCAGAATCCATTATATATCTTATACGCGATACCGACACGCCCGCTTTACTCATTTCTGATATCATACGTCCAAGTTGTCTGATAGGCCATACAAGCATAGCATTATAAGAAATAAAGGCGATATATTCTCCTGTACTCATGCGGCCCCTGATACAGAAAAACGCGCCAAATATAACTACCAGCATGACCTGTATTCCTGATAATATATCGGATGTACTCCAGAATCTGCTCATTATCTTTCCAAGACTTACCCACAGACCTGTGTATTCTTCGTTATGTTTTTCAAATCTGTCCTTTTCGTATCTCTCTCTTCCAAAACTGCGCACTACACGCACTCCGGTAAGATTTTCCTGCGCCATCGCCGACAATACGCCTTCACTTTCATCGCATTTAATAAACCCTTTTCCAATCCGCTTATGAAACATAAATGAATATGTAATAATTACCGGCATTGGCGCAAATGCTATTACCGTAAGAAGAATATCCATAGGCAGCATAAACGATACCGCCATGACAAGCAGTATTATTATTCTTATTACTGAAGTAAGCTGCTCCGAAACAAAGTTTTTAACTGTATCAATATCGGAAGTACATCTTTGTATAATATCACCGGTACGGTTATTCATATGCCATGAAAATGGAAGATGTTCAATATGCTTAAACAGTGAATCCCTCATATTTTTAACAAGCGTTTCCGACGCTTTGGTATTACTTACACGAAAAATGTACTCAAATGCAACTTTAATTACCGCCACTATGATAACCGCCAGCGCCATTATCCACAGGTTTCTGTGCAGATATTCAAACCCGCCAAAATAATTTACTATTTTCATAACACTGGCCGAGTACTCTGACGAGCTCTCCCCAATAACATTATCTACTGCCATACGGATAATCTGTGGGTTAATCATATCTGCCAGCGCCATTATCCCTGCAGAAAATATACTAAGCAGAAACATAGCCCTGCAGCCATGCAGAAATTCCCATATTATGTTTCTTTTTTTCGCTTTATTTTCCATAATTTAAACCTCAAAACGCACTAGCTATTCTTTTATCAGGATATATCAATACTGTGATACTGACTGTACCGCAAACACGTCTCTTTTTCTTGTTTTTCTGCGCCGCTTATTGACATATGTATCCACAAACTCGCCTGCATTGCATGCTCAGACATGTGGATACATATGTCGCTATGCTCAAAAAACTGCGAAAATCCGCCTAACGTTTGCTTGTACAGGCAGTATCACAGTATCTATATAACCCTGCTAATAATATACTGTTTATAATAATATTGCAACTTAAAAATCTCCGGACAATATCTACTGTTTATAATAATTATTGCAACAGGCTGCAAGATGTGAGGGGCGTTAGCTGTCTGGCAATACCGTGTGACGCCGCCGGTACTTAGTTTGCGGTCTCTTTATCCGCAAACTTATGTATCCGCTGCGTGCGGAGCCGAGTGAGAACGTGTATTGAAAGACAGCTAACGCCCCCTCACATTCTTCACCCTATTATAATAATAATCATAAAAAATACCTCTCCTGTCTGCTAAACAAAAGAGGTATTTAATAAATACTAGTCAGTCTAATATCAAACCATATATTTACGCAAGTTCAGCTTTAAGCGCCTGTGTAAGAGCAGGTACAATCTTGTTAAGGTCACCTACGATACCATAATCAGCCACATCAAAGATTGGTGCATCTTCATCCTTATTAATTGCTATTACGATATCTGACTCTTCCATACCGGCAACGTGCTGGATTGCTCCTGATATACCGATTGCAAAATACAGGTTAGGACGTACTGTCTTACCTGTCTGACCTACCTGAAGGTCAACCGGAAGCCAGCCATTCTCAACTACAGCACGTGAGCAGCTTACTGTTCCGCCAAGAACTTCTGCCAGGTCTTTTAACATCTGGAAATTCTCGGCAGAGCCAACTCCACGGCCGCCGGATACAAGAATCTTTGCATCCATTATGTTCTCTGTTGTTTTAGCCTGTTTAATAATATTAATAATTTCAACGTACTTATTATTCTTCTCAAATCCCGGATTATACTCTATTATCTCAGCCTTAGCCCCTTTAACAGGTTCAAGCTTCTGCATAACACCAGGGCGTACAGTTGCCATCTGCGGTCTGTTGTCCGGACATGCAATAGTTGCAATCGTATTGCCTCCAAAAGCAGGTCTTGTCATAAGGAGCTGATTATGCTTCTGCTCCTGATTAGGCATAGGATTGATTGGGAAATCTCCTATCTCAAGCACTGTACAATCTGCTGTAAGTCCTGTCTTAACCCTTGCTGATACCGTAGGGCCGAGGTCCCTTCCTATTGCAGTAGCACCAACAAGCATGATGTCAGGCTTATATTCATTAATAACTGATGCAAGAGCATGCGCATATGGCTCTGTTCTGTATGTTTCAAGTTCAGGATCGTCAACAACGATAACTTTATCTGCTCCATGCTCAGCCAGACTGTCGCAAAGATTCTTTACATTGTATCCAAGAAGTACCGCAGTAACATCAGTGTCAAGATCTTTTGCCAGCTCTTTAGCTTTTCCTATTAATTCAAAAGCAATGCTGCTTAATTCATTATCTACCTGCTGAGCGTAGATGTATACACCTTTATATTGTTCTAAACCCATTTTTTTCACCACTTTCCTTCATCATTTAAATAACATGTTTCTCTTTAAGTTTACTCATGATATATTCTACTGATTCAGAAGCATCAAGAGTAACTTTTTCACCGGCACCTTTACGGACTTTGTCAGATGCTTTGGCAATCTTTGTAGGAGAACCTTTAAGACCAAGATTGGAATCATCAACATCCTTAAGGTCATTTCTTCCCCATACTGTTACTTCACTGTCATATGCGTCAAATATTCCGCCCGGTGTCATATAACGAGGAACATTTAATTCTGAAAGTGCTGTTATAAGACAAGGCATCTTAGCCTTAATTTCATGATATCTGTCCTCATACTGTCTCTTTACGATTACAGAATCGCCTTCTATCCTGATATCTTCAGCATAAGAAATAACCGGCACATTAAGATGCTCAGCAATCTGAGGTCCAACCTGTGCGGTATCACCGTCGATTGCCTGACGTCCTGTTATAATCAGGTCATAATCAATATTTCTTATAGCTCCGGCTATTGTTGTGGATGTAGCCCATGTATCAGCTCCACCAAGTACTCTGTCTGTTACAAGTATTGCTTTATCCGCACCCATTGCCAAAGCTTCACGAAGAACATCATCAGCCTTTGGAAGTCCCATGGTAATAACTGTAACTTCAGCGCCATGCTCTTCTTTTATTCTAAGCGCAGCCTCAAGTCCGGCCTTATCATCCGGATTCATTATAGCAAGCATTGCTGCTCTGTCCAGTGTTCCATCAGGATTAAACTTAACTCCGCCCTTGGTATCTGGAACCTGTTTAATACATACAACGATTTTCACGGTATTCACTCCTTATAATTTTAATATTCACTATTTAAGCAATGCACCGGAGATTACCATACGCTGAACTTCTGATGTTCCTTCATATATCTCGGTAATCTTGGCATCACGCATCATACGCTCTACATCATACTCTCTGATATATCCATATCCTCCGAACAGCTGTACAACTTCAGTTGTAACTGCCATTGCAGTCTCTGCTGCAAAAAGCTTAGCCTTTGCTGCTTCTACTGAATATACCTTCTGAGTAGCCTTAGCTATAGCTGCTTTGTATACAAGAAACTTCGCTGCTTCTACCCTGGTAGCCATATCTGCTAACTTAAACTGCGTATTCTGCTGCTGTGCAATAGAACGTCCAAACTGCTTTCTTTCCTTGGTATATTCTATAGCACGTTCAAGCGCACCCTCAGCTATACCAAGAGCCTGTGCGGCAATACCGATACGGCCGCCGTCAAGTGTATGCATTGCAATAGGGAATCCCCTGCCTTCAGGTCCGAGCAGATTTTCCTTAGGAATCCTGCAGTCTTCAAATATAAGCTCATATGTAGATGAACCACGGATACCCATCTTCTTTTCCTTAGTTCCGAATGAGAATCCCGGAGCTCCTTTATCTACTATAAATGCAGAGAAATTCTTCTTTTTACGTCCACGTTTGTCCTCTGCTATACTTGTAATAGCGATAACTATATATACATCAGCTTCCTTACCATTGGTAATAAAGCACTTTGAACCGTTAAGCACCCACTCGTCACCGTCAAGTACCGCTTTGGTCTGGGCACCCTGCGCGTCTGTTCCTGCACCCGGTTCCGTAAGTGCAAATGCGCCAAGCTTTGCTCCTGTAGCAAGATCCTTTACATACTTCTGTTTCTGTTCCTCTGTACCATATGTCATTATAGGATCAATACAAAGCGATGTATGCGCAGATACGATAACGCCTGTTGTACCGCACACCTTTGAAAGTTCCTCAACACACATAACATATGTAAGAGGGTCGCATCCCTGTCCGCCATATTCCTTTGGTACAGGAATTCCAAGGAAACCTGCTTTAGCCATTTTTTCTACTGTTCCTCTTGGAAATACCTCTGTCTCATCAACTTCCTGGGCAAGAGGTTTTACTTCAGTCTCAGCGAATTCTTTAAATAAAGTTCTCGCCATTTCATGTTTTTTATCTAACGAAAAATCCATGATTTATATTCCTCCATTTATTTTTTATACATTATAGGCTTATTTGCTGTAATCGTAGAAACCGATTCCTGTCTTTCTTCCAAGCTTTCCTGCACGGACCATCTTTCTGAGAAGCGGATGCGGCCTATACTTAGGATCACCTGTTTCAGCCTGAAGAACTTCCATAATTGCAAGACAGATATCAAGTCCTACAAGGTCTCCAAGTGCAAGAGGTCCCATCGGATGATTAGCTCCAAGCTGCATTGCAGTATCAATTCCTTCTACTGAAGCTACTCCGTCAGCATAGATTCCTACAGCCTCGTTAATCATAGGAATAAGAATCCTGTTTACGACAAATCCTGCTGCCTCATTTACTTTAACAGGTGTCTTTCCGATTTCTTCAGCAATCTTTGTAACTTTCTCAACTATATCATCAGGCGTATTCTCACCTGCAATAACTTCAATAAGCTTCATAACAGGAGCCGGATTAAAGAAATGCATTCCTATAACAGGTTTGCTTATTCCTGCACCAATCTCTGTAATTGAAAGCGATGACGTATTAGTTGCAAATATAACGTCAGGTTTGGTACAAATTGACTCAAGCTCCTTAAATGTCTGCTTCTTAACATCCATTACCTCAAGCGCAGCCTCTACTATAAGGTCAGCATCTGTACAGATATCCTTTACGCCTGTTGTAATCTTTGCAAGAATTGCATCTGCATCTTCCTGAGCCATCTTGCCTTTAGCCACGCGCTTTTCAAAACCTTTAGCAATTTTATTCTTTCCGTTAGCTGCAAATTCTTCATTAATGTCGCACAGATATACTTCATATCCTTCTGTCTGTGCAAATGCCTGTGCAATACCGGAACCCATTGTTCCTGCACCGATAACTCCAACTTTCATTTTGTATCCTCCTTAAATTAATAACTTTTATTTATTCTGGAATGGAACTACTTTAAGTTTCTTTGACTTATCCTTTTCAAGGAAATTACCCATTCCTGCTTTCTGGTCTTCTGTTTCAAAACAATCTCCAAAAAGTTTTTCTTCAATAACAATAGCTGCATCCATATCAACCTGAAGTCCTTCATTCATTGCCTTCTTACAGTTACGTACAGCAATCGGCGCCTGGCTTGCGATGCCTGCTGCCATCTTTTCGGCAGCTGCCATAAGCTCCTCTGTGTTTTCGTATACTGCATTTACAAGGCCAATCCTGTATGCTTCGTCAGATTTGATATTTCTTCCGCCGTATACCATTTCTTTTGCCTTGCCTACACCTACTATACGGGCAAGTCTCTGGGTTCCGCCAAATCCCGGAGTAATTCCAAGACCTACTTCAGGCTGACCGAATACTGCATTGGCTGAACATATTCTTATATCACAGCTCATTGCAAGCTCATTACCGCCGCCAAGCGCAAATCCGTTAACTGCAGCAATTACAGGAACCGGGAAAGTTTCAATCTTACGGAAAATATCATTTCCGTATTTACCGAACTTTTCTCCCTCTGCTTTAGTCATTGTACTCATTGCACCAATATCTGCGCCTGCAACAAATGATTTCTCACCTGCGCCGGTAACAATTACACAGCGCACGGCATCTGTATCAATCTTATCAAATGTATCATTAAGATCCTTAAGCACCTCTTCATTAAGTGCATTAAGCGCTTCAGGCCGATTGATAGTTACTTTTGCAACGTATCCGTTTACTTCATAATTAACATATCCCATGAATCCAATACTCTCCTTTATTAATACTTCTCAACAACTGTAGCACAGCCCATTCCGCCGCCGATACAAAGAGTTGCAAGACCTCTCTTGTAGTTATCGTTCTTTGCCATCTCATGAAGCAGTGTAACAAGAATACGGCATCCTGAAGCTCCAACCGGATGTCCAAGCGCAATTGCACCGCCGTTAGGATTGAGTTTTGTAAGGTCGAATCCAAGCTCTTTTCCTACTGCAACCGACTGTGCAGCAAATGCTTCATTTGCTTCATATACATCAAAATCATCAATAGTAAGACCGGTCTTTTCCATAACCTTCTTAGTAGCTGCAACAGGTCCTATACCCATAATCTTAGGATCTACTCCGCCAAGAGCTCCGGCTACCCATGTTGCCATAGGAGTTACTCCAAGTTCCTTAGCTTTCTCTTCTGACATTACTATAACTGCTGCTGCTCCGTCATTAATACCTGATGAGTTACCTGCCGTAACCATTTTACCTGCCGAACCGTCTGCCGATTTGAATGCAGGGCGGAGTTTTGCAAGTCCTTCCATACTTGAATTAGGACGTGGTCCTTCATCAGTATCAAATATAATTGTCTGCTTCTTCTGCTTAACTTCAACAGGAACTATCTCATCTTTAAATGCTCCTGTCTCAATTGCTTTACATGCTTTCTGCTGGCTTGCAAGTGAAAACTCGTCAAGCTCTTCACGTGTAAGTCCCCACTGCTCACATATATTCTCTGCCGTTGTTCCCATATGATACCCATTAAATGCATCCCATAATGCGTCGTTAACCATTGTGTCAACTAATGTTCCGTTGTTCATTCTGTATCCGAAACGTGCCTGAGGAAGTGCAAACGGAGCCATTGACATATTTTCCATACCGCCGGCAACTACAACGTCTGCATCGCCTGCAACAATCATCTGAGCTGCCATATTAACGCAATTAAGTCCGGAACCGCATACTACGTTAGCTGTTACAGCCGGTACCTCTACAGGAAGCCCTGCTTTAATTGATGCCTGACGTGCAACATTCTGTCCAAGACCTGCCTGGATAACGCATCCCATGTATACATGGTCTACATCTTCCGGCTTAACGCCCGCTCTGTTCAGAGCTTCTTTGATTACTATAGCACCAAGCTCTGTTGCAGGAGTAGTGCTTAAAGCGCCTCCCATTGTTCCGATAGCTGTACGACAAGCTCCGGCTAAAACTACTTTCTTTGACATAAAATGTTCCTCCTTATAAAAATATAAATTAAATTTATTTGTTATTATTAAATTTCTCTTTAAGCTTAATTGCGACATTTTCCGGCACAAGTTTACTTATATCCGCGCCATAATACGCAATTTCCTTAACTATAGTAGAACTTAAAAACGCATATTCAAGGCTGGTTGTAAGAAACAACGTGTCTATATCACTGTCAATACTGTGGTTTGTCTGTGCGAGCTGCATCTCATTTTCAAAATCCGTAACAGCCCGAAGCCCTCTTATAATAACTGAAGCCCCGTGATTCTTTGCAAAACTGACCGTAAGGCCTTCAAACGCTTCAACCTTCACATTAGGTATATCCCCTACGGCTTCAGAAAGCATACAACAGCGTTCCTCCATTGAGAACATAGGATTTTTCTCACTGTTTACAAGGACTCCTATAATAAGTTCGTCAACAACTCTGGCAGCTCTTCTGATAATATCCACATGCCCGCATGTTACGGGATCAAAACTTCCCGGATATACCGCTTTAACCATAGTAAACCTCCTGATAACCTCTTCACAATGACATAATACAACATTGTCAAAATTTTATCAATCTTTTTTTTAATAAAAAGCCAATACTGCTTTTGTTACATGCTAAAACAGCTTGACCATCATACTAAGCAATGCTAAAATAACAACCAGTTAAACGTATTATATTACAATTCGGTTTAAATAACAATAGCAAATCTTGACTTTATACCGACTTTACAAAGATTATGCATGTTACCGAATTATTAATCAGGAGGTTATATGGATTATCAGAAAATTTATAAAGACAAACTTGTTACCGCAGAAACTGCAGCTATGGCTGTAAAAGACGGAGACTGGGTTGATTACGGCTGGACCGCGGCCACACCCGTTGCTATTGATAAGGCGCTCGCAAAGCGTATGCCGTCTCTTACCGGAGTCCATTTAAGAGGCGGAATTCTTATGTGGGTTCCTGAAATATTCAAAATCGACAACCCTGCCGAACATTTTGAATGGAATTCCTGGCATATGGGAGGAATTGAAAGAAAGGCTGCCGCTCAGGGATTTGCATACTATGCTCCAATCAGGTACTCAGAGCTTCCGAGATATTACCGTGACTCTGCCACACCGGGCGACGTTGCTTATTTCCAGGTTGCACCAATGGATGAACACGGCTACTTTAATTTTGGTCCGAGCGCATCGCATATGACCGCGGTATGTGAAACTACGAAAACTGTTGTTGTGGAAGTCAACCAGAATATGCCAAGATGCCTTGGCGGTATGGAACACTGTATACATATATCACAGGTTGATATGATTGTAGAGGGAGATAACCCCGATATCGCAGAGCTTTCTTCCGGCGGTCCTGCTACTGAAGTTGATGAAACTGTTGCAAAGCTTATTGTAAACGAAATACCTGACGGAGCATGCCTGCAGCTTGGAATCGGAGGCATGCCTAACGCCGTGGGTTCACTTATTGCAGAGTCAGACCTTAAAGATCTCGGAGTACATACCGAAATGTATGTTGATGCTTTTGTGGATATCTCAAACGCAGGAAAGATTACCGGCGCCAGAAAAAATATCGACCGTTTCAGGCAGACTTACGCATTTGCCGCCGGTACTAAAAAGCTTTATGATTTCCTCGACAATAACCCGGAATGTATGAGTGCCTCTGTAAGTTATACCAACGATATACGCCAGATATCAGCGCTTGACAACTTTATTTCCATAAATAACACAGTAGATATAGACCTCTTCGGTCAGGTTAATGCGGAATCTGCCGGCACAAGAAATATAAGCGGCGCAGGCGGACAGCTCGACTTTGTTCTTGGCGCATATCTTTCAAACGGCGGAAAAAGTTTTATATGCTGCTCATCCACATTTACATCAAAAGACGGCGTAACACACTCCAGAATCAGGCCGACACTTGCCGAAGGTTCAATAGTAACTGATACAAGAGCCAATATACACTACTTTGTTACAGAGTATGGCCTTGTGAATTTAAAGGGTCTTTCAACCTGGCAGAAATGTGAAGCGATTATATCCGTTGCACATCCTGATTTCAGGGATGAACTTATAAAATCAGCAGAAAAAATGAATATCTGGAGACGAAGCAATAAAAAATAAATTTTCTATATATATTATTGATTTTTAATTATACAGGAATTATAATTAATAACATGATATATAATGATAAAAGAAGGGAGTACGGAATATATGAAAAAACTTATGAAATTCTTTGTAGGTCTTGCATCCATTGGTGCCACTGTTGCCGGGGCGTATTATGTAGTAAAAAAATTCCTGTTGAAAGATTCACATGACGATTTTGATGATGATTTTGATGATGACTTCGACGAAGATTTTGACGACGATATTTTCAATGATTCTGACGAAGATGAAGAAAAAGATGTCGTACCTGTCAAAATGGAGGAATCAGGCGCAGACGAATCTGAAGATGCTAACGAACCTGAAGAACCTGAAGAATCCGAGGAAACAGATAAAGCCGAATAAAGTTTCCCTATTCGGGTGATAAGTTTATATTCAAAATGCAGGCTCTCCATCAAATGGATTGCCTGCATTTTTTTATTTTACCTTGAAAGTTTATGTATCAGCCTGTCAAGATTAGGGTCTATGGTTTTCTGCATTGCCATTGCTTCTGATATTGAATAGTCGGTAAACTGTCCGTGCCTGTATGCTACCACGCGGCTTGTCTGTCCCTGGTCAAGAAGGTCTACCGCCCTTGAACCAAGTGCCGATGCATATACCCTGTCGCGGCATGTAGGGCTTCCGCCTCTCTGTATATGGCCTATAACAGTTGCCCTTGTTTCAATACCTGTCTCTCTTTCAATTGTTTTTGCTATTTCAAACGAATCTCCTATACCTTCAGCATTTACAATAATATGATGTTTCTTTCCAATTTTATGTTTGCTCTTTACCTTTTCAATAAGCTTATCAAGCTCGCCTTCATTATAAGTTTCAGGCAGAAGCACATACTCGGAACCGTTTGCAATTGCACACCACAATGCAATATGGCCTGCAGTACGCCCCATTACTTCTATAACATTGCATCGTTCATGCGAGCCCGCGGTGTCTCTTAATTTATCGGCAGCCTCCATTGCCGTATTTACTGCGGTGTCAAATCCTACCGTATATTCGGTACAGGCTATATCAAGGTCGATTGTACCCGGAACCGCTATTGTCCTTATACCCTGTTCGGCAAGTTTTTCAGCCCCTCTGAAAGAGCCGTCACCGCCAATAACGACTACGCCGTCAATACCATATTTTCTGCATATCTCAGCGCCCTTAATCTGTCCTTCTTCTGTTTTGAATTCTTCGCACCTTGATGTGTATAATATAGTTCCGCCTCTTGAAATGATATCAGATACGCTCATTGCATCCATATCAATAAATTCTTCCTCAAGAAGCCCTGTAAATCCCCTCATTATTCCCTTTACCTTATGGCCGAGATCCGTAGCGGTTCTGACAACGGCCCTTATTGCCGCATTCATTCCCGGTGCATCACCGCCGCTTGTAAGTACTCCGATAGTTTGTTGTTTGTGACTCATATACATTACCTCCTGATTTTTATTCTATTTTCTTTTCTACCACCTGAATATTGTCCGTACCAAAACGTGCCCTCAATGCGCTTACCAACTCACTGTCAGCACATACGCCCATACTCATCGGCAGATGTTTTACCTGTTTTTCCTTCTCAAGATATATGCTTATTCTGTCTGTTCCATCGCTTTCATCTGTTATTGCCTTTATATCAGGCTCTCCTTTAAGATAATCAGCCTTATTCTGAAATCTTATCCACAGATGCCTTGGAAGCATATCAAACGGTATTATCCTGCTGCATATTACCTTGCCTGCCCTGTCTTCTTCTACTGTTGCGCGTCCGGAAACAAATACCTTTGCATCCAAATCAATATACTTTTTATATTTCTCAAAATCTTTCGGAAATACAATAACCTCTACACTGCCATACAAATCCTCAATTGTTATAAATGCCATAAGACTATTGGTTTTAGTTGTCTTTACCGTCTTATCAGTAATCATACCGCCAATGACGACGTTTGTCATATCTTTTATAACCGTTTCACCTGTCTCTTCATCTATAAGAAAATCGGCTGTTGTATTTGTTATATTCTGATGCCATGTACTCTCATACTTTTCAAGCGGATGACCGCTTATATATATTCCCAGCACTTCTTTTTCATAAGCTAAAAGCTCTTCCTTATCAAATTCCTCTACATCAGGATACTTTACTTCAAATGTTACTGCTTCAGAAGGCGCGGCAAACTCAAAAAGATTCATCTGCCCCATAGTATTAGTCTTTCTGTCATTGTTGGCATCATCAATAATCTGCGCATATATCATCATTTTCTGACGCCTGTTTCCATAAAGGTCATCCATTGCCCCGGCTTTTATCAGATTTTCAACTGCCCTTTTATTTACTTCAGTACCTGAAAGCCTTTTTATGAAATCAGCCAAATCTTTATAAACGCCGTTCTTCCGTTCCCTTACCACCGCATCTATTACAGGCTTTCCTATACTCTTTATGGCTGACATTCCATAACGTATTCCCTTTTCACCTGTTGAAAAATCTCCAAACCCTTCATTAATGCTTGGAGGAAGTATGTCAATTCCAAGCTGTCTCAGGTGCAGCGTATACTCTGCAATCTTATCTGTCCTTCCCATAACCGAAGTCATTAACGCCGCCATAAATTCTATTGGAAAATAGCATTTAAGATATGCCGTTCTATACGATACAACTGCATATGCAGCCGCATGTGATTTATTAAAGGCATAACTTGCGAAGTCTGTCATCTCATCAAATATATGCATTGCAACCTTTTCATCTATTCCGTTTGCAATACATCCCTTTACATCCTCTTTTTGATTGCCATAGACAAAATTCTTTCTTTCCTTTTCCATTACTGAAGCTTTTTTCTTAGACATTGCACGCCTTACCAAATCGCTTCTGCCATAACTGTATCCTGCAAGCTCGCGCACTATCTGCATTACCTGCTCCTGATATACTATACACCCATATGTCGGTGAAAGTATAGGTTCAAGTTCTTTACATTCATATATGATAGGCGAACCGCTGTTTTTTCCTTTTACATACTGTGGTATGAAATCCATCGGTCCCGGTCTGTAAAGCGATATGCCGGCAATGATATCCTCAAGGTTTTTCGGTTCAAGCTCTTTCATAAAGTTTTTCATACCCGCACTTTCAAGCTGGAATATTCCTTCACAATGTCCGGAGCCGATAAGCCCGTATACTTCCTCATCATCATAATCTATGTCCGATACAGAAAATGAATTACCGCATTTTTCCATAATCTTTCCGGCTTTTCCGGTTCTGATATGTTTATACCCCTGACTGTATCCGTAATTTATAAGGTCAATGGCAGACTGTATAACCGTAAGTGTCCTAAGCCCCAGAAAATCCATTTTTAAAAGCCCCAGCTCTTCAAGCGTTGTCATTGTATACTGGGTAGTTATTGTTCCGTCTGCCGCTTTAAGAAGCGGTACATATTCTATTACCGGCGCATTACTGATAACTACACCTGCCGCATGCATTGATGTGTGCCTCGGAAGTCCTTCAAGCCTCTTTGACATATCTATAAGATATCTGCACTGCTCATCCGAGGCATACGCCTGCGAGAGCTCAGGATTCTTTTTAAGCGCAGAATCTATAGTCACTCCAAGTTCATTCGGTATCATTTTTGCAATCGTATCAACATAAGAATAGCTTAAATCAAGCGCACGGCCGACATCCCTTATCGCATTTCTTGCCTTTAAGGTACCAAACGTTACTATCTGTACTACCCTGTCTTTTCCGTATTTTTCCACAACATAATCTATAACCTCCTGCCTTCTTTCAAAGCAGAAATCTATATCTATATCAGGCATTGTTACACGTTCTGGGTTAAGGAACCTTTCAAACAGAAGATTATATCTTATCGGGTCTATATCAGTTATATTAAGCGAATATGCGACTATGCTTCCTGCAGCCGAGCCTCTTCCGGGTCCCACCGATATGCCATGGTCCTTTGCATACTTTATAAAATCCCACACAATAAGGAAATAATCTACAAAGCCCATATCTTTTATTACCGACAGCTCATACTTCAACCTGTCCATATGTATATCCGCTTCTTTGCCGTATCTGTCTTTTATTCCTTCCATACACAGTTTTTCGAGATAATCATAAGCCCCATATCCGGAAGGGACATCATATCTTGGAAGCTTGTAATTACCGAATTCAATAGTTACATTACATCTGTCTGCAATCACCGTCGTATTATCTATGGCTTCTTTTGCATATGGAAAAAGCTCCCTCATTTCCTCTTCCGATTTGAGATAATATTGTCCTCCTTCATACCTCATACGGTTTTCATCATTCACTTTTTTCTGTGTCTGGATACACAAAAGTATATCATGCGCCTCTGCATCACTTGCATTAATATAATGAATATCATTGGTTGCCACAAGCGGGATACCCGTTTCATCATGCAGCTTCATAATCCCCTGGTTTACATTAGCCTGTTCTGCAAGCCCATGATCCTGAAGTTCCAAAAAGAAATTGTTTTCACCAAATATATCCCTGAGCCTGTATGCTTCCTTTTTTGCCTCTTCATAAAAACCAAGTCTCAGATTGACTGCTACTGCACCTGCAAGACATGCACTTAATGCAATTATGCCTTCATGATATTCTTCAAGCACCTCATAATCTATACGCGGCTTATAGTAAAAGCCCTCTACAAAACCCTTTGATACAATTTTCATCAGATTACTGTACCCGGTATTATTTTCTGCCAGGAGTACAAGATGGTGATATCTCTCATCATGTCCTGCCCCTTCTCTGTCAAATCGCGAACCCGGCGCAACATATACTTCACACCCTATTACCGGTTTTATTCCTGCTGCATGAGCCGCTTTATAAAAATCTATAACGCCATACATGACGCCGTGGTCAGTTATGGCAATACTATCCATTCCAAGTTCTTTTGCCCTGTGTACAAGTTCTTCTATCTTACTTGAGCCGTCTAACAGACTGTATTCCGTATGCACGTGCAGATGCACAAATCCCATCTTTTCCACCTCCTACTGCACAGTATACCACAAAAAAGAGGAAGCTGTCTAAACCTTACACAGTTTTTACAGCTTCTCTGCCAATTTTAATATTTAATTAATATTGTTACTTACTGCTCAGATATTTTTCAATATCATTTACAGCTGTAGTTTCATCTATGCCGTCTGCATAAACTGTAACCATTTCCCCTGGGAAAATTCCCAGTGACATCATACCAATAATGCTTTTTGCATTTACTTTCTTATTATCATATTCAACATCAATATGACATTCATACTTGCTTGCCACCTGTACAAGTACTGCTTCAGGCCTAACGTTGCGGCTTTCCTCAATGCTTACATTGATTGTTCTTGATATCATTTTTTTCCTCCTTTTGCCTCCGCAGATTATCAGCTATCTCACTAAGCTTTCTTAATCTGTGATTGACTCCCGATTTGCCAAGAGGCGGATGAAGCATTTCCCCCAATTCTTTTAATGATACATCCGCATACATGGTACGCATCCGGGCAACTTCCTGAAGATGTTCAGGAAGATTTTCGAAATTCATATTATCCCTGATATACATTATATCCTGTATCTGCCTGTGAGCCGCCCCAGTAGTCTTACTTATATTTGCAGCCTCACAATTCACCTTTCTGTTTACAGAATTACGCATCTCCTTATATATCCTGATATTTTCAAAGCTCATAAGTGCAACATGAGCTTCCATTACGCTTAATATATCTGCAATCTGCGCTCCCTCCTTAATATATACCACATAATTTTTTTTACGCATGGTATACCTGCATCCGATATTAAACGCATTTAAAATATCTTTAAGCCTTTCAGCTTTTTTTTCATCCTCCGCCGCTATTTCAAAATGATACGATTTGGCAGGGTCGGTAATTGAACCTGCTGCCATAAACGCTCCTCTTATAAACGCCCTCTTACAACATGTATTCTGTACCACAAGTCCGCTTACTATGTTATGTTCATCAAGCTTAACTGCCTGCAGTATATATTTTACCATATCATTATCAATAACAGCTACCTGATAGTATGTATTGTTATGGTTTCTTCTAACCATAACTTCCGCTTTAACTTTAAATGTTTTCTCTAATAAAATAAAGTATTTAGCCGCTACTGTCAAGTTTTCCGTACCAACAGTAATGTAGCTGCCATAATTCCCTGAATACCTGTATCTGCCGCAAAAAGAGATTATTGCCGCAATCTCGGCTATTCTGCAATGCCTTGCCGGGCTTATCTGTTTTAATAATTCATCCTTTACCTGTCTTGAAAATGACATACCCTGCTCCCAACTACTTATCTATATCTCTATGTTTTAAATTTACAGTATATTCCTCTGCCAAAAGACATTCCCTTAAAGCTCTTGCAATCGTTACTGAACGGTGTCTTCCGCCTGTACAGCCTATTCCGACCAACGGCATTTTTTTCTCTTTTTTGGCATATTCCAAAATATCTTCTTTAATTTTTTTTATATATTTTACCGCTTCTTCTGATGACATCACATAATTATATACATCATCATCATTCCCTGTTTTATCCCTAAGCTCATCCACATAATAAGGATTAGGCAGGAACCTCACATCAATTATCATATCGCATACGGGCGGTTTTCCGTACTTATACCCGAATGTGAGAATATTTAATATATTTTCTTTCGTTTTACCGACAATCTTTACTTCTGTTTCAAGTTTAACCCCTGTATTCCTATATACCGTATCCTGAACATGGGCAATTACGTCGAGAATGTCTTTTGCCGTCGCATCTTTTACATTTATTACGAATCCCGCATGTTTCTCAGACACCATTGCCCCGCCTGACTTAAATCCTTTCAGGCCGCACTGTTCAATAAGCTGTCCGGCAAAATATCCCTCCGGCCTTTTAAACGTGCTTCCGGCGCTTGCATATGAAAGCGGCTGTTTTTCCCTTCTGCGGTTATTATAATCACTCATTTTTGTCTTTATTTCTTCTTTATTTCCCGCATTTAACTTAAAACACGCAGAACATACAATATAATCTTTTTTCTGTATTATACTGCTTCTGTAACCAAGTTCAAGCTCCTGCGCCGTAAGCCTTAATATACTGCCATTAGAATCGCACACATCGGCATATACTATGACATCCTTTATTTCTCCGCCATAAGCCCCTGCATTCATTACGACCGCTCCGCCTACGCTTCCCGGTATTCCTGATGCAAATTCAAGTCCTGAAAAACCTGCTGATGCGGCATATCCTGAAAGTGACGGAAGAGACGCTCCTGCTCCCACAGTGATAATATCATCGTTTAACGTCATATCCGCCATATCTGCGCCTATGTGTATTATAAGTCCGTCATAACCGTCATCAGTAAACAGTACATTGCTTCCATTGCCAAGTACGTAATAATCAATGTCCTTACTCCTGCACATCTTTACTATTTCAGAAAGAGATTCCGCATCATATGGTTCCACAAGACATGCGGCTTTTCCCCCGGCCTTAAATGTGGTATATTCTTTCATGCTTACATTGGTTTTAATATTAAGTTTAAGATTAAGCCTTTTAAGTTCATCACATATATAATCCATATAAGATCACCTGCAATCATGCATTATCCATAACCATTTTAATACAGCCGTAAAAGCCTGCATCATTTCCAAGCATGGCTATTCTGAATTTCTTATTCTTTAATGTATTCATGGAATACATATTATAATACTTCTCAATTTTTTTAATCAGGAATTCTCCTGCTGCCGACACTCCGCCGCCTATAACAAATACCTCCGGGTCCGTTACGCACGCTACATTTGAAAGAGCCATGCCAAGATATTCCATTGCTTTATCAACTGCCTTATCTGCAGCTTTATCACCTGCTTTTGCCCTGTCAATTACAATTTTTGCATCCAACTCTTCACTATCAGGCACATTCATTATATTTTTCGCAATTCTTACAATCCCTGTCGCCGAAGCATACTGCTCAAGACATCCCCTGCTCTTACAGTTACAAAACTCGGTTTCGTCAGGATTAACAGTCATATGACCTATTTCGCCTGCTGCGCCCACACTTCCTGCATGGATTTTTCCATCTATAATTACTCCGCCGCCCACTCCGGTTCCAAGAGTAATCATAATAAGATTGCTAAATCCCTGTCCGCCGCCTTTCCACATTTCTCCAAGGGCAGATACATTTGCATCGTTTCCGACTGTAATTAATGGTATGCCTGATATATTTCTGAACTCCCTGCACACATCTACCGACTTCCAGCCGAGATTCACACATTCATGAACCACTCCGTCAAAATCTACCGGTCCCGGAACTCCTATCCCGACTCCGGCTATACTTTGGCAGTTTATATTTTTATCCGCGCACACTTTCTTTAAAGAAACTGCTATATCATTAAGTATATGGCTTCCATCGTCGCTTATATCGGTAGGTATTTCCCATTTTTCTGCAAGTTTTTCACTATCAGGCCCTTTTTCATACAATCCAAGCTTAACGCTCGTTCCACCGACATCTGCGCCGGCATAATATAATATATCTTCCATTATCAGTCTTCCCTGTTTGTATTCATCATATTATCCATTACCCTGTTATACATTTCCTTGGCAGCATTGTAGCCCATCTGTTTCTGCCTGAAGTTAACTGCCGCCGCCTCACATATAATTGCAACATTACGGCCCGGCCTTATAGGTATTGAATGGCACACCACCTTATTGCCAAGGAATTCCGTATACTGCTCCTCAAGTCCCATTCTGTCATAATCTGAATTCTTATTCCACTCCTCAAGTTTTATAACAAGATCAATTGAACATCTGTCCTTAACGCCTTCAACACCAAACAGTGCTTTTGCATCTACTATTCCTATTCCCCTTAACTCAATAAAATGTCTTGTAATGTCAGGCGCAGTACCCATGAGAAGTTCATCACTTTCTTTGATTATCTCTACAACATCATCCGATACAAGTCTGTGCCCCCTGTGGATAAGTTCAAGCGCAACTTCACTCTTACCTATTCCGCTTTCACCCATTATCAGTACGCCTTCACCATATATATCTACAAGCACTCCGTGGATAGACATTCTGGGAGCAAGTTCAACCCGAAGCCACCTTATTACTTCTGCCATAAATGCCGAAGTCGTTTCCTGTGTCCTGAGTACCGGCACGCCCATCTGATATCCGAGTTTTATAATATCATCCGACACGCTCATCCCGCGGCAGTATATGATACATGGCACCCCATGGTCCATAAGATTCTTAATTGTCTCAGCTCCATGGTCATCTGTAGTCTGCTCCATATAAGTGTGCTCAACATGCCCTATAATCTGTATCCTGTGATTATCAAAATGTTCAAAAAAACCTGCGAGCTGAAGAGCCGGCCTGTTAAGGTCATATTGTATTATTCTTATTTTATCGCAATTAATATTGGTAGTAAGATTCTCAAGTTTCATCTTTGTAATTAATTTACTTAATTTTACCGAATTCATAAAATACCTCCTCAAAAAAACTAACCGTTGTCTGTTTAATTTTCATAATAGCACACGCCACGCACCTTGACAAATACTTTCATAAATTATACAGTTATAAATATGTTTATATTTGCGGAGGTATTATCATGAGTAGTGAATGTTCAAATGACTGTGCTTCGTGTTCTTCTGCATGCGATAGCAAAAATACTCCTAACAGCTTCCTTGTAGAACCCAACCCGAAAAGCAGTATCGGAAAAATCATCGGAGTTGTAAGCGGAAAGGGAGGAGTAGGCAAATCACTTGTCACCGAACTTCTTGCAGCAGGATATCAGAGACGCGGACACAAAACGGCAATACTTGACGCAGACATTACCGGTCCCTCTATCCCAAAAGCGTTTGGCATAGATAAAAAAGCTGTCGGAAATGAAGACGGAATCCTTCCGGTAACTACTAAGACAGGCATTGACATAATGTCAATTAACCTTCTTTTAGAAAATACAAATGATCCTGTAATATGGCGCGGTCCCGTAATTGCAGGAGCGGTTAAACAATTTTATACAGATGTTATATGGTCTGACATTGATACTATGTTCGTGGATATGCCGCCAGGAACAGGCGACGTACCTCTTACTGTTTTCCAGTCGCTTCCCGTCAATGCAATAATTATTGTAACCTCACCCCAGGAAGTTGTTTCAATGATAGTTGAAAAAGCGGTAGGCATGGCAAAAATGATGAATATACCTATACTTGGCATTATTGAAAATATGAGCTACGTACTATGTCCGGACTGTAACAGGCGCATTAACCTGTTTGGAGACAGCCACCTGTATGACGTTGCCTTAAAATGCGGCCTTTCAGTTCTTGGAAGCATACCTGTGGATTCCAGAATTTCACAGGCAGTTGACGCCGGCGAAATAGAAAACTTCGAGCAGGACTGGCTCACGCCTGCACTTGATATGATAGAGGCTATATAAGCCGTATCAATACGGAGGATATGAATATGGGAATATGCTATTTATACGGCGCAGGCACTTATTATTCAGATAATACGGAAGTACCTGCAGATAAAGATTATGTAATTGCCGTTGACGGCGGGTATAATTTTCTTAAAAAGCACAACATTGTACCCGACCTTATTATTGGCGATTTTGATTCCATAGAAAAAGGAAACGACGGAAACATTCTTTCAGCCGCAGATATTCCCATAATTTCTTTTCCCCCTGAAAAAGATTACACCGACATGTATCTTGCCGCTGAAGAAGGAATCCGCGCAGGATATACTGATTTTGCCATATATGGCGGCTGTGGAGGGCGCATAGACCATACCATGTCCAATATATCCCTTCTGGCGCATCTTGCATCCATGAACTGCAGGGCATTTCTTATTGCCGACGGTTATATAATAACGGCTGTAAAAGATTCTTCATTTTCACTTTCTGCAGAAGGCATGCTTAACCCTGCGCTGAATCTGAAAGCAAAAAAAAACGGTTATATATCCGTACTCTCACACAGCGATATTTCAGAAGGCGTAACTATATCCGGTCTTAAATACGAAGCAGATGACATAACTCTTACAAATACAATGGTACTTGGTACAAGCAACGAATTCTGCGGCCGTGATGCCTTTATAAGCGTCAGCCGCGGCACCCTGCTTATTTTATGCGAAGGCGGCGCAGTCCTGTAAGACTCAGACATTCCCTTCCCTGAATCTGTGTTTCCATTCACGCAGTCTTCCCGCCGCAAATACAAGAGCCTCTTCTTCAGTTGAATACCTTCTCATTTTTTCGACTTCCGCATATTCATCAGTACTTCCTGCAAGTACATATGCATCTGAAACCTGCTTTTTCAGTTTTTCTATGTATTCATCTGTAAGTCCAAGCGCCTCTACTTCCCTGTCAAATTCAGCAGCCTGATTATTAATAAGCAGCGCAAGAAGATAATGCCTTAGTGATTCTTTGTTACCATTGCGGCTGTAGGCGTCTCTGAATCCCATCAGCGCTTCCCTGTATGCCCCCGTGTAAAAACACGCTATTGACCTGTTATGAAGTATATTACCATACTCCTCCGGCGTAAGCTTTAATGAATTGCCGCTTGTAAGTATTTTATCGTATTCCTTTCTTGCCTGTACATATCTGCCGTATTTCAGATTCATATCGGCTTTCTGCTTCTGCCTTCCGTGATACGGCAGATTCTCTATATCATTTATTATTGCAAGAAGTGATTTTATCTCTGCCTCCGTATAATAATCACAGCTGCACATAATGCTTATTACTATATCTTTAAGGCTGCTGTTTATGGATATCATAGTTTCAAGCTTATTTGCAATAACAGTCATCCCGGCTTCATCCCTAAGCCATGAAACCAGTACCTCATCAAACATATCCGATGTAATTTCATATATATTATTATAAATATAGCAGCAGAGCTCTTCTATCGAATATACCTTTGTTCCTGACAACGGAAAAACAAACGGTTTATCTGCAGCCTTTCCTGCGCACAATATCAATTTTCCCAACTCTGCCACCTCCTTTTATCTCACCTTATCTTATATATTTATAATCCTCTCGCTTATCTTATGCGATGATTTCACCATATCGCCAAAACCATTATCCTTTATTGTGATTATACATTTATCAACACTTTGGAATCTTACCCTCAGACTGATTCTCGACATTCTTCCGGGTCTTTTTTCACCAATTACATCAATGGGTATAAAATGTTTTGCAACTTCCCTTGTCATTATATTAAGCACACTTATTTCAATCTCAGCTTCTTCATCCGGTATAATGTCTATAGTATTATCGACTTCGTACCATACTGAACCTGCCTTAGCCAGTATAATATCCTGAAATCCCGCATTTATATATACGCCTGCAGATACATGTGAAGCAATCATATCCTCGTCAATAAAGACAAAATCATCCATTTTGCCAAGTCCAGCAAGTTTTCTGGCTGCATAACATGCGCCGCGCACATACAGATTACGTCCTTTAAATACCCTTCTTCCATTACACATTTTTTTCATTGACTCATCTGCCCAGTCACTGTCAAAGCCTTCGCCAATCATATATAATGCAGACAGAATCTGTCTGTGTATTGCATTTTGAACTACATTTTCAAATATACCAGTTATACTATCCTTATATTTTTCATCATGAAGCATAGCAATGTTCAGGCTGTCCGAATAATCCTTTTCAGTTATTCCTGCTATATATGGGGTTCTGTGCCTGTCCACGCTTATCTGGTAATATTTAAAACCGCTGTAATCAAAATCAAACATTCCGACATCATTTACCCATAATTCACTATTATGGCTTAATACATAATACAGATAACTCTGCTTATGATTGAGTATAACTGTACTGTCACGTGTAATTCCCATTGCCTCCATTGCAAGATATATATATTCAGATATGTTTTTTCCAAGTTTCTCTATTGTAATGACTATCTTTTTTATTGATTTGCCGGGTTCATACTGCTTAAGCTTAAATAAAGTCTTTCTGAAAAAAGTCACAAACAAAAGCTCAGGCATTATTTCCTTTTCGTCTATATATATAGGGTTATTATCTGCCGCTCTGTTTACAAAATCATTTATAAGCCGGCATCTTCCTATATCATAATAAGCAATAGCTTCCCTTCCGCACAGCCATTCTCCCGTATCCTTAAGTCCCATGACAGTCGGTATAAACATTTCATTTTCATCTTTTCCTACGCATACAGGCTCAAGCTTGTCCTCATCAAAATAACATATCTGGGAATACTTATCTCCCAAATCAAATCCAACTATCAGTGACTTTTCCTCCATCAAAATTCACCCTCTTCCTCAGAGCGTCTTAAACAGTTTTTTTGCCGCCTCATCAAGCCTTATATAACGCTCCATCTGTTCATACAGTTTATCAATGTTTTTTTCTTTACTGTATTTTATCATTGTATTCAGCATACTGAATCTTGTAACATCAGAAACATTACTTCTTTTATATTCGGCGCTTCCCTTTTTCAAAACAATGCCCTGCTGGCTTTTCCTGTCAAAAAATTCATAATTAACTTTCTCATCTGAAAATATCGCAAGCTCCTTTACATATATTCCATAATATACTTCCGCTGCCTTAGAAACAATTTCTTCATCACCAAATGAATACCTTACCATTATTTCAGCTCCGGGACTTGCGTTGCACTGTATAATCACGTTATCGTCTATACCGCCTGAAAGACTTATTTTTCCGGAAAACCTCTTGTAAAAGTCCATTACTATACCTTTACTTATCATTTCATTTAATTTTATATCACAAAAACTTTTAGCCTTATCACTCATCCTGTCAGAATATGAAAGTCTTTTAAGCATTGCAAGAATACGGCATGTATTGTGCTCAGATGCCATATTTTCCCATAACCATTCCCATACTTTATCATCTATCCTGCAGTCGTCCGTAAGATATCTGTACGATAAGAGACATACATACGCTTTTACAAGCGTCTTATTATCACCATGTTCAAGATATGACAAAAGTATTTTTTGTCCATACTCTTCTATATTTTCAGTAAACACAAGCTGCGCAAGTATTTTTTCTTCAATTACCGTCGTATCAAGACCAAATACTTTTACGGTTTCCCAAAGCTTTATCATATTATTTGCCGGGCCGGTATAATATTTCATAAGATATCTGAGTATGTTATCTGAATATAAACCTTCTTTAAATATTGTATATGCGATATCCAGAAGTATCTCATTCTCTGCGCCAAGTCCTGATTCCTCTATTTCATCATCACACAATTTACTTAACTTATGTATGTCCACACCCTTATATCCGTATTTTCCTAAAGCTTCAAACGCCTTCTCACGCATGCCCCTTACTATATACAGTTCAAGCCATTTCTGTCTCGTTGCGCGGTCTGCTATATCAAGGTCAAGCCCAAGAAGTATCTCGTCAAGATATTCACCCTCTGCGTGTTCATAATAATATGTAATAAGCACGGACAGATTTCTTTTCTGGTAATATCCGCTGAGCTTCAGATGCTGACCTGCATAACGCCTTATCATTATCATATTTTTATCAGTACGGTAATCCTTTTCACACATTGAAAACATATATGCAAGAAGTTTCCCGTTATAAGGGTATATCTCAAAACATTTATCCGCATACCCTTCAAGCCTCAAGAATCTGTGTATCGTATAATAATTATTGCCAAGATATCTGTTTCCTTTATCATCTATAAGATATATCGTAGTATTTTCCGTACATATGTCTATCAATGCCCTGCCATTAACTAGAGGAGTTACGGTCTCCCCGGCAAGTTCATCCGCTACAACGCACACTTCTTTCATATTAGGATTGCTGCACACAATTTCATGTTTAAACATTACTTCCGGAAGACTTGCGGCAATCGTTTCATCTATATCAGCGCTGCGCATACAATCCGTATATATAACCGCAAGATTCCTGTTTATCTTACCTTCTTCAAGCTGTTTTTTTGCAAAGCTCCTTATCATAAGCGAATAAGCCTTATATGCAGCAGGATTAGATTCACGTCCTCTTATTACAGATGCAAAAAGTATCGCTTTTTCACGTTCTCCCAAATGGTTGTCATACATAAAATACATAATCACCTGATGGGGCAGTACCGTTTCTTCATTGTCCCCAAGCGACTGCATATAATATTCATATATTTTGGTAATTCTAAGCTGTTTTTCTATTCCAAGCCTGTACCACTTAAGGCTTTGTTCAGAAACTATATCCGACCGTATAAGCATACTGCATATTACCTGAAGCGTATCAGGAAGCCCAAACTGTTCATACAGGCTGCACAGGCTTCTTATAACAAATGGTTTGTACTCTTTTATCCTGCCCGCATGATATGTAAATACCATTGCAGCATCCTTGTTAAGAAGCTGCCGTCTGGCTCCCCATGCAAGCGGCACTGTTATCTCATCCGCCCATTCATGTATAATCTGCGGCTCTGCATTGGCAATACGGCAGAATTCATAATATATCAAAGGACTTGCCTGTCCGGTTTTCAGAAATTTTACTATGTCACTGAACGCAGTCCTTTTATTTCTGTATTTACGATGTGAAGATATAAGAAAATAAAATATAAGAGGCTCTTCATAACCGTCCTCATAAAACTTCATAATCTTATCTGAGCAGGCATATGCCTTTTCAGTATCATCCATACATGAAGCTGCAAGCGAACTCATATAGCATGCAGCGCAGTATACTATCACGTCTTTTAACGGTGCATCTTCGCCGGGCATAGGCATATTTTCATAACATCCGGCTATATCCGAACATGTTCCCGGACTTTTGTCACACAAAAGCTTCTTGTACTGTTCTAATATATCCGTTACTTCCTCTGGAAGTTCTTCCCTGTTATCTACTATAAATTCATCTATATACAGAGCAAACTCATTTTCGTTCATTTCGCCCTGTATATAATCCATATATCCCCTGTAAAGCTTCGTTCTTATATAAAACCCTATATCCTGTAAAGAATCATCTGCAGTATCCGTCATACATTCTATAGTTATTTCTACATGCTGTAATATAGTATCAAGATATATTTTACCAATATTTTTACCTTCAGAAAGTTTAGATGTATCTATCCTGAAATTAAGCGGCGCTTTATCTCCGTCAAACTGGTCGGTACACATTCTTTTATGACCGGCTATAATAAATTCATTGTCGCATGATATCTTTATCTCGGAATATCCCCATGTGTTCCTGCTTATCATTATGCTGTCATATATATCCCGTGTACAATTGTCATATTTTATATTATTGCGGTCAACGCTTATAAGCACTCTTCTTTTCTTATTGGCATCTATCAGAAACTCTTCCATTGCCTGGGCAGTCTGCGGACTCTTTATTACAGTTTCATACATCTGCCGCCTGTGAATATCATTATAAAGAAATACCGGCACAAAACTGTCTGACCTGAATATATCCATGGCTTTGCCCGGATTTTCCTCTGCAAGTTCAGCAAATGCCGTAAGATTTGTAATTTCACCCTCCCCAAGTTTTACGGATGGCACCATAATCTCTGCCGTAAACGGAATCCGTACCTCGCCGCACTCTGTAATTGCATATATGCTGTCTGATATCGTATCGCCTACAGAAAGCCCCTCAGGATTAAAAGTATACGAAACCGATATCTCACTGCCTTCAAAATAAGGGCTCTTAAAAGTAATATAACGGCAGTCCGAATAGAGGATACCTTTCATTGATATCCCCATATCGTTGCCGATATAAAAGCTTCCGCTAAATTTCTTACCTTCATCCGTACATATTGTAAGAGAATTTTCCGACAAGCATATTTTTGCCATGGATTCTGCAAAGTTTCCTACCGAAAACCTGCGTATTTTATCATTCATAAACAGTCATCCTCTGTGACATTATCTGTAGATGATATCATCTCGCTTAGGCCCGTTAGATACCATGGAAATTCTTACCTCAAGTTCTTCTTCTATACGTTCTATATATCTGCGGCAGTTTTCAGGAAGTTTATCATATTCCCTTATTCCCCTTATATCTGTCTTCCAGCCCGGCATAATCTCATATACCGGTTTAGCCTTTGCAAGCTGCGGTGTGGAAGGGAAATCTTTTATTATCTCTCCATCAATCTCATATCCCGTACATATAGGAATTTCATCCAGATATCCAAGTACATCAAGAACCGTAAGCGCTACCTCAGTCGCACCCTGTATACGGCATCCGTAACGGCTTGCAACAGCATCAAACCAGCCCATACGCCTCGGCCTTCCGGTAGTTGCGCCATACTCGCCACCGTCTCCTCCACGTCTTCTGAGCTCATCTGCTTCTTTTCCAAATATCTCACTTACAAACTCTCCTGCGCCCACTGCGCTTGAATATGCCTTAACTACCGTAACGATACGTTTAATCTCATACGGCGGAAGTCCGGCTCCTACTGCTCCATATGCCGCAAGCGTATGTGAAGACGTAACCATAGGATATATTCCATGGTCAGGGTCCTTCAGAGAACCAAGCTGTCCTTCAAGCAGAACTCTTTTATTTTCCTTTAACGCCTTATTCAGATATGCAGATACGTTGGCTGTATACGGCGCTATCATATCCCTGTACCCGTGAAGAGTATTAAGAAGCTCATCCTCATCTATTTCAGGTTTGTGATAAAGGTGTTTAAGAAGCACATTCTTTGCCGTGCATACACGCGAAATCTTCTCTCTAAGTTTTTCATCATCATCAAACAATTCCAGTACCTGGAATCCTGTCTTTGCATATTTATCAGAATAAAACGGAGCTATACCTGATCTGGTTGAACCAAACGATGCCCCTGCAAGGCGCTCTTCCTCATACTGGTCAAATAATATATGATATGGCATAACAATCTGCGCCCTGTCAGATACAAGTATTTTGGGCATTGGAACACCCCGGTAAGTTATTCCTTTAATTTCTTTTACAAGGTCAGGTATATTAAGCGCAACCCCGTTACCTATAATATTTGTAGTATGATCATAAAATACCCCTGACGGAAGTATATGCAATGCAAATTTACCATAATGGTTTACTATTGTATGCCCTGCATTGCTTCCACCCTGAAAACGGACAATGATATCGGACTCCCTGGCTAGCATATCGGTAATCTTACCTTTTCCCTCATCTCCCCAGTTTGCTCCTACGACTGCTGTTACCATAAAACTATTCCCCCTCTTTACACATTAATCTCGGCTGTCATACCAAGTAAATCTTTATTTTTATCAAGTACAGGTTTTATATATTCCAAAACAAACTCCTCTACCTGCGCCGGCGCGCGTCCGACATAAAGCGACGGTTCCATTACCTTTTCAAGCTCTTCCTTAGATACCGGAAACTTATCGCTCTCAGCAATCAGGTCAAGAAGATTATTATCAAGTCCGTTAACCTTGACATTTGCTCCCGCCTGCATTGAAAGTTCTCTTATCGCTTCATGAAGCTCCTGTCTGTCTCCCCCTGCTTTTACTGCATCCATCATAATATTTTCCGTTGCCATAAAAGGAAGCTCAGCCATAAGGTGCTTTCTTATTACTTTATCATATACCACAAGGCCGCCTGTTACATTTATGCACAGGTCAAGTATACCGTCTGTAGCCAGAAATCCCTCTGCAATGCTTATTCTCTTGTTTGCCGAATCATCAAGAGTCCTCTCAAACCACTGTGTTGCAGAAGTAATCGCAGGATTTAATGCATCAATCATTACATACCTTGATAATGAAGCAATCCTCTCGCTTCTCATAGGGTTTCTTTTATAAGCCATTGCCGAAGAACCTATCTGATTCTTTTCAAAAGGTTCCTCTACTTCCTTTAAGTGCTGAAGAAGCCTTATATCATTTGACATCTTATGTGCACTTGCCGCAATTCCTGCGAGTACATTCATTACCCTTGTATCTGTCTTTCTTGAATAAGTCTGTCCTGATACAGGATAACATCCTGCAAATCCCATTTTCTTTGCAATAAGCCTGTCAAGCTGTTTTACCTTTTCCTGGTCTCCGGAAAACAGCTCCATAAAACTTGCCTGTGTTCCTGTAGTTCCCTTTGAGCCAAGAAGCTTTAATGAAGACTTCACATATTCAAGGTCTTCAAGGTCCATAAGGAATTCCTGCATCCACAATGTCGCCCTTTTTCCAACCGTCGTAGGCTGCGCAGGCTGAAAATGCGTAAATGCAAGTGTAGGAAGATCCTTATATTTCATGGCAAAATCAGATAATGACGCAATTACATTTACCAGCTTGCCCTTTATAATATCAAGCGCCTTATCCATTATAATAATATCAGTATTATCGCCAACATAACATGAAGTTGCCCCAAGATGTATTATCCCCTTTGCATTAGGACACTGAAGCCCATACGCATACACATGCGACATTACGTCATGACGCACAAGTTTTTCTCTTTCCTTCGCATCTTCATAATTAATATCCTCTGCATGCGCCTTAAGCTCTTCTATCTGTTCTTTTGTTACCGCAGGCGTTCCGTCTTCTGCAGGAAGCCCCAGTTCATGCTCTGCTTCCGCAAGTGCAATCCATAGTTTTCTCCATGTCTTAAATTTCATATCAGGAGAAAATACTTCTTTCATTTCCCTGCTTGCATATCTCTCTGACAGCGGGCTCGTATATGTATCTGTAGCCATATTTATCCTCCATTTATTTCTCGTATTCGCCCCGGATATCATCCTTCGGCGGTTTAACCGGGTAATTACCGGAAAAACATGCATCACAATAGCCTTTATCTCCGCCTATAAGTTCGCAAAGTCTCTCACCGTCAAGATATCCCAAAGAATCTGCACCAATCATTTTACATATCTGCCCCACAGTATTATTATGTGCAATAAGCTGGTCACATGACGGTACATCCGTACCAAAATAGCACGGATACAGGAATGGCGGTGAACTTATTCTTACATGCACCTCCGTTGCCCCTGCATTTTTAAGCATCCTGACTATTCTTTCACTGGTGGTTCCCCTTACAATAGAATCATCCACCATAACTACCCTTTTACCTTTTACTACTTCTTTAAGCACATTAAGTTTAATCTTTACACTGGATTCTCTTGCCGCCTGTTTTGGCTTGATAAATGTCCTTCCAACATAACTGTTCTTAATAAATGCTACTCCATATGGTATATGGGATTCCTGTGCAAATCCCATTGCAGCTGCATTGCCTGAATCCGGTACGCCTACTACTATATCAGCTTCAGCAGGATGCATCTGCGCAAGTATCCTTCCGGCCATGATTCTCGAATTATATATGCTTATTCCATCAAAGTAACTATCAGGTCTTGCAAAATATATATATTCAAATATACATTTTTTAGTATCCCTTCCGCACATTGATGTATACGATACAATTCCTTTTTCATTTAATACAACTACTTCTCCCGGAAGCACATCCCTTACAAATTCAGCTCCTACGGCATCCAGCGCGCAGGTTTCTGACGCAAGTATATACGCATTATCGCGTTTACCTATACACAATGGCCTGAATCCAAATGGGTCCCTTGCCCCTATAAGCTTTCTCGGACTGCTTATAACAAGCGAATAAGCTCCCTCAAGCCTTTTCATAGCCTCTATTACAGCCTGCTCAACACTGCCTGTATTAAGCCTCTCTCTTGCAATAAGATATGCTATAACCTCAGTATCTATAGTTGTCTGAAATATTGCGCCCGTGCGTGCAAGCTCACTTCTCAGTCTGGGCGCATTTATCAGGTTTCCGTTATGCGCAAGCATAAGAGTTCCTTTAAGGTAATTAAGTACAAGCGGCTGTATATTATACCTGTTGCTTGCCCCGGCAGTTGAATATCTGACATGGCCTACGCCTATATTACCTTTAAGCTTATCAAGAACCCCGGCATCATACACCTCATTTATAAGCCCCATACCCTTATGGGATTTCACATTGCCCGCAGGTCCCTCCGTATCACTTACCGCTATCCCGCAGCTTTCCTGCCCGCGGTGCTGAAGCGCAAACAATCCGTAATATATTGTAGAGGCTATATCATTGCCGCTTATATCATATATTCCAAATACGCCACATTCCTCATGCAGTTCATCCAGTGAATCAAATTCTCCGTAATCATCCTTATTCATATGAATATCACCTGTAATTAATCAAATAATCCGATTCTTTTCGACACCTCATTATAAGCGTCTTCAACGCCGCCCATATCACGTCTGAAACGGTCCTTATCCAGCTTTTCCTTCGTATTAATATCCCAGAAACGGCATGTGTCAGGTGAAATCTCATCAGCAAGGATAATCTGTCCTTTATATCTTCCAAACTCTACCTTAAAGTCTATAAGCATTATTCCACATTCTTTAAAGAATTCACACAGAAAATCATTTATTTTGAAAACATAGTCTGTAATAGTATCTATTTCTTCTCTTGTTGACGCGCCTATCGCTATTGCAAAATAATCGTTAATCAACGGGTCTCCAAGCGCATCATCCTTATAACTGAATTCAAGCGTAGGACATTTAAGCTCTGTTCCTTCTTCAATTCCAAGACGTTTTGAAAAGCTTCCTGCAGCAACATTCCTCACAATAACTTCAAGGGGTACTATCTCAACTTTCTTTACAGCAGTCTCGCGGTCACTCAACTCTTCAACATAATGTGTAGGTATGCCAATCTCCTCAAGCTTCTTGAAAAGGAAGTTAGTCATTCTGTTATTGATAACGCCTTTACCGACAATAGTTCCTTTCTTTTCACCATTAAAAGCTGTGGCATCATCCTTGTAATCTACAATGAGCACATCCTCTACATCTGTTTTATACACCTTTTTTGCTTTTCCTTCATAAAGAAGTTCTTTCTTTTCCATAACCTGAATTCCTTTCTCTTACTTTATTTTAACGTTAATGCTCCACTCTTACTATATCAGTGTGAACTAAGATGTCAATATAATTTATATTAAAAGTTTGTAACCAGTACATACATATGCTCATAAGATATTGGTGTAAAGAAAATTTTGGGAGGAAAAAACATGAGTGATTTAGCTGCAACAAACTGTGGTGGAGACTGTAGCTGCGGAGGAGAAGGAAACAACAGCTGCTGGATTATAATTCTTTTACTTCTCTGCTGCAATAATAACAATGGCGGATTTGGCGGCGGATGCGGCGGCAACAATGGTTCTGACTGCTGCAGTATTATCTGGATTATACTGTTGTTATCATGCTTCTGCGGAAACAGCATCTGCTAATATTCTGACAGCATCCTGAAATTGTCAAAAAACTTCCGGGCTGATATCCTGCAAAACGGATTCATCCCGGAAGTTTTATATTTGCAAAAAATAAAAGAGCGGGTGATGGGAATCGAACCCACGTACCTAGCTTGGAAGGCTAGTGTTCTACCATTGAACTACACCCGCATACACAGCAGATAAACTGCCATTATTAAATTTTCAATCGGGGTGACAGGATTCGAACCTGCGACCCCTTGATCCCAAATCAAGTACTCTAGCCAAACTGAGCCACACCCCGATTTTATTCCCGGTGAGCCAGTTTTACTGACTTTTCCGTGACGCAAAACATATTCTACTATATGAATTAACAGATGTCAACACTTTTTTTAATTTTTTTCAGAGCTTCAATAAATGCATCCATTTCAGAATCCGTACCAACAGTAATTCTAATATAATTGTCTATGCGCGGTTTATCAAAATAACGCACATATATATTTTCAGACCTGAGTTTCTCAAAAATAACCCTGGCAGGAATATTTTCATGTGAAGCAAATAAAAAGTTTGAACAGGAATCAAGTACCATAAATCCAATCTCTTCAAGCTCTGCTTTGACACGGTTACGCGTATTTATAATCTTTTCAAGTGTATTTTTAAAATATACATCGTCTTTTACCGCTTCAATTCCCAATATTATCGCCGGCATATTCATCGTATATGAATTAAATGACGATTTAACATCTTTAAGGGCGTTGATTAACAATGGATTGCCCATCGCAAATCCTATTCTTATACCTGCCATTGACCTTGATTTGGAGAATGTACGTACCACAAGAAGATTATCATACCTGTGTATAAGCGGAAGCACGCTCTCTCCGCCAAAGTCAATATAAGCTTCATCGACAATAACTACCGAAGAGCTGTTTTTCGCTATAATTTTTTCAATATCAGATACAGGCTCATACAGCGACGTCGGCGCATTCGGATTGGCTATCACTATGCCGCCGTTTGGCTCCATGTAATCATTTATATCTATTCTGAAATCATCCTTTAATGCGGGTCTTTTGTATGGTATCCCGAAAAGCTCTGCCCAGACATCATAAAAGGAATATGTGATATCAGGAAAAAGTATCGGCTTATCAGAATTAAAAAACGTAAGAAATGACATTGCAAGCACATCATCGGACCCAACCCCGACAAAAACTTCCGATTCATTTACTCCATAATAATCTGCTATTACAGCAGTCAGTTCCGTTACATCAGGGTCAGGATACAGCCTGAATTTATCCGTATTGATTTCCCTGCACGCTTTTTTTACTCCCGGTGCAGGGGGATATGGATTCTCGTTTGTATTAAGTTTTATGACATTATCTGCCTTTGGCTGTTCTCCCGGTATATATGGTTCGGTCTTTCTTACATTTTTCATCCATTCTGACATTGTATTTTACCTCTTTTAATATATCTGCTTTACCTGCCATAATCCTCTGCCAGTTTTTTAAATGCAGGCAGAGCGCGCTTAATCATATCATTGTCAACACAGTATGCTATACGCACATATCCCGGCCCGTTAAACGTAGAACCCGGAACAACAAGCAGATTATACTCTTTTGCTTTAGCAGTAAACGCAACATCATCTCCGCCAAATGCTTTTACAAAAAGATAAAACGCTCCCTGCGGCTTGATGCACTCATATCCCATTTCAGTAAGGCTTGTATACAAAAGTTCCCTGTTTTTATTGTAAGCCTCAACATCTACTTCAGCATTTACACATTCTGCAACCACCCTCTGTATAAGCGAAGGGGCATTTACAAAACCAAGTATCCTGTTAGCCACACACGCTGCTGCCGCAACATTTTCAAAATCATCAATTTCATCAGGCATTACAAGGTAACCTATTCTTTCACCGGGAAGTGAAAGCGACTTGCTGTATGAATAACCTACTATAGTATCTTTATAATATTTTGTAAGATAACATACCTCTGCGCCATCATATACAAGCTCCCTGTACGGCTCGTCTGCAATCAGGTATATCGCCTTATTATACTCTTTTTCCTTTTCACAAAGCACACGTGCTATCTCTTTAATCGTTTCCTCAGGGTATACAACTCCTGTAGGGTTATTCGGGTTATTTATGATAACCGCTTTGGTTTTTTCCGAAAACGCCTTTGCAAAACTCTCTGCCTCCGGAAGAAAATCATCTGTAGGCGGAACTTCTACAAGCACACCTGAATAATTTGCAACATAATTTTTATATTCCCCAAAATATGGTGAAAATGTTATAACCTCGTCACCCGGATCAAGAAGCGTCTTAAGGATTACATTAAGTCCCCCTGCTGCCCCTACCGTCATAAGTATATTATTCTCATTAAACGAAGTGCCATGTTTCCTGTTAAGGCTTTCCGCTATCTTTGCCCTTACATCTTCATACCCGGCATTAGCCATATACCCGTGTATATATGTTTCATCTTCATTTTCAAGTATATTTATAATAGAATTCTTTACCTCTGCCGGAGGAGCCACGCTTGGATTACCAAGACTGAAATCATATACATTCTCAGGCCCGTATTCTTTCGCAAGACGTTTGCCTTCCTCAAACATTGCTCTTATTACAGAACTCCCTTTAACATAATCAACCATACTCTTTGCAATCATAGCAATACCTCCGTAAAATATATTAGAAACATTCTACATCCCTGTTATTGTATTGTCAATATTGCCCTTCATGTTGCAAAATGTATGTATTAGTGTCAAAATGTCATATATTTATAAAATATTATTGACTAATCTATATAACTAGTGTCAAAATGTCATTAATGGAGGGGTATATTTGGACTATTATACAGTTTCTGTTTCAAAACCGGTTCTGTATCACATGACAGGGAAGTTTGAAGCACTGTCCGAAGACTGGAAACACGCTGAACTTTTCCTTGATGATTACGAACTGTGTGTTGTTACAAAGGGCGTTTTATATCTCGAATACAATAAGAAACAATATCATATAGAAGAAGGTGAAATGCTTCTTCTTCCTCCCGTGCCTGTGCCTTTTAACAAACGCAAAGGTTACCAGAGTTCTGACTGTTCATTTTACTGGATGCACTTTGACCCACAGAGTTCCGGAGGTTTATCTGAAAATATTTCCCTCCCCGAATACAGCAAACTTATACATCCTGAGAAAATTATAATTCTCATGAAACAGCTGCAGGATGCCGTAAGAAATAACTCACACTCATACACCCTCAATTATATGAGTACCGTTATTTTATGCGAAATATATGATGATATACGTTCATCAGAAGACAAATCCACAAGTGCAAATACAGGTACACAGATATATGAAGATATTATAGATTACGTTAAGCATAATATACATTCAAAACTTACAGTAAGGCAGATTGCTGAAAAATTCGGCTATAACGAAAAATATATTTCGTATATGTTCTGTCAGATATCTGGTATTACCCTCAAACAGTTCATACTTGAGCAAAAAGCTGAAGCGGCAAGTTTCTTCCTTACCGATACCAATCTGACAATACAGGAAATATCCGTAAAACTCGGATATAACGACAGCCATAATTTTATGAGAAGCTATAAGAAGGCTACTGGATTTTCGCCTACGGAATACCGCAATACATTTACAAAACGTGTTCTTAATCATTGAGTATAATAAGTTTTAAAACACCTGATATGGAGGAAAGTATATGCAACTATTAAAAAAGACTACTGCCCTGCATGAACTTAAAGGTTCGGATGTAACGCTTTTAGACGGCACAATGAAACGCAGGGAACAGGATAACTGCAGTTATCTTATGGAACTTACAAATCGTGCGCTGCTTTATAATCATGAGTTTGAGGCTGCGCTTGTACATGATGCAGAGATTCCGCATGATATACACGGCGGATGGGAATCGCCTACCTGCCAGTTAAGAGGTCATTTTCTCGGACACTGGCTTTCAGCTGCTGCCATGCACGTATATGAAACGGGCGATGCCGAACTCAAAGCCAAAGCGGATACTATCATAAACAGACTGTATGAATGTCAGAAAGCCAACGGAGGAAGCTGGGCTGCAAGTATACCTGAAAAATATATGTACAGGATTGCAGACGGGAAAGGCATATGGGCTCCGCACTATACAATTCACAAAACCTTTATGGGGCTTGTGGACATGTACCTTTACACCGGTAACGAAACAGCACTTACAATAGCAGATAATTTTGCAGACTGGTTTTACGACTGGACTAATGGTTTTGACAGAGAAAAGCTTGATAACATACTGGATTTTGAAACAGGCGGAATGCTTGAAATATGGGTTCTTTTATATGAGATTACCCAAAAAGACAAGTATAGGAAACTAATGGACAGATATTACCGTTCCCGCCTTTTTCAACCTCTTCTTGACGGACTGGACCCGCTTACCAATATGCACGCTAATACAACTATCCCTGAAGTCATCGGAGCAGCAGAAGCCTACGAAGCTACAGGTGATATTAAATACCGTGATATTGCAACAAAATATTGGGAGCAGGCGGTAACTACACGCGGAATGTATGCAACAGGCGGTCAGACCAATGGCGAAATATGGTCGCCAAAAATGGAGCTGTCACAAAGACTTGGATTAAAAACCCAGGAACACTGTACTGTTTACAATATGATTCGTCTTGCCGACTATATGTTCAGATGGTATAAAGATGCTTCCTATGCTGATTATATTGAAAGAAATATATACAACGGCGTTATGGCACAGACTTACTGGCACTGGGAATACACCAACGGCTATACAACCGATAACCCTACTGAAGGACTTATCGCATATTTTCTGCCTATGCGCGCCGGCTCACACAAAGGCTGGGGCAGTAAAACCGGCAATTTCTTCTGTTGTCATGGTTCTATGGTTCAGGCAAACGCAGCTTTCAACAGATACATATATTATCAGGAAGAAAAAGATATATACGTAAACCAGTATTTTGAATCGGATGCACATATTAAAATAAATGAAACTCCCGTAACCGTACATCAAAGACACGATTTGCTTACCGGAAGTTTCCATCTGTCCAGCACAAGTTCAGGAAAACATACAATTAACAGAACTCCGTCGGAATATCCACATAATCCTGACACAATTACGGTATATCTTAGTATAGAGACAGAAGAACCTGTCGACATAAATATACATGTACGTATACCATGGTGGATTACCGCCCCGGCCGAGGTACTTCTTAACGGCAAAAGTATTGCTTCCGTAAAAGACGGCAGCTGTTATGCCGACATAAGCGGTACTTTTAATAACGATGATGTAATATGCATCACCCTGAAAAAAGGCATTACCGTATGCTCTCTTCCTGATGACCCTGACATGGCTGCCTTCATGTATGGGCCTGAAGTACTATGCGGACTGTGTACCGAAGAACGCACACTTACTGTTGACCGCAATCATCCTGAATCCGTACTTGTTCCTGAGAATGAACGTGAATGGGGATTCTGGCGGCCGCAATTCAGGACACGCGGGCAGGACAGAGGAATACGTTTTATCCCTCTTAACCAGGTTGGATATGAAAAATACAGTGTGTATTTTCCATTATCATATAAATAATGAATAATCAATAAATCAAATTTTAAGGAGGTATTTTAATGAAAAAATCACGCGCAAAGAAAAAGCTGCCGACCAAAATTGCTGCTTTAACTATGGCTGCAGGCATGGTCATAACCATGCTCCCACAGGGTGGCGGAACGGTAAAAACCGTAAAAGCGGCTTCTGCGCCATATGGTACGAAAGCTTTTTCACTTGATGAGGTTCAGATTACAGACGGATACTATCTTGCGGCACAGGAGTCCGATATAGAATTCTTATGTAATTTTGACCCGGACAGGATGCTTTCACGTTTCAGAGAAACAGCAGGCCTTGACACAAGGGGCAGCAGACCTTACAGCGGTTGGGAGGACAGTTACATCGGCGGTCACTGCGTAGGACACTATCTTTCTGCAGCTGCACAGGCGGTACAGGCAACCGGCGACCCCACGCTCAGTGATATCCTGACATATATGATTGATGAGCTTGAAGTATGTCAGGACACTCTCGGCACAGGATTTATATTTGGCGCCAAAATTGAAGATAAGAACTATGTTGAAAAACAATTTGACTGGGTAGAAGGAAAAGTAAACACTCCAAACCACTGGGTACCCTGGTACAATATGCACAAAGTACTTACCGGCCTTTTGGATGTATACAAATACACAGGCAATGACAAAGCCCTTGATATTGCCAAAAAGCTCGGAACATGGATATACAACCGCGTAAGCAAATGGGATACAAGTACACAAAACCGGGTACTTGGAGAAGAATACGGCGGCATGAACGACTGTCTGTATGAGCTCTACAAGCTTACTGACGATACAAACTACAGAGACGCCGCTCACATGTTTGACGAACCTAACCTTTATAAAACAATTACATCTGGAAAAGATAATACCTTAAACGGAAGGCACGCCAACGCTACAATACCGAAATTCCTCGGCGCGCTTAACCGTTATAAGGTTCTTTCTGAAAAAGGAGAGCTTACTGCTGAAGACGAAGAGTATCTTACATATGTTGAAGATTTCTGGACACTCGTTACAAGCAAACATTCCTTTGCTACAGGCGGATTAAGCGATATGGAGCATTTCAGAAATGACAATGCGCTTGATTCCACACGTACACAGTGTAACGCTGAAAGCTGCTGCGCACATAATATGCTAAGAATGTCAAGGGACCTGTTCATGTTAACCGGCGACGTCAAATATGCCGACTACTATGAAACCACCCTTAGAAATGCCATAATGGGTTCAATAAATACCAACGACGGAAGCACTACCTACTTCACACCGATGGCAACAGGTTACTTTAAGTTCTTTAGTCAGAGCGACCCTGACAAGAATATGTTCTGGTGCTGCACAGGTACCGGTATGGAGAACTTCACCAAACTTGGTGACAGCATATATTTTCATAATGATGATTCCATCATAGTAAACCAGTATGTAGCATCAACTCTTAACTGGAAAGAAAAAGGAATCACGCTTAAACAGGACAGCGACGTAACAAAGAGCGATGAAGCCACATTTACGGTATCATCTTCCTCTCCTGTAAAACTGCACATATACCTCAGAGTTCCCGAATGGATATCAGGTCCTGCATACGTTACAGTAAACGGCGAAGCAGTAGCCGGATCCGAAGACGGCGGCTATATTGACCTTGACCGCACATGGGCAACTGGTGATGTCATCAAAATCAAATACCCTATGACGGTACAGGCAATAGGTCTTCCCGATAATGATACGGTATATGCATTCCGTTACGGTCCTACGCTTCTTGCTGCAAAACTCGGCACGGAACGTATGGAGCTTACAAACGGTGATAACCTAACATGGGCAGGAGCAAATCTGAGCGCCGCTCACTACAAGGTTGTAGGCTCTGAAGAATGGGCTACAGGAATCGCATATGGTTCTACAAATACAAATATTCTTGGTCCGGAAACTCTCTACATAGACGATGCCACTCTTGAGTCATATATGCAGAATATAGCAGATAATATGCAGAGAACTTCTTCTGATACGCTTGAATTTACACTGAACGGAACCGATGCTTCCGACAACTTTGACGGCGGTCTTACATTTGTACCATTTAATACCCTTAATGATGAAAGATATGGTATATACTGGTATTTCAGCGCACAGACACAGGAAGAGCTTGAAGCGTCAATTTTGAAGAACAAAGAAGAGGGAAGAATTGCCAACTGTCTTGTAGACTCATTACAGCCCGGATACGGACAGTATGAACAGGACAGCATACATGCTATTGAAGAAAACAATTCGGTAGCAGGTACGATTGAGCAGGGCGGAAGCACACGTTATGCATCTGCCGGCGGATACTTCTCATACAACATGAAAGTCAATCCTGAAAGAAACAATTCCGTACTCTGCAAATTTGCAAAAGAAGACAATGGAAAAACTATTAAAATAACTGTAGGAGATACTGTAATTGCAACAGATACGCTTAATTACAGCGGCACGGATGATTTCTATAACGTATATTATAAGATTCCGGAAGACGTACTTAAAAACAGCCTCACCGAACTGAAAGTTACAAACGATTCCGGAATACAGGAAACATTTACAGTGGTAAAAGTCAAATTTGAGAGCAATGACTCAAATGACAGTGCAAGACTTGTCGGCGGTCTGTATACAACCGTTGACTTCAGTACAAATGCATCCATTACCCAGATAACTCCTAATATGGGCAGGATTGAACAAAACGGTGATATATTTACCCTGTATGTACCTGCGGGCACACAGGTAGTTAAAGCAACTATCAAGTTAGGCGATATTACAGGTCTTCTGTATATTAACGACCTCCTCGTAAATGATGGTAAAATGCAGACATTTACGGTAAACGGAGAAAATGTATCTTTTAAACTTAAAGCATATGCTGAGGATCATACAACCTTTAAAGATTATACGTTAAATGTTGTACAGGAAATACCTTCAGACGGCAAGCCATCAGACACACCTGATAACAAAGTTGTTACGGGTACGCCGCCCAGCACACCGGGTTCGGGTTCAACTACCGCTCCTGCTGCTAAAAAGTCCATAAAGATAAAGGGCAAAAAAACCGTTAAAGTCGGCAAATCCATTAAACTTACAGCCAAACTTACCAAGGTTAAAGGCAAAGTTAAATGGAGCGTTAATAAGAAAAAACTTGCCAAACTCACTAACGCTAAAAAGAACACCGTAAAACTTAAGGCTCTTAAAGCAGGAAAAGTTAAAGTTACTGCAAAGGTTAAGAAGGTTAAGAAGACGGTTACGATTAAGATTAAGAAGTAAAAGCAAATGCATCCGGGCAGCCCATGCTCACTCTGTTATAAGACACGTTTTCACTTGTTTCGCCTCGCAGCAGTGCATAAAATAGCATAATACGCTATTTAAGCACTGGCGGGCTCAAACAGTCTTACAACAGAGTGACATGCCTGTCCGGATGCTCTTTACTCTATAAAATATTACTATATACAAAAATTGTTACTAGCTATTTTATTATGACCACACCCTCGTCGTATAATAATTGTCCGTCTTCATTAAATAACCGAGGACAGTTTGACAGGTCAATTCTGCTTAGTTGGTTACCATAACAACGCAAACTTTCCAATAACTTACACCCTCCTACATTCAAGCTGCTTAGTTCGTTATCGTAACAGTCTAAAATGCTTAATATCGTGCACTTTGTTACATCCAAACTTCTTAACTTATTACCATCACAATATAAATTTTCCAATGCTGTACAATCTGTTACATCCAAACTGTTTAGTTGGTTATTGCTACAATCAAGCGTTTGCAAATTCTGACACTTTGTTACATCCAGGCTGCTTAACTGGTTATCCTTACACCACAAATCTTCTAATTCTGCACACATCGTTACATCCAGGTCGCTTAGTTGGTTATAACCACAGCTCAAATTTTTCAATGCTGTGCAACCTCTTACATTCAGATTGATTAGTTCGTTCTCATAACAGTCCAAATCTTCCAATACCACACACTTCGTTACATCCAGACTACTTAGTTGGTTACTTCTACAGTTCAAATCCGTCAATGCCGTACATCCTCTTACATCCAGACTGTTTAGCTGGTTACTATTACAGCATAACCATTCCAATACCGTACAACCTGTCACATCCAGGCTGCTTAGTTCATTATTATAACAGTTCAACACTTTCAATGCTGTGCACTCTCTTACATTCAGGCTGCTTAGTTCGTTATTATAACATGTCAAAGATGTCAAGGCTGTACACTCTGCTACATCCAAACTGTTTAGTTGATTAAAAGAACAGTCCAAAGTTTCTAATGCCGTACATCCTCTTACATCCAGACTGCTTAGTTGGCTACAAGAACAGTCCAAATATATCAATGCCGTACAACCTGTTACATCCAAGCTGCTTAGTTGGTTATAAGAACAGTCTAAATTTTCCAATGCCGTACAACCTGTTACATCCAAGCTGCTTAGTTGGTTATAAGAACAGTCTAAATTTTCCAATGCCGTCAAATCTGATAAATTTAAATTACCTGTTAAACCTCTTGATACATAATTACTATAACTCCAATGAATACTTACAAGTCTTCCGTTCCCCCATGTATATTCATCACTATTATTTATATCTTCACTAACTGTTGCACCAAGCTCCCTCTGTTCTTTTATTATCTTTTGAAGGGCTGCCACATCATTTTCATCCTTTTTTGTATTGTCCGGCGTTGCGGTTGGCGTTGCGGTTGGCGCTTCTGTTGCCATCGATTCTTTAATAATCTTAACGTTATCATCACAATATAAATCCCCGGATTCTAATAATTTTTTGCAACTTGTTATATCTAAAATAGTTAAATAATTGTCCCGACAATTTAGCATCTCCAATTCCGTACAACCTGATACATCCAAACTGCTTAGTTGGTTCTCATAACACATCAAAGATGTCAACATTGTGCATCCTCTTATATCAAGGCTGCTTAGTTGGTTCTCACCACACTCCAAATATGTTAATGCCGTACAACCTGTTACATCCAGACTGCTTAGTTGGTTATTATAACAGATTAAACTTTCCAATGCCGTGCAACTCCTTACATCAAGGCTGCTTAGTTGACCTTCAATACAGTCCAAACTTTCCAATGCCGTAAAGTCTGATAAATTTAGATTACCTATTAAACCGTGTGATAACGATAACCCCCAATCAATACCTACAAGCCTTCCATTCTCCCATGTATATTCATTGCTATTATTGATATCTTCACTAACCGTTGCGCCAAGCTCCCTCTGTTCTTTTATTATCTTTTGAAGGGCTGCTACATCATTTTCATTTTTATCGGAATAGTCTGGTTCTGTAATCGGTTTTCCCGGCTGCATCGGCTCATCCGTTTTTACAGGCTCATTATTGCCACCCGGAACATTAGTTGCCTGCGGTATGTTCTGCACATTCTGTCCCAAAGTATTATTAGAAGGTGTTTTGCCCTGTACAACCTGCGATGTCTGTTCCTCAGTCTTATTCTTCACCGTAACCTTAACAGTCTTCTTTACCTTTTTATTGCTCTTTGCAGTTACGGTTATTTTTGTGTTTCCTGCACTTACGGCAGTTACCACGCCCTTTTTATTAACAGTGGCAATACTCTTATCGCCGGACTTATACTTAACTGCTTTCCCTGCTTTCTTAGGCGTTACTTTCTTTATCTTGACAGCAGCCTTTTCACCCACATACATAGACAGTTTTGTCCTGTTCAAAGTTATCTTCTTTGCCTTTACTGCGGCATCTGACACATCAGGCTGCACTGCTGATGAACATACCAGTGCAAATGCCATTACTATACCTGCCGCCATTTTCATACTTTTCTTAAACATACTTTTTCCTCCCTATTTAGTCAAGTGTTTTTTCCTTATTTTTCAAGGAATTTTTCAATTCATATCTCAGATGAATAAGCC
>CANQEL010000016.1 GCA_947594855.1 uncultured Lachnospiraceae bacterium
AAAGCTGATTTTACTTACGCCTTTCACCTTTACTTATCATAGAAGATCTTATTTACAGACTTTTGTTCATAGTCTCGATACTGAAATTTCAGCTGCATCCAAGACAATTACCAAAACCAAAACTACGTATTATAAAAATTCAGCCGGTACCACTCTTTGGTCTGTAGCAATCACAGCAACTTTCACTTACAACGGCAGTACGTCAAAATGTACATCCTGCTACCATAAAACTACATGTCCCGCATCTTCATGGATAATTAAATCATCTTCTTCCAGTAAAAGCGGAAACTCTGCTACTGCTACAGCAACTGCTACACATTTTGTTGACAACTCATCTAAAGATTACTTTGCATCCGTTAAAATTACCTGTAGCAAAACTGGTGTGGTTTCATAAATGCCATGTGTTTAATTAAAACAAAATTACACTAATCGAACAAGAAAGTTAGCCTTGTATGCTGACTTTCTTATTTATATAACCATAATTTATTATATATTAACCATATCAGCGATTTTTATTGTTCTATATCATTTAAAATTGTTACTACTTTGATAAATATATAATAACCCTATTTCCCCACGACTAATTTTTTAGAAGTGTACTCATCTATCATATTCTGTAATTCAGCGAAAATTTTATCAGCAGCCTACTGTATTTCCTTTTCCGTATGCGTATAATAAAATGACGGCGGAAACAAATCAAAAGAACTTCCATCCATCAGATACCACAATAAATCCATTTGTCTTAATCTAATACGGAATCTAACTTTTTTTGTCAAAACACCTATTAAGCCAATAAATTGTTTTAACATCACTATATCATCCTTTCGTTATAAATTGGCTTGAACAACCTCATTATAACGGAAAGGTGATTTTTTGTGTATAACGACCGTTGCGCACCCGCATAGCAGGTGGTTTATATCTCGCACGCTTTGCGCACTCGACTGGGTCTATCCGACCCATAATCAAAGGCTAGACAGCAGAATCTGCAGTCTAGCCCTAGCAATTATCATAGAAAAGCTAAATTTACAAAAAACATTTAATGTATTATATAAACTCCTTATGATACACCCTCAAACAATATCTTACAACAAATAATTCTGTTTTTAGCAATAAATTGATATATGTATTATCTTAAAAATTCTAAATATGATTAATATTATTTGTATTATAAGGTATTCGAGATTCACATATTTCAACATTTCTGAGCCAATATTTATTCTTACAGTATATTTCTAATTTTTTTCTCTGCTCCCGACGATCATTAGTAGGAGCCACGGTTATCTTTGTAATAGGAAGGTGTCCCCTACATATTATACTAGGACCCTTGTAAAACATATTTTTTTCGTCTTTTTTTATTCTTTTCATTCTTTCTTTAATGGCCTTTTCAACTAAATTATATATCTGTTCCTGATTATACCCTTGTGGTATTACTATAGGAGAAATCCCACTTTTAAATTTTATTGCATCAATTGCATCTATCTTTTCCTTTATCTCCTTCTCAAGCAAGGATTCATCAGTAGTTGTAACAAAATTGCATGGTCGATTATTTGCATCCATATCACCAAATTTTAACATTATGTAAGGTACTTTGGTACCATCTTTTTTTTCTAGAAAATTAATACACCTTACCAAACGGTTATTCTTATTTAAATAAACCAATCGAGCTTCTCTTTCCTGACAAAATCCACCATGCTTAAAATAAGGTAGTATATCCTCCCTGTTTAATCCTTTAATTTGATTACAAACGTAATTTATTTGTGTTAGAAAGTCATCTCTTAGTCGTCTTTCACCTCCAATTATACTATATACACTATCATTATAGTATCCTACTTGTATAGGATATGCAGAATATTTGATAAATTCAAAATCACCTTTAGGATTACCGTATATTAAACTATAATCAAATAATTCCGAATTATCCTTAACTATAGTTTTTACCTTATCATTATATTCACTATCACCAAAATTTTTACTTAAATTAATTATATCTTGTCCAAAATAAAATTCAAATGAGACACCTCCTTCTCTGCAATAACTCATCCACTGGCTATATATATCATTTCCATCAAACTTCCCCTGATTAACTTTACTGCTTTGATAAAAACAAGAAATATAAGTATCAACTGCTTGGTCCACAGAGAAAAATGTATTTTCCGAAAAATCATTTGATAATTCTGAACAAAATAAATATAGAGAATCACTCTCTAGAATATTATAAACGGTCGATATTGGAGTATACTTTACATAAACAGAGTTCCCATCTATTGAATAAAGGTCAGAAAAATCTTCTGGGTATATTTTGCTTAAATTATACCTAAACTCTAAAACTTTAGACAATTCATCCAATCCAATTTCAGAAATCATATTAAACCTCCTCTTTTTCTAAACATTGAGATATTTTTACATAAAGGTAGTCTCCTTCATTATCAAACGAATTTTCACCATCTCTTTTATATATTATAATATCTTCAGATGAATCATATATTTTTTTATAGGTATTTTTCCATGCACGTATACCTTTATCTGGTATACAAAAACTGGAATAAAGAAATACACCACAAAACTGTTTGTTTTTTAATTGATTATATAATCCCATAGAAAGTATAGGAGCCATATATGGTTGAGTTTCACTTCCTTCTTTGCCCTGTGTTGTATTTACTACAAATTCCTTGCTTTCAAAACACATTTTGTAATAGTCATCTTTAAGGAGACATAAATCGAGTGCAACGGCAATATTTTCTTCATTATCATCAATTAAAGATTTTAATAAATACTCTGTTCCTTCAGTAAGTTTTTCAACCGATTCCTTATATAATTTCACAAAATTACTATCATCATCTTCATTGTTATCAAATCGCAGTTTTCTCCAATCTTCTATGCATTCTGTATTATCAAGAAAAACATCTGATTTACTTAAAGCCACGTCACATTCTGAATTTTCTTTAATATCATTATATGATGACATATATACTTTTTTTAAATTATCTTGTATTTTTTGCTCATCATCAATTATATTTTTATCTATTATAAAAGAAACAAATCTGTCAAATATTGCAAAATTCAGATCACTAATAGCTAATTTTTCATTATCCTTATATTTATCTAAAGTATCTATATCTCTGACAGCGTCACCAAATATATAAATTTGAGATATAACATCATTTTCCCACAATGGTATAAAATTATTAGAAACTATCTCTTTCATAGCGTTTGTATCATCATCAATCCATATAACTTTTTTATACATTATTATTTACTCTCCTTTTTTATAATTGGTAGTCTTGTTATAAAATAGTCATTTTCAAATCTAAACATATTATTATTTAAAATTTCCTCATCATCTTTATCTAAGAACTTTGCAAAGTACTCTTTTTCAGTTAATAAAGACATATGACCATCCTTAAAATCTAATGGATCCTTTAGTTTTGCGATTATTTCTTCAGTTGTAATATTAGTAACTGTATGCAATTTGTTCTTTATAACAAACCAATCAAATCTTGTTCCCTCTGAATTTTCAATATCAAATATAATTTCACATGAATGTTTACCAATATACGGTCTTAAAAGAAACTCAACAATTTCTTGTTCATATTTTAATTTACGTAAGCTTTTTTTCTTAAATTCATAATGGCACTCAATTCTTTTCAAAAAATTGTTAATACCTGCACCTGCACCTACACTAAATCTCAAAGCATCAAAGCATATACGATAAATTATATTCTTAGTATAATCCAAATTATACGTATATTCCATCCCCATTTTATCCTTTTTAGTAATTATTGATGATTTATATAAGTTGTCCTTATTTAATATATTAAAATATATTATATCTTTAAAGAGCATATATATATAATCACTTTCATTATCATTAGGCAAGATATCCATTATGCTATTTACAGGAAAACTATTTCCATCACTTGAGTTTTGCGGAACATATAGCTTCATTACATCACGGTTTTCTATCATCTTGCTGTCATCAATTATTTCGTCAAATGTTTTGTTTATATTTCTGAACACTCGATTATACAATCTTGCCACCATTGTATTGCAGTAATCGCGAGCAAGTACCCATTTTAACATAGTTTCATTATTTGGTCTTCCACAATTATTATTTTTATCAAAATTGCCATTATTTCCTAAAATCTTTAAAATTTCCTTATCTTCTCTCATAGGAGTATGGCTTATAACTTTTTCATGTTCTAATATAGCCTCCGTATCAATAGTATGTGCATATTTTTGCATAACATCACTAGTAAAGTCCTCTGCTAAATGCTTCATTATTTTATTCCTATAAGATAGAATATCACGCATTATTAGCCATGGAAGCATCTTACGTTTTTTTTCATTTTTTATTACCATACTCACATATAAATATACTGGTACAATTTTTTTTGTTTCTGTGTTCGCTCTAAGTTCTATATCAGAATTATCAAAACATAGTATAAAATAAGGTATACGATGAGATGTTTGAATCGAATTTCTATCTGTATTCATTATATTATTCCAATCTAAAATACTTTGATGCATTTTATATGTTTTTTCACATATACCTAAAGCATTCTTTATAAAATATCCCGTATCTTTAAACAAATTATTATTCAATGCAATCATTATTCTTTCTTTGATTATGTACTTTGCTTTTGTCAAGTCTGAATTTTTATCCAAAGATATGGTATGTGTAATTATATCAAGATCCCTGTGAAATATCTTTGATTGATCATTCATATCTGATCTTGTTAATAAAGCCAATCTTATACCATCTTTATCTAATCCATATTTCTTAATAACCATTTTCTTTATGTTACTAAGCAATGTTTCATAACGATCTTTTATTAAATCCCTTCCTTGCTTTTTATGTGCGAGAACGCCTTTGTTTTTGTATGACTCATTGTTATATAGGTTTATGGTTTCAAAACTTTTATATAAAATTTTTTCCTCCTCAATTACATCTTCTTTCAAACTTTTTTCATAATACTCTTCATTATTGAAATCATCTTCGTTTTCACAGAAGCATAATCTATCTATATTTTTGAAAGAATCTAATCTTTCTTTAAAATATTTATTTTCTCCCACATAAAAATTTTCTTCGTTTCTACTTTTACTACATAACTGCTTCAAAGCATCCATTACCAAATGATTATTAGATAAAAATACTTCATTACAGAATGTTTTAAAGGCATGACAATCTTTTACATCTTTGCCTTCTTTAATACTGGCAGCAGATTTTATACGATTATAAAAGAAATCATCACACTCCAAATATTTTATCATCTTAACCTGTTCTGTATTTTCTTCTCCTGTAACAAGTAAATGTTCTAACCAAAGTGAGCGTATTTCATCAGAACTTCTATCAATAACTTTTTGGACAAAAACTGAATAAGTCAACCAAAATTCCTTGGAATATTTTTCATATTCACTTGGTTTACCGAATTTATCGGCTAATCTGTTAAAATAACAAAATGTTTTAGTTATTGTACTTTTTCGTATCAGGTATGTACTATTCATATCCACAGTTGCTTCATACAAACAATCTTTAAGAAAATTTAACTCTTTAATGGGATCTGCATATAATTTTTTAATATTATTAAGTACATATAAATATTTTGAATCAAGAGTTTTAATACTACTATCTGATTCGCTATCAATTATACTTTCTGACAATAAAATTATAAATTTAAGTATAACTGTTTTTATATTATGATTATATATAATAAAGGGTCTTGTGATTACTTTTATCAAATTTGATATTATAATGCCTTTATCTTCACTTTTATCTATAAGGCCATCAGATAATATGCGTATATATTTATAATTATTATTTTCAATTTTACTTTCTGTAAAATAATTAAACAGTTCAAAAATCATATCACTGTATACTTCTTCCTCTTGTTTCATATTCTGCTCAAAAAGATTTTTTACTATATGAGATAATACAAGACGATAATAATAATCATCTTTGCATTCCTCTTCAACAAGAATTTCTTCAAATGATTTCGGCATATAATTTATAATCTTATTATTCCAATAGTTTACAGCTTGGCGAGTTGCACTTCTCTCCATAAGATACTTCGAGTCTGCAAGAATCTTACAACCAATACAGGAATCTCCCTGCACACGTATATTAGATACATCTATATGACAAAACGAATAGAAATAATCTGTAGGAATAACATACGAAGCTTTTGAGCTATCTGAAATCCTATCTATTAAGAAAAAACATTTTTCAAAAACAGCTGTTGTATAAAGTTCAAGATATTCTTTTGGTATAAGTGATTGTAACAAATTACTTGCTTTATGTACTGTTGTTCCTGTAATCACAGTATCGTCTGCAAAATAAAATCTCACAGGTCTAAAAGAACTGTTTGTTATATGATATAACGAATAAAAATCCTTAAACAATTTATAAATGGTGTTTTTAAGAGCTGAATGCTCACAGATAAAGTTAGATCTAAACTCCTTATCTTCATTAACCGATATAATTTCTGCTGTGCCATTAAAATAAAATGCATTTACAAACTGAGAAAATCCCACATTTGTATTATGCTCTGGAGAAAAAATTACGTTAATATATGGAAGAAAACTATTATCAGACAAATTATTATCCTTTTCAGATAATTTTTTCAACCATTTCTTAATTTCCTCACTTGCTTTCGCAAAATAGTATTGAGTATTAATATAATATTGATAGTGATTTTTCCCACGCTTTATATGCCCATAATATACAACCCCTTTAAGAAGTGAAATTCGTTTATTATTTTCTACAATATCTTCTTTACATTCATATATTGGGGAAACCAACTTTTTATTAAATATTTGCTGTGCTGGAACTGTCGATGTTGGATCTGTTTCTATAAGCGGAATCTCGTCCGTAACACACTTAGGATAGCAAAGAGGACACTTTTCAGGCCAGTTCCAATAGGTATTACCTATAATAATATAATATATTTTATTACTTTTGCCAAGCTCGTCAAAATATGTTTCTATATAGCCTTTATTAAAAGACTTATAGTATTTATCTTCTATATTAGTTACAGGTAAACCATTATATTTTTCAATAATATTATTTTCTACTGTTTTTTTACATATATCATCTCTTACAAGCATTACAGTATGATTATGAACCAATTTATGTATATTTTTTATACTGTTGAATTCATTTTCAAACTTAACCCACATTTTACTGAAAGTTGTTAAAGTAGAACTTATAGGAACAATCTGTACAACTTTAATATCCCTTAGTTTTCTAAAATCTTCATATCCTTTATAGTAAATCTGTATATTATTTGCATTTGCTTCAGATTGTAAATTATATTGATAAACAGCATAAGTAACTTTTGCTACAGAATCATTTGCCTTCCTATAATAATCTAATATCATAGTTATGGACATAAGTATAGCCTGAGAATATGAGGCATATCCATAAAATAATATATTATCATTTTTCAAATCTATACCACTATTTTTTATATTTCTAAGTATTTCAAATGCCACACTATTTGCTATAGTAGTACGATAAAACAAAAATGACATCTCATAAAATTTATTCATATGAACCTTGTTTCCTACTCTTATGTGAGTATTTTCAAATTTATAACCTTTCATTTCAGTAATAGATTTTTCAGCTATTTTTGATATCTTTTCAAAATACATATTAGGATAAATATTATTATTAGACTGCAAAAACAAGGCAAACGGTACTAATAGGAACTTATTTTGACTATTAATAACATATTTTGAAAACGGCATAAATAGATTATTAATCATTTCATAAATATCACTTCCATAACATTGTGTACCATGTTCTATAGATAATATATATGAATTTTTTACTGCTAAACCATAACTATTACCAAACATATGTATCTGTTTAAAGTACTCTTCTCCTATTTCTTTTGTTTCATTACTACATGCAACAAAAAGCTGTAAATTTTCTGGAAATTTTTTGAGAGACAAAGATACAGTCACATCTTCAAAACAATTTATAAAAGTGTCAGGCACATTTATAATTGCAAGATTAATATTGCATGAATAATTCATGTTTGAAAAATATCCTATAGCACTAATAAATCCTTTTATTATTATCTCATATTCTTGATTAGTGCAATGTTCTTTAATAAATAACATCTTATTAAAATCAATTTTATAAATTTTATCAGAACATTTGTTTGATATGTAACACGTAAATATTTTAAACCAAAAATTAGTCCATACAAGCTGACGAACAAATTTAACTGATATATTATTACCTAATTTCATCAAAACAGAATTTACAATTTCATTAAACCTTTGTTCATCATATTTATATAATATAGGAACAATGCTGCTGTCAATAAATGCTGCATATGTTTCATAATTATCATAATAATTTTTATTAAAATTAAGCTGAGCCATATTAAAATCACTTTTCGGATTAAATACCTTAAGAGGCAAAGAAATATTAAATTCCGTTCCAGGGATATTGGGACTATTATCTTTTTTATCAAGTATAGTACTATCTATATTATAATTGCAATAAAAATTATTTTTTTCAAAATCAAAAGTACTATTGCTATTTACACTGAATTGGGCATCGTTTTTTTTCATTATATGTGAAAAAAGAGCAAGACCTATATGAGCCGATGAATCAGTCTGTCTGAAATTATACCATGTCTGAATCAAATCATTGTTATCAATATCAAAAGAATTAAAAAAATTCCTCAATTCTATTCCAATTAATGCCAATTCAGAATTTGCTTTACATATTTCTTTCTTATAATTATCAAAATTTATATTAAACAACTCAAGTTTGGTTACTGCATTTAATATTTTATTTTCAATATCTAATGTTTCATAAAAGGAATCAAGTATTGTCTTTGTGCTGTAATCAGAAATAATAATTTTTAAAATTTTTTCTGATTCAACAGAATCATCCTGTCTAAGAAATGTTACAGAACACTCTTTTGCAGAAGAATATTGTAGTGCATTTTGCACTATCTGACTCACGGCATTGCATATTTCATCTGCAGTTTTTGCAGTTTTTTTAATTAACTGCAAAATCTCCAATTTATTATTCTCAAAATCAATAATAAACGAAAAAACAATAAACGAAAATATACTTTTTTCTGCAAAGCAATCAAGAAAAACATCACAATATTTTTTCCATTCTTCTTTAATATGCTCAAGTTTATCTTTCAGACAAATAAAAGCTGACTCAAATAGGAAATCAACCAATGCCAAATTCGAATTAGTATTATTAGCATAACCAAATCTTCTATTATTTTTTAATTCCTTATATTGTTCAATATATATCCCGGCATTACCATTATCAAACAATAAATCGTAATGATTTAATTTTTCACTGTCTTCATTACTTATATTATTTGAATTTGCCGTCTTAGGAGTATTAACATATATATCTTGAATTGTATAGTCAGTATTAATATTATTATGCAAAGTAATAATAGGAAAGCAATCGTTATTTTTTGGTATAGATTTAAAATCCAATGCTTTTACAATATTACAATCATTATCTGTTGCAGCCTTTTCAACACCATATATGATGCCACGATTATCATGTTGTATTAAAACTCTTAAACGTGAAGATGCCTCTTTATATAAATCCGTATCTGTTTTAACATTATTATATACGTTTGTAGCAAAAGGATATTCATGGCCTGATCTAGGTACTAAAAAAATACTAAATCTTTTTTCCTTAATTAGACTCTTACTATATGTAATTAATAATGAAAGATAGTGTAAATTTGTCAAATATTCATTCATATTACTATTATTATAATTTATTCTTATATGAAAATGTATATCAGTTAAAATATCAACATTATATTTCCATATATTTTCTGGAATAATTTTAACAGATGAATTCATATTTTTCCCATCTATAGGTTCTTCCAATTTTACGGGAACTATTTTATTATTCTTATATTCTTTTATGGAAACTCTTAATTCAGAATATTTTATTACTTTAAAATAATCATAATTGGTTGAGTAATTATTTATCAGAAATATACATTTTGCATAGTCATAATAAATATTATCTATATCAATAAATAATACATTTTTTCTTGCCATCGTGTTCTCCTAATTAATAAATATTTTAATCGTATAGTAATTTACAAATTATCATTATAATATCATATATTATATATAATTTCAATATATTTTAATCAAAAATATAATTTAATTATGTAGGATTATAATGCATATGTTACAACTGAACAATTAAAAAGCAGAGATACTGCCTTTGTGTTATAGTTTAATCACCACAAAAAACAAAACGTAAAGGAGTTCTCTGCCATGAATACTATAACACAAGATATGAAGTATCGTTTATCATTAATAAAATATGCTGAAAAGTATGGTGTTACCAAAGATGCTATCAAATACAAAACTAACAGGCAGTACATTTACCGTTGGAAACACGGCTATGATGGCACTTTGGAATCTCTGCGCAATAAATCCCACAGACCCCATTATCATCCACAGCATACACCTGAAGAAATCAAACTCATTTCAGATATACACAGGCACAATTGCAATGCCGATCTTGTCATCTTCTGGGTAAAGCTTAAACAGCGGAGGTATTCACGCTCAATCTCCGGACTTTACCGCTTTCTTAAAAAACGTGGGCTTATGGCAGTCAAACCGCCAAATCCCAAATATGTCCCGAAGCCTTATCGCAGATGGATCATCACGTCTAGCGCATCCAGATTGATGTTAAATTCGTTCCCTCCGTCTGTTTAGTGGGCAATGCCAAAGGCAGCGTTTCTATCAGTATACCACAATTGATGAGTATTTCCGCTGGCGCTTTGTGGAAGCATTTTGGGAACACAGTTCCTACTCCTCCATGATATTTCTGTAACATATGGTCAAGGCATTTCCATCCCCGGTCGAATGTGCGCAGACAGATAACGGGCAGGAATTCACAAAGCGTTTCAGTTCCAATGGCGGCAGTGACAAACCAACTATTTTTCAGATACGGTTACAGCAGTTGAGAATACGTCATAAGCTGATTAGGCCATTTACGCCGCGCCACAAATGGAAAAGTTGAGAAAAGCCATAGAAAGGACAATGAACGGTCCTATGCCATTCATACCTTCTATTCCTTTGACGATTTCAGCAAACAGTTAAAAATATATAATCGCAGGGATTATAATAACCCTCCAATGTGTCCTCTTGGCTAGGAAACACCCAGGCAGGTACTAATGGATTATTCAGGGTCAGTGTAACAAATGCTTGACAAACCCACATTCCGCTGAATCCAATTTAATTTTTTCATCGTCTCCCGAAAATCATCAAAAAATACACAGAAATGGTCGTTAAGATTGATTCCCTTATATTTAAGCTCTGCGCATAATGATACTCTTCTTATATGAATTGCACTTTTCATCTTTATCCATAAGATAATCATATTTTACGCCCGAATAATATGACATATACCTAAACTGCTTTGCAATTAACTAAAAAGAACATACATAAAGGCTTTCTCGTATACACAGGAAAAAATTTTTTACTACTTATGTGACTTATAGTCCGTTGACTTATAAACAACAAAAAAGTAATGTGTAAATAAGGAGGACTCCAAATGATTACACATGAAATTGGAAATAAAATTAGATACTTTAGAAAACAAAAAGGACTATCGCAAGAAAAATTAGCGCTCTTAGCTGGTTTGGACAGAACATATTTAGCAGGGGTTGAATCGGGCAAAAGAAATGTCACTATAATTAGTCTGGAAAAAATAGCAAATGCTTTAGAGACGCCATTAAAAGAATTATTTTAACAAATGTTGACTATAAGTAACAAATAATGTACAATTAGGAGGAAACAATATGCCAATTAAAATAGGAAGATATCCGATTGAAGTTTTTGGACATGTATATACAGATATGGGAGAGGAAGCTGTATATGATAGAAATTGTCAACATTGCCCTTATTTAGGAAGAGAATGTACAAAACCAAGAAAAAGTGAGCCGCATATAAAAGTCGGAATATGTACATTAGGATATAGGGGTTCTTTTTTAGACCATTATGAGCCAGTGATAATCTGTCCCTATAGATTTCTGGATGAAGTAGTTTACCAATCAATACATGATAGATTTTTTCCTGATTGGGAAAATACAAGATGGGTTAAAGAAGTTAATATGGGTGTAAGCGGTAATGTTGATTATGTTGCTGTAAAAACTGATGAAAAAGGAACCACTGTTGATGATTTCTTTTGTATTGAGTTTCAAGCTAATGGAACAACAGGTTCTCCATATCCATATGTAAAAGATTTATTGCGTGTTGGACATTATGAAGGAAATTATACATACGGAATGAATTGGGCAAATGAATTTATGAAAACTATGATGCAGCAAGTATATAAAAAGGGACAGGTTGTATCACAATGGAATCGGAAAATAGTTTTTGTAATTCAGGATGTTGCTCTGCAGTATCTTGAAAGTGCTGTAGATACGTCAGACCTTAGAGCTGATATGAATGATGTTGTACATTTTATGACATATTCTTTAAGATGGAATGAAAAAGATAACAAGTTTGATATGTATCATGACAGATGGGTAAGTACTGATTTGGAAGGCGTCAATAGAATTCTGGCAGGTGCTAATTCATCCGATTATTTAACTGAAGAAAAGTTCCTTAGAAATACAATAAGAAAAGGAAAAGAGGATGGTGTATTAAGTGATTAAAAACGTATTAGACGGAAAAGATGAATACTGTTTTGAAATAGGTGATAATGTTGAAGTGCTTAAAACATTACCAGATAATTCAATTGATTGCATAATAACGTCTCCGCCATATTGGAAACAGAGAATTTACGAAGATTATGACGGAGAATTAGAGAATATTATTGGTTCAGAGGACACTCCTGAACAATATGTTGAAAATTTGATGAAAGTTATAAGAGAGTTAAAAAGAGTATTAAAGGATGAAGGGACTTTCTGGTTAAATATCGGTGATAAATTTATTAATAAATGTCTTATGGGAATGCCCTGGCGAGTAGCATTACAAATGCAACAAGAAGGTTGGATTCTTAGAAGTGATATTATTTGGGACCAAATGAAAGGCACTCAAAGTTGCAGGGATAGAATGAGAGATATATATGAACATGTATTTCAGTTTGTGAAAAAGCCAAAATACTATTTTGATGCTGACGCAATAAGGATTATTCCTGAAAAAGATGCATACGAGAAGGATGGACATATAATTTCAGCTACGGGAGTATCAGGAAAGAAGTACTTTAAACAAATAGAAATATCCAAAGTTTTGTCTGAGGAAGAAAAGGCAAACGCACTAAACGCATTAAATGAAACATTAGAAGAAATGTCCAAAGGTGAAGTGGTGGATTTTCGCATGACTATTCGAGGTGAACAGAGAACATATCATGGCGAAAGCCAAAAATTAAGTGGGCGGGCAAAAGAATTAAATGAAAAAGGTTATTTTATTATCAAAATGAGAAAAAAAGGGTTTCTTCCGTCTGATATATGGAGAATTGTACCAGAAGATACATGGAGAAAAGATGCACATTGCGCTGTTTTTCCTGAGGAATTGCTGAAAAATCCAATTTTATCTACATGCCCTATTGGAGGAATTGTACTTGACCCATTTTCAGGTACAGGAAGTACAATTCATGCAGCTGTTTCCCTAAAACGAAAAGGAATTGGAATTGATTTAAGCACTCAATATACCGAAATTGCTAAGAAAAGATTGAATCCGAACCAAAGAACATAATATAGTAAATCAGATTATAAATTATTTTTCTCTTTTGTTATAAACAATAAACCAGCCGCGATTATACAAGGTAAACTGATATCAACGCCATTTACCATATGTAATGGCTATTGACGCACCCGCGCACACAGCGCATACAACGGCAGCTGGCAAAATCCATGCCATGCCCAGATTATATATCGTATACTCAGATACTCCTGATAAAAGACCGGCAGGAAGCAAAGGAAGCGATGCAAGATATGCCCTGTCCTGCCTTACATTAAACACCGAGATACACATGCTTATACATGCCGCCGCAAACAATACAAGCGTCCTTACAGCATACCATATTCCCAAAAACGCACCTATACTGATATCAAATGGAAAACTTTCAAGAAGCTTTATGTTCTGAACAGGGGCGGCAAGCCCCTTAAGACTGTAATTCAGCATAATCTCATATAATTCAGCAGCATATATAATTGTCGAGACTGCAAAAGTACACAATACCACATATATCAATTTCCGTACAAATATCTTTCCCCTGCCTTTTTTTGTACAGCGAATGATATTTTCAGCCTCAGACTGCCTTTCCGCCGAATACACCGGAACAATAAGAAGTATCAGGGCCAGTACGCCCAATATGCCGCCTGTTAGTCTTTTAAGCATATTATTTTTACCGATAATCCATTCAAAACCGCGCTCATCAATAAACCAGCCTGATATTCCCCTCTCTGCAAGTCTGTCCTTACGTTCTATCTGACTGTGCAATTCATCAAGCATCTTATTTTCCGATTCAAGTGATATCATATATTTTTCTTCGGATTCTTTTACCTCACGCTCCATATTTTCATAAAGCCTGAGCATATCATCATTTATTTCGCATGTATGCTCCGCATAAAAATCACTTAAAAGCTCCCTTCCCGGGCTCATGAATATCTCGCCGGTATTAACTGCCGATACCATTATATAAGCAAATACCATAAAGACAATTATTCCCTTACACTGTATAAGGCACTTGTAAAGTTCATAACTCATTCCGTTAAAAGCACACAACACTCTACGCAAACGGTCAAAAAATCTTTCAGATATTTTCTCGAATCTTCCGGGAACATAAACAGGTCTTGTAAATACGCCGGCAACAATTACCCATACCGCAAAAAGGAACACAAGCGCCACAGCAAGCCACGTAAAATATTCCCTTAAATTAAACAACATGCCGAAAGCAGCAAAATTCCGGTATTCCGTAAATATCTGCCTTGGGCATGCTATAAAAAACATATTGGTATATTTGAATATGCAAAACGGATTCTGTGGTGACAGAACATTATATATATAAAATTCAAATCCGTATACAGCAACACATGTTATCATGCCTGTATTCCGGTTATGTATAGTTTCAAGTATACACCACACAAATGCCCCACTTATAAAAAGAGCCGCCGAATATACAAATATGTAATATATAACAAATTCATATACTTTAACGGTCATTACAAAATCCTGAAGGGCTGTCGCCGACTGCGCCGCAGCTCTCAGTATATCCTCTCCCCCATAGTCAATAAAGCTTACTGTAAGCGTTTCGGCAATAAGCAGAAATCCGGTAAAGAATGATACAGCCATAAGTATGACTAGCCGTTTCATCGTCAGTATAAGCCTTCCGTTCCTGCAGCTGTACACAAGCTGCCACAATCCTTTTTTTCTCTCGTCAAAAAACGAAAGCACGGTAAACATTACTATAATGAATCCTATAATATACAGTTCGTCATATTCAAGGAACGCAGTAACAGCCCTGTCATTAATATTATCAATGTGAACCTGCGAGAGCTTCTCAAAATCCTTTTGTGTCTTTATGATGTTTTTATAAGCAAAGGAATCCTCATTGGCAAAAATACTTATACCGAGCATAGATTCCTTCTGTTCTTTTATAATGTCATGCCTTTCATAGAATTCACGGATTTTATCTTCTCTTTCCTGTTCCCACACAGCAAGAATACCGTCATGATATTCAGGGTTGTTAAGCATCATTACCGTATCGAGCTGAAAATATTGAAACAGCAATATATTGATAACAAACAGGGCAATTACCATAAATGCATATTTTTTTCTTCCGACGATTCTTTTTACCTCACCCATGGCTATATATGGCTCACTCTTCTTCCTCTGCCTGATATGTATCTGTCACTATCTCATTTCCGGTTTTAATGTCGTAAATACTGTACTGTCCGTTATCACTATCGTAAAGCAATATCTTTTCCATATCAGACCATATGACACTTTTGTTAATTCCGATATCAGCTATATCGCGCACCATATTTCCGTCATAATCAATTACCGTAATCCTGCGCTGCATATCCGAATTTTCAGAAACATATAGTTCATTATCCAGGTAAAGATAATTCCTGTCTCTGAATATCAGCGGCATCGTGTTATCATATGTATACATTTCCTTTGCATCATTTCCGCTCTCATCCATTGAGAACACTTTAATATTATCATCGCTCCTGAGCATTGAGTATATTCTGTTATCTATGCCCGCAAGCATGGAGTATCCGTCAGGTTCCTTTATCTCCGTTATTTCATCAGTCATGATATCCAGCCTGTAATCATGGTCGGTTATATTAGCATAATCTGCTTCATCATAACAGCTTGCGGTAAAATATATATTATTTGTGTCTGCAAATAATATATGTATAAGCGGCTCGTATCCCTCAAAGCTAAACAGCTCTGTCCTTTCTTTTCCGGTAAGCGGTATACGGTATAGAGACTGCTTTCTTTTATTTGAACGGTTATTTTCCTGCCAGTTGATAACCATATATCCGCATCCTCTGTGAATTATCAACTCATAGCTGCAGGAAGCGTCATTTTCCTCCTCTGTCCTGAACAATTCCCTGAGTTCAACCTTTTCGCTCCCGTCAGGGCTCAGTCTGTATAATGAGGTTGCCATAAAATCACTTTCGCTTTGCGCAACAGCATATATATAACCGTCATAGGCAATTACATCCGTCAGGTTATTAAAATGCGCGCTGCATGAATCATCATTATGCTTACATTCAGGTCTGCTGCAAAGCGGAGCGGCTTTTTTGTTCGCGCAGTCAATAAAATCTATATTGCCGCTTCCTGCGTTTACAGCATAGAATCCTTTATCGGTATACGCTCCCGATTTTATTACCGTAAACGTCTGCGCATCCTGCTCAGGTACATAAGAATCTCCATAGTCTGCCTGCTCGTATTTTTTATTTTTGCATGAAACAAGCAAAAGCATAGCAGCAAGCAGCATAAATAGCAATAAATGTTTTTTCATTGTATATCTCCCTCCATATTTTCTCACGCTATTTGATATTATTAACTATTCAATATTATTATATTACGATGTTTTTATATCTGTCAATTATTATTTGTAATTCAATACTATAACTGATTGGCTTTATTATTTGAATCCGAACCAAAGAACATAATATAGTAAATTGGAATATAAATTATTTTTCCCTTTTGCGTAACTGTTCTTTTGTTAGAAACAACAAACGCTTTTTTTATGTGATAATCCTCATTTTTTACGAATGTATTCAGCGCGCTGTGAACAGCGTAATCCTTGCCCGATTTTACCTCAATAGGCACAGTGGAAAGACTGTCATAATCATCAATGAGATAATCGACTTCGCCTTTGCTCCGGTTATCATAATAAAACAGCTTATGACCATGAGCAATTAACTCGCTTGCAACAACGGTTTCATAAACAGAACCGAGGTTTATGCCTGTTTCGTCGCCAAGAACAGCACGAATATTATTACCGTATAGTATGCCTGTGAGAATACCGACATCATTAAGATACAGTTTCAGTAAATTTTTACCTGCGGACTCAAGCAACGGAAAAACGGGGTTTGAGATTGCCTGAACATTAAGCGCTATTCCCGCATTTATGAGATATTCAAATTCATTAGCATAATCTTTAAAAGTTTTGCCTTTTTTATTTTCAATGTTCTGTGCAATTACACGCTTTTTCCTGTTTTCCATATTAGAGGGAATAAGGTCGTAAATCCTGCGGATTTTCAGCTTGTTTTCTTCATCGTATTTTGAAGCATCGACTGCATAATAATCGTGAATTTCGCCTTGAATCGCACGGACAGACTGAATGTTCTTTTCAGCAAGATAGGAATTTACTGCGTCAGGCATACCTCCGACAAGTAAAAACTTACGGAACAAGTCCATCATTTTATTGTGCATAGGTTCGTCAAGCGCTTCCAGACGTTCAAACTTCTTTTTCATAGATAAAATGGCAATTTCATTCATGCCATTGGCGTAAAGAAATTCTTCAAAATCAAGAGGAAACATTCTGACCTTACGGATACTTCCCATCGGAACAGAGGTTGTCTGAGAAAGGGCAACGCCGAGTAATGAACCGCTTGCAATATAGGTAAACTTATTATCCTGCGACAAAAATTTAAGCAGGGTAAGCAAATGCGGATACGCCTGAATTTCATCAATAAAAATAAGGGTGTTGTCTTTTTCTTTCATTTTGTTTCCTGCAATCATACTTACCTGAAGATAAAAGTCCTCAACGGTTTTCGTATTTTCAAAAAAGCGGCTGCCAAGAAAATCCTCAACCATATTTATTTCAATAAAATTCTCAAACATTTTTTTACCGACATAACGTATTATATATGTTTTGCCAACCTGACGTGCTCCATCGATTAAAAGGATTTTTTCAGAGTCCGATTTCAGGTGTTCCTCAATAAGCGCTTCTATTTTGCGATATAGCATAAAAGTACCTCCGTTTAATATTGCAACTTTTCAAACTAATTATAGTGCAATATTTCTGACTTTTCAATATTTTTTCAGATTCAGAAATAAATCTGCAACTTTTCAAACTTAAGCTTATTCAGATACCTTTACACTAAATCAGGGAACCTTTTACAGTCCCCTGATAACACATATATTATTTTATCAAATACCTTTTCCTGCCTTAAAAAGGTGATTTATAGGTTGCGCTGTAATGAAGCTCTTCCTCTATTCTAAGAAGCATATTGTACTTTGCAACCCTGTCTGTGCGGCATGGCGCGCCTGTTTTTATCTGACCCGAATTAAGCGCAACTGCCATATCCGCTATAGTCGTATCTTCTGTTTCCCCGGAACGATGTGAAATTATAGTTCTAAATCCCGCATCATGCGCTGTCCTCACAGCTTCTATCGCCTCGGTAACGGTACCTATCTGGTTCAGCTTTATAAGAATAGCATTGGCGCATTTATTTCCTATGCCTTTTACAAGACGCTTCGAGTTGGTTACGAACAGATCATCCCCTACAAGCTGTACTTTATCTCCAAGTTTCACTGTAAGCTTTTTCCAACCGTCCCAGTCTTCTTCATTAAGTCCGTCTTCTATAGATTTAACCGGATATTTTTCACATAACTTTTCATACAGTTCTATCATCTCATCAGCGGTACGTGTTACTCCCTTTTCTACTGAATCGCCCTTTTGTTCATTTGGAAAATGATACATTCCCGAATCTTTCTGATAAAGCTCGCTTGCCGCTGCATCCATTGCAAACACAATATCTTTTCCGGGTTCATATCCCGCTGCCTTCACTGCATTTGTAAGGTATTCAAATACCTCAAATGAATCTTTTAAATCAGGGGCAAATCCTCCTTCATCGCCTACTGCCACATCTTTCTTATGGTCGCTCAGTATCTTTTTAAGAGCATGGTATACTTCAGTTCCCATTCTGAGGCCTTCAGCAAAGGTATCTGCGCCTACCGGCATAATCATAAATTCCTGAAAATCAATTCCATTTGCAGCATGTCTTCCACCATTGAGAATATTCATCATAGGAACCGGCATTTTATGAGACTGCGCGCCTCCCAGATACATATATAAAGGCATACCAAGCGCTTCGGCCGCCGCTTTTGCGCACGCTATTGATACCGCAAGTATCGAATTTGCTCCAAGCCGCTCCTTATTTTCTGTTCCATCAAGACTACACATTACATGGTCAATTAACGCCTGTTCAAGCACGTTATGTCCGATAAGGCTTTTCTTTATCTCGGTATTGATGTTCTTAACGGCCTGCCTTACTCCTTTTCCGTTATAACGTTTTTCCTGTGTATCTCTCAGTTCCGACGCTTCATATTTGCCTGTAGATGCCCCACTTGGCACACTAGCCCTTCCAACATAATAATCATCAACCGTTACTTCTGCCTCTACAGTAGGATTACCGCGTGAATCGAGTATTTCTCTTCCATGTACATCCGTTATTTTTAAATAATTCATAAAATTACCTCCATATCCAATTTATATTATTATGTGGACGTGAAGATTTTTTATTCAAAAGCATTTATTTGCAAAATTTTTTCTGCAAGGTGTATATAATGCCAAAAACGGTAAATAATATTAACAAGCCGATAAGAACCTGAATATTCAGTCTTACGGAACACGTCATGGAGTGCGACCCCCTCTTACACGCATGGCGTAACACTAAGGATGAAGTTTTAATACTTAATCCTCCCCTAAAATAAGCCTCATGCATACTCAGATGCGTGGGGCTTATTATTTGTTATTGAAACAATATCCAACTTTTGTTAATATGAAAAAAATACTATATCAAACCGGAGGTACATATATGAAAAAAATACTTGCCATAGCAGGAACCGTGTTTCTTTTACTCATATATATAGCAACGCTTATATCTGCAATCTTTACATCGCCTTATACTCCGCAGCTATTTAAAGCATGCGTATATGCTACGCTTATTATACCGGTCATATGTTACGGATATATACTTATGTACAGAGTTCTCAAAGCAAAAGCAAAAGATATGAAATATGACTTTACTCCTGCAGAAGACGAGACTGAAGATTCCGAAAATACAGAAGAATAAAACTTAATCTCCGCTACGTTTGGTTTTTTTCAGATATTCTTTCTGTACTTTTTCATAACCGTTATCCGAAGGCTCATAAAATATTTTATCTGCATGTTCATCAGGCAGATACTGCTGTTTTACGTAATGGTTTTCATAACTGTGCGCATATTTATAACCTATACCGTGTCCCAGTTTTTCGGCGCCGCTGTAATGCGAATCCATAAGATATGGCGGTATGGACACATTATTATCCTGCGATGCTACGCTCATTGCCTCATCTATTGCCATTATTGCCGAGTTGCTTTTCGGCGCACATGCCACATATGCCGCCGCCTGCGCAAGTACAATTCTTCCTTCCGGCATACCGAGCCTCTCTACTGCCTGTGATGCAGCCACGGCTACAACAAGCGCATTAGGATCTGCATTTGACACGTCTTCCGCTGCACATATCATTATCCTTCTCGCAATAAATGCTACATCCTCACCTGCGTTAAGCATACGCGCCAGATAATATACCGCCGCATCCGGATCCGAACCTCTCATACTCTTTATAAAGGCTGATATCGTATCATAATGATTATCTCCCTGCCTGTCATATCTTAACACTCTCTTTTGTATACATTCTGAAGCCACGTCAAGCGTTATGTGTATCTTTCCGTCTTCACGGGGCGTACTTGTAAGCACTCCAAGTTCAACGGCATTAAGCGCATTCCTCGCATCCCCGTTAGCCATGTCTGCAAGAAAAGAAAGCGCATCATCATCTATTACCGCATTATATATCCCCATCCCATCTTTCTTGTCATTAAGCGCCCTGTTAATCAGTATTTTTATATCATCAACTGCAAGAGGTTTCAGTTCAAAAAGCTGCGACCTTGACAAAAGAGCCTGATTCACCTCAAAAAACGGATTCTCTGTTGTAGCTCCGATAAGTATTATCGTACCATCCTCTACAAACGGAAGAAGATAATCCTGCTGCCCTTTATTAAATCTGTGAATCTCATCCACAAACAGAATAGTTTTTTTACCATACATGCCCAGGTTATCCTTCGCTTCTTTAACTACCTCTTCCATGTCCTTTTTTCCCGCTGATGTTGCATTAATCTGCGTAAAAACAGCTTTTGTCGTATTGGCAATAACCTTGGCAAGAGTGGTCTTGCCGGTGCCTGACGGTCCGTAAAATATTACAGAGCTTAATTTATCGGCCTTGATTGCACGATACAGCAGCTTGTCTTTTCCTATAATATGCTGCTGCCCTACAACGTCTTCAAGAATCTTAGGTCTCATTCGTGATGCAAGAGGCGATTCCTTTTCTTTTTTATTTTCACTTATATAATCAAATAAATCCATAACCAACATCTCCTGTCATTTATCAAATACATGTACATTTCCATCAGCCGTACAGCCATACCACACTTCGCCTTCATTTTGTATACCGGCGGATGCTGAAGTAGCAGACGTAATCATTTCAATAAATTTATCAATCATATTCTGCTGAACAAGCATTACAAACTCCACCTTATCCCCATATATTATATCATGTACTGCTATATCATGCGATGCGGCTGTATACTGTATCTTTCCCATAAATGTATAATCAGCAGTTACCCGTACTTTATATGCCCTGTACTTTTGCATTATATCAGACGCCTTTATACCTTCTTTTACAGCATCAGTATAAGCCCTTATAAGTCCTCCGGTACCAAGAAGCGTTCCTCCAAAATATCTTGTAACCACTACAAGTATATTATATATTTCTTCCCCGCACAGCACATCGAGCATAGGTCTGCCCGCCGTTCCCTGAGGTTCACCGTCATCACTGCATTTTTTAAGAACAGTATCGCCTTTTATTACGTATGCATAACAATTATGTCTTGCATCCCAGTATTTCTTTTTTACCTGTTCTATAATATTTTCAGCTTCTGCGGTATTTTCTACTGAGAATACACTGGCTATAAACCGTGATTTCTTTACAACTATTTCACCGCTTCCCCCGGCAAAAACCATTTTGTATGAATCCTTCATATTTCCTCCACAATAAAAAATTCCTGCCAAATCTGATTATAAATATAGCATATCACATTCTTATTGGACATAATACTGTTTTTTTGCTATAATAATCAATTAATCAGATATCTATTAAGATTTATTGGAGGCATTGGTTGTGGATTACAGAAAAAAGGCAACGGCAAAAATTGCCCATGGACTTACTTCTCCCAACAGACGAATACTATCAAAATTCAGCGTACTGTCTTTCAGGCTTCTTCTGGTTGTAATTATAACCACAGTACTTTTAGGCATAACAACGGTACTGGGCGTTTTACGCGGTCTTATAGATACTGCACCAAATATTGATTCTATTGATGTATCCCCTGAGGGTTATTCAACTACAATATATGACGCAGACGGACATCCTACACAGACGCTCGTAGGACAAAATGCCAACCGTATATATGTTACACTTGACCAGATTCCCAAATGTGTACAGAATGCTTTTATTGCAATAGAAGATTCCAGGTTCAGGGAGCATAACGGCATTGACATAATGGGTATAATACGTGCCGCTGCTAATATATTCCAGACCGGAGATTTAAGCCAGGGCGCAAGTACCATTACACAGCAGCTTCTTAAAAACACGGTATTTGAAGGCGGAGCCGAGAATTCCGATGTCGATAAAATACAGCGTAAAATACAGGAACAATATCTTGCTGTCCAGCTTGAAGCCAAAATGAATAATAAAGACCTGATACTTGAATATTATCTTAATACAATTAACCTCGGTCAGAATACCCTTGGAGTACAGGCTGCATCAAAAAGATATTTTGGCAAAAGCGTAAGCGAGCTTAATGTATCTGAAGCCGCAGTTATTGCCGGAATTACACAGAACCCTGCTGCATATAACCCTATATCACATCCTGAAGACAACAGGGAAAAACGTGCAATTGTGCTTCAGTATATGAATGAACAGGGTTATATAAATAATGCCGAATATAATGAGGCGCTTAATGATAATGTATACGAAAGAATAGCGGAATATAATGAAAACTTTTCGTCTGAATCGGATTCAGCTTCAGTAACGTCATACTTTAATGACGCACTTTTTGAGCAGGTAATTAATGATTTGAAAGAGGAGCTCGGATATACGGAAACGCAGGCCTATAACGCAGTATACCGCGGAGGCCTGGACATATATTCTACACAGGATTCGGAAATACAGAAAATATGTGATGATGTCCTTAACGACCCTTCTTACTATCCATCCAATTCCGAATACCAGCTTTCATACCAGCTTTCAGTACTTTCGGAAGACGGTACACAGACTAATTATAACGAACAAACACTGAAAGCATATTTTCTTAAAAGTAATCCTTACTTTGATATATATTTTACAGACAAAAAATCTGCCAAACCTTATATCAAAAAATATAAAAAATATGTATTAAAAGACACTGATAAAATTACCGGTGAAAATATCAATTATATAATACAGCCGCAGATATCATTTGTAATTATGGACCAGAGCAATGGAAAGGTACTTGCACTTGTCGGCGGCCGCGGCAAAAAAACAGGTTCAAGAACACTTAACCGTGCTTCGGATTCTCTGCGCCAGCCCGGTTCCACTTTCAAAATACTGTCAACATATCTTCCGGCATTTGACACCGCCGGAATGACTTTATCAACAATAGAACGGGATGAAAAATATTATTATCCCGGAACCAAAATTCAGGTCCATAACTGGACAGGAAGCGCATATAAAGGTAATGTAACCCTGCGTCAGGCAATATATGATTCTATGAATGTAGTAACAGTAAAAACTCTTGATAAAGTCACACCAAAAGTTGCATATGATTATCTTTTGAATCTAGGATTTACTACACTAGTAGATAGAAGAGTGGGTGCCGATGGAAAAGTATATAGCGATATACAGCTCCCTATGGCTCTCGGCGGACTTACTGACGGCGTTACCAATCTTGAACTCACAGCCGCATATGCTTCCATTGCAAACGGAGGCGTATACACTGAACCGATATTATATACAAGGATTCTGGACCATGACGGAAATGTCCTTCTTGAAAAATCACCTGTAACGCGCCAGGTATTTAAAGAATCCACAGCAAGTCTTCTTACAAGCGCTATGGAAGACGTTATATCAATAGGTACCGGAACAGCCGCAAAATTTACATCCATAAATATGCCTGAGGCGGGAAAGACGGGTACAACATCAAATGATATAGACCTTTGGTTTGAAGGCTTTACACCATACTATACTGCCGGAATATGGGGAGGCTGGGACCTCAATAAGGACCAGGTTAATACTACATATCACAAAACTCTGTGGAAAACCATTATGGAAAAAGTTCACACTGCAAAGAAACTCCCTGCAACTGAATTTAATATACATTCTTCGGTAAACAGTGTAGCAATATGCCGTACATGCGGCAAACTCGCTATACCGGGTGTATGCTCTGCCTATGGCGATGAAAAAACAGAATACTTCTCTGATGAAGCGGCTCCAAAGGATTATTGTACATGTCATCCTACCAAATCAACCAGGAAATTTAACGAAGGGGAATAAATATATACTTTATTTTCTCGGTCTTATCAGACATTTCTTTCCAAATCCTATAAGGTCTTTCCGGCCGCATTTTATAAGCGCCTCTTTTACAAGCTCATAATTCTCAGGACGTCTGTACTGTATCAGCGCCCTTTGCATTGCCTTTTCATGAGGATTTTTGGGTACATATACCTTTTCCATTGTCCTTGGGTCAAGCCCTGTATAATACATACATGTGGATATAGTTGAAGGCGTTGGATAGAAATCCTGTACCTGCTCAGGCATATAGCCGAGATCTCTTATATACTCTGCAAGCATTACTGCATCCGAAAGTGTAGAACCGGGGTGCGAGGACATAAAATAAGGTACAATATACTGTTTCTTCTTACTTCTTTCATTAATTTTATTAAACCTTCTGCAGAACTTCTCATATGTGGAATGAGAAGGTTTTCCCATATACTTAAGAACCGAATCAGATACATGCTCAGGAGCAACTCTGAGCTGTCCGCTTATATGATGTTTACACAGTTCATTCAAAAATGCATCATCTTTATCAGCGGCAGCATAATCATAACGTATTCCGGACCTTATAAATACCTTTTTCACACCCGGAATACTCCTTACTTTTTTAAGCAGCTTTACATAATCGCTATGATCCGTGCGTACATTTTTGCACATATCCGGAAACAGGCAAAGCCTGTCCTTACATGCGCCAAATCTGTTCTGTTTTTTACATGCCGGAAACCTGAAGTCTGCCGTCGGTCCTCCTATATCATGTATATAACCCTTAAAATCCGGAGCTTTAGTCATCTTTTCTGCCTCAGCAATTATGGATTCATGGCTTCTTGCCTGTACTATACGGCCCTGATGGAATGTAAGCGCACAGAAGTTACAGCTTCCAAAACACCCCCTGTTGCCCGTTATACTGAATTTAACCTCTTCTATTGCTTTTACACCCCCAAGCGGCTCATAAGATGGATGATATGTATTCATATAACCGTAAGAATACACATCGTCCAGTTCACGCGTTGTAAGAGGTTCAGCAGGCGGATTCTGAACAACACATACTTTATTAGGATATTCCTCACATAACATTTCAGCCGTAAATGGGTCTGTGTTGCAGTACTGTATATAAAAACTTTTTGCATATTCTCTTTTACTTTTTGATATCTCGCTAAATGAAGGAAGCATCAATGCAGTATCAGGAACATTTTCCTTCTTTGTACGGTATACCGTTCCTTTTACATAAGTAATATCTGATACGTCTATTCCTGCGTCAAGCGCCTCTGCAAGTTCTATCATCGCACGCTCACCCATTCCATACATGAGTATATCTGCTCCTGAATCTAAGAGAACAGAGCGCTTTATACTATCAGACCAGTAATCATAATGCGCCATACGTCTTAAACTTGCTTCTATACCCCCTATAAGTATCGGCGTATTTTTATATACATGACGAATCAGGTTGCAATATACAACAACCGCATAATCTGGTCTCTTTCCAGTCTTACCTCCCGGCGTATATGCATCAGTCTTTCTTTTTCTGCCTGCCACGGTATAATGATTTACCATAGAATCCATATTGCCTGCTGACACCAGAAATGCGAGACGCGGCTCTCCAAGCTGCATAATGCTCCTATCATCTTTCCAGTCAGGCTGGGCAATAACTCCTACCTTATAGCCAAATGCCTCAAGCGTTCTTGTAATTATAGCCATACCAAAAGAAGGATGGTCAACATAAGCGTCACCGCTTATATACACAAAATCACACTGCTTCCATCCGCGTTTTTCCATATCCTTTTTTGAAACCGGCAAAAAATCATGTATCATTATCTTCTCCTGTTATTCCATTTTTATCATGAACATCAGACCTGAAAAATTCATACACCTGCTTTGCAACTGCCATATTCATTCCTTCAACCTGTGAAAGTTCTTCTATTGAGGCATCTCTTATTCTTTCAAGCGATTTGAAATACTGCATAAGAGCCCTTCTTCTCTGTGGTCCGATACCTTTAATATCATCAAGTACCGATCTTACCTGCTCCTTACTTCTAAGTGAACGATGATATTCAATAGCAAATCTGTGGGTTTCGTCCTGTATTCTTGTAATCAGTTTAAAGCACTCACTAGTAACTTTAATCGGAATCTCTTCTCCATTATAATACAATCCCCTGGTTCTGTGATTATTATCTTTAACCATTCCACATACCGGTATATCAAGCCCAAACTCATTTAATACAGACAGGGCGATATTTACCTGTCCCCTGCCTCCATCCATCAATATAATATCAGGAAAAACTGCAAAACCGGAATTCTTCTCCATATCGCGCAGCCCGTGTTCCAGACGTCTCGTAAGTACTTCTTTCATAGAAGCATAATCATCAGGCCCTTTTACAGTGCGGATTCTGAACTTTCTGTAATCATGTTTTCTCGGTTTTCCATTCTCAAATACTACCATGGAACCTACGCTTTCAAATCCATTTGTATTGGATATATCATATGATTCTACTCTTGTAATATCAGGCAGCCCCAGGCACTCTGACAACTCATGCATTGCTCCTGTAGTTCTTTCCTGCTCTTTTCTTATTCTCTCTGCATCCTGCATAAGAACAAGTTCTGCATTCTTTTTCGCAAGCTCCATAAGTTTTCCCTTTTCACCTATTTTAGGTGTCTTTAAATATACCCTTCGGCCTCTTTTTGATGACAACCATTCAGATATTATACCTGCATCAGCAATTTCACAGGGGAGCATAAGTTCTTTTGGAATATCAGGAGTATCAGCATAGTACTGTTTGACAAAAGAAGCTATGACGTCTTCTTCTTTCTCGCCATAAACCCCTGTAAGATAATGATGCTCCCTGCCAATCATCTTTCCCGCGCGTATAAAAAATACCTGCACGACAGCTTCATCATCAGAAACCGCCATTGCTATTACATCCCTGTCTTCATCTCCGTTTCCGGAGGCTTTCTGTTTCTCACTAATTCTTTGTATATTTGCTATACTATCTCTGTAGACAGCTGCTTTTTCAAAATCCATTCGTGATGAAGCTTCAGACATTTTTTCTTTTAAATCATTAATTACGGTTTTAACATTTCCTGAAAGTACGGCAATAGCGTTTTCAAAATTTTTCAGATATTCTTCTCTGCTAATATACCCCTGACACGGCGCGCTACATCTGTTAATATGATAATACAGACACGGTCTTCCGTCTGTTACGCCTTCAGTAAGTTTTTTATTACATGTCCTTAGAGAGAATGTCTTTATAAGAAAATCCAGCGTCTCCTTCATTGCACTTATATTGGTATATGGTCCGAAGTATCTGGCGGCGTCACGCTTTCTTTTATGCGTAAAAAGGAGCCTTGGGTACGGCTCCTGTATCGTCGCTTTTATATAAGGATAACTTTTATCGTCCTTAAGCATAGTATTATACTTTGGTGAATGTTCCTTTATCAGATTACATTCCAAAACAAGTGCCGTAGCCTCAGAATCAGTAATAATATACTCAAAACTGGCAATCTGGCTTATCATTCTTTCAATTTTAGGAGAAACGTTCCTTCCCGGCTGAAAATACTGCCTCACCCTGTTTTTAAGGCTTATTGCCTTTCCCACATATATTATGGCATCAGATGCATCATGCATCAGGTATACTCCGGGATTATCAGGAAGTTTCTTAAGCTCTTCTTCCAAATTAAACATTCCGGCACGTCCTATTCCGTTTGATTATAAAAAAATCTTTTAATTGCCTTAAGCACTCCGTTATTATCATTTGAGTCTGTAATATAATCCGCTTTGTCTATAAGAAGCGGATTGGAATTAGCCATTGCAACTCCCATTCCGGCATACTCAATCATAGTAATGTCATTAGCTCCATCGCCAATACATATAAGCTCTTTTCTGTCAACCCCAAGTTTATGAATAAAACTTTCAAGCGCAGCAGCTTTATGTACGTTATCAGGTAATACCTCAATAAAAAATTCTTCAGACAAAAATATATTCAGCCTGCCTTCAAAACGTTTTCTTACATTATCAAGGACTTCCCTAAGATGCTCCGGCTCACCTGTAAGCAAACACTTATTAAAAGGTTTCTTAAAATATACCGGGAAATTTTCCACTTCCTTTAATTTCATTTTGCATGCCCATGCATCATATTCCTGATATTTATCAATTCCATTTCCGCTTATAAGGCAGTCATTTTCATAACCTATAATTCCAAGGTTATTTTCAACCGCTACTTCATATATTTCAGGCAGATATGTCAATGCAAGAGGATTATCATATACAATTTCCCCTGTGGCGCAGTTGATTATACGACCTCCGTTAAATGACATTACATAACTTCCAAACTTCACAAATTCAAGCTCGTCTACAATATGCCTGAAACCATACTCCGACCTTCCTGAAGCAATAATTACTTTTATCCCGTTCTCCTGAAGCCTGATTACCGCTTCCTTTGTTTCCTTTGTAATAATCTTATCGCTTGTAGTAAGCGTTCCGTCTATATCCAGCGCAAGTATTTTATACCTGTTGTTCATCATCTTTTGTACCCTTTACGTCATTATATATTTCCATAAACTCTTTGCCTGTAATCGTCTCTTTTTCCTTAAGGTATGTGGCAATCCTGTTCAAAGCATCCATATTTTCCCTAAGAAGCATTTTAGCTCTTTCATAGCATCTTGCAAGAAGCTCTTTAACTTCTTCATCTATCTGGGCCGCCGTTGCATCCCCGCAGTTGGTTACCGCTCTGTTATCAAGATATACGCTCTCCATGCTTTCAAGTCCCATAAGGCCAAATTTTTCTGACATTCCATACTGCGTAATCATTGCCCTGGCTATGGATGTTGCCTGTTGTATATCGTTTGCCGCGCCTGTAGTTACTGAGTCAAATTTCAGTTCCTCTGCGGCCCGGCCTGCAAGAAGCGTAACAAGCCTTGCCTCAAGTTCAGACTTTTTCATAAGGTATTTTTCTTCTTCAGGCACCTGCATTACATAACCAAGCGAACCCATTGTTCTTGGTACAATCGTAATCTTCTGTACAGGTTCTGCATTTTTCTCAAGCGCAGTAATAAGCGCATGGCCAACCTCATGATATGAAACAATATTTTTCTCTTCATCACTGAGTATGCGGTCCTTTTTCTCTTTTCCTGCAATTACAACTTCTACTGCTTCAAACAAATCTTTCTGCGCAACTGCCCTTCTTCCTCCCCTTGCCGCCATAATTGCCGCTTCATTAATCATATTCGCAAGGTCAGAGCCTACAGCGCCGGAAGTTGCAAGCGCAATCTCTTCAAGGTCTACCGACTCATCCATCAGTACATCCCTTGAGTGAACTTTAAGAACATCTATCCTTCCTTTAAGGTCAGGTTTCTCAACAATAATACGTCTGTCAAATCTTCCCGGCCTCAGAAGAGCTTTATCAAGTACTTCAGGCCTGTTCGTTGCGCCAAGCATAATAATTCCTTTTGACGAATCAAAACCATCCATTTCTGACAACAGCTGATTCAGAGTCTGCTCGCGCTCATCATTGCCTCCGCCATATTGTGTATCCCTGCTTTTTCCTATCGCATCTATCTCATCAATAAATACAATACATGGAGCCATCTGCTGAGCCTGCTTAAATAAATCCCTCACCCTTGAAGCTCCGACTCCGACAAACATTTCAACAAAATCAGAACCCGACAACGAGAAAAACGGAACCTTCGCTTCTCCTGCAACTGCTTTTGCAAGAAGCGTTTTTCCTGTTCCCGGAGGTCCGACAAGGAGAGCTCCCTTTGGAAGCTTGGCTCCTATCTGAGTATATTTCGACGGATTATGCAGGAAGTCAACAATCTCCCTCATTGATTCCTTTGCTTCTTCCTGCCCTGCAACATCACGGAATGTTACGCCGGTCTCTTTCTGTACATACATTTTGGCATTGCTCTTGCCAACTCCCATAAGTCCCCCGCCATTCCTTGACATCATCCTGAACAGCAGCCACAATAACAGCCATAGCATTACCAGCGGAAGAACGTATATCTTAATAAAATCAAGTATTCCGGTACTTGTATCCTGTATTTCTCCCTTAAATTCAACACCGGCCCTTTCAAGCCTGTCAATAAGGCTGTCGTCTCTCAGGGCGCTTGTATAATATATCTTTGTATAATATATACTGCCATCTTTTTTCTTCGGTGCAATATATATCACATTTGCAGAAAATTTTACTGCCGCAACCTCTCCGTTATCAATCATTTCAAGAAATCTTGAATAAGTTATCTCTTCACGCGAGCTTTCCTGAAGTTTTTTATTCATAAAGGATATGAGCATAAAAGCTATCAGTGACGCCGCAATACATATGATAATGAAATACATATTGCTCTTTTTTTTCTTATTGTTGTTATTATTGCTATTATTATCCATACTTTACCTCAATTCAAATTTTGTAAGATTCTCTTATTATAAGTCTTAATATAATATAAATCAACTTGAAAAATAAGATTTATTTTGATATAATAATGAACGTGTGTTATTAACCTTTGTCAATTAATTTATATATATATGTTTTTATAGAACCAGGAGGGGTTTTATGTCAGTTAAATACATATTTGTTACGGGCGGTGTCGTATCAGGTCTTGGTAAGGGAATTACTGCAGCATCACTTGGAAGACTCTTGAAAATGAGAGGCTACAGCGTTACCATGCAGAAATTTGACCCATATATTAATATAGACCCGGGAACCATGAACCCGATACAGCATGGGGAAGTATTTGTAACGGATGACGGTGCCGAAACAGACCTTGACCTTGGACATTATGAAAGATTTATTGATGAAAGCCTGACAAAGCAAAGCAATGTGACTACAGGCAAAATATACTGGTCTGTTCTGTCCAAAGAACGAAGGGGAGACTACGGCGGAGGTACAGTTCAGGTTATTCCACATATAACAAATGAAATCAAAAGCCGGTTTTACAGAAATGACGGTTCAGACGAAACACAGATTGCAATTATCGAAGTTGGCGGAACCGTGGGCGATATTGAAAGCCAGCCGTTCCTTGAGTCAATAAGGCAGTTTCAGCATGATGTAGGCCGTGAAAATGCAATTATTATACACGTTACGCTTATTCCTTATCTTTCCGCATCAGGCGAAATGAAGACGAAACCTACACAGGCAAGCGTAAAGGAACTTCAGGGAATCGGCATACAGCCTGACATACTGGTATGCCGTACCGAAAAGGAACTTGAACCCGGCATAAAAGACAAGATTGCCCTGTTTTGTAATGTTCCTCCGGAAAACGTTATACAAAATATAGATGTTGAGACATTGTATGAGGCTCCTCTTGCGCTTGAAAAAGAACATCTTGCAGACATAGCGTGCAAATGCCTTAATCTTAAAAATCCTACGCCGGATCTTACAGAATGGAGAACAATGGTTGACACTATCAAGAATCTTAAAGGCGACGTAACAGTTGCGCTTGTAGGAAAATATACCGCTCTGCATGACGCTTATATAAGCGTTGTGGAATCGCTTAAACATGGCGGTTTTGCACACAATACATCAGTTAATATCAAATGGCTTTCTTCAGAAGATGTAACAGATGACAATGCTTCCGTACTTCTTGGAGACGTAAGCGGAATCCTTGTACCTGGAGGTTTTGGAAGCCGTGGTATAGATGGAAAAATTGCAGCTATACGATATGCGCGCGAGAATGGAATCCCTTATCTTGGCCTATGCCTCGGAATGCAGCTTGCGCTCGTTGAATATGCAAAAAATGTACTCGGCTATACAGATGCGCACAGCGCAGAGCTGGACCCGTCTACAACACATCCGGTAATCCACCTGATGCCTGAACAGGACGGAATAGAAGATATCGGAGGCACTCTCCGTCTGGGAGCATACCCATGCGTACTTGATAAATCAAGTATCGCATATGAGCTTTATCAGAGTGAAACAATATATGAGCGCCACCGCCACCGTTATGAAGTAAATAATTATTACAGAGATGATTTAATCAAATCAGGACTCAGGCTTTCAGGTCTTTCTCCTGACGGAAGAATTGTCGAAATGCTTGAGCTTCCTTCACATCCATGGTTTGTGGCAACACAGGCGCATCCTGAATTTAAATCAAGGCCAAACAGACCTCATCCTTTATTTAAAGGCTTTATAGGCGCAGCGCTCAAATATCAGAAAAAAGCAGAATAATAATACCTGCAAAGATTGAAAAATCACCCAGATTAAATACAATATGTTTTATAAAAGGCAGATTAATACTGAAATAATCAGTAACGCTGCCTTTTTTTATTCTGTCATATCCATTGGAAACCGCCCCGGCAAGTATAAGGGCAGTTCCAAGCTTTTTACCTGTACTTTTTTTCATTACAAACAAAGCTATATACATAATAAAAATAACTATAATAAGCACACAGTTCATTACCTTTAAAAACTTTTTATATCTTTTAAATAATCCCAAAAAAGCGCCTTTGTTACTGCTTCTTTGTACTACAACTGCCCCGGCAAGTATATATTTTTCATCCTTGCCGGTATAATGACGTTCTATATAATTTTTAAGAATGATATCTGCCGCCGCAATAAGCGCAAGCACAATTATACTTATCAATACAATCACCCATATTTACAATTTTTTACTGTCCGGTATAATTTTATAATTTTTTATAATAAGCTGCACATTTCTAAACCCGTTATATTCATTTATCCTCGCATTAAACGTAAATGCCGCGCATACATCATTTGCTGCGCCGCGCAGCATCATTTCCATTTGTTCCGTTCCATATATCCTCTCCACATCATTCAGGAAATTATCCATATTATCAAACATCATGGCATTGCATGAAGTTTTTTCGGAATCAGCAATTGTCATTTTGAGAACATTGCTGTTCTTTCCAATAATACGGGCACGTACGATACTGAAACGTCTTCCGAAAAACAATGGCTCCCTGTTACCTTCACCAAATGGCATAAGCACAGAAAATGATTCTATCACGGGTATTGAAACATGCCTGAGATTCACCTCTGCGTCTATATCTACCACAGATACAAAATCCTCTTCGGTAAGCGGTGAATTCTCATTAAGAATCTTTTCAAGCATATCAAAATTCTCTTTTGGAAGCGACATCCCGGCAGCCATTGCATGACCTCCGAACCTGCAGAAAAGATTCCTGCATTTTGCAAGCTCGTCGTACATATTATAAGCGGGTATCGAGCGGCCTGAGCCTTTATATATACCATCTTCCGCTTCTGCAAATATTATTACAGGCTTATTATATTTTTCCTTTATCCTTCCTGCAACAATTCCCGCGATGCTTTCGTGACAGTCTTTTATATATATAACAAGCACATCCTTATCCCTATACCTGGGAGACTCTGCAATACCGGCGGCAATACAGGCTCCTTTTTCAGTCATTTCCTTACGGTAATCATTTAAGGACTTTAATGTCAGCGCAATATCATAAGCTTCTTTCTTATTATCTGACGTAAGCAGGTCAAATGCAGGTTTCACCGTACCAAGCCTGCCCGCGGCATTAAAACACGGCCCTATTATGAAACCTACATGATAAGGCGTAATATCCCTTTCATTTATTTCATTTACTTCCTTTATTGCCCATAGTCCGGGATTATCCGTATGCGACAGCAGCTTAAGGCCTTCGCGCACAATTATTCTGTTTTCTCCACTAAGCTCCATCACATCAGCCACAGTTGCAATTGCCGCATACTGCAGAAGTATATTCATCTCATCTTCAGGAATACCACACATCTCATATAAAATACCCATAAGCCTGTAGCATACCCCTGCACCGCACAGTCCTTTGAACGAATATCCACAATCAGCCTGTTTGGGATTGCAAACAGCATCTGCAGGAGGAATTATGTAATTGCGCTTATCATTATCACAGGCTAAAAAAGGTACCTCATGATGATCGGTAATAATAACAGTCATTCCAAGTTTTTTTGCATATTTTACTTCTTCCGCCGCAGCTATTCCGTTATCACATGTAATCAAAAGGCTTATGCCCTTACCATATGCCTCATCTATGATACGCCTGTTTATTCCATAACCTTCCTTTACACGGTCAGGAGTAAAAAGCTCAGGCTTTGCCCCGGCTTTTTTTAACCCTGTATACAGAATCATTCCGGCAAATATTCCGTCACAGTCATAATCAGTAACAACAGCAATACTGTCACCTTTATCTGATGCTTTCTTCAATATATCCGACGCCTTATCAATATCTTTCATTTTATGCGCATCAGACAGTGAATTTATTGTTCCGTACAGGTACTCTTCAATATCTTCTTCTTTTATCCCACGGTTTACTATAAGCTTTATAATAAGAGGCGGCAGATTAAATTTTGCTGCAAGCCTCCCAAAATCTGCCTGTGTCCTGTCAGTAACCCATTTTTCTTTCATATTTTTCTCCATTTTGTATATATTTATATTTATTTTACTCCAAAACCCTGATATATGTAAATATCATATTTGAACCTGTCTTACTTTTCTGATATTATAGATAACACAGATAATTGCGAAAGGCGGACTTTTATATGAAATGGACACAATATACATTATACACAACCACACAGGCAACAGACCTGATAAGTTACGAACTCGGCGAACTTGGGGTTGAAGGTATTGAAATAGAAGATAACGTACCGCTTACAGAGGATGAAAAACGCCAGATGTTTGTTGACATACTTCCTGACCCTGTATCAAACGATAATACGGCTGTTATAAAATTCTACAGGGATTTTGAAGAAGACAGCGCGGCTTTCACCGCAAAGGTACGCAACGTCATTAATGAGCTCAGAAACTTTACCGATATCGGAAGCGGAAAGATAGAAGTATCTGAAACTGCCGACAGGGACTGGATTAATAACTGGAAAGAATTTTTTCATACATTCAGGGTATCGGATAAAATGATAATCAAACCAAAATGGGAATCCATAGATAATTTTTCAGATTATAAAAAAGATGACATTGTAATCAGCATAGACCCCGGTACCGCATTCGGAACCGGCTCACACGACACTACAAAACTGTGTATACTCGCCATTGAAAAATATATCAGAAAAGGTATGGAAATCCTTGACGTGGGATGCGGAAGCGGTATTCTTTCAATTGCCGGGATAAAATACGGCGCGAAACACGCACTCGGAATAGATATAGATAAATACGCCCTTCCATGTACATTTGACAACCGTAACATCAACAATATATCTGAAAAACAATTTGAGGCAATATGCGGCAATCTTCTCACAGACGAAAACCTTCAAAACAGTATTGGCGATAATTATTACGATATCGCCGTCGCCAATATACTTGCTGACGTAATCATTCCATTATCAGCAGAAATACCGCGCCACATCAAACCTGGAGGACTGTTCATCTCGTCAGGAATAATAAATACGGCTGCCGAAAATGTAAGGCATGCAATAATTTCAGCCGGCTTTGAGATAATTGAAACAACCACCCTTGGCGAATGGTACTGCTTTACGGCGCAAAAGAATTAATATATTAAATCCTCAGGGCTTTTCTATAATTATTTTTCCGTCCTTAAGCTCAAGTTTAACACGGTTTCCGTCTATTCCAAGCCCGCTAAGAAGCTCAGAAGGTATCTGCAGTCTTCCGGAACGGTCAAGAACTGCATATTCCTCCTGTGTTTCATCTGCATTATTCCAGTTAAACGACATATCTTTAAGCTTTTCTACGTAATCTTCTTTCATAATTCTTTCACTGCTTGTCTTGCCGTCACGTATTGACACTACCCTGTTTACTTTTCTTGCAAGCCCTTTATCATGAGTAACAATAACTATTGTAATCCCAAGCTGTTCATTTAAGTTTCTGAACATATCCAGAATATAATCAGATGTATTTCTGTCTACCGAGCCTGTAGGCTCATCTGCCAAAAGCAGTTTCGGTTTATTGGCAAGCGCTATCGCAATAGCCACGCGCTGCTGTTCTCCTCCCGAAAGCTGGCTTAACCTGCTGTTCTTTCTGTGACTTAACCCAACCATTTCAAGGAGTTCAACAGCCCTTTCTTTTTTATTGGCTTCTTTCGTAAAAAGCATGGGCGTCATTATATTTTCAATTGCCGTAAGGTATGGAAGAAGATTCCGCGCGTTATTCTGCCACACAAACCCTACCGTATTTTTCTTATACTCAACCAGTTCGTCCTCAGTAAGGCGGAACAGATTCTTTCCATCTACATATAATTTTCCGGCACTGGGTCTGTCCAGCCCTCCAATCATATTAAGGAACGTTGATTTTCCACTTCCGCTGTTACCTATAATTGCCATAAGCTCACCACGCTCTACAGTAAGGTCAAGACCCTGTAAAGCCAGAACTTCTATATCTTTCGTTTTATATATCTTTACAAGATTATCACATTCTATCATTGCGTCAGGATTAATCCGCACATCATTGTCCTGGGTAATAATATCACTCTTCTCCCGTTTCAGCTGTTTCAACAACTTCACCATCCTCCAGTTCATATATACAATCAGAAGCACCCATAAGTCCTGTATCGTGTGTAGTCATGACTATCGTTATTCCCTCATTCAGGGTAAGCTCCTTAAATATCTTAACAACCTGAAGACCTGTATTTGAGTCAAGCTCTGCAGTAGGCTCATCTGCAAATATTATCTCAGGTTTATGCGCAATCGCCCTGGCTATAGCCACACGCTGCTGTTCTCCTCCCGAAAGTTCCTCAGGCATATGGTTAGCCCTTTTTAAGAGACCTACCATTTTAAGGCACTCCATTACACGTTGTTTTCTGTTTCCCCTATACCCTGAAAGCCTTAGCGCAAATTCCACATTTTCATAAGCGGTCATAATAGGTATAAGCGCAACCGACTGGAATACGAAACCAATCTTCGTTTTCCTTATCTCCTCACGCTTTTTCTCAGACATAACAGTTATATCTTCGCCATGAAAAGTAATGCTTCCGGATTTTGGTCTGTCCAGCGCCCCAAGCAGATTCATAAGAGTAGTTTTTCCCGAACCGGAACGCCCCCTAAGAATTGTCATTTTCTTTTCAGGAATACTTATATTAATATTTTTCAGAGCATAAAATTCACCGTCTGAGACAGGAAAGCTCTGTACAATATCATGGGTTTCAATAATTGCCGCCATATTAATCCTCCCCAAGTTTTAATGCCTGTGATATTCTTATTTTTGTAATTATAAATGCAAGTATTATCATACAGATTAAAATTACAAATCCTATCACCCCAAACAGCCTTACCATATCAACATTTTTATTTACTACAACAAGCGGTACTGCCTGTTCCGTCGTAGAATAGAATATCTGTACGAGCGGAACAAAAAATTTTGAAGCCAGAACTCCTATCACCGCTCCGATTACAATAGACAGTCCTGAGCTAAATATCTGCTCATTTACAAGCATCATTATAATCTCGCTTTTTTTCATACCCATTGCGCGGAATACACCAAATAGCAGCTCCCTCTGGCGTATTGACAGAATCCAGTATATAAGAAATCCCGCGCAACATAATATAAGCACGACAATAAAACTCATTGTAAGTATTCCGTTTGTTCCCTGAAACAGGGTGTTGTTCCTTATATCAACCATGTCTGCTGACAGGTCATCAAATTCAGTAAACATAAGACCTGTTTCTTCTGCGTAATCATATATAAACTGCGATGAACCATTTGTCTTAATCCAGATTTGATATGGCGTTACTCCCCATATTTCCTGTACCTTTGAAAGATTTGCTATAATAAGATACTGTTCGTTAGTCGCAAGCGCACCCTCATCGGTTATGCTGTAATCTGTCTGCATATATGAAGGCCAGTAATCAACAAATCCGTACACGGTAGCAGATATAGCATCACCATCATCATTCACGTATTCAATCTTATCGCCTATGTCATACTCAAGAATAGTGTGAAAATTCATTGATAAAAGTACTGCGTCCATATTAGAGCCAAGCACATTCAGGTATGTATTAATATGTTCCGGCAAAAGTGAAGTATCAAAATTGGCCGTCTCCCCAAATTCTTTCGTACTGATGCCCATTAATGATATATTTAACGGCTCTGTTTCTTTATTTCCCGAAATAGTAACTTCTTCTTTCAGGACACGCGCAACAGACTCCGCGCCCGGCAAATTCCCAAATCGCGAATAATCAGGCTCGGTATATGTAAGTTCAAGATTTTCATCCGCCTCATACGTCGCTGTCGAAACCAGAAATGCCGAATTATCTTTCCATACCTCTTTAAATACGATATCAGCACCATTTTTATATTCAAGGTTCTTCTCAGCATTAGACAATATTGTACGCGCAACCGTAGTATTGTATATTCCAAGCGCAACAGTAAGTATCAGAAATACCATCATAAACCTCTGCTTACCTCTGCTTCTGAGTATCTGAAGAAACGATGCAAAAGGCGCCGGTTTTAAGAACCTTTTTGATATCAGGTATACAATCTTAACAATAACCGGCTGTATCCTTAAAGCTACTATGCCTGCGCTTATAATAAACAGTGATGCGCACAGGAACAGCATAGGGTCAATTGAGTCTCCCGATAATACCCTGAATATAAGATTTTCCTTCCTGTCATTAAATGAATATATACCGTAAACTGATACCGCAAAAAGTATAACATCCAGATATACCCTGCGCCATAATGGCTTTTTAACTTTATTTTTCTGCTGCTTATAATTGACAATAGTAATATTGGCATCTTTAAGTACCGGAAGCACCATTACCGCAATTGATATTATAATTGCTGCCAGTCCGTAAAGAACAACCTGTCCATCTATCCTCACTTTAAGAGAACCCCTGTGTACAAATTCCAAAAATCCATTGGCCGAGCCCAGGACTTTACACAGAAATGCGCCAAGCGGAAGCGCTATTACTGCGCTCACAAAAGTGATTACTACAGACTGCAGAAAATAAATTGTAATTATCTGCGACTTACTTGAACCACGGCTTTTAAGAAGCGCCATCTCATTCTGCTCCAAATCAAGCATCTGCCTCGAAATCATAAATATAAATGCACACAACAATACAAGTACCGGCACCTGAAGAATTAAAAGCGTTGCAACAATCTTATTCTGCGACAATATAAATTCTTTAAGAACCGACATATATGCAGGTTCATCGCAACGCATGGTTTTGGTGTTATACTCATTTACATACTTTTCAGTATTCCGTACTATTCTGCTTGCCGCGGAAGGTTCAATCTTTTCATAATCAAAAAACATATACCACAGAGCTTCTACATTATATAACTGTTTTTCTGTATTAATAAACTGCTTTTCAAATAATTCAGGAGAAACAAAACATTCCGTTGAATATTCAGACGGACTATGTACCCAGTACGAATCCTCCGTCTTACTGTTTGTAAACACTCCTACTATTTTTACGACAACCGGCTTGCCATCCGGCCCCTTTTCATCATTAAACTGTATTACTTCATTCAAAATAAGATTAGCTTCCACAAACGCTTTCTGGCTTACTATAGCTTCAATAACGCCATCTTTTACGGAATTATCATACATATGTCCTGCAAGAAGTTTTATATGTTCATCCATTCCGGTCATTGCGGCTATTCTCATGGTATGGGATTTGGTATTATCTTCTCTTCCCATAATTGAAGCAGCATTTGACTTCATTGTAGAAATCATCTTTACACGGTCTGTCTGTACAAGTCCGATATCTGACAAAACTGTTTCTGAAAGTTCTGACATTTTAATATAGTCAGCTTCATTGGACTGGTCCTTTGTCATAGCTGATTCAATGGTAAAAACTCCCGGATATACTCCTTCTTTTTCTATGTAATCTCCAAATGATTTTCTCAGTGTTCTTTGCAGAGAAGCATTCTTATACATAGGATTACTGCACGCTATGGCAATCAATAAAATATTGCCAATAAGCAGACTTATAACCATCCACTTTTTGTACAGAAGCTTCTGCAGCATAAATCTTATCATTTACCGGATTCCCGCCTTTCTATTTGTTGTATATAGCTACTTTCTGTCCTTCGTCAAGTCCGGAAAGAACAAGATAGTCCTTATTATTGCTTCCAAATACCTGTATATATCTTTTGAATATATTACCGTTATCATATATATATACATACGGTACCGATACTGCATTGCTGCCTTCATTCTTACTTTCAAACAATACAGCTTTGGAATCTACCATAAGCACATCTTTTACAAGTTTACTTTCAAAATAAACTTTTATTGCACCGGACCAGTCAACGCCTTCAGGTTCTTCAAGGATTTCCACATATGCATCCTCCGTAGCATTGCCGTAAGATAATATATTAGAGCACATAACAACCCTGCCCGGCATACTTATCTCCCCGCCTTTAGACGAAGCTACCGATATCGTAACATCTGCATTGTATCTTAACATTCCATGCGTAGTATCGTTAACCTTGATGCAATAATCTTTTTTAGGTGAAATTACTGCTACAATGTTGCCTTTCCTTATGATATTTTCATTATCCGCTTCACCAAGCTCCATTATATAACCGCTGTGCGAGGCAACTACCTCTGTTTTTTCAAGTCCCTTTCTATACTCTTCAAGGGATTTTTTCTGCTCAGCCATACTTTCTGAAGTTTCCTGATATTTTTCCAGGGCAAGCCTGAGTTTTTTTATTTCAAGTTTTTTAATTTCCCTTTCATTAGTATCTTTGATTTGTTTGAGCTCATGCTCAGCCTTTATTATCTCCGCGCGCCTTGTATCATATCCTGCCGCATATTCCTTTTCCTTCTGTTCTACCTCTGCTGCTCTTTGTTTGTATCCCGCCTCATCATATACAGGCTTATACTCAAGTATTACATCCCCTTTATTCACCTTATCGCCTATCTTAACCTTATATTCAACGATTTCAGCTTCTTCGGTTTCCATTGTATCATAATAAAGGTCTCTGTATTCTACGTTTCCAATAGCAAACATTTCATATTTAAAATCGCCGCGCTTTACTTCCGTAATCTGATAATTAACATTTTCTCCGGAAGAACCATATCCATTTAAAGCTTCCGTATATAAAAGTTTCTCATTTTTTTCTTCCTTTTCCGCATCTGCCGCCGGTTTCTCTGTTACCACATTTTCACTTGTAGAAGCTTTATTTTCCTTATTGGAATTACTGCATGCGCCAAAGGAAAAAGAAAGGATGCACAGGCACGCCATACTGCAAAAAATTAACGCTGCCTTTTTCAAAATGTTATTGCTGGACATATACTTCATCTCCTTCCCCGACGCCATCAGTTATCTGCACATAAGAAGGCGTGGTGGTTCCAATAGTAACCTCCGTTTTCACTTTTGTGTCACCGACCTTTTTATATACATAATAAGTATGAGATTCTTCGTAAAGCGCATTTATCGGAATAACAAGCGCGTCACTGCAGAAACCTGATTCCACACACATATTTACATACTCTCCAACCTCAAATTCGGTATTCTGTTCATCCAAATCATAATAAACATATGCCGTCTCTTCATTCGCAATAATCTGCGATATCTCCTCAGCATCATACGGAAGCTGTGTTATTCCGTACTCTTTATCTTTATATTTAACATAATATTTATCTGCCTTTCGTAAATCAGAACTGCTTATAAACTCCCCTTTAATCTGTTTACGCGTCTCAGATGAAACAGCCAGTACAAATGCTTCGCTGCTTACCTGATCTCCTGTACTCTTTGATATATATGTAACTATTCCATCCATATCCGCATACAGAAAATATTTCTGCAAATCTTTCTGTACTTTCTCTTTTTTATGTTTAAGCTCCTTGAGCTCTATATTCTGCAGTTCCTTCTGATCTGCAAGTTTCTGCTTTTCAATAACAATATCCGCTTCCTTTATCTGCTTTTCTTTTTTTAACTGCTTTTTCTCTTTGCCCGATGCTTTTTTTATTTTATCATCCAGAATATTACTTTCTGCTTCCATAATACTTATATCGTATTCCATAATAAGGTTACTCTCTGCATTATCTTTATGCGCATTATCTATACTATCCGTAATATCGTCATAAACCGCATTATCGGTTGCTCCTACTAATGTCGCAAGTATATCGCCTTTTTTTACATGCTGTCCCTGCTCAACCTTTATATCTTCAATAACTCCGTTAGTACTAAAACTAAGTTCCTCAGTATACGGAATTACCTGCGCATCCCTGTATTCCATATTGCATATCGGCTGCCTTTTAACCGCAACCACATCGCTTGTATCTCCCTGCGGCTCATTAAGCACCGGAATACTCATCACCTGTTTTGATTTACCGCAGCCTGCAGACAGCATAATCATACAAAGCACAGCAGCCAAAAAATATATTCTCTTCATATAATTTCTTCCTTTCACCGTACTATAACGGCATCTCCAAATTCCAAACCACCTGTTATCTCAATTTTATTTTCAGCTTTCAGCCCGACGGTTACTTCTTTAGCATTTTTCAGACCGTTCTCATCTTCATAATATACCACATATGAATCACCCATCTTATTAACCGAAATATCAGGAAGATACAAAACATTCTTATGTTCTTCAATAACATATTCAGCATTGGCAATATTGCCGTCACTTATATTATCCGGCACATAATCCAGTGTAAAATAGACATAATTCTTATCATTCTTAGGAAAATGTACTTTCGTATTATATTCCTTATCAACACATGTTACTGTTATCTCCTGTCCTTCAGAAAGTTTGCTTATATACTCTGAGGAATCCTTTTCTGCGCTGAAGAATGGCATACCACCGTCTGATATGGATACCACCGTAATCTCCTGCCCCATATCAAATCTTGAATTATTTCCCCTCACATTATTTCTCTTAAAACCTGCCGAACCTGAATCCGCATATGTAACAGTACCTGAAATAGATGCTTTTATCTGATACATGCTCTGTTCCTCAAGGGCATCGGCTAATTGCTGTTCAAGTATCGAAAGTTCCCCCTCATAAGAGGATATCTGTGCATCATAATTTTCTCTTATAGCTTTTATCGAAATTTCTTCATTAAGAACAATCTTTTGCCTGGCAATCTCCAAATCACACATTCTTCGCGCCTGCTCAATAATTTTCTTCTGTTTTTTTATTTCATATTTTATTGAATCAATATCCAGCCCGCTTTCTTCTGAATCGAGTTCAACTAATATATCACCGGCCTTTACCTTATCACCGGCCTTTACGCATATTCTCTTTATATTAATCCACAACGGGACAGTTATATTTTGTATATTTGACTGGTTAAATTCACAGGGAATATTACGATAATCCCTTATATCACCACGCTTTACAGTAGTCATATTAAACTCTGTACCTTCATACTCCTGAACAATCGTTGTTGTCCTAAACACTTCTTCTTCAGGAAGAATACCGCATGCTGATATACAGGGAAAAGTAAGAACAGTTAAAAACATAATCAGTACTTTTTTTAAATACATGGTACATCCGGTTCCTTTCAGTGAAATGTATATCTTAGATATTATACCATATAAATAATTGTACTGCTATATTTTTTATAAGATTTAAAAATACCTTATTTCATTTTCGGATTAAATATAAGAGAGGCGATATATCCCATAATAAGAGCCCCCGATATGCCTGCGGCAGCTGCCGTAAACCCGCCTGTGAATACACCTATAAAACCGTCTTTTGCAATATCCTCTTTTATACCCTGGAATAAGGTATTGCCAAACCCCAAAAGCGGTACTGTTGCCCCAGAGCCGGCCCATTCTTTAAACGGTTCATATACTCCCACAAATCCAAGAACAGCGCCAAGGCATACAAGAATAACCATAACATTACCCGGCTGAAGCTTAGTGTTGTCGAGCACAATCTGCGCCGCTGCACATATTAATCCGCCAACTACAAATGCAATAACATAATCCATAAACCATAACCTCCTATAACGCCGACTGAAGTACAATTCCGTGCGCAATTCCCGGAATACTGTTGCCTTCATGATAACTAACCGTTGACATAAGCGCTCCTGTCGGCACAAATAATACTTTTTTCCATATACCTTTCATGAGCTTATCCATAACAAGCCCGCAAAGCGTAATCGCAGCGCAACCGCATCCACTTCCTCCTGAATGTGTATCCTGTTTGTCACTATTATATATTTCAATGCCGCAATCCATATATATCTTACTTATGTCAATCCTGTCTGAGGAAAGCATATTCATAAGAATATCCCTGCCTACAACTCCCAAATCACCCGTAATAACCCTGTCGTATTCACTGAAATCAGTATTAAAATCATCCGCATGTGTTTTTATCAGGTCATACGCTGCAGGAGCCATAGCTGCTCCCATATTATTAGGGTCCTTTATTCCATAATCCACAATTTTTCCCGTGGTTATACCCGTAATGCTGACATACTGTTTTTTATCATCGCAGTTTTCAACTGCCAGTTCCCTGGAACTTAATATAATAGCTCCGCTCCCTGTAACAGTAGTCGTAGCGGATAACGGTCTTTGGCTTCCATATCCCAAAGGAAATCTAAACTCTTTTTCTGCTGTGGCAAAATGGCTTGATGTGAGAGCAATAGTTCTTTTAGCAAATCCTCCATCTATAAGCATGGAAGCAAGCGCTGCTGATTCTCCCATTGTAGAACAAGCTCCGTACACGCCAAATAATGCTATATTCAGGTTTTTAATTCCAAATGACGTTGCCATAAGCTGTCCCAGCAAATCTCCCGCTACAATATAATCAATATCCTCTTTTTTTACATTAGCCTTTTCTATCGCCCGCCTTACTGCCGACATCTGCATCTTGCTTTCAGCCTCTTCCCAATTTTCAGAGGAAAATAACGCCGAATCAGATGTTATATCAAAATACCTTCCAAGAGGACCTTCAGATTCTTTCTTGCCAGCAACAGACGCCCAACCGACAATAACAGGCGGATTATCAAAACAAATACTTTGCTTTCCTCTCTTTTTACTATCAGTCAATTTCATCACCTACTTTATACATTAATGTATATTTTATCCGGAATCATATTTTTTATGTGCGTATGCAAAATTTAATTAAATATTTTAACTAAATTTTTAGTCTGATTAAAAAGCACCAGGCGGCATCCATATAATATGGACACCGCCTGGTTTGAAATTCCGGTGTAAACTATGTATAATATGTAAAATCTTTTTAAGAGAAAAGATTTTTTATTTTGTCAACAGAATAACCCTGTCTGTATAAAGCCTCCGATATCTTATTTCTGGCAGCATAATCAGCTTCTGATATATTAGAAAGTTTTCTTTTAACGAGCTGCTTCCCAAGCGCCTTTTCCAGTGCATCAGAATCATCCGCCCCGTCAAGCACCTCATCTATTATATATTCTTCTATTCCTTTACCTGCAAGTTCCCTGCGTATTCTTCCAAGACTTCTTCTGCCGCTGTAACATGTCACATAGTACTCTGCATATCTTCTGTCATCAAGAAAATGCTGCTCCTCAAGATATATAATTACTTTATTAACAACATCATCCGAAAAACCATTTTTCAGCAATCTGTCTTTTATTTCCCGGCATGTTCTGTCATTATACTTCAGAATAACAAGAGCCTTATTAAGAGCCTGTTTGTATTCAGTATCAGAATCCAATATTCTCTCTCCTTATACCGTATATTAAGATTTTCTTCATAAAACAGCTTTAATAAAATAATCTATATGTTTTATTCAAAAAAATCTACATCATCTTCCGGGTTCTCTGCATCTGCTGAACTATTAATATTAAAAAGCTCCCTTACTTTTCTTTCTACTTCATCCATTATATCCGGATGGCTTACAAGAAATTGTTTTGCATTCTCACGGCCCTGTCCAATCTTCTCACCATTGTATGCAAACCATGCTCCACTCTTATCAATAACATTCTTCTTTACTGCAAGATCAAGTATATCTCCTTCTTTGGATATACCTTTTCCAAACATTACGTCGAACTCTGCTTCCCCGAATGGCGGCGCTACTTTATTCTTTACAACCTTTACCCTTGTTCTGTTTCCTATAAATTCTCCATTCTGTTTAAGAGTTTCTATTCTTCTTACATCCATTCTGACGGATGAATAAAACTTAAGGGCGCGTCCTCCGGTAGTAGTTTCAGGGTTACCAAACATAACTCCTACTTTCTCACGCAGCTGATTAATAAATATCACAACACATCCGGACTTGCTGACAACCGGTGTAAGCTTACGAAGCGCCTGTGACATGAGCCTTGCCTGAAGGCCTACATGTGAATCACCCATTTCGCCGTCTATCTCCGCCCTTGGCACAAGCGCTGCAACAGAATCCACAACTATTACATCAATAGCACCTGATCTGACCATCGTCTCTGTAATCTCAAGCGCCTGTTCACCATTATCAGGCTGTGATATGTATAAATTATCTATATCTACCCCTATGTTGCCTGCATATACCGGGTCAAGTGCATGTTCTGCATCTATGAAGCCTGCAATACCGCCTCTTTTCTGTATCTCGGCAATAACATGAAGCGCAACTGTTGTCTTTCCGCTTGATTCAGGACCATATATCTCAACAATCCTTCCTCTCGGAATTCCTCCTACCCCAAGTGCAATATCCAGGCTAAGCGAGCCTGTAGGTATGGCTTCCACATTAAGTACAGCCCCCTTATCGCCAAGCTTCATAACCGTGCCTTTTCCATACTGTTTTTCAATCTGAGCAAGCGCAGATTCCAACGCCTTTAATTTATTACTGTCTGCCATTATATGTCCTCCTTGTTCGAACTTATGTTCTTATGTGTTTTATCATAATATAAAAACATATGTTTGTCAACTTGTTTTGTTAAGCTAATTATATCAGGATATGTTTCAGATGTACATATCAGTAATACACAAAATATTTCATAATCTTTTGTACATATTATCTCAATCTGTCAGTCTCAAACTTCACTCTGGTCTCAAGGTATTGTACAATCTGCTCATATAACTCTGCAGGATGTTCAGTATCAGGAGCTATATCAAATGCTACGGCCAGATTGCCAAGCATCCTTGCGTCAAGCATATCCTTTTTTTCCGTAATCATTTCAAGTTTCTTTTTTATGCTCTCCGCATCCAGTATACTTTCAAGCAGATTCTGTTGTTCATCCTCTTCTGTCTGTCCGGACATCCTGACAAACCTCTTCTTGCCTTCTTTTGTAAACCCTCCAAACATATCGGCTGGTCTTGCATATACCTTAAAGTCATCATAAAGCGCCTGGTATATTACAAGCTCTTCTCCGCTTTCAGTATGGGTTGCCATAGTAACAATCTGATATTCTCCTCCCTTATAATGACGGTATCTTTCTCCCGGAACCGGTCTTTTAGATTCATATGACATATATGACTCCTCCTGTTAATTTATTAAAACTTCTTATTTACTCCACTGACATTATAACAGAAATATGCAGAGCATACACATAAAATATCTGCATTTTAATTTGACAACTATCCCTATTGATTTATAATGTATAAAAGAAATATTTGTAAAGGAGACTCTTATATGAATACTGTTTTAGAAGAAATATCCAAAATAGGTATAGTTCCCGTAATAAAGCTGGATGATGCAAAAGACGCCGTTCCTCTTGCAAAAGCGCTCTGTAGCGGCGGGCTTTACTGCGCGGAAATCACATTCAGAACTTCCGCTGCTGAAGAATCCATAAAACTTATAACAAAAGAATTTCCTGACATGCTGGTTGGCGCAGGAACCGTACTGACTACAGAACAGGCAGACAGGGCTGTAAACGCAGGAGCACGTTTCATTGTAAGTCCGGGTCTTAATCCTGACGTAGTAAAATATTGTATAGATAAAAACGTTCCTGTAACTCCGGGCTGCGCAAATCCGAGCGATATAGAACAGGCAATCGCGCTGGGACTTGACGTAGTTAAATTTTTCCCTGCTGAAGCTGCAGGGGGGCTTCCTATGATTAAGGCAATGTCAGCGCCGTATACCGGAATAAAATTCATGCCTACAGGCGGAATAAACGCAGATAATCTGAATTCATATCTTGCATTTTCCAAAATAATCGCCTGCGGCGGAAGTTTCATGGTAAAAGACAGTTTTATTAAAAATGGCGAATTTGATAAAATTACAGAACTCACAAAGCAGGCTGTTAATACAATGCTTGGTTTTGAAGTCGGACACGTCGGTATCAATACCGAAAGCAAAGAATATGCTGGTTCACTCGCAGACTTTTTCGCGTCATCTTTTGGTTTTAATACAACAGACGCTCCGGGAAATGTCGGTTATTTTGCAGGGAAAGGCATAGAACTTCTGTATGATGCTGCAAGCTTCACCGGAGAAAAAGGCCATATTGCGATTCTTACCAACTCAGTTGAACGCGCAATATACCATCTTGGCAAAAAAGGTATTGAATTTGAAGAAAATACTGCAAGATACAATGATGACGGAAACCGCACTTTTATATATCTGAAAGGTCTGTATTCAGGATTTACCATTCACCTCTCACAAAGAAAATAACCATATATAACCTTTGGGAGCTGCCTGCTGATACCAGCCTGCAGCTCCCTTCTTATACTTTCCGCTCCCACCTGTCTGTCATTATTATTTTTTATCTGTTTTCATTCACATACTTTTTCATTCTGTCCTGTATAACGCTTACGGTTTCATCAAGCGATTTCTCACCGGAAAAATACTTTTCTGCCTCTTCGGCTATTATCTTATATCCGTCATCGTCATTATCTAATACAGTCACAATTGAATGTTTTATAATATTTCTTAATTCAGATACTTCTTTTTCGGTTGCCGGGCCTATGTCATATACGTTACCGTCATAAGCTGTATATTCATCATCTATCGGCTTTACAGTCTGTCCGTTTTCGTCGGTATACTCCTCCGTTGCTGTACATCTTCTTACCATTTTTTCAAATTCCGCCTTAGAAGCCGGAAATCCGTTCATATCCTCATCATATTTACTGGAAGTAATAACATTCTTTATAAATTCCCAGGCAGCTTCCTTATATTCTGAAGATGCCCCTATTGCCAATGCATTTCCCAATACAATATACGATACTCCGCCGGTGCTTCCCGGATAGCCGATGTATGCGACTTCTCCGGCTGTACGTTCTTTCATGGACATTTCAGACAGGCTATATATACCGGTTTCTGTAAACAGCACATCCCCCGCCCTTAAAGCGCCGTCTTCATCCCTTATGATATCCACATCCTCTTCATCGGGAAGCGAATTGCAGAATTCCATAAATTTTCTGAACTCTTCCCCGTCAAAAAATACCTCTCCCGTATTCCAGTTAATATATGCATTGACGTTATAAATAAGCAGAGTTTCAAATACCGAGTGCTTATCTCCTATATCAAATACCGCTTTGCCGGCTTTGGAATTACAATATTGCATAAATGAATCCATAGTCCAGTTATCCTTATACTCTTTAAGGGATGATGCTTTGCCTGCAATGGTGTGTATAATAAAACTGTCTGATAAATAGTATTGTCTGCCATCTACAGCCGTGCAGTCAGCCAGCCCGTCAACAAAATAATCAAGACCTAAGACATCATCTTTTTCCATAAAAGGCGTAAGGTCACATAACACGCCTGCAGATATGAATATATCTTTATTTATATCCGACATGTCAATAATATCCGGCACCTTGCCCGCCGTAATATCAAGGTTCAGCGCATAATACGGGTCTTCCTTATCATCATAAGTCTTATACTCTATCTTATACTGCGCATTTTCCCTGTTGAACGCAGTAATCTTTTTCCTTATATCATCATTGTTATATAAACCTGCAAGAGTAAGCGTTGTTTTTTCTGAATCATTAACATTGCTTTTTTCAAAGATAACTATATCTCTATCGCCATTGTCATTTTCCGTAATACTGCACAGGAATCTCTCATCATCAATCGGGATAACTTCCACGACACTGCTTTCTATGATTCCTAAATCCAGCCATTTAAGCAAAGGAGTAATGGTATTGTCGGACATATTATAATCATACATGTATACATTATCCCCAATAAGAAAATTATTCTCTCCGGCGCATCCGAAAAATTTATATTCATGTCCCTCTGTACTTTCTTCTGCTTTATTATCTTCATCCTCTTCTTCAGACATTGTATTTATGAATTCTTCCAAAGGCTTAAACTTACCATTTTCAAAATCGGCAGCCATATATTTATTCCCCTCAGCTGTATTGCTCTTTATCAGCATGTTGCCGTTATCATCCGTAATAATGTCCACGACATCCTCGTTGCCGCAGTCTATTTCCCCTATAAGTTTCTTTTCGGAATCCATTTTAAAAATACAGCTTATCCCATAATCATCACTAGGTACTTCCCCATATATATTGCCTTTTTGATCAAAGGTTATGTCGGCTGCGCCATATTCGTCATAACCCGTATACTCTTTAAGTGACTGCGAAGATAACTCCGTTCCATCTGCTGTCACCTGTTTGACGGATACCGTGTACATTTCGCTTCCCTTGTCTGCTGCCGGGTTTAATTCTTTAAAAATTATCATAAGCGAACCGTCGTCATTAATAAAATATTCCGATATATTATCATTTATATAATATTCTTTTTCATATACTACGCTTTTTTCTCCCGATTCCGGATTATATTTCCAAATTCCCGCATGTATTATGCTGTTATATTTCTTATATAAATTATCTGTCAGTTCTTCTATATTATCAGGCGACTCTTCATCAAGTTTGTCCTGTTCTTCCAAAAATCCATCCGGTATGTCAGGGTATTTCTCGGCAAGAAAATATATATTACCATCATGCTTCTTTATATTGCTTACTATGCTGCCCTTTAAAGTTTCATCATATTCACTGTACGTATATACGCTAAGTTCTTTTTTTTCATCTTTTTTATTTTTACCGCATCCTGCGATACACAGCAGTGATAATCCTATACATACAGATAACATTATTTTTTTTAACATTAAAATCTCCCCTTTTATTAATCATGTAAACTGCTTTTATCTGTTTTCATTCACATACTTTTTCATCCTGTCCTGTATAACGCTTATGGTTTCGTCAAGCGATTTTCCCCCGGAAAAATATTTTTCCGCTTCTTCATAGACTATCCCATATCCCTTATTTTCTTCATACGGAACAATTATTTTTGAATGTTTTATCATATATCTTAATTCAGATACATCTTTTTCAGTCGCCGGACATATATCATATACCGTACCGTCCTGGTCTTCATATTCGTCACTTATGGGCCTTACCGTCTGTCCGGTTTCGTCCATATACTTTTCTGCCGCTGTATATCTTTTTAACATTTTTTCAAATTCTTCATTAGAAGCCGGAAATGAGTCTGAATCATCATATTCATCCGTAATGACCTGCTTTATAAATTCCCATGCGCCGTCTTTTTGTTCTGACGCTGCGCTTATTGCAAATATTCCTCCATCCCCCGGCATCATATGTGAAAAGCCCCCTGCTTTATCCGGATAGCCAATATATGTATAATTTCCTTTGGAAGCAGCGTTTCTTAATAATATATTATCCATGCAAAATATATAATCTTCCATAAAAAGCAAATCTTCTGACCCAAAAGCCTTATTTCCATTAAGCGTAAAATCAGCGCCTCCCTCATCAGGGAATGAGTTGCAGAATTCCATGAATTTTCTGAATTCTTCCCCATCAAAAAATACTTCTCCCGTATTCCAGTCAATGTATGAATCAATACTCTCTTTCAGTATAGTAAAAAATATATTGTTCTTATAATCAAAATCAATTGCCTTTGTATTTTCTGGAGCCGAATCACAATACTCCATAAATGAATTTATATTCCAGTTGTCTTTATATTTATTAAGGGCTTTTTCATGTCCCGCCATAGAAGTAAGCGTAAAATTTCTCAGCAGATAATACTGTTTGCCGTCCACAGCCGTACTGTCAAGCAGCCCCGGAACAAAATAATCCTTATTAAGAATGTCATCCTTTTCCATAAAAGGCGTCAAATCGCACAATATTCCTGCAGCAATAAACATATTTTTATCCACGCTTGATACGTCAATTATATCAGGCGCTTTGCCTGCCGTAATGTCAAGTGTAAGCGCATAAGCAGGATCCGACTTATTGTCATATGTCCTGTATTCTATTTTATACTTATCGCTCTTTTTATTAAACTCAACTATTTCCTGCCTTATGATATCATTGTTTTCAAGCCCTGTAAGCGTAAGTACCTGCTTTTCCTTTTCATCTTCATCACTCTTTTTTAAAATGACGGCAGTTGTCATCCTGTCATAAATTGTACCGTCATCTCCAATCATGCCGCACAAATAACTGTCATCACCGGCAGGCACGGCACTTTGCACATGTCCTCCGACTATCCCGCAGTCCATCCATTTAAGCAAAGGTGTAAGTGTATTATCTGACATATTGTATATGTACATATATGTATTATCTTTCAGAAGATATGAATCTCCTCCTGCGCATCCCAAAATAGAATAATCGCATCCTTCTTTTGCTTCTTCTGCTTTATTGTCATTATCAGCTTCCCCAGTCATGGTATTTATAAATTCTCCTGCAGGTTCAAGCTTGCCATCGTCAAAACTGGCTGTCATATATTCATATCCCGGTTCGCTATTACTGCATTTTATCAGCATATCACCGTTATCATCAATACTGCTTCCTGCCATGGTTGCATTTATATTCCATTCTATTTTCCCTATAAGCTCTTTATCAGGGTTCAGTTTAAATAAATATTCAATTTCATGATTATCATTTGTTTTCACGCCATATATGTTACCGTAAGAATCAATATCTATATCCGAATCACTATACTCTTTTCCACCCATATATTCTTCCATTGTCTGCCACGATATCTCCGTACCATCGGCTGCCACGCTCCCAACTGCCTTTGTGAATCCATAAGCCCCATCATCAATGTCAGCTTCCGGGTTATATTTACTAAAAAATACAGCAAACGTACCGTCTTCATTAACACAATACTCGTCAAAAACTTCATTATCATAATATTCCCTTTCGTATACCGGTTTTTTCTCTCCGGATTTCTTATTGTACTTCCATATGCCTGCCTTTATCTTAAGCTCATATTTATCATATAATGCGGTCTTTAATTCAGCATAATTATCGGGAGCATCTTTGCGAAGCCGGTTACTTTCTTCTATAAATTCATCCGGAATATCAGGATTCTTCTCTGCAATAAAATATATGTCATCACCATATACCTTGATATGACTTATATCATTATACAAAAGGGCCTCATCAAGTTCACTGTACGTATATGTGCCAAGTTCCGGTTTTTTATTTTTACTGCATCCTGCAATGCACAGCAGTGATAAGCCTATACATACAGATAACATTATTTTTTTTAACATTAACTCCCTCCTCCGCTATTATAAAATACATAACATAAATTAGATTTTTCTATATGATATGTTTATAGTTTTATATTATATCTTATACCTTATATTGTCAAGTACCGATTTAAATATATATGCTTCTTTGCAAAATTTTTACGAATAATACTGATACAAAAAGATGTAAGGTCTCTATCATTGATAAACATCTTACATCCCATGAAATTATTATACTTAATTTGCATTTTATGATATATTTTTCAATATCTGACTATGTTCTGCAACCACTGTTTTCAATACATCTACATCCTGCCTTATCTTATCTGTCTGTTCTGTTTTATCAACATATCTCTCGTATGTTGATACATAACAGGCTTCTATGTTTTGCAGGCGAGGCAGTATCTCATTTTCATTTTGAAATTTCAGATAACTAACATCATCCCTTAATAAACTCATGCTGCTTTCCAAAGAACCTACCCTATATTGCAGTGAACCAACATCTTCTTTGAGTGAACCCACTTCTTTTTTCAGTGACCCCACATCCTTTTTCAGTGACCCCACATCCTTTTTCAGTGACCCCACATCCTTTTTCAGTGACCCCACATCCTTTTTCAGTGACCC
>CANQEL010000017.1 GCA_947594855.1 uncultured Lachnospiraceae bacterium
ACTTGTCTCGCCACGAAACGGTGCATAAAATAGCAAAGAACGCTATTTAAGCACCGTCGGGCTCAAACAGTCTTATAACAGAGAGCCATGTCTGCCCGGCTGTTTTACATTATACAATATTACATGAAGTATTTTATAAAAATTCTAATAATCATTTTATACATGGGATATATTTTTGAAGTGATTTTTGCATAAAAGAAGTTTTACGGTGAAGTTTTTAGTTAAAATCAAGGTAAAAAAGGCAGTTTCTAAAAATTTAATAATTTCATATTTACCTTAATTTGGTAATTTACACCTATTTTGTTGCAAAATATACATGTACAGCACTGCAGGTATATGCTGCAGCAAAATATTAATTAATGGAGGAAAAAGTATGTTTAAGAAAAGTATGAGAATGGCGGCAGGTATAGTAATGGCATTTGCACTGGTATGTTCATCAGCAGTGCAGCCTGATGTGTCAGATGCCGCAGTAAAGGCAAAGAAGATAACTTTGAACAGGACAAAACTGTCTATGTATGTGGGCGAAAAGGCTGCCATCAAGGTAAAGAAAGTAACGCCAAAAAAAGCAGGAAAAGCAGTCAAATATAAGTCAGGAAATAAAAGCATTGCCACTGTCACTAAAAAGGGTGTGGTGACTGCCATAAGTGCAGGGAACACAAAAATAACCGTAACCGCAAAAAGCAATAAAAAAGTAAAGAAGACTGTTAAGGTTACGGTTAAGAATAAGACTGGGGAGCAGAACATACCACAGGTAACTAATGTTCCTGGCGGCAATAACGAGCCTGTAGAAACCCCAACAGCAACACCGGACAATACAAAAAAGGATGAAAACGATGTATCAGCTCTTCAAAAGATAATAAAAGAACAGAGGGAGCTTGGTGCAACGGTTAGTGAAGATATAAATAATAGTGATGAATATACATGGGAGAATGGAAGGCTTGTAGGTATTCATTGGGGAGGTTTTCATGATAATAATGGTAATCTTGTATCGAAAGGTTTAAAAGGTAATTTAAATTTATCAGATTTAACGGCGTTAGAAAGTTTGTACTGTTGGGGAAACCAATTAAGTAGCCTGGATGTAACGAGGTGCGAGGCATTGACAGAGTTGTCCTGTTGGGGTAACCAACTAAGCAGCCTAGATGTAACGAAGTGCACGGTATTGGAAAGTCTGGGCTGTGATGGCAACCAACTAAGCAGTCTGGATATAACGAGGTGCGAGGCATTGACAGAGTTGTGGTGTGTTGATAACCAACTAAGTAGCCTGGATGTAACGAGGTGCACAGAATTGAAAAGTTTGCACTGTGATGGTAACCAACTAAGCAGTCTGGATATAACGATGTGTACGGCATTGACAGAGTTATATTGCTCTGGTAACCAACTAAGCAGTCTGGATATAACGATGTGTACGGCATTGACAGAGTTATATTGCTCTGATAACCAACTAAGCAGCCTAGATGTAACGAAGTGCACAGCATTGACATATTTGGACTGTAGGGAAAACCAACTAAGCAGCCTGGATGTAACGAAGTGTATGGCATTGACAGAGTTATATTGCTCTGATAACCAACTAAGCAGCCTAGATGTAAGAGAGTGTACGGCATTGGAAGAGTTGTACTGTGGTGATAACCAACTAAGCAACCTGGATATAACAGGCTGTACAGCATTGGAGACGTTGTACTGCGGTGGTAACCAACTAAGCAGCCTGGATGTAACTAGGTGTACAGCATTGTTCTGGTTGGACTGTTCTGATAATCAACTAACTACTCTTGACTTGTCAAACTGTCCTCAACTTAATGATGCAAATTTATTATACGATGCAGATGTCACCATTATAAAATAGTCGGTAACAATTTTTGTATAGAGTAATATTTTATAGGGCAGAGAGCATCCGGACAGACATGGCTCTCTGTTATAAGACTGTTTGAGACCGTCGGTGCTTAAATAGCGTATTTTGCTATTTTATGCACCGCTGCGTGGCGAGACAAGTGAGAACGTGTCTTATAACAGAGAGACCATGCCATACCCGGATGCATTTTATTCTACCTCCACTCCATTTGTACGCTTAATAGTCCTTGGAAGCGCATCTTTTGAATTTTTCCATGGAGCGTCGGCGTTTCTGTAATCAAATTTATCGGTAAACCATTCCAGGTCGCCTTGAAGCTCTTTTAAGCTGTCCATATATATCGTATTAAGCGTTGTTATGAATTCTTCATATTCCCTGCCGCTTATATATTCGGAAGCCTTTTCATGGAGAAGAATATAATGGTTGGTACAGATTCCTTTTGCTTTCTTAAATGCTGACTGAAAATCGGCATCATTATGGTACAGATGGAATATAGTAGCGATGTATCTGTCAAATGTAGCGTTTACTTTGTCGCAGACATAACAGGAGGAGCTTATCTTTTTTAAAAATTCGACTGCGCCGTCAGAAGTTTTCTTTTTAAATAAAGACGGAGCGCTTATGTTTTTTGGCATAAGCTTATCCAGATTTTTTATAGTATATTGAAGATGTGTATTAAGTATCAGCCCAAGTCCGAGACGATTCTGGTGCCTGTAAAGCATAGCAATATGGTCGTTACAGAACCCTGTTTTATCGGTTACTGCCCTGATATCATCTTCCATATAGCTTGGACCCATTGTGAATTCTATTACGTCTTTTTCTATGTCCTTATACATTTTACATACCGGACATTCACATTCTTCTGCAAACGCATCGTTTACGGGAATTGTATATAATGCTTCTTTCATAATTTTTACTTTTACCTCCAGCGTATATTATTAAATATATATTATAGCATCATAGCTTTGACTTTAAAATAGTTATACATTAGAATTGAAATAAAAAAAGGTAAAAGAAGGTGTTTGTATGACAGACAGATATGAATTCAGAAGTATTAATAAAGATGAAGTTTATGAGGCTGTCAGTATTGAGCAGATATGTTTTCCGCCGAATGAAGCCTGTTCTGAAAAAGATATGAAAGACAGGATAGAAAGACTCCCTGAGTTGTTTCTGGTGGCCGTCGATAAAAAAACAGGAAAGATTGCAGGATTTTTAAACGGGCTGGCAACAGATGAAAGTCTGTTTCGGGATGAATTTTTTACGGATGCCGGCCTTCATAATCCTGACGGTAAAAATATTATGATATTAGGTCTTGATGTACTGCCGCAGTACCGTATGCAGGGGCTTGGCAGGGAACTTGTGAACAGATATGTAAGGCGTGAAAGGAAAAATGGACGCAGAATGGTTATACTTACATGTCTGGAAGAAAAAGTGAAAATGTATGAAAAAATGGGATTTTGCGATAAAGGAATATCAGGTTCGTCATGGGGCGGCGAGGAATGGCATGAGATGAGCAGATATATTTCTTACAATTTCTATGGACACGATAAAGTATCTGCGGTAAAGGCGGTAAATAATATATATCCGGGAATTGAAACGCCGCTTGATTTATATGACGCATTGTCAGAAATATGGTGTGCAGAAACGTGCGCGCCACGTATGAGAGATGAGTGGACACAGGAAAATATGACGCTTGGCCAGTGCTCGGTTACAGCATTTCTGGCGCAGGACATTTTTGGCGGCAAGGTGTACGGAATGACAACAGAAAACGGCGGTATCCATTGTTATAATATTGTAAACGGGATTATTTTTGATTTGACGTGCGAGCAGTTTGGTGAAAAAGCAAAAGAGCTTGTATATGGCTCTGACCCTGTGCAGGAAAGGGAATCGGATTATCATTTTGGAAAAGAAGAAAAGTTCCAGAGATATGAGTACCTTAAAAGAAATCTCAAACAAAACACATTAATAAATAATAGCATATAACATAGAATTATAAAAATAAGAGAAAATAAGAGTATAAATGAGAAAAAAGCAGATATATTAATATATTATCGAAAAAACGTTTTAATGGAAGAAATATACAAATGATAGGAATTTGCAAATAATGGCTGAATTGGATAATATATAAAACAGCAGTTAGCACTCAACATGAGTGAGTGCTAATAACATATAAAATATTAGGAGGAATGTATGATGAAGTTAGTACCTTTAGGAGACAAAGTTGTTTTAAAACAGTTAGAAGCAGAAGAGACTACTAAGTCAGGTATTGTGCTGCCGGGTCAGGCGCAGGAAAAGCCGCAGCAGGCAGAAGTAATTGCCGTAGGTCCGGGCGGAATGATTGATGGTAAAGAAGTTGTAATGCAGGTTAAGCCGGGAGATAAAGTTATATATTCAAAATATGCCGGAACAGATGTAAAACTCGGTGATGATGAATATGTTGTAGTAAAACAGAGCGATATAGTAGCTATAGTTGAAGATTAATTAATGTTAATATAACCAGGAGGTAATAATAATGGCAAAAGAGATTAAATATGGTGCAGAGGCAAGAGCCGCACTTGAAGCAGGAGTTAATAAACTCGCCGATACAGTAAGCGTAACCCTTGGACCTAAGGGAAGAAATGTAGTACTTGACAAATCATATGGCGCACCTATGATAACAAATGACGGTGTGACAATTGCAAAAGAGATAGAGCTTGAAGACGGATTTGAAAATATGGGCGCACAGCTTGTAAAAGAAGTTGCAACCAAGACAAATGATGTTGCAGGTGATGGAACTACCACAGCTACAGTTCTTGCACAGGCAATGATTCATGAAGGAATTAAAAACCTTGCTGCAGGCGCTAATCCTATCATTCTCAGAAAAGGAATGCAGAAAGCAACGGATTGTGCAGTAGAATCAATTAAGGGAATGAGCCAGGTTCTTTCAGGAAAAGACCAGATTGCAAAGGTTGCAGCTATTTCAGCAAGCGATGAGACTGTTGGTGAAATGATTGCCGACGCAATGGAAAAAGTAAGCAATGACGGAGTTATAACAATAGAAGAAAGCAAGACAATGCTTACAGAGCTCGACCTTGTTGAAGGTATGCAGTTTGACCGTGGATATGTATCAGCATATATGTGTACAGATATGGATAAGATGGAAGCTAATCTTGATGATCCGTACATTCTTATTACAGATAAGAAGATTAGTAATATTCAGGAACTCCTTCCTTTGCTTGAGCAGGTTGTACAGTCAGGAGCAAAACTTCTTATAATAGCTGAAGATGTTGAAGGAGAGGCTCTCAGTACACTTGTTATCAATAAACTCAGGGGAACATTCTCAGTAGTTGCAGTTAAAGCGCCTGGTTATGGCGACAGAAGAAAGGATATGCTTCAGGATATTGCAATTCTTACAGGTGGAACAGTGATTACGGAAGAGCTTGGACTCGATCTTAAGGAAACTACGCTTGATCAGCTTGGACGTGCCAAATCAGTAAAGGTAACAAAGGAAAATACAATTATTGTTGACGGTCTTGGCGAAAAAGCAGATATTGATTCAAGAGTAGCAATGATTAAAAAGCAGATAGATGAAACAACATCAGATTTTGATCGTGAGAAACTTCAGGAAAGACTTGCAAAACTGGCCGGAGGAGTTGCAGTAATCCGTGTAGGAGCAGCTACCGAGACAGAAATGCAGGAGAAGAAGCTCCGTATGGAAGATGCTCTTAATGCAACGCGTGCGGCAGTGGAAGAAGGAATAATCGCAGGAGGCGGTTCAGCTTATATCCATGCTTCTAAAGAAGTAAGCGCTCTTGCATCAACTCTTGAAGGAGATGAAAAGACGGGAGCAAATATAATCCTTAAAGCTCTTGAAGCACCGCTTTACAAGATAGCTCAGAACGCAGGTATGGAAGGTTCGGTTATTGTAAGCAAAGTTAAAGAAAGTAAAGCAGGAACAGGATATGACGCACTCCGTGATGAATATGTAGATATGGTAGAAAGCGGTATACTTGACCCTGCAAAGGTTACAAGAAGTGCTCTTCAGAATGCAACAAGCGTGGCATCAACACTTCTTACAACAGAATCAGTAGTATCAACAATAAAAGAAGACGTTCCGCCAATGCCGGCAGGAAATCCAGGCATGGGAATGATGTGACGATAAGCACGAATGCACCATGAATATAAGCTGTCAGCTCCGGCTGCTTGCAGACAGGAGTGACGGCTTACTATTCATGGTATGTGAGTACAACGAACAGCCCTGTATATATGCGATTTTGCATATATACAGGGCTGACGTCGTGTTATTACTTGACAATACCCATACCGGATACTAAACTTATATCAATTGAAACTTTAAAAAATAAGGAGATATATTATATTATGGAAAACATGTATGCGGAAACAGCAGTAAAGCGTATAAATACACCAAAAGTAATGGTATTAAAAATCCTGATTGTTTTTGCGGTAATATTTACATTTGTATTTGCAGCATTAACAGGAAGCAGGCTTTTATTTGCGGTAGGTATTATAGCCGGTTGTCTGCTTGTATGGTTCTGGCCGCGTTTTAACGTTGAATGGGAATATATATTCGTTGACGGACAGATAGATTTTGATACGATATCGGGCGGCGAGAAGCGAAAGACAAGGCTTAGAATTGATTTGGAAGAAGTAGAGGTTGTGGCGCCTCTTTCTTCACATGCAATAGATGCATACAGACATAATAAAATAAGAGACTACTCGTCTCTGAGAAAAGATGCAAAAATATATGTAGCGGTTGCCAAGGTGGGAGAAGAGGGCCTGAATCAGATATATTTTGAGCCTTCGGAAAAAATGATTGAGCTTATGAAGATTAAGGCACCAAGGAAAGTTCTTACGATATAATAAATAAAGGAGTAGATATTATGAAAAGAATAATGGGTGTATTTACATTTATATTAGCAGTTACCGGACTGCTGTTTATAGCAGGGCCGACTGCTTATGCAAAAGTAAATGTAAAGAGTGTAGAAGTTAAGAGTGTTGCAGGTTCATCAAAAACTGCCTATGTAGCAAAAGGCAAGTCAGTTAAACTGAATACTTCTGTTAATGTAAAGCCTGATAAAGCAGTTAATAAAAAGGTGCGTTATAAGTCATCCAAAACATCTGTTGCATCGGTAAACAGCAAAGGAGTTATTAAGGGAATCAAAAACGGTACTGCAAAGATTACGGTTACTTCTGTAAAAAATGGTAAGAAAAAAACATCAATTAATGTAAAAGTAGTAAATACTGCAAATAAAATTACGATTAAAAATAAAAAGGCTGTTGTAGCGGCAGGCGCAGCAATTAGCCTTAAGGCTTCAGTTAAAGGTAAAAAGAATTATTGCAAAGATATTGTATGGAGTTCTGCAAATAATAAAATAGCTACTGTTTCAGATAAAGGTGTTGTAACCGGAGTAAAGCCCGGAACGGTTAAGATAAAGGCATCTGTAGCTGACGGAAGCGGCAAATCCGCAATATGTAAAGTAAAGGTAAAAAAAGGTAAAACAGATATAAGTGAATTGAGTTTTGCCAAATATTATAACCGCGATTATACGGATAAAATTACAGTAACACTTAACAATACGGCTGTGCTTAGTGAAGAGGATTTTGAGATTAAATCAAAGTCACGTGCTGACGGACAGTATATACATTATGAAGATATTGCTGATGTTTATACCGCTAATAACAAAGACTATATAATATCACTTGCAAATGAAGTATATGACGGACATTTTATCCAGGTTACGATAAATGGAATAAACGGTAAAAATATTGCTGAGAAGGAATTTGTTTCAGATGAATATGATGCAAGTGAAGTCATAACCGGAAAGGTTGGACAATATGTGTATTATTCGCCTGATTCAGGTTATAGTATAATTCAGCTTGAGTCGGGAACACTCCCATCAGGGCTTGAGATAGATCAAAGAAGCGGAACAATACAGGGAATTCCGTTAGAACTTGTAAACAACAGAAGATGTACTTTTACTGTTACAGACGAGAAAGGCAAAGTTAACAGGCTTGAGATTAATTTCCTTATTGCTGACAACGAATACATATTTACTGAAGATTCGGTTATTGGAGACAGAAAAGACCATATTGTGGTTTCAGGTTCGGATATCAATAGAATTGTAGCAATTGCGGGCGGAAGCGGAACATTTGAGTGTTCATTGAAAGACAATGGAAATAGCAATTATAAAGACTGGTTTAAGGTCACTTCTTATGGCGGCAGTTTTTCTATTACATCTAACTCTAATCAGATTCCGGTTGGTACATATGATGTAAAAGTAGCGGTACGCGATACTGCATTGACAGGCGCGGAAGTAGAAGCTAATGTAAAGATTATTATATCGCCATCGGTAATGCTTACAGGAACTGTTACAAATTACGGGGAGGAGGATACGAATTTATGTTACCGTAATACTGTGACAGATCAGTGCTATTATTTCAGCAGGATATATCAGGAGGCAGGAAATAATGTTACTTATTCGGTAAAAGTGCCTTTAGGAACATATGATGTATATTATACTACCTGTAATGATGATAATAAGTTAAAAATGCACTATCTGGAGAGAAATATTGCTGTAAATGCAGATGGAAATTTTGCTTATAATCTGAGTGATTCATATAAGATTGAATGTAATCTTATATCAGGTACAGGAAGGTATGATCCGTTTACGCTTTATCAGGCATATCTTATGAATACAAACGGTAAATTTATTAAATCAGATATGGGTTATATTGGTGAAAAAGTATCATTTAAGGGACTTGAGGCAGGAAATTATATTGTAAAAATATATGATATCGAAAATGCAAGGATTGTTTCTGAATCCCCGGTAATAAATCTTTCATCAGACGTATCACAGACGCTAACAATAAATTAACATAATATATAGTTATTTTTTCTTGACTTAAAGGCTGATTGGTGTTATTCTTTTCTGCAAATACTTTTGTTGAAATGTAAATTAAAACACTATATTTAGGAGGATTAGGTATGGGTACAATTATAGGCGAAGGAATCACGTTTGATGATGTACTTTTAGTACCCTCATATTCGGAAGTAACACCTAATATGGTAGATTTATCTACACAGCTTACTAAGAAAATAAGACTTAATATTCCGATGATGAGTGCAGGAATGGATACTGTTACAGAGCATAGAATGGCCATTGCAATGGCAAGACAGGGTGGAATAGGAGTAATACACAAGAATATGTCTGTAGAAGAACAGGCGCAGGAGGTAGACAGGGTTAAGCGTTCCGAGAACGGAGTAATTACGGACCCGTTTTTCCTCTCACCGGAAAATACTCTGGAGGATGCTAATAATCTTATGGCGAGATTCCGCATATCCGGAGTTCCGATTACCGAAGGACGTAAACTTGTAGGTATCATTACCAACAGAGACCTTAAGTTTGAGACTGATTACAGCAGAAAAATAAAAGAAAAAATGACTTCAGAGGGACTTATTACTGCAAAAGAAGGAATAACCCTTGACGAAGCTAAGGCGATTCTTTCAAATGCCAGAAAAGAAAAGCTTCCAATAGTAGATGAGGTTGGCAATCTTAAAGGGCTTATTACGATTAAAGATATTGAAAAGCAGATTAAATATCCGCTTTCTGCCAAGGATTCACAGGGGCGTCTTTTGTGTGCGGCAGCAGTGGGCATAACAAATAATATTGCTGAAAGGGTCACAGAGCTTGTTAATGCAAAGGTAGATGCCATAGTTATAGATACTGCACATGGACACTCTGCAAATGTATTAAAAACAATTAAAATGATAAGGGACAAGTTCAGTGATGTTCAGATTATAGCAGGAAATGTTGCTACAGGAGATGCGACCAAAGCGCTTATAGAGGCAGGAGTCGATGCTGTTAAAGTGGGTATTGGTCCGGGCTCTATATGTACAACACGTGTTGTGGCAGGTATTGGCGTTCCTCAGATTACAGCGATTATGGACAGTTATAATACAGCTAAGGAATATGGCATACCGATAATTGCAGACGGCGGTATCAAGTATTCAGGAGATATGACCAAAGCAATTGCGGCAGGTGCCAATGTATGTATGATGGGAAGCATGTTTGCAGGCTGTGATGAAAGTCCGGGAAGCTTTGAACTTTATCAGGGAAGAAAGTATAAAGTATACAGAGGAATGGGTTCCATAGCTGCAATGGAGAATGGAAGCAAAGACAGATACTTCCAGACAGATGCCAAGAAACTGGTGCCTGAAGGAGTTGAGGGAAGGGTATCATATAAAGGAACAGTAGAAGATACGGTATTCCAGCTTATGGGAGGCCTCCGTTCAGGAATGGGTTATTGCGGAACGCCTACAATAGAAGACCTTAAAGAGAATGGAAGATTTGTAAAGATATCAGCGGCATCTCTCAAGGAAAGCCATCCGCATGATATTCATATTACTAAGGAAGCGCCTAATTACAGTGTAGAGCAGTAAGCATATTAATAGGTATTAACACAGGGATAATATGGTAAAAAAGTACAAAACTAATAAACGTAAACATACATCAGGAACGAAAAAAGAGCAGACAAAGAGGATAAAATATATTTTTGTCCTTAGTGTTCTGCTCATTTTTTCGGTTTATTTATTTGCAATTATATTTAATCATTTTATTTCAGGTAAAAAAAATAATGTGCAGGCAACGGTAAATAGTGAAAATATAGAAATTATACGGGACTATATTGAACCGAATGAATATTCAAGACCTCAGAAGAAGCTGAAGAAGGTAAAGGGAGTGGTGGTTCATTATACTGCAAACCCCGGCTCTGATGCGGAAGCAAACAGGGATTATTTTAATAATTTAAAGTATGCAAATGCGGGGAAAGACAGACCGGTATATGCAAGCAGCCACTATGTAATAGGATTAAAAGGACAGATTATACAATGTATTCCGCTTAATGAAATTGCGTATGCATCTAATGACAGGAACAAAGATACAATATCCATTGAATGTTGTCATGAGGATAATACAGGCAGGTTTAATGAAGATACATATAATTCGCTTGTTCATCTGACCGCATGCCTTTGCGAGGAATATAATCTGAAAAAAGATGATATAATACGTCATTATGATGTGACTGGGAAAGACTGTCCCAGGTATTATGTAAAACATGAAAAGAAATGGAACAGTTTTAAAGATGATGTATTCCGGTATATGGAAAACAATAAATCTGATTAAAGAGTCAGATTTATTTCTTTTCCCGAAGGATTATATGCCCTGAATGAAATACCTGAAGCGCGGAGCATGGTTTTTGAAGCTACTGTGGAATCGGTATCTGAATATTTATCACTAAGATATATGATTTCTTTTATACCTGATTGTATAATTGCCTTGGTACATTCATTGCATGGGAAAAGGGTAGTATATATCCTTGAACCGCTTAAATCAGTGCCTGTATAATTGAGAAGGGCATTGAGTTCGGCATGGCATACATACAGATATTTGGTTTCGAGCGGCGCACCTTCCCTGTCCCAGGGAAATTCATCGTCACTGCATCCGATTGGCATGCCGTTGTATCCTACAGACAGGATTTTGTTGGACTGACTAACTATACATGCGCCCACACAGGTCTGTGGGTCTTTGCTTCTTTCAGCGGAAAGAAGGGCAATCCCCATAAAGTATTCATCCCATTTAAGATAATCCTGTTTTTTCATAATATGCACCTCAACAGTTTAAAATATATTTTTTGATAAAAAAAGCTGCTACATAAGTAACAGCTTTGATATATTGTCAGTAAATTATGCTAATTTGTTGACAGCAAGAGTAAGTCTTGAAATCTTTCTTGATGCCGTATTTTTGTGGTATATACCTTTACGCTGTGCTTTATCTATCTCTGAAATTGCATTCTTTAATGCAACTGCAGCCGCTTCAGAGTCTTTGGCAGCAACGGCAGCATCTACCTTTTTAACAGCTGTCTTTACTTTAGAACGAATTGACTTGTTTTTTTCAGCTTTGGTCTTATTAACCAGAATTCTTTTCTTGGCAGACTTAATATTAGCCATATTAACACCTCCTGTGTATTCAGATTCATAAGCGGCATATAGGGAGACACGATAAAACCTACTTATGCACACTTTGTTATTCTATTATAAAAGATTTCCAATGTCAATACTAAAATTATAAATTTAAGTTATATATGTTTAATTCTAAAGAAAGCTGCAGAATAATATATTATGCTTTTGCATAGACTATCACAAAGAGGTGAGAAGCCATGCTTGAAAGACGGACAGACCTTGCTCTTGAAGCCAGAGAGAGTTTTCCAAAAGATGATGTAGAGATATCGGGAGTATCTCTGGATAAGGAGACGGTTATTATAGATGATAAACGTAATATACGTTTGGATATATCAACCGTTAAAATAATGAATGAGGCAGGCGCAAAGAAGATGAATAAGCCTCAGGGAAGTTATATTACCATAGAATCCGGAGATATATCGGAATTGTCTGATGAATGTATGGAAAAGGTGTCTGCAGAGATAGGAAGCCGTATAGAACAGCTTGCGGGAGTCCTGCATGAGAAAAAAATAATGGTTGCCGGACTTGGAAACAGATATGTAACGGCAGATTCGCTTGGTCCGATAGTGGTGGATAATCTTAATATAACCCGTCATTTTGCAAAAGAATATGGCGTTGAATTTCTTGGAAAAATCGGAATGGGAGAAGTATGTGCAATATCACCGGGTGTAATGGCGCAGACGGGAATGGAGGCAGCAGAAATACTTGAAAGTGTTGCGGATTCCGTAAAACCTGATGTTTTAATTGTTATTGATGCGCTTGCAGCACGCTCGGTAAAAAGAGTAACGTCAACCATACAGATAACAGATACAGGAATTAATCCCGGCTCAGGGGTTGGCAATCATCGTGTTGGTATAAATGAGGACAGCATTGGCGTAAAAGTAATCTCAATAGGAGTTCCGACAGTTGTTGAGGCTGAGGTTATTGTATCCGACCGTATAGAAGAGTTTATGAAAAAACAGAATTTCAATGATAATGAGATACAGCAATTTATAATGAATATGGGACAGACGGAAATAAATAATATGTATGTTACACCTAAAAATATAGATGAAACCGTAAGAGATATGGGAGAGCTTGTAGCCATGTCAATAAACGGCTGTATGCAGTATGCCATTTAGGGAGAATATAATGATTGGAAATTTAAGAAGAATATGCAAATATATTATAGGCGTATTAGCGGTACTGATTATGTCAGTATCCTTTTCAGGTTATTCAGTAAAAACAGAATATATGTCTGATATAGTATGCCGTACTTTTTTGGAAAATAACCCTGTAGTGCAGGGTGGTGGAGACGGAGAAGAAAATAAAGGAGCGGTAGAGTCGGTATGTACATATTTTTATAACAGGTTTTCGCCATATGCACAAGTGCTTAAAGATGCAGCTGACAGATATCCTGAAAGAGTATCGATAGGGGAAATTAATACTAAGATAGGAGATAATAATTATATATTAAAACGTAATACAATATCAGAAAACGAAGTGGTAAAAGGAGATGTTGATGTAGTCTTTGGAGACGGATATAACGAGAGCATACCTGCATCTAATGATGAGGCAGTAAAAAATGAAAACATAAGTTTAATAAATGAACTTAAACAGAATATGAATACAGATTTTTTGATTAAAAATTTTTACATAGTAGATTCAACTACATCAGTCAAAAAATCGTATTTTAAGGTAAAAAGAATGTTAAATGCTGATTTTACCATAACGAAAGAAAATGCCCCGCAGATTCTTATATACCATACACATGGTGCGTCAGAAAGCTTTGAGGGGAGCAAAGCAGGTGTTTCAGAAGAGGGAATAATAGGGGTTGGGGATTATCTTACAGAGGTGCTTGAAGATACATACGGATACAAGGTATATCACGACAGAACCCCTTACGATATGATAGATGGCAAGATTGACAGAAGCCTTGCATATGCGAAGGCGCTGCCATGCATTTCAAAAATTATTGCGGATAATCCGTCAATAAAGGTAATAATTGACCTGCACAGGGATGGTGTAGGAAAGGCTGCTAAAAAGGTAGTAGACATAAATGGCAAAAGTACTGCAAAAGTAATGTTCTTTAATGGATTAAGCCGCAGTAAAACTGGTGCAAGACAGTATCTTGCAAATGATAATCTTGCGGACAATCTGGCCTTCAGCCTTCAGTTAAAGATAAAGTCAATGGAGCTTTATCCCGATTTTACCAAACCGGTGTATCTGAAAGGTTACAGATATAATCTGCACCTTCTTCCAAGAAGTCTTCTTATTGAACTTGGCGACCAGAACAATACGCTTGAGGAAGCAAAAAATGCAGTGCCGCCTCTTGCAGATGTTTTGAATTCAGTATTATCGGGACAGTGATATATGCTCAGTGGGTAATTGTATTATAAATAAAATTTATAACCGGGAATAAATTATAAGTATATATAATTGCATTGTAATTTTGAAAGAAGGGTGGTATTATTACTTTAAAACCTATCAAAAAAGTAGGTAAAGAAAGGTGATATACCATGACATTGCAGCAACTATTATATACCGTTAAAATTGCCGAAACCAAATCAATGAATAAGGCAGCTGCAGAATTATTTGTTTCACAGCCTGCACTTTCAAGCGCTATTCATGAACTGGAAGAAGAGCTGAATATTGATATATTTATACGTAACAAAAGAGGAATTATAGTAACGGCGGAAGGGGAGAACTTTTTAAGTTACGCAAGACAGATGGTTGAATTGAGCCAGATGATTAAAGAGCGGTATTCGTCAGATGAAAACAGGGAAAATAAGTTTAGTGTATCGATGCAGCATTATTCATTTGCGGTAGAAGCATTTATGACACTTGCAAAAGAGTTCGGGCTTAATGATTATGAGCTTGCGGTTCACGAAACAAAGACCTCAGAAGTTATTGAAAATGTGGAAAAATTCCGGAGTGAACTTGGAATTATTTATCAGAATGAATTTAATCAAGTGGCAATAAACAGAATACTTTCAGACAGGGAACTTGAATTTATTCCGTTATTTAAGTGTGAAGTATATGTGTATATGAGCGCGGGACATCCGCTTGCCGGCCATAAAAAAATTGAACTTGATGAATTACTTGAGTATCCATGCCTGTCATTTGAACAGGGGGATAATAATTCATTTTATTATTCGGAGGAGATGTTTTCAACATATAAGTTCAGGCGTGTCATTAAAGCTGATGACAGGGCAACGATGCTTAACCTGATGACGGGAATGGACGGTTTTACTTTATGTTCCGGCATAATATGTGAAAAATTAAATGGCGATGGATATGTTGCAATTCCTCTTTCTACAAGCGAGAAAATGACGATAGGCTATATTAAAAAGAAAAGGATGCCGCTAAGTCTGCTTGGAGAAAGATATATTTCCATCTTAAAAGGATATTCGTCTGACACTGACTAAATAATATATTCGCAACTGTCCTGATTTTTGTTAATAATGCTTTGAAGTGTTATTCCATCTAAATATTCAGTAATAACATTGTACAGGCCATGGTATAGAGGCAGTGTAAGACAGTTTTCACAATTTTCGCAGAGGTTAGGAACATTATCCATACAACTTACCGGAGTAAGGCTTCCTTCAGCGCTTAGAAGAATTTCTTTTATAGTTATTTCAGAAGGATGCTTCGCCAGCATATAGCCGCCCATGTGTCCTTTATTAGATGCTAAGAGCCCGCTGCGGTTTAGAAAAGGTATTATTTGTTCAAGATACTTTTTGGAAATATTCTGGCGTGCCGCTATATCTTTAAGAGCTATATAACCTTCGGTGTAATGTTGCGCAAGGTCAATCATAAATCTCAATGAATAACGCCCGCGAGTAGATATTTTCATAATAACTCCTCCTTTTATAATGCGTAGTATATTAAAACCTATAATACCATAGAAATAGTAAGTATTCAAGTTGATGATTATAGAAAAAGTTTATAACAATATAGAAAGGCTGATAAAATATGGAATTAAAATTTTCAACAAAATGTATTTACGGAAATAAGGCAAAGCTGAATGGGGAACCTACCGGAACAATTAGTTTTCCAATATACCAGACAGCAACATATGCACATCCGGAGGTTGGGAAAAGTACAGGTTTCGATTACTCAAGACTCCAGAATCCTACCAGACAGCAATTGGAAAAAGTCGTGGCCTCCCTGGAAAATGGAATAGATGCCCTTGCGTTTTCAAGTGGTATGGCGGCAATTACCGCACTTATGGAAATATTTAGGCCAGGAGATCATCTGATTACTGACGCTGATCTTTATGGTGGTAGTATTCGACTCTTTAATAATATAAGTGAAAAAAATGGAATTGAATTTTCACATATTAATTGCAGTAAAGAAGATGTGGAAAGTTATGTGAGAGATAATACAAAAGCTATTTTTATTGAGACTCCGACTAATCCAATGATGAATGTTGTAGATATAAGAAAAATGTCTGAGATAGCAAAAAGGCATAAACTGATACTGATTGTTGATAATACGTTCCTTTCACCATATTTCCAAAATCCGCTTGAATTGGGAGCCGATATAGTTGTACATAGTGGAACTAAGTTTTTGGGAGGCCATAATGATACGCTTGCAGGATTTGTTGTAACGAATTCAGAGGAAATATCAGAAAAAATGAGATTTATTATCAAAACAGTAGGTTCAGGACTTGCACCAATAGATTGCTGGCTTATTTTAAGAGGTATAAAAACACTGCCGCTTCGTATGGAAAAGTCACAGGAGAATGCAAAAGCAATAGTGGAATATCTGTTTTCTTCTGATAAGGTTAATAAAGTATATTATCCGGGAATTGAAGGAAGCGAAGGATATGAAATCTGTAAAAACCAGGCAAGAGGATTCGGCTCGATGCTTACTTTTGAAGTAGCAAGTAAAGAGCTGGCGCATCATATACTTAAAGCGACAAGACTGATTCCGTTTGCAGAAAGTCTTGGCGGCGTAGAAACACTTCTTACTTACCCTGTGACACAGACTCATGCTGATGTGCCGGAAGATGTAAGGATTGCCAATGGAATTACAGACTGTGTGCTGCGTATGTCAGTTGGAATTGAGGATAAAGATGATCTGATAGCAGATTTGAAGTATGCATTTGATTCATATGACGGATATAAGGAGTTGTAAGTATAATGGAAAAAAATACGAAATTTGATAAAATCATTGACAGAAAAGGAACAGACAGCCTGAAATTTGATTTTGCAAAAAGATGCGGCAAGCCTGAAGGACTTATCCCATTGTGGGTTGCAGATATGGATTTTCAGACGTCAAGCATGATTTTGGATGAGATACATAAGAGGGTGGAGCATGGGATATTCGGATATACGGAGACGGGAGAAGACTATTTTAATACTGTAGCCGGATGGCTTAAGAAGCATCATAATATGGATATTAAAAGAAACTGGCTCGTAAAAACTCCGGGCGTAGTATTTGCTCTTGCAATGGCTGTAAAAGCATATACAAAGGAAAATGATGCGATACTGATACAGCAGCCTGTCTATTATCCGTTCAGTGAAGTGGCAGAAGCTAATAACAGAGTTGTGATAAGTAACGACCTGATACTTTCAGAGGATGGAAAATATCATATTGATTTTGATGATTTTGAGAAAAAAATAGCTGAAAATGGTATAAAATTATTTTTGCTCTGCAGTCCCCATAATCCTGTCGGAAGAGTGTGGACAGAGGAGGAGCTTAGAAAAATTGCAGATATATGTATAAAGTATAATGTTATTATAGTAAGTGATGAGATTCACCATGATTTTGTATTTGAAGGATATAGACATACATCTCTTATTAATATTGATGAAAGACTGGCAGATATGTGCGTAATCTGTACATCTCCGGCTAAAACATTTAATCTGGCGGGACTTCAGGTATCAAATATTATTATTCCTAATGCTGGACTCCGCCACAGTTTTAAAAAGCAGATTGCCGCGGCAGGATACAGCCAGCTTAATACTATTGGAATAGCTGCCTGTGAGGCTGCTTATAAATATGGCGGAGAGTGGCTTGAAAAGATAAGAAAATATCTGCAGGAAAATCTGAATTATATAAGAGAATATATATCTTCCGAACTGCCACAGATAAGATTGATTGAACCGGAAGGAACATACCTTATATGGCTGGATTTCAGAGGATTGGGACTTTCTGAGGAGGAACTGGAGTCTTTGATAGTGAATAAGGCCGGGCTGTGGCTTGACAGAGGAAATATATTCGGAAAGACTGGAGAAGGATTTGAAAGAATTAATATCGCTACAAGAAAAGAAGTGCTTAAGAAAGCGCTTGATAGTATAAAGTATGCTGTAAACAACGCATTATAAGAAAAATTTATGACAGATTAAAAATAAAATTAATAAGCTATTTGAGAATTAATCAAAAAAATGTGTTGACAAATAAAGAAAATATGAGTATACTCATGTTAATGCTAGCAAACCTATTAAAATAATAGGTAATAAAAATGAATAAGAAAAGGAGAGTAAAACTATGTCAGAGATTAAAAAGAGTTCATTGGAATTAATTGGAGAAACACCGGTACTTGAGATTTCACGTTACAGCAAGGCAGCGGGCGTAGAGGGAGTAAATATTATTGCAAAGCTGGAGTATCTTAATCCGGCAGGTTCAGTGAAGGACAGGATTGCACTTGCAATGATAGAAGATGCAGAAGAAAAAGGTATATTAAAGCCGGGAGCTACGATTATTGAGCCGACCAGCGGCAATACGGGTATAGGCCTTGCGGCAGTGGCAGCAGCTAAGGGCTATAAGGCTATACTTACGCTTCCTGAGACGATGAGTGTTGAGAGAAGAAACCTCCTTAAGGCATATGGAGCCGAGCTTGTACTTACTGATGGCGCTAAAGGCATGAAGGGTGCGATTGCCAGAGCAGAAGAGCTTAAAAATGAAATAGAAGGCTCTGTTATCTTAGGACAGTTTGTAAATCCAGCCAATCCTGCAGTACATAAGAGAACAACAGGTCCGGAGATATACAGACAGGTTGACGGAAAAGTTGATATATTTGTAGCCGGCGTAGGAACAGGCGGTACTGTTACCGGTGTAGGCGAATACTTAAAAGAGCAGAATCCTGATATTAAAGTGGTTGCAGTTGAGCCTGCCACAAGCCCGGTGTTGTCAAAGGGAACGGCAGGCGCGCATAAGATTCAGGGAATTGGAGCAGGTTTTGTGCCTGATACCCTTAATACAAAGATATATGATGAAGTAATTGCAATAGAAAATGATGATGCATTTGCTGAAGGAAAGAAATTTGCAGTATCAGAAGGAATACTTGTAGGCATCTCATCAGGCGCAGCGTTAAAAGCGGCGACTATTCTGGCAGCAAGACCGGAGAATAAGGGCAAGAACATTGTTGTACTGCTTCCGGATTCAGGCGACAGATATCTTTCGACACCGTTATTTGCAAATTAATATCAGTTTTAAAATGTAATATTTAATGCAAAATGCCATGGTTCTGTTTCCATGGCATTTTGATATGCAGTTAAAGCGAATTTTATAAAAAGAATGGTGAAAGGATTATGGGAACATATAAAAGTATATCTGTAAGCGAATTATTAGGGAATAACCGGATAGTTGATGATAGTCTGCTTGTTGATATAAGAAGTGAAATTGCCTATAAGCATGGATATATCCCGAATGCGGTTTCATTACCTGAGCCGGTCGAACCTGAAATATTATTGGAAATAATGAAAGAACATGCCAAAGAAAAGGTTATACTCTATTGCAGTATTGGGGAAAGAAGCAAAGCAGTTGTCAGAGAATTATGTGAAAATGGAATAGATGCATATAATCTGACAGGAGGATATCATGAATGGCTTTTAATGAAAACAGGAGAGTTGTGCATGGATGAAAAAATACAATATGCACGACAAATGATATTGCCTGAACTTGGAGAAACAGGACAGGAAAGGATTAAAAAAGCAAGGGTTCTGGTGATTGGGGCAGGGGCATTAGGAAGTATTGCACTGACGTATCTTGCGGCGGCAGGGGTGGGAACCATAGGAATTGCAGAAGGGGATATTATAGAGCGTTCCAATCTTCACCGGCAGATTTTGTTTGATACGGATAATGTGGGTAATAAAAAGGTTTATGAAGCAAAAAGCAGATTAGAGAAAATGAATACATTTATACATATTGAGGATTACGATACTTATGTTACACCTGATAATATTAATGATATTATTAAAAATTATGATTTTGTAATAGATGCGACAGATAATATAGAAACAAAGTTTCTAATAAATGATGCCTGTGTTATTAATAAAATACCGTTTTGCCATGCGGGGGTTGTGGCGTTTGAAGGTCAGGTTATGACATGGGTACCGGGTGAAGCGCCATGTTATAGATGTGTATTTGAAGACATACCGGATGGATATATTCCCAACTGTGCCCAGGCCGGTATTATTGGTGCAATGGCAGGGATGATAGGTTGTATACAGGCTTTAGAGGCCATTAAGTATATAGCGTCTGTAGGCGAGCTGTTAGTAGGAAAGATATATCATATCAATGGATTAAATATGCAGACAAGAATCATTCGGATACCGAGAAAAAATATAAGCTGTAAAGTGTGCGGAAGAAAGCCCGTAATAACTAATGTATCGGATAATTCAGTAATGTACAAACGAAGAAATTGTATGACATAAGCATTATTTATAACTGATAATAGATTTTATGAAACGTTATATTGGCAAAAATGTATTGACAATATTATTTGGGATGATATAATTTACAACATCAAGTAAACCTATGTAAAAGATAGGTTATAAGGAGGATGTAAAATGAAAAGAGGAAAAATAATAGCTGTATTATTGACAGCGGCGCTGGCTGTAAGTTTGTTTGCAGGCTGCGGAAGCAAAGAGGAAACAGAGGCTCCGGCACAGAGTACCGAAAATGCTGAAACCGAACAGGCAGAAGACAGTGCTGAAAACGAGACAGAAAACGAAGGAGAAAAGGATACGCTTAGAATAGTTGCATTTAATAACATGATTGCGCACGTTGATTCTATTGTGGCAAAAAATGCAGGACTTTATGAAAAAAACGGAGTGATTCCTGAGTTTACTTTCAATAATTCAAATCCTGATAATATCCAGACACTGCTTGCGGATAAAGCCGATTTAGTATCGGCAGGAGCTACGGCACTGCTTCAGTATATAGATCAGGGCTCGGACATTGTTATAATCGGCGGACAGATGTCGTCAGGCGAAACCCTTTACTGCCTGCCGGAGAGAGCAGATGAATTTTCAGAACTTACGCAGGAGACATTGGCAGGAAAGAAAGTTGGCGTTTCTAGAATGAATACCGGCGATATAGTATTCAGGAAAATTCTTAAGGATAAAGGTGTAGATCTTTCTACGATTGAATTTGTAGAGCTTGATTCACAGGCTACGGTTACTCAGGCAATTGCATCGGGCGAAGTTGATCTTGGAATTAATTTCCTTACATATAGGGAAGCTGCAGAGCAGCAGGGACTTGTTGCACTTACACATTTTGACGGCGAGGATGAATGGCCCGGATTTATATGCTGCCGTTTATTTACTACCAGAGAAAAACTTGAAGCAAACAGGGATGCATATAAAAATGCAGTGAAGGCGAACATAGAGGCATATGCGCTTATACAGGAAGAACCCGATAAAGCCGTGGAATATGCCCTGCAGGATCTTTCAATAGATGAAACTACACTGCGAAACCAGCTCTTTGAATATGGCCATGTTGGTATAGGACCAAATCCTGACCGGAAAAATACGGCAGAGTTTTATCAGGCAATGGTAGATATAGGTTATAGCCAGGGAAATATTGATATAAACGATTATATTGATACTTCACTTTATACGGAAGCATTGCAGGAATTGATAAAAGAGTATCCGGATTCGCAGGTATATAAAGATCTTTGGGAAGAATCTGAAGCTACGAACAGTTGATTTTCATCATATCGGATATATATGGAAAAAGGTTGAAAATAATATGGAAAAAATAGTATTTGAGGATATAGCATTAGATTACCGTGAAAGAGGCGGAACAGTTTTTAATGCACTTGATGGAGTATCTTTTACGGTTAATGAAGGTGAATTTGTAAGTATAATAGGCTCTTCGGGCTGTGGAAAAAGTACAATCCTAAGCGTACTGGCAGGATTGAACGAGCCCAAAAGCGGCAGCTACAGGATAGACGGCACAGAGACAAGGGGAACGGGAAAAAACAGGGGTGTTGTGTTTCAGCACTACTCCCTGTTCCCGTGGATGACAATACGCAAAAATATTGAATTTGGAATCAAACAGAATTTTCCGAAACAATCCAAAAAAGAACTTGCAGAAAAAGCAGACCTTTATCTGAAAAAGGTTGGGCTTAAAGGATTTGAAAACAGATACCCCTCCCAGCTGTCAGGCGGTATGCAGCAGAGAGCCGCAATTGCAAGGACACTTGCAATGGAAACAGATATTCTTCTTATGGATGAACCTTTTGGCGCTATAGATGCAAAAAACAGGATAATCCTTCAGGATCTGCTGTTAGATATACTTGATACGGCGGATGTTAAGAAAACAATTATTTTTGTTACCCATGATGTAGATGAGGCGATTTTAATGTCTGACCGTATCTTATTTATGAAGAATAAAAAGATAGAAAAGGATATCAATGTTCCTTTTCCGAGACCAAGAAAGAGAAATGAACTGCTGGAACGCTCCGGTTTCAGGCAGTTTAGGCAGAGAATAGTAAATCTGTTTTATTTTGATGAAGATGAGAAGCAGGATTTTCAGGAAGGAGAAGGAATATGATGCGAAAAGTACATATGGTTTTACCGCATATTCTGTTTTTGGTTCTGGTGATACTGATATTTATGCCATCGCTTGATTCTGTGGATTCTTATATATCCTTCCTGGTTGTTGCAGTGGTGATAGAGATTGCGGTTATTGCAAAAAGAAAAAGCAGTGTGGCATGTGATATAGGTATAATCCTCTATCTGTTTCTTATTATTTGGGAATATATCACGGCAAAGGCCGGTGTGAAAAATACCATGCTTTATCCGGCACCTGAAAATGTTTTCGGGATATTCATCAAGGATTACGCAAAAATACTGGAAGGCGTGTTAAGCTCACTGAAGTTATTGTTTATAGCTTTTGGTATAGCTATCATACTGGGAGTTGGCCTTGGACTGTTTGTAGGATTATCTGACAGGCTTTCAGGGACACTGCTTCCAATAGTAAGGGTAATAAGCCCTATTCCCCCGGTAATCTATTCACCTTATGCAGTAGCGCTCCTGCCTTCATTCAGGGCGGCGGCAATATTTGTTGTTACACTGACTATATTCTGGTCAATGTTCATGAGTATGGTGTTATCGGTCAGAGAAATTGATAAAAAAATTATGGATTCTGCCAGAACATTAAACTTAAGCAAGGGCTCGATGATTTTACATGTATTGATTCCATACTCCCTTCCGGGAATTATAAACAGTATATCGGTATCCGTATCTACATCTTTTCTGGTGCTGACTGCTGCGGAGATGATAGGTGCAACTTCAGGACTTGGCTGGTATGTAAAATATAATTCTGATTTTGCGAATTTTACCAAGGTTGTGTTTGGAATAGTAATGATTGGCGTAGTAGTGACCTTGCTTAATACGCTGGTTGGATTATTGAGAAAATTATTAATCAGATGGAAAGTGTAGAAAGATTATGAAGGAGAGATAATATGGGATTTAATGAAAAAGTACATGCATATATTGCCGCCAAATATTATCAGTATCTGACGCAGTATTTCGGAGACAGGGGAAAACAGGCGTTTTTGCATGCTACCCAGTATTACGCCCTGCAGCGGGGAAGAAGAATGGCGCAGCGTGCAATTCGCGACGGCAGACAGCTTACGCAGGAAACTTATAATTATTATGGCGAGTGGGTTAATACTGATGAGATAAAAAAAGAAGGGTGCGCCAACGTGATAGAACCTCAGGCTGACGGCTCCATGAAGGTTACGGTCTGTCCATGGTATAACCAGTTTCAGGAAATGGACCTTCATGAGGCAGGAGAATTGTACTGCTCAGATCTTGACAGTTCAATTTCAAGAGGGTTTAACCCGTTTTTAAAATATGAAATGGTGCAGACACTTCATAATGCAGATTATTGTATCCAGCGGATACAGACCGGAAATATCTGCGCCGGCGCAGAGAAAGGGAAAAATCCGGAAAGCTTAAGGAGCTTTGAATACCACTGTGCGCATATGTACTGGTCGTATAACGAGGTGGCAGAGGCAATATTTTTGACTGAGGGAAGGAAAGTAAGCGAAAATGTGCTTGCAGATTTTGTAAGTGATTACGGCCAGGAAATGGCAGATACCCTGATGAAATACAGAAATACGAATTTTAATGTATGTGATTAGAAGTGTGGGGAAAGAAGAATATGAATTTTGCGGCGGAAGCATTGAAACAGGAAAATTATATAATTGAAATACGCAGATATTTTCACAAACATCCCGAACTTTCATTTAAAGAATATGAGACGACGGAAAAAATAGCGGAAGAGTTAAAAAAGATGGATATTGAACCGCATTTTTATGACGGACTGACCGGATGTTATGCCATAATAGGGAACAAAAACGGCAAAACTTCGCAGAAAACGGTCGCACTTAGGGCTGATATAGACGCGCTTCCGGTAGAAGAAAAGACAGACCTTCCTTATAAGAGCTGTGTACAGGGGGCTATGCACGCATGCGGCCATGACTGCCATGCGGCTATGCTTTTGGGAGCGGCAAAGTTATTAAAAAAACACGAAAAAGAATTAAATGGCAGGGTAAAACTTATTTTTCAGGCAGCTGAAGAATCGTGTCATGGGGCCGAAAGTTATATAAAAAGAGGAATTCTTAACGATGTAGATGTTATATATGGCACCCATGTATGGGCACATCTTGATGCGCCTTATATGAATTTCGAGCCGGGATACAGAATGGCGGGATGTGACAATTTTTCCCTTGATGTGTACGGAAGGTCTGCCCATGGTTCAATGCCGCAGCAGGGAGCAGATGCAATAGTGTCGGCGGCGGCAATAATTATGAATATACAGACTTTGGTTTCCAGAAAAAATGACGCGCGAAGTCCGCTTGTTATTACCGTTGGACAAATAGAGGGAGGACAGAACTTTAATATTATTGCAAATAAGGTTACCTTAAAAGGAACTGTCAGAACATGTGATGCGCAAACGAGACAATCGGTGGAGGAATGGATACGTGAAACGGCGGAAAATACGGCAGCGGTATTTAAGACGACGGCAAAACTGACATATCAGTATTTTGCACCGCCGCTTTACAATGATGACGGACTGGCAGGGCTTGCGCAAAATGCTGCGGCAAAGCTCTATGGCAATGAAGTATTAAGACCGGTGCAGGCGACCATGGGAAGCGAGGATTTTTCTTACTTTTCGGAAAAAATCCCGGCTGTGTATGGGTATCTTGGCATTAGGAATGAAAAAAGCGGCGCTGTGTATCCTCATCATAGTGACCATTTTTTGGCTGATGAAGGGGTACTGCACAGAGGGGCAGCTATGTATACGCAATTTGCGTGGGATTATTTAGACCAAAATACGATATGAAAGAGTATTTGCTATATGGAAATGGAGGAATTAAGATGGGTAAAGCGATAGGATTTGTTGGCGGAGGAAATATGGCAGAGGGTATTATAAACGGACTTCTGGCTTCCAAAGCAAAAAGCACATCTGAAATATTGGTTAAAGAAATACTTGAAGAAAGAAAACAATATCTGAATGAAACTTACGGAATTAAAATAATAGAAGAGATGGCTGAAATTGCAAATCAGGCGGATATACTTATACTGGCAGTGAGACCACAGGATGCAGAATCTGTTGCCTTAGAACTTTCCAATTATATAACGAAGGAAAAAATTGTAGTTTCAATCTGTGCGGGAATACAGATTAGTAGACTTAATGAATGGCTTGGCAATAATATAAAACTGGCAAGGATTATGCCAAATACTATGATACAGGTTAAAAAGGGTTATAGTGCGCTGGCTTTCGGAGATGGCTTTAACAAAGAAGAAAAGACGGATGTACAGGTTATTACTGATGCTATAGGTAAGACGCTTATATTGCCGGAATCGCAGTTTGACGCATTCACCGCTTTAGGATGCGCAGGAGCAGAGTGGGTTATTCTCTTTGCCACAGCTTTGACAGATGCAGGCGTAGAGACAGGAATTTCACGTGAAAACGCAAAAAAGATAGTATATGAAAATCTTGAGGCGGTGGGCAGAATGCTTGCCACATCAAATAAGCATCCATATCAGATTACGGATGAAATGAATACTCCGGGCGGTATTGGAATTGCAGGATTTCACAGTTTCCAGAGTGCCGGGCTTGGCGGAATTGTTATGGATGCAGTATATGCAGCTTATAAAAGAACTGTGGAATTGGGATAAACACATATATCTTTACTATATCTTTACTATTTTCTTTACCGGTACCTTTACTTTTATGTGGTAATATGGCAGCATAATAGAGTAAAGGAGAGAACATATTATGGAATATGTGCTTAAAACGGATTCTTTGAGTAAAAATTACCGGCACTTTAAAGCGCTTGACAAGCTTACGATGAATGTTCCTGAAGGGGCGATATATGGGCTGGTCGGCAGAAACGGTGCCGGTAAGACAACTCTTATAAGGCTTATCTGCGGACTGCAGGAGCCTTCATCAGGAAGTTACATACTTTATGGAAAAAAGAACTCGGAAAGGGATATTATTAAGGTGCGCAGAAGAATGGGTGCGGTAGTAGAGACTCCTGCGATATATCCCGATATGACGGCGCGGGATAATCTTAAAATGATATATCGTATATTGGGCCTGACATCTTTTGACGGAATCGATGATATATTGGAACTTGTGGGGCTTTCCGGTACCGGAAAGAAAAAAGCCGGACATTTTTCGTTTGGTATGAGGCAGCGCCTTGGAATTGGCATTGCGCTTGCAGGCGACCCTGATTTTCTTATCCTTGACGAACCGGCAAACGGACTTGACCCGCAGGGGATTATAGAGATACGTGAACTTATACTTAAGCTTAACCGAAGTTATCAGATTACAGTACTTATATCAAGTCATATCCTTGACGAATTATCAAGGTTTGCGACACATTACGGATTTATGGATAAAGGCCGTATAGTTAAAGAAATTAGTGCGAAAGAGCTTAATGATTCGTGCAGAAAATGTATCCGTATAGAGGTAAACAATATTAAAGCGCTTGCCTGTGTCCTTGATGATATGGATATTCAGTATGAGATTCTTTCCGACGCCTGCGCCGATATATTTGCGGAGGTTAATATATCTAAACTTGTAACGTCATTGTCGGATAAAAACTGTGAAATACTTTCCGTGAAAGAGCGCAATGAAAGCCTGGAGGGCTATTATATGAGTCTTGTGGGAGGTGACAGGGATGCGTAAACTTTTATCTGCTGATTTTATAAGATTATTTAAAAGCAAAGAGTTTTATATAATGGGCGCAATAGTTATTATTATATCCTGTATCCGCGCTTTTGACATTATTGTTGAAGATGTCGGGGAAATGTCAGATGGGCTTTGGATATATGCAGTTTTTATGGGAATTGTTATGGCGTGCTTTATAGGTTTGTTTACGGGTACCGAACACAGCAGCAATACAATACGGAATAAATTAATAACAGGGCACAGACGCAGGGATATCTATCTGTCTGATTATATTGTATGCACCGTTTCCGGTTCAATATTCTGTTTGTGCAGTATTATAATAACATACGCCGCCATAGTGGGAAAAGGCGTTGAAAATGCCAATATGGATATAGTTATATCAGAGGCTTTGCTTATGTTTTTTATAAATGCTGCGTATAGTGCGGTGTTTGTAATGGTTTCGATGCTTAATACACAAAAAGCGGCTGCTGCGGTCATAAGTATAATCCTTGCGCTATTTCTGCTCATTGCCGGCATAGGTATACAGGAAGGGCTTTTAGAACCTCAAAAAGTGGTTATGATATATCCGTACCCATCTGACGAAGATGAAATAACGAGTGAAATGTTTGAGGACAATACAAGATATGTGGCGGGAATTAAAAGAAAAGTATATAATGTAATTAATGATACATCCCCGGCAGGACAGAGCATCCAGACAGCAGGAATGTTTGAAGGCGGTATTCAGGTCAGAAAAGTGATAAAATTAGCCGCATATGATATAATTATAATATTGTTTTTAAATAGTGCTGGTATTTTTATATTTAAGAAAAAAGACATAAAATAATTAATGAACCGGAGGTCTGCGCTTGAAAGTTATACTGGTAGTCGAAGATGATATATACGTGGGAAATATGATTGAGGAAACGCTTATAGGCGAAGGATATACTGTACTAAGGGCATATTCGGGAACCGAAGCATTGCTTGTCCTGTCTGAAAAAAGACCGGATCTTATTCTGCTTGATTTGATGCTTCCGGGGCTTGGCGGAGAAGAAATACTTGACAGTATGAAAGGAATCCCTGTCATCATAGTCAGCGCCAAAGCGGATGCAGGAGATAAAGTAAACCTTTTGCTTGGCGGTGCGGCAGATTATATTACGAAACCGTTTGATACCGGCGAACTTCTTGCGCGTATTGCGGTACAATTAAGAAATGAGCATAATAAAGTAAATAGCAAAAAACTTATGTTTGATGATATAACGCTTGATACGGACACACATGCGGTAACTGTCTCAGGTAATGATATAAAACTTACGCGTACCGAATATGCGATATTAAAAATACTGATGGGAAATCCAAAGCAGGTTGTTACCAAATCGGTAATGCTTGACAGCATATCTTACGATACGCCTGATTGTACCGAAAGTTCCCTGAAAATGCATGTAAGCAATCTGAGAAAGAAACTCCGCGGGGCCACGGACAGGGATTATATAGAAGCAGTGTGGGGAATAGGATTTAAGATGAGGGTGGGAGCAGAGTAGTGTATGAAATATATGCCATGGATGATTGCCGGAATTATGGCAATATTTATTGTAATTCTTATCATTAAGATATACATAATGAGAAAGTCAGCAGAAGAAATTATGCAGTCTTTTAAAGACAGGCTTTCGGATGAAACGAATACACTGATTGATATATCATCAGGCGACAGGTATATGAGAAGGCTTGCAAATGAGATTAATATACAGCTAAAAAAGCTAAGGGCTTTGCGCCATCGTTATAAGCATGGTGATGAGAAACTTAAAAATGCAATTACTAATATTTCACATGACCTGCGTACTCCGCTTACTGCTATAAGCGGGTATACGGAGCTTCTTGAAAAAGAAGAAAGTACGGAAGCTGCAAAGAGGTATATAGGAATCATAAAGAACCGCACAGAAATAATGAAAAAACTTACCGAAGAACTTTTCGTATGTATGTTGCCGGTATCAGGTGAAAATGAAATAAAAAAGGAAGCAGTTGTTATTAATTGTATTCTGGAGGATTGCATAGCTGCGTTTTATACGGATTTTTGTAAGCATAATATTGAGCCTGTTATCCATATGCCTGAAATCAAAGTAGTAAGGCATATGGATTCTGATGCTTTATCGCGTATATTTTCCAATCTTATTAATAACGCAATAAAATACAGTGACGGAGATCTTGAGATTGATTTATATGAGAGCGGAGAAATTGTATTTTCCAATGCTGCGCACCGGTTAAATGAACTTTATGTAAGTAAATTGTTTGACCGTTTTTATACCGTTGAAACAGGGAGCAGGGGAACCGGACTCGGACTTTATATTGTAAAGACCCTTGTGGAAAATATGAATGGAAAGATATCGGCAAAATATGAGGCGGGAAGGTTAAATATATCTGTCATGCTGCCTGAAGGCAATATGTATTGAGAAAAAGAGCAGTTTAGTATATAATACAGGGAGTACTTTACATAAGGATATACAGTATGAAAACGAACAATAAAAAAGCATTGTCTATAGCTGCGATTCTGACTGCGGCGGCGGGTTGGGGAATTATAGGCGTTTTTTCCAGACCGCTTGCGCACGCAGGAATAAGTCCGGTACAGATTACATTCATAAGATGCGTTCTTGCGGCGGCAGGAATGGGTATTTTTCTTTTAATAAAAGACAGGTCGCTGTTTCGCATAAAGATAAAAGACTTTTGGATGTTTTTGGGAACGGGACTTCTCAGTATAGTATTTTTTAATGTGTGTTATTTCATTACAATAAGCCATACCACGCTTGCGGCGGCGTCTGTTCTTTTGTATACGGCGCCGTGTTTTGTGATGCTCATGTCGGCATGTTTTTTTCATGAAAAAATAACAGCAGTAAAAATTGCCGCGCTTATATCTGCATTTGCCGGATGTATTCTTGCAAGCGGATTTGCAGGAGGAGAAATAGGTATACTTGCTTTTATGACGGGAATCGGCTCCGGATTTGGATATGCATTGTACAGTATTTTTGGAAAAGCGGCATTAAAAAAATATCATCCGTTTACGGTTATATTTTATACGTTTGCAGTTGCCGCGGCAGGTTTACTGCCTTTTTCAGGACTTTATGATGTTATGGCTTCGCTTACGGATGATGTTAAAATATTGTTTACAGGTATTGGGCTTGGGCTGATATCCACTCTTATGCCGTTTATATTGTATACAAGCGGATTAAAATACGTTGAAGCAGGAAAGGCGTCGGTACTTGCATTTGCGGAACCTATGGTGGCTGCAGCAGCAGGAATCGTGATATTTAATGAGGAATTAAATATTAAAAATGTCTGTGGCATCCTGCTTATCTTTTTTGCCATTGTGCTGCTTAATATTCCGGTTGGAAAAGTGTTTTTCAAAAAAAGGTGATTAATGCAGGGTAGGTCGGCAAGATTTATTCCATTTTTGAAGGGATTTTATAAAATATATTGACATAAAGGAAAAATTACGGCATAATATAATTAACCAAAAGGTTAATTTAGAGGGTGATATATTTGTGGAAATAACATATATTAATAATAAAGTAAAGAAATATTTTGAAGACTACAATAAAATGCAAAAAAAATTACCCTTTGAATGGGTAAAAACAATAAAAAAGCATATGGATCGATTAAAAGCGGCAGAATGTTTTGGGGATTTTTTAAAATTGGGTTTGGGGAAACCGGAACAACTTGAAGGATATAAGCAAATTCGGTATTCATTACATGTAGCATCAAATGCCAGATTGATAGTTGAGCCAAATGCAACGCAAGATACTATTATGATTTGCACTGAAATTGAAGTGGAAGGAGTGAGCGATTACCATGGCAGTAAAGAAAATTGGTATATACCATGATTTGATAATTCACCCTGGAGAAACTATTGCCGATGTATTAGAAGACCGTGGAATTACACAGGCTGAATTATCATCAAGAACAGGTGTTTCTTCGGCTTATGTAAGTAATGTGATTGCTGGAAAGAAAGGGATATCTGCAAATTTTGCGATGGGGTTAGAATATGCATTAGGAGTGCCAAAGTCCTTTTGGTTAAATCTTCAGGCAAATTATGAGTCAGAACTTTTAGAAATGAATGAAGAGCAAACGATTACTGATGAAGAACGAAGCACAAGAGAAGATTTAAAAGATATTGTAAAGTATTTAAGGCAGCGAGAAATGATGCCTTTACGAGAAAAAAAGGATGATTCCATTCTTTCTCTACGGAAAGTCTTACAAATTAGTAATATAGCGAATTTGAAAGAAATGATTCCGGCAGGAGCTTTTCGAATAGCTGCCAATACTACTGTAAATCCCAATGTGCTTGGAGCGTGGATTCGTTTATGTCAGCTTATTGGAGATGACAAGACTGTATTATCTAAATTTGACAAGAAATATACTAATGATTTAATAAAAGAAATAAAGAATATTATGTGCCAAAAAGACGTAAGCATCCAAGGAAGTTTAAGGGATGTAATGGTGAAATATGGAATAGATTTCTCGGTGGTAAGAAACTTTAGAGGTGCTCCGGTGCAAGGGTATATTTCTCAAAAAAGTGATGGGATATATCAAATGGTTTTAACTATAAGAGGTGCATTTGCAGATATTTTCTGGTTTTCTTTATTTCACGAAATAGGTCATATTGTTAATGGAGATATAGGAAAAAATTTCAAATTTTTAGATGATGGTAGTGATTACGAAAAGGAGAGGGCTGCTGATCTTTTTGCTAGTAATATGCTTTTATCTCCAGAAAGTTATAAAATGTTTGTTCAAAAAAGAGATTTTTCTATTGAAGCAATCAGTAAATATGCAAAATCTCAGAATGTAATGCCATATATTGTAATAGGCAGGCTGCAAAAAGAAAAATATTTAGATTACAGAATGTATAGTAATTATAAACTGCGATATAAATGGGGAGATTAATGAAAATATGAAAGGAATATGAATATGAAACTCTACGGATATTTTAAAAGTATAATTGAACAGGATGCGTGCGCGGTTGTTATATGTAACCTTAATCATGAGATTATCTATATGAATCCTGCCGCCATAGCAAAATATGGAAAGTCGGGAGGCGCAGACCTTGTTGGTACAAGTATATTCGACTGTCATAATGAACGTTCAAACGAGTATATAAGAAAGGTGGTTTCGTGGTTTTTAAAAAGTAAAGATAATAACGTAATATATACAAATCATAATGAAAAGGAAAACAGAGATGTATATATGGTCGCCCTGCGCGATGATAATAAAGAACTTATCGGGTATTATGAGAAACACGAGTATCGTAATCCTGAAAGCAGGAAGTTCTATGACATGCCGGAGTAACAATTGTTATTTATAAATAGTAGTAAAGCAGTGAATTTTTCTGTGTACGGAAATGATTCACTGCTTTTTTTATGGGAAAATTAAAAAAGAAAATAAAAAAAATAAAAAAATGTTTTGACAATTTTAATAAAATAATATATTATGTTGGTATAACAATGACACAGAACGAAACTGTCGCATATCACCGTATATGCAGACAGACAGTGTCAGCCGTAGCCTGTCAGGGCAGACAGAAGACGGGGGAGAACCGGTGTTATGTGTTTATTACAACAACCATATCAAACGGAAAAAAAGTAAATTTTTTAAATGGAGGGATGTTTTCTTATGAAAAAATTAAGAGAGAGATTAAGTAACAAAAAAGGTTTTACTCTTGTAGAACTCATTGTGGTAATTGTAATCATACTGATACTCGCAGCAGTGCTTATACCTAATGTAATGAGGTATATTCAGTCGGCAAGGGAAGCAGCATTTCAGAGTGAAGCGTCAGGATATCTGACAGAGATAACAGGATATGAGGCAGAATATTATGCACAAACATCAAAAGATGCTACTAATACTAATGTTACATCTACTGAAAGAATAGGTACGGCAAAAAGACCTTTAACCGGTTGGAATAGCGGTGCTATAACGGTAGATGCCGGTGCTCCTTCCGCATCGGAATTTCCATTAACAGAATCAAATAAAGGTACAGCTAAAGCAATAAATGTATGGGTAGATGCCGGTGCGGTTAAAGCGTTTACTTATACTGATGGTACTCATTTTGTTAGTTGGGATCAGAGTAAAGGTTGGACAAATGTTGATTCAAACGTATATAAATCAACAGCATCGTGATCATAATATTCATTAAAGGTAATACCAGCTACCTATGACGCTTTGCCCAAATTATTGGCGTCATGGAAAGTCTGATATTATATCATAAAATTGCAACAACCATTTAAGGACATTCTTAAGCTGAAAGAGGCTTTAAGGATGTCCTTTGTGGTTTTAATGCAGCTAAAAAATTGACGCAGGTATATAAGAACAGCCAGAACTCCCATACAGGAGCAGGTGCTGTGAGACCGCCGGTACTTAGACGTTGCGAAGAAACGTCTTATGTACCGTTTAAGTGTCGAGCGCAGCGAAAGCGTGCCTGAACCTGTATGGGAGTTTCGGCTGTTCACTCATATAATCTGCAATCATTACCTGTAACTGTAAGACAAATAAATTATTGTTGAAAACCAACAAAAAATGTGTTGCATTAATAACATGGGAAAAGCCAAAGAGCAAAAGGCGGCTGCCCTCTGATTATATCGGAGGGGCAAACCCTCCAGGCGAAAAAAGAAAGGAGGGCGAGCGGATGAATGTTACATATTCGGATTTATTCCAATTTTGTATATTTATCATTGCTCTTGTGGGATTGTGTTATACAGTCTTCAAGGGCAGAAAATAGCCGCCACTACTTGCGATAGTGACGGCTGTATTTAAGTAGCTGGAACTATAGGGGTAGCCGCTTTTATGGCTTTCCCTACTTATATACACAATGTATCACATACAAAAAAATAAATCAAGAAATTTTTAGTATAGGAAAGTTAATATGGTAAAGCGAATTGTGGAAAGTTAGGTAGTAAATGATGAAAACGCTGAATGATTATATGGCAATTGAAAGCAGGGCGGAAAATAGCCGCCAACTACTGGAATAGTTGACGGTAGGTAAAAACTGTTAAATCACTATTAGGGGTAGCCGCTTTTATGGCTTTCCCTATTTACATATATAATGTATCACATACAGAAAAATAAATCAACAAATTTTTAATACAAAAATAGCTTGTGAAATACCAAGAGGATTTAAGGGATGTCTTTTACGATTTAATATTTAATGCAGCTAAAAAATTGTCGCAGGCATATAAGAACAGACAGAACTCCCATACAGGAGCAGGTGCTGTGAGACCGCCGGTACTTAGACGTTGCGAAGAAACGTCTTATGTACCGATGCGTGGCGAGCGCAGCGAAAGCGTGCCTGAACTGTATGGGAGTTCTGTCTGTTCCTTTATATAAACTTCCCCAATTACTTACAGCAATCTTCAATGGCAGAAAGATTACCAAACCTTCAAAAGCGTTTTACCTTGTTTATATAACAAAATCATGATAAAATAATTACAGTTGTTTTGAAAAACTCTAATTAAAATTAATAAAAACAGATATACCAAGGGAGGACATATTAATGTCAGATATCAGCCAGAGCCATATAAGGAATTTTTGCATCATCGCGCATATAGACCATGGCAAATCCACACTTGCTGACAGAATAATAGAAAAAACAGGTCTGCTTACCGAAAGAGAGATGCAGGAGCAGGTCCTTGATAATATGGAACTTGAGAGAGAACGCGGAATTACGATTAAGGCGCAGACTGTAAGAATTGTATATACTGCCAAAAACGGAGAAGAGTATATATTCAATCTTATAGATACTCCGGGACATGTGGATTTTAATTATGAGGTATCAAGAAGCCTTGCAGCATGTGAAGGGGCTGTTCTTGTTGTAGACGCTGCGCAGGGAATAGAGGCGCAGACTCTTGCAAATTGTTATCTTGCCATAGACCATGACCTTGAAATTATGCCGGTTATCAATAAAATAGATCTTCCGAGCGCAGACCCTGAAAGAGTTATTAATGAGATAGAAGATGTTATAGGTCTTGAAGCGCAGGACGCGCCGCTTATATCGGCCAAGAACGGAATAAATATAGAGGAAGTGCTGGAACAGATTGTTACTAAGATTCCGGCGCCGGAAGGCGACAGCAAAAAACCTCTCAAGGCTCTTATATTTGATTCAATATATGATTCATATAAAGGGGTTATAGTTTTCTGCCGTTTATTTGACGGTACGGTAAAAAAAGGAACACAGATTCTTATGATGGCTACAGGGGCAAAGGCTGAGGTAGTTGAAGTTGGAACATTTGGCGCAGGACAGTTTATACCGTGTGACGAGCTTTCAGCCGGTATGGTAGGTTATATTACGGCAAGCCTTAAGGATGTGTCGGGAACACGGGTAGGCGATACGGTTACTGATGCGCAGAGGCCGTGTACAGAATCGCTGCCGGGATATAAAAAAGTTCTTCCAATGGTTTACTGCGGCCTGTATCCTGCTGATGGAGCCAAATATCCGGACCTTCGCGACGCGCTTGAAAAATTGCAGCTTAATGATGCATCGCTGCAGTATGAAGCGGAGACTTCCGTAGCGCTTGGATTTGGTTTCAGATGCGGTTTCCTTGGGCTTTTGCATCTTGAAATAATACAGGAAAGGCTTGAAAGGGAATACAACCTTGATTTGGTTACGACAGCGCCGGGAGTTATATATAAAGTGTATAAAACAGACGGAACCGTTGTAGAAGTTACGAATCCATCCAATCTTCCAGACCCTTCTGAGATAGATTATATGGAAGAACCCGTAGTAGATGCTGAGATTATGGTTACTACAGAATATATAGGGGCAATAATGAAACTGTGCCAGGAGAGGCGCGGCGTATATATGGGAATGGAGTATATGGAAGAAACCAGGGCTCTTCTCAGATACGTGCTGCCGCTTAATGAAATAATATATGATTTCTTTGATTCTCTCAAATCCAGGTCAAGAGGTTATGCATCTTTCGATTATGATATAAAGGGATATCAAAGAGCGGAACTCGTGAAACTTGATATACTCATAAACAAAGAAGAAGTTGATGCGCTGTCATTTATCGTACATGCAGATTCGGCTTATGAGCGTGGAAGGAAGATGTGCGAGAAACTTAAAAAAGAGATTCCGAGACATCTGTTTGAGATACCAATACAGGCGGCGATAGGCAGTAAAGTTATTGCCAGGGAAACTGTAAAAGCAGTGCGTAAAGACGTGCTTGCCAAATGCTATGGCGGTGATATAACCAGAAAGAAGAAACTGCTTGAAAAACAGAAAGAAGGAAAGAAACGTATGAGGCAGATTGGCAATGTGGAAATTCCGCAGAAGGCTTTCATGAGCGTGCTTAAACTGGATGACGAGGATTAATTATGTATAAGGATTTGTCGGTATATATTCATATACCTTTCTGTGTAAAAAAATGCAATTACTGCGACTTTGTATCAGCCCCGCCAGAGCCGGGACAGCTTAAGGCTTATGCGGACGCGCTTTGTAAGGAAATAAAGTTATCAGCAGCTTATGCTGATAATTTTAATATAAAAACTGTTTTTATAGGAGGCGGAACACCTTCGTTATATGATTCTTCGGTTATGACTTATATTCTTGATACGCTGAAAAGTACATTTGAAAACAGGAGACGGGGCTCATATATTCCTGAGGAAGTAACTATTGAATGTAACCCGGGTACGCTTGATAGAAACAAACTTTCAGATTATAAAAGGGCAGGAATAAACAGGCTTAGCATAGGACTTCAGTCGGCGGATGATAAAGAGCTTAAGCTGCTTGGGCGCATACATACATATGAAGACTGGGAAAAAAGCATGAAGCTTGCCAGAGAGTGCGGTTTTAATAATATAAATACTGATATTATTTCGGGACTTTTAGGACAGACTGTGGAATCGTTTGAAGATACGTTAAAAAAAGTGCTTGCTTATTCTCCCGAACATATATCTGTATACAGTCTTATTGTCGAAGAGGGTACGCCGTTTTATGAGACATATGCTCCTGAAAAGCTGAGTAAGGAAGAGGCTGATAAATGGGAGGAAGAGGACAGGCTCATATATGAAATGACAAATAGGGTTTTGTCAAAATATGGATATGACAGATATGAAATATCAAATTATGCAAAAAAAGGATGCGAAAGCCGCCATAACATGGTATATTGGAGAAGAGGAAATTATCTGGGATTAGGGATATCGGCAGCTTCGCTCATTAATGATGTGAGGTTTGCCAATACAGATTCCTTTAGTGAATATATAGCTGCTCCTTATGGCAGCATAAAATCAAAAGAAGTACTTACGGAGGATGAAAAAATGTCTGAATCTGCTTTTCTTGCGCTTCGGACATCATATGGCATAAGCTGTAAGAAGTTTTATGATGATTTTGGAAAAGATATACACGAGATATATGCAGAAGCCATAAAGAAATGGACTGAAAGTGGGATGCTTATAGAGAGAGACGGCAGGATTTTCTGCTCGGAAAAAGGAATTAACATATGTAATATGATAATGGCTGATTTTGTATTATAGGAGGTAATCGTAATGGAGAGTAGCATAAGTGCACTTGCAGATGTTTTACGTAAAAGCGAAAATATTGTATTTTTTGGAGGCGCCGGAGTATCCACGGCAAGCGGAATCCCGGATTTCAGAAGTTCAGACGGATTATACAGTAAAAAAATCGGTAAGCATTTTACGCCTGAAGAAGCGGTTTCACATTCATTTTTTGTGAATTATCCTGAAGATTTTTATGATTTTTATAAGGAAAATCTTATATATCCGGATGCAAAGCCGAACAAATGCCATACAGCCCTTTATGAGCTTGAAAAGATGGGAAAGCTTAAGGCGATAGTTACACAGAATATTGACGGACTTCATCAGGCGGCAGGTTCAGAAAATGTGTATGAACTCCATGGAAGCGTTCTTAGGAATTACTGTATGAAATGCCATGCTTTTTATGATGAAAAATATATAATTGCCGCTAAAGGAATCCCTTTGTGTGAAAGGTGCGGGGGAGTGGTAAAGCCTGATGTGGTACTGTATGAAGAGGGACTTGACGACTCCGTTATAAGCGGGGCGGTATCTGCAATAAGTTCTGCAGATACTCTTATAATAGGCGGAACTTCACTTATAGTATATCCTGCTGCAGGACTTATACACTATTTCAGGGGCAGGCATCTTGTTTTAATTAATAAAACCAAAACCTCTGCTGACAGTAATGCAGATATAGTAATACATGACAGCATTGATAAAGTACTTTATGAAGCAGTTCATATGATGTAAAACGTCTGGAGGATTTATTGTGAATAATGATTTAAAAACAATCAAGTATAATGAAAAAGACCTGTTAGAAACTTCTTTGTTTATGATGAGGGATACCTTTTATCGTGTTGCCTGTATAGATTTGGATAGTAACGCTATGGAAACGGTAATTATTGCTGACAGTGAACAGGATGATGCAGAAAGGTTTAAAAAAGATTACAGAAAAACCATTATTGAATTTGCAAATGAAAGGGTAAGCGCAGAGTATCGCGACAGATTCCTTGATATTATGCTTCCCGAAAACCTGAAAAAAATATTTGCTGATGGTATTAAATATACGGATATTACGTATAAAAGACTGGTTGGTGATGAATACTGCTGGGTACGTTCTGAGCTTGTATCCATGCCTGAGTATGGTACGGCAGGGCATAAAATCATGTGGTATGTAAAGAATATTTCGGATGAAAAAGCAAAAGAAAACAAGTATTCCCAAAAACTGCTGCAGGCTAATGAAGAGCTTGAAAGCCTTCTCAAAAAAGAAAAAGAGAAACTTGAAATTATAAGTACAATGGGCAGCATATACATACGTAATTATTATATTGATATGAATGATTATTCTGCGCGTAATATACATGGCGTGGTGAAAGATATGGAAGAATCATTTGATGTCAGGGATGAGTTTGAAAGATATTGTGAAAATGAAGTTGAACCTGATTTTAAAGAACAGGTAAAAACATTTTTAAATCTTGATACACTTAATGAAAGAATAAAAGGACAGAATTCGATATATCTCGAATATAAGATAAAGAAAACGGGCTGGTGCAGAGGCAATTTTATTCCGGTAAGAGTGGACAATTCCGGAAATCTTACGTCGGTAATGTTTGCCGAGAGGGTTATTGATTATGAAAAGAAAAAAGAACTTGATTATCAAAAGATGTTAAAGGATGCGTTTGATGCGGCAAACAGGGCAAATAGTGCAAAGTCGGAGTTCCTTTCCAGGATGAGCCATGATATAAGGACGCCAATGAATGCCATTATTGGAATGACTGCAATTGCGAGGACTCATATAGAAGATACTGCAAGAATAACAGACTGCCTGAATAAGATTACGACATCAAGTAAACATCTGCTTGCCCTTATTAATGAAGTGCTTGATATGAGCAGGATTGAATCCGGTAAAGTGGAATTGTCAGAAGAGGAGTTTAACCTTTCAGAGCTTATTGATAATCTGTTATATATGTCAAAAGAGGGCATAGTTGCCAAAAAGCATGAACTGATTGTTAATATTGAAAATGTTGAGCATGAACTTGTAATTGGCGACAGTCTGCATATACAGCAGGCATTTATGAATCTTATGGGCAATGCAATTAAATATACTCCTGAAGGCGGAAAGATAAAGCTTTCTATTTCAGAACGTCCTTCACATATACCAAATGTAGGATGTTATGAATTTATTTTTGAGGACAATGGTATAGGAATGACGCCTGAATTTATCAGTCATATATTTGAGCCATTTGCAAGAGCGGAAGATACAAGAATTAATAAGATACAGGGTACAGGCCTGGGTATGCCTATTACAAAAAATATCATCAATATGATGAATGGTGATATTAAGATAGAATCAAAAATAAATGAAGGTTCCAGATTCATTGTAACTATTTTTCTAAAGATTCAGGATTCAGAAAATATTAATTATGAGAAATTTATAAATTTACGTATTCTGGTGGCAGACGATATGGAAGACAGCTGCGAGGCAACCTGCGAACTGCTTAATGAAATGGGAATGGACAGTGAATGGGTTCTGACAGGTGAAGAAGCGGTGGAAAGAGTAGAGCTTGCGCATAAGGAAGAAAATGATTTCTTTGCCGTAATTCTTGACTGGAAAATGCCGGGTATGGACGGGGTAACTACTGCCAAGGAGATACGAAAACATGTCGGACCTGATATGCCTATAATCATTTTTTCGGCATACGACTGGTCGGATATTGAAGTAGAGGCACGTGCGGCGGGTGCAGATTATTTTATAAGCAAACCGCTTTTCAAATCAAAAGTTGCATATCTTTTCAGCACTATTACTAATGATGATAAAAATGTACAGGAAGAAGATAATCCGTTTGAAGAAATAACGGAGAAAAATTATACCGGAAAAAGAGTGCTTTTGGTTGAGGATAATGAGCTTAATGCTGAAATTGCAGAGGAAATACTTAGTATAGCAGGACTTCAGGTAGATATTGCGTGTGATGGAAGTGAAGCGTTAGATAAGTTTTCACGTTCAGATATAGGATATTATGACTTGATATTTATGGATATACAGATGCCCGGTATGAATGGTTACGAGACAACCAATGCAATACGCATACTTCCAAGAAGGGATGCGAGAGTGGTGCCAATAATAGCAATGACTGCAAATGCATTTGCGGAAGATGTTGCTGCGGCGAAAGCGTCAGGCATGAATGAACATATAGCCAAACCCCTTGATATGGGAAGATTAAATGAAGTGCTTAATATGTGGTTATAGAAAAAGTTCCCAAAGCCGTAAGGCAGAGGGAACTTTTTTATAAGGAGAGTATTTTATTATATATACTATACTTCAAACAGAAGATCTCCGTAAGTTGGAACAGGCCATAATTCTTTGTCAACAATCATTTCAAGCTCGTCAATAGGAGCCCTTAAAGCAGCCATAGCGTCACGGATTACATCTTTATAATAGATAGCTAAAGGTTCGCCGCCTTCGATTTCTTCAGCCTTTTTAGTCTTTTCAGTAAGATCTTTAAGGGCTGCTTTTGCTTCTGCAAGAAGTGAAGAAGACTGAACGAGCAGTTCATCCTGTACAGAAGTATCAGCAGGTATTCCGGTAGATTTTACATTGTTTATTGAAGCTGCAAGGCTTGAGCAGTATTTTATAACTGAAGGTATATAAAGCTTTGAAGCCATCTCTATCATTGTAAGCGCTTCGATATGAAGTACTTTTGAGTATGTCTCATAATTGATTTCCTCACGTGATTTAAGCTCTGCTTCTGTGAGTACTCCCTGACGTTCAAACATTGCAACACATTCAGGGTCAATATAATAACGGGTTGCATCAACAGTGGTCTTAATGTTAGGAAGTCCTCTCTTTTCAGCTTCAAGAACCCATTCGTCTGAATAACCGTTGCCGTTAAATATAACGTTCTTATTTTCTGAAAGAGTCTTGCGGATTACTGATTTTACGGCTGTTTCAAATGCTTCTCCGCTAAGTCCCTCAATTTCATCGTTCATTTCCGAAAGGACATCAGCTACGATTGCATTAAGAACTGTATTTGCATCTGATATTGACATTGAAGAAGCAACCATACGGAACTCGAATTTATTTCCGGTAAATGCAAATGGTGAAGTACGGTTTCTGTCAGTAGCATCTTTTCTGAAATTAGGTAAGGTAAGAACACCGGTATCCATTTTACCGCCGCGTATACTTGATGTTGCCTCGCCCTTATCAATAATCTGTTCTACGATATCCTCAAGCTGTTCTCCAAGGAATATTGAAATAATAGCAGGAGGTGCTTCATTAGCGCCCAGTCTGTGGTCATTTCCTGCATTGGCAGCAGAAAGTCTCAGAAGAGGTGCATATTTATTTACCGCTTTAATTACGGCGCTGAGTACATAAAGGAACATGAGATTGTTATGAGGCTCTTTTCCAGGGTCCAGAAGATTGATGCCTGTGTCGGTAACGAGCGACCAGTTGTCGTGTTTACCAGAGCCGTTTACACCTGCAAAAGGCTTTTCATGGAGAAGACATTCAAGACCGTGTCTTCTGGCAACCTTTCTCATTGTTTCCATAACAAGCTGGTTATGGTCGGTAGCAATATTGGCGGTTGAATATATAGGAGCCATCTCATGCTGTGCAGGCGCAACCTCGTTATGCTGCGTCTTTGCAAGTATTCCAAGCTTCCAAAGTTCAATATTAAGTTCTTTCATATAGGAAGCAATTTTTTCGCGGATAGAACCAAAATAGTGGTCTTCAAGTTCCTGTCCTTTAGGAGGCATTGCTCCGAAAAGAGTCCTGCCTGAAAAAATAAGGTCATCACGCTGTAAGAATTTTTCCCTGTCAATAAGAAAATATTCCTGTTCAGGTCCTATGGAGCAGCTGACTTTATTTACTTCGTCATGGCCGAAAAGCCTTGCAGTATGTGTTGCCTGTCTGCTGATTGCTTCCATTGAACGCAGAAGAGGAGTCTTTTTGTCAAGAGCTTCACCGGTGTATGAACAAAAAGCAGTTGGGATGCATAATGTTACTCCGGCTGCATCTTCACGGAGAAATGCAGGTGAAGTAATATCCCATGCGGTATATCCCCTTGCTTCAAATGTGGCGCGGAGACCTCCTGAAGGAAATGAAGAGGCATCAGGTTCGCCTTTAATGAGCTCTTTTCCGGAAAACTCCAGGATAGCGTCGCTTGATGATTGTGCGCTAAGGAATGAATCATGCTTCTCCGCAGTGATTCCCGTCATAGGCTGGAACCAGTGTGTATAGTGCGTAGCTCCGCGCTCAACAGCCCACTCTTTCATTGCATGAGCTATTACATTCGCAATAGTGATATCAAGTTCGCCGCCATTTTCCACAATTTCCTTAAATGTGGAATATACTTTTTTCGGAAGGCGTTCCTGCATAACCTTATCGCTGAATACATCAGTTGCAAATACTTCCTTTAGTACGTTGTTTTCCATAGTTATCTTTCCTTTCTTATTTTATTTATAATACTTAATCCATATAAAATAAAAAATGCCCCAGAAGAAAGGATAGTAGAATACTTTCTCTTGGACATCTTCGTCAACGTCTCTACCTTATCACATTATCTTAAAAATTAAAAGAGAAAAAATGTAAAAAAAGGATTAACATATAATTAACAATCAGGTAGAAATTGTCCACAAACCATAAAAACGATATCTTTAAGCGATATGGAATTTATGTTTTCTGCTGCTGTAACCGGAAAATCATACATCGCGGAACCATTGACAAGGAGAGAGGCATTTCCTACTATTTCGCCTTCGGATACAGGCGCGGTTATACTTTCAGGAACAGTAAGAGTAAGAGATACGTTATCGCCTTTTGCAAGCGGCAGGCTACATTCTGCAGTAAATGATATGTCCAGTAATTTGTTAGTACTTCCTGCTTTATTGTTATTAATAACACTTAAAGGTTTAAGAAAAGCAGGGACATTCTGTCCTTCCACGGATGTATATACGCCGGATAGTACCGTATATGTCTGATAATTAGCAAATCCGTAGTCCATAATGGTTTTTGTATCAGACCATTTATAGGATTTGTGCGGTGGCCAGCCTGAAGCAAGGACTGAACTGGTAAGAGTGACGCCGTTTCTTTGCGCTGCGCCAACAAAGCAGTATCCTGCTTTGCCGGTGAAACCTGTCTTTACACCCAGCGCGCCATTATACATTTTAAGGAATAAGTCGTGGTTGTTTACGGTATACTTTCTTTTGCCGCTTAAATCGCTGAAAGAGTGTGAATCAGTGGCAATAATAGAAAGAAAATCAGGATTTTTGATTGCATATGAAGCAATAAGGCATAAATCCTCTGCTGTAGTATAATGCTCATCTGCGTCAAGCCCGTTAGGTGTTACAAAGTGTGTTGAAGTACATCCAAGTGATTCGGCTTTTTCATTCATCATCTGTGCAAAACCTTCCTTGCTTCCGCCGATATGTTCAGCAATGGCAACAGCAGTGTCATTATGCGATTCGAGCATAAGGGAATATAACAGGTCACCCAGATAATATTGTTCGCCCTCTCTTATATTTAATTGTACATCAGGCATGGAAGCGGCATAGGAGGAAACATTTACAACGGAATCCATGGCGCCGTTTTCAAGGGCGAGTATACAAGTCATGATTTTAGTTGTGCTTGCCATTGGCATTGGCGAGCTGCCGTTTTTGGACACAAGTATACGGCCTGAGCCGGCATCCATAAGGCAGTATGCCCTTGCATACATGGATAGTTTATCTGGATTTTTTGGCTCAGGTATACCTTCATAAGAAGGGGTTATGTCCGTGACGGGAGAGTTTGCCTCGCATACTGCCGGAGAGGTAAACTGTATTACCTCATTATTATATTTGGGATACAGTACGCTAAGAAGCATTATAATAGAAAGAGCAGTTAAAACTATACTTATTGTTTTTGCCAGCATAAAGTCGTTTCACAATTTTTTTCTTTATTGAAATAGTATGTTAAGATATACAGTAATATGAATTTGTTAAATAAATATCAATAAAAAATGCGCATTGTCAGACTTTTTTTTTGTTATTGCGTTTTAATTGTAAAAGATATACAATATACAATGAGGGAAATTGGAAATATTATTAAAATATATTGGAGGGCTGATAATGAGCAATGCAACAAGAATGTCTGCAAGGGCAAGAATAGAAGCTCTTGTGGATGCAAACAGTTTTGTTGAAATCGGTGCGCTTGTTACTAAAAGAAACACGGATTTTAACATGCAGGAAAAGTCAGTTCCGGGCGATGGCGTCATTACCGGATATGGCTTAATCGACGGCAGTATTGTATATGTGTATAGCCAGGATGCTTCTGCAATTGGCGGTTCGATTGGAGAAATGCATGCAAAGAAAATATGCAATATATATGATATGGCTGTTAAGACCGGTACTCCTGTAATAGGTCTTATTGACTGTGCCGGTTTACGTCTTCAGGAAGCTACAGATGCTTTGGAGGGCTTTGGAAGTATTTACAGAAAGCAGGTTGAGGCTTCTGGTCTTGTACCGCAGATTGCTGCAATCTTTGGTACATGCGGAGGCGGAGTCGCAGTATCATCCGTACTGAGCGATTTTACATTTATGGAGAGCAGTGCAAAACTCTTTGTCAATTCCCCAAATGCTCTTTGTGGTAATTATACTGATAAATGTGATACAAGTTCCGCTGAATTTCAGAGTACTGCAAACACTGTTGACTTTGTGTGTGAAGGAGAAGAAGAGCTTATAAGGGAAATAAGAGATTTTGTTTCATTTATACCTGCAAATTGTGAAGATGTGGCTATAAGTGAATGTGGAGATGACCTCAACCGCCTTGTGCCTGAATTTGCTGCGTATGCTTCTGATCCTGCAAAAGCGCTTAGCGCTATAGCTGATGATAACAGGTTTGTCGAGGTAAAATCAGGATATGCAAAGGAAATGGTAACAGGATTTATAAAGCTTAACGGCATTACCGTAGGAGCTGTTGCCAACAGGAGCGCGGTTCTTGATGATGAAGGAAAGGCAGTAACCACATATGATTCCGTACTTACTACTGCAGGATGCGGTAAAGCGGAAGATTTCATATATTATTGTGATTCATTTGGTATTCCGGTTCTTACACTTACAAATGTAACCGGTTATGCGGCAACAATGGAAGAAGAAAAGACGATAGCAATGGCCGCTGCAAAACTTACTGCAGCATTTGCGGGTTCTGATGTGCCTAAAGTAAACCTTATCACAGGCAAGGCTTTTGGAAGCGCTTATGTAACGATGAATTCAAAACATATAGGAGCTGATATGGTGTTTGCACTTGAAGGTGCGCAGGTTGGAATGATGGATTCAAAGGTTGCTGCACAGATTATGTATGAAGATGAGATTAATGCAGCTTCTGACAAGACAGCTGTTATAGATGAAAAAGCTGCTGAATATGATAAAGTTCAGTTAGATGTTTCATCAGCTGCACAGAGAGGATATATTGATGTAATAGTAAGTCCTGAATCTGTTCGTAAGCAGCTTGTTTATGCGTTTGATATGTTATATTAATAAGTAAGGAGAGGCATTATGAAAAAAAGATTATTATCAATTCTTTCAGTTTTTGCCTGCTTATGTCTTGTATTTACCCTTGCACAGACTACTGTAATCCATGCTTCCAGCAGTCAGTATACAGCCGATACATTTGCGGCTTATATGGATGAATGGATACAGTTATGGCTGTCAGGTGACATGGAAGCGCTTGAGGCTAATAATCAGCAGTATGAAAGTTATGGAATGCCTGTAACTTATGATGTTGATGAAGAGGATTATAAGGCTCAGCTTGAAAAAGCAGGTGAATTTAAAGAATATGGCGAAGCTTCACTGACAGAAGACGGTGATGTAATAACTGTTACCAAGAATGCCGTATGTGAAAACAGAACCATAGATTTTACATTTTCATGGAATCTTTCGACCAATGAGATAACATGGCTGGCTGATATGGAAAGCACGCCGGGAGAAACATTTGTAAAGGCATGTCTTAATACAGTAATGGGAATGGGAACAGTATTTGTAGTACTTATATTCATTTCATTTGTTATTTCACTGTTTATATTATTCCAGAAGGGCAAAAAGAAAACTCCTGCAAAGGAAGAAAATACAGTTGAAAATATACCTGCCGTGGAAGTTGCGGACTCGCAGAACACTGCATCAGATGATGAAATTATCGCGGTTATTGCTGCGGCTGTTGCAGCATATGAGGCAGAATCTGGAGCAGAATATGAAGCACCGGCAGACGGACTTTTTGTCCGCTCAATCAAAAAGAGATAATTGCAAAAAGATTATTGATTATTTATTAAGGAGGATATATTAATGAAAACCTATACAATTACCGTAAATGGAAATGTTTATGATGTTACAGTTGAAGGCGGAGAAGGCTCTGCAGTACAGTCAGCAGCACCAAAGGCAGCGGCACCTAAGGCAGCACCTGCACCAAAGCCGGCAGCACCTGCCGGAGCACAGGGTTCAGTAAAAGTTGCAGCACCTATGCCTGGTAAGATTCTTGCAGTTAAAGCAAGTACAGGTCAGGCTGTTAAGCGTGGTGATGTACTTCTTATATTAGAGGCTATGAAAATGGAAAATGAGGTTGTTGCACCACAGGATGGTACTGTTGCAAGCATTAATGTTGCAGAAGGCGCTATGGTTGAATCCGGTGATGTTTTAGCTACACTCAATTAATAATTTAAGCTGAAAAATAAACCGGGAGGTAATATTACATGGACTATGTATTAGATACATTAAACAATCTGTGGCATCAGACAGCTTTTGTAAGTCTTAGCTGGGGTAATTATCTGATGATTGCAGTAGCATGTCTCTTTCTCTTTCTTGCCATTAAGAAAGGATATGAACCGCTTCTTTTGGTACCGATAGCTTTCGGTATGCTTCTGGTTAACATATATCCTGATATTATGGCTGACGGAAGCGAAGGAACAGAAGGATTGTTCCATTTCTTCTTCAGACTTGACGAATGGTCGATTCTTCCGTCACTTATATTTATGGGCGTAGGAGCAATGACGGATTTTGGACCGCTTATTGCTAATCCTAAGAGTTTCCTTCTTGGAGCGGCGGCACAGTTTGGTATTTTTACTGCTTATCTGCTTGCTATAGGAATGGATGCCGTATGGCCGGTACTTGAGTTTAATGACAAAGCGGCTGCAGCTATTTCAATCATCGGCGGCGCAGATGGACCTACATCCATATTCCTTGCAGGAAAACTTGGTCAGACGGCGCTCCTTGGACCTATTGCAGTAGCGGCATATTCCTATATGTCACTGGTTCCTATTATTCAGCCGCCTATTATGAAACTTCTTACAACGGAAAAAGAGCGTAAAGTTAAAATGGAGCAGCTTCGTCCTGTATCCAAGCTTGAAAAGATTCTTTTCCCTATAATAGTTACAATAGTTGTGGTAATGATTCTTCCTACAACTGCACCGCTTATAGGTATGCTCATGCTTGGTAACCTGTTCCGTGAGAGCGGAGTTGTAAAACAGCTTGCGGATACGGCTTCAAATGCACTTATGTATATCGTTGTAATTCTTCTTGGTACTTCTGTAGGTGCGACTACAAGCGCAGAAGCATTTCTTAAACCTACGACGATTGCAATAGTTATTCTCGGACTTGTTGCATTTGCGGTTGGAACGGCTGCCGGAGTATTATTTGGCAAACTTATGTGTTTTGTAACTAAAGGTAAGGTTAATCCGCTTATCGGTTCTGCCGGAGTATCGGCAGTGCCTATGGCAGCGCGTGTGTCCCAGAAAGTTGGTTCTGAAGCAGACCCTACAAACTTCCTGCTGATGCATGCTATGGGACCTAACGTTGCCGGAGTTATAGGAACAGCGGTTGCAGCCGGAGTGTTCATGGCTATATTTGGAGTATAATGATAAAATATATAATAATTTAGGAGGTATGAATGATGGCCGAAGAAAAAAGACCTGTAAAAATTACTGAAACTATACTTCGTGATGCTCATCAGTCTCTGATTGCAACAAGAATGACAACAGAGCAGATGCTGCCAATCATCGATAAAATGGATAAAGTAGGATATAACTCAGTAGAGTGCTGGGGCGGCGCTACATTTGATGCGTCACTCAGATTCCTTAAAGAAGACCCGTGGGAGAGGCTCCGCAAGCTGCGTGCAGGATTTAAAAACACTAAGCTTCAGATGCTGTTCCGCGGACAGAACATTCTCGGATACAGCCATTATCCTGATGATGTTGTTGAATATTTTGTTCAGAAGTCAATAGCAAACGGTATTGATATTATAAGAATATTTGACTGCCTTAATGATATCCGTAACCTTCAGACTGCAGTTAATGCTACTAATAAATTTAAAAAGCAGGAAGGAAGAGGACATGCACAGGTTGCATTGTCATATACACTTGGCGATGCTTATACACTTGATTACTGGAGAGATATTGCACGCAAGATTGAAGAAATGGGTGCAGATTCGATCTGTATAAAGGATATGGCAGGACTTTTGGTTCCTTATGAGGCAGAGAAACTTGTTAAAGCCCTTAAGGAAGGAACGAAACTTCCTATCCAGCTCCATACGCACTATACATCTGGTGTTGCGGCAATGACTTATATGAAAGCAGTAGAAGCAGGATGCGATATAATTGATACTGCAATGTCGCCATTGTCAATGGGAACAAGCCAGCCTGCAACTGAAGTCATGGCAAAGACATTTGAAAACACACCGTATGATCCGGAATTTGACCAGAATCTTCTTGCTGAGATTGCAGATTATTTCAAACCTCTGCGTGAAGAGTGGATTGCAAGCGGACGTTATAGTACCAAAGTTATGGGCGTTAATATTAATACGCTTCGTTATCAGGTGCCGGGCGGAATGTTGAGTAACCTTGTTTCACAGCTTGCTGAAATGAAGCAGGAGGACAAATTTGATGAGGTTCTTGAGGAAGTGCCAAGAGTACGTAAAGATTTTGGTGAGCCGCCTCTTGTAACGCCTTCAAGTCAGATTGTAGGTACACAGGCAGTGCTTAATGTAGTACTTGGTGAGCGTTATAAGCAGTTTACAAAGGAGAGCAGGGATCTTCTTGCAGGTAAATACGGACAGACAGTTAAACCTATGAATCCTGAAGTACAGAAGAAGGCACTCGGAGACACAAAACCGATTACTCATAGACCTGCAGATGATCTTGAACCGGGACTTGCCAAATTCGAGGCTGAATGTAGCCAGTGGAAGAGACAGGATGAAGATGTTCTTTCATATGCGTTATTCCCGCAGGTAGCCACAGAATTTTTCAAATATCGTGATACGCAGTCAACAGGTGTAGATTCAACGCTTGCTGATAAAGAGGATAAAGTTTATCCGGTATAAGGGTAAATGGTGATATAAATTAAGAAGCAGCCGGACAGACCATGCCCGGCTGTTTTATATTATATCTGAATTTTTTGAATAGGCCGATTACAAATTCAGGTTACAGATTTGTTCTTTGAAGGAATTCTCCAACGTCTGATACTTCTAATGCCGTTTTTTGCCAGCTGTTCAGGACATTAATATCTTTCTGTCCTGATATCGCAGCCTTTAATTCATCCGGTACTTTACCGTAGGAGCTAAGTATATTAATCAGGCTTTGTGATATTCCCTGCGCAAGGCCGATTATTTTGCCTCTTGATTCGCC
>CANQEL010000018.1 GCA_947594855.1 uncultured Lachnospiraceae bacterium
CAAGGAAACAGGTCTGAGTTCATTTTCCTTTAGGGACTATCTTTTTCATGTCAACTGACAATTCGTTTACTTCATCGAAATGATATTTTGCTATTGACTTTAAATAACGTAGTATTGTATCATAACAATATAAACAACCTGGGATGTACGAGAGCCCCTGTTATTTGAACCTACATTACTTTAAAAGGGATTCCGATATTTTCATGTGGATGCCGGGCCGTCACTGCTACCATTCGTAGTAATATCCACTCAAATATACAACGGAGGGCAGAAGCATGAGTGAGGTTGCCCACCTAGCATCAGCTAGGAGTCAAAGATTGGGGAACGGCATTTCGGGTGACACATATTATATATTGCAATATAGGGCTGCTGCAGTAATGTTATTTACTGCAGCAGCTTTCGTTTGCATTGTAAACAAAGCAATGATAATATATATAAAATAAGGATATATTAAATGATAAAAGAGGTGACGTAAAATGGAACAGGGATTTATAAAAGTTGCGGCTGTAACTCCTGATATAAAAGTTGCGGACTGTTATTATAACAGATGCAGCATACAGAAAGAGATTGATAAATGTATTAAGGAAAAGGTAAAGATTGCCGTTTTCCCGGAATTATGCATGACAGGGTATACATGCGGAGACCTGTTTTTGCAGGATACGCTTCTACGTTCAGCAATGCATGAGCTTTCCATACTTGTTGCTGATTCAAATAATAGCGATATGCTTTGCATAGTCGGACTTCCAATCGCAGTAAGCGCAAGGCTGTATAATGTAGCGGCAGTATTTCAGAAAGGCAGGCTGCTTGGATTTGTTCCGAAAACGCATATTCCTAATTATTCTGAATTTTATGAAATGCGTCATTTTGAAAAGGGCCGCAAAGAAGTGTGTGAAATTAATGCAGCGGGATTTGACAGCCCTGTGCCTTTTGGAACCGGAATATTGTTTGAATGTTGTAATATAAAGGACCTTATAATAGGAGTTGAAATATGCGAGGATGTATGGGCTCCAATGCCTCCTTCGGGAGAGCACGCCCTTGCAGGCGCGGTAATTATTGCGAATATATCGGCGAGTGATGAAACTACCGGAAAAGATAAATACCGCAGGGAACTGATAAGCAACCAGTCAGCGAGGCTTATCGCAGGGTATATATATGCCGATGCGGGCGAAGGCGAGTCGTCAACTGACCTTGTATTTGCAGGACACAATATAATTGCAGAAAACGGTGTATGCATTGCAGAGAGCGAAAGGTTCAAAAACAGCTGTATAATAAGTGAAATAGATATTGGGAAGCTTGTAAGCGAGAGACGCAGGATAAAAAGCTTTGATGTTGTTCTGCCGGAACAGGCAGGTTATCAGACTGTAAAATTTGAATTTGAAACAGAGAATACGGAAATTACGAGATATATTGACCCCACGCCTTTTGTGCCGGGAATAAAAAGTGAACGGGATAAAAGATGCAATGAAATTCTTAATATTCAGGCAATGGGACTCAAAAAGAGGCTGGACCATACCGGCTGCAGCAATGCGGTAATAGGAATATCGGGAGGCTTAGATTCCACTCTTGCGCTTTTAGTTACTGCGAAGGCGTTTGATTATGCAGGTATTCCAAGAGAAAATATATGCGCCGTTACTATGCCGTGTTTCGGAACTACCGACAGAACTTACAACAATGCGGTGGAACTGATAAAATGCCTTGGCGCTTCATTTAATGAAATTGATATTAAAGAGGCGGTAAAAGTTCATTTTGATGATATAGGACAGGAAGAAGACAACCATGACGTTACCTATGAGAACAGCCAGGCAAGGGAGCGTACACAGATACTGATGGATATTGCCAATATAAAAAATGCGCTTGTTGTGGGTACGGGTGATATGTCTGAACTTGCGCTTGGATGGGCTACTTATAACGGAGACCATATGTCTATGTACGGGGTAAACAGTTCTGTGCCTAAAACGCTTGTCCGTTATCTTGTATTGTACTATGCGGAAACTTCAGGCGACAATAAATTAAAGGAAGTGCTTATGGATATACTTGACACTCCGGTGAGTCCTGAACTGCTTCCGGCGGTAGAGGGAAAAATATCGCAAAAGACAGAAGACATTGTAGGACCTTATGAATTGCATGATTTCTTCCTGTATTATGTAATGAGATTCGGATTTTCACCGTCAAAAATATATCGTCTCGCAAAGCTTGCATTTGCAGAAGCTTATGATAACGAAACGATATATAAATGGCTTAATGTATTTTATAAAAGATTTTTTGCGCAGCAGTTCAAACGCTCATGCCTGCCGGATGGCCCGAAAGTAGGCTCGGTGGCATTGTCTCCAAGAGGGGACCTTAGGATGCCCAGCGATGCATCGGCTTCATTATGGTTAAAAGAGCTGGAGACGGTTACTCTATAGAAGCCTGTTGTATTATTTTATCAATTGCATCGACTAGCAGGGTCTGTGTATAACGGCTGCTGTCGGATATGTTAAGGTTCTGTGTGTCCTGTTTTTCGAGTATCTGCGTTTCAAGTTCCTGCAGGGCAGGTTCAAGCAGAGGGAACATTGTAGTTACGGCTTCAGAGATATTTACAAGCCGTATTGAAGTTATTTTTTCAGGGTCAACAGTCACTTCAAGGTTAAGGGCAGTGTTATTAAGGGCAATCTGTGATGTATATGTACCGGCATTAAATCTTGCCTCGTTTTGGTTTGAATCATCAGTATTTTTGGGCTTAAAAATAAAAACCAGTAATATTATCAGCAATACAGCGAGTCCTGCAAGCAGTGCAGTATATATTATTTCTTTCATTTGAATTACGACAATTCTTGTTTTTGACATGCCTTTCTGCCTCCAATAGATAGTGCATATATTTATTATTATATTGTTTATACCGTTAAAATATGACTACATTATAATCTATAATGATTTATGGATTTTATGTACCGCTGCGTAGCGAGGGCAGCGAAAGCGTGCCTGCGCATGTATATAAAGTCCATAAATCTGCATAGATAAAAAGGAGTAATTATGTCATTACATTGGATATTTGGATGTTCAGGTTCAGGCAAAGACCACTACCTGTACAGTACGATAATAAGACGCTCAAAAGAAGAAGCTTCCGGCAAATATCTTATTATTGTACCGGAGCAGTTCACTATGCAGACACAGAGGGATATGGTAATGCTTAGTGATAATAAAGGTATCATGAATATTGATATCCTTAGTTTCATGCGCCTTGCTTACAGGGTATTGGGGGAGACGCCGGAGTTTAATAAACCTGTACTGGCCGATGAAGGAAAGGCAATGGTAATACGGAGGCTCCTTAAGGAACATGCGGATGAATGGAAAACATTTGGAAGCAATATTTCCAAGCCCGGATTTGTTGAAGAAATTAAATCTCTTATTACTGAGTTTATACAGTATGGGATAAGTGTTGACGATATAGACGGGCTTAGGGAAAATGCAGGTAAAAAAAGACTTCTTTCTGCCAAGCTTGAGGACTTGCGCCTTTTATACAGATACTATACTGAATATATGGAAAGCAGATATATTTCAGCAGAGGAGATGCTTAAACTGCTTGCAGATTATGCTAAAGAATCGGAACTGCTCAGGGACAGCGTAATTGTGATTTCCGGATTTACCGGCTTTACATCTGTTCAATATATGCTGCTTGAAAAATTATTTGCGGTATGCCGGGATATATACATAGCAGTTACAATTGGAAGGGATACAGACCCTTTTATGCCTGCTGAAAAACATGATTTGTTCTATATGAGTACGGAATTTATAAGAAAGAGCATGAATATTGCGCAAAAATGCGGGGTATATGTGGAAGAACCGGTATGGACCGGTAAAGACGGGGGTAATATACCCTGGAGATTTGCCGATAACCCCGAAATGTGTTATCTTGAAAAGAATCTTTTCAGAGCCGGGCATAAAAAAGGTGATATACCTGAAAAGACCGGCGCGGTTAATATATACGAAGCAGTAAATCCGTATGAGGAATCCGAATATATATTGTGGCAGATAAACAGGCTTATAAGAAAGGAAGGACTAAGATACCGGGATATAGCCGTTGTTACAGGCGATATAACGTTGTATGGAAGGCTTCTGGGAGCTGAGTTTGAAAGAGCGGGGATTCCTTATTTTATCGACTATAACAGAAGTATTCTGCACAACAGTTTTGTGGATATGGTATTATCGCTTCTTTCGATTTGTGAAAAAGGTTTTTTATACAGTACTGTCATAAAGTTTCTTAGAAATGGTATTGTCAGGGATTATATGGGTTTTGATGCATACAATACTGACGTGCTGGAAAATTATGTACGCTCTATGGGAATACGCGGCAGGAATATATGGAATGAAGAATGGATTTATAACGGAAAAGAATATTATGACATGGAAGCTGTTAATAAGTACAGGAAACGTATTACGGAACTTCTGATGCCGTTTTATAACAGTATGGCAGAGGCAGAGACAGTACTTGATTATTCTAAGGCGCTGTATTCATTTCTTGTTGAAAATAATATAAGTGAGGCTATATCAGAAATAGCAGACCGGTATGGTGAAAGGGGAATGAGGACTGAACAGAAAGAATATTCCCAGATATACCGTATATTTATAGGGCTGATTGACCAGATGACACAGCTTATGGGAGATGAAATTTTAAACGTAAGAGGCTATCTGGAACTTTTAAAAACAGGAATAAGCGAATCATCCGTGGGAGTTATACCTATGGGAACTGATGCCGTCATTGTTGGAGATATTGAAAGAACCAGGCTTAAAGATGTTAAAATACTGTTTTTTGCAGGTGTTAACGACGGAATAATACCAAAGGCGGTAAAGACGGGCGGTTTTATATCGGATGCAGAGAGGGAATATCTTGCCGGACTTGGGGCAGAGCTTGCGCCTGTAGCGAGGGACAGGATATTTAATGAGAGATTTTATCTGTATCTCAATGCAACTAAACCCTCAGATAAGATATATATATCATACAGTAATAAATCATGTTCCGGCGAGGAGATAAAGCCGTCATTATTTATAAAACAGGTTAATGATATTCTCTGCGGAATAGATATAAAGCGGAATTTTAATAAATGGGGTATTGAAGGAAAGCTTGCAAATGATAAGGGAATGGTCTGGTGGCTTAGAGGGCTCAGGGAGTGTGTCAGGTCACAGAAAACATATCCGTTAAATGATTCTGACTGGCTTTGTCTGCATAGGCGCTATATGCGTGAAAATAGTAACCGGGCGCTGTTTGAAAGGGCATTTTTTACGGGAGAGGACAGCTTTATTTCAAAGGAGACCAGCAACCTTCTGTATAATCATGAGCTTATTGCCAGCATAAGCAGACTGGAGCAGTTTGGAGCGTGTGCTTTTGCGCATTTTCTTAAATACGGGTTAAGGCTTAAAGAACGTCCGGAATATAAAATTAAAATTCCTGATATCGGAATAGTTTTACATAACATTCTTGAGAATTTTTCAAGAAAACTCAGTCAGAATAATATGGGCTGGAAAGATACCGAAGACAGCATGATAGATGAATGGTGTGATGAAATCTGCGACGCTGTATGTACACAGTATAATAACGGCATATTTTTGGAATCTGCAAAGAATGAGTATATGGCGGAGCGTTTTAAGAGAATATCAAAAAGAACCATAAAAGCTATAGCATATCAGATGAAACAGGGAAGCTTTGAACAAAAGGCCTTTGAGATATCGTTTGAAAGGCTTTCGGACCTTTCATCACTTAATTATGACCTTGGTAATGGCGATGTAATGCATCTTACAGGTAAAATTGACCGTATAGACGCCTGTGAAAAGGATGACTGTATATATATAAGAATTGTGGATTACAAGTCGCGAAAAAATGAATTTGATGCGAATAAGGTATATCAGGGACTTGGCATACAGCTGCCCGTGTATCTTATGGCGGCAGACGAATTAATCTCTGGAAACGTTCCTGATAAAAAGGTAATTCCTGCAGGTATGTTTTATATGCACATAGATGACCCTGTTCTGAAAGACGTGGAGCCTGAGGATATAGAAAATGAAATGTGTAAGGAATTTATAATGCTGGGACTTATGAACAGGGATAAACCGGTACCATACATTATTGATAGTAAACTGGGAGATGATGAATCGGGACTTTATGGGGGAACGTCATCTACTGTCGTTAAAGTAAGGGTTACAAAGGATGGATATATAAACAGGGGCGCGGTTCCAAAACAGTATTTTGATTATATGCATAAGGCTGTTGCAGATAAAATTATAGATTATGGCAGGCGCATATTAGACGGAGATACCGGGATAGAGCCATATAAGATTAAGGATAACACTCCGTGTACATATTGTGAGTTTAACCCGGTATGCGGATTTGACATAAAAATGAGGGGAAATTCATACAGAAAGCTTACGGATATTTCTGAGGAAGATATATGGAAAGAATGGGAGAATAAGTATGGCGGAGTACACAAAACAGCAGCAGAAAGCGATTGATTTAAGAAACAGGAATATACTGGTATCTGCTTCTGCGGGAACAGGAAAAACTGCTGTCCTTACGGAAAGGATATTAAAGCTTATCCTGGATAAAGATAATCCGGTAAATATTGATGAAATGATAGTGGTAACATTTACACGCGCTGCGGCGGCGGAAATGAAAGAGCGTATTGAGGATAAGCTTAACGGACAGGCCGGTAGCGGGGATGACAGCAGTATCAGAAAGCAGATAGCGTTACTGCCGCATGCGCAGATAACCACTTTACACAGCCTGTGCCTTAATATCATACGGAATTATTTTTATGCTATAGGTATTGACCCGTCATTCAGAATTGGCGACGAGCAGGAAATGAAACTTATTATGAATGAAGTAATGGAGGAACTGCTTGAGTTAAAATATAATGAAAGAAGTCCTGAGTTTATACATATAGCGGAAACTCTTGCGCCGGGCAAAACAGATGAAGCGATAAGCGAAGCAATATATGATATTTATAAAAATGCAGAAAGCCATCCGTGGCCATATGAATGGTTAAAGCAGTGCAGACAGGCATATTCGGTAAGTACGGCGGAGGAGATGGATAATGCAGCGTGGCTTGCCGAGTCAGGTCTGGTTAAATATACGGAGGCGGTTCTTGTAAATGCGAAAGAACTGCTTGATGAAGCAATAAGTATGTGTGAAGGAGAGCCTGACTTTGATAATCTGTATATTTTCCTGTGTGAGGAAAGGGAAAAGGTAAGCGGTATTACCGGATGCAGTACATATTCAGAATATAACAGGAGATTAAGGGAACTTGTTTTTGTGAGATTCCCAAGGGTTAATACTGAAAAAAAGCATATTAAAGATGAAATAAAGGCGCTTCGTGATTCGTCAAAGGACAGTATAGTTAAATTGATTAGTAATTATTATTACAAAGATACAGAGGTTTTTTGTGATGAAATTGCAGGATGCAGAAAGATAGTTACCGGCCTTTGCGATATGGCTGCAGAATTCAGGGAAAGATTCATAGCAAGAAAGCGCGAAGATAATGTAATGGATTTTAATGATATTGAACATTATGCTCTTGAAATACTTGAAAACAAGGATAGTACTGCGGCGCGGGAATTAAGGGAGCAGTACCGTTATATACTTGTAGATGAATATCAGGATATTAATGAGGTACAGGAAACAATTATATCGGCAATTTCAAGGGAAAAAGATGGGGAACCGAATGTATTTATGGTAGGGGATGTAAAACAGAGCATATACCGGTTCCGCCTTGCCAAACCTGAAATATTTGAAAATAAATGGGAGACATATACTGATTGCGACAGTCCGTACCAGCGTATAATGCTTAAGCGTAATTTCAGAAGCAGTCCGGCTATACTTGGGGCAGCTAACTTTATATTTTCACAGATAATGAAAAAGCAGCTTGGAAATATAGAATATGACGTGATGCATGAATTTGAATATAATGTACCGAAACTGCCGGAAGATTACGGAGAACCCATCGAGGTAATATATATATCTGAAGAGGGAATCAGGGAAACAGAATATAATAAGCGTAAACTTGAGGCGGTATGTATAGCGGAAAAAATTAAGGAAATTACCAATCCTGAGACAGGCGTTATGATTACCGATGCGCAGACCGGAGAAAAGAGAAGGGCTGTATATGATGATATTGTAATACTTTTAAGAAGCATGAAGGGATGGGCGGAAGAATTTGCAGAAGTACTTACGGAGCAGCAGATTCCGGTATCTGCAGATGAACATACCGGATATTTTTCGGCAAGGGAGATACAGCTTACACTTTCAATGCTTAAAATAATTGATAATCCTCATCAGGACATTGCGCTTACGGCAGTATTAAGGTCAGTATTTGGGGGCTTTAATGATGATGAGCTTGCGCGTATAAGGATACAGAGAAAAAAATGTGATATGTTTGATGCATTATGCGATATGGCAGAGAATGGGAAAGAGCATACACTAAAAGATAAGTGCAGAGTTTTTCTTGATATGCTTGAGGAGCTTAGAAAAACGGCGCCGTATGTCAGAGTTTATGAACTTATTGAAAAAATATATGGTATTAACAGGTTTTTCCTTAATATGGAAGTTATGCCGCAGGGAGAACGGCGTACAGGTAATCTTAAGATGCTGGTTGATAAGGCTGTAAGTTTTGAGGGAACAGATAAAAGAAGTCTGTTTGACTTTCTGGAATATATAGAAAAAATGCGTAGCGCGGAAATAGATTTTGGGGAAAACGTGTCTGAAGCATCATTAAATGGCGTAGTAAGGATAATGAGCATACATAAAAGCAAAGGGCTTGAGTTCCCGGTAGTATTTGTTTCAGGAATGGGAAAGCAGCCTAATCTTTCGGATATAAAGAAAAATATAGTCATACATCCTGACGCAGGTCCGGGAATAGATTTGTTTGATACTGAAAAAAGAGTAAGGTATAAGACGCTTATTAAAAAGGCGATATCCAGAAGAATAATTGATGACAGTCTGGGAGAAGAACTGAGGGTGCTTTATGTAGCGGTTACCAGAGCCAGGGATAAACTGATTTTTACCGGAACGGTATCTGAACCATATAAAATGTTTGAAAAAAGTAATCCTGGCAAATATTCATATGCAGATATGGTAAACGAAAAAGCTTCCTATTATACATGGCTCACACCATGTTTTATGTCGCATCCGTCATGGCCTTACGGCGGTAATAAAGACAGTGTTGAGGAAGAATGTGCGCCTGTAAAATTCAGTATATACAGTATTTCAGATGCAGGTATGGAAGAAGCCGGCAATATTTTAGAAAACAGAATTATAAGAAGCCGTCTTATTGATGCAGCGCCGGATGCGCAAAAAGAAGAGGAGCTTGCATCATATATGGACAGGGAAACACAGTACATATATCCGTATGAATCGGATACAGGACTTGTATCGAAAGTTTCTGTATCTGAAATAAAGCATATGGCTGCAGAACTTGTGGATGAAGAAGCAGTTCAGATATCATGGGCAGAGACGGAAAATACCGAGTATATACCTGAATTTGCCAAAAAGGATGTAAAAGAAAGTATTAAGGGAGCCAGGAGGGGAACTATATACCATAATCTTATGGAACATATTAACCTGGCTGATATAGATAATGAACAGGATATTCTGGTTTTAACAGACGAACTTATAGCAAAAGGTATTCTTCCTGAAAATGTAATAAGTGAAAGGATAATATCCGTGAAGAAAATACTTGCATTTTGCAAAAGTCCGCTGGCAGAGCGCATGAAAAAAGCGCAGGAAAAGAATCTCTATCATGCTGAGCAGCCTTTTGTAATGGGTATGAGCGCAAGGGATATATATCCTGAAACGGATAGTGATGAAATAATTCTGGTACAGGGAATAATTGATGCATTTTTTAATGAAGATGATGGTATAGTACTTGTTGATTATAAAACTGACAGGCTTTTGCCGGGCGAGGAAGAAAAGCTTGTAAAGCGCTATTATGCACAAATGAACTGCTATAAAACTGCAATAGAAAAATCAACGGGCAGACCCGTGAAAGAAATGATTTTATATTCATTTTCACTGGATAAGGAAATACATATATGAATGAAGAAGATATTATGGTAAAAAGATTTAAGGAGCTGGCGCAGAGGGCGTATAATAATGGTTATTACACCTGCACGGGATTTTTGGGAATTGCAGAAATAAGCCTCCTTAAAGAACTGTTTTTAAAGGATTCTGATATAAAGGGTATGCCGTATATGCTGTATGGAGGCATGCAGGGTTGTGAAAGATGCATGGCAGCGTTTGGGAGCGAGGACCTATTTGGGTATAAGTACGCTTTTCCGATAGAATGTGTTATAATAAAACCGCGTATGCAGAAATATGCGGACAGACTTTCGCACAGGGATATTCTTGGCGCAGTTCTTAATCTTGGAACTGTCAGGTCTAATATAGGCGATATTTACCTTAAAGATAATATTGCATATATGTTCTGCGCAGAAAATATGTCAGCATATATAACGGAAAACCTTGAGCGGGTAAAACATACTCCCGTACATTGTGAAGTGACTGACAGTATTCCATGTATTGAGGATAACAAAATTATAGAACAGTATCAGACTGCTTCAGAAAGAATTGATGCTTTGGTGTCTAAAGTGTATAAGATATCCAGAAATGAAGCGGCTGCATTAATTAAAAACAGACGTATATATATAAATGGATTTGGATGTGAAAGCGCTGGACATAACGTAAATGTAAATGATATTATAACAGTACGGGGGTTTGGAAGATTTGAGTATATGGGAATTGTAAAGAAGACGGCAAAAGGAAGGCTGGTTATTATGGTCAGTAAGTGGAACTGACCGTATAAAGAAGGGTAATAATATGTTAAAAGATATTATATTAAAGGAGCTTGTTGAAAACGGCGAATCAGCTGTATCCGGACAATCACTGGCAGAAAAATACGGGGTATCCCGTAATGCCGTATGGAAAGCTGTAAAGTCGCTTAAAGACGAAGGATATCTTATATCTTCAGTTACGAATAAAGGCTATAAAATGGTTTCAGATAATAATATATTGTCTGAGCAGGCTATAAGGGCAGGATTATGTGAAGATTACCGTGATATTCCCATATATGTTTTTGGCTGTATTGATTCTACAAATAATGAAGCAAAAAGGCGGCTTGCCGATAATAATGAAACAGGACATATGCTGATTGTTTCGGAAGAACAGAGCCGGGGCCGGGGCAGATACGGAAAGAGTTTTTATTCGCCACATGGGAGCGGAGTGTATATGTCACTTGGTTTCAGACTGTCAGGGCCTATAAATGAGCCTAAAAATTTTACTAAAAAGGCAGCAGTTGCAGTTATAAGGGCAATTAAGAACATTACCGGCACTGAGTTATCCATAAAGGGAATTAACGATATATATTATAAAGGGAAAAAAGCCGGCGGAATACTTACAGAGGCTGTAGCGGGGCTTGAGACAGGTTACATCGAGCATGTTATAGCCGGTATAGGGATAAATCTGTTTACGGATTCATTTCCGGAGGATATAAGCGACAGGGCAATATCACTTGACGGGCTTAAACCTGCTAAAAACAAGCTTATTGCGCAGATTGTGAATGAAATAATACCATTGTATGAAATGCGCGATGATGAGGGTTATGCAAATGAATATGAAAAATATTATTTTAAAGAATAAAAATAAAAGGAGATTGGTGTTTATGAAAAAAAGACTGCTTGCGTTATTTCTAAGTATACTTATTGTAGTATGCAGTATATGTGCTCCGCAGGGAACATATGCGGCGGCAAAAGTCAGACTGAATAAGACCAGGCTCAAATTAACCGTAGGGAAAACATATAAACTTAAGGTTAAACATTATTCAGGTAAGGTTAAATGGAAAAGCAGTAACAAAAAAATCGTTAAAGTTTCCAAAAAGGGAAAGATAAAGGCAAAGAAAACAGGCAAGGCGAAAGTATGGGCAGTTTTGGCAGGTAAAAAGCTTAAGTGCAAGGTTAAAGTGAAAAAAAATAATATTGCACAGCCTGTAAATTCATCAGAAGATTCTGCTGGTAATGTGAACGTGCAGACTCCGGATATAACGGCAGCGCCGACACAGGCAGCGGAGCCAACGGCAGCGCCGACGCCAACACAGGACGCAGAGCCAACGGCGGCGCCGACGCCAACAATAAAACCGACAGAGAAGCCAACGGCAGCGCCGAAACCGACGCCAACGCCGACAACAAAACCGACAGAGAAACCAACGGCAGCGCCGAAACCGACGCCAACGCCGACAACAAAACCGACAGAGAAGCCAACGGCAGCGCCGAAACCGACGCCAACGCCGACAACAAAACCAACGGCGACACCAACAGCAACGCCGAAACCGACGCCAACGCCGGCAAAACCAACGCCGCCGGCTGATATGCTTGACCACTATTCAGCGCCGTATGAGCTTAAGTTTAGTGGTGAAACGGTAAAGACTCAGGGTAATGCATCATGGGATCTTAACAGTGATGGCTCCGTTACGATAAAGGTAAAAAGCCAATATTCGGGAATTGCATTTGTAGTTCCGGTGGACCTGGTGGAAAATAATTTTGATACAGTAACAATTACATATAAGGATGCTAAAAATGTTGGCGACGGATATGGATGCGGACTATGGCGGAAAGGCGAAGATAAGACTTCAGAGGATGTCCTGACATATGGAGGATTATTCGTAAATCCATCGTCAGGCGTATATACGGCTTCAATAAGCGACAGGGATACGACGAATGCATGGTATGTGAATAAGTGCCTTCTGTTTAATAATACCAATACTGAAATACTTAATAATAATCCGGCAACGGTAACTATAACTTCAGTGGTATTTTCACATTCAAAGTATGAAGGCTCTGATGACAATACGATTACAGCGTCTGATTTTGAAAACAGGGATTTGGTATATGGGGAAGATGCAAATACAAAGATAGAGACAAATCCGGCCGATGACACATGTACAGTTAGTCTTCCTCCGTTTTCGGCAATAATAATTAAGAATCCGTCAGAGGATACCAGAAAATGTAATGCTGTCAGAATAACATATACAAGTGACGGTGATATAAGCACATATCTGTTTGATAACAGATTTACTGACGGAAGCCGCAATGATGAGGCAGGACAGCATGAGGTTGACAGCCTCAAATCCACGTCTGCATTTCAGACGGTAACATATAATTTGCAGGATTTAAAGGATACCAATCCTTTTTCCGGAGAACGCATTATTGCCATTAAGCTTGTAAATATTAACTGGAATAATGCCACAGTGAAAGTTAAGATAAAGTCAATAGAGTTCCTTGGAGGAGAGACGGAACAGAGTGTTGCTGACAGGGCGACTATTGTAAAAGATATTCCTTCTGACTTTGCGGATAAGAAAGCGGGAGTGCAGTATGGAGAGTTTAAGAGTATAAGCTACTATTCTAATATAACAAATTCATACAGAAGCGCCAATGTAGTACTTCCTCCGGGATACAGTACGGCAAAGAAGTATCCGGTAGTATATATGCTTCACGGAATCGGATGTACTAAAGAAATGTTTGGAACAGATGTTAACGGAAGCTCAATTGCCAAAATATTTGCAAACTTACGGGCTGAGGGCAAATGTGAAGATATGATAATAGTATTTCCGGGAATACGTGTATCGGATGAACCTGAAAATAATATGCATTCCAAAGAAAATTATAAGCACTATGATGATTTCCGGGAAGATCTTATAAATAATCTCATGCCTTATATGGAAAAGAATTTTTCGATTAAAACAGGCCGTGAGAATACCGGTGTATGCGGTTGGTCAATGGGAGGAAGGGAAGCGCTTTATATCGGGCTTTCAAGACCGGATATGTTTGGTTACATTGGAGGTTACTGCCCTGCATACGGACTGCTTCCGTATACCAATAGTGATGTCGGTCAGAGTGAAGACGGGCTTCTTACCATTCCGGGAACAGATGGCAATGTAATAAAACTTTCTGAGCAGTATATTAATAATACATTTATACAGATAGGACATGGATTATATGACAATGTTGTGCATGATGAACCGGTAAGATACCATAATGCACTTACTGCCGGAGGGGTTCCGCACATATATTCTGAGTATCCTTCAGGACATTCGGACGGCGTATATAACCCAGGATTTTACAATTTTGCGCTTAATGCATTTAAGCTTGTAAAGCCGGAAAGCGGATATTCCACAGAGCTTTTTAGAGTTACCGTAGATAATGGAAGGCTTGAGACAGTTAATGGAAATACCTGTAAGGTAGATATGCAGTATTTTACCGGAAGCGCTTCCGGTGAGTACTTTAATGGTTCAGTGTATAAAGAAAGTTCTGATGTTAAAAAAACATATAAAGACGGAACGACAACACATTGCGCCAAATATATTCTGTCCGGTACTGACAGCGCAGGTAAAAAGTGCAGCATATATATACAGGATGATGATATCAGACCGGTTATTCTTACAGACAGCGATGAACTTTCATGGCTGGAAAAAGCGGATATTAAAAGCGTAGAGACGACAGGTGCAAACGGCAAGAAAGTCATCAGTTATATGTGGGATAAAAACAGCACTAAAGAAATTCTTCCGCCTGAGGCGGTAATACCGGACAATACCAGAGATTATACAAAAGAATTATTTACATTTCTGATTGACGTCGGAGGTTCGGATTCGGTAAACGGACATGGCGGAAGCACTACAATGATACATTTCGGCGGGCGTGGTAAATGTGATAATTTTAATGGTGAAGTGGTTTATGACAGTGTTGATACAAGGCTGAGGTTTCCGGGACAGGTTGAGACGCTTTCAGCGAGGTATATACTGTCGGGAACAGATGCAAAAGGCAGACCGTGCCGTATATATGTTGAAAACAACGGTATTGATAATAACGGTATGGTTACTGAACCGATAATAATTACTGACTGTCCTGACTATGCATGGATAGAGACTGCGCCGCTGCACGGTACGGTAAGCTGGACACCGCAGCTTACAATACATATATGGACTACCAGGGAAGCACTGTCATCCATAAGCCTTAAAAGTGTGGCAGTCCCGGTGTTTGGAGAGATAGGAAGCTGTGTAAATTACAGCCAGTTGCAGCAGTCTGATACTTTAGCCCATGTAAAAGAAAATTATTCAAGCATATCACTTGAAAATGAGATGAAGCCGGATGCGCTGCTGGGAACATGGAATTCCCGATTTATAAGTACGGATGAGGCAAGAAAAAGGACTGCGGATTACGTAATACCTGACAGTTATAAGGAATCAACAGTACCGGAGCTGCATTATTCAACTATTGATAACGTACTTAAGATTGCTAAGGCAAACGGACTTAAACTTCGCGGACATACATTAGTGTGGCATTCGCAGACCCCTGAGTTTTTTTTCAGAAAAGGGTATAACGGGTCAGGAGAATATGTTGATAAGCAGACAATGAATGCAAGGCTTGAAATGTATATAAGAAGTATCATGCACCACGTATATACGCTTGACAACGGAGCCTACAGGGATGTTTTATATACATGGGATGTAGCTAATGAGTATATGCATAACAATGAATATGACCCCGGTAAAGGAAAGACGAATGGCAACTGGTCTGCAGTATATGGGAACCGTTCAGTAATAGGGAACCGGCCCGAATATATAAAACTGGCCTTTGAGATTGCTTATGACTGTCTTACTGAATATGGAATAAATGATAAAGTATCATTAATTTATAATGATTTTAATACATATTATGATTGTCAGGATAACATTATTGAAATGATTAATTATATTAATAGTGAAAAAAAGATATGCGCCGGTGTTGGCATGCAAAGTCATCTGGGGGTTACATTCCCGTCAACGTCGCAATACCTTAAGACCGTTGAAAGATTTATTGATGCAGGGTTTGAGGTACAGATTACAGAGCTTGATATAGGAATCGACCCGGCAGATAATTCGCAGACATTTGAAAGACAGGCTGAATATGTATCTGATATCATGAAAGGGTTAATAGATATTCAGAACAGAAAACATGGTATAACAGGAATTACATGGTGGGGCTTGTGTGATGCCGTGTCATGGAGAGGCGGTTACAGTAGCGACGGCAAAAACAGCCATCCCCTGTTATTCAATGAAACAATAAATAATCCGAAACCTGCTTATTATAGTTTTATAGAAGCGTTTGGAGTATAAATTACCGGCAGGAAAATATAAAGAAAGCTATTGTCAACCTGAAACAAATAAAAGGTTGACAATAGCTTTCTTTTCTGATATTTTATACTCGAAAAAACATGAGGAGGCTTTCTGATTATGAAGCAGGCAAAACAAACTAAGAATCTTATTTTATGCGCAATGTTTACTACACTTATTGTTGCAGGTACTTTTATTAAAATTCCTCTGCCGATACTTCCCTTTACAATGCAGTTTTTCTTTACGATGCTTGCAGCAATGATTCTTGGGGGCAGGTGGGGCGCGATTAGTGTTGCGCTTTATATGGTACTTGGACTTATAGGACTTCCGGTATTTACTGAAGGCGGCGGAATATGGTATGTTTTTAAACCAAGTTTCGGATACATTATAGGATATGTAATCGGTACGTATGTAACCGGAAAAATGGTAGAAATGAGAGATGGTTATAAACTTGGCTGGCTTACTTTGTCAAACCTGACAGGCGTAATTATAGTATATGTAGTTGGAATGATTTATTATTACATAATCTGCAATTATGTTATTGATACGCCGATAGGAGTAATGAAAGTATTTGTATACTGCTGTCTGCTTATAATACCAAAGGATATTGTGTTGTGTGTGATAACGGCGATTATTGCAAAGCGTTTAAAGCCGGTTATAGACAGGATATGAAATATAAAAATTCTATTGATTTTTTCTGCAAAAAATAGTATCCTAAGCCTAGTAGATTATATTTAGGAGGATACATTGATGTTTGGAAAACTTATTAATATTCTTAGGGAAAATCCTAAAAAAATAGTATTTCCTGAGGGAACTGATAATAGAATACTTGAGGCTTCATCCAGACTTCTTGCAAGTAATTTCCTTACGCCTGTTTTAATAGGAAATGAAAAAGAGGTATATGATGCCGCCGCAAACAGTGGATTTAATATTAATGGTATTACGGTAATAGATCCCGAAAACTATGACAGGCTGGATGAAATGGTAGAACTATTCTGTGAACTTAGGAAAAGTAAAGGAGTTACTCCCGATGAAGCAAGACAGATGCTTAAAAAATCTAATTATTTTGGCACAATGCTTGTTAAGATGGGAGAAGCTGATGCGCTCCTGGGAGGGGCTACATATTCAACTGCCGATACGGTAAGACCTGCTTTGCAGCTTATTAAAACCAAACCCGGCAAAAGTATTGTTTCTTCATGCTTTATACTTGTAAGGGAACGCGCAACAGGTAATAATGAAGTTATTGCAATGGCAGACTGTGCAATTAATATTAATCCCAACGAAGATGAAATTGCGGAAATAGCCATCGAAGCAATAAATTGCGCCAAAACATTCGGAATAGATCCTAAAGTGGCGTTCCTTAGTTATTCAACCCTCGGTTCAGGCAAAGGTGATACTGTTGAAAAAATGCGCAATGCCTGCAGGAAAGCTCAGGCAAAAGCGCCTGATATTCCTATGGAAGGCGAAATACAGTTTGATGCGGCAGTTGCTCCGAGAGTTGCACGTTCAAAGTGTCCTGAGTCGGATGTGGGAGGCCATGCCAATACATTTATATTCCCGGATATAAATGCAGGAAATATAGGATATAAGATAGCACAGAGATTTGGCGGATTTGATGCATATGGACCGATTCTTCTTGGACTTAATGCACCGATTAATGATCTTTCGCGCGGATGCAATGCTGCAGAAGTCTATTCAATGGCTATAGTTACTGCAGCGCTTGCATAAAATAAATATAATAAATGAAAATGAAAAGGAGAGATTATTATGGAGGCATGTAAAAAGTATGTTGCTGAATTTATTGGCACATTTGTACTGGTGTTTTTCGCATGTGGAACTGCTGCCGTTGTAGGCTGTTCTGCATCTGAGGGAACAGGGTATCTGCTGACTGCGTTGTCTTTTGGACTTGTTATTGTAGCAATGGCATATTCTATCGGAAATATTTCCGGATGCCATGTTAATCCGGCTGTTTCTATTGCAATGCTTATAAACAAAAAGATGACGGCAACAGATTTTGCAGGATATGTGATTGCCCAGTTTATAGGAGCTATCTGCGGCGCAGCAGCTCTTATGGCTTTTGTAGGCAAAGAAAGCGGACTTGGCGCCAATGCGCTTTATAAAGGAGAGATTCTGCCATCCCTTATTATTGAGATTATATTGACCTTTGTATTTGTTATAGCCGTTCTGGGAGTTACCTCAAAGACAGAAAACAGTGCAGTATCCGGACTTGTTATCGGTCTGTCGCTTACATTGGTGCATATTCTTGGTATCTCATTTACGGGTACGAGCGTAAATCCGGCAAGAAGTTTTGGACCTGCATTATTTGTAGGAGGAGATGCGTTGTCAAGCGTATGGGTATTCATTGTAGCTCCGCTTATAGGAGGTGCGCTCGCAGCGATTGTTTACAGATTCCTTGCGGGTGAAGATAAAAAATAAGAGGTTTACCGGTTTAAGCTGATAATATTAATGAGAAGAACAGCCCTGCGGTATAAAATCCTTTTTGGGAGTTTGCCGCAAGGTTGTTTTTTGCTATTATGGAATTATTTTTATATAGACTTTTCTTTGATATCTATGTAAAATCATATGTATGGTTAAAGTATATTTATATGATTTGCATAATCTTAAAAATGAGGGAGAATACCTGTACAGAAAGGAGCGGGCGTCGGAGAAAAGGCGGCCGGCTTCATTTGTGTATAATGAATTTCTTAAGAATAATAAAGCCGTTGTCAATTTGGGAGTATCAGCTGTTCTTGACGAGGCGTTTAAGGAATTCGGGTTCAGGGAAAAGGATGCCGTTATCATATATGGAAAGTATGGCAAGCCCATACTTAAAGATTATCCCGGTATCCACTTTAATTTGTCACATTCGGGACAATATGTGATGTGCGCTGTGGGCGGTGTACCTGTAGGAGTGGATATACAGGAGAATATTGGCAATAAGAGTTCTGTTGCGAAAAGATTTTTTTCCAGGAATGAATATGAAAGAATACTTTCGTGTCCTGACGAGGCTTCTGCAAATACTCTGTTTTACAGATACTGGACACTGAAAGAAAGCTATGTCAAGACATTGGGAACAGGGATAGGAGATGTTTTTGGGAAAACGGAATTTGTACCGGCAGGCGTATGTGATAATGTATATGGTGAATATATGACAATTGCAGACGGTTCCGGAAATAACCGGTATATCTTCAGGGAATATTCTGTATGCGGTTACAGCGCAGCAGTATGTTCAGCAGGAGACAGTAATATAACAGATATAAAATTAATCGGGGGAATATGAGATGAGTAATATTCAAATCAGCATAAGCCAGACGGCAATAAAGGAAATGAGGTACAGCAATTTAATTACGGCGGTTACTGCAAAACCTGTAAGGCTGGAGGTAAAGACACATGCGAAAGTAAAACTTAATATGTCCACACCGCTTTCTGCAATATTTGAGGTTACATTTCAGGCGGTGGAACCGGAGGAGGAAAGAATATATCTTGAAATACAGACATATACGCCTGTTACGGTCAGCAGTTATATTGATAATCTTGACAAGGTCCTGCAAAAGGAATACATGTCAAGTATAATGCTTGCAGTAAATGAAAAAATCCGTATGGTTACATCAGTGCTGGGACTTAATATGAGGGTTCCAAACCTTACTTTTTCATATGAAAATAAACATCATGACTAATTAATATAACATAAAACCATTGAATTGTATTTACGGGTACAATATTATGTACAAAAGCAATGTGAAAGAGAACAAAAGGAGATATTACATGGGTATTATATTTAATGAAAAAGAGAGTATTTTTAAACTTGATACGAAAAATACAAGTTATATTATGGGTATTGAAGGTGACTTAGGACATCTTGTACATATTTACTATGGGAAAAAACTTAAAGGGGATAATAACCCTTCTCATATGCCGGTAATAAATTTCACCCATAAAATATGGTTTATGGACGGCAATGCAATGGAATATCCTGCAGACGGCTGTGGGGATTTCAGGGAGCATTGTATTGAAATAAGAACAGAAGATGGTTATTCCGCGCTTGAACCGGTGTATGTATCGCATAACATATATAAAGGAAAACCTTTGCTTCCGGGACTTCCGGCAACATTTGCAGATGAAAGCTGCTGCATGACTCTTGAGATAGTTATGCAGGATGCCCTGGCAGGGGTTGAAGCAGTTCTTCTGTATTCGGTATTTGAAGATACCGATGTAATTACAAGGAGTGTAAGAGTAAGAAATATCAGCGATAAAAATGTTACGCTGACTAAAGTATTGTCAGCATGTCTTGATATAGTAAATGATAATTATGAGGTTATTACCCTTCATGGTGCATGGGGAAGGGAAAGAAGCATACAGAGGCAGAAACTGGGTTATGGAAGATGTGGAGTATTTTCGGAAAGAGGGGTTTCGGGACACCAGAACCATCCGTTTATTGCTCTTGTTTCAGAGAATACTACGCAGAAAACCGGCGATGTTTATGCAATGAATTTTGTATATTCAGGTAATTATGAAGCGCAGTGCGAGCGTACAAGTAATGATATGGTGCGTATGGTAATGGGTATTAATCCGTACAATTTTGCATGGAAGCTTGAAAGCGGACAGGAGTTTATCGCGCCGGAAGTTGTTATGGTATATTCTGCGGAAGGACTTGGAAAGATGACAAGGACTTTCCATGATTTATACAGAAATCATCTTATAAGGGGAAAATATAAGGATATAAAAAGACCGATACTTATTAACAACTGGGAAGCTACATATTTTGATTTTGATACGGAGAAACTTCTGCAGATAGCGAAAGAGGCAAAAAAACACGGAATAGAAATGCTTGTTGTTGACGACGGGTGGTTCGGCAACAGGTTTGACGATAACAGGGCGCTTGGCGACTGGGTAGTGAATGAAGACAAAATAAAAGGCGGGCTTAAATACCTTGTTGATGAGGTTAATAAGCTTGGAATGAAGTTCGGTATGTGGTTTGAACCCGAAATGATATGCCCTGATTCGGATTTGTACAGAGCGCATCCTGACTGGGCGTTTCATATACCCGGAAGGGAAGGCGCGCGCGCAAGAAACCAGATGGTTCTTGATATGACAAGAAAAGAAGTCCGTGATTATATATTTGACAGTATGGCGAAGGTGTTAAATTCCGCTAATGTGGAATATATTAAATGGGATATGAACAGAGCGCTTACCGATGTTGCAAGCTTGTCACTTCCTGCAGACAGGCAGGGAGAGATATATCACAGATATATGCTTGCAGTATATGAACTGCAGGAGAGGATAGTAAAAGAATTCCCTCATATTCTTCTCGAAAACTGTTCAAGCGGCGGCGGACGTTATGACCCCGGTATGTTATATTACAGCCCTCAGATATGGTGTTCTGACAATGCAGATGCAATAGACAGGCTTTCCATACAGGAAGGTACTGCGCTTATATATCCGTTGTCCACAATGGGCGCGCATGTTACCGACTGTCCTAACCATAGCGTAGGAAGGACTACACCGTTTGATACAAGAGGGATTGTTGCGCTTGCAGGAACATTCGGTTATGAACTTGATGTTACGAAAATTGATGAAAAGGAAAGAGAGCAGATATCCGAACAGACTAAGATGTTCCATAAATATAACGATCTTGTAAGGGAGGGCGATTATTACAGGCTGGCGTCATATTCGCTTAATAACAGATATGATTGTTATATGGTTGTATCAAAGGATAAAAAAGAGGCGCTTGTTACATACGTACAGGTAAAAACGGTAGCTGCAATACCGGCGCCGGTAATTAAGCTTGACGGATTATTAGAAGATGTTAAGTACTATATAGATGAACTTGAAAATACAATGCCCGGAGACGTGCTTATGAATATGGGACTTCCTGTAAAGCCTGAACACGGAGATTATAAAGCAAGGCTGTATCACCTTATAGCAGAATAAAAAATGTGGTCTGTGTTATACGACTTAGTATGGCACAGACCTTTTTTAATTATCTGATGCTCATTTTCTATAGATTATAGTTTGTGACGCATTAGATTTTTTTTCGTGTATTATTATATAGGAAACCAATCACAGGGAAAGCAGAGGAAAGTACATGGAAGACAGTCAGATTATAGATTTATATTGGAGGCGTTCAGAAGAAGCCATAGAAAAAACAGCAGAAAAATATGGTAAATACTGCTACCGTATTGCGTATGGAATACTGCAGGACAGATTGGACAGTGAGGAATGTGTTAATGATACATATATGAAAGCATGGAGGGCGATGCCGCCCAAACGTCCGGACAAGCTGGCAGCTTTTTTAGGGAAGATAGCGCGAAGTCTTGCAATTGACAGATGGAGAAAATATACGGCAAAAAAGCGGGGCGGCGGACAGGTGGAGCTTGTGTTAGAAGAGTTAAACGAATGTATTGGAACACAAAACGGTCCGGAACAGGCTGTAGATGAAATAGTACTGGCGGAAATACTTAATGATTTTGTAGGGGCGCTGCCAATGCAGGCAAGAAAGATTTTTGTACGCAGATACTGGTATATGAGTTCGGTAAAAGAGATTGCAGGAGATTTTCATTTTACTGAGAGCAAGGTGAAAATGATACTGTTAAGGGCAAGAAACGAGCTTAAAGAAAGGCTTGGGAAGGAAGGTATTGTAATATGAAAGGCGAAGATATATTAACATGCATGGGATTATTGAAGGATGAGTATATCCTGGAGGCAGCCGGTATGCATAAACAGAAAAAAAACAGAAGTTATGCGGCATTTAAGAAATTTGCCGCAGCGGCATGTATTTGTCTTGTAGTCACAGCCGTATTTGCGGGGATAAGACAGCTTGTTTTATCCCGCAGTGATTATACAGATATGGCTATGGACGGTGCAGCGCCGCAGGTTTCGCCGGAAGACGGTCATGACGGCAGTACTGTTACGGATGTTAATGCGCCGGTATATTATAGCAGCCTAAAATTTTCATATGAACAGACTGATGAAAAAATGCCTGTTTTATCAGAAAATGGTATTATGAGCATAGCGCCGTTTGATGAATCAATGCTTAAAGAAGAGGGGTGCTGTCTTATAATTGAAGGAATCGTAACCAATATATATACCAGACATTATACCTATGATACTTATAATGATAAGTTTAAAAAGAACGGTACTTTGCAGCATATAACGGATACTGTTGTTTATGAGATTGCGGTAGATAAGACGTGGTATGGGGCTGATATGGCAGGTCAGACGATATTGATTGAGGATACGGATTATTTTACAGAACCGGTTTTTTATGTAAAATCCGGCGGACGGTATGTACTTCCCCTGTATGAGTACGGAGATAAGCTTGATGTAGCGGATGATGAATATGCATCCGGTGACATTAAAAGAGACAGCATCTACAGCACGGTTTGCCAGTATCATCCGCAGATAGAAGTTACTGACGACGGCTATTATCTTATATCAAAGGACTGGACTACGCTTAAGTCTGTAAATGCAAAGGACGTTATAATGGATACGGAAGACTTAAAAGACTCTTATTTTAAAGATAAGATGTGTCTTATAGATGCGGATACTTTTGCGGAGCATATGGAGATATTGGTTTCCGGAATGTAAAACGGTTTATACGATAAGGAGGGAGAATATGAAGGAGAAAAAAAGAAAGCGCGGGTATATCGTATGCATAATTTTTGCGGCATGTATTGTATTGTGCATATCTGGTATATTGGCATTAAAAAAGTGGCATACCGGTACGCATATAGCACATGAGGGCATATTGAAAGGATACTCGGATGAGATAAATTCACTGGGCTATAGTATATTTGACAGGCTTAAGACGGAAGATGACAATACATTTATTTCCCCAATGAGTATATATATTACCATGGCAATGCTCGTAAACGGAGCGGACGGGGTTTCGCGTGATGAGCTTATGAATACGCTTGGAATTGAGAATTATGATGAATGGAACAGTACCCTGGCGGAATATATCAGGCAGAGCAGCCGCGCCGATTGTTTTATAGCTGATTCCGTATGGCTTGGAGATAATATAGCAGAGGCTGATAATATAGAGAATGACTTTACCTCGCCGCTTAAAAAATATTATAACAGTAAGGTGTATAAGAATGTTTTGTTTGACAGCGGTACAGTGAAAAAAATGAATAAATGGGTATATGAAAATACCGGTGGAATGATTGAAAAGATAACTGACGGTTTTTTGCCTGATACAATGTTTGCCCTAATTAACGCAATATATTTTGAGGGGGAATGGAGCAATGCATTTGATAAGGGGAATACGGTAAAAGAAAAGTTTTTCGGTTCATCTGAAACGGAAACGGTCGATATGATGACGTCGGCTGAAGTTAACGATTACAGATATTTTAAAGACGATAGTTTTGCCGGGATTGAACTTGAATATAAGGATACAGATTATGCGATGGATATAATAATGTCTGCAGATAACAGTAAAAGAACAGGCGATGTATGGGATATGTTAAGCGATACGGAACGGCTTGAGGTGATAGATAAATTTGCAGATGCGGAATATGAAAGCATAAGAACGTTAAAGATTCCAAGGCTTGAACTTGAATATGAGACAGATGACGGACTTGAGAAAGCTCTTGCAGAAATGGGAATCAGGACTATATTTGACATGGACTCTTCAGATTTTTCAAAGATAGGAACAGATTTAAACGGAGATAATCTGTACATAAATAAGCTTATACACAAAACTGCGTTAAAGGCAGACGAGAAAGGTACAAAAGCTGCGGCAGTGACTTATGCGGGCGAAGATGCAGCGGCGCCGGCTGTCGATGAAACTGCGAAGGATTTTATTGTTGACAGACCGTTTATATTCGTTATACGGGACACTGTATCACAAACTGTATTGTTTATCGGTGAAGTTAATAATCTTTAAGGGAAAAAGGCCCGGTATCATATTGAATACCGGGTCTTATATTCTTCAAAGTATTTCCTGAATTCAGCGTTGTCTATTTCCTTAACAGAGTTATCTTTAAGAGCGTTAAGGTATTCGTGAGTATCAAATACGTCTGACTGAAGTTCAATCATTGCTACCGCAATGTTGGAACAATAGTCGGCGATTCTCTCATAATTGGTAAGCAGGTCATTGAATATGAAGCCCTGGTTAAGAGTACAGTGACCTGACTGTACACGGTGTATATGGCGCGTTTTGAGTTCATAACACAGATGGTCTACAACCTCTTCAAGAGGTTCTACCTTGTATGCTTTGCTCATATCGTTTTCAATATACCCGTCTATGGCAAGGTCAAGTATATCGTTTACGGCGCGCTTTAATACTTTGAGTTCGCGCACGGCGTCATTTGAAAACTTGATTTTCTTCTCATGGATTTCATTTGCAAGATCCGCAATATTTACGGCGTGGTCGCCTATACGCTCAAAGTCGCCGAGAGTATGAAGTATAAGTGAAACTTCCCTTGTCTGGCTGTCTTTAAGCTCTACACCAGTAATTTTTACAAGATATGTGCCGAGCTTGTCCTCGTATTTGTCGATGATTTCTTCTTTAGAATATACTTTATTGTAATGTTTTTTGTCATAATCAGAAAGAAGGGATATTGAACGCGCTATATTTTTGCGGGCTTTCTTAGCCATTGAGCATACAGCCTGACGGCTCTGCTCTATGGCAAGCGCAGGGTGCGCGATAAAACGTTCTTCAAGCTGGTCGATTTCCTGGATATCTTCAAGCTCTTCCGGATTTTCTTTGAATATAAAGCATACGAGCTGTTCGAGCTTTCCTATAAACGGACTCAGAACAAGCATCGTTGCAGTACGGAATATTGTATTTATGAGGGCGATTGATATAGGGCTCATAGGCATATCCATAAAGTCAAAATGTACGAATGCATTAACCGTATAGAATATAGTTGCCCATATTATCGTGCCGAACAAATCGTTAAACAGATATATGAAAGCTGTCCTCTTTCCATTTGTATTGGTTCCGATTGCCGAAAGCAGTACAGGCGCAGAAGCTCCAATACCCATACCCATGATGATGGGAAGCGCAGTAGAAAAGTTGACTGCCCCGGTGATGGTAAGGGCCTGAAGTATTCCGACAGAAGCGGAAGCACTCTGAAGGACTGCTGTTATAAGGATACCTATAAGGATTCCAAGAAGCGGATTGGAGAACGCTGTAAGAGTGCTCATAAATGCTTCGCTTTCCTTAAGGGGAGAAACGGCAGCGCTCATGTTCTGCATACCGAACATAAGGACAGAAAATCCGAGGAATATGTTTCCGAGATGCCGCATCGTCATCTTGCTGCATACCATTCTCAGTATTATACCAACGATGGCTATAATAGCGGACAGTGTTGCAGTCGAAAGGATACTTGCAACGCCGCTTGCATCATTATTGATATAAGACAGGCACAATATCCAGCCGGTTATACTTGTTCCTATATTGGCGCCCATTATTATTCCTATTGCCTGGGCGACTTTCATCATACCCGAATTTACGAAACCGACAACCATAACAGTAGTAGCGGAGGAACTCTGGATAACTGCAGTAACGGCAGTTCCGAGAAGTATTCCTTTTAAAGGGTTGTTGGTAAGTTTCCAAAGTATAATTTCCAGTTTGTTGCCGGCAACTTTTTTAAGTCCGTCGCCCATTAAGGACATTCCGAACAAAAACAGGGCAACGCCTCCAAGTAAAGAAATCACATTAGATATTCCCATTCTATTTTACCTCCAATTCCAATAATAACAGATTTGATATAAATGTAAAGTCGTTAAATGTAGAAAAGGATACCAAATAATACCTATATTATAAAAAAATAACCTACGCCAATTGTTTTATAATACAATTTTAATGGTAAATTAGTAAATATACGTTAAAATTAAAATGTTTGTGTGCGTATTTTGACAAAATGAGAGAAGAAGGCATAAAAGATGAGATTAATGTTGGCATACATGAAACCATACAAAGGCAAAGTGACACTAACGGTATTTCTTAAATTTGCCGCGGTGATACTGGAACTTCTTATACCATATATGCTTGAATATATGATTGATGAAGCTGCGCCCAAAAAGCAGATAGTACACGTGATAATAGCAGGACTGGTTATGGTTATACTTGCTGTTATGGTACGAAGCATGAATGTTGCAGCAAACCGTATGGCGACGCTTACTGCAAGGGATTCTATATATACGCTCAGAAGAGACCTTTTCAAAAAAACAATATATCTTAAGGGAGCGGATTTTGACGAAATTTCCCTTCCATCACTTATTTCAAGGATGACGTCTGATTCTTATAACGTACAGAGTTTTATAGGTATGATACAGAGAATAGGAGTGCGTGCGCCGATAATGCTTACCGGAGGGCTTTTGGTAGCGGGGATAATGGAAATACGTCTGTCGGTTGTGCTTTTATGCATGATACCTGTTATGATGTTTGTTACGGTATTCGTTTCCTCCAAAGGTATTCCGGTATTCAGAAATGTACAGGCTAAGCTTGATGATGTTGTAAGGGTTCTGAGGGAAAATATCACCGGAGTCAGGATAATCAGGGCTCTTTCAAAATCTGAATATGAAAAAAGGCGTTTCTTTAATGCAAATAAAAACCTTACGGATGCGGATATACGCGCAGGAATGATGATGGCGCTGCCAAATCCTCTTATGAACCTGCTTTTAAATATAGGTTTTACTTTAATAGTAGTTATAGGCGCATACAGGGTTAATGCGGGCGATATGAAACCGGGCGTGATTCTTGCATTCCTTACATATTTCAATATGATACTTCAGGCGGTTATGGGTATTAACCGTATATTTATACAATATTCAAAGGCGGGCGCTTCAGCAGACAGGATAGCGCTTGTGCTTGAGGTGCCTGAGAATGACCGGCAGACGGATAACGGATGTGAGAGCGGGGATTATGATGAAGATACGGTTATTGAATTTGATAATGTAAGTTTCTGCTATGATAATAACAGCGCCGAAAGCCTTAAAAATATAAGCTTTAAAGTCAAAAAAGGTGAATCGCTTGGAATTATCGGTTCTACGGGCTGTGGAAAAACAACGCTTCTTAACCTTTTGCTTGCATTTTATGATGTAAGCGTGGGAACCATAAGACTGCATGGAAAAGATATAAGGAATATGCCGCTGCATGAGATACGGAAGAAATTCGGAATAGTTTTTCAGAATGATACGATATTTAATGATACGATATATGAAAATATTAACTTTGGACGCGGCATAAGTACGGATAAGGCGAAGGAGGCCGCAGAAACTGCAATGATAGGTTCATTTGACATGGATTACCCTGTTGCGATAAAAGGAATGAACTTAAGCGGCGGACAGAGACAGAGGCTTCTTATTGCGAGGGCACTTGCAGGAGACTCGGAAATTATAGTGTTTGATGATTCTTCGAGCGCGCTTGATTATAAAACCGATGCGGTCATAAGGAACAATATTAAGAAAAAATACCGTGACAGCATAAGGATTACAGTTGCACAGAGAGTAAGTTCAGTTAAGGATATGACTAATATACTTGTACTTGAAGAGGGAGAGATGATAGGCTTTGGAACACATGAATCGCTTCTTAAAGAGTGCGAAGTATACAAAGATATATATATGTCGCAGATGGGAGCGTTTGAATAACAGAAAGAGGTGAAGAGGGATGCCGCCATTCAGCACGAAAACAGATAAGCCTAAAGACGCAAAAGGAACGGTAAGGCGTATTATAAAGTATATATTGAAGTATAAGGAGCTTACTGCAACGGCAGTATTTCTTGCGGTATTTTCCAATATATTTTCCCTTCTCGGACCAAAACTTTCAGGCAATGCAATAGATGTAATAGCCGAAGGTGAAGGACTTGTGAATTTTAATAAAGTTTATTACTATGCAGGACTCATGATATTGTTTTACATACTGTCGGTAATAATGTCCTATGTACTTTCATCGGTTATGATTATTATTGGGCGCCGTATAGCAAAACAGATGAGAACGGAAGTATTTGATAAGCTTACGCGTATTCCTGTAGGATATTATGATACCAATCAGACGGGAGATATAATAAGCAGGGTTTCATACGATATTGACGTAATCAATACATCGCTGTCTGCTGATGTGGTACAGATAGTTTCAAGTTTTATTACGGTGGTATGTTCGTTTGCAATGATGCTTTACATAAGCCCCATACTGGTTATAAGTACTCTTGTTACTATTCCGTTTTCAATTATATATACGAGGTATATGACAAGAAAGACAAGGCCGTTATTTGCAAAACGCTCCAAAAAATACGGTGAACTTAACGGATTTACGGAAGAGATGTTTTCAGGGCATAAAACAATACAGGCATATGCTAATGAAGAAGGCGTTATAGCAGGTTTTGATAATATAAATACCGAAGCTGCAGATGCATTTTATGATGCTGATTATTACGGAACCATTATCGGTCCGGGCGTGGGATTTATTAATAACCTGTCGCTGGCGCTTGTAGCAATATCCGGAGCGTTTTTTTACCTGTATAATATGGTTTCTATAGGACAGATATCTTCATTTGTCCTGTATTCAAGAAAATTTTCAGGCCCTATAAATGAGATTGCTAATATGTATAATGAACTTATGTCGGCGCTTGCCGCCGCCGAAAGGGTATTTAAGCTTCTTTCCGAAAAAGAAGAATCGGCAGATGCAAAGGATGCGGCCGCGCTTAGCGATATAAAAGGTGAAGTGTGCGTAAAAAATGTTACATTTGGATATGATAAGAGAAAGCCTGTACTTAAGGATATGAATATAACCGCAAAGCCGGGAAACGTCATAGCGATAGTGGGAGCAACAGGAGCGGGAAAGACAACCATTATCAATCTTCTGATGAGATTTTATGATGTGGATAAAGGCGCGATTCTTATTGATGGAAAAGATATAAGGAACGTTACAAGGGAATCGCTTAGAAAGGCATATGTAATGGTGCTTCAGGACACATGGGTTTTTACCGGTACGATAAAGGAGAACATTGCATATGCAAAAGAAGATGCTTCCGATGAAGAAATAATAAGGGCGGCGAAGGCGGCAAAGCTTCATTCTTATATTATGAGCCAGCCTAAAGGCTATGATACTGTTATTACGGAAGACGGGAATAACATATCTAAAGGACAGAAGCAGCTCATTACCATTGCAAGGGCTATGCTTGCCGATGCTTCGATGCTTATACTTGACGAGGCAACATCAAACGTAGATACGAGGACTGAGAAGGCTATATCAGAAGCAATGATTGCACTTATGAAAGGGCGCACGTGCTTTGTAATTGCGCACAGGCTGTCAACTATAAAAGGCGCTGACTGTATCCTTGTCGTAAATAATGGCGCTATAGCGGAAAAGGGAACGCATGATACTCTCATAAAACAGAAAGGGTTATACTATAATATGTATATATCCCAGTATGATTAATTATGCAGACACAAAAATGACATGTTTTTATTAAAAATTTTACACGAATCTGGATAAAATATCCATTAATATATACATATATATTTTTATATGGAGGAGTGGCTTCATGGCTATTAAAGCGTTGATTGAGAAAATTAAGCACAGTTTTTTGTATACTAAAGCAATTACTTATCTTGATGATGAGTATCTTGACAGCCGTTTTCAGCGCTATCTTAGGAAGATAACAGAGGATAACAGGATTGCATTCACCGACACAATCGAAGATATGGCTAACATCCATGTAAAGACACTTGCAAGGGAATGTGTTATTAACGAGCTTGCGGATTCAGGTGAATATAATCTGAAAAATATCCTTGTTGTCAAAAATCCATATGGCTATGTTCCTCTTTCTGCCATGGCAATATTTAACACCGACAAGCCTTTAAGCGCAAAGGTATGGGTGGAAAGCAGTGAGGATATACTTGTTAAGGGAGAACTTCCTGCGGCTACCAGCCATAGAATACCTATATTCGGACTGTTTGCAGATACTGTAAACAAAATCCATATAGTACTGTCATTAGGAAACAAGAAAGTGAAGCATCTGCGGTTTGATATACAGACGGAGCCGCTTCCTGACGATATGCAAAAGCTTGCGAAAGTATTTTTGAAAAAGGGAGCTCCCGCATATCCGTTTTATTATATATCAGGGGTGGATGTATGGTTCCCTACAATAATAGATTCCAAAGGAAATGTAAGATATTATATTAAAAAGCCAAGTAAGAATTACGGGGTATTCCACCTTTCAGACGGCCTGTTCCTTCATATGGACAGAGGTGTTTTGAGACCTGGGTTTGGCGTGCCTCATTCTACAGTCGCATATGAGAATGACCTGTGGGGCAGGGTAAGACGTACACTTAATGTAAAGAATGCGCTTCATCATGACGTATATGAGATGAGTCCGCACGGCAATCTCCTTGTTGCAACAAGCTCGCTTGTAAAGTATTGTGAAGATGTAGTTGCCGAGCTTGACAGGGTGACAGGTAAAATTGTAAAGAAAGTTGAAATGGATGATATAATTACAGAGCCGTCTGTTAAAGACAGCGCAGACTGGGCTCATATGAATACCGTATCGTACCAGCGGCAGGACAACTGTGTAATCGTATGCTTACGAAACCTTCACAGTGTGCTTAAGATAGACTGGGCAACAGGCAAACTTATATGGATACTTGGAGACCCGTTTTTCTGGAAAGGCACAACAATGGAGTCATATGTGCTGAAGCCTGAACATGACGATATTAAATGGTTTTATCAGGCTCATGCAAGTTATCAGATGGACAGAAAACCTGATGATGATCCGGATGTATCGAGGATAATGCTGTATGACAATCATTACCAAAGCAGAAGGCAGACAGACAATTTTGATAATGATGATTGTTCATATGGCAATGTATATTTTATAAATGAAAAGACGAAGACGGTAAAACTTCATAAAAGATTTGTCAGTGAAAAATCTACAGTCCGCTCCAATGCAGTATTTTCAAGAGAAAAAGACCGGTTCTTAATGATGAGCGGCTGTCTTGATAAAAAGTATAAGAAAATGCCGGCTCTTATATATGATTATTCGTATTCTGATGGCGAGCTGCAATATCTTATAGGAATAAAAAATAAATTTTACAGGGCGTATCCTTTTGAATTTAACTTTAGTTCACTTGCGGAAAAAATAAGTACAACTCCGGTTGCATTTGGAGAGATTGAATATCCTGAAAAGACTGAGCCTATAGATGTTGCAGGCGCCCGCACTGTTCCTCCGAGACCTGAAGGCGCAAACAGGATGGGTAAACGTGATGGCAAGATGAAGACACGTAAACAGAAAGAAATTGAGTTTGAACGTATGCTTAACGGCAGAAAATGGGAAGAACTGGATCATACTGAGAGAATTGCAAGAGCGGATTTCAGATTATTTGGAAATACGTTATATATGTATGGTGTAGACCACATTATATCGCATCTGTATCTGGTAGGTGAACACAATACTTATGTTGTTGACTATACGGGAACTAAACAGGAAATTCTGGCTATAACATATAATTATGGATATTATATGACTATTGGTATTGACAGACTTGAAAAAGACAGATATCATCTCTATATACGGTGTCTTGGAGAGTTATATGACACAGAAAAAGAATTTGAGATTAACAATCAGGAGGAGAATAATGAGTAACTTATCACAGCTTGACAGGCTGGAAGCGGAAGCAATATATATCATGCGTGAAGTTGTTGCCGAATGTGAGAAGCCTGTAATGCTCTATTCCATTGGAAAAGACAGCTCGGTAATGCTGAGGCTGGCGCAGAAGGCATTTTATCCGGAGAAGCCGCCGTTTCCGCTTATGCATATTGATACTACATGGAAGTTTCATGAAATGATTGAATTCCGTGACAGGATGGCTAAGGAAACAGGGATGGAAATGATAGTATACACCAACGAAGAAGGTGTAAAGAAAGGGATTAATCCTTTTGATCATGGTTCTATATATACTGATGTAATGAAAACCCAGGCGCTTAAACAGGCGCTTGATAAATACGGATTCACGGCTGCGTTTGGCGGCGGAAGGCGTGACGAGGAAAAATCGCGCGCAAAAGAAAGAATATTTTCATTCCGTAACAGTAAACATGCCTGGGAGCCTAAAAACCAGAGACCTGAGATGTGGAAGCTGTATAATGCGCAGATAATAAAGGGTGAAAGCATAAGGGTATTTCCTCTTTCAAACTGGACAGAGAGGGATATATGGCAGTATATAGAGCGTGAGAATATACCTATTGTTCCGCTGTATTTTGCAAAAGAAAGGCCTGTTGTATACCGTGACGGTAATATTATCATGGTTGATGATGACAGAATGAAACTGAGAGAGGGAGAAAAAGTCCAAATGAAAAAGGTACGTTTCCGTACACTTGGCTGTTATCCTCTTACGGGTGGAATTGAATCAGATGCGGAGACCCTTCCGGAGATTATAGAAGAAACACTTAGCGCAGTATCCTCTGAGAGGACAAGCAGGGTTATAGATTATGAGGGAGCTGCAAGTATGGAAAGAAGAAAAAGGGAGGGATACTTCTAATGAAAAGCCTTCTTAAATTTATTACATGCGGAAGTGTTGATGACGGAAAGTCAACGCTTATAGGACATATGCTTTATGATGCGAAGCTTATATTTGCGGACCAGAAGAAAGCGCTTGAAATGGACAGTAAAATAGGCAGCAATGACGGTGAGCCTGATTACTCGCTTCTTCTTGACGGACTTATGGCAGAGCGTGAGCAGGGAATTACTATAGATGTTGCTTACAGATATTTTACAACTGAAAAGAGAAGTTTTATAGTAGCCGACACGCCGGGCCATGAAGAGTATACAAGGAATATGGCAGTTGGCGCATCTTTTGCCGAGCTTGCGATACTTCTTACGGATGCTTCAAAGGGTGTGCTTATACAGACCAGGAGACATTTAAGAATATGTGCCCTTATGGGAATTAAGCATTTCGTATTTGTAATTAACAAGATGGATATTGTTAATTATGATAAACGTGTATACGATAAGATTAAGGCCGATATAATGGAACTTATGAAAGATATAGATTCGGAAAGCATATATGTTATTCCGGTATCGGCAACCAAAGGCGATAATATTACTGAGAAATCAGATAAGACACCGTGGTATGACGGTGTGCCTCTTCTTGCATATCTTGAAGATATTGAGACAGAAAAGGAAAATACAGACAAAGATTTTGTTATGCCTATTCAAAGAGTGTGCAGGCCTGACTATAAGTTCAGGGGATTCCAGGGACAGATTGAGGAAGGCATAATAAAACCGGGAGATACAATTAAATCACTTCCAAGCGGCGAAACGGCTGTTGTGAAGGAAGTATATGTATGTGATAAACAGGTAGAGGAAGCTGTAAGCGGACAGCCTGTAACACTCGTAATTGACAGGGAAATGGACATATCAAGGGGATGTGTTCTTGTAAATAATGATGATAAGGCAATAGTTGCAAACCTGTTCAGAAGTGAAGTGCTGTGGATGGATGATAATGAACTTCAGACCGGAAAGAGCTATTATCTTAAACTTGGAACGAAGAAGATTCTGGCTTCGGTAACGAGAGTATGCCACAGTATTGATATCAATTCAGGTAAACGCAAGTCATGTGAGACATTAAAGAAGAATGAAATAGGCGTATGTGAGATTATGACTGCTGATAAGATAGTAATGTCTTCATTTACGAAGATTAATTCTCTGGGATGTTTCATACTTATTGACAGTGAGACCAATATGACTTCTGCATGCGGAATTGTGAAGCGTGAACTTAAGCGTGAAGATAATGTCGTATGGCAGAACATGGATATTACGAGGCAGATACGTGAAAAAGAGCTTGGACAGGAGGCTAAGACAATATGGTTTACCGGTCTTAGCGGCGCAGGTAAATCAACACTTGCAAATGCCCTTGAGAAGAGGCTTCTTATGCTTGGAAAGCATACAATGATACTTGATGGCGACAATATAAGGCATGGCCTGAACAGTAATCTTGGATTCGGGGAAGAAGACCGTGCTGAGAATATAAGAAGAATTGCAGAAGCAGCGCGTCTGTTAAATGATGCGGGAATTATAGTTATGGTATCATGTATAGCGCCTTATGAAAGTGACAGAAAGAATGCTGCGGATATACTGGGAGAGGCATTTAATGAAGTATATGTTTCTACTCCGAAAGAGGAGTGTGCACGACGTGATGTTAAGGGGCTGTATGCAAAGGCTGAAAGCAATGAGATTCTTAACTTTACGGGAGTGAACAGCCCATATGAGGCTCCGCGTCATGCAGATATTGTTATAGATACTACCGGAAAAGAAGTTAATGATTGTGTAGATGAGCTGATGAAACTGTTCATTTAAGGGGATATTATGAGAATAATATTTATAAGGCATGGAGACCCGGATTATTCTATTGATTCACTTACCGAAAAAGGGTGGCGTGAAGCAAAGCTGCTTGCTGAGCGTGTAAGTAAATGGGATGTTTCCGCATTTTATTGTTCACCGCTTGGCAGGGCGAGGGCCACGGCATCCTGCACGCTTAATAAGGTTGGCAGAACGGCAACGGAATATCCGTGGCTCCGGGAGTTTGAAGGACATGTGGTAAATCCGGCTACAGGACACGATTATATATGCTGGGATTTCATGCCGGATTACTGGACTGAGATGGAAGATATGTATGATAGGGATAACTGGGCGGTGTCTAAGCTCATGTCTTCAAGCTCAAATGACATTAACCATGAGTGGCAGAGCGTGTGCAATGGTATTGATGGAATACTTGCCGGATACGGGTACATACGAAAAGGAAGATATTATACGTTTGATAAACATAGTGACGATACAATAGTTATCTTTTGTCATTTTGGCGTAACAATGGTAATGCTGGCTCATATTCTCGGAATATCGGCTCCGGTGCTGTGGCATGGAACATTCCTTGCGCCAACTTCGGTTACTATACTTAACAGTGAGGAGAGACAGCCCGGCAGGGCGTATTTCAGAAGTCAGGTAATAGGTGATACCAGCCATCTTTCATTTGCGGGAGAGCCGGTATCTGATTCAGGATATTTTTCTGAAATATTTAATGAGGTCTGGTAAATATGTATACATTTAATGCAAGAATAAGATACAGTGAGGTTGACAGGAATGGATTTCTGTCGCCTCTTGCTCTTTTGGACTATTTTCAGGATTGTGCAATATTTCATTCCGAGGATGTCGGAGTAGGTCTTGAATATCTTAATGAACGTAATATTGCCTGGGTTCTTAATTCATGGCAGATAGATATTAATGAAATGCCGAAATTCGGAAACGAAGTTCTGGTATCTACATTTGCATACGATTTTAAGGGATATTTTGGCTATAGGAATTTCCTGCTTAGGGATATGGATGGAAAGGTACTTGCACTTGCCAATTCAATATGGTCTCTTATAAATATGGAAAGAATGAAACCGCAGCTTATAAGTGAAGAGATGATATCAGCTTACGGAATATATGACAGGCTGGATATGGAATATACCGACAGGAAGCTCAGGGTATATAAAGACGCCGGTATATGTACTTCAGATAAGATTATTATAGGAGTACACAATCTCGATACTAATAATCATGTCAATAACAGTCAGTATGTTCATATGGCCTCAGATTACATACCTGCAGACTGTCTCAAAAATCGTAACAACAATATAAAAAGGATACGCGCAGAATACAGAAAGCAGGCATTTCTTGGTGATGTTATGATTCCGTATGTGTGCGCGAATAATAATAAGATTCTTATTATGTTTAATGATGAAGATAAAAAGACTTATGCAAATGTTGAATTTACTTTATCATTATGACTTTGCTGATATTTGCGCGCTTATGTCTTTTACAGTCTGTGAAGGTTCATATTTTTTAGTGCCGAAAAGGTAATTGTGGAGTTTTGTTACATTTGATGAAAGTGAAGTGCTTACTACCACGGAGGCTTTATTTATTGTCATTACTTTATTGTCAAATGGAAATCCTGTCTGTTCGTCTATTGAATAGAACGGGAAGGACATAGCAAGTCCCATAAATTCAGTGTTTTTCATTCCGGTGCATATCTGTGGCAGAATAGCATCAGCGGCTTTGATGAGCTTTACCGGGTTAGTATGCTTTGCCTTTTTGAGCATTGCTTCAATGACTGTTCTCTGGCGGCTGGCTCTTGTGAAATCGCCGCCTTTTGTGTAGCGCACACGTGAATAACCGGTTGCCTGTACTCCTGTGAGGGTCTGCTTTCCCGGTTTTTTTATTTTAGTCCATTCTTTATTGTTGATATTAGCTACATCTTTGGCGTATCTGTTTACGTAATCAAGTTCTTCTTCCGTAATATCTATTTCGATTCCGCCAAGGGCGTCAACGGCGTCTGTAACGGCGCTGAAATTCACGGTTACAAAGTCGCGTATATTCAGGTCAAAGTTTCTGTTAATGGTTTCTACTGCAAGCTTTGGACCGCCGTATGCATAGGCGTGGTTAAGTTTGGTATATCCATGCTCAGGAATATATACATAGGTATCTCTGTATATAGATACAAGCTTAATCTTTTTTGTCTTTTTGTTGATGCTTGCAATGACTATTGAGTCGCTTCTGGTATTTTTTGTGAGGTCATTTTCTCTTGAATCCACACCAAAAAGCGCAATATTAGTGTAGTCGGCAATATTGTCGTCGTTTATCTGGTTCATGTAAATATCGTTATCGTTCCACTCGGCGCTTTTAAGTTTGCCAAATACAATTACAATTATAGCGATAAAAGCAGCAATAAGTATGAGTATTATTTCTATGATAAGAAGTATTTTCCCTGCTTTATGGCGCTTTTTTGAAGCCATATGGTACCTCCGTTAATATGCGTTTTTGTTAATAAAGCCTTTAAATAAAGTCATAAACAGTATCTTTATATCAAATCCAAGAGTCCAGTTTTCAATATAATATATATCGCAGTCTATACGTTTTCTGATAGAAGTATCGCCTCTGTAACCTTTAACCTGCGCCCAGCCGGTGATTCCGGGCCGTACCTGGTGTTTTACCATGTAACGTGGAATTTCTTCTTTAAATTTATCTACATAATAAGGTCTTTCGGGACGCGGGCCTACAAGACTCATATCTCCTTTAAGGACATTAAAGAACTGTGGAAGCTCGTCAAGGCTTGTACTTCTTATAAATTTGCCGACGGGCGTGATACGTGGGTCATTAATTGTTGTCCATGCTTTTTTCTCCTCGGCTTCGCTTTGTACTCTCATGGACCTGAATTTATACATATTAAATTCGTGGTTATGGAGTCCGATTCTTTTTTGCTTAAATATAAGAGGACCTGAAGAAGTGAACTTTACAAGAGCGGCAACTATAAGCATAGGTATAAAGAATATTATTATGCATATAATTGAACCAAAAATATCAAACAGCCTTTTGATAGCTCTGTTTACCGGACTGCTTAAAGGTACCTTGCGCACATGTACTACAGGGAGCCCGTCAAGATCTTCGGTATAAGGACGTGTAGGTATAATGTTATTATAGTCAGGTACAAATTTTGTGTGTACACCGAATTTCTCTGTAGTGGCGACAATATTTTCAAGCTTTTCATATTCGTCTATGTTAAGCGTAATGATAATTTCGTCAAATTCATTAGTTGAAAGAAGTTTTGTGAGGCTGTTTACCGGTCCGGTTATTTTGATTCCGCGGTAATCTTTGCCGGCAGGCGTATTGTCATCAAGTACGCCGTGTATATAAAATCCCCAGTCGGGATGAGCGAGTATACGGTCTATATAGGCTTCGGCAGTACGCCCGTATCCGACAAGCAGTACATGTTTAAGATTACGCCCCCTGCGCCTGAGTTTTTTGAGGCATCTTGATACCAGATGCCTGAAAAGAAAATCAAGTATTGTATTTAATATGAAGAAGATTGCCAGGAATAAACGTGCATAATTAATTTCCTTAAAGAAATATAATATAGTAGTGCAGTATAGTATTCCTATTGCATTTGCTTTAATCAGGGCCCACAGTTCCATTTTTCTGCCAAGGGTTCTTTTCGGATTGTATAAATTGAATAAATAATAGGCAATGATATAGAAAGGAATCATGTATCCGAGCATTGGAATGTATCTGGATAGGGAAAGATATCCGCCGTATGGTCTGGTTATGATTCCGAGCCGTATAAGAATACTGTGTTCCTCATTGAATCTCAGAAAGAAAGCGAAATAAAATGAAAATACAATTATCAGTATATCTATTACAAAGTGAAGAATATTTAAAAGTTTCTGGTTTTCCTTAATCAAACAATTTCATCCTTTCTTAACGTCAGGTAAATCCTTACGATTTACATAATAAACCATAATTGATAAATTCACAATATAAACTTTTACTATTCACAAAGTGAACACAAATAGAAAATATAATTAGCGGCAAGATAACAAAAAGGAGATGTGATTATGGATAATTATTATAACCAGAACAACTACTGGGATAACAATCCTGACAATAACGGACCTGTTAATACAGAGCCAAATAATACAGAACCAAATAAGAATAAGAATAATAAGAAATGGCAGAAGTTACTTATAATATTTGCCAGCATATTTGCAGGTCTTGTTTTTATTGGCGGTGTATTTATGGTATGCAGAGGCATGGTTAATTACATCAGGGTTGCAAGCAGTGACAATATGGTATCCAAAGACCAGGATAACAATAAGACGGCTGATGTAAAGGATAAAGAGGCAATTGCTACAACCAGGCCGGTATCGGTCGTTGAATCAGACAATATAAGCGGTAATCCGGTTGATGTATCGGAGATAGTTGAAGAAGCGATGCCGAGCGTTGTATCTATAGTAAGTACTACATCGGTTGAGGGCTATTCAGTATTCGGACAGCATTACGAGCAGGAGGTTCCGACAGGAGGAACAGGATTTATCGTAGGGCAGAATGACAAGGAACTGCTTTTGGCGACCAACTGCCATGTTGTAGAAGATGCTACGGCAATACAGGTTACATTTGTTGACAGCTCCACGGCAGAAGCTGTTGTAAAAGGAAGCGATGCACAGGCAGACCTTGCAGTAATTGCAGTTTCGTTGGATGACGTTAAGAATGATACGCTTGAAGCAATAAAGGTTGCAGTGCTTGGAGATTCTGATGATATCAAGGTAGGACAGATGGCGATAGCAATAGGCAACGCGCAGGGAATGGGACAGTCCGTGACAGTAGGATATATAAGCGCAAAAGACAGAAAACTTGATATGCAGGATGAAAATACCGGAGGAACAAAGACTATGAATTTCCTGCAGACTGACGCTGCAATAAACGGCGGCAACAGCGGCGGACCTCTTCTTAATGTAAATGGCGAAGTAGTAGGAATTAACAGCGCCAAGATAAGCGATACGCAGGTTGAGGGAATGTGCTTTGCCATTCCGATATCTTCAGCAATTCCGATAATAAACGACCTTATGAACAGGGAAACCCTTACCGAAGAAGAAAAAGGATATATGGGCGTAACCCTCCAGAATATATCAAGCGACGCCGTTGAGATGTACGGGGTACCGGACGGAGTATATGTAAGCGATGTGAAAGACAACGGACCTGCTGATAAAGCCGGTATAGAAGATGGAGATATTATTGTATCCATTAACGATACTGCGGTTAACTCAAGCTCGGCGGCAGTCGATAAAGTAAACAGTATGCGTGCGGGAACAGAAGTGACCGTTAAGCTTTACAGACAGAATGAGCAGAAAAATGGTTATAATGAGATGGAAGTTAAGGTAACGCTTGTTACTGCGGAAGAAGCAGGTGTAAATAAAAATACAAATCAGAATACAAATCAGAATACAAATCCAGGCAATGGCGGACAGTATGATGATGACGATTATGACAGCTATGATGATTATGATGATGATTCAAATTATGATGATTTCTTTGATAGCATACTTCCATGGTGATTTACCCCTCTTTCATTTAATATAAGTTATGGAAAAGCAGGTTCCTGTACTGGAATCTGTTTTTCTTGCTATTAACAAAGAGATTATGTATAATATATATTTAAATTAACAGAGGTGATAGTTAAATGGGAACAGATAATAAGGATGACAAAAATAAACCCGAAGACGTATGTTATATATGCCACCGCCCGGAAAGCAAGGCAGGCCGGATTATTAAAATGCCTAATAATATAAATGTCTGCGTTGACTGTATGCAGACAACATTTAACCAGCTTAACAATAATGGCATGGCATTTATGATGGATATGCCAAACATGGAAAATATCAAGGATGAGATGATACGAAGGCAGACTGTCAAAAAAAGCCGGGTTAAGGAAGATTCAGAAGAAGAAAGGCAGGAGGAAGCAGAACTTACAATCGATAAGCTTCCACCGCCACATATCATAAAAAGCAATCTGGATGAGCATGTTGTCGGACAGGAGAAAGCTAAGAAAATTCTGTCTGTCGCAGTGTATAACCATTACAAGCGTGTTTTTTCGGAGAGGGATAAATCATATGACGACGGAGTGAATATTGAAAAATCAAACCTTCTTATGCTTGGCCCGACAGGAAGCGGCAAAACCTATATAGTAAAAACACTTGCCAAGATGCTTAAAGTACCTTTGGCAATAACTGATGCAACAGCGCTTACGGAGGCAGGTTATATTGGAGATGATGTTGAGAGCGTAATATCCAAACTTCTGGCAGCAGCAGGAAATGATGTTGATAAAGCGGAACACGGAATAGTATTTATTGACGAGATAGATAAGATTGCAAAGAAACATAATACCAATTCCAGAGACGTGAGCGGTGAATCAGTACAGCAGGGTCTTCTTAAACTGCTTGAGGGAAGCGATGTGGAAGTTCCTGTTGGAGCTACAAGTAAAAACGCTATGGTGCCGCTGTACACGGTAAATACATCTAACATTCTGTTTATATGCGGAGGAGCATTCCCGGATCTTGACAGGATAATTATAAACAGACTTAATAAGAGCAGCTCGATGGGATTTCAGGCTGACATAAAAAATATGTACAAAAATGATGAAAGTATTCTTGAGCAGGTTACAGTTGAGGACTTACGTGAATTTGGGATGATTCCGGAGTTTTTGGGAAGAATTCCGATAATAAGCGTGCTTCACCCGTTGGATGAGGATATGATGGTTAAAGTGCTTACACAGCCGAAGAATGCGATATTAAAACAGTATCAGAAACTGCTAAGGATGGATGAGGTGGATCTTGTGTTTGAGGAGGATGCGCTAAGAGCCATTGCGGTAAAAGCGGTTAAGAAAAAGATTGGCGCAAGAGCCCTCAGGGCAATAATTGAAGAACTCATGCTTGATATCATGTATGAAATACCGAAGGATGATATGATAGGCAGGGTTATTATTACACGTGAATATATTGAAAATACCGGTTCACCTATAATCGAAATGAGAGGCAGTACAAAAAGAATTGGCCAGGCACCGCTTAAGGCTGATAACGTATAATAAATTAATAAATGTTTTGCAGGTAATATCATGCCGACTGATGCAGAATGTGAAGAAATTATCTATTCAGAGCAATATGCAGACCTTATTATTGACAATGATAAGGGGATTCTATCTGAGCTGCCCGATGTTACGGTATCATGTATACAGCAGGTAAATAACAGACAGGCGGTAGTATATGCATCAGTACTGCAGAGTGGATTTTCAATTAATAATATAGGCTATCGTTTTTTGCCTAAGTGCTACGGTTTCCTTAATACAGACGCGCTGGAGGAAACCGGGGTTCTTATGCTCAGACGGCAGCCTTTTATTAATTTGTACGGGCAGGGGGTTCTGGTAGGGATAATTGATGCAGGAATAGATTTCAGGCATGAAGCATTTATAAGAGAAAATAATACAAGCAAAATTGTATCTGCATGGAATCAGACTGACCGTAACGGTACGCCGCCTGAAGGATTTGTGTATGGTTCGGAATACAGCAGGGAAATGATAAATGAGGCTATAAGTACCGGAGGAAACGAGCTGGATTCGCTTATTGACGGCAATGGACACGGCACTGCAATAGCAGCGGCAGCGGCAGGGAGAATTATTGAAGATAAAGATTTTTCGGGAGTAGCGCCGCTTGCGGAGCTTGTTGTGGTAAAACTTAAACAGGCAAAAAATATTTTTAAGGATTTTTACAGGATTGAAGAAGATTCGGATGCTTTTCAGGAAAATGATATACTGTTAGGAATAAAATATATCATGCAGGTGGCAAGGCAGCAGAATAAGCCTATTGTTTTATGTTTTGGGCTTGGAACGAATCAGGGAGACCATAACGGAAGCGGATTTCTGGGAGAGTATATGAATTCGTTAGCTGTGACGCCGGGTATATATATGTGTACGGCTGCCGGAAATGAAGGAGGCCGCGCGCATCATTTTGGCGGCCGTGTACTGTCCAGGGATGAGTCACAGGAAGTTGAAATATTTGTAGACAGGCAGTCGCAGGGATTTATAATGGAACTATGGGGCAGGACACCCGCTACGTTTGCAGTTCAGATTAAGCCGCCGATAGGTGTTTTTTCAGGAATAATAGAAGCAAGGTTTAATGAGAGGCGGTCTTTGGAATTCCTTCTTAACAATTCTATAGTAAATATTACATCGGAGCTTGTGGAGCGGGGGTCAGGCGACGAGCTTATGTTTTTCAGGTTTATTAATCCTGCCCAGGGACTATGGATTATAAGGGTGATACAGACCAGCGAAACGCCAAGTAATTTTGATATATGGCTTCCGATAGAACAATTTAACCCGGCAAATGCTGTTTTTATTGAACCTGACCCAAATATAACAATATGCGAACCGGGTAATGCGGCAGCGGTTATTACATTTGCAGGAAGCAATGTAGCGGGAGATTCGCTGTATATTAATTCAAGCAGGGGATATGCTAGAAACGGCAGAATAAAGCCTGATATTACGGCTCCTGCGGCAGGGGTATTTACGGCACTGCCTTCGGGAAGTGTCAGCGGATATGGTGAAGTCACAGGTACAAGCATGGCATGTGCAATAGGAGGCGGAGCGGTTGCGCTTATTGCGGAATGGAGCCTGGACAATCAGACAACGAATAGCCTAAGTGCAAAGAATCTGCTTATAAGAGGTGCAGACAGGCAGGGAATATCAGTGCCTGACAGAAGTTGGGGGTACGGTTTTATTAATATATACCAGACGTTTGTAAATATAGGAGAATAATATCAGTTCAGATGACGTTTCCTATATTCAGACGGAGTGCTTCCGGTACATTTATAGAACTGCCTGCAAAAATGCTCGGTATTGTTATAGCCGCAGGCGTAGGAAATATTTTTTATATCCTGGCTGCTTTGCGCAAGCAGATGTTTTGCCTTTTCAATTCTGCCTGCAATGACATCCTGTTTGCATGTGGTAAAAAATAATTTTTTGTACAGCAGGTGGAGATAACCGGGACTTATGTGAAGGCTTTCTGCCATTTCAGACAGGTTCCATTGTTTCTCAGGCGATTGGGCGATAGACTGCCTTAGTTCATAAAGTTCATTTCTGTATGGAATAATATCAGTTTTCGGTACGGAGTCATGTATTTTTAAAATAATTGTTTTCATAAGAAAGTCGATAATAAGGTCGCTGTTTTCGTTTCTGAAAAAATTTTCAAATGCCAGAAGTTCTGTAAGGGTTATTATATTAGCAGCATCCTGAAGATATATTGGCTGTCCGATTGGAATAAGCCGGTTTTGCATAAAATTATCGTCGCTTATAAACTGTATAAAGCAGTCTTCGTATACTTCGCCGTCTTTTATTGCAGGAGCATAATAGTACGGAGTATTTTTTGGAAAATAAAATGCGGTAAAAGGCGGATATTCATTGATTTCAGAATCTACCCTGACATATATCGGACTCTGTGGTATAAGGAGTAAATCATAATCTATGCCGTTTGGCATATCGGATTCAAAAAAGTTTGTGGGCAGACTGTGCGACATGACATGCTTTGTACGGAACATACGAACACTTCCTTTGTCTGTATGATTATGGCAGAAAATTTTGTGTTAAATCAAATAATTGTAAGAAAAATCAATTATATATTAGTTTATATCATTGCAGAATGGATGTCAAATTGTTATGATAATTAATGTATATATAAATAATATAGACAGGAGGCAATTTTTTATGGGGAAGTATATAAAATCAATATTTGCAGTATGTATGTCGTTAGCTCTGCTGTGCGGAAGCATATACATACCGCAGGTTAGCGTAAAAGCAGAAAATCCGATAATACAGACTATTTATACGGCAGACCCTTCACCGCTTGTTGTGGGAGATACGATATATGTATATACCACCAGGGATGAAAGAAGAGATTCTGCAACTGATGACTGGAGTCTGATGAATGAGTGGAGATGCTTTTCATCAAAAGATATGGTGAACTGGACAGACCACGGGCAGATTGCACATGCAGAAACCTTTGACGGAACAGGCAACTGGCGTGCGTGGGCACAGCATGTGGTTAAACTGAAAACGCAGGTAGAAGGAGGTCTGTGGGAAGACAGATATTATCTGTTTGCGCCGTTTAACGGAACAAAGATTGACGTAGCCGTATCAGAAAATCCATGGGGACCGTTTGTAGACGCAACACCCGGCAAATATCTTATAGACGGAGGCTGGGGAGGCGGCAATATTGACCCGGCAGTATATATTGAAGACCATGGAAATCCTGATGATGTTGAGAATTATGACATATATCTTTACTGGGGCAATCCATATCTGCGTTACTGCAAACTGACAAATAATCTGTTAGATGTAGACCCTGATACCGATGGCGACGGGGTATTGTCTGAAGAAGAGAGCGCAATAGACCCGAGATTTTCAAATGATGATAATAAGATACTTGGCGAAGTAAGGCCGGGACTTCATAGTTTCCAGATATTTGATGATGAGGGATATGAATCTTTTGGAGAACCTACGCAGGGTAAAAATAATATAGATAAAGATAAGAATAAATTCCCTATGGAGAGTTCATCCGAGCTGCATGAAAAAAGATGCGCTTTTGAAGAAGGACCGTGGGTTATAAAACATGACGACGGCAAAGAGGGAACTGATGATTATTTTCTGTTTTTTGTAGGCGGACGTATCCCCGGTGAGACGGTAGAATATTCATCGGCTCCGACTCCAATAGGACCGTGGACATACAGGGGACTTGTAATGGACAGGGAAAACGGAAATTCCTGCATACACCCCGGAGTAGTGGAATTTAAGGGAAATAATTATCTTTTCTATCTTAATGATATGCTTGTCGGCGGAACCGGTTCAGACCGCTCCGTGTGCGTTAAGGAATTTCAGTATGATGAAAATAACCTGATAGTAAAAGAGACTGCAGATGATGTTGCGGCTCTTCTCTGGCAGGGAGTAGAAGATACAACAAAAGGGACTCCGTTCTTTAGCGTAAACCCGATAGGAACGCTTAATCCGTATGAAGTAAACGAAGCTGAGACCATATGCTGGACATCCAATCTCGGAGGGGCAGAAGGTGGTTTTAATGGCACAGGACGCGGAGTTAAAACGAAGGCAAAGGAAGCATATACAGAAATAGACCCTGTAACAGGAAAAGAAGCTTTCTGGCAGTCGGCAGCACGTTACGGAGTAGCTGTATGCGATATTGACAACGAAGACTACATCAAAGTAGCTAATGTTGATTTTGGAGATGAAGAAGTCACAGGATTTACTGTATCAGCCGCCGCCGGTGCAGGAACTTATGCAGAAAATCCGATAATTGACGACAAAGGAATAGAGATATTTAATCCTGAAAACGATACGGTATCGGGCGACCTTGAAATATGGCTTGACTATGGTACTGATGATGAGAGGATAATAGGTACGGTAAACATTACTGACACTGGAAGTACCAATACTTATAAAGATTTTCAGATAGATATAAAAGAGCAGATAAAAGGAATACATGATGTGTATTTTATAGCAAGGGGCCAGGAAAATGCCAAGCTGTTCAATCTGGATACCTGGAGTTTTACAAAGAAGGAAAAACCGCCTGTTGTGGATAATAATACGTCAACCACACCGGGTAACGGTAATGGAACCCAGCCACCTGTAGTAACAACTCCTGAGACTCCTGCAGTTAAAGCATCTGTTAAGATAAAGGGCAAGAAGAGTGTAAAAGTCGGTAAGTCTATTAAACTTACTGCTAAGCTTGCTAATGTCAAAGGTAAGGTTAAATGGAGTATTAACAAGAAAAAACTTGCTAAGCTTACAGACGCTAAAAAGAATACCGTAAAACTTAAAGCGCTTAAGGCCGGTAAAGTTAAGGTTACCGCTAAAGCAGGAAAGGTTAAAGGAAGTATTACGGTTAAGATTAAGAAGTAATAGCAACCGCATCACGGTCAGGACATGCTCACTCTGTTATAAGACACGTTTTCACTTGTTTCGCCTCGCAGCAGTGCATAAAATAGCATAATACGCTATTTAAGCACTGGCGGGCTCAAACAGTCTTATAACAGAGCGGCATGCCTTCCCAGATGCTCCTCACTCAATGTAATATTATAATTTATGTATTTCAAAATATGTATTGACATTTTATTTATTGTATAATATCTTATTCATATAAAAGCAACCGCCCACAAAGTGGTTAGCCTCGTAGTAGATTATAAGCTTACCTTGACTGGCTAAGTAACAAGGTAGGCTTATTTATTTTTGCTTGTTCTTCCTATCTATGTAGGCAAGCAGTGTAATGAGAAACGTTCCAAAAAGAATTAACAATAAAAGCAAATGTATCCGGTCAGGACATGGTCTCTCTGTTATAAGACACGTTTCCACTTGTTTCGCCACGTAGTGGTGCATAAAATAGCAAAATACGCTATTTAAGCACCAACGGTCTCAAACAGTCTTATAACAGAGTGACATGCCTTCCCAGATGCTCTCTGCCCTATAAAATATTACTCTATACAGAAATTGTTACCAGCTATTTTATTATGACTACACCCTCATCGTATGATAACCTTCCATCTTCATTAAATAATTCAGGACAATTTGACACATCCAAATTTGTTATTTGATTATTATTGCAATACAACTCTGTCAGCAATTTATTATTGCTTACATCCAAACTTGTTATCTGATTATAACTACAATCCAACTCTGTCAGCGCCTTGTTATTGCTTACATCCAAATTTGTTATTTGATTATTATTGCAATACAACTCTGTCAGCAATTTATTATTGCTTACATCCAAACTTGTTATCTGGTTATTCCCGCAAACCAAAAATGTCAGTGCTTTATTATTGCTCACATCCAAACTTGTTATCTGGTTAGCATAGCAAGTCAACTTTGTTAGCGCCGTATTATTGCTCACATCCAAACTTGTTATCTGGTTAAAGCCGCAGTTCAACTCTGTCAGCGCCTTATTATTGCTGACATTCAAACTTGTTATTTGGGTATTATAACAAGTCAACTTTGTCAGCGCCGTATTATTGCTCACATCCAAGCTTGTTATCTGGTTACTATCGCAATCCAAATATGTCAGTGCCTTGTTATTACTCACATCCAAACTTGTTATCTGGTTAAAGCAGCAGTTCAACTCTGTCAGCGCCTTGTTATTGCTTACATCCAAATTTGTTATTTGATTATCATAGCAATACAACTCTGTCAGCGATTTATTATTGCTCACATCCAAACTTGTTATCTGGTTAAAGCAGCAGTTCAACTCTGTCAGCTCCTTATTATTGCTGACATTCAAACTTGTTATCTGGGTATCTGCGCAATCCAACTTTGTCAATGCACTATTATTGCTCACATCCAAACTTGTTATCTGGTTACTAGAGCAATCCAAATATGTCAGTGCCTTGTTATTACTCACATTCAAACTTGTTATTTGGGTATTATAGCAAGTCAACTCTGTCAGCGCCTTGTTATTGCTCACATCCAAACTTGTTATCTGGTTATTAGAGCAATTCAAATATGTCAGTGCAGTAAAATCTGATAATTTCAAATTACCTTTTAAATCATAGATACCGCCGCTAGCCCAATCAATTCCTATAAGTCTCCCATTTTCCCATTTATATGAATTATTATAATTTATATCTTCTCTAATTCTTGCACCAAGCTCCCTCTGTTCTTTTATTATCTTTTGAAGGGCTGCTACATCATTTTCATTTTTATCGGAATATTCTGGTTCTGTAGTCGGTTTTCCCGGCTGCATCGGCTCATCCGTTTTTGCAGGCTCATTATTGCCAACCGGAACATTAGTTGCCTGCGGCATGTTCTGCACATTCTGTCCCAAAGTATTATTAGAAGATGTATTACCCTGTACAGCCTGTGGTGTCTTATTCTTCACCGTAACTTTAACAGTCTTCTTTACCTTTTTATTGCTTTTTGCAGTTACGGTTATTTTTGTGTTTCCTGCACTTACGGCAGTTACCACGCCCTTTTTATTAACAGTGGCAATACT
>CANQEL010000019.1 GCA_947594855.1 uncultured Lachnospiraceae bacterium
CTGTCATACCTGTTTGCAATAATCGCCATGCTCTGCTTCTTAAATTCTCCCAAATCATTAACAACCTTACTTCCAAAAAACGTTTCGCCATCTTTTAATGAAGGTTCATATATAATGACTGTCGCCCCTTTTGCCTTTATCCTTTTCATTACTCCCTGTATGCTGCTCTGTCTGAAATTATCAGAACCTGTCTTCATTGTCAGCCGGTATACGCCTATAATCGTTTCCTTCTCTTTTTTTGCATCCCAGCTGCTGTTGGCTTCATATGCCCCAGACATTTCAAGCACCCGGTCGGCTATGAAGTCCTTCCTTGTCCTGTTGCTCTCAACTATCGCCTCTATCAAATTCTCCGGTACATCGGCATAGTTTGCCAGAAGCTGTTTAGTATCCTTAGGCAGACAGTAGCCTCCATATCCAAACGAAGGATTGTTGTAATGCATACCGATACGGGGGTCCAGACAGACCCCTTCTATAATCTTCCGTGTATCCAGTCCTTTCATCTCTGCGTATGTATCAAGCTCATTAAAATATGAAACCCTCAGAGCCAGATATGTATTTGCAAACAGTTTAACGGCCTCCGCCTCAGTAAAGCCCATGATAAGCGTATCTATATCTTCTTTTAATGCGCCTTCCTTAAGAAGCCCTGCAAATGTATATGCAGATTCTTTCAGCCTTTCATTTTTCATATCCGTACCGACAATAATACGGCTCGGATAAAGGTTGTCATAAAGCGCTTTTGATTCCCTTAAAAACTCGGGACTGAAGATTATATTTTCCGTTCCCATCTTCTTACGTATTGATTCGGTATAACCGACAGGTACGGTACTCTTAATTACCATTACTGCATCCGGCGCATACTCCATTACGAGCTTTATAACTGCTTCTACAGCAGTGGTATCAAAGAAATTCTGTCTGCTGTCATAGTTTGTAGGCGCTGCTATAACAACAAAATCAGCACCGGTATATGCTTCTTCTGCATCCAGTGTGGCTGTTAAATCAAGCTCCTTTTTCGCAAGGTATGTTTCTATATATTCATCCCGGATTGGCGATTTCCTCTTGTTGATCATATCAACCTTTTCAGGTACTATATCTACTGCCGGCACTTTATTATTCTGTGCCAGAAGCACTGCCATCGACATTCCTACATAACCTGTGCCGGCAACTGCAATCTTATATCTCTTATTCATATATATCTGTCCTTACAAGAGAAATCATTTCTCCTTATATCTTTTTCTCTTATTTTTAATCTCCTGTTGACATTTTGGACACTATTGTGTACACTATCGTTAAGAGGTGATTTTATGAATTTCTATTCTGTTCGCGATCTTCGCACCGACACAAAGAACATGTGGGAAAAACTTTCTTCAGGTGACGAAATCGTCATTACCAACAACGGCAAACCATCCGCACTTATGATCAGTATCCCTGACGGTGACTTTGATGAAACTGTACAAGCCGTCCGACAGGCAAAAGCAATGATTGCGCTCAATCGTATGCGCCGTAAAGCCGCAAAGGCAGGCTTCATGACAGATGAAGAAATTGAATCTGTAATTGCCGATGTGAGAAATGGGGGCTGAGCTGCATGAACATTGTTCTGGATACCAATATTTTGGTTTCAGCCTTATGGTCACCCGGCAAAAGTGCCAGCGAGATCCTGAGCGCCGTCTTTGCCCGGAAATTCACTGTCTGCTATGACAACAGAATTCTTATCGAATATGACCGCGTACTCCATTACAAAAAGTTCCCATTCTCTGAACAGGAAATCTACTCCATTCTGGAGCCCATTGTAAAAATGGGAATATCAGTCATTGCAGACCCGTTGCCCGATATACCTTTCACCGACGAGTCTGACAGGAAATTTTATGAAGTCTCCAAATTTTGCAACGCTCTGCTCATCACAGGCAATCAAAAACATTATCCGATTGATCCGGATGTTATAACAATGGTTGACTTTTATAAAAAGTACCTATAAAATTCTCCCCTCTCGGACATTAGTCCGGGTGAGAATCTTTCATCAAAACAAGGTGCAAAACCCAACATCAGAAAATCTGTATTACTGCCATAAAAAAGACCGTGCTTCGCCACTCCGGACCTCCGCCCGGATTCCACACGCCCTATATCCGCCATATCCCGGCAACGCGGCTCTCGACATCCCGGTCTACGGTTTCCTGTATCTGTCTTTCATCCCACTGTTTCAATCTCTTCTCTCGAAAAGACCACCTCAGTCGGATTCTCAAACAGCTCTATCCTCACACGCCATTCATCCTTTTTCTCATTTGTATTTATCAGCGTTCCCTGCATCCCGGCAAATACCCCTGATTTTATCTTCACAAGTCTTTCTTCCGGATATCCTGCCCCTGCACTCTGCTTCTTATATGTTGCAAGCTTATCTTCCTTCAGTTTCTCGAACTGCTCCTTAGTAAGCCTTGCCAGTATCTCAAGACCTATTTCCACAGGAGTCATCCTTCCGAAGAAATTAATCTCAAGCTTTGCTGTCCTTCTGTGCCTGTCCACCTTTTTTATAATTCCGTAGTGGTTGCGTAGGGGTCCGTCAGTGATGCATATTCTGTCGCCTACTATGAATCCGGTGGAACATTCGACTATGTGTTCCTCATTCATCATTCCCTTAAGGAATTTCTGTTCTTCCTCACTTATCGGCGATACCACATCCGCGCTTTTTAATACTTTTGTCAGGCGGCTTACCTGCCTCAGTTCCTTTAATACGGCGTCTATATCCTTTGTATCTACAAAAAAATATCCCGGGAACAATACCTTCTTTACATCATGCCATTGTTTCCGGAAGTGCATTTTGTCAATATACATTGGCACAAACATTTCTTTGTAAAGTAACGGATTCAGTCTGGCCCTGCATACATCCATCGTTGTCTGTTCCTCTCCGGATGTTGTCTGAACCACATACCACATGTCCGTTTCCTCCTGTTTTAACCAGTGATTATTTTTTTATACACAAAATCTGTAGTAATTTATCCAATATTTACCTTATATACTTATATATAAGGACTTATTTCCCTGCCACCCTATCAAAACTGCTTATTTTATGCAGACATGAAAAAGCTGTTTTCTGCCCGTATTTACTGCGTTTAGAGCATTTTGTCCATATTATTTCACGTAGTCCAATTTGTGTTATGTTAGGAGCAACTTTTTTGCGCAAAAAAAGCATCACTCACCCCAGGTTTCCCTTTGGTTTGTGATGCTTATTTATATATTATGAATATAGAGAAAACAGGTATTTCAGTAAACTATTTTACCTGCCAATAGCCTCCTCTATCCGGTCCTATTCTTTCAATCTTATTTTCATTCTTTAATTTCGCCAGATGATATTTTACGCCGCTTATGGAAAGTCCGGTCATTTCTGCAAGCTCTTTTATCGATATCTGCGGATTTTTACGCAAATAACCACAAATTTTATTTGTAGATCCCTTAGTTTCTTTTCTTCTTTTCTGGCTAGTTTTCTGGTCAGTTTTCTGGTCAGTTTTCTGGCTAGTTTTATAACTGTTTTCTATATTTTCCATTACACGGGATGGATTATCCTGTGCCTGCTTATAATTTAAATTTTTTAATATAACCGTAAATTCCGCTCTGGACGATATGAATTGCGGCATCTTGCTTTCATCATAATTATTAGCATTGCGGTATGCATTTATAATCTTGGTCAATCCGCTGCCCTTACGTTCCATATAGCCTAACCTCTGAAATATATCTGCTAAAATAGGGTTTCTTCTAGTTGACGGAATCAGATCAATAACCCGATCCTGCACCAAGGTGCCATCCATCATACCGCCAGGTGAATATATAACCATACGATCATCAAATATATCTATGTGGACTTCACTGCCATTAATCAGGTAATCCCTATGTACCAATGCATTAACTAATGCTTCAAAAAAACTTCTCTCACAGTATTCAGGCATCTCAATCCTTGAATCAGATGTCTTTTTCCACATTGTTTTCATATTACGTTTGATAAATGCTATACCTTCATTCAGAAGACTAATCAAACTACCTGAATACTCTGCATCATCAATAGCATCTAACACTCCACCGCCCTTATCTAAACCGTTCCATCTGGTGCAGAAAATCCTTGACCATATGATAGGAGAATCGTCTGCCATCAATGCACCCGCATTTGTTAACATACCCTTATTGTCTATGAGTCCAAACGATATCAGCCCTTTTTCATCCAGACTCTCCCCGGTCCATGCTTTATATCTTTCCCTCAATTTACTAAAAGCATAATCAGCCGCAACATAATTCGTACTCAACATATCATATGAAGAATTTCTGCCTCGCAGCACAAGCCTGTTCAATTCTGTTGCTTCCGCTTTTACACTCTCATTTCCCAGACGAACATATGCTTCCAACACACCATCCGCAGAATAATAGTATGGTGTTTCCCCACCTGCCATGACATTGAGCAGGAGCAACTTCTTGCCATCTTTCGTTCTATAAAACCTGAGATAAAACTCCGGGATTGGATCAAGACGTGTCTTTATCTGTTCGCTGATAATTTCCGCATCATTTTCCGCATCATCAAGGCCTACTATTTCACCATCATTTGACATACCAAAAATCAACCAGCCACCAACACCATTTGCAAATGCACTGACACTTTTACACCAACTTTTTGGTTTCTTTATCTCCAACGCAACCTTTTTATCATAATCAGTAGCTTCACCAATAATATCCTCGATTTCCATATAACACCTCTAACCTGCAACGCCTCTGACACTGCTTTTGTTTATAGTATGCCACGCAAAGACCAGAATATCAAGTTACGTTTTATTCAAAAAAACTCCTGCAAACATATCTATATGTCCGCAGGAGTCTTTTCCTCTTTTTTACTTAAAACCTTATAATATTTTCTTACAATATTCCGTTTATTACACAATACCCTGTGCGTTCATTGCATCTACGACTTTCTCAAATCCTGCAATATTAGCGCCTGCTACATAGTCTCCGTCAAGACCATATTTCTTTGCAGCCTCATCAAGGTTGTGGAAGATATTAACCATGATTCCCTTAAGTTTTGAATCAACTTCTTCAAATGTCCAGCTAAGTCTCTCGCTGTTCTGTGACATTTCAAGTGCAGAAGTTGCAACACCGCCGGCATTAGCAGCCTTTCCAGGTACAAAGTATACTTTGTTTTCCTGAAGATATTTGGTTGCATCAAGAGTTGTAGGCATGTTAGCGCCTTCGCATACTGCGATACATCCGTTAGCAACAAGCTGTTTTGCATCATCAATATTAAGCTCGTTCTGTGTAGCGCATGGAAGAGCGATATCACACTTAATGCTCCATACTCCTCTTCCTTCATGGTACTCTGCGCTTGGTCTCTTAGCTGCATACTCTGTAAGGCGAGCACGGTTAACTTCCTTAACTTCCTTAAGAAGTTCAACATCAATTCCCTCAGGATCATATACCCAGCCTGTAGAATCAGAACATGTAACAACCTTTGCTCCAAGCTGATGAGCTTTCTGAATTGCATAGATAGCAACATTTCCTGAACCTGATACTACAGCAGTCTTTCCGGCTATATCAATGCCGTTAGACTTAAGCATTTCCTCTGTAATATATAAGAGACCATAACCTGTAGCCTCTGTTCTTGCAAGAGAACCGCCATATGATAATCCTTTTCCTGTAAGAACTCCTTCATATAATCCGCGGATTCTCTTGTACTGTCCAAACATATAACCAATCTCACGTGCTCCTGTTCCGATATCTCCTGCAGGAACATCTGTATCAGCTCCTATGTATTTGCAAAGCTCTGTCATAAAGCTCTGGCAGAATGACATAACCTCTCTGTCAGACTTGCCCTTAGGATCAAAGTCAGAACCGCCTTTTCCGCCGCCAATAGGAAGACCCGTAAGAGAATTCTTGAATATCTGTTCAAATCCAAGGAACTTAATTATACCAATATTAACTGACGGGTGAAGTCTGAGACCTCCCTTATAAGGTCCTATTGCTGAATTAAACTGTACTCTGTAACCTGTGTTTACCTGAACCTGTCCATTGTCGTCTACCCATGGTACCCTGAATTTAAACTGTCTCTCCGGCTCACACAATCTTTCAAGCAGAGCATCTTTTCTGTACTTTTCCTCGTTTGCCTCAATTACAGGTCTTAATGAGTTAAGAACCTCATCAACTGCCTGCAAAAACTCTGGTTCACTTGCATTTTTTGTGCGAACCTTTTCAAGCACTTCGTCTACATATGACATTTTTGTTTCCTCCTAAAAATTTTTTTATAATAAGTAAATATTACTTACTTTGCAGATATTCATGTATTCCGGCTGCTGCCGCTTTACCTGCGCCCATTGCAAGAATAACCGTTGCAGCGCCTGTTACGGCATCTCCGCCTGCAAATACGCCTTCCCTGGAAGTCTTTCCGTAATCCTCATCGGCAACTATACAGCCCTTCTTATTAATATCAAGGCCCTCCGTTGTTGAAGATATAAGCGGATTAGGCGACGTTCCAAGAGCCATAATAACCATATCAGCGTCAATATCAAACTCTGAGCCTTCTATCTCTACCGGTCTGCGTCTTCCTGATGCATCAGGCTCGCCAAGCTCCATTTTAATACATTTTATACCGCTTACCCAGCCTTCTTCATTAGTAAGAATCTCAACCGGATTAGTCAGAAGGTTAAATATAATTCCCTCTTCTTTTGCATGATGCACTTCCTCAGCCCTTGCGGGAAGCTCCTCCTCACTTCTTCTGTATACTATATGGGTTTCAGCGCCAAGCCTTAATGCAGTCCTTGCCGCATCCATTGCAACATTACCGCCTCCCACAACAGCAACTTTCTTACCTCTCATAATCGGCGTATTTGACTCTTCATCAAAGGCCTTCATCAGGTTAGACCTCGTAAGATATTCATTTGCGGAAAATACTCCGTTTGCCTGTTCTCCCGGTATTCCCATGAACCTTGGAAGTCCTGCGCCTGAACCGATAAATACGGCGTCATATCCTTCGGCAAACAGCTCATCCACCGTTACGGATTTACCTACAATCACATTGGTTTCTATCTCAACGCCAAGCGCCTTTACATTCTCAATCTCTTTCTTAACCACTTCTGTCTTAGGAAGACGGAACTCAGGAATACCATATACAAGCACTCCGCCTGCCTCGTGCAGCGCTTCAAATATTTTCACCTGATATCCAAGCTTTGCAAGGTCTCCTGCGCATGTAAGTCCTGCAGGTCCTGAACCTATGACAGCAACCTTTTTATCAAGCTTTTCTTTACTCGGCTGCGGCTTAATACCATTGCCTTTTGCCCAGTCAGCAGTAAATCTTTCAAGTTTTCCTATAGATATAGGCTCGCCTTTAATGCCTCTTATGCATCTGCCCTCACACTGGCTTTCCTGCGGACATACCCTTCCGCATATTGCAGGAAGCGCAGATGATTCGGATATGACGTCAAATGCTTCTTTTACATTTCCCTCTTTAAGATGTCCTATGAATCCCGGTATATTAATAGATACAGGGCATCCCTCTATACATTTGGCATTTTTGCAGCCAAGGCATCTTGACGCCTCGCTTACTGCCTCTTCCATATTATAGCCAAGGCATACCTCGTCAAAATTAGCTGCCCTTACTTTTGGCTCTTGTTCCCTTACGGGTACTCTCTTCATTACGTCCATTACCTGTCACCTCCGCAGTTACCGCAGCCACCGTGATGTGAACTGCCTTCTTTTGCTTTAAGGTAAGCCCTTCCCTCTGCCGTCTTATACAGAAGCTGTCTCTTCATTGCCTGGTCAAAATCAACCTTGTGTCCGTCAAATTCAGGACCGTCAACACACGCAAATTTAACTTCTCCGCCGACAGTAACCCGGCATGCCCCGCACATTCCGGTTCCGTCAACCATTATAGGATTAAGGCTTACTACTGTAGGAATATCAAGTTCCTTAGTAAGCTTACATACAAACTTCATCATAATCATAGGTCCTATTGCTATACAGACATCATATTTTTTACCGGCATCCACAAGCTTTTTAATGGAATCAGTAACCATACCATGGTCTCCATACGAACCATCATCAGTAGTAATATACAGATTACCGGCAACTTCTTTCATCATATCTTCCAGAATAAGAAGGTCCTTTGTCTTAGCGCCGATTATAACATCTGCAGCCACGCCTTTTTCCTTTAACCATTTAACCTGCGGATATACAGGAGCTGTTCCAACTCCTCCGGCAACAAAAAGAATTTTCTTTTCCGCAAGTTCATCAGGCGCAAGCCCGGTAAGGTCTGAAGGTCTTCCAAGCGGTCCGACAAAATCTTTAATATACCCGCCTTCTTCCAGTTCTGCCAACATATATGTACCGGCACCTACTATCTGGAATACTATAGTAACAGTACCCTCTTCCCTGGAGTAATCACAGATTGTAAGAGGTATCCTCTCCCCGTCTTCATCAGCCCTTACTATAACGAACTGACCGGGAAGACATGATTTAGCTACCCTGTCCGCTTTTACATCCATGAGAAAAATATTATCCGTCAATAACCTTTTCTTAAGAATCCTGTACATGACTTATTCTCCCCTTTATTTATCACTGTTTGTCTGCATTTTTTCCCAACCTATAAAAGTATAGCACAAACAGACTTTCTTTACAAGTTTGAAAAAGGAGTTGCGCAAAATAACCAATTATTTTACAACAACTCCCTTTAAACTATTTTTTATTAAGTTTTGCCAAATCGTTCTGCCTTATCATCTCACGCTGGATTTTACCGCTTATCGTCTTAGGCAGTTCATCTGTAAATTCAATCATACGGGGATATTTGTACATTGCAGTCCTTGCTTTAACAAAATCCTGGATTTCCACCTTAAGCCTGTCTGAAGGTTCATAACCCTCATGAAGCACAATCGTGGCTTTAACAATATTTCCCCTTGTTTTAGAAGGATATCCGGTAACGGCACACTCAAATACTGCCGGATGCTCCATTATAACATTTTCAACTTCGGCGGGTCCTACCCTGTATCCGCTTGACTTGATAACGTCGTCAGTACGGCTTACAAAATAGAAATATCCGTTTTTATCGCAGTATGCCTTATCGCTTGTATGGTATACCCCGCCTCTCCAGGCTTCTTTATATAACTCGTCATCATCATGATATCCGCAGAATATTCCTACCGGTACTGAACCATCTTCATACGGATAAAGCGCTATCTCTCCTACTTCACCCGGCTCTACAGGTTTGCTGTCGTCATCAACTATACATATATTGTACATAGGTGAGGCTTTTCCTATAGTATCCTCATTCTGCCTGTCGCCTTTCATGACACCGATAAGCAGGGTAGTTTCAGTCTGGCCAAAACCGCTCCTGATTTCCATACCGGTCCTTTCCTTAAATTCCCTTACTGTCTCAACCGGCATCGGCTCTCCCGCTGTCGTCACCTGCACAAGGTTAGACAAATCATATTTTTCAACGTCTTCCCTCAAAATATATTTATATATCGTAGGAGGCGCGCAGAAAGTTGTAACTTTACAATCCTCAAGTATTGCAAGAATTTCATTTGCATAAAACTGGTCGTAGTCATATACCATAAGCGCCGTTCCGCAGAACCACTGTCCGTATATTTTACCCCACGCTGTCTTAGCCCATCCGGTATCGGCAACAGTAAAATGAAGCCCGTCTTCAACAACTCCATGCCAGTCTCTTGCCGTAACGATATGACCTATCGGATATGTGAAATCATGTACCACCGCTTTTGGCTCACCGGTCGTACCCGACGTAAAATACAAAAGCATCCTGTCCGACTTTTTGGTATCACATCTGTCCATTTTATCAGATTCGGCCATAACCTCATCCTCAAAGCATATATAATTTTCCCTGTTTCCTGAAGTTATATATCTGAGTATATCATTCCGTTTCATTGAATTTATTGCTTTATCAACACAATCACATATACCTTTATCATCAGCGCATACTATAGCTCTGATATCTGCCTTTAAAACCCTGTAACTTATATCGCTGTCAGAGACCATATGTGAAGTAGGGATTGCTACTGCCCCAAGTTTATGAAGCGCAAGCGTTGCAATCCAGAACTCATAACGCCTTTTAAGTATAAGCATTACGCTATCTCCATGACCTATACCGGCTTTTGCAAATGCATTTGCCGCCTTTGTACTTAACCGGCTTATATCAGAAAAAGAAAATTCCCTTATATTACCCTTTATATCTTTATAAACAAGAGCCCGCTTATCAGGTTCTTCTTTTGCATACCTGTCAATTACATCATATGCAAAATTAAAATTATCAGGGATATTAAACTCTACTTTTACAAGATTTCCACTCTCATCATATTTATCTATGACATAATCACCATACATTACAGACATATTACTATCCTCCATTTACCCCTGCATAATCGCAAAAGAAAATCTTCCGCTCATACATACTTTCCCATCTACACTGAGTTCTCCAGAAAGAAAATAAAAGGGCTCCATTTCTCTTTCAATTTTCGTATCTATCCTTATTTTATCTCCGGGAAGAACTTTGTTTCTGAATTTTACCTTATCAAGTCCGGTATAAAAAGGAAGGACGCCTTCAGTCATTTTATCTTTGAACAGCAGACATGACGCCTGCGCCATAATCTCACAAAGTATTACCCCCGGAACAACAGGATTTCCCGGAAAATGTCCCTTAAGGAAATATTCGTCTCCCTTAACGGTATAATACCCTGTTGCAGTACCATCCTCATTAAGATAAGCTTCATCCACAAGAAGCATAGGCTCCCTGTGGGGAAGAATCTGTTCTATCTCTTTTCTATCCATGACAACCTCATTTCAAATTTCAGATTATATTTTCTTAATAGCCACACACGCATTATGTCCGCCAAATCCAAGCGAAGAAGACAGCGCATATTTAACATCTGCCTTAACTGCTTTATTAGGAGTATAATCAAGATCACATTCCGGATCAGGCTCAACATAATTTATTGTAGGCGGAATAACGCCATCATTAAGCGCTTTAGCTGATGCAATAATCTCAACTGCGCCTGTCGCGCCTAACATATGTCCTGTCATTGATTTGGTAGAACTTATGTGAAGCCTGTAAGCATCCTCACCAAATACTTCCTTGAGCGCCTTTGTCTCCATAATATCATTAAGATGTGTTCCTGTTCCATGTGCATTGATATATACATTTTCACTATCGCTGCTTTCAATTCCGGCTTCGTCTTTAGCAGCGCGTACTGCGTTAATTGCTCCAACTCCTTCAGGATGCGGTGCGGTTATATGATATGCGTCACAGGTATTGCCATATCCTATAATCTCAGCATATATCTTTGCATTACGTTTTACTGCATGTTCATATTCTTCAACTATTACGATGCCTGCGCCTTCGCCCATTACAAATCCGCCGCGCCTTGCGTCAAACGGAATACTTCCCTCATCAGGATTATCGCTCTGTGAAAGCGCCTGGCAGTTTACGAAACCTGCCATTGCAAATTCATTTATGGCAGCCTCAGTTCCGCCTGCTATTATCGCATCCGCATATCCATGCTTAACCGCGCGGTATGCTTCTCCAATTGTATTCGTAGATGTTGCACATGCTGTCATAACGGGAAGGGTAGGACCCATTGCCCCATATCTTATAGCCACTGCTCCGGCCGCCATATTACCTATCATCATAGGTATGAAAAATGGTGAAACCCTCTCAGGCCCCTTTCCTGTAAGTTTATCATGTTCTGTAATAAATGTATTTATTCCTCCGATACCTGAACCGATATACACGCCGAATCTGTTTTTGTCAAGCTCTGATTCGAGAATACCGCTGTCCGATACGGCTTCCTGTGAAGCGGCAATCGCATACTGTGTAAACAAATCCGACCTTCGCATTTCTACTACTGAAGGAAAATACTCTTTTGCATTGAAATCTTTTACCTCAGCATCAAGACTTACCGTAATACGTGAGTCATCAAATCTGTGTATTTTGTCAATACCGCATACGCCGTCTTTTATGTTTTTCCAAAATGTTTCCGTATCATTTCCTACAGGAGATATAACTCCCATACCTGTAATAACAACTCTGTTCATAATGGTTCCTCCAAGCATTAAATATACATACCACCGTCTATTTTAATAACCTCTCCGGTAATATAAGACGCCTCATCCGAAACCAGAAACGCTGCAAGTGAGGCAACCTCCTCCGGCTTGCCGTATCTTCCGCATGGAATATTACCAAGCATGGCGTCTATAGCTTCTTTCGGCATCTGGTTTGTCATATCAGTACATATAAATCCCGGCGCTATGGCATTGCAGGTAATGCCCTTAGATGCATACTCCCTTGCAACAGACTTGGTAAATCCTATTATTCCCGCCTTGGAAGCAGAATAATTTACCTGTCCGGCATTTCCCATGAGTCCGACCACAGAACTTATATTAACTATACGCCCATGACGTTTCCTCACAAAATTTCTGAGACACGCCTTAGTTACATACATACTTCCCTTAAGATTAACATCTATTACATCTGATATATCATCTTCATTCATCTGCATAAGCAGTTTATCCTTTGTAATACCTGCATTATTAATAAGTATGTCAATTCCGCCAAAATCCGTAATAATCTGCGAAACTGCATTATTAACTGCTTCTATATTACTGATGTCGCACACATAAAGACGGGCTTTTCTTCCCATATCTTCTATAGTCTTTATTGTATCCTGCGCCTGGTCGCTGTCTCTCGTTGCAATAACGGCTATATCGGCGCCAAGCTCAGCAAGTTTTACAGCTATAGCCCTTCCGATTCCCCTTGAACCTCCGGTAACAACCGCTGTATTATCATTCAGCATACCATAAACCTCCTATATGTTCAGTTTACTGCATGTATCTTTTAAAGATTCCACACTGTTTACGTTATAAATATTAACGTCTTTTAATGTCTTTTTAACAAGCCCGGACAATGTCTGACCCGGTCCACATTCTATAAAAGTATCGCAGCCACGCCTGTACATATTTCTGATTGTATCTTCCCATCTGACACTATGTGATACCTGCATACATATAAGCCTTCGTATATCGCTAACATTATCAGGATAATATTCTGCAGTATAATTAGAATATACTGGTATGTCAGAAGCCTTGATATCTATTGCTTCTACAGCTGTCTTGAGCCCTTCTGACGCATCTGCCATATATGGAGTATGGAAGGAACCGCTTACAGGCAGTTTAACATATCTTATACCGTCTTCTTTAAGCCTTGCCATAAAATTATCCATCTTATCAACATTACCCGAAACCGTAGTCTGTCCCGGACAGTTATAATTTACCGCATATACCCCATATTCTGAGCAAAGTTCCGAAAGCACTTCCGGCTCAGCTCTAAGTACTGCTGCCATTGAGCCAGGATATTTTCTGTTACATTCTCCCATGTACTCCGCTCTCTTACACACAAGTTCAAACCCATCTTCTTCAGAAAAAACTCCTGCATATGTGAGGGCTACAATCTCTCCAAGAGAAAATCCCGCCGTTTCATCCGCATGTATACCATACTCCTCAAGCGCCCTGGCACATGCCAAATCCGTAAGGAACATACATGGCTGAGTATTCTCAGTCAGTTTCAACGTCTCCTCATCAGAATCAAAGCACTGCATACAGGTACCGGGTCTTTTTGCCTCTGCTGAATCATAAAGCTTTTTTACAGCTTCTATATTATCATACAGATCCTTACCCATTCCTGAATACTGTGCTCCCTGTCCCGAAAATAAAAAAGCTATTTTACCCATTTTCCAACTCCTGCTAACAATTGTTCTGTCTCATTACATATACCTGTAACAATCTCCTTACAGGTTAATCTGTCTTTTATCATTCCGGCAATCTGTCCGCACATGCACGAACCTTTAACCATATCGCCTTCAACTGCTGCAAGCCTTAAACCGCCTGCGCCCATAGCTTCCAGTTCTTCATTTGTTACCGTACTGTCATACTCTTTTTTGAAAAACTCACGCGACATAGGATTCTTAAGGGTACGCACAGGATGTCCAAGCCTCTTGCCCGTAACAATCGTATCAATATCCTTTGCCTTTATAACTTTTTCTTTATAATTTTCATGTACATTACATTCATCAGCTGTAAGAAAACGTGTTCCCATCTGTATACCGCATGCGCCAAGCATAAGCGCTGCAGCCATTCCCCTTGCATCTGCAATGCCGCCTGCTGCAATAACAGGAATATTAACCGCATCAGCAACCTGTGGAACAAGCGCCATTGTAGTACTTTCACCTACATGTCCGCCTGATTCACACCCTTCGGCTATCACGGCCGTCACACCCATTCTTTCAGTCATCTTTGCAAGAGCCACGCTCGGTACTACAGGAATAATCTTTATTCCTGCCTCCTTAAGCTGAGCGATATACTCTGAAGGATTACCTGCTCCTGTAGTTACTACCTGAACTTTTTCTTCGCATACCACATCCACAGCCTCACGTATATAAGGACTCATCAGCATAAGATTGACGCCAAACGGTTTATCCGTCAGCTGTTTTGCCTTTACTATCTGTTCTCTCAGCTGCTCACCGTTAGAATTCATGGCAGCAATAATACCGAGGCCGCCCGCCTCGGAAACAGCAGCCGCAAGCTGATAATCCGCTATCCACGCCATTCCGCCCTGGAATACCGGATACTCAATACCAAGCAGCTCACATATTGGACTGTTAATCATCTCTATCCCTCCGGATTATTTTGATGCTTCAATATAGTCACAAAGTTTTTCAATATTATCAATATCCTGTGACAATTCAATCTTTACGTCAACTTCTTCCTCAATCTGCATAACAAGTTCCATAACATCAAGGGAGTCAAGACCTATTTCCTTAAATGTATCTGTCGCTGAAATCTCAGATGCATCTTTTCCTAAATACTCCGCAATAATATTGGTAATTGTTTCTTTCATAGTAAAAAAACTCCTTTTTCATTTTTTACAATAATAAACCTGGGTGTTACACCCAGGTCAAGTTTTTTTTATTTACAATGGTCGCAAGGTCATACAGGCACAGATTTTCTGATTTTTTGGCCTCGTTTATTACCTGTTCATCAAAACCTTTTGTCAGGATAAAAGCAAGGGGATTTTATTCTGTGTCTGCTTATAATTGAAGATTTCAACGTTCCAGCATATTCTCAATAAATATCCCGTACCCCTTTGCCGCATCCTGCACAAATACATGTGTTACTGCACCTATGAGTTTTCCATTCTGAAGTATTGGAGCTCCGCTCATACCCTGTATGATGCCGCCGGTTTTCTCCAGAAGCCTTTCATCAGTTATCTGTAGAACAATACCTTTATTATCGGTACTGCCCTTATCAATATCAATGATTTCTACATTATATTCTTCTATCTCATCACCAAGCTGACACAATATAACTGCAGGACCCTTCTTTATCTCCTGTCTGAGCCCCACAGGTATACTTCCGTATTTATATTCCGATATATCTACATTGTCACTTATCGTTCCGCTTATTCCAAGTTCTGTATTATTTTCTACTGTACCCACAACCTCTGAGTCTGATTCCAGTATCATTCCCATAATTTCTCCGGGGCTTCCTGAACTTCCTTTTATAATTTTTATTATCTCGGTATTGTACAGCTTTCCTGATTTGATTCCCATTAAAATTCCTGTATCAGAATCAGTAATTCCATGTCCCAGGGCTCCAAAATGTCCATCACCTGATATATAAGTAAGAGTTCCTATACCCTGGGTATCCTCCCTGACCCATACACCTATTTTAACACTGCCGTCTTCACATTCAACTGTCTGGAGTTTAACACTGCTTTCCTTATTATTTCTCCTTATGTCAAGCGTGACATAATCATCATCACTGTTATTCAAATACTTTTCCAGTTTTTTTATTGATGACACCTTGTTTCCGTTAATGCCTGTAATATAATCACCCGTTTGCAGAATCTGATAAGCAGGTTCATATTCCAGTCCTGAAACCGTTTTAACCGCACCTGTTCCAAGTACAAGCAGTCCATCTGTCTGTACCTGTATTCCTATCGTATTTCCACATGGTATAAGTTCAAGATTATCTATGACATCAAGAGATACGCTTTTCAGATTAAATAATCCAAAAAGCTTAAGATTCATCCTGTAACGCCCTTTTTGTGATGATTGAACTGTAAAAGGCTGCTGCATGGAAAAATGAATCTGTCCATTATCCCTTTTCGTTGCATTGCTTATATTAAGTGCCTCTACCGAGCCCTGCAGGTTGGCTTCTACAGGCATAGAAAAATCAAAACTGCTGTTATCACCGACATATACTTTAATAGAATCAGGTATACCCGCATTTATCTGATATATATAGAAATAACCTGTAAATAGCAACTCAACTGCAAGTACAACAATAAGCACAATGCGGTATTTTCTAAGTCGGTTCACCTGAATCTCACCCTTTCGGACATTATAATACTTCTCTAGTATGTCCGGAAAAGGCCAAAATTATAAAATATTTTCTTTCCACTTACGTGCAAGCTCTTTCATCTCTTCTGCGCTATTCATAACTGCCTCAGTTATTCTTGTTCCGCCGAGAATCCTTGCAAGCTCTTCCTTTGACTCAACATCGTTCAACTCGCGTATATCTGTCCTAGTTCTGTCATTATATACATTTTTTTCAATAACAAAATGCCTGTCCGCCATCGAAGCAATCTGCGCAAGATGTGTTATGCATATAACCTGATGTTCCCTTGCAATACATGCAAGCTTTTCAGATACCTTCTGTGCGGTACGTCCACTTATTCCGGCATCTATCTCGTCAAATACAAGAGTATGTATTCCATCTGTGTCACTAAGCACCGACTTGACTCCAAGCATGATTCTTGATAATTCTCCGCCGGATGCCACTTTGGCAAGAGGTTTAATCTCTTCACCATGATTCGTTGATATCATAAACTCTATATTATCCATTCCATCAGAGGAATAAGCAGATTTTTTTTCAAATATAATATCAAAAACCACTTCATTAAAATTAAGATCCGATAAAGCCCTGGTAATATCCTTTTTCAACCCCTCTGCTGCTTTAAGCCTGATTTCCGTAAGCACCTCATATTCCTTTTCAAGCTTCTCCTTAATATCAGAAAGCTTTTCATCAAGCTCTTTTTTTCTCTGCTCATAAAACCTCATATCTTCAAGGTCTTTTTTTAGTTTATTATAATATTCTGCTACTCCCTCAGTGCTTCCGCCATATTTTGCAAATATTTTTCTTATAAAATCAAGTCTGTCAGAAACCTCCTTAAATCTCTGTTCATCAAATCCATATTCATCCATATATGACGACATATCTCTGTTTAGTTCGGATATAATATTATCAGCGTCAGAAAGGGCATCCGCATAATTTCTTACATTTTCATCATACTTTTCTACATCCCTTAACATCATAAGCGCCTTGCTGATAAGTGACGACACATTTATATTGCCCGTGCCTGTCATTTCATATGCGCCGTTTACCGATTCTGCAATCTTTTCCGAATTGGCAAGCCGCCTGTATTCACTTTCCAGTTCAGCCTCTTCGTCATCTCCGATATTCGCCGTCTCAATCTCATTTTTTTCAAATTCCATAAATGATATCTTACGTATCCTCTCCTCTTCGGAAACCGACATACTGTCCCATTCTTTTTTTATATCAGTATACTGACTGTATAGCTCATTCACACTCTGCCTTACAGGATATATTTCATTCTTATTATACCTGTCAAGAATCTTAAGATGTTCTTCAGGATACAAGAGCGACTGATGTTCGTTCTGCCCATGTATATCTATAAGCAGCGAAGAAATATCTCTGAGTGTGGAAAGTGTTACTGTTTCACCGTTTACCTTGCTAACGCTTTTTCCTTTCATTATTTTTCTTGAAATCACAAGCTGTCCGCCATCAGGGAAAATATCAAAATCCCGAAGCCTGTCCCATATATAATCTTCCGGCTCAAATACCATCTCAACATATGCATATTCAGCACCGCTTCTTATTATGTCAGCAGAAACCCTTGCTCCAAGGGCAATATTAACAGACCCTATGATAATCGACTTTCCTGCACCTGTCTCACCGGTCAGTATATTAAGATTATCAAAAAAATCCACTTCCGCGTCTTCTACTATAGCCAGGTTCTTAACATGTAAATGAGCCAGCATCTTAACTTCGCCCCTCTTTCGTCATAATACGTCTGGTAAGTTTATTGTAATACGTTTAAGTGAGTTTGTCAACAAAAAAATAACCCGGAAAGAAATTCTTCCGGGTATATAAGCTGGGCTACAAGGATTCGAACCTTGAAATGCTGGAGTCAGAGTCCAGTGCCTTACCGTTTGGCGATAGCCCAATATTCTCAACGAGTGCTATTATAACAGAGTACGTGAGGTATTGCAAGACCTTTTTTTATTTTTTTGAGATTCCAACAGATTTTTGACGCACTATAAACACTGTAATCTTATACTTTCATATTTGTTATAAGACACATTCTCATTCCGATGCCCACGTAACAGTACATACGTGTCTCATGACGGATATTTTTCCTTTACTTCAAGCACCTGTTCAATAGGCAGTCCTGAATACAAGGCAGTTTCTTCAAGAGAAAACTTGCCCGATTTCAACATTCTTATTGCTGATTTACATTTTTCATTATGTGCGCCCTGCTCCAATCCTTGTTCCAGGCCTTCCTCATATTTTTCCTGATACCGCATCTGTAATGTCATATAACTCACTCTCCATTTGTCATCCTTCTTTACGGACTCTACTTCCTTTTCCAGTTCTCTTGTATAATCATCTTCCGGCTCGCTGCTGTCTATGTAATCAAGCAGCCTTTTTAACTCCGGTGTCACATCATCCATTGTTCCTTTAGTGTTTAATATAATCTTTACCGTATCATCACCAAGTACCAGTCCGGGATTCTGTAAACACCTGTTTTCAAAAGTATATATATGTCTTCCTTCTTCAAATACATCAAAGGTACATACAAAGATTATAAAGCTGTGCTTCAGCCTCTTATAGTCCTCGCCCTTTTTCAGTATGTTAAGGTCTACCATTCCCTGATAGTATCTTGTCCTTTTCGGTATGTTTTTATTTTCAGATGCCTGCATATCTATATCATATATGTTTCCCTCTTCATCCCATACATATATGTCCAGACGTATGCCTTTTGCATCTGCCTTAAGGTCTATTGTTTTCTGGTAATCGGGATAATTGATGCGTGATATTCTTACGCCGAGCACCCGTTCCAGAAACTGTCTGCAGAATCCGGGTTCCCTCATGACAGCTCCGAACATGAAATCATCCTTTATCTGCAGTTCTTCAAAAGCTTTCTCCATATAGTGATTCCTTTCTTTTATTATATTACATTTATATGCATATGGCAAGCATGATTTTTTGTAAACACATATCCTGCGCTCCTGCAAATCATCATCCTGACTGCGACCGATATGGTCATGTTATTTATCTTTGAAAGGCACTGGTATGCCTTATTTGAAAAAACTGAAATTTCAGATTGTTTATTTATTGTAGCACATCATTTTGTGTAATGCAAGAAGTTTTTTGTTATTAATACTCTTAGGATATAAATAATTTTACCGAAAAATCCGATGCAGCTTTGGGATTTGCAAGTTCTGCAACAATTATTCATTATAACCATTAGCAAATAAGATATTAATATGCTATACTATAAATACCATAAAATGCTAGACGCAGAAGGGATGACAAAACCATGATAAAAAAAGAAAACCTGAAACTAACCGATGTATGGGACAAAACCTTTCCAAAGAGCGAGAAGACAGACCACAGCAAGGTAACCTTTGTAAACCGCTACGGGATTATGCTGGCGGCTGATTTATATGAACCGAAGACGAAGGCAGAAAAACTTCCTGCAATTGCCGTATGCGGACCGTTTGGCGCAGTAAAAGAACAATGTGCCGGACTCTATGCACAAACAATGGCAGAGAAAGGATTTTTGACGATTGCATTTGACCCTTCTTTTACGGGAGAAAGTGGCGGCAATGTCCGCTATATGGCGTCACCCGACATCAATACTGAAGACTTTATGGCTGCGGTAGATTTCCTGTCGCTGCATGAGAAAGTAAACCCAAACCGTATAGGCATTATCGGAATTTGCGGCTGGGGCGGCATGGCACTAAACGCAGCTGCGCTTGATACGAGGATAAAAGCAACCGTGGCATCTACTATGTACGACATGACCAGGGTAAACGCAAACGGTTATTTTGACAGCGAAGACAGTGAAGAAGCCCGCTATCAGAAAAAGACGGCAATGTGTGAACAGCGGCTTAAGGACTTAAAATCAGATGAATATGCCCTTGGCGGTGGAGTAGTTGATCCGCTGCCGGATGATGCACCATTCTTCGTAAGGGACTATTATGATTATTATAAGACAGAGCGAGGATACCATCCCCGTTCACTCAATTCCAACGGAGGCTGGAATGTAATCGGCTGCGAATCCTTTATGAATCAGCCGATTCTCAAATATTCGAATGAAATCCGCAGCGCTGTTTTGATTATGCATGGAGAAAAAGCACACTCCTGCTATTTTGGAAAAGACGCCTACGCCGCTATGACAAAGGGCAGTAAATATACAAACAACAAGGAACTTCTGATTATTCCGGATGCCGTTCACACCGACCTGTACGACGGCGATGGCAAAAACGCCATACCGTTTGACAAACTGGTATGTTTCTTTAATGAATACCTGAAATAAAACCGTGTCAGACGGGGATCGCTTGGCACGGCAGTATGATACCGGTATACTGAATACTTACACAGTACATTATAGGGAGATTGGGTAAGGCTCTCATAGCATAACATCAACTATTATCCGGAATAAACCATGTTTTCTTATAAAATTTCATAGTCGCTAATAAGATTAAAAAACCTGAAAAACAGAGAGGAGGAGTGTCTGATGGACCCAATGGATCTGATCCGGGATAAGTTTTCGCAGGACTGCACTGTGGAAACCGTCCTGCATCTGCTCATGTCGCATTTTTCCCTGTCGGAGCAGGAGGCTCAGGCGGAGATTGACGAATATTTTGAGATTGTGGAAGAAATGCAGAAATAATTATCCTTCCGGTGTCACACGCAACAGTATATATGTGTCTTATAACAGATATGGAGCATAGGTTAGAGTATACATCTATTCTAAACTATTCATAGTTAGTTATGTCTTCTTTTATTTCAAGAACCTGCTCAAGCGTAAGCCCGGAATAAGCGGCAACTTCCTCATTAGACAACTTTCCTGAACTTAACATTCTTATTGCTGATTGTTTAATGCCCTCTTGCCGTCCAATTTTTTCGCCCTGCTCCAGGCCTTCCTCATATTTTTCCTGATACCGCATCTGTAATGTCATATAACTCACTCTCCATTTGTCGTTTTTCTTTACGGATTCTACTTCCCTTTCCAGCTCCCTTGTATACTCATCTTCCGGTTCGCTGCTGTCTATATAATCAAGCAGCCTTTTTAACTCCGGCGTCACATCATCCATTGTTCCTTTAGTGTTTTTTCTCTTTTATTGTATTGCATTTATATGCATATGACAAGCATGATTTTTTGTAAACGCATATCCTGCGCTCCTGTAAATTATCATCCTGACTGCGACCGATACGACCATGTAGTTTTGCTTTTGAAAGGCACTGTTATGCCTTATTTGAAAAAGCTGAAATTTCAGATTGTTTATTTATTGTAACACATCGTTTTGTGTAATGCAAGAAGTTTTTTGTTATTAATTAAAATTTTTAACACTACACTGTCACAGCGCCGGTTATCTCTAAAAATGCGCCAAAAAAGACGTATGTTATATTTCTTTTCCATACGTCTCTACAATTAATATTAAATTTGTATCCAAATAAGTTTCAAGTTCTTGAAAACAATTGATCTATTACATATTATAACCTGACAAAATCTCGCGCTCCCGGTTTTTTATTGCCAACGTGCGAAATTTGTTCACCCTTTTTCGGAATCTGTTTCCGCCATCAAGCGGTCAAAGTCGCTTTGCCTTTATCCTGTAGTATTTCAGCATCATTGAATTGCAGAAATGCATCCAGTTTTGACGCCCAATCCGCCATTGTCATGGGGATATGCCGCCGTGCCTGACGTGTGGCGTAGTCCAAATACATCGTGACAATCTCATTCAATTCCTGCATTTCTTCCGGTAATAAATAGTTCTTGGCAATTGAAACGTCAGCTTTTACGATCTTGCCATCCGGGGCATTGCGCCAAGTGGTCAACCCCATGTGCTCTTTTGTATGGTCAGCTCTCGCCACAACTACTTCAGCTGCGGTATTTCCGTGAATTGCATAGTGCATTTTATTCTGTACAGTTGCAAAGAAATCTTTGGTGATTTGGCTGTCCGGCGAATAGTCTGCTGCGGTAGCATAAATATCCGTGATCTTTTGGTAGAACCGACGTTCACTGGCTCGTATCTCCTGAATCTCAGAAACTAAATGTTCAAAATAGTCCTCATCAAAAATTTGCCCGTTAATCAGCCTGTTCTTGTCCAAAACATACCCCTGTTTTGTAAAAGTGTCCAAAACCTTTGTTGCCCATTGTCGGAACTGAACCGCTCTGACTGAATTTATTCGATAACCTACGGCGATAATAGCAGACAATGAATAAAATTTATATTGGTAGGTTTTTCCGTTGTCTGCAACTTGTGCAAAATTTGCACAAGTTGCGGCTTTATCCAATTCGCCGCTCTCATATATGTTCTTCAAATGCTTCGTAACAACGCTTCTGTCTACATCAAAAAGCTGTCCAATCGCCTTTTGCGTAAGCCATACATCATGATCCTGTACCCGAACTTCGATGCCATCCTCAAGGGCATCCTTTGTAAAAACAAGAAAATCAACCGTGCTGTTTCTGATTTGCAGCTTATTCCCACCTGTTAAGGTTTTACTATTCTCAGCCATTATACATCCCCGTCCTCTTATTTACCAAATTTTTCGTCATCATTCTCATTCTTCAAGCAACTCTTTCCCTTATTCTAATCATTTTACCAGGGATTACAAAAACATAATATTACTGCTCACTTTTTGTATATATTAATTATACTTTAAATCAAATCCGTTTGCAATACATTTTCGAACTAATGTTCTTGCAAAATAAAGGGAAGAAGTAAAAACCTGAGAAACAGGGATGAGTAATACCTGATGGACCCAATGAATCTGATCCAGGATAAGTTTTCGCAAGACTGCACGGTGGAAACCGTCCTGCATCTGCTCCTGTCGCATTTTTCCCTGTCGGAGCAGGAGGCTCAGGCGAAGATTGACGAATACTTTGAGATTATAGATGGAACGCAAAAATAAATGGCTACTGTTATCAGCTGAGCATTATTTGGAACACGTACAATCTCATCAAATATTAGCTACCTTTATTGTTGTACAACGAATTCGTTTTTTGTCAATGTGCTAATTATTAGAATATTAAATTGAATTACATTTTATAGAGTATAATAACAGATATGGAGCATAGGTTGGAGTATACATCTATTCTAAACTATTCATAGTTAGTTATGTCTTCTTTTATTTCAAGAACCTGCTCAAGCGTAAGCCCGGAATAAGCTGCAACTTCCTCATTAGACAACTTCCCTGAACTTAACATTCTTATTGCTGATTGTTTAATGCCCTCTTCCCGTCCAATTTGCCGTCCAACTTTTTCGCCCTGCTCCAAGCCTTCATCATATTTTTCCTGATACCGCATCTGTAATGTCATATAACTCACTCTCCACTTGTCGTTTTTCTTTACGGATTCTACTTCCCTTTCCAGTTCCCTTGTATACTCATCTTCCGGCTCGCTGCTGTCTATGTAATCAAGCAGCCTTTTTAATTCCGGCGTCACATCATCCATTGTTCCTTTAGTGTTCAGGATAATCTTTACCGTATCATCTCCAAGGACCAGTCCGGGATTCTGCAGACACCTGTTTTCAAAAGTATATATATGTCTTCCTTCTTCAAATACATCAAATGTACATACAAAGATTATGAAGCTTCTCTTCAGCCTCTTATAGTCCTCGCCCTTTTTCAGTATGTTAAGGTCTACCATTCCCTGATAGTACCTTGTCCTTTTCGGTATGTTTTTCGTTTCAGATGCCTGCATGTCTATATCATATATATTTCCCTCTTCATCCCATACATATATGTCCAGTCTTATGCCTTTTGCATCTGCCTTAAGGTCTATTGTTTTCTGGTAATCGGGATAATTGATGCGCGATATTCTTACGCCGAGTACCCGTTCCAGAAACTGCTTGCAGAATCCGGGTTCCCTCATGACAGCTCCGAACATGAAATCATCCTTTATCTGCAGTTCTTCAAAAGCTTTCTCCATATAGTGTTTCCTTTCTTTTATTATATTACATTTATATGCATATGGCAAGCATGATTTTTTGTAAACACATATTCTGCGCTCCCGCAAATCATCATTCTGACTGCGACCGATACGGCCATGTTATTTACCTTTGAAAGGCACTGTCATGCCTTATTTGAAAAACTGAAATTTCAGAGTGTTTATTTATTGTAACACATTATTTTGTGTAATGCAATAAGTTTTTTGTTATTAATTAAAATTTTTTAACACCACACTATCACAGCGCCGATTATCTCTAAAAATGCGCAAAAAAAGACCATCGCGCCATAAATGTTAATTCACCTATTTTGCAATGGTCTCATTTATATTTTAAATATTCTTTTTACATACTTAATGACAGATCTTTTTCGGTAACCGAATCCTTATGCTGCTCCAAATAATGCCACCCTTTCATTGATTATATTAGAATATATCTATATCAGAAAATTCAATCAAAATATAAATTACACATGATAATATAATAATGCGTAAAATTTAAAAAATCTGAGAAACTACGATATAAATATGCCATTGCAATATTTTATATAAGTCCCTTTGTTAACTTTGAAATCAGCTCATGGACATCTTTATTTCTTCCGATTGTAAACATAAATATACCATTTGGAACAACGACGCACATTATAACTCTGACCACAAACTTAACGAAGCTGTAACCTGTAATGATGTAACTGCAGAGGAAATACGTAATCAAACCTGCAGCAATCACTATTACACATTGCCTTGCCAGTTGCTTAAGATAATCCCAGGGTTTATCTTTGAAATATCTTTTAAACAAACTGCCAAGCAACCAAGGATATGACATACATACAGATGTAAAAAGTGTAGCAAATACTACTCCGTCAAGTCCAAAAAAACGAACTAGAAAGATATCTCCTATTATATTCAAAATTGAAACAATATATGGTCTTGACTTACCATACCACCACATACCGGCAGCGTCTCTGTATAATGCAAGCACATCAAGCATCTTCCATCCAAAGAAATACACGCCAAACATTATAACCGTAACAGTTGAAAGAAGATATTCTTCACCAACCCATATCCTCATAAACGGCTGGAACAGGCATATCATGGATATAGAACAAAATCCGAAAATCCATAAAAACAAAGCAGAAATTTTGCAAAAATCCCGATAGTTTTTCTCAATGCTTTCTGTTACCATACTGTTGCCAACGCTTGGGCGAATTGACTCAAATATTACCATTACTAAATTGCGCACTGCGCTGATTATCATATAATAATTATTATAACAAGCAACGGCAGTAAGTCCTAAAGTTGAAGAAATCACAATAGTATCTGTTGAGAGCAAAACCGTAGCGCCTATTTTTTCCCCCATAAGCGCAAATACATTTTTATATATTTCTTTTAGTTCGCTCTTTTCAATAGTTCCGCGGCATTTATACTGAGGATATAGTTTGTCAACTACTACAGATTGTACAATGTTTGTGAGCACTGTGAATGCGGGGCTTAAAACAACATATGCCATATAATCTTTTAAAAACCAAAGTACAGCAAGCTGTGTCCCATACATGGCAAGATTAACATATATAATTATCTTGTTCGATATGTCTACTCGCTGAGATGCTGTCAGCAGAGCACTCTTGTAGGCAAACGCAAAATAACCTATAACTGTGTTTAACAGAAAGACAAGATACAGCACATAAACATTTATATCAGTCGGCACTTCTCCGTTGATGAAAGACCTGATAAACGGCAAAATAGCAAGGCCGAGCGTAAGAATGACACACCCTACTATGCGGTAAACCTTTTTATAGAAATTCAAAAGCGCGCAGACTTTCTCGTTATCTGCCTCAGCGATTGGCTTGTACATACTGTACACGAGTGCAGAACCAAAGCCAAGTTCGCTGATACTGAGCATCATCAAAACGGAAGTAAACAGACCGTTAAGGCCTGCATAGTCCATTCCAATCTTTTTGATGATCACTGTCCTTATAATAAATGGGAAAAGTATCGTTATTACACGGCATATGATACCGACAAGGTATTTCTTATTGCATTTTTCAGTCTCCCGTCTAGCTTTTTGTCATTCCTCCCAATGAACTGCGACTATATCTTCGATAATCTGTCCTGCTGTCAATCTGTTTTCAACGAGGACCTGTGCAGGGTCATATCGGTCCAAAAATTCTTTTTTTAGACCGTAATTCAGAACTTTCATATCCGAATTTCCGTAATAGCTCGCTATCTTTTCGCCGAAGCCGCCACTGAGTATGCCGTCCTCAAGGGTTATAACAAGCTTATGATTAGATTTCAGTTCGTCAAGCAGCTGTCCATCAACTCCGGTAATATACCTTGGATTTATAAGCGTAGGATCCATTCCCTTTTTTTCAAGTGAATCAACCGTTTCTTCCCCAAGCTGAAAGAAATCCCCCAAGGCAATTATCGCAACTTGTCTGCCTTTTCTGCAAATCTGATACTTATTCAATTCATCATAATTTGAATCTACAGGATAATTTGCGTTATGAACTCCATTTCTCGGTATCCTGATCGCAACAGGGTGATTTCTCTGTTCTATACTCCATTCAAGCATCGCAATATATTCCTGCTTATTTGTCGGAGCGAGATAAACCATATTTGGAATATTTGAAATAAGCGGTATATCAAATATTCCAAGATGGGTTATATCATTCATGCCCCATATTGAAGCATTTCTGACTAATAAAGTTGCAGGAAGATTGTTGATACAAAGCTCCTGGGATATCTGGTCATAGGCGCGCTGATAGAAACTGCAATCAGTACAAAATACAGGTTTTCCTCCATTTTTTGAAATACCAGCAGTCATAGTAATAGCATGTTGCTCTGCAATACCTACATCTACAAACTGTGAACCAGCATCAATTCTTTTCGATTCTATAAACCCAAGACTTCTTGGTACTCCTGCTGCAACTACAACAATGGAAGGATCACGTTTCATTTTCTTTAACAACAATTCTCTTGCTAAATTATCATAATTCTCACCCACATAAGAAAATCCAACAAACTCACCTGTCTTAATATCAAACGCTCGTCTCCAATGCCAGTCTTCTTTAGATTCTTCTGCAAATTTATATCCACAACCTTTTTGAGTGCATATATGAACAATGGTTGGTCTGTCACAGTCTTTTACATTCTTAAATGTTGAAATCAAATCTTCAATACAATTTCCTTTTTTCACAAAATAATATTCAAATCCTAATGCTCTGAATATATTGTTTTCAGATTTGCCATCTGAATTTCTCAAACTTTCAAGATGTTTATATAGTCCTCCATGATTTTCAGCTATTGACATTTGATTGTCATTTACAAGCACAATCAAATTGCTATTAAGTTCATGAGCATAATCCAGCCCTTCATACGCTTCGCCACCACTCAGTGCACCGTCTCCTATCACGGCAATTATGTTTTCTCTGCCCTTTAACAAATCCCTTGCCTTGGCCAAACCGCAAGCCAAGCTAATTGATGTCGAAGTATGACCAACATTAAAAAAATCATGCTCACTCTCATTAGGATTAGTATAACCCGAAACATCAACATATTTCTCAGGATTAATAAATGCTTCCTTGCGCCCGGTCAGTATTTTATGGGTATAACATTGGTGCGAAACATCAAAGACTATCTTGTCTTCCGGTGAATCGAAAACATAGTGAAGTGCTATCGTGGCTTCGACCATTCCAAAATTTGATCCAAAATGCCCACCACGAACACTCATTTTCTGTAAAAGAATATCCCTTATCTCTGCAGCAAGCTCATTAAGCTGATGAATGTTAAATCCTTTTATATCTTTTGGAGTATTTATATAATTTATCAACATTGAAAATATCTCCTTTTCCTATTAAGCAAAAAACATTATAATGATTGACCACCGTCTATTGTTATAACTGAACCATTTACAAAAGCTGCATCTTCTGAAGCCAAAAAGCTGACAACAGCCGCAACGTCTTCGGGCTTTCCCACCCGTTTCATAGGAATTTTTTCTTTAAATTTTTCTTCATTAAAAGATTTAAATATTGGTGTTTCAATAATTCCAGGGCAAATACAATTTGTCCTAAATTCAGCTCCGTACTGTTTGGCAAGCATTTTTGTAAACTTTATTACTGATGCTTTTGAAGCAGCATAAGCGTAGCTCTGTCCACTGGTAAATGACTCAAGTCCTGCAACAGAAGCATTGTTTATAATCGTGCCATGATTTTTCTTAATCATCGGAAGTACTGCCTTAGTAAGCATAATCATACCCACAATATTAATATCGAAAATTTCAATCAATGAAGAATCCGTCAGACTTTCAAGTGGGTCAGAAACAGGATATATTCCAGCATTATTTACCAAAATATCCAAAGAACCGTATTTAGTATCTATAGTCTTTGCTGCTTCAATTATAGAATTGCGATCAGCCATATCCATATAGACATAACTGTTATACCTTTTGAATTGTGAAATGGAGTTCAGCTCTTCAACGATAGCCTTACCTCTTTCTTTATTCCTTCCGGCAATTATTACAGTGGCACCTCCTTGTGCAAATCGCTTTGCACAAGCCGTTCCAATACCTGAAGTTCCTCCTGTAACCAGTACTATTTTTCCATTAAAGTTGTTCATATATATTCTCCTTTACAATATATCTAATACCTCAAATAATGTTTTATCCAACGCCGGAACAAGTTCCTGACACATGTTGCCCCTTGGAAGATTAGGCTCCATGTCAACAGTTTCATCAATTCCAACCTCAACTAAAATAGGTACGTCTATTTTTTCAAAAACGCCGGGTATATATTCTTTATATTCAATGCCATAAGCCGCTGCTAGCTTTTTAAAATCAGGCGTTCCGTAACCGCTGTCGGAGGTAGTATGTACAAATCTGCCATAACGCTGCCTTTCCCTGCTTCTTATCATTCCCGACGAATGATTGTTCAGGAGCAATATCGCTATCGGAAGCCTGTTCATACCTATGAACTGCAGTTCCTGGCTGTTGAGCTGCAAACCCTGATCCCCAGTTACGCAAAACACGGGATGTCTGCTTTTGTAATATACCCCTATGCTTTTTCCAAGGGAACATCCCAAAGCTCCGAAACACTTAGAATAAAGCGCTCTGTTTGAGATGCCGGCGTAAATATATGCTCTTGACGACCAAAATTCATTGTTGCCTACGTCGTTCACTATAATTACGTCACTGCCTATTGTCCTGAAAACTTCCGATAAAATCCCTGTCGGAAGATTTATGTCTGTCTCAAATAAACTATTTTTCAGTCGCTTGCACACGTCTAGCCATTTTTGAGGTTCAATATAACAGATACTATGCCTTAAAAGCTCATCCAGCGTATCAGAGGCATTTTCAATAAAATGTTTACAGTTTGGTATATGCCTGTCCGCTTCACTTTCATCAGCTTCTATCCGGATTATCTCAGCATTTTCATATATTGGTCTGAAACTTTCCGAGTCTGTCGGAAAAGCAAGCCTGTTTCCAAGCGCTATTATCAGATCAGCCTTTGACAAAATAAAATTCGCATATCTGATACCGTGACTGCCTATATAGCCATAATACATCTCGGAAGCCGGCATGATGTCTCCGGCACAACGGCTTGAAAGGACAGGGATATCTGCTTTTTCGGCAAGTTCCCGCATTAAATTTTCTGAACACGACTGATGTATGCCGTCTCCAATAAGAAATACAGGTCTGCGAGATATTTTCAGCCTGTCAATGATATAATCCGCTGATTTTGACGATGTTATCATATCAGTATTACTATACATTCCGTTATCTGAAACTTTCTCTGAAAATATGCCTGAAAGCACATCTATAAGGACGGGACCTTTTCTGCCTTCAACGGCTATATCACAAGCCTTTTTTATCTCAAATGGAAATACCTCAGGAGAATCTATCCTGACAGCATATTTTGTAACCGATTTAAATATATCAACTGTATCAAGCTCCTGCTCGCCCGTGAATCTCAAATTTTTATCAAGCTTTTTTTCTGAATGGGCTGTGACAATCAAAACGGGACTGCCATCACTGTATGCGTCTGCTACAGGAGTGAGTAAGTTAGTTATTCCGGGACCTTTTGTAGCATATGCAACACAGAGCCTTCCCGAAAGCTGCGCATACCCGGATGCTGCGAAGCCCGCACACTGCTCATGAAAGCTCAAATGTACAGATATATCGTCTTTTCGCCTGTCAAGCTCATAAAGAAAGTCAAGCACAACTCCCCCGGGAATTCCGAAAACATCAGTAACTCCGAGCTTTACAAGATAATCAACCAAAAACTCTGCTCCAGTCATTCTATCTCCTCATTAACTGCTCTGCGTCATAGCCGCAAAGCTCCAAAATCTTTTTTGTATTTTCAGGCGTATACCGATGGACCAGATCCGCAGGTATCTTCCCCAAAATATCATCAATCTTACTGTATGTAAGCCCATAGTGTTTTCTTAGTGAAATCGCGTATTTATATGCCACCTTATGTGTCGCAGGGAGAAGTCTTGTAACCGAATATCCCCACAGCATTTCGCCGCAATATTTTTCCACAATTTCACACACTTCAAGGATAGAACCATAATCATATGACTTGCCGTAATTTTTGTTAAGATAATCTGCGATTATCTCAGTTTGAAGATTACCAGCCCCCTGACCCATTCCGAGTGCACAGGAATCAATGATAAGCCGTCTGTCTGTTTCTCTGTTTATAAATGAGAGTGCGTTTGAAAACGCAAGGTTCATGTTATTGTGGGCATGGAACCCTACCGCAATATCTCTGTCAAGGCCTTTGTCGTATTTTATGAATAACCTTTTAATATCTTCAGGCATCATGTATCCGTAGCTGTCTACTATATACAATGCGTATGCGCCCATATCATTTGCCGAATCAATTAATTGCCCAACTTCATCGTCAGTATACCGCATTGTAAGCATAGGCTGAACAAATACCTTATAACCCTTTTTTGCCAAGCCCGAACAAAAGTCAAGGGATTTTCTGAGTTCCGAATAACGGATGATGACCCTTACGGCTTCGCATAAATCGGGATTCCATTCGGGTATATCTTCAAGCGGTGTATCCGGGCCACGGTATAAAGCTGCGTATATTTGACCGGCAGGCCTGTTTTCAGGCATGGTTTCGGAAATGGACTCTATGTCCCGGTAGATTGCAAATCCTGTTCGAGGAGTATCTGTTATTTCCACCGAGCCAAGTTCAACAATCTCAACCTTAGAGCTGCTAAGTTTTCCAGTCACATTAAAAATGTCCGCCTTTAAAAACTCTAAGTCCGATATCATATTTTTATTTGCATCTTCAAGCCCCAGCCCTCCGTCGCGCAGAGTACAGTCAAGAAGTATAATCTCTTTGATATCAGCCATCCCCTTTACTGGATTGCAGTTTGAAACAGTTCTCCAAGCCGCTGCAAACTTTTATATATATTTTTGCTCTCTGCATCGGCTTTTCCAAAACATACTCCCGGGTCGCATCTACAATAATCCCGGCAGCAAATACTGCTAAAATAACTATCAATGTATATGCCATAAGAATCGGCAATTTAACATCGTAAAAACTTTCTACCAGAAAAACTCTTTTCCAAATAACATATCTAAAATAATTGTGATCGTGCAGCAACAGCATCCCAAAAGTATGGCTTGCAATAAAATTTATAAAACCGCTGTGCTTCATTTTATAATTTTTAAATATAAAAAACATACAGAATGCCGCTGCCATATTTAATGGTGAAACATCATCGTTGAATATCATAGTTGCCATTGAAAATAACCTGGCTTCCGGGTATTTAACAGACAAAACATTAACTGACATATTGAAGATCCAGATACATACAAGCACAGTTACCAATATTCCTTTGCGGTCAAATACCTTAGCCGGATACCTTTTTATATATACAATGGAAAAATACAAAATAATAAACGTGAATAATCCGTTATCTAAATCTACAAATGGCGAAAAATCTATTATTTTACTAAAAACTTTTGCCCAAATCTGCATCAAAAAAGCCAACACTATAATTGCCTGGATATTTAATTTACTCATCCTTTCCGATACTGTATTAAGCATCGGAAGTATCATAAGAAAGATCATATAATATACTGCAAAACCGTGAGATATACCAAATATGGGAAATATACATCCAATCCAATTTCGTGGAGAAACAGGCGCAATTATTCCATTATTTAATATTGTTGCTAAAGCCAATCCTACAATATTATAAAAAATAACTTCCAAGGCTATTTTTACAAGTCTGCTGCCTTTGAATTCTTTTCCTGTGCAAAACCAGGCCGTTATGATAATAAAACAATCATATCCAATTTTACCTCCGGGCAGCAGTACCCCCCCCCACAGCAAATTTGCTATATTGCCGCCAGACTGCTCAAATATGCCGCCATGCAGAAATAAATGGTGAGCAACAATCATTACCATGCACAGAATTCTTAGAAACTCTATATTGGAATCCCGTGAAGCGATACGCCCGGTTGTATTTACCAATTTGCTTTTTTCCATGCGCTATCCCTCCAAAAATTCCTTTATCTCATTATCCATCTCTGTGGGGATATCATCCCCCGCAAGCCACGCCTTATAAAAGCGTGTTGTGTATTTCATGCACTCGTCTATGTGCCAGCGCGGTCTCCAGTCAAATGTGCTTTTTAGCTTTGCGCAGTCAAGTTTCAGGAAATTCGCTTCGTGCGGCGCATCCTTTTCCGCTTGGTTGCTCCACTCCGCGCCGTCGCCCCAGTGTCTGCAGAAAAGAGCAGACAGATCACCCGTGGTCACACAGTCACAGTCATCGGGCCCGACGTTGTAAAATCCCGCATAATGCTTGTCCGCATACTGCTTTGCAGCGATCATAAGATATACCGCAAGCGGTTCCAAAACGTGCTGGTAAGGTCTTGTTGAATACGGGTTCCTTACGCCTATCTTCTCTCTCGCTTTCATCGCGCGCACGCAGTCGGGGATTATCCTGTCGCTTGCAAAGTCACCGCCGCCGATAACATTTCCTGCCCTTGCAGTAGAAACGGCAATGTCCCTGTTATAAAAAAAGCTGTTCATGTAGCTGTGCGTCACAAGCTCAGAACAGGATTTTGAATTTGAATACGGGTCAAATCCGTCAAGGGGCTCATCCTCCCGGTAACCCCAGCACCATTCATTATTTTTATATACCTTATCAGTCGTGACATTCAGCACACTTTTAACACACGGATTCAGCCGCACGCACTCCATTAGGTTGACTGTGCCCATGACATTTGTTTCATATGTATAATGTGGATCCCTGTAACTCTCGCGGACGATCGGCTGTGCAGCCAGATGCAGGACAATCTCCGGCTGGGTATCTGCAAAAACAGCTTTCAGCCTGTCAAGATCCCGGATGTCGGCAATGACGCTTTCCATCCTGCCATTAAGTCCCGAGATGCTGAACAGATTCGGATTTGTCGGTGGTTCAAGGCTGTAGCCTGTAACGGCTGCCCCGGCATTTATAAGCATCTTACACAGCCACGTTCCTTTGAAACCTGTATGGCCTGTAACAAGGACCTTTTTGTCTTTATAAAATGATAAATCCATTTAATCCTCCCATATTTTCCACGGTGCACGACCAGATGCCCATAGTTCCTCAAGCTTATCCTTCTCACGCTTGGTATCCATGCACTGCCAGAAGCCGTGGTGATAATAGCTTTTAAGCTGTCCCTCAACAGCAAGACGTTTCATTGATTCCTGTTCAAAAACAGTGCCGTCATCATATATGTAATCAAATATTTCGGGGTTGCATACCATAAATCCTCCGTTTATGAGCGAACCGTCCTCGTCATCTTTTTCGCGGAAAGCGGTGATTGTGCCGCTGTCGTCAACGTCTAAAACCCCCTTTTGCTGTGCGAGACTAATCGAAGTAATCGTCGCTACCTTGCCGTGCGACTGGTGATATTCAACTAACTTAGTAATGTCGACGTCCGATACAGCATCGCCGTATGTAAGGCAGAACGGCTCGTCTCCAACATATTTCTGAACACGCTTGATTCGGCCGCCTGTCATGGTATTTAATCCTGTGTCAACGACAGTTACTTTCCACTGCTCAGCATGCTTGTCGTGAACAATTACCTCATCTCCATGAGTGAAATCAAAAGTAACATCTGAGGTATGCAGAAAATAATCCGCAAACCATTCCTTGATAACGTGCTGTTTATATCCGGCACAGATGATGAATTCGTTTATTCCTTGTGCGGAGTAGCCTTTCATTATGTGCCATAGGATTGGCATTTCACCGATTTCAATCATTGGTTTGGGTTTGAAGGCGGATTCTTCGGAGATGCGTGTTCCAAAGCCGCCGGCGAGAATGACTGATTTCATAATTTTTCTCCTATTGTTTTTTAATGTGAAGGATAATTAAAATATCCTAAAGATGTAACTTTTTTAGAATAATTTTTATCTTTTGTTTAATGATAAAAACTATTTTCTTCTTTTTATAAAACCTTACATAATCAGCCCAATATGGTTCATCCTTATATGCTTTAATTAACATCTCTTTAAGATTCTCCTTGGTATTATAAACTGCATCTCCATATTTCGTTTCCAACAAAATAATTTGATCTGTGAATAAATCATACAGAAGATCTTTACGGATTTTTTCATAAACTTTACAGGATAAAGTTCCAACGTCTACATATTTTTTTAATATGCCAAGAAAATTTATATAAAACACCTGATACAAACCATATGAAAAGTCTTTACCTCTCACCTTTTGAACATCTACCAATTTTCTGTTACATATCAATGCCGATTTCTTTTCATTTATCATTTTACAAACTTTTACTGTATGCCAAAAATGCAGCTCACAACCAGCTAAATCCTTTTCTATTTCATCGCATTCTTTCCCCCAAATTCCAAATGTCCCGCTCCAGGTTAACCAATATCCCATGACGACCGTAGCCTGTTCAAAGTTGCTGCAATCAATTTGTTCGTCACTGTACTCTTTCCTGGTTTCGTTTAAAAATAAAATTTGCTTTTTTTCCAAGTAATATTTTTTAATCAAATCACAAATATACTTTAGGCTTCCATCTATATAAATAAACGTATCATTGCTAAGTTTTCTAAATACTCCTGATCCCCTGCTCAAAGCAAGAGGGAAATTCTTATCAACTATATTTTCAGTATTCTGATAATAGTGTATATTGGAATATTTAGATTCAAATTCTTTCCCTAATAAATCAGTTCCATCATTGGACGCATTGTCAGATATTACAATTTCAACTTCTCCATTTTGAAATTCCGGCTGACAAATAATTGACTCTATACTCTCTTTAAGATAGTTACATCGATTAAAAGTCGGTATACAAATACTGACTAACGGCTGTTGGTTTTCTCGATTCATTTTCTCACCTAAAATCTGATCTGTTATCGTTATTCCTATGTGAAAGATAATATTTTTTTAGTTTACTAACACAGCTTTGAACTGTATTTACTGTAAATTCGTCATGTAAAGTCATTAATATTACGAAGTAAACACCTGCGCCAAATAACACAGATACAATAACACGCATAATAGTGTTGTTTATAACGTATTTTAATATTATTAATACAACTGCCATGATTACAGACGCAAAAACCGGTCGCAAAACCAGTTTTAAATTCTCTGCATCCTGATATTTTTTTTTCAAAAAAGGAATACATATGATTGCAGCACAAAGCTGAGAAACTATTGTTGTAACTGCAGCAGCATTTATCCCAAACACAGGAATAAAAATAATATTTGTAATAATATTCAATACAGCAGACATCGAACAGGCGAACAGACAAACCTTATCTTTACCGGCCGCCAATAGGTTAATATTAAAAATGTAGTTTCCTATTGTTGATATTGCCAACGTTAATGATAGCAACCTCAAAGGTATTGTAGCCTCAATGTAACTTCGTCCTCCAAAGATTGATATTATTTCCGGACTTAAAATAAAAAGACCTACTATACAAGGTATTCCAAAGACCGCCGAGAACTGTATTACATATCTAAGAATCCTTTTGATATCCTCAATACTATCCTCTGCAAAAGCCACGCTCAACTGCGCCATAACTACCCAGGTTATAGATCCCAATATTTGATTTAATATATTATAAATTTTCACTGCTGTACTATATAATCCGACCTGATAATCCCCTAAAGTCAGTCCTATAATTGTAGTATCGCTCATTGTGAAAACCTGCTGAGCTAAAAGCATCGCAAACAATCCCAAAATAGGCGGCAAATGCTTTTTTAAACTACACTTTATCGTAAACTTCGTTTTACAGTATTTTCTGCGATAAATTATATTTAAAATACCGGCTCCACTTGATGACAAAACAGTAATTATTGCATAATTAATGTAATCATTAGGCTCCTTTACAAATATGAACATTAAGATTACAGATAATACTTGAAAAGCTATGGTTCTTATTGTAATGTATTTAAAATCCTCCATAGCTGTGTTAATCCAGTCTGCTCCCAAGGCAGTAAATATAACAGACAAACTTTGAATCAAAATCAGCAACCTGTAATCATGAAGTTTTCCATACACTAAAAGTATTATTGCTAAAACAATGTATGCAATAAAGGTTGTAAACAAATTGATTGATAATATTTCCCCGGAAAGCTTACTCAGCTCCTCTCTATTGTTTCTAACCTTTGAACATTCTCTTATTGCATATGTGGTAACGCCAAGAGTGGCAAGCAAGGATATATAACCTACTATCGAATTGCCAAAGTTTATCCTTCCTATGTTTTTCGGTTGCAGTACTCTTGAAATATACGGAAAAGTAATGATTGGAAACAGAATAGTGGATGCAGTTTTTATTATGTTATAGACTGTATTCTTTTTAATACTTATACTACCCATTTAATTATCTCCAATATAATAATTTATAAATATCACCCAGTATATTCCTTCAATCCATCATCTCACACTGCAAATTATTTTTTATTTCCCATAGTGTCATTACAATCGTTCACAACACACATTTCTCTATTCCTTTATCTTTTAACATTACTAAATATCAGTTTACTATAATCAATTCTCAAAAGTTCCTTTATGATTTCTTCTTTAAAGCTGTATTTGATTACTTTTGCCGGTACTCCACCTACAATAGTATATGGAGGAAAATTTTTAGTTACAACTGATCCGGTTGCAATTACCTTGCCTTTTCTTCAACACTTAAGACGTTATCATAAGCTATTAGCAAACCAACTAAAACCCAAAACAATTTGTCTACTCCAACAGATGAAAGATAGCATAGGAAATATGCTAAAAAAGCATATTTAAACATCCGTCCCATAGGTTCTTTTCTTTTTTCTACTCTTTTAATTAATTTGACAATACTTACCATCAATACTAAATAACCTGTTGCACCAATTATTCCAAAATTGCAAATAATGGAAAAATATCCTACATCATATGAATTCGTTACATACCAGTTTCCAGAATCATTAAGATACTGTATTAGCCCTCTTCCATCTGCCGCTGGTCCCATTCCAATTAACGGGCTATGAGTCAAAACCCAATAAACTCCTGTTATCTGAAATGTCCTAGAGTGGAAACCATTAATATTATAACCATAATCCTCAAATTCTCCAACTCCTCCAAAAATGGCAATTACCAAAGATTCTATAATATTACCCATCAGTTTCCAAATTCTAGGCATTACCAAAAATGCAACAACAAGTCCCAATATAATAATAAGAATTAACCCTGTGTGATTCTTAAAAAACTGTACAAGGTGTTTTCTTTCTTCCAACAGACGGATAACAATCACCATGCCTAGAGCCAACATTGAACCTCTAGAATTTGCAAGAATGAATGCAAATATATCCACAATGAGAATCATCAAATACAAATTACGATATTTTGATTTCTTCTCATACAAATACATCACAATTGTTATAATAACACAGCCATATAAGCTATAGTGTACGGCATGTCCAAATCCAGCTTCTGCTCTCAAAAAACCAAGCCTTGAAAAATTAGCGATTGCCACCTCTCGTGTTACAGTGTTTAAATAACTAAAATAATTAATTCCCTGTAGTGAACCTACTATTGAAATTATTGCTACTACAAAGGATCCCCAAGCCATAAACTTCAAAAACTGTTCTATCATGTTACGAGATCTTATAGTTTGAGATAAGAGCCACACAAGAAACAATTCTTCAATATATATAACGAATATTTCCTTTATAGCTTCTGTTGTTTCAGCCAAGAAAAATAGATTTGGAATGGTTGCTAGAACAAAATATGTAATCAATCCTCTCTTCAATTGTCTATTATTTGTTATATGAATTTCTAATTTTCTATTATTATAAAATAGATATGATAATACCAAGAAAATCAGTAAAGCTCTGCTAGCTGTTAATAATGGGAAAACAGTATTAATCTCATATGCAAAATAACTCGGAAGAGTTATATAGAACAAGGCAAACAAAGCTAGTGCAAACCTTAGCTGTACTGTTTTTTTTCTCATGACCATTCCTCGCAATATTTTTCATCTATCCATTCTAGTTGCTCTGGTTTAAGAATATCCTCGTAGAATCTTTCCAAATTCTTTGCAACAAAAGATTTACTAATGTGCTTAAAATCGACCTTCAACAAACAATCGACAATATCATCGTTAAATCTATACCTAATAATTCTTGCTGGAATTCCACCAACAATTGCATACGGCGGAACATCTTTAGTAACAACAGAACCTGCTGCAACTACAGCCCCCTGCCCGATTGAAACCCCAGACATAATTGTCGCTCCATACCCAATCCATACATCATCGCAGATATTAATATCACCTTTTGAAGTAGCTTCAAATTCTTCTATCCCTAATAATTTTACCTTAAAAGGATACGTAGAAATAAAACTTGTTGGATGACTTGCATCCAAAATAAATGTAACACTCTCGCCGATTGAACAATAGTAACCAATATTAATTTTAGAGACATTGTTGTAATTGATAACTCGAATGTCACCATATGTATTATCTCCAATATTTATACATCCGATGTTAAAAAGATTTACTGGGCGAGTAAAATTGTTTTTATTCTTCTTTTTCCATTTACTTCTCATTTTTTGAAATCTCAAATAGTTCCCAATCATTATTCGTCCCTACCAACAATCCATTTTTGATGATCCTCTCTTGAGTACAGCTTCATTGCTTTTAACAATTTAGTATATTTGTCAAAGCCTAGAAATCTAAACAATATTTTATACATCTTTATCAATAATGAATAATACTTATTTTCTACAGTTGCTTTTTCTGATGTGTCATTTTTTAAAGTCGAATATATCAATAGTTTCCTTTTTTTCAATAGTTGATAATATTCATTCCTGATTTCAAAAGGCGAACCTATGATTGTATCTTTTATAGCAGCATATAATCTTCTATGAAAAGGATTAATAAGTTCTCCATTAGAGTAATAATTGTATCTATACTTCTTTTCCAATCCATTAAGAACATCATGCTGCAAAAGATCTTTTCCATATTCATATAAAAGAAGTTTAATATCTTCAACGATTTTAATATTTCTAAAGTTATGCGAAATATTGTTTTCAACTAATTTCTTGTAATTAAAACCGCTAAAATGAACAAAGCACAGTAGATGCATTTCACCATACTGTTTATTTTCTCTTGGAATTACATAAAATGAACCATTATGAATAACTATTTTCCTTTCAGAGAAATTCCATGGAGCAACATTACATCCTATATTCTTAATAATAAATAATTCCTCACGTTCAAAAAAAGCAGGTGCAAAATCCATCCATTTTTGGTCTGTATAAATTCCCTTCTTGGAATCATCAAAACACTCCGTTTCGAGCATCTTACCCCACCACTTTATAAAAGCCACTACACGTTCAGATTTTTTGAACCCTACGAATCCACAATTGTATATGCCACAACGAAGATAGCTATCATAGTTTTCAATATCACTCCCCAAGTTAATAGAATGTGGTGTTAAAAAAACTTTATATCCTTCTAAATCAAGTTCTTTAAATCTTGAATAAAATTTTATATCAGGATCAATATAAATCACGGTATCGTAATTATCAAAAAATGATAATATACAATATGCCTTTATACTAGTACAATACTCAATCAAATCATACTGAAACTTCATTGTTGATATTTTGAGATCATCAATGTTCTTCTTTAGCAAATTATCTGCATCAATAATATAAGAATCGCCCCCTATATTGTAGTCCACAACTACAATATAGAAATCATAACCATCATGATAGCTCAAAAAAGAATCCCTAACAGTTTTTGCTATTCCTATATAACTATTAGTACAAATTGTAAAGGCACACTTTTTTCCCATTGAAATACTCCTCTATTCTATCTCGTCAGGAATGTTTCTCCCTTATTAACTCTAGCTCGCCAATAATCTAAAAGATCGTGCATCGTCTTTTCAAAAGAAATCTCTGGTTCCCAACCTGTGTGTACTTTAAACTTCCGACAATCCGGAACTTGCAAATCCGCATCAATAGGACGTAGACGTTCTATATCAGTAACAATTTGAATTTCATCTTTCTTAGTACTGTAGGAGATAAGAGTATTAAGTGTATCACCAACTTCACAAGTGTATGATCCACCAATGTTATAGTATTCACCTGGAATCGGATTAACTGTTACCAGCATATAATAAGCACGTACTGCATCCCGAACATCAGCATATGTTCTCAAGCTCTTCAAATTTCCCACCATGACTTTGGGTTCAATCATCCCAGCCTCAATCATCGCAATCTGCTTCGCAAATGTTGATTCATGAAACACATCTCCACGACGTGGACCAGTATGTGTAAACATCCTCGTAGTCATAACTGTCATACCATATGCTTCTGCATAATACCGACCCAAAAGATCGGTGCCAACTTTTGAAATGGCATAAGGACTTGCTGGATGAAATGGACATTCCTCATTAATCCCAGTATCCGGTTTTTTCGCTGCCGGGATCTTACCAAACACCTCAGAAGAGGCACAAACATGGATAATCGGTTTATATCCTTTATCCTCATCCATTGCCAAACGAAATGCCTCCAACAGACGACAAGTTCCAAGAATATTTGTGTTCAATGTATCAATCGGAGCAGTAAAAGAAGTAAGTGGATAAGATTGCGCCGCCAGATGGAATACATAGTCAGGCTTTATCTTGTTGACCACAGTGATAAGACTCATCTCATCGTTCAGATCCGCATACTCAAAGAATATCCGATCCTTTTTATTCACACGATCAAGAAGGTGTGATACGTTATCTAACGGGCTACGCCAACGGCAAACACCGTAAACATCCCAGTCTGTATTCGTAATCAGAAAATCAGCCAAATGAGATCCTACCATACCAGTAATTCCTGTAATCAATGCTTTCATAATTTGATATCCTCCAACTCTTTTGCAATTTTTTCTGTAAATGTACTATCAGGGAGGATTCCGTATTTTTTCAAATACAGGCTCCTCATTTGTGTAATTTGTGGTCGGTTCATAAAAAATTCTTTTTCTGGCATTGAAATTGTGTACTTAAGCTTATCACAAACAAACCTATTTAATTCATCAGCTATTCTTATGCGACTAACAAGTTCCTTGCCAGCAACATTCAGATACTTGGGTTCGTACTCATCCCAGTGGAGCGCAAAGTATGTGACAACATCCACAACATCTGAAACAACTATTACATTTCGATAAAAGGGATGAAAAATATCGGCAGTTTCCTCATTTCTAATACAATTCAGACAATAAGTAATGAAACGATCCTTTGCCGATGCTACATATGAAAGTCTTATTGCTTTAAACAGTGATTCATCAATAAATTCATCTTCTACTGCCTTTTTCATTTGTCCATATGCCGTCTGCGCAGCAGTGGCAGATTTTTCATCATAAATTGCCATTGGGATATCTCCAAACACAGCATCAGATGAAAAAAACAACACACGGCAATTTCGCTTAATTGCCTCTCGAATAAAATATATTGTTCCTGTCACATTAATCTTCCAACATTCTTCAAATTCCTGGGCGCATTTATCCGGTTCAGATATGGCTGCGGTAAATACAATATAGTCAATGCTTTCCAGCAAAGAATAATCAAACTCTGCAGGAATGGAAAGATCAAGATAAGCATCTGATTCGCTATTTTTGTCTAATGTCAGAACATATTCAATTTCTGGCTTTTTAGCAAATCTCTTTAAAATAAATTGTGCTATATACCCCGAACTTCCTACAAGTGCTGTTTTCATATAACCACCTTCGTTTTTGAATCTCCAAAAAACTTATCTTCCAACATCAGACACCAGCAGTGATACACTGGCAGATGCAACTCCTGAATCATATATGTTTCAATCTGCGGAACCTTAACAGCAACATCTGCCACCGATGCTAGTTCGCCACCCTTTGCTCCTGTCAATCCGATAACCTTAATTTCCAACGCACGGGCAACTACAGTCGCACTCATAACATTCTTACTATTTCCACTCGTACTAATTCCAAGGAATACATCTCCTGGACGTCCAAACCCAAACAACTGCTGTGCAAATACTCCTAACCCATCTACATCATTTATATAAGCAGTAGACAAAGCATCATATGCAGCCAATGAGATTGCCATCAGACCACATTCCAGATTTTTGGCTAAATTAGCACCTCTTACAGAGTCAATTGCTCTCAACTTATTAGCCATATCAGATGGCACAGGTCTTGGCGTTTTGAACCGTTTCATAAGTTCGCCTGCTATATGTTCGGCATCTGCTGCTGACCCGCCATTACCAGCAATGAGCAGTTTTCCATCATGTTCATAGCATTCTTCCATAATAAGGTATGCTTCAACTATATCTTTCCGGCATGATTCCAAGACCGGATATCTATCCATCAAAAGGTCAATGTGCTTTTCAAGTCTCTTCTCTAGCAGTTTCATGATCTTTTAACCTCTCACTATTTTGTATGCGATTGTCACACCATTCGTTCAAAAACCCAATGGTCACAACCTACTCTTAATCTCTTTTACCAATCAACTTTGTCTTACATCCAATTTTCCACCCGATATGATTGCTATCTTTATACCATTCCCTTTGGTGTATAGCTTTCAGGAATATAATGAATCACTCGTGTTCCAGAATCCTCAAAACGAAACGGCACATACAAAAGGTCTTTCATCGCCTCCATTACCGCTTTCTGCTTTTCTGGCTGAACATAAAATAAAAGGAATCCGCCACCACCAGCACCCAAAAGCTTACCGCCCAATGCACCTGCTGCGATACCTTTCTCATAGAGAATATCTATGCTGTTAGTCGTGATTGCACCACCTGTCTGCCTTTTCAACATCCATGTAACGTCAAGCAATCTGCCAAAATCATCAAGATCGGAATGATTGTCTTCTAGTATTTTTTCAGCCTCATCAACGAGACTGTATATTTCCTGTAACTGTTTCACCTTTTCTGTATACCCAACGGCATTCGCTTTTTGCATATCTGAAGAAAACCTTGTAAAGCCTGTAAAAAATATAAGCAGATTATCGTTTAATTGCTGCTTACGCTCCGGATGTATAACGATCGGTCTAACATCATACGTACCGTCTTTATAAAATTCAATACGATTCATCCCTCCAAAGGACGCAGCAATCTGATCCTGCCATCCACCAACTTCCTGACATAAAACGCGTTCCAAATAAATTGCTTTATCCGCCAGCTTTCTCTTATCAACATATTTCCCCTTTAATGCATAAAATGCATTTAGCATACCAACAGCAAAAGAACTAGATGTACCAAGTCCTGATCGTGCTGGAAGATCCGCTTCATAAATGAGCCTGATTTCATGCATATCCAACATCTTCATTGCATTGCGGATTGCAGGATGTTTTATCTCCTCAACACTCTTTACATATTCCATTTTTGAATATGTAAGATGCGTTGTAAAATCAAAAAATCTTGGCAGATGACGCACAGTCACATAACAATACTTGTCAAATGTGGTACTTAAAACAGCTCCCCCATATTCTCTGAAAAAACTTTCCATATCAGTTCCGCCGCCAAAGAATGACATGCGAAAAGGCGTTTTTGTAATTATCATCTCATGTCTCCTGCTTACTCACTGGTCGTTTCATAATATGCTTTTTTCACTCTAAAAGCTTTATTTTCTAGCGAGAAATCTGATTCACCAATTACTTTTGATTCATAAGAAAAACTCATTCGTTCAGTCTCATTTTCTGCCAATTTACAAATACATCTCATCAGTTCTTCAGAATTCCCTGCTTTGAAACGTAATGCATTTCTGCCTTCAATTGCAATTTCATCCATGCAATAAATATCCGAAGCAATAAGCGGCAATTCATACATTAAACCCAGTTGAGCTACACCACTTTGAGTTCCTTCTTTATAAGGAAGTACCAATACATCGGAAGCAGAAAAATAGTATTTCTCCATTTCAAAAGGAAGAAAACCAAAATCCACTTTTGAACCAGTCTTAACAACGATCTCTGCAAGCGATCTGTACATTGCTTCATCAACCTTATGGAAAGCCCCAGCAGCAAGAAGGTAAATCTTTTTATTTTTCTTTTGAGCACTTGCAACAGCTTCTAATAGAGTATCCAGACCTTTCGAATGTCGAATTGTTCCATAGTATAAAAACACCACATTATCAAAAGAAATTCCTAGTTTTTTCCTTGCTTCTGCTTTATCTATTTGCACATAATCCGGCTTATAGCAAAAACCTTGCGTAGTAACAGAAATAGGTGTACTTGCTTTATAATTCTTTTTTAATTCCTCTCTAGCTCTTTCAGTGTGAACAAGCAAATGATCAGCATAACTGTAAATGCAATCCAAAGCCTGCAGTTCCAATGGTTTCCTATCGAATGGAATTACATCATGCACTGTGATAACCACTTTGGCATACTTTTTAAGAGACTTAACATAAATCCATTCAATCCACGGAAGCGAAAACCATTGCAAATGAACAATATCAAAATGATTCAATCTAATATATTGTTTCAGTTCTTTCAGTGCTTTTAAATAACATTTAACCTTGTTGATCACGTTTCCTTCATATGCTCCATGAAAACCTTTCTGAATACTAACATAATATTCCTTATTCGGAATCTCTGTAGTATCAGATAAATATACCGTCATTTTTATATCATCACAGCTAACAAGATTTGCTAGAGCCAATGTATCCCTTCCGGTTGTTTTGCCAAACTGGTCAACAAATAATACTTTCATCTTTATTTCTCCATCTGTTCAGCGATATCCTTGGCGACGATCTCCTCGCCAGTCTTATTTTTCAGCTGTTCCTGACTTGCAGCACTCAGTCCGTTATTGATTTGTGCACACATATCACAAGTGCTGCACCTGTCCAACTCTTCTTTTGTGACCCTGCCATCCTTGTAATCACAGCAGATTTTATTTTCATACATACTGTAAGGCTTACTTGTGAATAGGCTTTTAATCTTATGTCTGATAACCCACCACGCCGGTTTCCATATATACTTGTGCATTGCCGGACTTACTGAACCTATCATCCAACACTGGCGGTCGCAGTGACGTACCTTTGCCCTAACTTTTTTCGCCTCCGGACTGTTCCACAGCTCATCCCACGTCTGCTTATTTAGGTTACCCATGACTTCCTTGTCCTTTGTCCCATTGCAGGGCATCACGTCGCCATATGGGTCAATAAAAAATGTGTCGAAGCTCATGTCGCATGGTAGCAGTCTTGGCTGTCCATAGATATAGTTAATCAGCCCATGATTGAAGTAAGCTCTGAACCACTTTTTAGGGCTGCTGCTTTTCAAAAGTTTATTAATGAGTTTTTCAAAATTTTGCGCCACCATCGGGCGATCATGGATAATGTTCTTTGCTTCTACAAAATAGAAGCTGTTGTGCAGTGATGCCGTGGCAAATTCCATACCCATTTCATTGGAAATGTCGTACAGCGGCACGAGGTCAGGAGCATTTATGTCCTGCACAGTCATGCCGAAACCAACATCCTTCATCCCCATTTTACGCAGCGTTTTAAGTGTCTGATAACCGCGTTGATAGCCGTTTTCAAGTCCACGAATCTCATTGTTGGTCTGCTCTAAACCTTCAATAGAAATGCGGATTCCTATCTGTGGAAATTCCTTTGCAAGGTCAACAATGCGGTCAGTGAAATATCCGTTTGTTGAAATCACGATGCGGTCAGATTTTTTATATAACTCGCGCACAATGTCTTTGAGGTCAGTACGTATAAACGGTTCACCCCCTGTAATATTTGTGAAATACATCGGAGGCAGCTTGCGGATTGTTTCAATGCTGATCTCTTCCTCCGGTCTTGACGGTGCCTTGTATCTGTTACACATTGTACACCGTGCATTACAGCGGTAAGTCACGATCACTGTGCCGTTTAATTTCTTCACTTTAGAAGCCATTTTACTTCCTCCCAATTTGCCATTCCCTGATAACTAAACAGTAAGCTTTTTATAAATATATAATTTCTTAGACAGTAAATGTCTTATCCTCAAGTTTACATATCGCTTAGAACATTTAAAACTATTTTACAAAACAAATATTCCTTACTTCCTGTATAAGTCCATCGTCTTCTCAACCACATCATCCCAATTAAATTTTTCTACTATATAATCAACCGCGGCCGCCTTATATTCCTTTACTTCCTTGCCGTCATCTATAAGTTTCTGCAGTTTATTCCGAAGGTCTTCAATGTTGCCTTTTTCAAATGTTACGGCCTTATCTCTTACAACCTCTGTACATTCATCAATATCACTCGTCAGGCAGCAGTTGCCGTAACTCATTGCTTCAAGCAGGCTAAGCGGCATACCCTCGAGATCACTTGGAAGACAGTAAACATATGCATTGCTATAAAGTTCGTGTTTCAGTCTTCCCTGCACAAAATCTGTAAAAATGATCCTGTCATCATCCTGTGCAAGTGTTTTGATCTCATCTATATAACCATTTGAGTCTGAACTCCCTCCTGCAATTACAAGTTTCTTATCTGTTTTGATTTTCTTAAATGCTCTAATTAAATAATGTACGCCCTTTTCCGGCACAATTCTTCCGAGATACAGGATATAACTGTCTTTCTCCAATCCCCATTTTTCTTTTATCTGTCCGACAGGTCTAATTGGCTTTCTGTTCACTCCATTGGGAATGTACATAGTTTTCCTGCCATATGTATCTAAAAAATACTTTTGAACCCCTCGGCTTAGAACAATTATTTCATCTGCATATCTGACCGCATTTTTTTCTCCCTGCATTATGTACCAGCTTGCAAAACGTCCCCATTTAGCACGCTGGTGATCCAAACCGTGTATGGTTACAACTACCCTTTTGCCGAACAACTTTGGCAACCAGCACATAAAAGCAGGTCCTTCAGCATGAAAATGCACAACATCATTTTTCCCAAATGCCGCCCTTATCGCAGCTGATACAGATGCGCTCATTGCTGCATATCCTTTGTGGTTTATCGTAAAAACAGACTTCAGCTGCACTCCCTTGTACTCATCCAGTTTTTCTCCGTCAAATTCATTGCCGCTCACATGATGACCACGCCTGTTAAAGCAGGTCACGCGATTGCCCAACTGAACAAGCCGGGTGCTCAGTTCTTCTACAACAACCTCAATTCCGCCTTCGCGCGAAGGAATGCGCTTATGACCCAGCATTGCTATATTCAACTGTCCGCCTTGGTTATCCAACGCCCTGCACTTCCTCTTATTTTTTGACCAATACTTCCACAATAAAAAATGCAGAGAAAAATCACCTGCATGTTTTCTCTCCACACCCTGTAAAAAGACCGTGCTTCGCCACTCCGGACCCCTGCCCGGCTTCCACACGCTCTATATCCGCCATATCCCGGCAACGCGGCTCTCGACATCCCGGTCTACGGTTTCCTGTATCTATACCTCATCCCACATCCTCAATCTCTTCTCCCGAAAAGACCACCTCAGTCGGATTCTCAAACAGCTCTATCCTTACACGCCATTCATCCTTTTTCTCATTTGTATCTATCAGCGTTCCCTGCATCCCGGCAAATACCCCTGACTTTATCTTCACAAGTCTCTCTTGCGGGTATCCTGCCCCTGCACTCCGCGTCTTATATGTTGCAAGCTTATCTTCCTTCAGTTTCTCGAACTGCTCCTCACTAAGCCTTGCAAGTATCTCAAGACCTATTTCCACAGGAGTCATCCTTCCGAAGAAATTAATCTCAAGCTTTGCTGTCCTTCTGTGCCTGTCCACCTTTTTTATAATCCCGTAGTGGTTGCGTAAGGGTCCGTCAGTGATGCATATTCTGTCGCCTACTATGAACCCTGTGGAACATTCAACTATGTGTTCCTCGTTCATCATTCCTTTAAGGAATTCCTGTTCTTCCTCACTTATTGGCGATACCACATCTGCGCTTTTTAATACTTTTGTCAGGCGGCTTACCTGCCTCAGTTCCTTTAATACGGAATCTATATCCTTTGTATCTACAAAAAAATATCCCGGGAACAATACCTTTTTTACATCATGCCATTGTTTCCGGAAGTGCATTTTGTCAATATACATTGGCACAAACATTTCTTTATAAAGTAACGGATTCAGTCTGGCCCTGCATACATCCATTGTTATCTGTTCCTCACCGGATGTTGTCTGAACCACATACCACATGTCCGCTTCCTCCTGTTTTAACCAGTGATTATTTTTTATACACAAAATCTGTAGTAATTTATCCAATATTTACCTTATATACTTATATATAAGGACTTATTTTCCTGCCACCCTATCAAAACTGCTTATTTTATGCAGACATGAAAAAGCTGTTTTCTGCCCGTATTTACTGCATTTGGAGCATTTTGTCCATATTATTTCACGTAGTCC
>CANQEL010000020.1 GCA_947594855.1 uncultured Lachnospiraceae bacterium
TTTGGTTAAAATCATTATACCTCAAGGAACCAATACTCTTTTTATTTTTTTTCAACTGACAATATCTTTACTCCAACTATCATTTCCTCATAAATTATTATATGCCATACAGCTTATTTAATATACGGTTATTTTGCCACAATTGATTTGATTTTACTGTAAGAACCATATATCTTTGTTCCGGATACATTTTTGTATGCCCTTACCTTAAAGTAATAAGTCTTACCTTTGGAAAGTCCTGTCTTTGTATATTTAATCGTAGTTCCTTTTGATATCGTTTTGATATTCGAGAACTCACCGCTTCCGGTCCTCATACATATCTCATATCCGTTTGCCCCATCTATCTTTTTCCATGAAAGGCTTGCCTGTCTTGTTCCCCTCGTGGCTTTTAACGTAACTTTTTTAAGCCTTGTAGCGGTCTTATATTTTGTTGAATATTTACCATATTTATTCTCATTATTAACTTTGACAAATGCCCTTACACGGTATCTGTACTTTGTTCCTGCAGTAAGTCCCGTATCGACATAACTGTTCTGGGCGCTTCCGTCAAGCTGTTTAAGGTAATTATATTTGCCTGTAAGTTCATTATATTTATATATTCTGTAACCATCTACGCCCGGAATAGCCGTCCATGTAAGCGTAATCTGCATTTTCTTATTGCCCACTTTTACAAGATTCGTAACCTGCGGAACAATTATATTAAATGCCTGTATCTTGGTACCCAGGTAATCACCCTTTCCGTTAACAGTTACAATACCGGTTCCGATTGTGGTATTATTCATATAAGAAAGCGTATAATCTATTCCGTTTTTAAGCGTATAGGTTCCGTTTTTAATTACCACATCAGGTTTTATTTCCGTACCTGTATATGTCTGGTCAGGAATTGCGTCTGCGTTAAGCAGTCCTATATTATAGCAGATTTTGAAATTCTTACTTATGGTAAATGAATACTTTCCGCATCCCTTTACCGTAATAATTGCATTTCCAACGGCTGTATTGTTTTCATACGATACCGTATAATCCGTATCTTTAACAAGCGTATAATCCCCGTCCTTAACTATAGGCGCAGGAGTTACCGCTGCTCCCGTATAATACTGGTCAGGTATATCATCTATTTCTATATTTTCAACCTGATTATATACATTTACGGTGAATTCCGCAGATTCATAACCCTCTGCAGAAGCAGTAATAACTGCCGTTCCGGGTGCAACAGGAGTAACTTTTCCATCTTCCGATACTTTAGCCACTGTTATGTTGCTGCTCTCCCATTTAACTGCGGGAGATTCAAATATACTTACTGCGCTAAGCTGGTATTCGCTGTCTTTCGTCTCTTCATATATATATATTGAAATATCTGTTTTTGACGGAAGAAGTTTCTTTTTAAGCACAGGTATAAGTGTAAATTCCTGTTCCAGATTGTTACCCATATCGTAAGTATAAGTAATCTTTTCAGGAAGCGCTGCAGTATCAGCTACGGCAATTGACGCCTGCTCGTCTGATGACAAAGTCGCTCCTGTCAGACCTTTTACTTTTGCAGTATCTATTCCAAGTCCGGTCAGATAAAGATTTTTATCCTCTCCCACATATACTTCTCTTACATTTCCCCCTGCGCTTACATCTTTAGAAAGCTGTGTATTAGCCTCAATATTAATCGCTGCAAGATGATTTCCCGATACATCAAGGGAAGCAAGTTCCGTACAGGCGCTTAAATCAACAGAGTAAAGTTCATTGTTACTTACGTTAAGCTCCTTAAGATGCGTAAGGCCCTGAAGTTCTACTACATACAGCTGATTGTTGCTGCATAATAATGTTTCCACAGATTCAGGCAGGGCAAGTGAAATAAGCCCGTTATAAGAACACTCCACATATTTAAGGCCGGTATTCGACTGCAAATCCAGCGCTACAAGCCTGTTGCTTCTTATATTAAGCTCTGTAAGCGCAGTATTATTTTTAAGATTAACTGCCGTAATTTCATTATAATTAACATTTAATTTTTTAAGTAAGGTATTAGCATCAGTATTAATCTGTATAATCGCATTGTCTGATGCATTTAATGATGTAAGGCGTACGTTTTTCGATATATCAAAGGCTGCAAGTCTGTTGCCCGATACGTCAACCGTATCAAGCGCGGTATTTGCACTGATATCCAGATTTGACAAATTGTTGCCGCTGCAAAGCAGATTGCGTAACAGCACTGCTTTATCAAGCTTTAATACTGTAAGGTCATTATTTGAAACATTCAGATAAGTAAGCTCAGTATCAGCCGTCAAATCAAGCTCTTTAATCTTATTGCCGCTGGCATTAAGCTCTTTAAGACCGGTAAAATACTCTATACCTTTAAGGTCCGATATGCCTCTTGTCCTGATATTCATATCAGTTACGGCTGATATTTCGGTATCAGTAAGGATATTATCTTTATCTTTATCTACATTAGCCGATATATAAGCCCTGAATGAACTATCCGGAAAATTACTTTCATTTACTGCAATTCCCGGTTTCGCCGTCTCGTCTGCTGCCTGACCCGTACATGTAAACATAAGTCCTGCAGCCATTATAATTCCTGCTTTGGTTGCTTTTTTTAAAATGTTTTTAATCATTACGTTAATCCTCCCTGCTATATTTGGATATCGTAATGATATTCTCCTAATATGTCAGCAATATGACGATTTTCACAAAATAACTGCCATATTTTAGTCAAATTTTTGTATTCACTGCAGTTCATCAAGAAAATCTTCAATTACATCATCAAGGTGTATCGGATCAAGTTGTTGTGTATTTAGTGTTTTAACAAATTTATCAATTTTGTTCCCATTAGTTGATATGTCTGACACCAGATAATTATTTTCCGTGCATTTTATTCCATATGCTATGTACCGGTTATTATCAACATCCGTAAGTATTTCGCTAAACATCTTATACACTGTTACTTAATGCTCCTTCCGTTGTCTTTTCTCCTATACCACTATATATATTAACACTATGCCTATTTAAATGCTATATTTTGTGCCGTATTTCCAAAGACATATACTGACTTCATGTCTGTTTCTGCAGAATATTATCGAATACTTCATTCAATATAATTGCCGGATAACTGATTATATACCACAAAAACATAAACGGTACGCATATCTGTCCCATAACCTGAAACGGCATTGTCGAATAATTCCATACATCCCAGCCAAGAAAGAGGTTGACTATAATTCCGGCCGCTAATTCAAGAATCGTAATACCTATCATACACAATACCATCTGCTGCCATATAAGTATCTTACCCTCGGTTTTCTCATGTATAATTCCGCACAGAAAAAAGCATGCCCCTCCTAAAAGCATCATTGTCCAGTGCGACCTTCCTCTTACAATCATTTCAAGAAGATAATATATCCCTCCGCCAATCGCAATCTTTATAAGAGCTCTCCTTATTTCCGCAAACATTCTGCACCTTCTTTTAAAAAGATTTCCAAATATAAAATGCTCCAAAAATATATATTTTATTAACATTTATCAGTAGCAAATTATTCCTCGGTATGGTATACTTTTAAAAAATTCTGTCAAAGGAGAATATACTATGTTAAAAGCGTCTTTAATTACTGATAAGCATTTTAAAATCGGAAAAGTTGACCCCCGTATATACGGTTCTTTTATAGAGCATCTGGGAAGGGCGGTATATGAAGGCATATACCAGCCTGAAAGCCCTTTCGCTGACAAAAGGGGTTTTCGTAAAGATACCCTTGAGCTTGTAAAAGAAATTGGCGTTCCTATTATAAGGTATCCCGGCGGCAACTTTGTATCGGCATATAACTGGGAAGACAGCGTAGGCCCCGTAAGCGAGCGCCCACGCAGAACTGAACTTGCATGGCAGGTAATTGAAAGCAATGAATTTGGCCTTAACGAATTTACCGACTGGCTAAAACTTGCAGACTCTTCCGCAATGATGGCTGTAAACCTTGGCACGCGCGGAATCGATGCGGCAAGGAATGTCCTTGAATACTGTAATTTTAAAGGCGGAACTTATTACAGCGACCTTAGGAAAAAACATGGATATGAAAATCCTCACAATATAAAAGTATGGTGTCTTGGAAACGAGATGGACGGTCCATGGCAGATAGGGCACAAATCAGCCGATGAATATGGACATCTCGCATGGGAAACAGGAAAAGCCATGAAAGCCCTTGACCCTGACATTGAACTTGTCGTATGCGGAAGTTCAGGACTTATGATGCCTACATTCGGAGACTGGGAAGCTACAGTATTAGATTATTGTTACGATACTATAGATTATGTATCGCTTCATACATATTATAATAACCATGCAGACGATTCGGCTGATTTCCTTGCCAACTCGGTAGGAATGAATGACTTTATCAAATCAGTAGTTGCAACCTGCGACTTTGTAAAAGGCAAAAAGCACAGCAAAAAGCAGATTAACCTGTCGTTTGACGAATGGAATGTATGGTATCATTCAAATGAAGCTGACAGCAAACTGGAAAAATGGACCCACGCGCCTCATCAGCTCGAAGATGTATATAATATGGAAGATGCGCTTTTAGTAGGAAGTATGCTCATTACATTAATCAACAACTGCGACAGGGTACGCATCGCCTGCCTTGCACAGCTTGTAAATGTTATTGCCCCTATTATGACCTCTGACACCGGCGCATGGAGACAGACTATATTTTATCCTTATATGCATGCATCCAATTACGGCCGCGGAACCGTGCTTAAAACAATAGTTGATTCTCCTGTATATGACAGCAAAAATTACTGTAATGTTCCATATGTTGACAGCGCCGCCGTCTGGAATGAAGAGACTGACGATATTACAATATTTGCAGTAAATAAATCATTTGATGAAGACATTGAATTTAGCTGCGACCTCAGACAATTCGGAAATATATCGGTAAATGAACATATAGTTGTGGCGCATGACGACCTTAAGGCAGTAAATACCGAAGCCGAGCCATATAATGTAAAACCTGTATATTCAGATAAAGATAAATGTGACGGCGGAATCTGTACTATGATTCTTCCTAAACAGTCCTGGAACGTAATAAAAATCAGCAGGAATCATTGAGATTCCTGCTGTAATTGTTCATCATAGCTTTCGTCTGCATCAGCCGGCGCTTCCGTCGGCGTGACGGACTGCTGTACAGAATCAGGTTCTTCCTCCGCCGGAACCCGTGTTGCTTCGGGAGCATCTGTTATCTCCGGCTGCGGCGTACTATAATATTCCGGACTTGACGTAACCTCATCCTGCTGCTCTCCTTCATAATAATCCTGTTCGTAATCTTCGTCCGGTTCCTCCGTAGGTTTGGTCGTTGCCGTAACATGCGTTTCTTTATCTTCGTAATCACCTTTATCAAATTCCATTTTCGGAAGCTCTGCGTGTATTTCTGTCATATACGAATTCCATATACGCAAAGGATACGTATTTCCCAAAAGGTCATCTATACTTTCCGGAGTATCGCAGCCTACCCATATAACTGTTGTATAATACGGCGTATATCCTGCAAACCATCCGTCTTTATGCTCATTTGTCGTTCCGGTCTTTCCTGCGCATGCCATGTCGTCAAGCGCATAGCCTTTTGCTGTACCCCTTTCAAACACTCCGCACAACACATCTGTCATTGTTACTGCCGCTTCCTCATCATATATTCTCTTTCTGTTGAATATATCATCTGTAAGAATCTCATTGCCCTCAGAATCAGTAATTGCAATTATGCATGTAGGCTCCCTGAATATACCCTCATTCTCTATAGTCGCATATGCGGATGCCATTTCCACCGGACTTACTCCGTTTGTCAATCCTCCAAGCGAAGCTGCAAGCGTATAATCGTCAGATACAATCTTTGAAAAATTCATATCCAGAAGATATCCCAGGCATTTCTTCGGCGAAAGTTCCTCAAACATTTTCCATGCAACCGTATTAGTTGAATATTCCACCGCAGTCCTTAATGAAATATTTCCCATATATTTTCCATTGGAATTCTTCGGTCCGTCTTCTATAGGTTCATCCCTTATAATATCCGTGGGTTCGTACCCGTTATCAAACGCAGGCGCATATACCGCTATAGGTTTAATTGCGCTTCCCGGCTGCCTGAAACTCTGATAAGCCCTGTTAAACGTATACCCGGTTACTGACGACTGGCTTCGGCCGCCAACCACGGCTACTACTTTCCCACTGTCATTGTCAATACATACTCCCGCGCCCTGGAATTTGAATACACCTTCGCCGTCTTTTCTTTTATCTGTTGATAACTCTTCATTTACAGATTTTTGAAGCTGCCTTTGCAGCTGCATATCAATAGATGTATATATCCTGAATCCTGAACGGTAAAGCATCTGCTGGCACTGCGAATACATATCGTTATAATTTGCCTCATATTCACTGTCTTTTGATATGTCTTTTTCGTACCTGAACTTAAAACCATACATTTCCATAAGCGCCTTAGTCGCACAGTTTGTCACATATGTTTCAATAAAATTACGTTTCTTAACCTCCGGCCTGTCAAGTTTAATCTTTTCGCCATATGCTATATTATATTCATCCTGCGTAATCTTTCCCTCTGAAAGCATCTGGTCCAGTATTCTGTTCTTACGCTCCAGGGTATTATCATAATTAACTACAGGGTCGTATCTCGTCGGACTGTTCGGTATCGCGCACAAAAACGCCAGCTGCGCAAGGCTAAGCTGATTACAGCTTTTACTGAAATATCCCTTGCTTGCCGTCTCCAGTCCGTAATAACCATTCGCAAAATATATATTATTCAGATAAAACTCCATTATCTGGTCTTTATCATATTTTTTCTCCAATTCCAGCGCAATAAAGATTTCTTTGATTTTTCTTGAAAATTCCTTTGCATTATTAAGAAATACATTCCTTGCAAGCTGTTGTGTAATAGTACTTCCCCCGCGCTTTATTTCACCGTTATTTCTTACCAGCGAAACTGCCGCCGCCGCTATTGCTTTTATATCAATGCCCTTGTGCTCATAAAATTTCCTGTCTTCAGTAACAAGCATTGCATTAACGGCATACTGGGGTATCTGCGACATCTCTACATAATACATGTTCCTGTCGCCTTTTAACGTTGCAATCTGTTTGCCGTTAGCCGCATATACCAAAGACGTTTCCGAGGCGCGAAAAGTATCTTCCGTAGAATTCCGTACAAGCTCTACGGCCTCTCTCTTTGCTTCAATTATATCGTCGCCGAATTTAATATAAAGAAATATTGCCATCCCTACCGTAACAATAAGAAAAAACAACAGTATAAGCCGTAATATAAATTTACGTTTTTTGCTCTTTACTTTCTTTTTTTTATTTTTTGCCATACTTACACCACCACCATATATTTTTATAGCATTATTAAAATATACTAACACCAACCTTGCATATATTCAAGAAAAAAGGTATTATGTAGATTAAGTGAGTTCGAGACCTTCCTCACTATAAACAAAACTAAAGGAGATTTTATAATGAACAAGAAAGTCAGATTTCTAACACAGGCTGCTATGATAGCAGCTCTCTACACAGCGCTTACCTTTATTGCGGCAGCTCTTGGCCTTGCAAACCAGGCAATACAGGTAAGATTCTCAGAGGCGCTTACAATCCTTCCGGCATTTACGCCTGCAGCCATACCCGGTCTTTTTATCGGTTGTATTATTTCCAACCTTCTTACCGGCTGCGCAATATACGACATAATTTTCGGAAGTATTGCAACACTGCTTGGAGCTCTTGGTACATATGCCCTTAAAAAGCATAAATACCTTACTCCTATCCCTCCAATTGCTGCAAACACCATTATTATTCCGTTTGTAATAAAATATGTTTACCAGTCCGACGGCGCCATTCCTTTCTTTATGCTTACTGTAGGTATAGGCGAAATTATATCCTGCGGCATACTCGGACTTATACTTTTTACTGCCCTGGAAAAACAAAAAAGGAATATTTTCTAGTTTTTTAACTAAATTTCAATTTAATATATGCTTTTTCAACAATATATGGTATAATGGTTTATGTGATTGTTCAATATATTGAGGAGGCATATATGAAAAAGTTGGCTGCTGCCGTTACAGGCGTTTTATTTATAATACTTATAGCCAGTTTACAGGGTCTGTCAGAAAATCAAGTTCGGGCAGGCAATGAAACCGACGAATTTGAATATGAATATTATTATAATGATACTGATAACGAGGTTGATGTTATGGATAATATTTCCCCTACCAATATCCCGGCAGCAGATAATGATACAAAAACAATTAATACAAGTCCTGACAGCATTATGGTGTTCGTTAATAAAGAATATTCACTGCCTGAAGATTATGTTCCTGATAATCTTGTCATGCCGGACATAAAGTTTTATTCTTATGATGTGCCTGACAAAAGATATATGAGAAAAGAAGCTTCAGAGGCGCTTGAAAAAATGTTTAACGACGCCCTTAAAGACGGAATTACATTGTACGGCGTATCAGGATACCGTTCATATTCAAGGCAGAAAGAAATATATAATAATAATGTGCTTGCCCGCGGCAAAGACGAAACCAACAAAGTTTCCGCTTCTCCCGGACACAGCGAACACCAGACGGGGCTCGCTATTGATATCTCTTCATCCGCACTAAACGGAACCCTTTCTGAAGAATTCGGCAAATCAGAAGAAGGTCTCTGGGTTGCCGGACACTGCGCAAAATACGGATTTATTATAAGATACCCTAAGAATAAAGAAAACATAACAGGATACTCTTATGAACCCTGGCATATAAGATATGTCGGCAAAAAAAATGCAAAGTATATCATGCGTAATAAAATTACCCTTGAAGAATACTATGGATATATTCCATCAAAAGGCAGTAAAGATGAGATTATATCTGATGCAAATTAGGAAGCAGGTTTCACATATCATCACAGGCACGCTCTCGCTGCCCTCGCCACGCAGCGATACTAAGCTCGAAAAACCTCGCTAAGTATCGGCGGGCTCACAGCACCTGTTTATGATATGTGAAACCTGCATAATAATTAATAGAGAGGAGTTTATTTTGAGAACCGTTTTAATTCTTATCACGCTTATAATCATTTCTATTCTTAGTATTCCTTTATATTTCTTAGAATTTATAATAGGCATATTTAGTCCGCGTCTTAAACACGCATTTGCCCAGAATCTTGTGCGCATTGTGTTTAAGATGTGGTTATGGATGGCAGGAACAAAATATACGGTATACGGTCTTGATAAGGTGCCGACGGACGAACCTGTCCTGTATATAACCAACCACCGTTCTTTTTTTGATATTGTCCTAAGCTATGCATATGTTCCTACGCTTACGACATATGTTTCTAAAGCCTCTATCAAAAAATTCCCATGCATAGCGCAGTGGATGCATTTTTTAAGCTGCATGTTTCTTGAGCGTGACGATATAAAAAGCGGTATGCAGATGATAAAAGACAGCGTATCGCTCATAAAACGTGGCATATCCGTATATATTTCGCCTGAAGGCACCAGGAATCCTACCGACACGCTTCTTCCTTTTAAAGAAGGAAGTTTTAAAATTGCCACAATAACCAATTGCAAAATTATTCCTGTGTGTTATACTAACACAGAGAATATTTTTGAAACGCATTTTCCATGGATCAGAAAAACTACCGTAACAATTGAGTTTGGTGATCCTGTTGATATCACAGGCATGAGCCGCGAGGACAAAAAATCTCTTGGGGTAAAGTTACGTGAAATCATTCAGAAGATGTATGATGAAAGGAGACAATTATGATTAACGCAGCACCTATCCCGGTTTTACTCGCATGGAATACGGTTCTTACTGTTCTGTGCATAATACTTGCAGTTGTTCTTGCAATATTTATTGCACTCAGCATATTAGGAAGAAAGATGCAGAAAAAGCAGGCTGACAACCAGGAAGCAATGCAACAGGCTTCACAGGTAATGTCGATGCTAATTATTGATAAAAAACGGATGCGTCTTAAAGAAGCCGGACTTCCGCAGATAGTTGTAGACCAGACGCCCAAATATATGCGCAGGGCAAAACTTCCTATAGTAAAAGCAAAAGTAGGTCCAAAGATAATGTCGCTTATATGCGATGATAAAATCTTTCCGGTACTTCCGGTAAAAAAAGAAGTAAAAGCAGTCGTAAGCGGTATATACATCATGGATATAAAAGGCTCCAGGAACAATCTTGAAACCACAGGCAAAAAGATGGGAAGGCTTGCAAGAATGAGAATGAAAGCCGAAAAAACACTTCAGGAAAATCAGAATACAAAAAGCGGAAAGAAGAAATCCTAACCGCTTATACTGGCATCATCAAGCAGGAAATCATATATATTCAGCGTCAATATCCCGTGTTCATCATAGTGCTTTGGCACTATATCCTTAGTAATGATGATTTTCTTAAATGAATCATCAATTTTACGAAACGGTCTGATTTCCTGCAATAATTTTTCTTCACTGGGAATGGAATAAGCAGACTGAATATAGTATCTGGCAGAACCCAGGTTACACACAAAATCAACTTCAAACTGCTTTCGCGCAGTCCTGCCATTTATCTTTTCAGCAATAGTCACAACGCCTACGTCAACGCTGTAGCCACGTCTGCGGAGTTCATTGTAAATTACATTTTCCATAGTATGCGTCTGCTCAAATTGACGGAAATTAATGCGTGCATTACGAAGCCCCAAATCCGAAAAGTAATATTTTTTGGGAGTTTCAATGTACGCCTTTCCTTTGATATCATATCTTTGCGCCGATTCGATAAGAAAAGAATCCTCAAAAAAATCAAGATATTTCTTAATCGTATTTGCGGTAATTTTTGATTTTTTTACAGTTTTAAATGTATTTCTCAATTTTTCAGGATTAGTCAGAGAACCGATAGCCGAAGAAAGTATGTTTAATAAATCCTCAAGTTCTCCCTGATTCCGGACTCTGTGCCTCATATATATATCCCTGATATAGATTTCACTGAATAGATTTTCAAGAAATGCGGCTTTATCGCTGCTTCCCTGTCTCAGAACGACCAACGGTATACCGCCGTACAGCATATATTCAGACAGCCCTTCGTATTTGTCCCCTTTGTAAACTGACATAAACTCAGAGAAACTCAACGGATACATATGAACTTCGTCGCCGCGGCCTGCAAATTCTGTAATGATATCCTTTGATAAAAACCTTGCATTGCTTCCGGTCACGTACATATCCATATTCTCCTTACGAAGATAGCCATTGAGCACTGATTCAAAGCAATCCAGCAGCTGTACTTCATCTAAAAGCAGATAGTACATCCCTTTATCTGTTAGTTCAGATTGGATATACGCCATGAACTTTTCGGGGTCAACACGCCTTTTCTTTTTTTCAAGCTGAATAAGGTTCTCGCCAATCAATGAAAGATCATCGGCGGAATCAAATGCAAAGCGGATAATATGGCTTTCGTCTACACCGCTTTCAAGAAGGTGATGATAGAAAATAGTATTTAACAGATAAGACTTTCCACAGCGGCGTATTCCTGTGATTACCTTAATCATACCGTTATGCTTCCGGTCTATCAGTTTATTCAGATAAAAATCACGTTTAATTTCCATAAAAGTTCTCCTAAGCGAAGGATTTTTGCAACCTTTAACAGTTTTCATTCCTATTTTACCACTTTTCGGAGAAATTATCAACCGCTTATCCTGCACCTGACCGTAACGCGGGCGCTTCCGCCATAAGTACATGTAAACAGACTCAGGTCATATTCAGGTGAAAGCATTTCGCTTACGGCTGTAGGTGCAAGCGTCTCCACCTTATCAACCCCGTAGTAAAATTCATTTCCCACGGCGTCTGTAAAAATAACGGTATCGTCAGGATGAAGATTCCTGATATTACGGAAATGCGTACTGAAATTGTGCGCGCAGATTACCAGATCATTGCTGTACGCCGAGCCTGAATAACGGCATGGCGACGTTTTCATCTGCGTATAATCCCAGTCTTTGGCAACCGGCAATTCAAGACTCAATGTCGGTATCTTTATCGTACCAATATATTCTTTTCCTTTGATAGTAATTGTCGGCATGGGAGTATCAGGAGATATTGTTCCATCCATTTCTCCGGATATTCCCGCAGGAAGCTCATTTCCTGTACTGGATTTCATAGCATCATCAAGCTCCTTAAGGACTGATGAAGCGGCAGAAGATGCATTAAAATCCTCATGTATATTATACGCAGTCAAACCAACTGCCGAGCACATAAGCAATGCGCCCGACAGCATAAGTGCAATCCTTTTATTCTTTTTCATCATCTTCACTCAATCTATCTGTAATAAATCCGGTAAAGAATAACAATGCGCCTGCGGCGAGCAGAACCGGAACCGGCCACCACAGCTGCCCCGTCTGCGGAAGCTTTTGTGAACTGCCATTTCCCGATGATTTGTCATTTCCTGACGGTTTATCTTCGTCTGTAGTATTATCTTTACCCGTCGGCTTTTTAGTATTTTTAGCCGGCGGAGCTGTTTCTTTATTTACGGGGTCTGTTCCGGATGGAGCGGTACTCGTATTTGTTATTGTGAACGTCTTATCGTTTAATGCGATAGAAACGGTATAACCTGCAGGAACTTCCTTTTCAATGACGTTCCATTCATCTGAAGAAGAAAGGTCATTCCACGTATGCGACCAGTTATTCTGTTCGGAAAGAATCTGTTCGTCGTATACTTCCCCGTTTCTAATCAGCTGCGCTGTAACTGACGCGGGACGCGATGCAGCTGAGCCATCCGTCCATACTTTCTTTACCGTATAATCCACAATCGCACCCTGCGTTATCGTATATTTGACGCTTGCGGTAACAGGTTCTTTTGCACCGCCCACAATCCTTATAAGAGCGGGTTTTGGAGTATACATATCCTTACCGATATATGCGGATGAACCTGTCACAAGGTATATTCCGGAAGATAATCCATCAAAGCTCGCAATTCCAAGCGCGTCGGTCTTTTTTACTGCATCAGGCGTTCCTTTACCGCCTGCGGCATAAGAAGCAAGGGTATATGCAAGGTTTCCAACATTCTCGCTGTCCGTCAGGTCTCCGACTTCTATATTAAGCTCTGCAAATTCACCGGTAAGCTTACCGTCCGGCGTCATAACGCGGTATATGCTGAATTCGGAATCCGTGACCGGTCCTGCCTCGGTAATGAATTTTACCTGAAGCGAAGCTTCTGAACTTTCCGCATAAGAAACCACATTACCGCCAAACAGGCATAGAACTGAAAGCATAACGCTCAAATATTTAATTAATCGATGTTTCATCGAAAATCACCTCTTCTTCCGCGTCCGGCGTGTTGAAATCAACACAGCAAGTATAACCGCAGGAATTTCAAAAATAATTATTATCTGATAAGCCGGGATGTACTGCGCGCCAGACTGGGCGACAAGTTCCCGCTCTGTTTCCGTTCTGTCCAAAAGCTCGCCGTGCAGCAGCAACCTGTGGGAATTGATGCCGTACGGAGTACACGTAACAAGCGTGCAGTAATTCTTTCCCTTCTCAATCCCAAGCGAACTCACTTCCGTAGGCTCTACAGTCTCAATCGCCCTTATCCTGTACATATAGGCATTGTCCAAAACATAGATAACAAATGTCTGCCCTACTTCAAGCTTATCCAGATTGGTAAACAATAACGCCGACGGCTGACCCCTGTGTCCGGAGATAACCGCATGGGCCGATTTGCCTTCGATAGGGAAGGAAGAACCTTCAATATGTCCCGTTCCTTCCTGCAAAACGGCATCGCTCGCACCGTGGTATATGGGAAGCATGATATTCACATCCGGCACGTCAATATAGCCAATAACTCCGTCTCCGTTGACGTCCAGCAAAGAATAATACTGCTCCCTAAGCCCTTCAGGCAGATTCATAAGCATATAGCCGCCTGAGGCAAGCTGCTTGTTGAATTTCTTCGCCTGTTTGAGTATCTCCGAATAGTCCTCATCGGGCATGGTCTCCGCCGAGTAAATGTAATTGAAAATAGCTTTTCTCTGTTTCTGTGTATTAAAGTAATTACTGACTGTGGGGTACAGCAGTAAAGACAGACCCATAACCAGCATGATAAATGCCAAAAATGAAATGATACGCTGTTTCATACGAGTCTCTCCTTACTGCTGCGCTGAGAGCCGCCTCTCAGCACAACAGAATAATAATAAGATTAATTTATTATGCAGTCTTTTTTCTTCTTGAAAGTGCAAACAATATTATTGAACCTGCAACTACGATTCCGCCGATTATGTAGAATGGATATATACCAATTCCACCAGTGGATGGGAGGTCAACATATTTGAAGTTGGCTACGAGCATGCTTGCGCTGCCGTCGGCGTACGTATTAGGCTCAGTCAACTTTACGTATTTGGTATAGCTAAATGACTCTTTATCTGTTACTCCAGGAGTAACAGTAGCGCTTTCAAGTGTACCATCGTATTCTTTGGTAACATTGTCTTGCTTAGCTTTCAACGTAATATCGAATGGATCGATTCTTGCATAAATTTCTTTACCAGGAGAATCCGGATCTGTTGGAGTTTTTGTTTCAACCATGGTGTATTTTACTCCTGCGTCCAGACCGGTAATATTTATTTGACCGTTCTCATCAGATGTTACATGCCATTCGGTGCCTGTATGACTAGCCCCTGCCAAATAACTATCAACAACTGTTTGCAAATCAGCGGCACTTTCACTTGCTGGTTTTTCTATATTTGCCCAATCATCAATTAAATACGACTTATCAGACTTCTCATAAACTTTGGCAATTTGATATTCTTCTGTAGTGCCCGGTTTCACACGAATAATAGCAAACTCTGCATTTGATAATGCTGATTTTGTTTGATCGCCATTATTTTTTAGGAAATCAGCTGCATCTATCTTTACAATATCCAAACCAAATGTATATACTGTTGCCTTTTTTTCGTTTGTAGTATCTGTATTATCATACGCCTGTGGATCATTAGAATATGTAAGTTGTGCCGTATTTTTATTACCGGTTTTTATTACAGCATTTCTATTTACCGTTGCAGAATAATCAACATAAATCCGTGAAGAGCCAATTTCTGTTATTGCGCCACTGGCATCTTTCGTATCTTCTTCAGAATAACCAAGGCGATATTTTGTGCTACCCTCTTGAAGTACTATCTCTTTCAAACAGGGGAATTCAACTGACAGTTTCTTCTTATCACTACTAATTGTAACCTCATAATTATAATTTTTAGCATCTTCTCCTAAATGGTGTGTATGATCATCAACAGGAGTTCCACTGACTATTAACGCAACATATTCTGCAGGAATTGGCAATTCTTTTGAAGCGTCCCACTCCCATGTTGTGCCGTCAGCATTCAACTTAAACAATCCCTCCGCAGTTACTTTAACATCGGCTGCTGACCCATTTAAATTCAACCCATCGCTAAGCGTGTCCGTAAATGTATACTGATATCCTCCAAGGTAGTTATCATAGTTGTTTGGAAGCGTACCTGTCAGTCTGAAATTAACAACATCTCCAACGCCTGCAACTTCAGTATCATAATATTGATTATCGTCTCTTTTAATATCTTTATCCAAAGTAGGCACATCTTCTTTAAGTACCTGTTTGATATTACTTGCTACAAAGAGCATACGTGCAGAATAAGCCTCATTACTTCCTAAATCACCTGTCGTAAGATCAATAATCATGTAATAACCGGCAGGTACTTTAATCTCGTATACATCATCTTTTTTTGTGCTAGCATAATATTGCTTTACATAGCTTTGATTTACATCCTCTTGCGAAGCGCTTTGAGTATAACCACCAAGAATATCAGAAAATGCCTGCAACCATTCACGGTTGTCATGCTTTGCAATTTCCTCTGCAACTGCTACAGCAAGCTTATCATACCTTACTTTTGTAAGATCGTCACCTGAAGATTTTTTATTAATAACAGTAGTATCAATAACGTATGTGGAAGAAAGGTTTCCATTTTCGTCTACCAATGGAGTTCCACCATCAGCGTTATATTCAAAGCCATTAAAATCTGTGAAAGCATAGCCATAATCACTTTTTTTAACTGTACCAAGGGCAATAGCAAATCTAACAATATTTTGTCTCCAGTCATCGTTATCTACCTCCCCAAACGCATTACCCCATTTGATATCGGTGATAGGAAGTTTAGCATTTTCTTTTCCCGGGTCTTGATAAGCGTCATCTGTATATTCAGAACCTATAACACTTTTCGGTTTTTCTGGCACCTTACCTGTAAAAATCTGATATGCGCCATACTTTGCATTTGTGTCAACTGTAACACCAGCAGGTTTTGTCAGTGTAATGGTATAATCACATTCGCCCTTCTGGGTTGATGGTACTTCTTTATCTGTCTCATGACCGCCAGCCGCCATCACCGCCACATTCGGCATCGCAGTGCCCACTAAAAGCGCTGCGGCTACTACTACCCCCAAAAACCGATTTATTAATTTCTTCATGTTAAAATCATCCCTTTCATTTATCGTTTTTGAATACCCTACTCCAATATTTCAGGAGTCGGCAGAATACGCATAAATAGCTTTCCTTTTATCTGTCCGCTGTCAACGAAACCGACCGCGGTATTACGTGAATCTATGGACACCCGTCTGTTGTCTCCTATCACAAAATAACTATCTTCGGGAACCTTCGCCGGATACATTACCGTGCTGCTGCCAAGACTCACGCTGTTCAGATATGGTTCATCAAGCTTCGCGCCGTTGATATAAACCGTGCCGTTTTCATCAATACTCACTTCTTCACCGCTCATGCCAACTACACGCTTGCATTGAATACTGCCATTAATCTGAAATATACAAATGTCACCCCTTTCAAGTGATTTTGTTTTATATGCGATAACGATATCTCCGTCAAATAAAGTAGAACTCATGGTATTGCCGTAGATACGCATCACGGGAAATATATTAATTACAAGGAGCAGGATGACAATTGCGGTAATTGCCGCGCTCGCCGCCACTGCTGCCATTATTTTTAAAAGCCTCTTCCTGCGGGTGTGCTTTTTTGGTTCTTCATCGCTCATAGCATACCCCCTCCTAAGGTTTGTCGCGGCTCCGTCCTTTTCTTAAAACCACATACCCTTTATCCGGCACTGCCCCCCCTTGCCGGCTAACGCCGTAGCAAGTTCAAAGGCTCTGCCGCATCCCCGGCTCGATTCCCCGAAACCGGCAGACAGCATACCTCTCAACCCACAAAAAAATGTATCAAAAACAATCGCAGGAACAATATACGCTGCGACAAATATTTTGATAAACATTTTTCTAATGAGTTTATTCATTGTATGTACACCTCGCTTTTAACCAACTTGTTAATATCAATCATCAAATCATAAGCAATATATAACACACAATACAAAATAATTTATATCATAAAAATCAAAAAACTGCAAGTATTTTAGAAAGAAACGAGTGGATTTTACTGTCGATTTATGCAGAGTTTACCCAGTAATTATTTGAACTTTATGATTTAATTATATTATTGTGCTGAAATCTTACCTTTATCCCAATAAAATACGCGGCAGGAAGCCTTTTTATCATTTGTAGGAAACCATAAATTTTTACAGAAAACAAAACAATAATTCGATAAAATATCGTTTGCACCGCATTTTATAAACAATAGCATTGCGTAATAATTGTTAGTTAATTCTCCTGCGCTTTCTGCGTTTGTAATATGACGCAATAACCGTCAGGGCAACCGCAACCGTCGCCACCGTGCCGAAGAAGATAAACTGGTCAACGCCGATTCCTCCGGCTGAAGGAAGCTCATACGGGAATTCATTCACAAAATCAACGTGCGAAGCCGGATTCAGCTGAATGTTCGGACTCGTCGCATCGGCCCTCTCATATTCCCATTCGCCATCACCCAATCCGTGGGCATTGTTGTGCGGTGAGTAGAAAAGGTCGCTGTTTTCTTCTTCCTTTACCTGCCATGTGCCTTCGGGGAGGCCGTTGATCCTTACTTTCTCGTTGTGCTTTAAGTAAACTGTGGCGGTGTAGGTGCCGTCGCCGTCGGGGTCGCTGAAGTGGATCGTTGATGGGTAAAAGTCGGTACCAGTTGGCGGATAATCAGAACCCATCACAGAAGCATCCCTAATATCATCGCCTTGATACCATTTCAATTCGACTTCGCTTTTACCCGCAAAATCGACTGCATCTTCCGGCTTAAAGTTAACAGTAAATTCCCAGAATGTATCCGTTTTATAATGGTCTGTATCATCATTGGTATTCGTGATCTTTTTTGAAATGGTAAGCGCATTATTGTCTCTTGACAACAAGATAATTCCAAGACGATCCTTGGCGTAATCCTGTCCACGATTTATTACGTCATTTCTGTCATAACCTTTGGAGTTACTCTCTTTATTTGTACCAAAGCAGAAAGTTAATTCCTGCGTACTTACGTCCTCTGTCCTACTGCAATCTGCAATGTTTTTCGTGGCATTATCCTTCGAACCATTCCAGATAAGATACTCGCCGTCGCCTGTGCTTGTCGGCGCTGATTTGCTTTCACTATAAACGTCAGCCGGGAATTTGTCATAAGTGTAGCTTGTAGAGGCGTTGTCGAGTTTCAGGTATTTGAAATATACAGGGGCACCATCTTCTCCGATATAATATTGACTGCTTGTGCCACTGTTCATATCATCATTATTTACTGAAATCACATATGTGCCAATTGGAAGGGCGTCCACCTTGGCATAACCGAGGTATGAATTGGTTGTTGTAGCATCTTTATCAATATCTATATAATTACTTGGACTATCACTATCTTCCACTTCCAACTTTAATTAGTTTCGCCCAAACCGTGTAAAGTACATCGGGTTTTGCTTCTTTAGGTAGAGAACTCTCATCAACTGTGAATGTCAGCCGATAATTTTTGCCTTCTACTTTGCCAGTTGATGTGTCTGCTTTTCCCGTATCTGCATTCTTCGTTTCCCTATCACCATAAGGCAATGGGTCAATCGGATCATCATAGTAGCGAGTAGCTTCAAAGATGTATTTTTTGTCTGATGTCATGATTGGTGAACCGTCTTGCAAATACTTTCCATCAACAACCAATTCCAACGCAAGCGCGCCATTAACAACATCTTTGACATAAGTGGTGTTGGCTACAAGGGAACACGCCTCACCTTTTCCTTCAATCAGATTGCCTGTTTCATCAGTGACAACTTCACCATTGACATCGACTAATTGAACGTTTTTCGGTGTGCCTGTATAGTAGTCTTTAATGTTCTCATTTTCTATCTGCTCGGTCCCCGCAGTTTTCTTGTAGTCACTATCCCAGTCATAAACGCCTTTGTCGGTAAGTTTATTTTCTTCTACTGCATTACTTGTTTGTCCTGTCGTATCTTCTTTTTTGTAATACTCAATCGCATTTTCAGGTGCAAAATCTGAACTAGGCGTATTTTTATCTACAAGCACCCACTTGTTATTTTTTTTATCATACATAATATGCGGCTCGTAGGTTTTTTCCTCCTTTACCATAGCTCTCAGATACTCTGCACGCCCATCTATGCTCCATTCACTAACATCTGTATCATTAAATTCACCATTCTTAACATTAAAGAATTTGTCACCGACTCCAGAACCGCTGCTAGTGGTAATGAAATGATTATCTAACACAAAACCTTTTAATTTCTCTTTATCATCCTTTAGTGGTGTAAACTTCAATTGCAAATTGTATTTGATCTGTTCTGCATTCTTAACAACATATTCTCTAGTGATATCGTATTTATCATCTGTATAGCCTTCCATTTTCTGCTGTTCTTCCTGAGGATCCTCGCGTTTCCAAGTATAGGTGATAAATCCGGTAACATCACGAAGATTTAAATCGTTAAAAGCTTCTCCTTCGCTTAATCCGGAGTCCAATCCTGCACTGTTTTCAATAACAACTTTATCATCTTCCGTTGTTACAAGCTTACCATTATTATACTTCGGATCAGGCAAGTATATATAAGGGATGGTAAATGTTTTTTCTGCTTCCGCTTCTATATTGATTTTCAGCCACCGATTCAGAAGTTCAATCAACGGCATTTGATCAGCTTTCGCGCCATACACCCTATACGCATACCGTTCTAAATACTCCAGATAATACGAACCGGTCATGTAACCGTTTTCAAGGTCAGCAAGCATCATCGTCGGCGAAATCACTTCGCCCATATAGATCACATCGTTCAAATCTTTTGCATCAAGCGGTTTCAATCTAACGTCCACAACTACCCTTGGGAATCCGGAAGAAGGAATGTCGATTCCGTTGCCGTAAACCGCCTGTGAAACGCCGCCGGCATCAACCGCATTGATCTTTCGATTCGTGCCGGAAAGAGCTTCAAGTTTTTTGCGGTAAGGGATTTTTTTACTGGTGGTATCTAAATCGTCATCTTTAAAACCATATAATTTATAATTCTCGCCTTTATCCATGTTTTGAATAGTTGCTTCGCTGAATACAAGGTTTTCGCCCGCCTCGTTTCCATTGGTAAGAATGTCGTTTCCACCGATGAAATCGTCCTTTGCTTTCAATCGTATAGTTGCGCTCCAGACATTAAGTTCTTTGCCATCTTTGCTTGTATCAAATGTTTTATTTTCCATCGGTATGATCTGATCTGTCCAACGCAGATAATACATATCCTTTACATCGTCGTAGTAGATATAACCTGTACCAACACCGTCACCATCGGTGTAGCCGCCTCCACTTTTTGCACTTCGGTTCACCATGTAATTTTTTTGTGGTATGTATTCAAGACCAAGATTTTTGCATTCAGCTTCTGTTATATCTGGATCGTCATTTATTTTTTTAATTACATTGCCAACTTTTGCAGACTCTGTTTCCCCGCTAGTTTTTTTGACTGTAATGTTGCCGCCTGCGCCAAGCTGGTACAAATTTCCGGCCTTGTCAACAAGGTTAAACCGCGGGTCAATGTAGTCTTGTACTGTGTAGTCATTACGCGGCTGCTGAATCTGTGTCAGAATCTGCTGAAATGCTTCAACAGTAGTATTTCCCTTACTTGATGGGTCTGCAACAATGACATATTTTTCAAATTCAGCTATTCGCTCTTTCAATTCATCTATTATTTTAGGATCTGTTGCGTCTGCTTCCGCATTTTTTAACTGTTGCTTTAAATCAGCTAACTCTTTGTCTGCCTCTGTACTTCCGGCAAGTGTTGTCAGGAAATCATGCGCTTTATCATATTCCTCCTTATTTGCCGTTTGAGAAATAGAACCAGTTGCCATCATAACGCAATAAATCGTATAACCTTCTTCTTTGAGTTTATCTGCCCATGCTTTGGCTAATTGTGAATCCGTTCCTAGAGTTCTTTGTTTCCCTTCACTATCAGTTGGCGCATAATTACCAACATTGTCTTCATCTACATATTTTTTACTGCTTGTATCACCAACAAGATTATCTCGACCATCTGTAAATATGATCAGATACTTATCACGAGCATCATTAGCGATATCATAAACTCTGTCGCCGCTTCCCTTCTTTTCTGTATCTACCATATTATCATAGAACGATTTCAAACCCGTCCATGTGTATGTACCTCCAGTCATAACATATGGATATTCTTTAATCTTTTGAGCGAGCGATGTAGTAGTATTCGTAGATGTTTCACCCAGTTCCGGCACTAGGAGATTATTCAGGAAATCCTTATATTCCGGGTTTGTACTACGATTCTCCTGATAAAATTCCGACCAGTTCGTCCAATCCTGCATTACAAGCATATCAAAATTCTCATTATTCGCTACATTATTTGTACTGTAACGAACAATTGCAGAATTCGTAAGATCAGAGTTTTGAGCCAATGCCGTATAGAACTGATTCAAAGCATAATTCAGTTGCTCATATTTAGTTGCATTGCCCTCACGGGAGCCATCAGGTTTTTCAACATACTGTTGTTTTTGGTACACAACGGAGCAGAAAGTACGGGGATTATAGTTCCATGTTGATCCTGATTTTTTCCATGATAAATCACCTGTACAGTAGAAGCAACGCAAATAACCCTGACTATCAACATAAAACTGAATACTGCGTTCATTCTCCGAGCGTTCAAACGTTTTGCTTTCATCATTTCTTGCAACAAGCGATTCATAAAGCTCATGATAACGTTCTGCTTCTTTTTCACCCATTTCATCTAAGATTTTACGTTCTTCGTCAGTAAGCGTCCCCGCTTTCTCTTTTTCAATTAATGAATAACCTGTTACCCAACTACTCGGAGCAGTGGCAATGCTTTTATTATCGTTTTCTATATTTTCCTTTTTTACGCTGCCATCTACCTTATTAGTCGTTTTCTTACCCTCAAGTTGCTCTGCAGTAGGAATTACACCGAGAAATTCATCATTAACAATGCCTAAATATTGCTTACCACTTTCAAGACATCCGCTTATATCAGTCCATGCAGAGTGAGAGTTTACATAGTACCAACCACAGCGTTGGTCAGGCACCGGATTGTCATGCAAACTTGCAGTTACCTGTGCAATTTCCATACTCTCACCGTCAATGACAGATTTAGCGTGATAAATAGCTTTATCAATCGTACCATTTTCTTTATATGTTGTAGCATCGCAAAGTTCTTTTCCAAAGTAAATGTTTACTTCGCTAGCTGTTAAGGATTTATCGAAAACATAGAGGTCATCAATAAAGATATCTGCGCCATTATATTTATCTTTCAACCCAGCAATAATGATTTTTATGGTATCGGCTTTCAATTCGGTAATATCTCCGGAATATTTCTCCGTATCCGGCTTTCCGTCTTTATATGCATAAACTTTATCATTATCAACTACAAATGTAACATAGCACCATTCTGTATTCTCAAGAGCCGAGTTTATATGAGCAGCATCATTAGTGCCACTCTCGTTCTTATCAAAAAAACGCAAATGGCGGTCATCGTTTATTCCATCTGTATCCGTTTTCCAGTTTCGTGCTATATGGTAATAATCATTGTTTGATAAATTATTATCGCCAACATACATTATTTCAGCAACATTATCAAATTTTTTATGGTCATCATTCTCTTTTTTTATTGCAAATGAAATAGTAAAATTACTCTTATCTTTCGGAACAGCATCAAGCAAAACAGAGCCAAGTTTAGATGTTTTAGTTACATTTAAGGAATGCTCTCCGTTTTTATGTTCCGTTGAATAGGTTGGAGTTGCAGGGTCGGTGCTAATAAGAGGAGTATCAACAAACCCACTACCTGATGATGGCTGCGGTATATATGTAAGCCTACTGTTACCACTAACATTATTTACTAGGCTGTCAAATGAATCATCAAAATTATAATACGCAGTAACATTTTTATAGAACGAAAGATCTGTAGGCGTTTTAATCTTTTTATTGCTGTTTAACTCTTCAAGCTCATCATTATTCAAAGCTTTATTAAAGACGCACACATCTGTCATCCATGTTTTATCAGGAACTTTCAAAGTTCCGCCTTTAACATTTCCTCCTAAAATGATTTTATAATCACTGGGCAAGAAACTATAAGACGTTTTTGATGCAGTGGCATGTGTTTCTTCATCAGAATATACTAATTTTAATGTTTGTAAATCAGCATCATATACTATACTTAAATTGACCCATCTGTTTTTTCCAAAAACATGCTTGCTCTCAGTTAATTTATTTGAGCTTGTAGGCATATTTGACGTTGCTTCTTCATCTATCAACTCAACTTTTCTTATTTCTTTAGCACCACTTTTTTGACGCTGTAACTGAATATAATCAGTACCCTCCATATTTCCAATGTATACCAACGGAAGTTCATCATAGCCACTTTTATCTCCATCCACTTCTGATTTTACACGTACAGAAATCGTAAAACTTTCAGTACAATTTACATCTGATAGTAACGCTCCTTGATTAATCATTTGAGATATAATTAAATCACCAGAAGAAATTGGGGGCTCAATTATTTGTGTTGGTTGTGTTTCATCAAAAATATTACCGTTATCCGCAGCATGTTTTATATATTTTGCTTCCTTGCCCGATAGAGCCGAATTCGCCAATGAATTTTCAAACGGATAATATCCAATCAAGTTCGCATCATCTATAGGTTTGGAAAGATCTTGCCCTCCATCCCAATATCCAAGTGGCACGAACTCCGAAACAGAAGAACGGGATTCGTATATATAATACATATAATCACTGTAGGAGAGCTTGCTGTTATCGGTGTTCTTTGGGTTTAAAATCAGATCAACAACATCCTGCGGAAGGTAGCCGTCTTCTTTCTTTTGGATTGCAGCTAATAATGTTGTTGTTTCATCTTTATAAGAAGAAAATTCTTCTAAATCATCAGAGGTAATTTCATATTTGCTTTGCAGTTCATTAATCACATCTTTCGTCAAAGAAATTTCAAGCGGATCAAGCGTATCCACCGTCCACGCCATAGAGCCGGAAGCATCAAGAATCGTCGCAACGTCCACCGGGTTCTCGCCTACATACCAAGACTCCAGATTGACGTCAAAAGTTCTGCCATCTGTTGTGCCATCTGCAACCCTGGCTGTCTTGTTCGTATGTAATCCGTAGCCTGTGTTGTAATTGTCTCCCTCTGTATCCTGTTCAAGATTCGAAAATCCCGTTGATTTACCATTTTTGCCTTTTGAGCCGCTGTCGGCATATGATGTTTTCATAAAAGAATTTGTAAACGTGCCAACTCCGACCGCAGACACAAACATCACCGCCGCCGATACACCGGCGATTATTCTCTTTGCTGTTTTATTCATAATATGCACACCCCTTTACAAGAAATTGCATTATGTATTTATTTTCGCTATATATAATCAGGATTTATCTCACTATTTCAATTATTTAGTAAGATTAGTAAGTATTTCACTTTCGCGAAACAAGATAATTTAAGAATGGGCTCTTACATTGAGCAGATTCTATATATAATAGAGTTATAGCACAAATTGTATGAAAATTCAAGCCGTATAAACTTTCAGTTTACGTAATTTTATCTGCAGTCATCTCTTTTAAGTATAATTTTAAAAACATCTTCCAAAAAGTCCCAAAATATGGGGAAATTCTCTCCTTTTTTATACTAAAATTGCCCTGCCCGGACCGCAAAAACGCCTGTCGTCCCGTAATTCATTCGCATACACCCATTTCCCTACAAATGCCATCGCTCCCGGTCTTATTGCTGCACACGCAGCGCGGATTTTTATTAATACAAAAATTTTTCAATTAGCAGTAAAAACTTCTTGCATTACGTAAAATAGTGTGTTACAATAAGTGCATAAAGAATTTATGCACGGGATTCCCCAATTTCAAATATGAGGGGGCTGGTGTATTGGCGGAAGAAAACAAAGACGAAAATAATACGAATGAAGAAGATAAGAAAAAGGCTTTTCAGGAACTTACAATAAAAGATAATTTTATGTTTACTGCCGTGATGTCAGACAAGGAGAACTGCCGCAGGCTGTTAGGTATGGCGCTTGGTTTCCCGGTAAAGGTTGTTTCTGTGGATTATGAGTACAGCATAATGTATAATCCGGATTACAAGGGGATACGTCTGGATGTGCTTGCAGTTGACGACGGAGGTTCGCAGTATAATGTTGAAATCCAGACAGTAAACCGAAAGATTGAAAAGAGGAGCAGGTACTATCACAGCCAGCTTGACATGAAGTTGCTTGGAAGTGGAAAAGAATATCGTATACTTCCGGATGCATATGTGATATTTATATGCGATTATGACCCTGTGGGCAGAAAAAAGTATAAGTATACATTTGACCATATCTGCAGGGAAGTGCCCGGATATACGCTTGAAGACGGGAGCCATACGATATTTCTGAGTACCAGGGGTGAAAATGACGGCGAAGTACCGGAGGAACTTGTAAGATTCCTGAAATATGTTGCAGCAGACCTTGATGAAAGTCTGGAGGATTTTGAGGACGATTATGTAAGGAAGCTGCAGGAAAGTATTGTCGATATAAAAAAAGACAGAGGAATGGAGAGTGGATATATGCTGCTTGAAGAGATGTTAAACGATGAGAGAACTGCCGGAATAGAGAAAGGCAGAGCTATTGGCAGAGAAGAGGGCAGAAAAGCGATTGGGTCAGAATATATACTTGATTTGCTTTCAGACCTTGGCAGTGTATCTGATGATCTTAAGGAAAAGATCGAGTCTGAGGAGAACGAAATAACGCTTAAAGCCATGCACAGACTTGCAGCAAGGTCAGAATCCATTGAGATGTTTTTAAACGGGTTAAAGGATATGAATGATTAATTAAAAATCTTTGTGTTTTCGGTATTTTCAGATAAGGCACAGCTGTGCCTTTCAGAGTAACGCGGACCGTATCGGTCGAAACTAAAATGACTTACAGGGGAATTCTGTGTAAAATTCTTGCATTACAAATTGATATGTGTTACAATAATTATATGAAGAATTTATACAATACAGAGGAATGGAGGGTGGATATATGCTGCTTGAAGAGATGTTGAACGATGAAAGGACTGCCGGAATAGAGAAAGGCAGGACAGAGGGCATTGCCATTGGCAGAAAAGAAAGCAGGACAGAAGATATATTGGATCTGCTTTCAGACCTTGGCAGTGTATCCGATGATCTTAAGGCAAAGATTAAGTCCGAGGATAGTGAGATAACGCTTAAAGTCATGCACAGACTTGCAGCAAGGTCAGAATCCATTGAGATGTTTTTAAACGGGTTAAAGGATATGAATGATTAATTAAAAATCTTTGTGTTTTCGGTATTTTCAGATAGGGCACAGCTGTGCCTTTCAGGGTAACGTGGACCATATCGGTCGCAGTCAGAATGATGATTTACAGAAACTTCTTTATAAAAAATATCCTTTCTTATAAGAAAAATTTTATCATATTTTTTATTGATATGAGCTTAGATAATTTGAGCAGAAGATGTATTCTCCCTCCGATCAAATATAGTTTCATTACAGGAATGAAACTATATCCCAACCTCCATTAGGAGTATATTTCACTTTAGTGTGTGTTTACTCATATCTCTTACTATGGATAAATTCATCAAATTTTAATTCTTGATACTATTTTGTCTGGGGGATTATATAATGTTGCCCAAACATCTCATAAGTTCCCTAAAACATTGTATTTTGTATAAAATATAATATATAATATAAAATCAAAACTTTCTATTTGCTCGCACTATAGAATTAGAACATGCTCATTGACTTATAGCGAGCAAGATGTTTTTCTTTATTGAATTTGTTGTCTGCCGTTCTTGACTTTTACATATAAAAATTTCTTTCTATAATGTATGTACCTCATTATTAGTATAGAATGCGACATATAAAAACCAGAAAACGGGCTTTTTAATCATGTCTTTCAAGACGTAATTGTTGATACGTTGCTATATTTTTTATCATCTTGCATATTTTAGTTCCCCACTTTGACATAAGTGTTTTTATGCCCTTTACAGTGCAACTAATCCTGTTTAAGCAAAACATCCCAATATTCCTGCATTTCTTTTTCTACGCAGTTAAATACGCTTTCTATGCTATTAAAATCCAACAGTGTCTTTATTGTACGCCTTATTTTAGCAATCCCCTCTTTTTTTTCAAGAAAATCATATTTTAATAGAAACTCTTTCGTGACATGCAAGAGATAGCTGTACAAATCGCATAAAACAAAATTGTAATCCTCCAAAGAAAAATATTTTTCATATTTTTCGTCATCATTTGTCATCAATTCAGTATCATCGCTAAAACTGATATGCTCGTCAATGTCGTTCTTGTATGTTTTTGAGATTTGTTGAATTTCATTCAACAAATCTACAATAATATTAGATTTTTCAACCTCGGCACAGGCCTCATCTACGTTTTTAAGCAGATTATTAATTTCATCTGACAGTCTTTCATCATTAAACTTAAGTTTATCAGTTTCCCAAAAGCCACATGCAGTCATGATTTTAAAAATAATACCCACACGGATAGCATCAGCTAAATTACATAGCAGGTTATCGAGAGAAACTCCTATTTTTTGTATAAACATGCTCAAGTAATCATATGGATTGACTGCCAAAACAAGAAGCATCTGCAGATCAGCATATGTTTCACGATAAATAGATTCAAGTAATTCTATAAAAAGTTTATAGTTACGTACATTTTCGTCATCATGGAGATGATCCAATTTGTTAGATATCTCTTGACTTTTTTGCCTGCTATATTGTTCTTTGTAATAAATTCGATATTTTTGCTGATCATTTTGATTTATCAATCCAATTTGTTCCAAACCGTGGTCATAACAATTTTCGCTTCTAGTTTCTGTAACACTTTCCATTAAATATTCCGACAGTTTGTCGGAAGAATCTGTATCTAGCTCTTTAACGAATGAAATGCTGTCTTGTTGAAATTTAATAAAATAATTGAAATATTCATTGCACATTTCATCCATTGCATATTTTTTCAATTGCATTACAATATCTCTGTCGTTAATATCACACATAACAGCAATGAACTCTATTAATGAATTTATAACGCTCTGTTTCCTCTGTCTCCTACATCTTATTTCTTCGCCAATATAATGAGCCAATTCATGAATAAGCTGATAAGATACTACAGCAACATCGTAAAGTGTTTTTTCAGAAATCGATATCATTAAAATCCGTTCACATGGCGGCTCATCATTTGGTGAAATCATCTCGATGGACATTATAGGCGAAAAACTAGGGCATATGAAATAAGTAAATTCACCAATATTACCCTTATCACAAAGCAATTTTTTCATGTTATAAATGTATGCATTGTAAAATGCTAAAATCTTAGGAGGTATTGAGTAAAAAATTGCATTAAATGCTGTCGCCTGAACGAATTGTCTTTCATTATGCATTGTGCTATTAACTATAGTATTTAATGCTGTAAAATACTGATTATAACAATAAGTAATTTCTTCTTCAATCTTAACTCTTTCATTTTCCTCATACGAAGCAAGAGTTTCGAATTTCTTAGTCATATATTTGATAAAATTAAGAAAAGATTCGTATACGCAGTAAACCAACTCTTCTGCAAAATTATTTTTTACAATACTGCAGATACAATCTCGAACTTCGTAAACAGGAAACATAAACCCACGCGCATCTGTCAATTCTGCATCTTCAATGCTATTTTTTAATTCCGAAATTCTCTCTTTTAATTTTGTACATATTTTATCATATTGTTTTTTCCTTTTATTATAAGTTTTGTCTTTTGATTTTCTAATTGTTTCATTGTGTGAATTTTTATTTGTTTCTTCCTGTGGATGAAAAATATTTGTCTTTATATATGTCTCAAATGTCCAAAACAATCTTTGGTTATTTTGATTATGCAGTTCTTGCATAATCTCCAATAACCATTTTGTGTCGGCTTCATCTTTTATCAAGGAAATATCATGCCTTCCAAACATTTGACTTTTTTTAATGTTTTCATTGAAACAAGAAGAGTGATTGCTCATCATATTAAAACCGTGACAATCATGGATGCTGAGATTAATGGTAGCACTGAAATTGTCATTACCATTATCATTTTGTAAATTTTGATTTTTTGCATTGATCGCATATTTGGGATAAAAACTTGCCAAAGAAAATGTATCAAAAATAACATCTTTTTTATATGGAACATTATCAAAAAGCTTTTGTATATTATACAAATACTGGGTCATATTTGTATTTTTTGCAAATAAAACAATGTCACAGTAATCAAATGAAATATATGCTAAATAATCCTTTTGAAATATTGTATTAATACCTTTCAATGCCTTTTTTAAATTTCCAATATGGTTTATATGTATCATAGATAGAAACAAATATGGGCTGCTAGTATCGTTCCAAAAGCCATTTATTTGTTCTTTCGTAAATGAAGCCCCTGTATCATTTGGTTTGTCACATATGTCAATAAAAAGAAGTTGTTCTTGAGAACTAAAATCCACAAGACCAACCTTTTCTTTTTCTTTCCATTCAACCATAGTCTTATATCCGCCAATAAAAGGATGCTCATCCCCGTATTTTTCTGATAATCCCTTAATTTGAACGGCATCAAAGTATCCTATCGCTACGTAGCTTTGAATATCTGTGTCATTTTCTATATTTTCAAGTGAGACAGTTTTGGGAACATACCACTTGTTTAATTTTAATGCTCTTATGTCAATATTATGTTTCATATACTCTCCTGTATACAGATATTAAGCAATCTATCAAATGCTTAATTTTTTATTCTATGAACCTTGATCATATCAATCAAAGGGGAATAATCGCTTTTGTTTCTTTTGTGATAAGAACTGTTATTAGGCAATTTAGATTTGTTAAACTGCTCTGCCGCTGCCCAGCAACTCCTGTTCTTTGTATCCTTAGTCCCTGTTAATACCATAAAACTATTCCTCCTAAAAAAAGTCCAAGTAATATGTTATCATATAATCTGCACGTTGTCAAGATTATTTAATCAGGAATAAGCAGTTTTACATCCCCATCTTCGGAGACTATGAATATAAGCCCTTTTATTCCTTCGCTTTTTAAATAATTACAGTATTTGTATGCCGAATTATGCCGTGCTCCTTTTGCAATATCGCCGTTGGTATTAGTGTCTCCATCCAATATCATTCCAATTCCATAAACAACGCAATTTACATCCAAAATAATGCTACCGTCTATTGCGCTTAAATGAAAAATATCTAATGTAGATTTGGAATAATTGTTGATTATACCAAACCCTCTATCAGCAAGTCTTTCCGCCTCTTTACGAGCATCTTCTTCAGATAATACCACAAGCATAGTCCCATGGGTTTGCTTCTTGGCTTCATTAATAGCTATGATTACTTTATTATAATTTTCTGTGTTGCAAAATGTTTTTTGACAAATTTCCTTCAAATATTCATTTGGGATTTGATATCTTATTCTATGGTTTCCATTACGATAAGAAAATATGTATGTGTTGCCAACAAACATGTCGAAATCCATGTGTTGCTTTATTTTGACGTTTAAATATGGTATTTTTTCTCCCTTTGCTTCAAGACGACGTAAAAATTTTTTATACGAACAAATTCCTGTCGCATAAAAATTCTCACTGCTATCTTCATGAAATAGCAAACAAAGATCATCCTGTGCAATCTGTGATAATTTTCTAATTACCCTTAGGTTCTCAAATGACAACGTCATTTTTATTTGATCCTCTTTACGAAAGCCATATGAAAAAATTTCAGAGTATTTCTTTATGATGTCAATAGAACGTGGAATGAAAATCAAGTTAGCTTTGCAGCCAGTTTTTTCATAATATTCCCCCGAAAGACTGGTAATATATGCAAATCTAATAGGAGCATAAAAGTGTTCTATGCAATGGCATGTTTCTTTATATGCCCTGTTTAATACAAGCACGGCAAATGAATTGACATTGTCTATTTTTTCTACACTAATTCCAACTAAAGCGTTCTGTTTCAGTTTTCTATACCAATCTTGCATTGAAGCAAGCATTTCTCTAAAAACCATTGTCAGCAATAATCTACCATAATTATTTTCAAAACAAGGAGATACACAGGCGCAACAAAACATAAATAAAGATTCATTGATATACAACTTATTGGTATCGTATACATATTGATACTCTGTATAGTTGTTATTTAGTATTTTTTTGAAAGTATCATTAGTTTCATAATCATAATTTTCCGAGTTATAACTATAACCATCCTTATCATTGCCATCATATACAAAATATGGTTGCTCCGAATCGTTTATGTCTTTATAAATGAATACTAATTTTGTCTCATTACAAATCCATTCCTCTGTAAAAAGTTGCATTTTAATATTTTTAAACAATAAATTGATTTGGTCAAAAATTTGTTGTAAATATAAGGAGTCCGTCTTTTATTCACCCTCCAAGTCATATGTATAATATTTTTATTTATGTGGCAACAATCGTTATTTGATGCGTTTTATCACCTTTTTATTCACAATATTCAGTAATGATGTCACAAATAAATATTCAATATATTATATTATTATATATTAAAAATATACATTTTTCTACATATATTTTTATTTTTTTACTATTAAGTACGAAAAATGATACTATTGATAGGAGACAAGGCTTGTATGATACTATAGAATTTGTGTGATTTTATAGCAGAAAATTTTAAGCATTTTCGCGGGCTATCGAAGATAAAGAAAGGATGTATGGAGGGGTACATTTCAGCCCTTATAACCTTATAAAAAAGTTTCGTATTTTATCCCTTTAAAATAACATCATAATCTGTAAATTTGTAATGAATCCGACTTATCCTTGACATCCGGCATACTCTAATTTATTATTTTATAAGCAACATTATAACAGAAAGAAGACATGCAAAATGAAACGCTCAAATATAGATATGCTGCATGGAGGCATTGCCGGCAAACTCCTTTTATTCGCGCTGCCGCTTGCTGCTACAGGTATGCTCCAACAATTGTTTAACGCCGCAGATGTAGCGGTTGTAGGCCGGTTCGCAGGTAAAAATGCAATGGCTGCCGTAGGAAGCAACAGTCCGGTCATAGGACTCCTTGTAAACGGTTTCGTCGGCATATCTCTTGGCGCCAATGTTGTCATATCCAGATTCACGGGACAGGATAATAAAGATGGAATCTCCAAAACCGTACATACTTCTGTTCTCTTTTCTGTCCTTGGAGGTCTGTTCATTACATTGCTTGGTGAACTGGTTGCTCCGCTTATCCTGAATCTCCTTTCAGTGCCTGCTGAGGTATTCCCAATGGCTTTAGCGTACCTGCGCATATACCTTCTCGGACTTCCGGTAATCTTTCTGTACAATTTTGAATCGGCAATATTCCGAAGCCAGGGCGATACCCGCACCCCGCTTATATGTCTTGTAATCTCAGGTATAATCAATGTGATACTGAATCTGTTTTTCGTATGTATAGTCGGAATGACGGCAGACGGCGTAGCTCTCGCAACAGTAATCTCTAACGCTGTCAGTGCGCTGTTACTGTTTATTCTGCTGTGCCGCAGAAACGATTATATCAAAATTACAGTTTCCAAAATAAAAATTCATTCAAACGTACTTAAGTCGATGATAAAGATTGGGCTGCCCGCAGGACTTCAGGGCATGGTATTTTCTCTGTCCAATCTGTGCATACAGTCGGCGGTAAACAGCCTTGGCGCAGATGTAATGGCTGCTTCTTCAGCCGCTTTCAATATAGAGATTCTTGCCTATTATGTAATCAATTCCTTCGGACAGGCATGTACAACTTTTGTCGGCCAGAATTACGGTGCGGAAAATATCGGGCGCTGCCGAAGGGTTGCGCGCATAAGCCTGATAATGGATATTGGGATAACAGCGGCTGCATCGCTTATTATGCTTGCTTTCGGAACCAGGCTCCTTGGAATATTTAACAGCGATCCTGCTATAGCTTCTATAGGAATCGTAAGGCTCAGATTCATTCTTGCGGCAGAAGTGGTAAATGCAGTTATGGAAGTTATGTCCGGCGCAATGAGAGGTTACGGATATTCCGTCGTTCCCGCGGTAATTACCTTTATAGGAGTATGCGGAGTCCGCATCGTATGGGTATACAGTATATTTAAAGTCTCACAGACATTCTTCACGCTTATGATGGTATATCCTGTAAGCTGGATAATAACTGCCGCTGCGCTTACAATTGCCTATATGCGGTTTATGCGGAGGTTTCTTCCGACATAATCCGTATATCCACACAGCAATCTGACATATACATATAATTAACGTCAAGCGTATATTCTATATGTATCTCAATGAAATCCTTACTTTCTCTTATGCTAAGCTCTGATGTGGTTGTTCCCATAAGCATACGTCCATAAGGCATCTCATATACCGCAAGACAGTTTTTCCCCTGCTCAAACAGCATATGTACTCTTCCTTCATCACCGTATCTTCTTACCTCAACAGAATCTTCACCGTATATTATCATGCATTTTGATATATTGTTATATGCATCTGCCTGTTCATATTTTATAAATGTTTTTCCACCCCGGCGGTAAAACTGTCCTCTTGAAATAACTTCAACGGGCTGCTCTATTTCATCATTCTGAAGACCGTTTATTGATATTATTACATCTTTGTTCATTATAAACCCTTTCGTTAATTATATTGTTCCATATTTACACACTCTACCGGACCAATTTCACATGGAAGTATTGTTCCGGCAAAATTACGGAATTTCTCTACGCTGTCGCTTACATAAAAATGATGTTCAGCTTTATTGTCACATGCGCGGACATCTTTTTCGGCAAGTATTTTTTCAAGCTCCTTAGCGGTCTCATATGCCGGGCTTACAAGTGTAATGTTATCGCCCACAACCTTCTGTATTGTACGTCTTATCAACGGATAATGCGTACAGCCAAGCACCAGTGTATCAATATCATAAGACATTATATCGTACAGATATCTGTCTGCAATCTCATATGTAATGGAATCATACTGCCAGCCTTCCTCCACAAGAGGCACAAACAGCGGACACGCCTTTGAAAACACCTGTATATCCGGATTAATCGCCTTAATTATTTTTGGATATGTATTGCTCTTTATTGTACCTTCTGTTGCAATAACGCCTATTCTTCCATTAGAGGTAGCTTCGTTTGCAGCCTTTGCGCCGGGCTCAATCACCCCTATTACAGGTACATCTGCTTCCTTTGCAATTGTATCAAGCGCATATGCGCTTGCAGTATTGCATGCAATAACAATGGCTTTAACTTTCTTTGTTATAAGAAACTTCATTATCTGTCTTGAAAACGATATTATAGTATCTCTTGATTTGCTTCCATATGGAACTCTTGCCGTATCTCCAAAATAAACAGTGCTTTCATCCGGAAGCTGTCTCATAATTTCTCTTGCTACGGTAAGACCTCCGATACCTGAATCAAATATTCCTATCGGTGAATTATTCATACAAACCTCTTTTCTGCAATCCCGATATAGTTACATACGGCACTTTGCTGAATTTATAAGCCTGGTTATCAGCTGCATTTTATTAATTCCCTTTGCCTCCCAAAGCATAGGGTACATACTTATTTCAGTAAATCCCGGCATGGTATTGATTTCATTAAATACCACCTCTCCGCTTCCATTTTCAACAAAAAAGTCAACTCTTGAAAGTCCGGCGCCGTCAATTGCGGTAAATATGTTCACTGCATCCTCTCTTATTTCCTCTACAGTACCTCTGTCCAGGTCAGGGTCAATTACCGTTCTTGATTCTGAATTATTATATTTTGCATCATAGTCATAAAATTCCGCCGCTGCAAGAATCTCTCCAACTCCTGATGCTTTAACCTCACCGTCATACTGTAAAATCGCACATTCAATCTCCCTGCCGCATATAGTTTCCTCAACAAGTATACGGCTGTCATATAATGCAGCCTCATTCAGCGCGACGCAAAGCCCGTCTCTGTCAGACGCTTTGGACACCCCTCTTGAGGAACCTGCATTGGAAGGCTTTACAAATACAGGATATGTAAGTTTATTTTCAACTTTTTCAACTGCCTTATCAATATCTGACAGCTCTTCTTTCATTACAGGCACATATTCCGCCTGCCTTATTCCAAGCGACTCTACAATTTTCTTTGTAGACAGTTTATCCATTCCTGCAGAAGATGCAAGCACGCCGCATCCCACATACGGTATTCCTGCCATTTCAAGAATTCCCTGAATAGTTCCGTCTTCGCCGTACAATCCGTGAAGCACCGGAAATACTACGTCTACATGTTCAATATATATTTTTCCCTCATCGTTTATAAGTACTCCATGACTATATTTATCCGGAAGTATTACCGCTGTTTTGTTTTTTTCTTTCCAGGTTTTGTCTGCTATCTCCGAAACATTATCTACTAAAATCCATTTTCCCTCTTTTGTAATACCTATTATAATTATATCATATAAATTCCTGTCTATGTTATTAATCACTGTAGTTCCTGATATACAGGAAATTTCATGTTCTGAAGATTCTCCTCCGAATATGACACATACAACTTTTTTACTCAAAAAATCCCCTCCTGTCAAATATTATGTCATTTTACCACATATCTTGTATCCATTCAACAATACGAAGCCTAAATTTAACATTTTCCCTGTCACAGTCTTTTTGCAGGGTGTCCGCTTCTCTCCCTTCTGTTATCTGATATGACTCATCTACCATGCAAAGCGACGGGAAAAGTACACACCACCAGTTTTTCCCCTCCGCTTTTCCTATAGACAGCCTGAATGCATCATATTCGCCCTCAGGAAATATGTAATTTCCATATATTTTCACCGGAAACCAGCTCTTTCCAATACTTCCTTCCGCCGTATATGAGTATCCTTCACTTCGTATAACCTGCCTGGCCTCATCAGTATATTTATCAATATTATTTTTTATATAATCCTGGGCCTCCTCTTTAGATTGTATTCCCATATTTTTCATATCATGCGCAACAGTCTTTGCAACTGAATCTCTCACCTTCAATTTCAATTGCTGGTCACTTTCGTCATCACTGTTTGCAATTATATGAAATCTGAACACAGACTCTGCAATATTACTGTCAAGCGTTACCAGTGTATCCTTTTTTGTATTGTTAAGGCTGATTATGGAAATGAGCACTGCAATAGTTGTTATAAATATTTTTTTCATTCTGTCACTCTCCCTGATATTTGTTTTGATATTTTCATTGTTGACAGAATTTTTTCATCTATACAGTATTCTCATACCACTGATTGAACCTTTTATATATATATGTTAAAATATCGGTAATTTCAGGAGGTACATAAAAATGAGTTATACGATTAAGGCTCCGGCAAAAATAAATATAGGGCTTGACGTCATACGAAGAAGAGACGATGGTTATCATGACCTGAAAATGATTATGCAGACTGTAAATCTTTTTGACATACTTACGTTTGAACCCTCAACCGGCGATAAACATATACTTACAGGTGCAAAAACCACAGTTCCGCTTAATAATGACAATCTTATTCTCAGGGCCGCCAATCTGCTTACAGAAGAATTCCATATAACCGATGCCCTGAAAATATCGCTTGAAAAAAATATACCTGTCGCCGCAGGAATGGCAGGCGGAAGCGCCGATGCTGCTGCTACTATGATTGCCTTTAATAATATATTCGGTCTTAACCTCAGCGCCAAAGAACTCATGGAACGCGGCGTACAGCTTGGCGCAGATGTCCCTTACTGTATTATGAAGGGCACAGCTCTGTCTGAGGGGATTGGCGATATACTGACTCCTCTTCCTGCATTTGAAGGCATAACTCTTTTAATTGTAAAACCACCCGTAAATGTATCTACGGCGCATGTATACCGCAGCCTGAAGCTTACTCCCGATATTGTCCACCCGGATATAGACGCAATTATCGCAGCAATGAAAGACAAAAACCTGCCCTTAATGGGTTCGCTCTGCGCTAATATACTTGAAACCGTAACCATACCTGAATATCCGGTCATAAATACCATAAAAGAAACCATGCTTTCATGCGGCGCGGATGTTTCCCTTATGAGCGGAAGCGGTCCGACGGTATTCGGTATATTTAAGAATGAAACCCTTGCCGATGCTGCAAAGGAAAAATGCCTTAACATATCAAAAGATATGTTTGCCATTGTTACAACCACATATAACTAAACAATAATCATTGAAGCCGCTATCCCGGCTGCGCCTGCAATCAGCGCGCCAATAAGCGTATATCTTGTTTTTGTTACTTTTGCAGTTACAAAATATATACTCATTGTATAAAATATGGTTTCCGAGCAGCTCATTATTACCGAGGCCAGCGTTCCAAGATAACTGTCGGGTCCTGCCTGTTTATATATATCTATGAGAAGACTTGTGGCTGCTGACGAAGAAAACATTTTTACAACTACTAAAGGCAAAAGCTCTGACGGAAATCCCGTAATTCTGCTCACAGGTTTCATAAATGCCACGAGATAATCAAGACACCCCGATACCCTTAATATCCCTACCATAACCATAAGTCCGATAAGTGTAGGCAGTATCTTATATACAGTTTTAAATCCATCTACCGCTCCCTCTATAAATACATCAAATATATTAATTTTATTTAACAGCCCATACCCTACAATAATTATAAATATAAATGGTATTATACCGTCTGACAGATAATATAAAAATCTCATCTTTCATCCTTTTTTTTTACGAAATTTCTGGCGCAAACAGAAAATATGACCCCTGCAAGAGTAGATACAGTAGTTGCGGCAAGCCCCATACCTATAATTTCTGTCGGCGATACTGAGCCATACTGGGTTCTATATGCAATTATATTAACCGGTATAAGCTGCAGCGAAGATATATTAACTATAAGAAACGTACACATGTCCGTGCTGGCTGTACTGCTTTGATTATTAAGCTCTTTCAGCTCCTTCATTGCTTTAAGTCCTGCAGGCGTAGCAGCCCATCCAAGTCCAAGCATATTACTTATCATATTAGACGCTATGTACTCATTGGCCCTGTGCCCCTCCGGCACGCCAGGAAATAAGAACTTTAAGACCGGCATCATTGCCCTTGTCAGAAAATCTATAATGCCGGCTTTTTTTGCTATATTCATAAGTCCTGTCCACAAAGACATGATGCCAAGCATTGTTATGCACAATGACACAGCCTCCCTGGAGGAATCTATTACTGCCGTGCTTATATTTCCAATACGCCCGTTTAATGCAGCGACACATATTCCAAGCACAATAAGAAATCCCCATATTTTGTTAAGCATAAATAAGCCTTTTTTTTTATTTTATGAAATTATTACCATATTATTACAATAACAAATTAATTTATTTGTTGACATATTTTTCCATAAATGTTATAATAATTACACAAAATCCATTTATTCGCAGATAGGAGGAATACAGTTATGAGAACTACCGGTATCGTCAGAAATCTTGACCCGCTTGGAAGAATAGTTATCCCAAAAGAAATGAGAAGGATTCTCGGTATAGCAGAAAGAGATCCTCTTGAAATCTTAATCGAAGATGATAATATAATTTTAAGGAAATATGCGCCTTGCGATATTTTTACCGGAGATACTGAAGAACTTATTGATTATCACGGAAAACTTGTTTCCAAAAAATCAATTGAAGAAATGGCATCTCTTGCCGGAATTATTTGAATGTCATCTGAAAAATTATAAAACCTCCGGACTTTTGTAAATTCATTTACCGGTTCCGGAGGTTTTGTATATTTATCTACCTAACAGGGTATCATATATTTCCCTTTTTGATACTCCCCTGTCTTTTGCAACAAGCTTCATAGCTTCTTTTTTGCCGTTTCCCTCTGATATATACATATCCATATGTTCTTCTATCGAAAGGCCTTCATATTTTTTGCGGTTCATATCGTCTATATCTTCATGCCTTAGCCCTTCAATCACAAGGGCATATTCTCCTCTAGGCCCGCTTTCCGCATACATTGTAATTGCATTTTCAATTGTTGTATATATATTTTCTTCATGCTTTTTTGTCATTTCACGGCAAATCGTAAGGTTTCTGTCACCCAGCGTATCTCTGAGCTCTTTCAGGGTTGACAAAAGATGGTGAGGCGATTCATACAGCACGATTGTGCGCGTTTCCGTTTTTAATTCATCAAGAATCTTCTTCCTGTCTTTCTTTGCAGACGGAAGAAATGCTTCAAAAGCAAATCTTCTCGTACTCAGGCCTGACATTGTAAGTGCGGTTATACACGCGCATGCTCCGGGCAGCGATACTACCTCTATTCCCGCTCTTACCGCCTGTCGTACAAGTTCTTCTCCAGGATCCGATACTGCAGGTGTCCCCGCGTCAGTAACCAGCGCTACATTAAGCCCTTCAAGCATTTTATCCACAAGCTGCTCCGCCTTTTCTATTCTGTTATGCTCATGGTAGCTTGTAAGCGGCGTATGTATGTCAAAATGGCTCATAAGTTTCATGCTGTGCCTTGTATCTTCCGCCGCAATCAAATCCACTTCCTTAAGCGTATCAATAACCCTGTACGTAATATCACGGAGATTGCCTATCGGCGTTGCGCATATATATAATTTACCAGGCATAATAATGCTCCTTTTATAACATATCAATATCCATATATAGTACGGATTTCCTCGGTATACTTACCACTTTCATCGTATATTATTACCGGCTTTTCAACTGTCAGCCTACGTTTTCCGCCCTTTATGGCTTCAATAAGTATCATCGCCGGCTCCTTATCGATATATGGGTGAACCATTTTAAGGGTTTTAGGCTCCAATGAATACCTGACAAACAATTCTGTTATGTCCACCAGCCTGAATGGCCTGTGCACCATATAAAATCTGCCATTCGGTTTCAGAACCCTGCTTCCCTCGCGAATTACGTCTTCAAGCGTACAGAGTATCTCATGACGCGCTATCGCCTTCGCACTGTCCGGATTAAGTATTCCATGATTTTCCGTCATATACGGAGGATTGGATACCACTACATCAAATGAGGAATTTCCAAATATCTCCGATGCGCATTTTATATCTCCGGTAACTATATCAATCTTATCCTGCTGCCCGTTAAGAAGTATGCTGCGCCTTGCCATATCGGCGCTTTTTTCCTGAATTTCAAGCCCGGTAAAATGGCTGCCTTCCGTTTTGGCTTCCAAAAGAATTGGAATAATGCCATTGCCACAGCCCAAATCCAGTACATTTTCATTTTTCCTGACTCTTGCAAATCCTGAAAGCAAAACCGAGTCCATACCAAAACAGAATCCGGCGGGGTTCTGTATAATATGGCAGTTATTTCTCTCAAGGTCATCAAGCCTTTCGCCTTCACGCAGTAAATTATTCATTTAGCTTGGATTTTCCTTCCTGCTTTTCGAGCATTTCAAGCTGCTTTAACTCATCATCAATATCTACATTTTCTTTCCGCTTTCTTTGACGGAATTTAAGTTCACTGACATGATACTCACGAATATCTTTTTCATCGTTTTCAAGCTCTACTATTACCTTAACCTTCTGCTTCAGAACGCTTACGCCTGCAACTTCACCTTTCAGGTTATCTATGGTCCTTACCGTATCCCCTACATTAGGAAGCGTCTTGTTAAGCTCCTCGTATGCTTCCTCTTCATTTTTAAGGCAGCACATAAGCCTTCCGCATATACCTGATATCTTAGTAGGATTCAGCGAAAGATTCTGCTCTTTTGCCATCTTAATTGATACCGGTGCAAATTCCGAAAGAAAGCTGTGACAGCAAAGCTCCCTGCCGCATATTCCGATACCTCCGAGAATCTTGGTTTCATCCCTTACACCTATCTGCCTGAGCTCTATCCTTGTACGGAATACCGCTGCAAGTGATTTAACAAGTTCCCTGAAATCAATTCTGCCGTCTGCAGTAAAATAAAACAGCACCTTATTGTTATCAAATGTATATTCCGCATCAATAAGTTTCATTTCAAGACCAAACTGTCTTATTTTTTCAAGGCAGATAGCAAACGCTTCTTTTTCCTTTTCCCTGTTCTTTGCGTCTATCTGCGCATCCTCTGCGGTTGCTATTCTTATAACAGGTTTAAGAGGCTGTACAACCTTGTCTTCCTCTATTTCCTTTATGCCGAGTACAACCCTGCCATACTCCACGCCTCTTGCCGTTTCAACGATAACATTATCGTCTTTTTTGATATCCAGTTCGCCCGGCGCAAAATAATACACTTTTCCGGCACGCCTGAACTGTACTCCAATAACACTAATCATTTTACCAAATCTCCTTTAAAGTAATAAGCAGCAGTTCAATGGTTATGTCAAAATTTACATTTGCATTAAGCCTTACCTTTGCTTTATCTATTGCCGCTATACATGCTTCCAGATTTCCATAGCTTCTAAGCTTCGCATCTTTTGCAATTCCTTTTGACTCTTCACTGAAAATAAGCATATTGTTATCTTTAACTGCCTTATATAAAAGCACATCTCTGTACCACAGAATCATAATGTCAAGATAATCGCTGATATCATAATTATTATCTTTTATATTTCTTATTATGGCTGAAAGTTCATCTATCCTTTTTGTATCTATATTCCTTAACAGCCTCAGTACCTCATTTAAAATCTGCGAAAAATCACCGTCAGAGGCATATCTTACTGCTTTTCCTATATTCCCCTGCGCAAATACCGCACATGTATGCGCAGCATAATCAGGGAGCTTAAGAGTATCCATAAGGTATTCCATTATTACAGCTTCACTGACAGGTTTAAGATTAAGTATAACACATCTTGATAAAATAGTAGGAAGAAACATATCTATATTTTCCGCAATAAGAAGCAGTACAGCATATCCCGGCGGCTCTTCTATAGTTTTAAGAAGCGCATTCTGCGCCTGCTCAGTCATCTTATCAGCGTCAGGGATTATATATACCTTATATGGTCCTTCATATGGCTTTATCAGCACCGAATTATTGACCTGTCTGCGTATCTCATCAACACCTATGCCTTTTTTTTCATGGTTCACAACAATAACATCCGGCTGATTCCCTCCTGCCATCTGCTTACATGATTTACATACTCCGCACGGCTTTACAGTATCATCTCCCGCACTGCACTGAAGCGTGGCAGCAAACATCTCTGCAAGCGCACGTCTTCCGGTGCCACGCTCACCGCATAAAATATACGCATGGGACACTTTATTTCTCTGTACGGATTTCTGTATAAATTCTTTAATCTGCTCCTGACCTACTACCTGTTCATTTCCCATATTTTATTACTCCTCTTAATGCTCCTGAATTTCATTATAGCACAAATATAACAATTCGGTATTACTAATTTCTGCCTGCAAGAATATCCCTTTTTATACACTTGATGCAGTCTTCAATATCAGCATTATTGTATCGTTTTTCAATGCCTGCATGCGATAGGTTTTCTTCTGAAAAATCATGCTGGTCTGCAATATACCTTCTGCACACCTCTTCGTAGCTTGGCAATTCCTGCCTGCTCTCCCTGTCCATTGCGCGTCTCAGCCTCTCATAATCATCCACTTCAATATATATAGGAGTTACCAGGCCCGCCCCATAATAATCCCTGAGCTTATTAAATGCTTCCAGGGTTGTTATCATAGCAAAATCCTGTCCTCCCTTTATATACTCATTATCATCCACGGTAAAATAATTCCACACTCCATGAACCGTATTATACTGCCGCCTTTCAATCACTTTTCCTTCACTGATATACTTTTCAAGCTGCTCTTCATCAACAAAATAATATTCTTCCCCATTTGTTTCACCGGCTCTTATAGGTCTTGTAGTATAAGGAATTATACGTGTAAGATTAAGCTCTTTATCCTTAATAAGCCTCGCAAATATAGTATCTTTACCCGTAGCGCTTTTTCCCATTATAATATATATCATAATATCCCTCACAGTACATTCCATTATATAATAACATATATTTCAGGTATTTTAAATATCTTTGCATACCCTGATTTTCTTACCCTGCTCATCAGCCATACCGTATAGTTCATAACCATATTCCGGATACAGCTGCATAAGCCTTATCATACTTTCTGATATTCTTTCCCCCGCAGCGACAAATGGAATTCCCGGAGGATATACATATATCATTTCTGCCGATACTTTCCCTGCTGCAAGTGAAAGTTCTATATCTTCAGTCTCCGATACTAATGCCTGATAAGGCGTAATAACACGCTCACACCTGTCTGCTTTCGGAATGTTTTCTTTCACGCCTTTACCGCAGCTGCGGTCTATATCCTTTAATGCATACACCAGCCTGTCATATGCTTCCCTGTTATCCCATACGCCTGTCATAAGGATTACATACTCCGGCGCCGACATTTCAGGCTGTATATTATACTTTTCCCTTAACAGCCGGTAACACTCTTTACCGCTTATTCCTGACCTTTCAGTGCATACTACTATCTTTGACGCATCCCGCATCTTTCTGTACGGAAGTACGTAAAGATTTCTAAGCGATTCCAGTTTATTGTATATATCTCTCAGGTTTTCTTCGTATAGGGCAAAATCTTTTTCTCCATCTTGCTCAATATATGACATACTGTAATCAATAGCCCCCATAAGAACATAAGACGGGCTGCTGCTCTGGTATACCGCAAGATATTTCTCAATCATTTTTACATCTGCAATATCTCCGTTCACATGAAGAAGCGCCGTCTGCGTAAGAGAAGGAATCGTTTTATGTATTCCGTGGATAACTATATCCGCTCCGCAGTCCAATGCGCTTTCCGGAAATATTTCCGAAAATTTCATATGCGCGCCATGGGCTTCATCTACAATAAGCGGTTTTCCATACGAATGAACCACATCCGCAATCCTCCTGATATCCGATACAGTGCCTTCGTATGTAGGCGACGTTATAAATACACAGGAAATATCATCATTTCCCTTTAACATATCATCAATGTCACTGTCAGTAACAGTACCTTTTTTATCCGGCCATACATACAGCGGTTCAAGCCTGTTTATAAGTACTGCATTATATGCGGACTTATGTGAATTCCTTGCAAGAAGAATCTTTCCGCCCTTAACTGCGCATGCGGATATGGCGGCAAGTATTCCCCCTGTACAGCCATTTATAAGAAAATACGTTTTTTGCGAATTATATAGTTCTGCCGCCCTTTTTTCAGCATATGCTATACACCCCGTCGGATGGTGCAGGTCATCAAAACCGTCTATCTCCGTGATGTCAATCGTATACGGATTAATATCAGGCATCTTTTCTTTATTTCTTTTATGCCCCGGCATGTGAAACGGTTTTATTCCGTTTCTGTCATGCTCTTTAAGCCTTTCAAATAATGTATCGTTATATGCCACGGTGTCACCCCTTATGGTAATTTCTTATCCTTTTATTATTGTAACATACAATCCGTATATTCGCTAACATGCTTTTGTTGAGTTTCCGCAAAATGTAATTTCAAAATGCATAAACTTCCCAAAGTGCCAATCTGTCGCTTTTTTGCGAGATTCAGAATAGTAGTACCGAGAATAGAGGCACTTTAATAAGCCCCGCCAAAACCGGACTTTAGAAGAATTATTCATTTATTTGTTTAAGTGACCAGCTTAAGGCATAGTTGACGGTATGCCGGACGTTTTGTCCGGAACCATAGCCTGACGCCCTCTTTTGCATAAGAAAGTATGCCCGAGATGCCTTTTGCCAACCTGTAATAGAAGAAAGATACTTT
>CANQEL010000021.1 GCA_947594855.1 uncultured Lachnospiraceae bacterium
TTTTACACTGAGGTATTTTTTTCTCAACCTTCTTTCTTGGAATTCCCTATACTTGAATTATACAGGAAGCTCCTTTAACAAATAAAAAAACCTTGTTATTGGTACTATAGTACCAATAACAAGGTTTTTATTTATCTGCTTTCACACAAGAATTTCAAACAATTTAATACAGAAAAACTTACAATTTACATACGGAGGGCAGCATAACCTCAAATTCAATTATATCATCTTTACTTTCTGCCGCAACAGAACCGCCATGAAGCTCTATAATCTGCTTTGCAATAGCCAGTCCCAGACCTGCCCCGCCACTTTCTGTACTTCGAGAGGAATCAATCCTGTAAAACTGTTCAAATATCCTCTCTAGTTTTTCTTTTGGAATAGTATCGCCGTGATTAGTAAATTTAATTATTATATTTTCATTTTGTGTGGTTACTGCAATATCTATATCAGTGCCGTCATAACTGTAGATTACCGCATTTCTAAGCAGGTTATCGAACACTCGCTGTATTTTATCCGCATCACATTTTATCATAATATTTTCCGGTATAATGAGATTACAGGTCAGGTTCTTTTCTTTAAGCATTGGCTGAAATTCGTATACAATCATTTCAAGCATACGCTTTAAATTTATTCTGCTGTACTGAAGCGTAATTTTAGTCAGATTGTATTTGGATATTTCAAAAAATTCATTAATAAGGTCTTCCAGACGTTCCGCCTTATCTAATGAAATGGAAAGATATTTTTCCCGAAGTTCATCCGATATCTGCTTTTCATCATGCAGTAAATTCAGATAACCGATAACAGATGCCAGCGGCGTCTTTAAATCGTGAGCAAGATACATTATAAGATCGTTTTTTCGCTGCTCTGCAGTAAGTATATCATTTTTTTGTTTTTCAATAGTATGTTTTGCCGTATTTAATTTTCTTTCCATCGGAAAAAGTTCAGGCGATAAAGATATCTCTCCGGCATTTTCCGCAATCAGATTATCTACCCCTTTATTTATTTCTTCAAAATATTTTGTAAACCAATTCAGATATGTACGGAATACTATCAGAAATACAATTGCTAAAAATATTAAGACCAGCATAGTCCTGTTATTTCGGAAAATCTGCCCAAACAGGCTGTATGCCTCATCATAATTCATATTCAGGAAATTCTGAAAAAAGTCTACCATATAATTGGCAAACCGGCCTTTAAACATATGCATATACACAAAATAAACAGTAAGTACCGATATTACCAGCATTATAACCGAGCGCATAAATATCTTTGTCCTAAAAGCTTTGAAATCGTTACTTTTCAATTGTATATCCAACTCCCCATACATTTACTATAAATTTTGCCTTTTTTGCCGAGTCGTTCATTTTTTCCCTCAAACGTCCGATATGAGCCATGACCGTATTATTATTATTCAGATATTTTTCACCCCAAACCGCTTCAAACAATTCCTCTGACGCAACTACAACTCCCTGATGCTCACAAAGATACCAGAGAATCTTAAACTCAATAGGCGTAAGCTTAAGCTCTTTTCCATATAAAAAGCATTTATGATTATCCTTATTGATTACAAGTCCTCTGATATCATATTCGTGTGGATTTTCTTCATTTTCTCTTGCCGAATTATTATATTTCATATACCTCCGCAGCTGTGTTTTTACCCTTGCAACCACCTCAAGCGGATTGAAGGGTTTTGTAATGTAATCATCTGCGCCTATGGTAAGCCCCATTATTTTTTCACCGTCTGCAGTTTTTGCCGTAAGCATTATAACAGGATAGAAATACTTTTCCCTGATTTTCTGACATATATGGAATCCATCAATATCAGGAAGCATTACATCCAATACAGCAAGATCCAATTCAGTTTCATCTATACACTTTAAAGCATCAGTACCATTATAAAATTTGTGCACAGTATAACCGTCATTTTTCAGATATACTTCAATTAAATCAGCTATCTCTTTTTCATCATCTACTACAAGAATATGTTCACTCATTTTAAGAAATTTACCTCACTAATCGCGTGACAGTTTCTTAATTCCAATAAGCACCGCCATCATAAGAATTATTCCCACCGGCAGCGCTACGAATGCAGTCTGCGCAAATCCTGCGACTATATATGTAACAAAAGATACTGCTGCGGCTACAATTGCATATGGCAGCTGCGTTGATACATGATTTACGTGGTCACACTGCGCCCCGGCAGAAGCCATTATCGTCGTATCTGATATCGGCGAACAATGATCGCCGCACACAGCGCCTGCCATACATGCGGATATGGCAATAATCATAAGTTCCGGATTCGTCCTTGAGAATGCTTCGACTACAATTGGAATGAGAATACCGAAAGTTCCCCATGAAGTACCCGTTGCAAACGCCAGGAAACATCCAACCAGGAAAATAATCGCAGGCAGGAAGTTCACAAGTGATTTGGAAGAAGCTTCCACAAGCGAAGCCACATATACATCTGCCCCAAGTCCATCCGTCATTGCTTTAAGAGTCCACGCAAACGTAAGTATCATGATTGCCGGTACCATCGCTTTAAATCCCTCAGGTATACACTCCATGCATTTACGGAATGAAAGCACCTTGCGGAACATATACATGATAATCGTAATCACCAGTCCAAAAAAGCTTCCTATCGACAGTCCTACAGATGCGTCGCTGTTAGAAAATGCCGTAATAAAATCTGTTCCTTCAAAGAAACCGCCCGTATATAGCATACCTATTACGCAGCATACAATCAGGCTTATGATAGGAATCAGCAGGTCTTTTACCTTTCCTCCTGAAACATTTACTTCCTCTTCCTGGGCATCTTCATACAAACTCTTTCCGGTAGTAAACAAATCGCCGTTCATTGCATTTTTCTCATGCTTTGCCATCGGACCGTAATCACATTTGATAAGAACAATTCCAACCATCATAACAATCGTAAGTATCGCATAAAAATTGTATGGAATAGCCCTCACAAAAATACTAAGGCCGTCTTCTCCTTCCACAAATCCACTGACTGCCGCCGCCCATGATGAAATGGGAGCAATAATACATACCGGGGCTGCCGTTGCATCAATAAGATATGCCAGCTTTGCACGGGAAACTTTATGACCGTCCGTAACAGGGCGCATTACGCTTCCTACCGTCAGGCAGTTAAAATAATCATCAATAAAAATCAGCACACCAAGCACAATTGTTGCAAGCTGTGCGCCTACTCTTGTCTTTATATGCGTACCCGCCCAGCGCCCAAATGCCGCCGAACCTCCAGCGCGGTTCATAAGGCTTACCATCGCGCCCAGTATAACCAGAAATACCAGAATTCCTACATTATACGAATCGGATAAAACACTTATAATACCGCCTTTAAAAATGTGTACTACAGACGTCTCTATATTAAAATTACAGTTGAGCAGCGCTCCAACCAGAATTCCAATAAACAGAGAACTGTAAACCTCTTTCGTAATCAGGGCAAGCACAATGGCAACTACCGGCGGAATAAGCGCCCACGGTGTTGCATATGCATCCGGAGTTACAGCTGCCTCCCCTGTCTCCGCAGCGAATACCGTTACCGGTGCTAATAACGTAAACGCCGCTGCAAGCATCAAAAATGCACAGCTTATTTTGTATTTTGTCTTCATTTTTTCCTCCTCCATATGTATCTTTTATTTTAAATTTAATCTTATTCTGCCATAGTACCGGTAATTTTAAAAAATTACTCACCTCTCTCCACCGCATACCAATACCTCAGCAACATTTTGAAAATCAATCCTTTCTTCCGGCAAAGGCTTTCCCGCATCCTTTCATCAAATCTCCTGAGAGTATACTGCTCACCTTCACGTAAAGCATAGCCTCCAAACTCTTCTTTCTGTATAATCTCTACCGCCCTATAATAATCCGCTTTCTGTATTCCCGGAAGACACGACTCCACCTGTTCCCCCATTTCAAACGGATGATCATATTTTCCCTTCACGCCTGCAATTCTGAGAAGATGTTCCAGCCTATCCGCCTCTCCGTCTGTTTTTCCGGCATGATTACCGGCTTTTTTCTTACGCAGAAAAATCCGCGCTGCACGCTGCATTTCCAAAAACAGAAACAGCAAAAACAACATATAACACAACAACAGTAGTACTGCCGGAATATAACGGAAAATATGTTCACTCTTTTTAGGCTCCTCTTCCTTCCCCCCTCCGGCATGGTTTTCACCTTCCTCAAGATTAAGCCCTTCATCTTCTTTATGCGTTCCAATCTGATATGCAGGCTTTCCTTCTACAATCTGTTCCGAGTAAGATTCGGTGTACATTCCCGGCGTTACTTCTACCGGAAGCCAGCCCGCTCCAAAAATATAGACTTCAACCCAGGCATGGGAATCCTGGCCTGTGAGCGTTACAGTCTCAAGCCCCTCGCTGTCCATATATTCTGCCTGGTCTTCCGTAAGATGATATCCCTCTACATACCGGGCAGGATATCCTGCTGTCCGGTATGCCATGACTGCAGTCGTGGCAAAATGCACAGCATTTCCCGTTTCAGACTCTTTTAGGAACCATGTAATCATATCTTTTCCCTTTGGCAATTTAAGAGGGTTCCCTGTATATACTGCCTTAGTTCTGAGTACTCTCCGTATCTGTCTGGTAATCTCTGCAAAATCTTCCGTTTCTTCTGTTTCAGTAAAAAATTCCTCCTGGATAAGAGATTTTATTTCATCATTTACTTCCATATATGTATCTTTAACAAAAGAGTGATAGACTGCCTCCGCATCACAGTATTTTTCCTGTTCAGACGTTTCAGGCTCTTCAATCCACTGCGGCGTCAGAAATTTCTCTGCTGTCGGAACCTGATTTATCATATCAAAGGTATATTTTTTTGCCCCGAACAATTTTCCTGAAAGAAACTGCGCATCCTTTTCCGCTTTTGCTCCCGCGCCTTTCCAGGATGACACTGAAACAGGAAGATAAACATATTTTCTATATGCGCCTACATTTCTAACTTCCGCCTGCACAGCATCTGCCTGACCGTTTACATACTGTCCATTCAAATAATCGTACTTTGCATACTGCGCCACAGGTATAAAATTCTGACTTTTAAGCCATTCCAAAATACCTTCATATTCTCCCTGATAATCTGCCCATACCAAAGGAGTCCACCGGTCTTTTTGGTATACTGAACCCACAAAGCCACGCAGATAAAGTTCCTGCGGTCTTTCTATAAACAGTTTAAGCGTCTCCTTATTACTGCTAAGCAGCTCCTGTGCCCGATTCAGGTTTCCCTTGGGCAGTGAATCTTCCCCATAACGTATTTTTTCTACACAATCATGTACTTCCATCTTAAAACGGCTCAGCGCATCCATGCCATTGTATCCACTGAAAATAAACGTCAGTCCAAACATAACCGCTCCCACCAAAAAAATACACAGCGCCCCTCCGGGCTGTAAAATTCTTCCGGGAGCCGCCACATATAAAAATGCGCCGAAGATACCCAGAGCCAGAAGCAAAACCGTACCCCAACCTGCAGACTGTCCCAAAACAAATGCAAACAACAAAGCTACCGATAAAAATATAATTAAAAGACCTGTCTTCCTTCTTTGTATTCCGGAAACCAGAAAAACAGATAACGGTACTGCGGCCAGTGTCCAGAACACAGTGGAAGAAAACAAGTCTCCACCGGTCTCAAACAGCCGGGCATCCGTATTAAACCGTAGATTCCACAGTGTAATTGTCCTGTTAGCCGCATCCAGAAATCCTCTTATTGCAAACAGAATGAATAACAGAAAGCCTGCAACACTCATTCCATAAATAACCAGTCTGACTATCCGGGCGGTTTTCGAATTACCATCTGTCCCCATACATGCCAGAATTACAAGCGTTCCTACTGCTATTGCAGATACCAGGCAGATATCTCCAGCCATTATATCCCTAAAAGCAAAAATAATTCCGCACAGCATAAAAAAGGCTAAGCCTGCCTTTGGCAGCCATCTTCGCCTGCTTCGGTTATGTTCCACACCGGATATAGATAAATTTTTGCCATAAAATTTTTTCATCTGGATTCTGCGCCTTTCTCAGATGACGATATTATGTACCGTATTCTGATAATCTTCTGCACTGACAGGAATCAGCATATAGCCAAGTGAAGCGGCATAAGAGGGATGCCTTTTCTCTACCACGTGAATCACCGTTAAATCAACATCTTTTGAAAGTTCCCGTACAGCCTGTTCATCATAAACAGGCGTAATGTATACCACCTTCGTATATTCATTATGAATATTCTTTCTTTGGAAACTTTGTACTGTATTCCGGCTGTATCCCTTTTCCGACAACGGCATATGCATCATATGAAACACCATGTTTTCATGCGATGCGATGCAATTCACGGGAATGGTACGTATTTCTCCATCCCTGCACTGCCCCGCATCATGTTCAAGTCCCTTTTGCAGCAGACTGTAACTTAGTGAAACTGTAAGACCCATCACCGCATTAATACAAGAATGGGCTATATCTGTTTCCCCGTTTTTTTTCATCGTCTCAAATAAAATCAAAGTACTATAATTAGAGGGATATCCAAACTCTCTCACAATCAGACGGTCCATCTTTCCGGACAGCTTCCAGTGAATACTGTGAAGCGGGTCACCGTTGACATAATCCCTCAATCCGGATACTTCACTAACATCCTGTCCTTTACGTCCAGGGTCATATAATTCGCCAAAACTCCTCGTGGCAGGCCTTTTGGACACTTCTGTACTAAGTTTCAGCTCCGGCGGATAAACAACAAACGTTTCCATCCATTCAACCTGCCGTTTCCAGCAGAACAATCCTAACAAATCGTAACACTCCGCTTCCTGTACACAGACCTGAATCTCCCCACAGTCGTGCGCGTTATATGTAAAAGTATAATCTTCTTCTATTTTTTCCTCTGCAAATAGACACAGCTCTTTTTCCCATGTATCTCCAAACAGTCGGTTGTCAAATACCAGCTTCACCCGGAGTATACCAAACGGCAGCCTGTTTTTCCGTGAAATTGACAGTTTTATCTTCTCATTCTGTCCTGTCCTACAGTTTCCGCCCGCTGCAAAAGAAAGCCTTAGCCCTGACATGGCAAGTATCTGCATCAGGGCACAAACAAGCGGAACCAATATCAAAAGACATAACAAAACCAGCGGTTCCCGTCTGTCCGCCAGGATATAAGACAAAACGACAGCTGCCAATACCAGCAAATAAAGTACCCTTTGTTTCCTCATTGTATGCTTTAACCTACTTTCTTTTCAGGGATGGAGCTTTCACCTTTTTCATAATATCAATGAGTACGTCTTTTGAACCAATTCCTTCAATCTTCGCCTGAGATTTCATCACCAGACGATGCGCGCACACATCCAGAAAAACGGCCTGTACATCTTCGGGTATCACATAATCCCTCTCTTTGAGCACAGCTCTTGCCCTCGCCATCTGTGAAAGGGCCTGCACGCCACGCGGACTTACTCCAAGTTCTACCATTCTGTCCTTTCTGGTGGCCTCGCACAGTTCTGCAATATAATATAAAATTGGATCCATAACCCTTATGGAATAGAGATAATCCTGAATCTCTTTCACATCATCCCTTGTCATCATGGCCTGAACATTTTCAATATCGCTTATTCCCCTTCTGGTTTTCATGATTTTAACCTGACTGTCCAGGCTTGGATAACCGATACTCAGACATACCATAAAACGGTCCAGCTGTGAGTCCGGCAACGCCTGGGTTCCTGCTGAATCATAGCGGTTCTGGGTGGCAATACAAATGAAAGGTTTTTTCAAAACATGCGTCACACCGTCTACTGTAACACTGCCTTCCTCCATGACCTCCAAAAGAGCGGCCTGCGTCTTAGGGGAAGTTCTGTTAATCTCGTCTCCCAAAAGCAAATGGCAGTCTGCTGCACCGGGTTTATATTCAAATGTTCCTGTATTTTTATTATATATACTGAAACCAGTAATATCAGATGGCATGGTATCAGGAGTAAACTGTACTCTCTTATAACTCAGACCCAGGGCTCTGGAAAATCCAAGCGCCAGCGTGGTCTTTCCTACTCCGGGCGCATCCTCCAAAAGCACATGGCCCCCGGCATATATAGTCATAAGCACCTTTTCGATAATCTCATCCTTACCTATAAATACCTTGCCAACTTCTTTCATAATCTGTTCCGACTGTTCAATAATCATTTTTCTACCTCCGCCTGCTCCATTTCCTGTTCTTTATCTGCATCTGTCTCTGCTGTTGTTTTATCCTCTGCAGAAAACAAAATCTCTTTTGTCAGTTCCTCTCCCAATACCGGATTCAGTTTTTCCAGATAAGCATGATATACGTCATCCCCTCCCGGTACCTGAATCCGTAACAGACCGGCTGTCTCATCAAGCGCCCCTGCTTCAATATCTGGCGGCTCTGCCGATAAAAATTCCATAAGCTGCAGCTTTGTACAGTTTGCAAATGCTTCTTTTCCAATCTTTTTCACTGTTTCAGGCACACTGACAAACAATATTGTATCACATCCGCGAAAAGCATTCTGTCCAATTTCCTCAAGATTTTCATATCGTCCCAGATGCCATGCTGACGCATTAGGGTTTAAAGGCATCTGCAGGGAACTACAACCCTCGTATGCCCCCTCTCCAATCCTTTTAAGCGAGGTAAATGCCAGTGACGTACCTCCGGTTCTTATCAATTTCGGACAATTTCTGAAGCAATCCTTCGGATACTCCTCCAGACCGCCATAAAAGCTCACATACTGCAGATTATCACATTCCGAAAAACATCCCTCTCCAATAGAAGTTACTCCGGCAGGAACTGCCGGCATACGCAGTGAATCACAATCGGTAAATGCATATGCCCCTATGGTTTTAAGCCCTTTATAGTTTGAATTCAATAAAACGCCAAGACTGCGGCAGCCCTCGAAAGCCCTGTCTTCTATATTTTCCAGAGATTCCTCAAAAACCTGGCTCACAGTTACTACAGCCATTTCAGAGCATCCTGAAAAACATTCTGTTCCAAGTTTTGTAATCTGCGCCGAAAATGAAACTGCAGAAACCGATGTAGTACCCACAAGTCCGGTACATCCCTTAAAAGCCCTGTCGCCTATTTTTGCAATACAGTCGCTCACATTATTCCCAAGCTCTACTCTGGAAATAGATGTACAATCCCGGAATGTATCTTCACCCCATTGTGGGATATTTCCGTACAGCCTGACTTCCTTTAAAGCACTACAGCCTTCAAAGCAGCGGTCACCCAGGATTATATTGCTGTTGTCCGGCAATTCTATCTCTGTAAGCTGTGTGCAATTTTTGAATGCATCATCAGCAATCTGCACCGTATCCTGAAATACGATAAGCTCACCTTTCACTACTGAATCAGCCTCAAGAAGGACACGCCCCTCTTCCGTCATCTGATAAGTAACTCCCCTTATAATCTCCTTTTGGGGATCTATTACTCCGAGAATTTTTTCTGTCGTTCCGTCTCCGTACCCGTTATCTAACAGAGCCGTATATGCCTTACGGTATTCTGCAACTGTCTTTTCCTTAACCCACAGATGCATATATGGAGAAATCACATCGCCAAATATCTGACCGCCAAGTTCCGGCGCAGTATCTGACAAAAGTTCCAGAATTGAAAGATAGCCACAATCTGCAAAACAGCGGTCCGGCAATGAGTCAATCTCCTCCGGCAGCGTTACCCTGGTCAGATAACTGCAGCCTGAAAACGCCTCCGTACCTATATGTTTTAATGTAGTACACTCCCCGAAATCTACGCTTTCCAAAGAAATACAGCTTGCAAAAGCCTGTACTCCGATTACGCGCAGAACTTTTTTCTGTCTGTCAGACATATTTATCGACACAAGATTCCGGCAGCCGGCAAATGCATACCGGCTGACAGCCGTCAGTTCACCATTCATATATATTCTCTGTAAGGATGTGCAGTCACTGAAACATTCCTCGCCCATTTCCTTAAGTGTTTCCGGAAGAACTATTTCCGTAGTAGACGAACAGCCCATAAAAGCCTGCGCTCCCAGTTTTGCCACACCCGTAATATTCATATTTCCTATACGGCTGCAGTAAGCAAATGCTTTATCACCAAGCACACGAAGCCCGGAAGCATGAAATCTTACCAGTCCCGTACATCCATAACACATTCCAACGCCCGTATCTTTAATGCCATCCGGCAAAATCAGCTCTGCAAGGCTGCTGCAGGAATAAAACAGATAATTTCCAATACTCTCCAATTTATTAAATGCCGACAAGTCCATTGACTTCAGTCCTGTACAATTTTCAAAACATGAGTCTCCTATACCTGTCAGCGCCTTATCTTCACTGTTAATCCCCGTAAGCTGCCAACAGCCTGAAAATGCTTCCCGGTTTAGTAAAACCGTATCTGCCCGCAGTGTAAAGACGCCTGCATAATCTGTAGGAACATCAATAAGCGTACCTTTTTCATCCTGGGACAGACCATATACTTCACCGTTTTCCCCATAGATAAACCCTTTATAATTACTGTCTGCCTCATATACCTGTACATTCACCGCGCCGGACTCTGCAGTCAGTTTCAGCGCATCCAGTTCCGGCTTATTAGTTTCAGTCGTCACTGTCTGTAACGATTTGCATCCCAAAAATGCATTTTCTCCCACTTTTGCTACCGAATCAGGCAGATATATAATCTCTAATGATTCCGAACCTGAGAAAGCATATTCCGCAACCTCTGTAGTTTTGTCTTTTACTTTAAACGAAACACGTGACAAATCATAGAGTTTCACCAGACGATACGTATCCATGTCTCCTGGAATCGTCTGATATCTTGCCCCATTCTCATAAAAGAATCCCCCACTGCCATTATGAAGCAGCTTTTGGGCAGTTCCTGTTCCATATACAGAATCCAGCACATTTTTCCACGAAGACAGATAATCCTCATAAAGCTCTTCCGGCACATAGACGGTAATATCCGGAACTACCGCGCCATTATCCGGGTTTCCAAATAACTGTGGGGCAATCTCTACAACCGTACTGCCCTGAATAGTAATACTTTCTGCATTATCCGGCAGAACCAGACTGTCGGCCTCAAGCCTCTTTACGCTTTCAGGCAGCTCTATATCATGAAGGCTGCCACAGGATATAAACGCTCCTGCACCAATAGAAGTAATCGTCTCAGGAACCTGAAAGACTCCAAGCGTATCCGACGGAATACCTGCCAGCTTCAATGTATCATTCTTATAAACAATAATATTATTTTCTTTGTCATATCTATAAATTCCGTTTTCTTCCTTTTCGGTACCAAACGTAATATCCTCATCCGCAAAAGCAAACATCCAATCTTTCAAAATTGTATCGTACATGGAATCTGGCATCAGTATAATTCCTTTGTATCCGGTATCTGCCGCTTTGCCTGACTTTGGCGCCGTCTTACCGGTTATATGGATTTTTTCTGCAGAAAACATCTCAAAACATCCAGGTGCAAAATCTGTCACTGTCTCCGGTATCTCAATCTCTTTAATACGGCTTCCCCAAAAAGCCCCCGGCGCAATAGCAGTTACGTCAGGCGACCACTCCGGCATAGATGTCATTCCCGGCGGTACAGAAATCAGCGTCTTACCATCATTGCTGTAAAGCGCGCCGTTTATCACCTTAAATGTATTATTCGGTCCGACCGCTCCTTCATAAGAATATGTATTCAAATCCGTCAGACATTCTGCCACACTTTTTGTATTGATTTCACTGACACTTTCCGGAATACGAAGAGCTGTAACCTGCTCTGAGTGTGTAACTTCTTTGAAGTCAATCTTAGTCACACCCATTGGTACCTCTATAACCGTATCCTCTCCCGTGTATTTTTCCAAAACCTGTTCGCCCAGATATTCCGGAAGATTTTCCATTTTTCCCGATACCTCTCTGCGAATCTTATATCCCTCAGGTACGGCTTTCACTACATTTACAAGTGCACGGGAAATATAACCCCAGTCTGCCGATGCCGGATAATATATGTATGGACCCCCGTCCTGCTGCAATACAGAAGACAGACAATACTGAAATCCGCCTAGCATATTAGTAAGATATCCGTCGCTATCCGTTTCCAAAAATGTCACACTTCTATAATTAGTATCCGAAAAGTCTGCAAATAACCGGCGTATACGCTCCTCACCAAGATATGCAATCATTAAACGGTGGTACCTCATAAGGTCAATAACAGAGCCTGTAGACGGATAGACTACTTTTCCCAGTTCTTCCAGTTCAGACCTTTGGATTTCATCCTCTGCGGAAACAAGTTCATTAACCGGTCCCGGAAAATCAGCTGAAGTATAAATTTTTCCTTCCGCTTCCGCATAATAACGGATTGCTGCATGACTTGACAGCACCTGATATCTAACGGTAGCAGTTATACCATTATAAATAAATATTGCCGTATGACTTCCTGGTACATTGGTGGAAAATACAACACTATACCCATCGGTTCCGTCATAAGAAAGCGTTTTTTCTATCTGCTGTCCATTTTTACGGAATACCGCACGCACGGTTACATCCATGGAATTATAAGTATCTCCAACACAAAACATCCAGTTTTCCGGCGTTTCCACAGACAGAAACAACAGCTCTCCGTCTTCAGTATAAATCGGGTCGCGTGGTTTAAGCTGTGTCTGTTCATCATCTGAAAGTGATAAACCTGGGTTAGAAGTTATATCAGGCTCCGGTCTGCGGGTAGGTTCAGGTTTGCGGGTAGGTTCCGATTTATCAGTAGGTTCCGGTTTACTGACAGACCCGGGGCTTCGGGTAGGTCCCGGTAAATTACCTGTTCCCGGCAAAGAACTTGGAACAGGCGTATTCCCGGAGTTAGTTTCAGAACCCGGAGCCGGTACATTTCCGTTATTTCCCGTTCCGCCCTGATTATCAAAATCTATTCCCGTATTATCATCGCCTGTATTATTTCCGCCGTCAGAATCAAGACCGGTCTTTATAATACTATTATCTATATTATCCGTAACTTCATAAGCATCCGGATTACGTTCTATATTATCAGTTATATCGGTATCTGTCGTTGTACGTCCTATTCCTTCATCATCATCACTTTTTATCAGATTCTGCTGTTTCGTTCCCTCAGTTTTTACAGCCTTCTGCCCTTCCTCATCATCTCTGCCGTTTCCTTCTCCGTCTCGGTCAGCCAGGTCAGATTCAAGCCCGTCTCCTGCTACAGAATCATAACTCTCTCCCTCCTGCCTGTTTCCAAACCTTTCAAACTTTTCCGGATCAAATATACCCTGAAATTTTGACGCATTAAGGAGAACCACAACTCCCACAATCAATACTGTAAAAAGTGTGACCGCTGTTACAATTTTTTCTTTACCCTGTCTGCACAGCCATTGCCAAAACCGTTTCATCGCTTTTCACCTGTCCCCCTGTCTGTACCAGTTCTACACATCTTTTCTATTTCTCCGGAAATATAACTGCTCGCCTATGACCCTGCGCACCTCATCAAAATCTACCGGTTTTGAAATATGTCCATCCATTCCTACTTCAAGAGAGTACCGTTTATCTTCTATAAATGCATTTGCCGACATTGCGAATATCAGCAAATCAGAATCTTTTCTGCCGGAACTGCGGATAACTTTAGTTGCTTCCCATCCGTTCATATTGGGCATCTGGATATCCATCAGAATGGCATCATACTCTCCTGGCTCACTGTCCATAAACATATGTACCGCTTCCTGTCCGTCACAGGCCCGTTCTATTACAGCTCCCTCCATCTCCAACAGTTCAATTGCAATCTCTGCATTAATATCATTATCCTCAGCAAGCAGGATATGAAGCCCTTTAAGCGTTGACTCATCAACTGCCTTTCTGAGAGCCTCCTCTGCGCGAATCTCTACTGTCGTATCAATATTATCCGGTAAAGTCTGATCCATATCTGCTACAGGAAGTGTAACATAGACCACAAACTCCGTTCCCTTTCCTTCTTCGCTATCAACAATAATCTCTCCATTCATAAGACGGATGATATTATCTGCAATTGCAAGTCCGAGACCGCTTCCGCCATAATGGTGGGCGGTAGACGCATCTTCCTGCTCAAACGGCCGGAAAATCCGGCTTAGGAAATCTGATTTAATACCTTTACCTGTATCCCTTACACGAATCATCAGATGCAGATTTCCTTCCAAACGGCCCATCTGACGAAATGTCACGCTTACCGTTCCTCCCGCCGGAGTAAACTTTTGCGCATTGGAAATAAAATTGATAATAACCTGAGTCAGCCTCAGTTCATCTCCCACCACATAACGCACATCAAAATCCTGCATCTGAACTTCCCAGTGCAGTCCTTTTCCTTCCATTGTACTCTTAAACATTGAATTCAGTTTATCCGCTACCTCAAACAGATCAAAAGCAACAGACTCAAGTTCCATCTTTCCACTCTCTATACGGGACATATCCAAAATATCATTAATCAATGTGAGAAGAAACTGTGACAGACTCTCCGCCTTTACAAGATAATCCTCTGCCGTCTGCGGACTGTCGATATGCGCTTTTGCCAGATTCAGCATACCTAAAATTCCGTTCATAGGAGTACGAATCTCATGAGACATCTTGGAAAGAAAATCAGACTTGGCCTGACTCGCCTTGTAGGCCTGTTCCAAATCATTCTGAAGTTCCTGCCTGAGTTCGTATTCCTCTGTAATGTCCATAAATACAGCAAGATAAAAACCATCATTCCCCGCCCGTTCCAAAACCAGCCTGCCATGCCTGTTTTCGCCTCCGGCGTTCTTGTAATCTGTTTCCAAATCCAGCGGACTTATACGATCCCATATTTCCAGTTCCTTCACAATACCCCGTGCTTCCTTCTTACCCACAGCTTCCCGAAGCACCTCTGCATCTGCCAGCACCCTTTCCGGTTCAATGCCTGTCATGGCATAAAAATTAGGACTCATATAGATGATTCTCTGATCTTCTACCCGTACTATGGCATGAATACATCTGCGGCCGTCTCCAAATGCTCTTATAAAATCATTGGTTCTATCCACCGCATGACGGTATTTTCCGGATTTTCTGCGCTCACATATGTATAAAACGAAAAAAAACACAACAAGAACAGACGCTGCAAGAAACAGCAGCATCAACACCAAATTCTGGCTTGCATATCGTAATATTCCTGTCATGCTTTAAAACTCCTGATTTTTTTATTATTTATTATACCAAATGCCATATAAAAATACAACTTTCACCTCCAAAGTATATTAAAAGAGGTCCAGCTCATACAGATATGACCGGACCTCCCTGATAATATTTACTTATATCAATATCATTTAGCGGCAATCGCTGCCTGTGCTGCCGCAAGCCTTGCTATAGGCACTCTGAACGGCGAACAGGACACATAATCAAGTCCTATGCTGTCACAGAAAGCAATACTTGTAGGGTCTCCGCCATGCTCTCCGCAGATTCCTATATGCAGCTTTGGATTAACAGGTTTTCCAAGTTTAACTGCCATATCCATAAGCCTTCCAACACCATTCTGGTCAAGCCTTGCAAATGGGTCGCTCTCAAATATCTTGGACTTATAATATGCCTCAAGGAATTTACCTGAATCATCACGCGAGAAGCCAAACGTCATCTGTGTAAGGTCGTTTGTTCCGAAGCAGAAGAAATCGGCTTCTTTTGCAATATCGTCTGCTGTCAGGCAGGCACGTGGAATCTCCATCATTGTACCAACCTCATATTTTATATCCGAGCCCGCTTTTGCTATCTCTTCATCAGCAGTCTTTACAACCACGTCTTTAACATTCTTAAGCTCTTTTACGTCTCCAACAAGCGGAATCATAATCTCAGGCTTAATATTCCAGTCAGCATGCGCCTTATTTACATTAATTGCAGCTCTTATAACTGCCTTTGTCTGCATCTTTGCAATCTCCGGATAAGTAACTGCAAGACGGCATCCTCTGTGTCCCATCATAGGGTTAAATTCATGAAGCGATGCTATTATAGTCTTAATCTCATCAACTGATTTACCCTGGCTGTCAGCAAGTTTTTTAATATCCTCATCCAGGGTAGGAACAAATTCATGCAACGGCGGGTCAAGGAAACGTATAGTAACCGGGCAGCCCTCAAGCGCTTCATAAAGCTGTTCAAAATCTCCCTGCTGTATAGGCAGTATCTTATCAAGCGCTGCTTCCCTCTCCTCTGCTGTATCAGAACATATCATTTCACGGAAAGCGTCTATCCTGTCGCCTTCAAAGAACATATGCTCAGTACGGCAAAGTCCTATACCTTCAGCACCAAGCTCTCTTGCTTTCTTTGCATCAGCAGGTGTATCGGCATTGGTACGTACTTTAAGTCTTCTGAATTCATCTGCCCATTTCATGATTCTGTCAAACTCACCTGCAATAGTTGCATCAACTGTAGGAATAAGTCCGTCATATATCTTACCTGTCGAACCATCGATTGATATCTCATCACCCTCATGGAATTCTTTTCCTGCAAGGGTGAATTTCTTATTAGCCTCATCCATTGCTATGTCACCGCATCCTGACACACAGCATATACCCATTCCGCGGGCAACTACTGCGGCATGCGATGTTCTTCCTCCACGGACTGTAAGTATACCCTGTGAAGCCTTCATACCTTCAATATCTTCAGGAGATGTCTCAAGACGCACAAGAACAACTTTCTCGCCCCTCTTATTCCATGACATTGCATCCTCTGCGCTAAATACAATCTTACCTGCTGCCGAACCCGGTGAAGCTCCGATAGCAGAACCTATAGGCTCTGATTTTGCAAGCACTTCAGGATCAAACTGTGGATGTAAAAGCGCGTCAAGATTACGCGGCTCTATCATTGAAACAGCCTTTTCAGGCGTAATCATTCCCTCATCTACAAGGTCACACGCAATCTTAAGCGCTGCCTGTGGAGTCCTCTTGCCGTTACGGGTCTGAAGCATATAAAGTTTCTTATCTTCAATAGTAAACTCCATATCCTGCATATCCCTGTAATGATTTTCAAGAATATTACATATATCCTTAAACTGCTCAAATACCTCCGGCATTGTTTCTGCCATTTCCTCAATCTTTTTAGGAGTACGCACACCGGCAACAACATCCTCGCCCTGTGCATTCATAAGGAACTCGCCGTCAAGCTTCTTCTCGCCGGTAGCAGGGTTACGTGTAAATGCAACTCCTGTTCCTGACGTATCTCCCATATTACCAAATGCCATCATCTGTACATTAACTGCAGTTCCCCATGAATAAGGGATATCATTGTCACGGCGGTACACATTTGCCCTGTCGTTATCCCATGAACGGAATACTGCTTTAATAGCTTCCATAAGCTGAACCTTTGGATCATCAGGGAAATCTTCCCCTATCTTTGACTTATATTCAGCTTTGAACTTATTAGCAAGTACCTTAAGGTCGTCGGCAGTAAGGTCAACATCCTGTGTTACGCCTTTCTGCGCCTTAAGTTCGTCAATCAATACCTCAAAATATTTCTTTCCGACTTCCATAACTACATCAGAAAACATCTGTATGAATCTTCTGTAGCAGTCCCATGCCCATCTTGGATTTCCGGATTTCTCGGAAAGTACTTCAACAACGTCTTCATTCAGTCCAAGGTTAAGTATTGTATCCATCATTCCCGGCATGGAAGCACGAGCACCTGAACGCACCGAAACAAGAAGAGGATTTTCTTTATCACCGAACTTCTTTCCGGTCATTTTCTCCATCTTTTCAATGTATTCCATAATCTGAGCCTGTATTTCATCGTTAATCTTTCTTCCGTCTTCATAATACTGCGTACATGCTTCTGTAGTAATAGTAAATCCCTGTGGCACCGGAAGACCCAAATTGGTCATTTCTGCAAGGTTTGCACCTTTACCACCAAGAAGGTTACGCATACTTGCATCCCCCTCAGTGAATAAATATACCCATTTAGTCATCATTTACCTCCTAATTTTACTTATTGTTTTTTTATAAATTTATTAAACTCATATAAATATTTTAACACATCAGGATAATATTAACAACATAATTTTTAATTTTTGGAAATTGCGGGCTTTGGCCTTATAAATGGAATACACCTGCAATGCGTTTTAATATTTACCTCCGTAAAAGCGCCGCCAAATTCACCATCTAAAGTCCAGCCAATCTCTTCATTACAGATTATTCTTATATTCTCTATATGCCTGTAGTAAAAATGTTTACAGCTTGTATCGCCTGACATAAGCGAATTTATTATAGCCTGAATCTCAATCACATTTTTCGGAGCTTTAATAAAAAGCGCCTCAAGTTTACCATCATCCAATATAACTTTTTCATCAGACATGGAAAGAATTCCTCCCACTGAAAAAGAATTGGTAATCATTCCATATATCACATCATCATTTATTATTTCCCCATCGGCTTCAACATATATACTGTATTTTCTTATTGACGTCAGCCTTTTTACCCCTTCAAGGAAATATGCAAGCTTACCAATGACATTTTTAATACTTTGATTAGTTTCATATGATACATCCGCAAGCGCCCCAAATGCCGCAACATAATCAAAGCATTTTCCATTAAGCTCCCCTATGTCACTCATAAATATTTCTCCGCTTACTGCTACACCTGCCGCCTCTGTCATATTCTGTGGAAGTCCAAAAGAACGTGCAAAATCATTAACCGTTCCTGCAGGTATATATCCACACGGCACCTTTTCATCAAGCTCCATAAGCCCATTAGTCACTTCGTTAAGCGTTCCGTCGCCTCCGCAGCATACTATACGGTCATATTCCTGCACGCATTTTGCAACAATATTTTTGGCATCTCCGGCACAAAACGTCGGATATACCGTAACTTCATAACCTGTACTGCAGAAAACTTCAATAATACCTGACAAATGATTTTTTACAACGCCGCGGCCTGCATTGGGATTATATATAAACAAAAGCCTTTTTGAACTGTCCATATCCATTCCTCCTTAGATTTCACCTGATATCACAATATCACCATTGCATCTCCAAATGAAAAGAACCGGTACTTCTGCCTGACAGCCTCCCTGTATGCATTAAGCACATTCTCTTTTCCTGCAAATGCAGATACAAGCATAAGAAGCGTAGATTCAGGAAGATGAAAATTAGTAATCAGACCGTCCATTATCCTGAATTTGTATCCGGGATATATAAAAATGTCCGTATCGTCTTCTCCCGGATATACAATACCGCTCTCATCTGCTGCAGATTCTATAGTGCGGCAGCTTGTAGTTCCCACACATATTATTCTTCCGCCGTTTTTCTTAGTATTATTAATAATATCTGCTGCCTGGTTTGTTATCCGGTAAAATTCTGAGTGCATATGATGCGCCTCCACATTCTCAACCTTTACCGGTCTGAATGTACCAAGTCCAACATGCAATGTCACCTGCGCTATATTTACCCCCTGTTTCCGTAACCGGTCCAGAAGCTCCCCGGTAAAGTGCAGTCCCGCCGTGGGAGCAGCCGCTGAGCCCTCGTATCTGGCATACACAGTCTGATAACTGTTTTTATCCTTAAGCTCCTTTGTTATGTATGGCGGAAGCGGCATCTGTCCAAGCCTGTCAAGTATTTCCTCAAATATACCGTCATATTCAAATTGCACCATTCTGTTTCCGTCGGGGAGCACTTCTTTTACCTCCGCTGTAAGAAGTCCTCCGCCAAAACTCACCCTGGCGCCGCACCTTAATTTCTTCCCCGGCCTTACTATGGTTTCCCACATATCAGCGCTTATCCTTTTAAGCAGAAGTATTTCAACCTTTCCACCCGTAGGAACTTTTTCTCCAATAAGCCTGGCCGGTATTACCTTTGTATTATTAATCACAAGGCAGTCGCCTTCATTTAAATACCCGGTTATATCATGAAATATTTTATGCGATATCTCACCTGTAAAACGCGAAAGAACCATCAGGCGGCAGCCATCCCTGTCTGCAAGAGGTTCCTGTGCTATAAGCTCTTCAGGGAGTTCATAATCAAAATCACTGGTACGCATATTATCCTCCAAATCAAATACCGTAAAATTCTTTTTCAGTATACCTGTAAAATCTTAATTAAGCAAGTCTGTGTAAAATGATTTTATAGAGGTTTTACACGATAATGATTATATATTCTTCTTGTATTTTATAATTTAATATTTTATAATTTAATAATATAAAATACAGATTAAGGAGGTTTTATTATGCCGGTGAGTACTTTTGCAGCAATAGATGTTGGTTCTAATGAAGTATCAATGAAGATTTTTCAGATTGAAAAAAAGAATAACATTAAGCAGCTTACGCACATACGACATATAATGGAGCTCGGTAGCGATACTTACGCAAGCGGATATATATCCAATTATCTCATAAATGAATTATGTGATGTACTTAACGGTTTTACAAAAGTTATGGCTGATTTCGGCGTAACCGCTTACAGTGCATATTCCACAAGCTCAATACGTGAAGCCGCTAACAGGCATTTTTTGCTTGACCGCATACGCGTACGCACCAATCTTGATGTAAATATGCTTGGCAACGCTGAACAAAGATACCTTCTTTTTCAGGCTATAGCCATTAATGAGCCTGATTTTAACGACATTATAAACAAAGGAGCCCTTGTAGTGGAAGTGGGTTCGGGCAGTTCCCAGGCCACCTGTTTCTCAGGCGGTCTTATGCAGGTCTCACAGAATCTAAGGCTTGGTTCCATAAGAATCAATGAATTTCTTGGAAACCTTGAGAGGACAACAGACAGCTATAATGACCTTTTGGCAGAATACATTGAAGGCGACATATATACATCATATACTAATCATTTTCATGAATACACTATTAATACAATACTTGCTGTCGGCGAGGGAATCCGTACGCTCCAGAAATATATAAACAGCTATTATCCTGACAAATCCATGTTGTCTTCAGATGAAATGAATGATGTATACAAAACCCTTTATACACACTCGATTAACGAACTTGCGCACATTACCGAGACTTCTGAAGAACAGGCCCACCTGATACTGCCTACGGCAATGATATATAAAAAAATAATGGATATCAACCATGCGCATTTCATTAAATTTAACTCTACCGATTTGTGTGATGGAATGGTTGCCGAATATGCAATCCTTAAACATAAAATCAAACCTTCACGCGACTTCTCACAGGACATTATATCTGCATCAAAAAAATTGGCATACAGATACAGTTCAAATATTAAACACACGGCGCATGTCGAAAAAATTGCGCAGAAAATATTTGACGGCATGAAAAAAATCAGCGGACTTAGCGAAAGAGACCTTCTGCTTCTACGTGTTGCAATTATTCTTCACGACTGCGGGGCATTTGTAAATTTCCAGGAAGTATCGGAAAATTCATATGACATTATACGTTCATCGGAAATTATCGGCCTCTCCTCACGTGAAAGTACAATTATTGCAAATATTGTAAGGCACCATACTTACAACTTTCCGCCGTACAGCGATATGGAAGGCGGCCTTTCAGAAGAGGACTATATTAAAACCGCAAAACTTACCGCGCTATTCAGAATATGTAACGACCTTGATACAAGTAAAAAGCAGAAACTTTCCCATATAAAAATTTCTCTTAAAAACGACAAACTTATTATAAACGCCGAATCATTTATGGATTTGGCGCTTGAGCAGGCATATTTTAATCAATCAACAGGCTTTTTTGAACAGACATTTGGAATAAAGCCTGTGCTTAAGCAGAGGAGGATAAGCAATGTGTAAATCTATTTACAAAAAGAAAGAATATTTCGATAACAGGGAACTTAGCTGGATTGAATTTAACTACAGGGTACTCAGCGAAGCGTGCGATACATCACTTCCTTTATTTGAGCGCCTCAAATTTCTCAGCATTACCTCTTCTAACCTGGATGAATTTGTAATGATACGTGTCGCTTCACTCAAAGACATGGTTCATGCAGGATATACCAAGCCTGACATTTCGGGAATGAGTCCTGCAAAACAGCTTGAAGAAATAAGCCTTAAAGAACATGTCCTCGTTGATACCCAGTACGAAATGTATAACTCCTCTTTTCTTCCTCTTCTAAAGGATAACAGGATTATACTTATACCAAATCATGAAGAACTTTCTCCGGAGCAGGAAGAATTTGTCGACCGTTATTTTATGCGCGAAGTATACCCGGTGCTTACTCCGATGGCAGTGGATTCTTCGCGGCCGTTTCCTCTTATAAGGAACAAATCCCTTAATATTGCAGCACTGCTTCACAATTCAAAAACCGACGGCGAGTATGAATTTGCTACGGTACAGGTTCCCTCAGTGCTTCCGAGATTTATCAGGATACCTTCACATGACCCTGAAAGCATTTCGCTTATACTTCTGGAACAAATTATAGAAAAAAATATAGATAAGCTGTTTCTTAACTATGATGTAATATGCGCATATCCATACAGGGTTATGCGAAACGCAGACCTTACGCTTGACGAAGATGAAGCGGCAGACCTTCTTACAGAAATAGAAAGACAGATTAAAAAAAGGCAGTGGGGAGAAGTAATCAAGCTGGAAGTTGAAAACGGCATTGATGAACGGCTTTTAAATTATCTGAAAAAAGATTTAAATATATCAGACGAAGATTTATACATGGTAAATGGTCCTTTAGACCTTACGTTTTTTATGAAAATATACGGTCTGGAGGGATTTGACCACCTAAAAAACAAACCTTATAAGCCACAGCCTGTTCCTGAAATCAATCCCGAACAGGATATTTTCTCACAGATAAGAAACAGGGACATCCTCCTTTTCCATCCATACCAGTCGTTTGATCCGGTGGTCGATTTCGTAAGGAATGCCGCCACTGACCCGAATGTACTGGCAATCAAACAGACCCTTTACCGTGTAAGCAGCAATTCGCCTATTATTTCTTCACTGGCACTTGCCGCCGAAAACGGCAAACAGGTTTCAGTACTTGTGGAACTTAAAGCCCGGTTTGATGAAGAAAATAATATCATATGGGCAAGGAAACTTGAACAGGCAGGCTGCCATGTTATATACGGACTCGTCGGATTAAAGACCCACAGTAAGATTACTCTTGTAGTACGTCGTGAAGACGACGGAATAAGACGTTATGTTCATCTCGGCACAGGCAACTATAACGACTCCACAGCCAAATTGTATACCGATATGGGTCTGTTCACATGCTCAAGGCCTATAGGCGAAGATGCTACCGCCGTATTCAATATGCTTTCAGGTTATTCCGAGCCTCTTGCATGGAATAAACTTACGCTTGCGCCGCTGCGTCTAAGAAATAAATTTATGGAATGTATTGCCAATGAAACGGCACACGCGCGAGAAGGCAAAAAAGCACATATAATTGCCAAAATGAATTCCTTATGTGATGCCGATATTATTGCAGCGCTGTACGAGGCATCATCAGCAGGTGTAAAAATAGAACTTATTATACGCGGCATATGCTGCCTTAAAGTAGGAATTGCCGGAGTAAGCGATAATATAAGCGTACATTCAATAGTAGGTAATTTCCTTGAACATTCCAGAATATTTTATTTTTACAACGATGGATATGAAGATATCTATATGGGAAGCGCAGACTGGATGCCACGTAACCTTGACAAACGTGTTGAGATTCTGTTCCCTGTAGAAGAAGAAAGTCTCAAGGAACGTATAAAACATATTTTAGACATACAGCTTAGGGATAATGTAAAAACGCGCATCAAGCTTCCTGACAGTTCATATCAGCATATTTCCCCATATGGGAACAAACCTCTTAATTCGCAGGAATATTTCTGCAAGGAAGCTGAAAAAACTACTAAAATGCACAAAAAAGCAAAAAATCAATCCCGTACATTTGAACCCATCACACGGCCTGATGAAATTATTTAATTCCAAGGGCAGACTTTGCAAGTCTGTCCGCCTCATCATTATATCTGTCGCCAGAATGTCCGGTAACTTTATGAAACGATATATTAAGCTTATCACATATTGAATCATAATAAGCTTTATACGCAATGGTGCCTTCTTTGCCTGCACGCCACTCACCAAGGCACCATTTTGCTATTCCTTCATAATCATGGTATATATGAAGCTCTTTGCAGCCTTTCTTTACTGCAAGCTGCATAGCGGCTTCTGAGCCCTTTATTTCTCCTGCAACATTTCTCATCGAAATAAGATTTTCATCTGTATACATCTTACATTCACGTATAACTTCATCTCCGAAATATGCTACCATTCCGTAAGAAAACGCTGGTATACTGTCAGAATAGCTTCCATCAACATACGCCGTCATTACACCGTCTTTTTTGAAATATCCGGGCATATCAGAATCATACCCCATATATATTTTTGCATCAGACATATTCTTAAAACTCTTATATTCAGCGTTCTTATATCCGCTTACCTGTTCCTTACATTCATCCCATGTATCAAATATACCTGTTCTTCTGCCGTTTTTTACAGCATAATATTTTCCGGACATTATACAATCATCCCCTCACAGTATTTGAATATTTTCCATACACCTTATCATATCCGGTTCCGGCATACGCCCTTACACGGTAATAATATTTCCGGCCTTTTTTAACTTTGTACACATAACTGTTCTTTTTGCATACGGCAAGTTTTTTAAATCCCGTTTTCTTTTTTGATGAATAATATATTATATATTTATCTGCACCCTTAGCTTTTTTCCATTTTAATTTTATTTTACTGTATTTACCGCTTTTACCCTTCCTCTGTATCCTGAGATTCTTAACTTTTACAGGTTTCTGGATATTTGAACCTGTATAGTTACTTACTGATAATCCGGAAATATTTGATAATGCTGTAAGGTTATTATTTAAAGATAAGGTTATTACATCCGTGTATGACTGCGATATTGTTTCAGGCACTTCACCCTCTGTCTGTCCCGTCACATTATAACTGATTGGGATATTATATACCTTATCTGTTTCCCCATTAAATTCTATTATCATGGCCTTATCGTCATTACATGCAATATCAGACGAAGAACAGGCGTCAATATCTCCTGTCAGACTTGCGCCTTTTATAACCTTACATTCGGGACTATCCACAGAAATATTTACCTCGACATTTTTGGCCTTTGCCCATGTGTTCTGTATTTTATATCCGCAATGTATAATAACTCTTTCATCTTTTGAATATGCAATATCAGAAAAAATCTGTCCTGTATTTTCAAGCATATACTCATATCCGCATACATTCATATTAATCGAAGGCTCTGCCGTGACTGCGTCATATAAATCTAATTTCCGATATGTATAATTATTGCCTGCGCTATCCTTATATTCTGCCGTTTGCCCTGATGAATTAACCAGCTGCCCGAATGTATATTTTGCAGGATTATCTATTCCTTTTGCCAGCGCGTCGCTAAACACAACAGCCGCTGCCGCTGAAACAACAGGAGCTGCCATTGAAGTACCGCTTAAATATTTATACTTGTTATTAAATACAGTAGAATATATTTCAACCCCCGGCGCCGCTATGTCATATGTAATTACATTGTTATTCCGCGTATCATAATTTGACCACTCCGCAATTGTATCGTTTATGTCTGATGCCATTACCCCAATAACAAAAGGATATGCCGCGGGATACATTTTATATGTATCGGTTGACTTTCGTTCATTTCCGGCAGCGGCAACCAGAACGCTCTTTTCTGAAGCCTCTTTCAAAAGCTCCTCTAACACTTCAGATTTGTTAGTTGCGCCAAACGACATATTTATAACATCCGCTCCCATTTTAACTGCATAATTTACCGCAGATATCACATCCGACACAAGGAATTTGCCGTCTGAACCTCCTGCTTTTACGGCCATTATTTTAGAAGAGTAGGCAATTCCCCTTCCTCCTCCATTACCGCCTGACATCGCAATAATTCCTGCGACATGGGTTCCGTGTCCGTCCTTATCCGTATCATACGGGTCTCCGGTTATGGTGTCCCCACCCTGATTTCCGGCATCAAAACACGCTCCGTATATGTCGTCTGTTACTCCGTTTCCGTCATCATCTACGCCTTCGACTCCATATACTTCAGATATATTAATCCACATATTATCACTCAGGTCAGCATGTTTATAATTGATTCCTGAATCAACAACCGCAACCACTATATCCTTTCCCGGAGCACCGTCAGCCAGTCCCCATGCGTCATACGCATCTATATTATCAAGATACCACTGTTTCTGCATATATGGGTCAAGCCGCGCGGCAGGTATTTCCTCAGAATACATAACCTCATCCCGTGAGGCTTCGCAAAAGCCCTCCCGCTCCTTTATAACATCAATTATCTCTTCCTCACTATATACGGATTTTCTATATTCTACTCTTGCAGAATAATATTTTGCGGCACCAAACCTGTCTGATGAAAAAAGCTCATTTACTTCCTCAAGCCGGTAATCCTTTCCGCTCCCGTTCCAGCTGTAATCACCATATACAGAAAATACCATATTAAAAGAATCGTATTTATCTGCGGCAAAGACTGTGTTATTATATAGAAAGCACACTAATATAAATAACAGTATTGAAATATATCTGCTAATATGTTTCATTAATATCACCTTCCCAGCTTACTATTTAAAAATACGGGATTGCATATACAATAATATTAGCATATTATGAAATTATTATCAAACAGGTAAATTGAGGGATTTATTATGAAAAGACTAGTAAGTATCCAGGATATATCATGTATAGGAAAATGTTCGCAGACAATAGCTCTTCCGGTTATATCTGCAATGGGAATAGAAACTTCGATAATACCCACGGCAGTTCTTTCAGCCCACACTATGTTTCCGGGTTTTACTTTTAAAGACCTTTCCGATAACATCACTCCCATAATGGAGCATTGGAAAACCCTTGACATTCATTTTGATGCAGTATTATCCGGATACCTTGGCAATATAAATCACATTAATATGCTGCTTGATTTTTATGATAAATTTGCAGATGATAATACCCTCACCATTGCGGACCCTGTATTTGCCGATAACGGAAAAATATATCCGGGATTTGATGAAGAGTATGCAAAAGCCATTGGTTTAATTGCCGGAAAAGCCCGGTATATTTTACCAAATATTACGGAAGCTGCTTTTATGGCGGGCCTTGAATACCGTACAGGTTACGATATGGATTACATAAGCCGGATACTTGATAATCTTGTATCAGACGGCGCATCAAATATAATTATAACAAGCGTTATAAGAGGAAATGAAAATGGTATTGTTGCAAGATTTGAAGACGGAAGTATATTTGAATATTTTAAACCTGATATAAAAGGAGTTTTCCATGGAACAGGCGATTTGTTCGCAAGTACATTCGCCGGCGCGCTTCTTAACGGATTTTCTGCAGAAAAAGCAGCCGGTATTGCTGTTGAATATACTTCATATACTCTTGAAGTTACCCTTGAAAATAAAACCCATAACTGGTATGGCATCGACTTTGAAACTACGATACCATACCTGCTAAGGTTAATAAATCATATTTAAAAAGTCATTTTTCCTTCAAAATATTTGGTAAGCTCTTCTATCTTTATTCTCTCCTGTGCCATACTGTCACGATCCCTTACAGTAACGCAGCCGTCTTCTTCAGAATCAAAATCATATGTTACACAGAAAGGCGTACCAATCTCATCCTGTCTGCGGTAACGCTTACCAATATTGCCCCTGTCATCAAATTCACAGTTATACTTTTTGGACAATTCATTATATATCTTCTGTGCCGGTTCAGAAAGTTTCTTCGACAAAGGCAGAACCCCGACTTTAACAGGTGCAATTGCGGGATGGAAATGAAGTACCGTACGTACATCTCCTTCACCTATCTCCTCCTCGTCATAAGCGCTGCACAAAAACGCAAGAGTTACCCTGTCCGCGCCAAGCGACGGTTCTATTACATATGGAATATATTTTTCTTTCTTCTCATCATCAAAATAACTCATATCTTCATGAGATACATTCTGGTGCTGGGTAAGGTCATAATCAGTTCTGTCTGCAATACCCCAGAGTTCTCCCCATCCGAATGGGAAAAGGAATTCTATATCAGTAGTTGCATTACTGTAAAAAGAAAGTTCTTCCTTATCATGGTCACGGCATCTCATTTCATCCTCTTTGATACCCAGGGCCTTAAGCCAGTCAATACAGAACTGTTTCCAGTAAGCAAACCATTCAAGGTCAGTGCCCGGCTCACAGAAAAATTCAAGCTCCATCTGCTCAAATTCCCTTGTTCTGAAAGTAAAGTTGCCCGGTGTAATCTCATTACGGAAAGATTTACCTATCTGTCCTATACCAAAAGGAATCTTCTTTCTTGAAGTCCTCTGTACGTTTTTAAAATTAACAAATATTCCCTGAGCAGTTTCAGGACGCAGATATACAGTATTTTTCGCATCTTCCGTAACACCCTGGAATGTCTTAAACATAAGGTTAAATTCACGTATATCCGTAAAATCATGTTTACCGCATGAAGGGCATTTTATATTATTATCATCTATGTATTTTTTCATATCCTCATGCGACCATGAATCAACAGTACCTTCTATTGTAATGCCGTTAGCTTTCATATAATCTTCAATAAGCTGGTCAGCCCTGAATCTTTCATGACATTCCCTGCAGTCCATAAGCGGGTCTGAAAAACCGCCCAGGTGTCCTGATGCAATCCATGTCTGCGGGTTCATAAGAATAGCGCAGTCAACGCCTACATTATATTGCGACTCGCGTATAAACCTGCTCCACCATGCGTTCTTTACATTATTTTTAAGCTCAACTCCGAGATTACCATAATCCCATGTATTTGCCAGTCCTCCATATATCTCTGAGCCCGGATATATAAATCCTCTTGCTTTTGCCAGGGCAACTATTTTCTCCATTGTCTTTTCCATACCTGACTTCCTTCCTTTCGTTATTCGTTGTGACATATTTGTTCTATATTGTACTATTGCATAATCAGATTTTCAAGTTTTTATTATATTTTCCTCTATAAAATGCAGTGAATTAAAATCATACCGCCTGTATGTTTCCAGATATCTGTCGGTTATGTCTTTAAGCTGTGCAAATACCTCATCAGATACTTTAAATGAAAACAATCTGTCAAGCGGGGCCGCGGCAATATATCTGAGCGTATGCAGTACCGACGGCAACATTCTGTCTGAATTATCATCGTGACCTGCACAATCCTCACAGAACGTACACTGTCCGCTTACAGAAAAATGGGTTACGTTTTCATTTCCGCACTTTCTACATTTAAATACATCCGGCATCTCCCCATTAATCAGCAGCAGCCTCCACTCATATATGTAACGTATAAGCCTGTCTTCTACTGCATCCGACATAAGAGCCTGAAATGAACGGTACAGGAGCAGAAGTATATCGCTCGCATCAAGATTTTCCCTTGTATAATATCCGGCAAGCTCACACATATAGGAAGCATAATAGTACTTATCAAGACTTTTCCTTACAAAATCAAAATGTTTTGAAACATCAGCCCTGGTAACTGTATATGAATCCCTCCCCGGATAAATAAAAAACTCACCAAATGTAAAGGGCTGTGTGGCAGATACAAGAGGATTTTTAGGTTTTACAGCCCCTCTTGCAAATGCCGCTATTTTTCCCTTTTCCCTGGTGAGCAGAACTATTCTCCTGTCAGTTTCACCTATGTTTTGTGATGATATTACCATACCCATAACAGTTTCCGCCGTCATATAGTCCTAAACCCCTCATTCCGGTAAAGTTAATAGATTTGAATACTATCGTCATAGCCGGGCAGAATTATCTCCGGCTTATCTTCAATAACATCTCCGATTACAGCATCTTCCAGTGAATCCTCCGTTGTACACGCATATTCCAGATAATCTTCAACCTTCCCCGATTTTTCAAATCTTTTCCAAAATATATCGTTCCTCATCATACATATCTCCCTTACATTAGTAGTCACAAACTGTGCTTCTAATAATAGGATTTCCGTCTGTATGAGTTGATATTCAATATTAATCCAATTTATTATATCCAAAATTATTCAGCATAAAATCGCTGTCGCGCCAGTCCTTTTTCACCTTAACCCAGATTTTAAGATTAGCCTGTATTCCAAGCATTGCCTCAATATCCTTTCTGGCATCAGTACCAATTGTTTTGAGCATACTTCCTTTGTTTCCGATAATTATCCTTTTATGTGATTCTCTTTCACATATAAGAACTGCATCTATATCCATAATTTCCCTGTCTTTACGTTTGCTCATTCTTTCAATCGATACTGCAATTCCATGGGGAATTTCATCACTAAGATTCCTAAGCGCCTTTTCTCTTATAATCTCAGCAGCTATCTGTCTTTCAGGCTGATCCGTAATAGTATCCGCATCATAATACATGGGTCCGTAATCCAGATACTTAAATATCTCAGGTATAAGACTTTCCGTATTCTCTCCCTTAAGGGCGGAAAGAGGAATTATAGCTGCAAAATCATATATATCCTTATACGCATCTATAAACCTTAGTATCTCTTCTTTTTTCACTTTATCAATCTTATTTATTACAAGTATAACCGGTGTGCCGGCTTTCTGCAGAAGCCCGGCAATATACCTGTCTCCTGCGCCTATGTAATCTGACGCCTCAACAAGCCATAGTATTACGTCTACATCTCTTAATGTATTCTGTGCGACATTTACCATATATTCGCCTAACTTATTTTTCGCCTTATGTATTCCCGGAGTATCCAGGAATATTATCTGTCCCTCATCTCCGGTATATACCGTCTGTATTCTGTTTCTTGTAGTCTGCGGCCTGTTTGAAGTAATCGCAATCTTCTGTCCTATCAGCCTGTTCATCAGTGTAGATTTACCTACATTAGGCCGGCCTATAAGAGCGGCAAAACCGGATTTAAATTTATCGTTCATATAATTTATTCCTCCACAATAATTTATATAAGATCTTCCGTATAATCAAATAAGTCCTCATTTTTTTCAATCGCAGCTGCACTGCCCACAACGCATATATTATTATTATCCAGAACAGCCTGAACAATTTCTGCAGTTTCTCTTATACTTTCCTGACTTGCAGATAATACTTCATCTCTTTCCTTCTGGCGGTCCTCATCAGTAATTCCGCGCATATACCTGATATACGCGCCTTCTCCTTTCATGGCAGGAGTCGAAGGCATATCAAGCATACTAATGGTTCCAAGTATATAGCCCGTCATTTCACGTTCATCCGCCTTAAAATTCCATAGATATTCCGGCAGTCCCATAAATACTTCATTGGTTTCTGAAAGATTAGGGTCCCTGTACGATACAAAATAACCGTTTCCACCATACAGGAAATTACACATTATTCCATAAGCTCCGCCCTGAACCCTTATTTTATTCCAGAGATATCCATATGACAGCAGCGTTTTTAACACCTTTAACGCTCCGGAATATTGATATCCTTTTTTAACAAAATTACCTGTCCTTGCGACGTACTGAACTTTTCCGGAAGTTTTAAGGCCTTCATTAATATGCGCCTCTGAATTATCTGTAATGTTAAGTGGAATGATATCGCAGATATTCCTTCCCTGACATGAATACATATTGAATTTTTTAAATTCTTTTTCAAAACATAAATATCCTTCTTCAGACGCAGTTACACTGATAAAAAGTTTATCTTTCCTGAAAATATTGTCCCTTAATATTTCAAATATATCAATAAGCCTGTCTGCACATTCATCAAAATGATTATATATACCGTCTATAAACCTGTACAGGCCCACCGTTCCTGTTCTGCCCTGAATATATCCCGACTTAGAAGCATAAGAAAGCCCGCGTTCTACAGCAGTATTGTTACCTGAGGACTCCATAATTCCCCTCAATTCAGAACGTTCTTCCTGTATAATTTCTTTAAGCCTTTTTTTATCATTAAGCACTGCTTTACCTAAAATTTCACCGACCAGCGAAAATGTATCCTCAAGCTCCTGATAAAGACATGAAAAGCTAATCTCGCATACAAAACTGTACTTATCCGCATTTTCCTTTTCAGCAAATACATTCTTTCCAACGTTTATTCCACCGGTATGAAGATTGATTTCATTGGCAAGCGACATATAATCATATTTTTCCGTATCAACATATGCAAGTATACCCGAAAGTAATGTTATATACTGCGCATATTCCTCATAATCGCTTATATCAAATGACATAATAACATAAGCTATACCATTAGTATTTATATTATTAAACAACACAGGCACAGAACCTATATTTTTTTCCCTGCTGTCAATCTTTCTTATATTTTTATCAATATCATCTATTGCAAGCATAGGTATTACTGAAAGCTGTTCTGGAGTATCGGCAGTCTCCTGATATTCATTAAGCTTCTTTGTAGTATTCACAATGTCCTTAATCTCTTCGTCCGTCAGCTTCTTTTTATACTCTGCAAGTTTTCTGCATGTCTCCGCTTCAATCCGTCTGTTCATACCTACTTCAGGAAGTATGCTTACAACTGCACAATGTGTATTATCAAGAATGTAATCTTTAATAAGTTGCTCAAAATATCCCGTATCCACTTCATTTTTCAATCTGTCATACACGTCAAGTAAAAGCACCTGTGAAAACGCGTCGTCATCATCATACAGCCAGCTCTGCATACAGGTAAGGCCATACATAAGCCCCTTCGGAAATCTTCCATAGTCTGCTTCCCTGTACCTGAATTCATATATTGCTATTGCCGCGCGCAGCGACTGCTTATCAATTCCATTATTTACAAGCTCTGTAAGCGTATCCCGTATTATTTTTACGAACTCGTCGTTTCTGCTTTCATCAGCCTCTTTTGCAATTATACTGAATACAGGCTGATACAATTCGCCGTCAAATACACATGATATATCCTCTGCAATGCCTGCATCAAGAAGCGCCTGTTTAACAGGAGCGCCCGGAACCATAACAAGAGCATACATAAGAATCTGAAACGCAGTCTGATACATTACATTAAGCGAAGTATCTATAACGCAGTTATAACTGAGATATGATTTATCATTATCACTCTGCGCCGAATATTTTTCGGACACAAATCTTATACTGTCAAACGGTTTTTGAACTGATATTGCGGAATCAACACAAAGTTTGTCAAATTTACACAGATAATTCGCATCAAGCCATAATAGCCTTTCCTCCATATCAACATCACCATACAGATAAATATAACTGTTAGAGGGATGATAATATTTTCTGTGAAAATCCAAAAACTGTTCATAAGTAAGTTCCGGAATATAATCAGGTTCTCCGCCCGAATCATAATTATATGTTGTATCAGGAAACAATGCTTTCTGCACACATCTTCCCAAAAGCTGGTCCGGCGATGAATATACTCCCCTCATTTCGTTATACACAACGCCGTTTATCGTAACAGGGGAATTCTCAGATTCCATTTCATAGTGCCAGCCCTCCTGCATAAATATTTCCTTTACTCCATATATTCTTGGGAAAAATACCGCATCCATATATACGCTCATAAGATTGGCAAAATCGGCTGCATTACAGCTTGCTACCGGATATACCGTTTTATCACTATAAGTCATTGCATTAAGAAATGTATTTAACGAACCTTTTACCAATTCCACAAACGGGTCTTTCACCGGATATTTTTCAGAACCGCACAGTACAGAGTGTTCTATAATATGCGCTACTCCGGTAGAATCATTAACCGGCGTCCTGAACCCTATATAAAACACCTTATTATTATCATCATTTTTTATAAGCGATATCCTTGCGCCGCTTTTTTTGTGTTTCAAAAGATAACCTTCACTGTTAATATCTTTAAGCTCCTCAGCTTTTATAATATCATACACTGCCAGACATTCTTCAGATAATTTAAATATACTCATATTGTAAATCCTTTCCAGACATTAATTTTTATATCTACCATTATATAGTTTCCCTTGAAAAAAGAAAAGTATTATTAAAAGGTTTGACAAAAATTATTTTATGTGATAAAGTTTCTATGTTGTATTAATTTTTTATTATTTAGGAGGCTAGCTAAATGATTGGAACAGTAAAATGGTTTAATGCGAAAAAAGGTTTTGGTTTCATCTCTGACGAAGAAGGAAATGACGTATTCGTACATTTTTCAGCTTTACAGATGGACGGCTTCAAAGTATTAGACGAAGGCGACAAGGTTGAATTCGAAGTTATCAACGGAGAAAAGGGACCTCAGGCAGCAAATGTAGTTAAGTTATAATCCCCGCATGAATCCATTTTAATTTTTATTGATAGATTTACTCATAATAAAAGTTAAAGGTAATAATGTCTTTAGTGGTTGTAACAAATTTAACTGTCACACAAATATGTGTGACAGTTTTTTTATGGTATGGATATTTATAACTTTGTCGTATCCCTGAACTTCTCTACTCTGATACCTTAAGTGACGCCTTGTGCCAACTGTTTAAAACTTCATACAGTTTCAGTGCCGCAGCGTTTATATCTTCCCTGTCTAACGACAGATATCCTATAAGCACATATTCGCCTTCCTCATACAAGACTATTCCTTTCTTTTCCGCATACTCCGTAAGACTCATATTTTTTCTGCGTCTTGCCGGTTTTATTGCAATATATCCTCCTGCCGGCTGTCCCACAATCTTTATATAGCCCTCATCTTCAAGCTTCTCAAGATACTTTAATATAATATCAAATTTTTCCTCATTTGTATGAAGCAGTTTTCTTATATGCTTCCGCATATAGCCAATATCAATGTATCTTGCAAGCGTTCTTTGATGCAGCACCGGAACTGCGGTTCTATATCCGTCATAAATCTCCATAAAGATTCTAATAAAATTTTTCGGCAGTACCATATATGCAAGCCTTATATTTGGCGACAGTATCCTTGATACGGAACTGACATATATAACTCTTTCACTGTCCATTGACTGCATTGAGGGGAACCTGCTTTTGCCATATGTAAACTCGCTGTCACAGTCATTTTCTATTATAAATGCCCCGTTTTTTTCGGCATAATCTATATATTCTTTACGGGTATCATAATCCATTGTATACCCCAGAGGGTACTGGTGCGACGGCGATACATAAATTATATTTTTAATACAGTCGTCAGTAAATGCACATACCTTATATCCCTTACTGATAAAAACATTTTTTATATGACCTTCACATTCAGGGTCACAGCATGCCTTTTTCTCTTCTGAACCGGCAAAAGATTTGCAGCCGCCACATTCTGTTTCCAGATACTTATTAATAACATTTACAATCATATTAATTGCATACAGAGTACCGCTGCATATCACGACCTGTTCCGCGCTGCATTTCACATTTCTGGTCATAAAAATATAATCCGCTATGCTTTTTCTCAGACCAATATCCCCACGGCAGTCTTTATATCCGTTAAAATTGTATTCCTCTTCATACAGCGATTCGTCCAGACACTTTTTCCATTTTTTCCATTCAAACTCACTGCTGTTTACACTTTCAAACGAAAAATCATATAGCAGCTTTTTTTCATTCTTATCAGATGTATTATAAACAATACCGGCGTCTGAATCCGTATGTATATTTATACCGTATTTTTCCATGTTTTCAACAAAATATCCAGAACCCCTTTTAGCTCTTATATACCCTTCCGCCAAAAGCTGTTTATATGCAAGGTCAACAGTATTTTTTGACACTCCCAGCATATATGCAAGTTCCCTTATCGGCACAAGCGCCTGTCCCTCGCTCATTTTACCGGATACTATATCTTCCCTGACTTTGTTATACACCTGTTCATACAACGGTATTTTAAGTGTCCTGTCAATAATTATCATACGAATTCCTCCGCGCTGCTAATAAAAATACTGCCACACTAATAAATTAATGTGACAGTCTCTTTGATACGACCCAGAGGGGGCTCGAACCCCTGACCTCCGCCGTGACAGGGCGGCGCTCTAACCAACTGAGCCACTGGGCCTGAATATAGAATGGACCATCAGGGACTTGAACCCCGGACCGACCGGTTATGAGCCGGTTGCTCTAACCAACTGAGCTAATGGTCCATATAATTACACAAAGCCGACAAACGGACTTGAACCGTTAACCTGCTGATTACAAATCAGCTGCTCTGCCAATTGAGCCATGTCGGCAAACCCTTAATTCACAACAAAAGTTATGATATCATAATTCAGATACTTTGACAAGCACTTTTTTATAAATTTCTCAAATTATTATATATTCCAAAAATCTTTGCGTATTCTTTAATATTTTAATAGAAAGCGGCCTTTTTACCAACATTCCGTCTGTAGCCAAAAGCTCCAGTTGACTTATATTATCTAATGTCCATTTAACCAATTATCACATTCTTTTTCTAATTTCTTAAAATCACAACAGGTTTTTTCTAAAAAATGATAATTTCGAGACTCTTTATTATATCTTTCGCAATATACATTTACTGATTTCTCATTAATTTCAACCCATTTTTTTCTTATTTGTCTTTCTTCGTTTGCCAAATATGTATCAACAAGTGGATCAATCTGGATTCGCTTTATCTGATTTCTAGGAGCTGGAAACATATTATTATGCAACAAATTTGCTATTTCTTTTCCGCCTACTTCGATAAAAGACGTAATTAACGCACTTCTTTTATTTTTTCCTCTTGCAATTCTCTCAGTAGTTGTTTGCGAAGTCAAAGGAACGACATATATTCTATTATTAATTCTAATAGCCAACCCTACAAATTTTCTATTATTATATTTTACACTTACCCGCCAATCTGCTTTATGCATATATTTAAGATATTCTTTTGATATCTCACAAATCATTGGAGTTGTATGTTTCAAATCATCTTGTAGTAGCTTCAATATTCCTCCTTTAAAAATAGCCGCTTGCAAGCGGCCATTTTTATCCCGTTGAATAGGGAAATACTAATTTTGAATCGTCCACTAAGCAGGACCACGCTCATTTGTTTGTGTACTAATTGTACACATTATAAATGATTTTGTCAAGTCATAAAACATCTATAACTCGAAGCAAATTCATTCTCTATTATTATATATACTTTTTAGTGAAAAAATACAATTGACTTTCATAAAAATAGCGTAAATTCTCATAAACACACATCTACGAAGCTCTTCTTATTTGTTCAAACGACTTACGCATTTCCTTCAAATGTTCAGAAAGCGGGCGGTCAGAATGAAACGGAAACAGAAAATGATATTTTTGTTTTCTTTCCTCATGCGCATTTCTAATCTGAAGTTTAAGGTGTTCATATCGTATAACCACATCATTTTCCTTTGCAAATTTCTGTAATTTACCTGCAAGCTGCAGGGCATGAGCCACATCAATCAAAAATACGCCAAAAAATAATCCAATTACAAAAGAAAACGCCAAATTCTGTGAAAACCAGTTCAGAACATTTAATATTCTCGGATGTATCACAAAATAATATATTGCGCCAAGAACAGCCCATATAACAGAAAATCTGGGGCAAATCAATCCCTGTATATTTCCAACCTCTTTACTGTAATCCCATAAACGCATATGAGCAACTTTCAGCAGAAAAATACCTGCAATATATTCAATTGCCGTCATAGTAACCGCCATAGTCAGAAACAGTACAATCTTCTGATAACGAAAACCGCCCATCCAAGAAAATGTTTCCGCCGATGCAATTATATACAAAACACACAGTCCAAAACCATATAAAGGGACATACGGACCTGTGCAGAATCCCGGATTTATCCACTTTCTTTCAGGGTTGGCAGTAGAAATAAAACGCCGGAAAAGAAGCTCTATTACCCATCCGGAGACAGCTCCTATAAAAAACAAAAAAGATAAAATCAAAAAAAGATTCATACAACCACTCCTGTTAATCTTTAGTCCACTAAAAAATACGTAAAATAAAACCCGCAAACGCTGATGTTTACAGGCTTTTTCAGCTCCCCGAGTAGGACTCGAACCTACGACAGCGCGGTTAACAGCCGCGTGCTCTACCGACTGAGCTATCGAGGATT
>CANQEL010000022.1 GCA_947594855.1 uncultured Lachnospiraceae bacterium
TATAACCGCTATTGCCGCAATGCATATAATATAATAAAACAATTTTTTTCTGACTTTCATATTCCTCACCCCGGTATCTTATTACAACCGTTTATTATTTGTTGAGATCTTCCAGATCTGTTGTAAGTTCTCCCGTTTCCATGTCTATGAAGAAAAAATGTTGATAATAGTTCATTTTTATCATTCCTATACCGGAACTTGTATTGGAATCCATATTAGCATCCTTTACCAGAAAGGCATATACCGGCCTTGCTTCTATACCTGCTCCTGGCGATTCATTATGGTCTTTCAAATACAACGCATATAAAGGAAGCGCTTCCGATACTTCAAATGTTCCAAAACCTGATAACTTATCTTTAAGTATTCTTACTGCACTTTCAGGGTCAATTATTTTTTCAACCGGTTTTGAAGACTTTATTACAAAATTAGTATTTCTGGAAAAATATGACGGGATATCCTGATTATCATAATAATGCAATAATGTAAATGCTGTTGTAGTAAAAATCTCCTGGCTGTAATCAGCATTGTCTTTAATAAGCGGTTTTGCATAATCATTAAAACGTATACCTTTATATTCATACTCGGCGCATAATGAAACTATTCTGGATTCAGTATCGGCATCGCTTTTCTTTGTTATAAATGCATCTGAAACTTTATAATTTAAGCCGTCTATATACATATTATCTTCAAGCCATTTTTCCGCATTTTTACATATGTCAGACAGATTTGCTTCTTTATCTGCCAGATATATATTTACATTAGATATATCTTCTTTATCAACGTTATACTTCTTTTCAATCGCATCAAAACCACCTTCATACAAAGAATCTGCCATATATGCCATGCCGCCGTTTTCAATCATGTCCAGATATTTTCGTTCTTTTTCGTTATCATAAGTTACTCCTCTTCCCCAGCTGCTTTCACCTGCTTCTGTGTTCTCCAGTTTTTCCTTGTTCACTCCGAATAACTTTGTATACTTTTCAATATTAGCATCCGTAAGAAAATCCTGTTCAAAAGACAACTGCAGCACCTCTACAGCCTCAACATCTGAAAAATCCGTATCAGAAATAATATCTACATTGCCTGTGTCAACTGCAGATAATTTTTTATTTTTGAGTTCATCGACAGAACAATATGTAACTTCCGTATTTCCTGCCTGTGCGTTTTCTCCGTATTTCTCCATATTTTCTTTTACTTCTTCCGGAGTCCTCTGGCATCCGCATAAGAATAAACATGCTGCAAATACTATATATATTAATCTTACATATTTCATGATAAAATCCTCCAATTTATGCCGGTTTAAAGAGATTTTATTAATCAAAATCTCTTTAAACCGGTAACTGCAACAATTAATTGTAATAATTTATATGACCTCTTACATGATTAACATAGTCACTGCAGTCTACATATGACATTTCATATGTATATACGTGTCCTTTTTTTACTTTTACTCTATAACCAACAGACGTATCATTTGCTTTGTTAAAGTCTTTACTGCCTCCAGATACTGCATTTGCAACATAAAGATGTATTTTCACTCCTGCTTCTATCTCCGAAACAAAAAATGTTGTATAATCCTTGTTAGAGGATATTGCCAATCTACATTTAGTCAACCACTCTGCAGAAGGTGAAGCCGGGTTATAATAAAGTGTCCACGATTCGCTTTTTTCTGCTGCATATCCTATATTACTGCAGAACTGAAAACATAGTAAACATGCCATAACTAAACTCATTACTTTTAAACATAATTTCTTTTTTGTTTTCATAATAATTTCTCCTTTCGCTATGTTATTAATTTAATTTTTTGTTTACATATCAAATATTTTATAGTATAATTAGTATGTGATTTTTTTCTTGGCGTTCTTTTCGGTATTCCGCTACCATATGAAAAGAACGCTTTTTACAATTCTTCTCTCTGCATATTGTTCTCTTAACCTATACATTCTCTCACCTTCTTTCTCTCATTTTATGCAATTGTGACATTCTCCCTTATTACTTCTCACGATTGCTTAAAAATAATTTAACACACAATATATTATATGTCAAATACCTTTTACATTAAAGTATTTATTTGTTAAATAACTTTGCCTTGACTTTTATTTTTACATAATATAATATAATAAGTGTTCTCCCTTAAATGTTAGCAATATAGCCAAAAGGTTGATGTATATGGCAGATAAGAAAATCAGAAAGCAAAGCAATATTAAACACGGTACCATTGAACTGGTACTTCTTTTACTGCTTCAACAAGGACAGAAATATGGCTATCAGTTGTCCCAGGAACTTGAAGAATACAGCAATGGCGACTATGAGTTAAAAGAAGCCACCATGTATCCTACGTTGTATCGTCTGACACAAAACGGATACCTAAATTGTGAACAGGTACAGGTAGGTGTACGGCGTACGCGTGTATACTATGAGATTACCGAGGAAGGCAGGGTATATCTGGATAAGCTTAGAGAAGAATATTCAGTTATTACCGGAGCCATAAGCAATATCATGAAGCATACCGATTAATGCAACAACTTCAAGGAGGGTTAATAATGGATAACAATACCGCTATATCAAAGTATATTCGTAAAGCAAAAAGAATATATCATGGAGACAGAAAAACTAAGCAGCGTTTCATTGATGATTTGCAGGATGCTCTTTTGTGTTTTTCGGAAACACATCCGGGTTGTACATATGCAGACTTAACAACTTCCTTTGGCTCACCTGATGAAATACGCGAGGCATTTCTTAAAGATTCCTCAAAAGAACTAAAAAAGAGAAATCTTTTGATATACCGTATTGTTATCCTATGCTCTGTTCTCATAGCAATTGCTGTTCTAGCATTTACCGTACATTTGGCAATAGAACAATATCATTATTCGCAAGGTTACTTCATAAAAACTATATATGACTATGAAAAAACAGATTCATCTGAAGAGACAGAACCTATAGAGTCTTTTCATTTTGACTAATGATTGTACTGAATAATATATAATTTAATTATTAAGTGGGTGTATAATATTATGAAAATTAAAAAACTTTTTATATTAATATTGACTTTATTTGTTATTTTAAGTAGTATTAACGCAGATACAACATATGCAGCAGTAAAGCATGAAATTTCACTTCATACAACTATTATCAGGGAACCGGTCGGCGGATATTATGTTAAAACGATAGCAGCATCCCCATTATCCGGAATGTCTTTAAATAATGTAACAACAAGATCTGGTACTGCTGAGTATAAATATTATAATGAAAAGAATGTATTATGTTGGAAATATGTGCTTTATGGAACCTTTTATATCAATTTTGGAGTAAGCTCTAAATGTACAAAGGTAACGGCTGATTTTTATAATTATAAGTCAGGTTATACCTTAAATTATGAAAACCATTCCTATTCAGGAAATAAAGCGACTGGAAGCGTTACAGTACAGCATAAAGATAATATTCGTTCAAAGACACTTTCTATCGTATGTGACAAGAACGGTAATTTTAGTTAAATCAGGAGGTGCCCATGAACCGGGCAAGAGAATTAAAGAAGCTGGCAAAACAAACTTTTCCTATATCAAAATATTCTCTGAAAGAGATACGGAATCATAGAAAAAACCTTTATAATGATATGCTTTCTTATGTTGAGAGCCATCCTGAAAGCACTATTGATGATGTGAAAGCCTTGTTTTGTGACAGCATTGAAACTAGTTCTCTTTCAGAGGTTCCAAGATTAAAAAGAAGGATTGTAATTACAACTCTTGTAGTTTTGCTTCTGATTCTTGCATGCATCGTATTAATAATCTTATTGCGAAACATATGGCAGCCTCCGGAATATATATATAATTCTCCCAACCCTACGCACAGATCAAATATGTGGCCAAAGTAAACTCTAACTGATATACTATTTTCATCTTTCATTAACTTATATGTTATGCCTTTATTTTACAATGACCTTCACGTAACATTTTTTTCCTGTTGTCCGTAGTGTTATACATATCTTTGCAGTTCCTTTTTTTACGCCTTTTATGCTGCCCTTTTTGCTGACTGTCACAACTTTCTTATTGTCTGAAGAATATGAAAGTATTATTGGCTCAGGAGTTCCGCTTTGCTTCTTTCCGAGCTTTCCGCGGCCATATCTTTTTAAATTTCCATATCCCTTTTTGATATTGACAACCGGCTTTAATAATACTTTTTCTCCCTTTTTTATAGTTATGGCTTTTTTGCCGGGGTTGAAGCCTGTAATATCTTCTGCGGAATATTGTTTCGTTTCTTTCCCTTTCGTTAATTTAACTTTTGCCGAATATGTGTACCTGACATCGCCTGTTACATATTTGTGTGCTTTTTTCTTCAAATACGGCGCTTTTTTTATTTTATTTATTCCGGTCTTTTCAAACGCACTATAGCCAATTTTCAGTACACTGTCAGGAACTGTAATATGTTTTAGTGAAGTACAATAATAAAATGCATGAGCTCCTATTGACGCAAGACCATTCGGAAGCTTAATGTTTTTCAATCCGGTACATCCATGAAAAGCGAAAGGCTCCAAAAGTGTCACTGTTTTGGGAAGCGTTACCTCCTGCAGCGAAATACAATTGTCAAATGCCGATATTCCTATCGTCGTTTCTCTTCCGCCCCAATGGATTTCCTTTAAGTTAGTACAATATTCAAAAGCTCCTGCACTGATTTTTCTGACATTTGAAGGAATTATAACTTTCTCAATATTGGTATGAGCACAACTGCCGGTTTCAGTATACTCACTGTTTGAAGAGAATGTAACCTCTTTGATAAATGGATTGCCGGAAACTCCATAGCTCTTCTTTACCGTGTCCGGTTCGGTGTAGGCAGTATCAGGTTTTGCCAACGGATATGAGGCAAGTATGCTAAAATCCTTTGTAAAAAGTACCCCGCCTCTTGATGCAAGTTCGGGATTGTCTTCCACTACGGTAACTGCCGACAGGTTTTTAAGTGCAGCCATAGATGAGTAAGTTTTATCATCTGCCTTAATGCTTTTTGGAAGTGAGATTTCAGTGATAACATCAAGATTTGGACCGCTGAAAAAATCAATTACCGTAACAGGCATACCGCCCAAATTCTCCGGAACAGTTACTTTGCTTTCCGTACCGCTATAATATCTGATAACTGCGCTTTTTCCTGCCAGTTCTTCCGATATATCATAATAAAAACCATTTTCCAACTGACATTTAAATTCCCCTGTCTCCATATAATATTCAAAAGTTCCAACCGGAGCTGCCGCAGAAGATGCAGGTACAGTATATGCTGCCGCGCAAGATAATAATAATGCCGCTGTAAGGCTTAAAAAGACTTTCTTCATGTTTTCCCTCTCCCCGCTTTTTAGTATTGAATTACAACTGATTAAAAAGAATTTAGCACACTCTATATTATATGTCAAACACTTTGACTAACAGAATTTGACAAACAATATATTATAGGCTAAAGTATTATATATTAAATTATTTTTAAATAATTATAAAATCATCAAATAATAGGGGAGCACATATGCTGTCAGCTCTTCTTATTCCTCTTGGGGCAATACAGGTGATATCCGCAGTCTGTATTATCATAACATATAGAAAATGTACTAATAAATGGAGGTATAAAAGTGCTTGAGATAAAAAACATTACAAAATTTTACGGAAAGAAAATTGCGCTTAAGAATTTCAGCTATACATTTGATACCGGGATATATGGCCTGCTTGGTGCTAACGGAGCGGGAAAAAGTACGCTTATGAATCTGATAACCGATAATATCAAAAGAGATACGGGAACAATATGCTATGAAGGAACGGATATCCTTAAGCTTGGAGCCGTATACAGAAGTTATATAGGATATATGCCGCAGCAGCAGGGTTTCTACGAGCAGTTTTCGGCGCGCACTTTTTTATTTTATATGGCAGAGCTTAAAGGCCTCCGTAAAAAAGCTGCAAAGGAGCAGATAGAAAAACTTCTTTGCGTCGTTAATCTGTCAGAGGCGGCAGATAAAAAAATAGGCGGTTTTTCAGGGGGAATGAAGCAGAGAGTTATGCTTGCGCAGGCGCTTTTGGGAAATCCACGCATACTGCTTCTTGACGAGCCTACAGCCGGACTTGACCCTAAGGAAAGAATTAATTTCAGAAATTATATAGCAGAACTTGCAAAGGATAAAATAATCATTATATCGACTCATGTGGTAAGCGATGTTGAAAGCATAGCAGACAGAATACTTATCATCCGCGAGGGAGAACTTGCGGCAGACGATTCGCCGGAAGAGCTTATACGCAGCGTGGACGGATGCAATCTTGAGGATGTATTCATGCATTATGCTGCAAACGGCGGGGCGTAAACCGCTTTATGCAGCTTACGCCCTGTACTTTATTATAATAATTCATGCTTACAATTTTTCTCTTTACACTTATACTGCATATTTGGATCAGTCGGATCCCAGGTATGCCATTTTGGAAGTTTCTCAAGCTTTGGCTTTCCAAGAGGTCCCGGATTACTGCTTTTATAAAATATTACCTTTGTACCATACCCGCAGTTATCATAAATCCACTTTGCATCACTGCATTTAAGCCGGATACAGCCGTGTGATGCTGATGTTCCAAGCTTGTTGTATTCCTTAACATCCAGCGAATCTGGGTCATGGCTGTTTTTATATACTACGGTATGAAACAGTATGCTGTCGTGAATCCTTATAGTCCACTGGCCATATGTATTATGAAAAAGTGTCCTGTAACGATATTTTGTTCCCAAAGTATATGTACCCAGAGTATCATGTTTATTTCCTGAACACAGAAAAACTTTCACCGGTATAGTATAACCTTTTTTTCCATCCTTTGCATAAATTGTCGTAACGTTTTTTGCTATATTGACTTTAATCAAATAGGATACCTTTTTCCCTATAAACGGCAGTGCATCATAAATCCGGTTGCCATCCATATCGTAATAATATTTATACCCTTTTTTATAAACGCTTTTGACTTTTAGTTTCTTTTCGCAGCCTTCCTTATCGTAACTGCCAAAATATGTTTTTCCATCATATACTTTGTAAGTCCTTACCACATACCTGTATGTCTCCCCATAAGCCAGACCCTTATCGGTAAATACGGTTACGGTATTATCTTTAATTTTTTTCAGTTTTTCCAATTCTCCGGAGTTCTGAATATGGTATATATAATATCCATCTGCCTCAGGAACTTTTTCCCAGGTAACTTTCATAGAAGTTTTCGTAACAGGCAAAATCTCCTTAATCTTAACTGCCGGCAGCGTTTCATCCTCTGTAACGGGAGCCGGTGTACTGTCCTGATTTAAAGGAGCCGGAGTATCTGTTGGCGCGGCCTGTGGTATGGCAGAGGGTTTTGGTTCATCCGTTGTATAAGGAGCCTCTGATGCGGCTGCAGATTTTGTTATAACAGACGTGATTGCTGCGCCGCTTACTGCCACAGCAGCTGCAGTAAATATCATTATCAGCCGCTTACGTATTCTGAGTCTAATCATGGTGTCCCTCCGTTTTTCTTTTTTTTACTGAATACCCGAATTTACCGAGCTTTTTCCCAAGCATAAAATATTCGCCATGTGAATATGTAACAATTCCCGAAGAATTCAATTCAAATTTGCCGTTTTTACTCATATATTTTTCATCCGCCCATACATTTACTACTTCTGCAATAAACATATCGTGGCTTCCAAGTTCTTTTACTTCCTTAACTTTACATTCGATATTTACCGGGCTTTCTTTTATCATCGGACATGCTAACTGCGAAGCCCTTATTTTAGTAAGTTTCATCATTGCGAATTTATCATAATCACGCCCTGATTTCACTCCGCACCAGTCTGCTGCGTATACAAGCCTGTCCGTAACTATATTAATTACAAATTCCCCGCTTTTTTTAATTATATCGTATGAATACCGTTCTTTTTTTACTGATATCGAAACCATTGCCGGATTCGTACATATTGTACCTGCCCATGCAATTGTAATTATATTTGATTTACTTTCATAATCTCCGCAGCTTACCATAACTACCGGAAGCGGATACAGCATATTGCCCGGTTTCCATTGTTGTTTTGACATTTTATCCCGTCTTTCATTAACTTTTTGCATCAGCATTTTAATTCTACTTTATAACCGGCTCTTTTGCAAGGTCAGACCGCCTGTAAATTTTTTCATATAATTTGACTTCGACAATAAATGATATTAAAATACTTTTTAACACAATAATTTTATATATCAAATGGAGTGTAGTTTATGCTAAATTTATTGCTATTTACATTATTTGGGTATCTTTCAGGCAGTATACTTTTTGCAAATATTGCCGCTTCATTATATAAAAAGGAAATTCTTATCTGCAGCTGTGATAACAATCCTGGCACGGCCAATGCTTTTTTATATGGCGGGTTTTGGTGCGGATTAACCACACTTATTGGCGACCTTTTAAAGGGGTTCGTTCCGGTATCATTATATCTTCGCATTACTAACGGCATATACACTCCCGGATTATTTATTATACTCTCTGCTCCGGTAATCGGACATATACTTCCGGTATTTTTTCACTTCAAAGGGGGAAAAGGTATTGCTACCACATTTGGAAGTCTGCTTGGCATATTTCCATATATGAAGCCTGTTCTTTCGCTTGCATTTTCATTTATATTTTTTTCGGTTATAATTCAAATTACCTCACATTTTTACAGAACCATTGCCGCATATATTTCTGCAATGATACTTATGCTTATAACACATACTCCCCTGCCCGTTATTGCAGGATATTTTATTATACTTACTTCGGTAATCTTAAAGCTTATAAATAGTAATGAAGAAAAAGAAAGGTGCAGGATTCGTCTTCTATGGATGCATTAATTTTATCATGTGGAACAGGCGGAGGTCATAATTCTGCCGGCAAAGCCGTTTTAGATGAACTTAATAAAAGGGGTCATAATGCAGTAATGATTAACCCCTATTCTTTATGTAAGCTTAAAGTTGAAAGCAAAATAAATAACACATATATTTCCGTTGCGAAATCAATGCCAAAATTCTTCGGATTTATATATAAAATCGCTGACATTTACCGCCGACTTCCCGTCAAATCCCCCGTATACTACCTTAACAGGCTGATGACAGACACTATGCAGGAATATCTTGACAACAATCACGTTGATATTATAATTACTCCGCATCTTTTTCCTGCGGAAATCATAACCGGCATGAAGAAAAAAGACTTGTCTGTACCCCTTACAATGTTCATAGCTACTGATTATACATGTATTCCCTTTACTGAAGAAACTGAATGTGACCGTTATATAATTCCGTCTGAAGATTTACTGAAAGAATATGTAAAGAAAGGAATCCCACGGGAACATATATATACTCTCGGTATACCCTGCCATACTGATTTTTCATCAGATATACCAAAACAGACAGCAAAAAAAGAACTTAATCTTGAAACAGGAAAAAAATATATTTTAATATCCGGAGGCAGTATGGGCGCGGGAAATGTCCGGCTTGCGGTAAAAACCCTTTATAAATACTATTATAATAACAGCAATATTCATTTTATAGTGATATGCGGAAACAACGAAAAACTATACTCATTTTTAAACATGCATTATAAAGATAAAGTATATGCCCTAAAATATACTGAAGATATGGCAAAATATATGAAAGCATGCGACATCTTTATTTCAAAGCCGGGCGGATTATCCTCAACGGAGGCTTTGGTTTCAGGAATACCGCTTATTCATATATCTCCAATTCCCGGCTGTGAAACAGCCAATATGAATTATTTCAATGAACACCATTTAAGCCTTCCGGTTAAGAATATCAGAAAAGAGCTTGTTTATGCAACCCGCACGCTGTTATCTGACAATACCTATAAAGAAATTAAAAGCATTAATATAAATGCGACAAAGGATATATGCGATATGTGTGAAAGGCTCATACAGCAAAAAAACGCCTAAAGGTAATTAATAAAGTCCCTTTTTTCTTTTTCTTCTTCTTCTTTTTGAAACAGGCTTAGCTGAATATTTACTAAGCATTTTTCTTCTGTTATACATACGGATATATCTTCTTCTCAATACGGTACGCCTGAGTATGAGCAGTATTAAGGCAACAACAACCGCCAAAACCGCTATTATAATAATAATCTTTACATTTATGCCTGATGAAGCTTCTGACTTTTTCTCTTCTTCTTCCTGCTCTTTAGCTTCGGCTTTGTTTTTTTCATCTTCTGCTTCATTTACTATCTCTGTAATATTACTATTGAGGTTAGTATCAGCAATCCGTTCAGTATTGTAATAAATATCAGCGCTTCCTGCCTGTTTACCTGCATATGTGTAGGTAATCCTGCCAATTACATTTTCTCCTTCTTCTATATGGACATCATTATATAACTCTACATTTTTCTCCGCCTGTGATATGTCGACGCCGTTTGGCAGTACCAGCCCCGCATTATCCTGTATATACAGCGGCGAATCATCTGTATCAAATAATTTATTATACTTTGTAAATAAAGAATACTGACCCTCAATATCTTTGCGGCTCTGACCTTTTTCCATCGAATATACGGAATAATTATCAAACGCAAAATTCAGAAGTTTAATTGTATCCGTATATTCATTCGGCTCTGTTTCCGGAGGTCCCGCAGTCTTCATAACAACGCATACAAGCTCCATATCGCCTTTCTTTGCAAAAGTAACGAGCGTATATCTCGCAATATCCGTATAGCCTGTCTTTCCTCCGATGCAGTAATCATAGCCGTAAGGATAACGGTAAGGATTCAGCATATTATGTTTATTATAAAGAGGTATGCTTTCATGTTTATTGGTTTTGGGTATTGTATAATTTTTCGTTCCGGTAATCTTTCTGAACGTGCTGTTTTTCATTGCTTCCTTTGATATAAGAGCCATATCGTAAGCCGTAGTATAATGATTTTTAAGAAACAGACCGTTTGGATTGGCAAAATGAGTGTCCTTACATCCGAGTTGTTTAGCCCTTTTATTCATCATATCCACGAAACTATCTATGTCTCCGGCGACATGTTCCGCTACTCCGTTGCATACTTCATTACCGGACATAAGCATTATCCCGTACAGGCAGTCTTCCATTTTAATTTTTTCGCCTGCCATTACCCCTATATTGGAACTTCCATATTCAATGCTGTTTACGGCATTATATGAAAATTCAACCGTATCTGAAAGAGGTGCATTTTCAAGACACAGAAGTGTAGTCATTATTTTAGTTATACTTGCCGGATAATGTCTGTCATGAATATTTTTCTGATATAATATCGCCCCCGTGTTAAGTTCCATTACAATGGCAGACTCTGCAGTTATGCTTTTTTTCGCCGGACCTTTAGGCCATTCTGCCGTCTTTGCGCCTGTTGCGCTTACATTAACACCGTTTATATTTACCATACTAAGTAACAGTATCATTATTATTACTTTTTTTAAATACGTTCTCAACTTTCTCATTTTCTGCTCCAATCTTATGTTAAACTATCCTTAGTATAGTATGCTTGATTTAATTTTTTCTGTCAAGACCGCTTAAATATTATTAGTAAAAAAATACATATTATGTTATACTGTCAATAAATATTATTAATTTCACAGGAATGTTGATATGAGACTCAGAAATGTACCCGGTTCAAGGGAATATATTGAAGCAAATGATTATGCCATTAAAAATCCTGAACAACACAGGGGAAACTGGCGCAGACTTTTTAATAAACCTGCTGATTCAAAATTATATATTGAGATAGGCATGGGAAAAGGCAGATTTTTAACTGAACATGCAGGTAATAATCCCGACATATCGTATATCGGTATTGAAAAATTCTCAAGCGTTATTGTAAGGGCGCTTGAGAAACTTAATGAACTCGAATATAAAAATATCTATGTTATAAGATTTGATGCGGAAAATATTACTTCAATATTTGATAGCGGCGAAGTAGACCGCATATATCTTAACTTTTCCGACCCCTGGCCAAAAGAAAGGCATGCAAAAAGACGGCTTACATCATCTGCTTTTCTTAACAGATACGATAACATATTATCACAAAACGGAGAAATAATATTTAAAACAGATAACAGAAGTCTTTTTAATTTTTCTCTGCAGCAGGCAGAAGCTGCTGGATGGAATATATGCAATGTTACATATAATCTTCATGAAAGTAAACTAGTTACAGATAATATAATGACAGAATATGAGGAAAAATTTGTTTCCAGGGGAATTCCCATATGTGAAATGATTATTAAAAGATAAGCTGCATATTCTTACTATACTGCATATATTATAACAACCATTTATTTTATGGTGATAACATGGATATCAAATCACATATAAGAAATTTTACCGCGTGCAACACAGTGCTTGATAAGCAGCTTCTCTGCATTAAAAAATCACTTGATGAAATCTCAAAACTTCTGCCGCCTTGCAAAAAAAAGAAGAAAAAGTGTCATAAGTAGAATTATAATATATTATTTATCTATTATTTATAAAATATTCCTTGATATATATACGATAAAAATATATAATGGTTTCTGTTGTCAAACTTATTGATATGCACCTTTAGCTCAGTTGGAAGAGCACCTGACTCTTAATCAGGGTGTCCAGGGTTCGAACCCCTGAAGGTGTACTGAAAGTCTTAGGATTGGGTAATATTTCTGATTCTGGGGCTTTTTTTTACTCTTCTTCCTGCTCTGTTTTATAATTCATTGCCTGCTTAAGTGCAAGTTCTTCTTCTTTAGACAAAGCTGCTTTAACATTTCCGGAAACAACGCGCTTTACATATGTATAGCAGCCTTCAGAATTGCTATGCATACAATTCATAATTATTCCATTATTTTCTTTACTTAAAAGTACAAGGACAAAACTCATCCTGCCCCCAACTTCTTTAAATGCATCATATTTTACAAGACCCATTTTTTGAAACGTAAGAAGCATATTTCTGTCAATATCTTTTAATTGCGCATATATATCTTTAATCGATTCGTTAAGTAAACTGATTATATCAAATTTCTTAAGGATAACTTCTTCAAGAGATTTGCCGTCATTTCCTGATAAAAATGTATTGTAATTCTTTTTCATTTTTCTCAGTTTTACAAGCGCAGTTATGATAAGTATTATAAATATTATTTGTATTACAACAATTCCAAGTATTACATAATCTACAGGTATACCTATTGTTTCAAAAATATTTGTAGTCATTGCAAAACTCCTCCTATTTTAAAATAATGTCTATAATTCTGTCTAATTCATCTTCTGAATAATATTCTATTTCAATCTTCCCTTTAGTATTTGTTTTTCTGTTAATGGAAACTTTAGTACCCATGGACCGTTTAAGTTTCTCTTCAAAGTCTGCATATATCTCCTGATTTTGAAGCGGCTCTTTTTCTTTAATAGTATCTCTTTTTTTCAATTTTTTTATCAGGCTTTCTGTTTCCCGCACACTCATCTTCTGGTCAAACACTCTGCATGCAATTTCATACTGTTCTTCTTTATCATCTACAGCAAGCAGCGCTCTGGCGTGTCCGCTTGATATACACTCTTCTATAACCATAGCTTGAACACGCTCATCCAGTTTAAGCAGCCTGAGCGCATTAGTAATAGTTGTTCTTGATTTACTTACCCTCTCTGCTATATCATCTTGTTTTAATCTGTAATCGTCAATAAGCTGTTTATACGCTTTGGCTTCTTCAATTGGATTAAGATCTTCTCTTTGCAGATTTTCAATTAATGCAATCTCAACAACCTGTTCGGGCGTGTAATCTTTAATAACAACGGGAACTTCTTTTAATCCTGCAATTCTGGCTGCACGCCAACGACGTTCACCAGCAACAATTTCATAATAATCGTCTTTTTTTACTACTATCAAAGGTTCAACTATGCCATGCTGTTTAATTGATTCTGCTAATTCGTTCAATCTATCTTCATTAAAAAGTTTACGGGGCTGCTTTTTGTTTGGCTCAACATCATTTAACTTTAAAATTGTAACCCCGTTTTCTTCTTTCTTACTATTAGAAATATTAACAGCGGGAATCATAGAGTCAATTCCTTTTCCTAAACCTCTTTTTGCTGCCATACTATTTTCCTCCCATTACTTCTTCTGCAAGTTTACGATAACCTTCCGCACCTGATGATTTGGAATCATAATAATTAATTGGCAAACCATGACTTGGAGCTTCAGCAAGTCTTACATTACGCGGAATAATTGTTTTGTATATCTTTTCTTTAAGGTTGGCTTTTACGTTCTCTACTACCTGCGCAGATAAATTGGTTCTTGAATCGTACATTGTAAATACAACACCTTCAAGATGGAGCTCTGGATTCAGCCTTTCATGCACAAGGTCTATTGTTTTCATCAATTGAGTTATTCCTTCCAATGCATAGAATTCACACTGTATTGGAACAATAACTGAATTTGCTGATGTAAGCGCATTTACTGTTAATATGCTAAGTGATGGCGGACAATCAATAATAATATAATCATACCTCCTATTAACACTTTTCAAACATTTCTTAAGTATGTAACTTCTTTTTTCCGAATCAATAAGCTCTATCTCTGCACCAGACAAATTTACATTCGCAGGAAGAATATCAAGGTTGTCAAACATAGTACTGATGATTGCATCTTTTATATCACATTCTCCAATCAGCATTTCGTAAACCGTATTATTAATTCTGTTTTTATCAATACCGAGACCACTTGTGGTATTTCCCTGTGGGTCCATATCAATAACCAATACTTTGTTATTTTTTTCAGCTAAACATGCTGATAAATTAATTGCAGTAGTAGATTTACCTACGCCGCCTTTTTGATTTGCAATAGCAATAATTTTGCTCATTTTATCCTCCTAAAACTATTGTATATAATTATAACACTATTTTCTGTTATAATCTACAAATATCATCAGTAAATTATATAAAATGTTTCACGTGAAACATTTTATATAATTGGCCTCTTTATAGGAATCCCATTTTTTCTGGGATATTTTTTCGGTGTACTTGTATCTTTATATATTAAAATAAGACTTCTTGTCAATTCAGAATCCGGCAAGTCAAATATTGCAACATCATCTATTGCGCCGCCAAATTCTTCTACAGCCATTTCATATTTAAATATTTCCTCTTCGACATTATTAGCCTTATACGGTATAAAATATCCGCCACATTTAATAAGTGGAAGACAATATTCAGAAATAACTGAAAGATTGGATACAGCCCTGGTTACACACAAATCAAAAGTTTCCCTATATTTTGAATTACCATACTCTTCTGCTCTTGCATGAATAGCAGTAATATCTTTAAGGTTTAATTCCTTAATTACATGATTAAGAAAATTAATTCTTTTACTTAAAGAATCGACAAGTGTAATTTTAAGACGCGGAAAGGCAATTTTTAAAGGAATTCCGGGAAACCCTGCGCCTGTTCCCATATCAACCAAAGCAGCATCCGTATTCATATCAAAAATATATACTATTGATAAACTATCGACAAAATGCTTTAAAACTACTTCATGAAAATCTGTGATAGATGTAAGATTTATTTTTTTGTTCCATAAAACAAGCATTTCATAATATTTTACAAAAGCGTCTGCCTGCTCGTCACTTAAGTTAATATGCAATTTTTTTACTGCACTTTTAATATATTCTCTCAATAATATATCTCACTTTCCTTTTAAATATACAAGAAGAACAGATATATCAGCGGGCGAAACCCCGGATATACGTGATGCCTGTCCTATAGACGATGGCCTTATGCTGTCAAGTTTCTGTATTGCTTCTTTTCTAAGACTTCCAACTTTAAAATAATCAATGTTATCAGGTATACGTTTACTCTCCAGTTTTTTATATTGTTCTACCTGTCTTTTCTGTCTGTCAATATAACCCTCATATTTTATCATATTTTCGACCTGTTCTGTAACTTCACGTTCAAGAGCAACTCTTTCTTTATCTAAAGGAGCTGTCTTTTGATAATTAAGTTCAGGCCGTTTAATAAGTTCTGAAAGGCTTGTACCTGTATTAATAGTTGTTGTATTACAATATTTCAGTACAGCATTTGTTTCCTCATTTGCTTCAACATATACTTTTCTGACACGCTCTATTTCAGCATTAATAGTTTCCATCTTTTTCAAAAACTTATTATATCTCTCTTCGCTTATAAGACCAACTTCATGACCTATAGGTGTAAGTCTGTAATCTGCATTATCCTGCCGTAACAGCAATCTGTATTCTGCTCTTGAAGTCATCATTCTGTATGGTTCGTTAGTTCCCTTTGTAACAAGATCATCAATAAGCACGCCTATATATCCCTCTGACCGGTCAATTATAAGCGGTTCCTTATTTTCAATATATTTAACCGCATTAATTCCTGCGACAATACCCTGTGCGGCGGCTTCCTCATATCCTGAGCTTCCGTTAATCTGTCCCGCGCCAAATAAACCTGATATATTTTTAAATTCAAGACTAAGTTTAAGCTGCTGTGGATTAATGCAATCATATTCTATTGCATAACCATTACGTACAATATGAGCATTTTCAAGACCCTTTATTGAACGGTACATATTATACTGAACGTCTTCAGGAAGAGATGTGGACATACCTCCTATATACATTTCATTAGTATATTCTCCTTCAGGCTCAATAAAAATCTGATGCCGTTCTTTATCTGCAAACCTCATAACTTTATCTTCAATTGAAGGACAATATCTTGGACCGGTGCCTTCTATAATCCCTGCAAATAAAGGAGACCTGTCTATATTCTCCTTTATTATTTCATGAGTCGTTTCATTGGTATATGTAAGCCAGCAGGATATCTGCTCCCTTTCTATATCAGAAGGTTTATTGGTAAAGGAAAACGGTGTAATATCCTCGTCGCCTTTCTGCTCCTGCATAACGCTAAAATCTATAGTCCTTTTGTCTATGCGCGCAGGCGTACCTGTCTTAAAACGCCTTATTTCAATACCGTTATCAATTAAAGATTGTGATAAACTATTTGCTGCAGACAATCCATTTGGACCGGTATTTGAAGATACATCGCCATATATGCATTTTGCTTTAAGATATACTCCTGTACACAGGATAACAGCTTTAGCATAATAAATTGTACCGGATGAAGTCACTACTCCTTTAACTATATTATCTTCTGTCAGAATTTTTGTTACCTCTGCCTGTCTTATATGAAGATTATCCGTATTCTCAAGCGTTTTTCTCATTTCAGCCGAATAATTTTTTTTATCAGCCTGCGCTCTTAAAGAATGTACTGCCGGACCCTTTGAGCTATTGAGCATTTTGGATTGTATAAATGTTTTATCTATATTAATACCTATTTCTCCTCCAAGAGCATCTATTTCCCTTACAAGATGTCCCTTAGATGTTCCGCCTATATTTGGATTACATGGCATCATTGCGATACTGTCAATACTTACTGTAAATACAACTGTTTTATACCCAAGTCTGGCTGCTGCAAGGGAAGCTTCACATCCGGCATGGCCTGCACCTACAACCGCAACATCATAATTATATTCAATTATCTGTTTGTTATTCATAGAGTACACACCTCAATATCATTTTCCCATACAAAATTCAGCAAATATTTTATCAATAAGCTGCTCGCCAACAGTATCTCCGGTAATTTCTCCAAGTGAATTATAAGCATCCATCATATCAATTATCAAAAGGTCTTCCGGCATTTTATTCAAAATATTATCTATTACCAGTTTTAATGACTGTACAGCATTATTTATTGCTTCCGCATGTCTTACATTAGTTATAAATATTTCATTCTCAACATCTATAATATCAGAATAAAACATATTTTCCAACTTATCTGTAAATAAGTCAAAGCCTTCTCCTGTTTTAGTAGAAAAAGCTATATAATCAATGTTATTATCTTTTAATCTATTCAAATCAATATTACACTTTTTATCACTTTTATTAAGCAAAACAATGCTGTTTCTGCCCTTTATCTGCGACAGGACATATTCATCTTCTTCATCAAATTCACGCGACATATCAAATATACATATTATAAGCTGCGCCTTATTTATTGATTCAAGTGTTTTTTCAATTCCTATTTTTTCAATATAATCTTCTGTTTTGTGTATACCGGCAGTATCAATAAGATTAAGACACATATTACCAATATTTATACTGTATTCTATTATATCCCTCGTAGTACCCGGAATATCTGTCACTATTGCTTTATTTTCATTAAGCAGATAATTAAGAAAAGATGATTTGCCTACATTTGGCTTACCAATAATTACAGTATTTATTCCCTCTGATATAATTCTTCCTTCTTTATAACTTTTTGAAAGTTTTTCAAGCTTTCCTATTTCCGGCATTATTTTTTCATATAAAATATTTCCATAATCTTTAAGTTCATAATGCTCAGGATCATCAAGGGAGGCTTCAATAAATGCCATTTCATTTAAAATATTTTCCCTTATACCTTCAATACTTGTTTTTATATCTCCCCTCAAGTGTCCTACAGAAGATTTCAATGCATAATCATTCTGGGATTTTATTACATCCATTATTGCTTCTGCCTGAGAAAGGTCAATACGGCCGTTAAGAAACGCTCTTTTTGAAAATTCACCGGGTTCTGCCATACGTACATCAAATTTTGTAATAAGCATAATAATATTTCTGGCAACAAATGAACCTCCATGGCAGTTTATTTCAATAACATCCTCTTTTGTATATGAATTAGGCGCTTTATATATAGAAACCATAACTTCATCTATACACTTATTTCCGTCAAATATATATCCATAATGTATTGTATGTGAATCATATTTATTTACATCAAAGGTTTTCTGTGATTTTCCCTTTTTAAATATTTTACCTATCACATAAAACGCCTTATCACCGCTTATTCTTATTATATGAATTCCCGCATTTCCGAATGATGTGCATAGCGCTGTTATAGTTTCCGTATTATGCATAATATTCCTACTTTCATATTTGTAAAAGTCAAAAATGGGCTGAATCATAAATGACTCAGCCCGACAAAATTATTCTTCATTGTCGTCTTCGTTTGTTTGCCTCTGATATGAATTACGTTTATTATATCCGCCTTTATAATTTTTCTTACGCCCCTCATTACCATAACCGGGCGCGTCATATTTTAATGTTACGACAACTTTACGGTAAGGTTCATCACCTTCACTATGTGTTTCAACATATTTATCATTTTGAAGCGCCGAATGTATAATTCTTCTTTCATACGGATTCATAGGCTCTAAAATAACTTTTTTTCTTGTTCTCTTTACTTTATGCGCAATATTTTTTGCAAGATTTTCAAGAGTTTCTTTTCTTCTCTCCCTATAATTTTCCGTATCAAGTTTTATTTTAATATAACTCTTCGCTTCTTTATTTACAACTAAACTTGTTAAATATTGAAGAGAATCAAGCGTCTGCCCTCTTTTTCCTATCAGTATTCCCATATCATCACCCTTAATATCAATATTCATGGATGATTCTTCTTCGTTATAATCTACTTCAATATCAACATTAATTTGCATTGCTTCAAATACTTCATTAAGAAAATCCTTTGCAATAGTTGATGAATTTTTCTTAAGCCTTACCCGTATTTTTGCATCCCTCTTGGAAAATATACCTAATATTCCATTTGACTCTTTTTCTATAACTTCCCAATCTACTTTATCACTTGTTGTTTCAAGTTTTATAAGCGCTTCCGTTAATGCTTCATCAACATTTTTTCCTGAAAATTCTTTCCATTCTGACATATATTAAACCTCCTGTTCATCTTCGCCTGATTTTTTATTCTCATTTACATAATCTCTGTTCAGCATATTTGCAAAATCTGAAATACTTCCGCCCTTTATATCATGATTCACATAAAAATCCTGTTTTGAACTTTTACCTGAACGATTATCATTATTCTTATTAACATATTTTACAGTATTTGTATTTATTGAACTTGTTCTTGTTTTGGCAACCTGCTGCATCTTGGTTGAGTTAGGATCAATTCCCTTCTTTTCAAGTTTTTTATTACGTTTTTCAATATTCTTTTCAGCAATATATTCAATTCCAACTTTATTAAAGTACATATTAATGAAAAGACTCTGTATAATTCTGAAAAGACTTCCTGCCACCCAGTAAAGTCCTACACCTATAGGAAACATAAAACAGAATGCGCCTGATATGAAAGGCATAATATTATTCATTGTATTCATGGATGCTGCTGCCGGATTATCACTATTATTTTTATTGTTTGTATTACTCATTATTATTCTGTTATTAATAAACTGAGTTACAACAGCAAGTATAGGAACTAATATGGTAAAATTCTTCCAGGAAGCATTTTCCATAATATTCATTCCGAGAAAACTGTATATTCCTTTTAATTCCCCGTATGATTCCTTCATTGTATTTGTAATATCCGGATAATTTTTGAAAATATCCATACTCCACAATTCAGTCCAGTTTGCTTCTCTGAACTGACTGAGTATATCTACTATATAATTAGAAGAAGCCGTGGAGAATACACCGTCTTTGACTGAACTTATCGCAGTAACGATATCATCTATTTTTGCAAGAGACTGTGATGTAATCTGACTGCTTGTTATGGTTATATCAGTAACTCCTCCATTTTTTACAAACGCGCCTATATGATGTGCAAATTCACTAATGGAAATACCTGACGCTCCTACTGCATTAATTATGTTTTCATAGATTTCCTTAATCTGAGGAACATATGCAGGAACATTATATATAACCCTATATAACGCAAAAAATATAGGGAAAGTAATAAGAAGAGGAAGACAGCCTGCTGTTGCGCTTACTCCATATTTGGAATATACTGCCTGCTGTTCCATCTGCATCTTTCTTACGGAATCCTGATCCTTTTTATTCTTATACTTTTCCTGAATTGCCTGAATCTCAGGGGCCATAATAGTGTTCAATTTTGAAAATTTCTGTTGTTTAATTGTAATGGGAATCATAAGAGCATTTACAATAAATGTAAATATTATAATACAAAGACCTGTATTATGAATTCCGAACAAATCAAAAAATGCATAAATTCCCTGCAGAATATATCCAAGAACTTTTGCAATAGGACCTAAAATAGCTCCATTATACTGAGTTAAAAAAACATACATCAGTTAATTAATCCTCCTTCATGGAACGGGATCATACCCGCCCTTTGCAAAAGGATGACAACGCAATAATCTTTTAGTAGCCAAATAAGTTCCTTTAATAGAGCCATATTTATTTATAGCCTCGGCGGCATATTCAGAACATGTTGGTATATAAATACACGTAGGTTGAATTTTCAACGGAGATATAAATCTTCTATAAAATTTAATAACAACTAACAATATATTTTTCATATCATTCAACAATTATATTATGAATCTTTCCCAAATGAATTAAAGCGCTGCAAATATCATTATATGATTTTCCTTTTGCAGTAACTCTGGCAATTATTACAATATCATAGCCATACTCAAATAAATTACTATTTAATCTGTAACTCTCTCTTATTAACCTGGTAATTCTATGTCTTACAACACTATTACCAACCTTTTTACTAACCGATATTCCCAAACGATTCTCTCTGCTGTTATTCTTCATTATATACATTACCAGATACTTATTGGCAAGGGATATACCATTCTTATATATTTTTTGAAAATCGCTGTTTTTCTTTATATGTGAATACAATTATTTTCTCCCCGGAATATCAGCCAACTGACAACTGCTATGTCAGATTTGATTATACATTTACTATGCAGAAATTTTCTTTCTACCTTTTCTTCTTCTTCTTGATAATACTTTTCTTCCATTAGAAGTACTCATTCTTTTTCTGAATCCATGCTCTTTCTTTCTCGTTCTTTTCTTTGGCTGAAATGTCATTTTCATTCTATATACACCTCCTTAACCTCATGATATCCCTATTCTGATAACATATCAATCTGTATTATATTCAATAATGTATCCCCCGTCAAGTAATAATTTTTCATTACTATTGAAAAAATTTGTAATTTGTACTAATATATAGATAATAGTTTTATTTTGGGAAAGTAGCAATTTATAGAAAGCAGGTTAACGAATGGAACACTTAATAAGGTCAAAATGGCTTGAAATACTGGAACATGTAAAAAATGAATATTCTATTACTGACGTATGTTATAAAACCTGGCTTCTTCCCCTCGAATTCTATTCATTAAACGAATCTGAAGAATCTGCCATTATATGCGTAAATGATGAAGAACTTGGAGAAAGCAGCAAAAATCATATTCAGAAAAAATATAATATCCTTCTTCAAATTGCTATTGAAGAAATCACCGGATATCATCTTACCCTTGAATATAAAAATAAAAGCGAACTCGAAAAACGTAATAATACCGCAAATGTATCAAAACATAAAAACAATACAAAAAAGAATTTATCTTTTAATCTTAATGAAAAATATACCTTTGATACATTCGTAGTAGGAAATAACAATAATTTTGCGCATGCTGCCGCTCTTGCGGTAGCAGAATCACCCTTACAGAGCGAATATAATCCTTTGTTTATATATGGAGGTCCGGGACTTGGCAAAACCCACCTTATACACTCCATAGCTCATTATATTATAGAAAATTCACCTGAACTTCAGGTACTATATACTACAAGCGAACAATATATAAATGAAATAGTAGATGCAATGCGTAACAGCAAAATGGACAGAACTACCCTCAATAACATCAAAAGAAAATACAGGGAAGTCGATGTTCTTATGATAGATGATGTACAATTTATAATAGGTAAAGATTTTACACAGGAGGAATTCTTTAATACATTTAATGCACTTTATGAGCAGGGAAAGCAGATAATACTTACAAGTGACAAACATCCTAACCAGATGGAAAAACTTGAAGAAAGATACAAATCACGTTTTAACTGGGGACTTCCGGTAGATGTAAAAGCTCCAGAATATGAAACAAGACTTGCGATTCTGCGTAAAAAGGAAGAAAAAGAAGGTATTAAGCTTGGAGAGGAAATACTAAAATTTATAGCTGAAAATATAAAAACCAATATAAGAGACCTGGAAGGAGCTTATAACAAGCTTGTATTAAGATCGAAATTACAACACTGTGATATTACTCTTGATACGGCCATTGAAGATATAAAGGACCTTATACTTACAAATGAAAAAATGAAAATAACCAATGATTATATTATTAATATAGTAGTAGAACATTATGGACTTACATTAGAAGAGATTAATTCAAAGAACAGAAGCCAGAAGATTGCTAATGTAAGACATATATGCATGTATCTATGCAGAAAAATAACTAACTCTTCTTATGAAGAAATAGGTTCTAAACTCGGAAACAGAGACAGAACAACAGTAATGCATGGATACAATAAAATAGAAGAAGATTTAAAAAACAACGCATCGCTTCAAAATGAGATTGATATTCTTATGAAAATTATTAATCATCAGTAAAATAAATATCGAAAAAAGTTATCCACCTTATTATGGGGATTGTTGATAATTAACGTTAATACTATTTTTGAATTGTATTACTCTTTTAATAATTAACATTATTAACCTTTTTATCAACTTGCCGCGTGAAGACGTGAATTTCTTAAATTTAAGGTTATTTTAAGGATATTAACTTATTAACCTTACCTACTGTCACTAACACTTTATTATATTATTTATATATATTTATATAAGAAGGAAGAGAGGGAATGTAAATATGAAAATTGTCTGCAATAAATCGGATTTAGTTAAAAGTACTAACATTGTTATGAAAGCCGTATCAAGTAAAACTACGATGCCTATACTTGAATCCATACTTATAGAGGCTAAAAACGGATATATAAAATTTACCGGTAATGATATGGAAATGGCTATCGAAACAATAGTAAAAGGTGAAATAGAACAGGAAGGAACTATTCTTGTCGATGCCAAAATGTTCTATGAATTTGTAAGAAAAATGCCTTCTGATGAAATAATTGTTAAAAGTGACGACAATATAATTACGCTTACGTCAGGTAAATCAGAAATTAAATTATCTTTAAAGGATAAAGATGAGTTTCCTGCAATTAAAAAAATAGAGAAAAATAATAAGATTACAATTTCACAGTTTACTTTAAGAGAAATGATAAGACAGACTATTATTTCAATAAGCAGCAATGAAAGCAGCAGGCTTATGACAGGCGAACTTTTTGAAATAAATGATAATGAATTTAAGATTACTTCTCTTGATGGATTCAGAATATCTATAAGAAAAGTATATCTTAATGAAAGTTATTCTCCTGTAAAAGTTGTTATACCCGGAAAAACATTAAATGAGATTATAAAAATAATAAACGGCGATATAAATGATATGGTAAATATTTATTTTGATGATAAACATGTATTATTTGAATTTGATGATACGATTGTTTTATCAAGGCTTATAGAAGGAGAATATTATAAAATTGACCAGATGTTGTCGGGAGATTATGAAACAAAAGTAACAATTAATAAATCACAGTTATTTGGAAGTATAGACAGGGCCTCTCTCCTTATAAGAGATTCTGAAAAGAAGCCTATTATATTTAATGTAAATGAAGAAAATGTAAAAGTGGAAATAAATACTTCCCTTGGTTCAATGGATGAAAATATTGATATTTCCAAAGAAGGAACAGATATAATGATTGCTTTTAATCCTAAATTTTTGATGGATGCTTTAAGAGTAATTGATGATGAAGAAATAAATATGTATTTTATTAATTCAAAAGCGCCTTTCTTCATAAAAGATGATGAGGGAAGTTATATATATCTGATTGTACCTGTAAAGCTTAACGCAGTAATGTAAAGGAATTGATAGTATGCAGGAAATATATATAAAGGACGAATATATAAGACTTGGACAGGCATTAAAGCTTGCAGGTCTTACGGGTTCGGGAACAGACGCCAAATTTGTTATAAAAGAAGGATTGGTAAAAGTAAATGGCGAAACGGCATATGAAAGAGGAAAAAAGTGTCGTAAAGGTGATATTATCGAGTATGATGGTGAAAAGGTTATGGTAAATAATGTACATTAAAAAGATTAAGTTATGTGATTACCGTAATTATAGAGAAGTAGAATTAACGCTTGATGAAAAAGTAAATATTCTTTATGGAGATAATGCGCAGGGAAAAACTAATATACTTGAAAGCATTTATTTATGTGGGACAACAAAGTCGCACAGGGGTAGTAAAGACAGGGATATAATAAGAATAGGCTGTGATGAAGCGCATATTAAGATGTATATTGAAAAAGAAGGTCTTGAACATTATATAGATATGCATCTTAAAAAAAATAAGGCAAAAGGAATTGCAATTAATGGAATCCCGATTAAAAAGTCTTCTGAGCTTATGGGATTTATGAATATAATATTCTTCTCTCCTGAAGATTTGAATATTATAAAAAACGGTCCTTCAGAAAGAAGAAGATTTATAGATATGGAGCTTTGCCAGTTAAACGGCATTTATCTTGATAATTTAAGCAGATATAATAAAATTCTGAATCAGAGAAATCATCTTCTCAGACAGATAAAAAATAATGAAGGACTTATGGATACTTTGTCAGTATGGGATGAACAACTGGTGAAATATGGCACAGAGATTATAAAAGCAAGAATAGATTTTATTGATAAAATAAGAAATATTGCAAGTGATATACATATTAAACTTACAGGAGGAAGAGAAAATCTTTCAATTATATATGAGCCTGATACTGATATAGAATCATTTGCAAAAAAAATGAAAAAGAATATCGAAAGGGACATATATCATCAGTTTACACATTGCGGACCACACAGGGATGATTTGAAATTTATTGCTGATGGTATGGATTTGAGAACTTTTGGTTCACAGGGACAGAAAAGAACTGCAGCACTTTCTTTAAAACTCTCTGAGATAGAAATAGTAAAAAATAAAAGTGACGATATTCCTGTTCTTCTTTTGGATGATGTATTATCAGAACTTGACAGGAAGAGGCAGAATTATATATTAGAATGTATTGAAGGAGTTCAGACAATAATTACATGTACCGGACTTGAAGAATTTGTTAATTGCAGAATGAATGTTAATAGAATATATAGGGTTGAAAATGGAAATATAATAGACGAAAACAGAAGTGAGGTAAATTATGAGTACTGAAACGACACAAACCAATAACGAATACGGAGCTGACCAGATTCAGATACTTGAAGGTCTTGAAGCGGTAAGAAAAAGACCGGGTATGTATATAGGAAGTACTTCTGAAAGAGGACTTCATCATCTTGTGTATGAAATAGTTGATAATTCAATAGATGAGGCGCTTGCAGGATATTGTAAAAATATAGATGTTACTATAAATGAAGACAATTCGATAACTGTAATTGATGATGGAAGAGGTATACCTGTCGGAATTAACCATAAAGCCGGAATACCTGCTGTTGAAGTTGTATTTACTATTCTTCATGCCGGAGGTAAATTTGGCGGCGGAGGATATAAGGTATCAGGAGGTCTTCACGGTGTAGGAGCATCGGTTGTAAACGCACTTTCTGACTGGCTTGAAGTTATTATACACTCAGATGACGGAAAAAAATATATTCAAAGGTATGAAAAAGGAAAAGTTATGTATCCTCTTAAAGAGATTGGTAAAACTGACCATACGGGGACTGAAGTAACTTTTAAACCTGATGGAACAATTTTTACCGAAACTCTTGAATATGATTATAACATTCTTAAAACAAGACTTCGTGAAATGGCTTTTCTTACTAAAGGAGTAAAAATTAATCTTGAGGATAAAAGAAAAGATAAAGAACAGAAAAAATCCTTTCATTATGAAGGAGGAATAAAAGAATACGTTGAATATCTGAACAGGGTGAATGAATCGTTATATGATGAGGTTGTATATTGTGAAGGAATGAAAAATGGCGTATATGTCGAAGTTGCTTTTCAGCATAATTCATCATATAACGAAAGCTGTTACAGCTTTGTTAATAATATAACTACGCCTGAAGGCGGAACACATATGACAGGTTTTAGAAATGCCATTACTAAAACTTTTAACGACTATGCGAGAAATCAGAAGATATTAAAAGAAAAAGACGGAAATCTCAGCGGTGAAGATATAAGGGAAGGACTTACTGCAATTATAAGTGTTAAGATTGAAGAACCGCAATTTGAGGGACAGACAAAACAGAAACTTGGAAACAGCGAAGCAAGAGGAGCTGTTGAAGGAGTTGTAAGTGAACAGCTTACATATTTCCTTGAGCAGAATCCGCAGATTGCAAAGATTATATGTGAAAAAGCGCTTTTGGCGCAGAGAGCCAGAGAAGCTGCAAGAAGAGCAAAGGAAACTGCAAGAAAAGGAGCTCTTGAGGGAATGAGCCTTCCGGGAAAGCTTGCTGACTGTAGTGATAAAAATCCTGAAAATTGTGAGATATATATAGTTGAGGGAGATTCTGCGGGCGGCAGCGCAAAAATTGCGAGAGACAGAGCAACCCAGGCAATCCTTCCATTAAGAGGAAAGATTCTTAATGTTGAAAAATCAAGACTTGATAAAATACTTGTAAATAATGAAATAAGAGCTATGATAACGGCATTTGGCACCGGAATATCAGATGAATTTGATATAACGAAGTTAAGATATCATAAGATAATAATTATGACTGATGCCGATGTTGATGGTGCGCATATAAGTACATTACTGCTTACTTTTCTTTATAGATTTATGCCTGAACTTATAAAGCAGGGATATGTATATCTGGCGCAGCCGCCTCTTTATAAACTTGAGAAAAATAAGAAAGTATGGTACGCATATACAGATGATGAACTTGATGCCATCCTTTCAGAAGTAGGAAGGGACAATAATAATTCAATTCAAAGATATAAAGGTCTTGGTGAAATGGATGCGGAACAGTTATGGGATACAACCATGGATCCGGAAAAGAGAATACTTCATAGAGTAACGATTAATGAAGAAGAAGCTTCAGATATTGATGTTACATTTATGACCCTTATGGGGGATAAGGTTGAACCAAGGCGTGAATTTATAGAAGCAAATGCCAGGTTTGTTAAAAACCTTGATATTTAGTCTGGAGGATAAGTAATGGAAGAAAATATTTTTGATAAAGTAAATGATGTTGATATTAAAAAGACTATGGAAAAGTCTTACATAGAATATGCCATGTCCGTTATTGCATCAAGAGCGCTGCCTGATGTAAGAGACGGTCTTAAGCCTGTTCAGAGAAGAATTATGTATTCTATGATAGAGCTTAATAATGGACCGGATAAACCTCACAGAAAATGTGCGCGTATCGTCGGAGATACAATGGGAAAATATCATCCTCATGGTGATAGTTCGATATATGGAGCCCTGGTTAATCTTGCCCAGGAATGGTCGACAAGATATCCTCTGGTCGACGGACACGGAAATTTCGGTTCGGTAGACGGAGATTCGGCAGCAGCCATGCGATATACGGAAGCAAGGCTTAGTAAAATATCAATGGAAATGCTCGCTGATATAGGGAAAAATACAGTTGAATTTACTCCGAACTTTGACGAAACGGAAAAAGAACCGACCGTGCTTCCTGCAAGAATACCAAATCTTCTGGTAAACGGAACCTCCGGAATTGCAGTAGGTATGGCAACTAATATACCCCCGCATAATCTGAGAGAAGTTATTAATGCTGTTTTACATATAATTGAAAATGAAAAAAGCAGTGAAGAAACTACTATTGATGAGATTCTTCATATAATAAAAGGACCTGATTTTCCTACAGGGGCAACTATACTCGGAACAAGGGGAATAGAAGAGTCATACCGTACAGGCCGCGGAAAGATAAGAGTACGCGCAGTTTCTGATATTGAAACAATGCCTAATGGTAAAAACAGAATAGTTATAACAGAAATACCTTATATGGTGAATAAAGCTAAACTTATAGAAAAAATAGCAGAACTTCATAAAGATAAAAAAGTTGATGGAATAACAGACCTCAGAGACGAATCAAACCGTGAGGGAATGAGAATAGTTATTGAAATCAGAAAAGATGCCAATCCTAATGTAGTATTGAATCAGTTATATAAACACAGTCAGCTTCAGGATACATTTGGAGTTATTATGCTTGCGCTTGTTAATAATGAGCCAAAAATAATGAATATTCTCCAAATGCTTAAATATTATCTTGAACATCAGGAAGACGTCGTTACAAGACGTACTAAATATGACCTGAATAAAGCTGAAGAAAGAGCTCATATATTAGAAGGATTACTTATCGCGCTTGACCATATTGATGAAGTAATTTCGATAATACGCGCTTCAAAGACAGCAAATGAAGCTAAAGCAAACCTCATTGAAAGATTTTCTTTTTCAGATGCACAAGCCCAGAGTATTATAGATATGAGGCTTAGAAAACTTACAGGACTGGAAAGAGAAGCAACCGAAAATGAGTATAAAGAGCTGCAGAGTAAAATAGAGGAGTATAAAAAGATTCTGAGTGACAGAAATGAACTTCTTACTGTTATTTCAAATGAACTTATTATAATAAGGGATAAATATGGTGATGACAGAAGAACATCAATAGGTTATGATGAATTTGACATATCAATGGAAGATATGATTCCTCGTGAAAATACTGTTATTGCCATGACCAAATTAGGTTATATAAAGAGGATGACAGTTGATAATTTCAGAAGCCAGCACAGAGGCGGTAAAGGCATAAAGGGAATGCAGACAATAGAAAATGATTATATAGAAAGACTATTTATGACGACTTCCCATCATTATATTATGTTTTTCACTGATAAAGGACGTGTTTTCAGGATGAAGGCTTATGAAATTCCTGAAGCGGGAAGAACAGCGAGGGGAACAGCCATAGTTAATCTTCTTCAATATATGACAAGCGAAGAAAAAATTACAGCAGTTATCCCTGTAAATGAATATGAGGAAGGCAAATATCTGTTTATGGCAACAAGAAAAGGAATTGTAAAGAAAACAAGAGTAGACGATTTTGCTAATATAAGAAAAACGGGTATAAGGGCAATAAACCTCAGGGATGACGACGAACTTATAGAAGTAAAAATAACCGATAACACAAAGGAAATTCTTCTTGTTACCAAACACGGATTATGTATAAGATTCTCTGAAAAAGATGTAAGGCATACCGGAAGGTCATCAATGGGAGTAATAGGTATTAATCTTTCTTATGATGATGAAGTAATAGGAATGCAGCTTGATACACAGGGACGGGATATGCTTATTGTATCTGCAAACGGACTTGGAAAACGTACGGATATAAGTGAATTTAATATACAAAGACGTGGCGGTAAGGGTGTTAAATGTTATAAGATTACTGAAAAGAGTGGATATGTTGTCGGCGCTAAAATAGTAGATGAAAGCCGTGAGATACTTCTTATAACTAATGAAGGTATAATAATAAGAATAAGCGTAGATGATATATCAAGGCTTGGACGTAATACTTCAGGAGTTAAACTTATGAACATTGACACCGAAAGAGATATTGTTGTTGCAGGAATCGCCAAGGTAAGAGACGAGGACCCGGAAGAAGAATATAATAATGAAGAAAGTGAAGAATCAGAGGAATAATGAGAACGGTACATACTGATACAATTATAAAAGCAATAAAAGAAATGTGTATAGAAGCTAATTATATCCTGTCAGATGATATATCTGACAGGATAATTCAGGCTGAAAGTGAAGAAACTAATATAATAGGAAAAGAAATCCTCGGGCAGCTTGTAGAAAACATGAAAATTGCAAAAGAAGATATGATACCTATATGTCAGGATACGGGAATGACGACAGTATTTATTAAGATAGGCCAGGATGTCCATATAGAAGGAATGTTTCTTGAAGATGCCGTAAATGAAGGCATAAGACAAGGTTATGATGAAGGCTATCTTAGAAAATCTGTTGTAGGAGACCCGATAAAACGTGTTAATACAGGCGATAATACGCCGGGTATAATACACTATGAAATAATAAAAGGAGAAGATATTATAATAACAGTAGCGCCAAAAGGATTTGGTTCAGAAAATATGAGCAGGGTATATATGCTGAAACCTGCTGATGGTATAGAAGGAGTTAAGGAAGCTGTTATTGAAACCGTAAAACTTGCAGGACCGAATGCATGTCCTCCTGTAGTAGTAGGCGTTGGAATCGGAGGTAATTTTGAAAAGTGTACCTATCTTGCAAAAAAAGCACTTACAAGAAATATTAACACTCCTTCGCAAACAGAATATATAGCTGAACTTGAAAAGGAGCTTCTTGAAAAAATAAATTCTCTTGACATAGGTCCGGGAGGACTTGGAGGAAAAACAACGGCACTTGCAGTTAATATTGAAACATATCCTACACACATAGCAGGACTCCCGGTTGCAGTAAATATGTGCTGTCATGTAAACAGACACATAAGCAGGGTAATATAAATTTGGAGGAATCTGATGAAACGTCATATAGATACACCGCTTACGAAAGAAAAAGTAAAAGAAATAAATGCAGGCGATTACGTATATATAACGGGAACCATATATACCGCAAGAGATGCCGCACATCTCCGTATGTATGATTCAATTAATAATAAAAAAGAGTTACCGGTTAATATTGATAATCAGATAATATATTATCTGGGACCAACGCCGGCTAGAGAAGGACAGGTTATAGGTTCTGCAGGTCCTACAACGAGCAGCAGGATGGACAAATATACACCTGCCCTTATTGAGCGTGGAATGACTGGAATGATAGGCAAAGGAAAAAGAAGCAAAGAAGTTATAGAGGCAATGAAAAAAAATACAGCGGTATATTTTGCTGCTGTTGGAGGAGCGGGAGCTCTTTTATCAAAATGTATCAAATCGGCAGAAGTTATTGCATATGATGATTTAGGAACGGAAGCCATAAGAAAGTTGTATGTTGAAAATCTTCCGGTCATAGCAGTAATTGATTGTAAAGGGAATAATATATATGAAAGATAATGTTGACAAATAAAGTTGTGTTTGCTAAACTATCTAATTGTGAAGTTTAAAGATATTTAAAATATATACAATTAATATAGTAATTTAATTCAGTTATGGAGAAGTACTCAAGTGGCTGAAGAGGTGCCCCTGCTAAGGGTATAGGTCGTTTACGCGGCGCGAGGGTTCAAATCCCTCCTTCTCCGTTATAAGAAAAGCGGTAAAATTCTTGGAATTTTACCGCTTTTCTTATATAAACTCTGGAAATGTACAGCGACCGCAGCCATATTTGGAAAAATTAAATTCCACCCCAAAGTGAAATTTCGGATTACAAATAACAGATGATATTTATCAAAAAACGGTTTGTATTGACATATTATAAATAATAATATATTATATAATTATATAATATATTATTATTTATAATTGCTAGTTAAGTTGTGAATATTTATTTTATTTTTAAGAAAGGAGATTATTATGAAGAAACTTATTAATTTTTTGATAGTATGCCTATTTATTTGTTTGTTATCAGTATTTAATGTAGCAAGTGCGTCAACTAAAGATGAACTACCGGAACCTGTAATTGGATTGTCAGAGGAAAAAATATATGATCAAAATACATATACATCAGAGAATCAGCATAAAGATACATCAGACAACAGTATAGAACCAAGAACAAGAAGAAATATTAGTTCTTCAGTTAATGTGCAAAGACCATCAAATGCAACTCCAGTTCCATTTGATGAACAACAGAATGAAGATGATTTATTTACTGTATTGCCTCAAAAAGGTACTTTAACAAAAGAACATTATGATGCTGATTTCGGATCATCAGATGATGAATTCGTTCCGGGAGAAATCATAGTATGTTTCAAAGATGAATGTTCAAGTTCAATGATTTCTAAACTAATATCAGATCAAAAGGTAGTAAATGCTAAAGATATATATAAGCCAATATATGATTCGGTTGTGCAAAGTAGTGCAGCTGTTAATGTAATCGGTTTTAAAACTTTGAAAGAAAATATAGAAAAATATTACGTTATTACTATTGCAAGTAAAACTAAAGAAGACGTTTTGAAAACAATAGAAAAATTAAATAAAGAACCAACCGTAAAATATGCGGAACCAAATTATATATGCAAGCCATGTGAAATACCTAATGACTATAATAATTATGATCTTTGGAATATGGACCGTATACAGATGCCTGAAACCTGGGATATATCTTTTGGAAGTAATATTAGAGTAGGAGTTTTAGATACAGGTATTGATTCAACACATCCGGATCTTAAAGACAACATTGATACAAATCTTGGATGGAATTGTGCTAGAAAAGATAATGTTGATACTATGGATTATGATTATCATGGGACACATGTTGCTGGAATAATTGGGGCAAGAGGCAATAATTCAATTGGCGTTGTAGGCGTTAATCCACATGCTTCACTTGTACCAATAAAGATATGTTTTGACAATCAAAATAGGAATTCTAATATGGTATTAATGGCAGAAGGCATAGCATATGCGACAGCTAATAACATACCTGTTTGCAATTTGAGTTACAGTGTGCATGAAAATAATACTTTTATAGATGCTATTAAAAAATATGGTGAAAGTGGAGGAACATTGGTAATTTCAGCAGGTAATAGCAGTAAATGTATTGATGATGATCCTGCATATACAGCTGTTTCAGTATTGGATAATGTGATTTTGGTTGCGTCTTCAGATAATGGTGCAGATGATAAGGAAGCTCTTTCGTCATTTTCGAATTATGGTAATGTTGTTCATGTGGCTGCACCAGGTACTAATATAATAAGTACAGTTCCAATTTCACGCTATAATGGATATGCTGCATTGAGTGGAACTTCAATGGCAGCACCTCATGTGGCAGGAGTAGTATCACTTTTAAAGGGAAAAAACTCTAGTATGACCTCGGAACAAATAAGGCAAGCAATAATGGATGGTGCGGATTTTGTTTCTAATTTAAAAGGAAAAGTTGCATCCAATAGCAGATTAAATGCAAAAAATGCAATGGACATAGCACAGTCGTATTTAGAGGTTTTACCTAAAAATGGAGAAACAATGGCCAATGCGATAAAAAGGAGTTTAGGTTCGAGAACAGCCTTAAATATAAGAAGAATAAAAGTTTATGGGAATGCAGTTATGGCTGATGGAATCGATTCAAAAGATTCTGCAAGTGCAATTCTCCCAAACCTTGAATATGCTGATATTTCAGATCTAACAGAAGGAGTAAAAGAGTGTGCTTTTTATAATTGTAAAAATTTGACAACGATTATCCTTCCTGAGAAGAATGTAAAATTACCAGCATATTGTTTTATGAACTGCATAAAACTGAGTACAATATATAGGGCGAATAGTCTTAGTAGTATAAAAAATGAAGCTGATTTAACCGGGTTAATAAGTGGGTCTAAAGGAGAGTTTGCAATACAGACACAATGTTTTGAAGGGTGTACAAGTCTAAAAACTATTAAATTGCCAAATACATCAAAAATTAGGATTTCTCAATTTGTTTTTAATAACTGTTCAAATTTATCTACTATATATATAGATACACAGATACCGATTACCGGAGAGGCGGATCTGACGGGACTGACAGAATTGGATTGGTGTACTTTCAGAGGTACGGGAATATCATCTGTAAAATTACCAAAGGATGTGAACATATCGCAAGAGGCCTTTGCTAACTGCTCAAGGTTGCAGAGCATTCAGGTATATCCTGCACAGACAGAAGTTATGACAGTACATACCAGGGCATTTGAAAATGTTAATCCTCAATGTAAAGTATATATGAACGAAGAATTATATGGTAAATCCATGGATTTTAAAAGGACAACGACTTATAGTATTCCCAAAGAAATTAATACTATAATAGCTAGGCCGTTAGAAAATGAAAAAATGAGTGACATGATAAAATATTATTTGGATTATTACGGGCTTAGTGCATCGGCAATAAAGCATCTTGTAATAGATGAAAGTGTTATAATGGGAGATTCAAATGGTTCTGAATCAGCAAGTATTTTACCAAATCTTGAAACGGTTGACTTGTCTTCATTTACAGGACAACTTGGGACATATGCTTTTTATAATTGTACAAAACTAAAAACTGTCATAAGAGGTTCTGGTCTTACATATATTCCAGGACAATGCTTTATGTACTGTAAAAGTTTAACAAGCATTATTGAAGCAGATAAATACCCTCAGATATGGAATGAAGCAGATCTTACAGATCTTAGTGGTGAGCTATCAATTAATACACAGGGATTTGAAAAATGTACTAATCTTAAAACGATAAGATTTCCTTCATCAAAAATTGGATTGGCAGGTGCATTTCCTAATTGTCCTAATTTGTCTACAGTATATATAGACGGAAATGAAAAGCAGGAAGGAGTATTTGATTTAACGGGCATTTCCAATTTATGGGTAGGATGGGGGCATAATTTTAAGAATACAGGAGAAGAAACAGTTAAATTGCCTAGAGGGGTAAGCATATCAGAGTATTGTTTTTATAATTGCTTGCTCCTTACAAAAATTGAATTTGAAAGAATTGAATTATACTCAGTTGGAATTGGTTCATATGCTTTTTATGGCGTGAATCCACTATGTAAGGCATATATGGATCCAATGCTTGCATATAATTCATCATTTCAGCTTAAGCGTAGCGATACAGATAATATTCCTAAGATAGCATATGAATATTAATTTTATAATTACTCGAAACATATATATTGATTTTACTATGAGTAATGTTTGTTTTAGTGGTTGAGTGAATTTGATTGTATGTAAAACAAAGTTTATATTTTATGGGATAGAAAGTAGAGGAAATTATTGTAAGTAAAAGCACCAAAGAAAGATGAAAAAGGATATGAATTTCAGGTGACAGAGCATGTAGTAGGGTTGGAGGGAAAAATTATGCTAAAAAAGTTGCCAGTGTTTATTTGCAATTAAAAATTTTACAGAAAAATTGCGATAATACTGATATTATTATATAATAATATATAACTTAATATTAGAGGATAGGAGGTAATCATATGAAGAAAAGCATATTTATATTTACAGTTTTTATATTGATAACAGCTTTTGTATATTTTAGGTTTGAGAATACACAGGCAAAAGTGCAAATAAGCAAAAAGAGTATTAAAATGGATGTATCTAAAAAATATATTCTTAAACTAAAGGGATATAATGGTAAAGTTAATTGGAAATCATCTAAACCGAAAGTTGCAAAGGTAAACCAAAAAGGAATAGTTACAGCCTTAAAAGAAGGTAAAGCTACTATAACAGCAAAGATAAAAAAGAACAGGTATAAATGTGTTATAATAGTTAAAGATAAGAAGAATGTTAATAGGTTTGCTACAAATTTGCCTGATATAAGCTCTGAGAAAAATACTACAATATCGACTTCCGGGGAATCTGTTAGTACGCCTACACCGGCACCAACAAATCAACCTAAACCTGTACCTGAGCCAACGCCAACCCCTACAGAGGAACCTCTATATCCAGCACTTCAGATTGAGGATGTATTTTGGGGATGTTATGTATCGGATATTGGAGAAAATTATATTGAGGTATCAGATGAAAATGGCGGTTTAATATGGCGTTTTAATGATGTCTATTCGGGAATAAAAGTATTCTATGATGCTGTGATAACCCCCAATGCAATGCATTATGTGGATATTGAGGGCGATACGATAGAGTATTCAGATATTCATATAGGAGATAAGGTTGATATTATTTATAATTATTGGTGCGGTGATTTGTTAGCCGAAAAAAAATCTCTCTCGTATATTAATGTTTGTAAAAAGTAACTGATATTGCTTTATAATAATTATAAAACAGATGGTAAGTAGACTAAAAAGTCTACTTACCATCTGTTGTCAGGACATATGCTTTAATAAGGTGAATTTCGGATGCAAATAACAAAAATTTTGAAAAAAATAAAAAAGGTGTTGACAAGAGGATTCAAATTTGATAAACTAAGATTCGCTGACGCACCAAAAGGAGCGCCGGCATAAG
>CANQEL010000023.1 GCA_947594855.1 uncultured Lachnospiraceae bacterium
CCTTTTTTCAGCAAATGATATGAAAATAACTCAAAAACAATTTCAATTTATTCTTGACATATCACCGCTGGACTAATTTCCTATTGCCATATCCCTTATTGTTTTGCAAAACTCTTCAAAATCTTTTCCTTCTCGTTTCGCCTGTAAATAATTTAATTTCCATGTCAGATCAGAAATCAGATTGTCATCATAAGCATCATTTAACAATATCGGATCCCCTTTCGGTGGAAAAATCAAATTAAATATAACTACATTTTCTGGATGCTTGCAATTGACCATACCTATTTTTTCCTTTACTTGAAACATATCAATAGGATTTTGTAATAATACGCAACGGATAATATCAATATCTCTTTTCATGTCGTTTTGCTCATGTAAAAAATGTATCTTTTCAAAACACTTTATAGCTTCTTTTTCAGTCATCATAAACTTCCCAATTCCTTTCTCAACTTTTTTAGTTCTGTATTCATCTTCACCTGCTTATTCAGCTGTTTTTCTTTTCTTATCTTAGCCTGCAGTAAGGCAATCTGCTTTTCCAACTGCTGCCTTCGTTCATCTCGCTCTACAGATTCCTTTAAGGTTTCATTGCCGTCAGTCTGCAGCGCATCTCCGGCAATCTGTCTCACAAAGTTCTCATATACCTTATCAATATTCAATCCATCCACCTTCAGCGGAAGTTCAGATTCCTCCATCCATTCCGTATGATAGTAATTCCCTACCTTAAAGGCATTGTTCCCAGAAATCGCTGCTTCCTTATACGCCGTCCACGCTTGATACTTACCTTCGTATTCCAGAAAGAAAACGATATGATATGGGATTTCTTTGTCAATCTGCCGAAGTACGGACTCATCAAGTTTTGACACATTAAGCTTAACCTCAAAAATCTCTATCTCAGTGACCATTTCTCCTGCTGCAAGGTTCATTGTTGTAGCGGCAATCTTATTTCTCCAATAGATCACCTTAACCTGATCTATGAACAGGCGTTTTAACGCAGGTGGCACAGTAAGATTTTCATAAAATTTCTGTTTCGGTATTCGTCTATTATACTCTGTACTTTCTGGTAATCCAATCAAATTTGACACCTCATTTCACAACTAGGAAGCAAATCAGCTCGAAATCATCCAGCCCATTGATTTCTGACATCAGTGCAAAAGTACCTCCTACAGAGAACAGACTGTCAATATCGCTCTCTTCCTTTACGTCAATGATGGAATTGATGGCATCTGAAAGAAGCTGTGACACTTCTTCCATGTCACGTCCATCATCTGTTTCTTTATTAAACTTCTCACAAAGCTCCAGTACCGGCTCTGATTTACCACGGCAGAGCAACCGAACTGTATCAAGAAGCTTCTTCGGATTCAAATAGTCACAGACTACCTCTCCATCGATTCCGATATAAACCATGTAGAACGGATGAATCCGGTTCTGGTTATCGATATTTATATTGTTATTTATATTCCGAAGGACAAAGATCACGCCTTCCGGGTTTTCTTCCGTAGCAGGCACCACTGCATGCAGACCTTTTGGCTTCTTTGCCAAATCTTCATGCGTCTTTATGTATTCCAACAGATCCAAGCGGAATTCATTCAATCCCAGATCCATGATAGATATGCCGGTAGACATATCCTCGATATCCACTACTTCGTCCTGTAACCTCTTCAGCTGCTGCTTTCTGTATTCCAAGTCGCCCTTCTCTTCCGGATTGATCAAGTCATCATCACCGGTAGAAGTCATGACGGATATCTTCATTCTTGTCTCGACACGGGACTTCAAGTTGATATAGTCATCCAGCGTCATATCCGGCCAGAAGTTCACCAACTGTATATACTTGTTCCTGCTGCCAATACGGTCGATACGACCAAACCTCTGAATGATTCGAACCGGATTCCAGTGGATGTCATAGTTCACCAGATAATCGCAGTCCTGCAAGTTTTGACCTTCAGAAATACAGTCAGTAGCTATAAGAACATCAATTTCTTTTGTGCTTCCCGGCATAAGAACATCTCTGCTCTTGGATATCGGGGAGAAGCAGGTAAGCACATTATTCAGCGTCGCCTTCAGTCCTTTTATAGTTGTTCTGCCATCGATGGTTCCGGTAATGACCGCTGTGTCCAAACCATAATGAGTCTTCATGTAACTGGCAACCTGATCATAAAGGTACTCAGCTGTATCAGAAAACGCTGAGAAGATCAGCACCTTCTTGTTCCCTTCATTGATAGGATTAGCCATCTTTTCATCCAAAAGTTCGAAAAGTGTCTGCAACTTTAGGTCATGTTCCGGCGTAATATCCGCAACCATAAGGGTAAGAAGCTCCAACGTGTCAGCATCTTGCTGAAGTTCTGTGCGCCAGGTTTTGTAATCCATATCAGCAAGATCAATCTTCACTTTCTTGCCCACTGCGAAAAAATCTGTGTTGCCGTCTTCCATGTCGAAGTCATTATCATTGGCTTCGTACATATCCAAATCCGCTTTGCCATACTGTTCAAACTGAGTAATGGCATCAATCGTACCCTGGATCAGATCACGTATTCTTTCAAGTGTCAGATTGAAGGAATATACGGAGCTTTCCAATCGTTTCAAAAGATTGATGCTCATCAAACGCCGGATACCTTGCTCACGACCTCTCTGAGTCAGGTTATTGCCCTTGTTGTGAGTCAAGTCCACATACTTCGACATCTTGCTTGGGAAGATATAGTTTGATGGCGTATAGATGCACAAGGTTAGCTGCATCAACTGTTCATAAATCTCGTTATAATTGATGGCATTATTGAGATCCGTAAGACTCGGTCTCTCCGATATTGGCTTAAGTCTCTCTGGGAACTTCCCAATCTTCTCTGTGTTATAGTACTTCTCAATATGTCTTCTGGAGCGTGCGATCGTTACACTGTCCAGAACCTCAAAGAAATCAAAATCCAGTGTCCGCAGCAAAGCATCCGTCGTTCTTGCTTCCGGCTCCAATTTGCTCCAAGCATTAAAAGCCTTCTGAGCCTGACGAAATATTTCTTCAATTGACTTCTTAGTATCCAGCTGCTCATTGATGAATTCAGAATTTCCCTCGTAGGCAAGCGCTAGCTGGTTCTTAAGATCTGTAAATCTGTTGTTTACTGGTGTTGCAGAAAGCATCAGTACCTTTGTTTTAACACCAGCACGAATAACCTTATCCATCAACTTCACATATCGGTTCTCATGTGTATTTGCGTGCGTTCCGGCACCATTGCGGAAGTTATGTGATTCGTCGATTACGACCAAGTCATAGTTGCCCCAGTTTAGACGATCCAGATCAAGTCCATTAGAAACACCGCCGTTTCGCGACAAATCCGTATGGAACAGAACATCATAATTCAACCGATCAGAAGCAATCGGATTATTGACATAGTTGTCCTTGTATGTATTCCAGTTTCCCGAAAGCTTTTTCGGGCAGAGTACAAGAACCGTCTTGTTTCTGTTTTCGTAATATTTAATAACCGCCAGAGCCGTAAATGTCTTTCCCAAACCTACGCTGTCTGCCAATATGCAGCCATTATACTTTTCCAGTTTATTGATGATCGCAAGCACCGCATCCCGCTGAAAGTCATACAACATATCCCAGATCTTACTCTGCTTAAAGCCTGTTGCTTCATTCGGCAAGACATCCTCAGAAATATCATCCAGAAACTCACTGAAGACGTTATACAGTGTCATAAAATAAATAAACTCCGGAGAATTTTCATTATACGCCGTGCTGATATTAGAGATGATCATCTCCGTTACATCCTGCATCTTATCTTTATCATTCCACAGCGTATCAAACAACTGCATATACTGCGTGGCAAATGGAGCCTCCATGCTGTTCACCATATTATAGCTGTTATTCCCTCTTTCACAACCGATATCAACTGTCGTGAACCCGTTGATTGGCAAATATGCGGTCTGTTCTATACCTGAATCCACAGTCATAAAGCCACTCATATTCTCGCCGGTAACATTAGATTTAAACTTTGCTTTTTTCCGAATCCACTCAGCGCACTCTCTGGCAACCGCTTTCTGTGTCATCTCATTCCGCAACTTGATTTCAAATTCAGTACCGTACAGACTATTTTCACGGCTGAGCCGTGGAATATAGAACTCATGTTTTTGCTTTTCTGCCTTTTCTTTGATAAATGTTGGAGAGGTAAAGATAAATCGAAACTCATCCACCTTCTCCAATTGACTTTTTAATTCCTTATATGCATACATAGAGAAACAGGCCGCCGCAACCGAAACCTTGCTTTGGGGTCGTATTTTTTCTTTTAAGTCATCCCGTACCATTTTGATGATGTTATCAAAGATTTCCACCGGTATCGACCTCCTTTTCTTCTGTTACTTAATTTTTATCATACTATCTTTCGTATTTTCATTATAGCATATATAAAAAATAAAAACAGTGATTTTCCCACTTGCACTATGCTATCTTGAAATGCCACAGTGCGTCTACGATTGCCTTTCCCTTATCTGCTAGACATTTTGGCTGTCTTGTATCCTCCAACTTCAGTTTATTGTAGTTTCCCCTCTCGATGATACCGTACTTCTGTTTTACCTATGTGATATAAATGGAAGAAACCGTGAGACCAGTAGGCTATTTCACATATGCCTTGATTTCGCCATAGATGGTCTTTGCCTCAGCGGGTATGACCTCCAACTCGTCCAAATCCACACCTACCTAGATAACATCATCCGGCTTTTGTTTTGACAATAAACAAACCGTCTCCACATGCCCTGACATCCCAAACATATCGCATGCCCTTGCTTTAACAAGTTCATATCCGCCATCGCGCAGAATCTTTACATCCCTTGCCAACGTGGCGGGATCGCAGCTTACATATACAACCCTCTCAGGGCTCACATTAAGTATTGTATCAAGAAGCTTTTTATCGCAACCTTTCCTTGGCGGATCGACTACAATTACATCCGGGTTTGCAATATATGAATATTCTTTATCCGAACATACTTTTTCTGCAATCTCTTCCGCTGCTCCGCAAAGAAATACCGCATTACTGATATTGTTAATCTCTCCATTCTTTTTTGCGTCTTCTATTGCCTGAGGAACAATCTCAACACCAAGAACCGCCTTTGCCCTGCCCGCAAGAAAAAGACTTATTGTTCCGATTCCGCAATACATATCCCATACAGTTTCACTGCCTGTAAGCGAAGCGTAATCAAGCGCCGTTTTATAAAGCCTTTCCGTCTGAATGGGATTAACCTGATAAAACGATAATGGCGATATCCTGAAAAGTATATCTCCTATTTTACCCTCAATATAATCCCTGCCATATACGGTAACGACTTCCGGTCCCATAATTCTGTTAGTTTTTTCATCATTAATATTCAGGCATATACTTGTCATTCCTGGGAGTTTTACAAGTTCTTTTATAAGCAGATTTATTCCCTTTATATCTTTATGCGTCACAACAAGACATACCATAATCTCACCGGTCACATAGCCGTTTCGTATAATTATATGCCTTATATCTCCTTCCCCGGTTGTCTCATTATAAGGTTTATTACGGCTTCTCTTAATCCAGTTCCTTAATATTCCCACTATATGATTCGATACCTCAGACTGAATACAGCAGAAAGAAGTATCTATAATACTATGGGTCCTGCCCGCAAAAAATCCGATTAATATTTCACCATTCTTACCCTGTCCAACGGGAAACTGTGCTTTATTTCTATAATTATAAGGATTTTCCATACTGATAATCGGCTGCATGATACTGTCAAGATATTCTTTACCTATGCCGCCTATTCTTACAAGACAGTTTTTCACTTTATTTTCTTTATATTCCAGCTGTTTTTCATATGTCAGATGCTGAAGCGTGCATCCTCCGCACTTATCCGCATTTTTACATACAGGCTCGGTACGGTATGGCGACGGCGATATAATTTCAAGCAGTTTTGCATACCCGTAATTCTTATTCGCTTTAAGTACTTTAGCCCTGATATAATCTCCCGTCACCGCTCCGTTTACAAAAAAAGCATATCCGTCTGTATGACCTATGCCTTCCCCATTCACACCAATATCATCAATATTTATTTTTATTTCTTCATTTTTGGAAAAAGGACAGCCTCTGCTGCCCTTTTTATCATAACGAACTGCTGACATTAAGTTTGTTCTCCTTATAAAAGGCTATTTGATATGCTTCGTTCCATATGTCTGCCTTATATTGGAATCAAGCATCCTGTTAAATCCAAGCCATTCCATTTTTCCATCACATGATTCAAATACTTCCGTAAATATCTGTATTTTAGCATCCGTATTATCTGCCATATTAAGTACAAATGCTTCCAGAATCGCAGGTTTTTTCGGCGAACCAAATTCCAGTTCACCATGATGCGCCAGAATACAATGCTTTAATTCTGATGAAAGTTTTACAGGGAACTCCGGTATCTTTGCGGTTGCCTGACCCACCATTTCCGCGCCTATAAATATATGTCCCAAAAGCTGTCCTTCATCCGTATAATCACTTGCAGGGAATTCAGCCAGCTCTGACATCTTTCCAACATCATGAAATAACGCTGCTGTCATAAGAAGTTCCTTATCAATTATCTTATAACAATCGCTGAGATAATTACATATGCTCACAACTCCGAGCGTGTGCTGCAGAAGTCCGCCTATAAACCCATGATGAACACTTTTGGCTGCGGAATGATTTTTAAATTTATCTATGAACTCTTTATTCTGGACAAAAAACATATCTATGAGTTTTCTGAGATATATATTTTTTACACAGGACATCATGTTCATAAGTTCAGCATACATTTCATCCCTGTTATACTTTGAAGCTATCATATAATCTTCAATATTGTATTCTTCAGAACTGCATTTTCTTATCCTTGCAAGTTTCCATTGAAGATTCCCCTGAAAGCTCGATACCTGGCCGGTAACATCTATATAATCCATAGCCTCAAATTCTTCAATTCCACTGTTTATATCAAACACCTTGGCATCTATAGTGCCTGTTTTATCCTGTAATATAAGAGAATAGTATGTTTTTCCCGTCTTTGCCGTAAGTACCTGTTTAGTCCTGCAAAGGTATATCCCCCTGCAATAATCCCCTTCCCTATAATCACGTATATATTTCATGTCAAATCCTCCCGGAAAGTCCATTTATAATTAAATAATAACATATTTATGAGCCTTTTCCAAGTTCAACGGTTATTGTTTTATATTTATCATCCTGGGCATAGTCTCTGTATATATCAAATGAAATCTCTTCTCCCACACTGCAGCTTTCCAAAATAGCGGTATAATCTTCAACGCTTCCAACATCTTTTCCATTTACGGATATTATTACATCTCCAACCGCCAGTCCCTCCTGCAGAACCTTCGCGCCATAATTTATATCCTGTACATATATGCCATTATCCAGACCACGGGAATCTAAATATTCTTTTTTAATATCCTGCAATATAATTCCTGCCTCAGCCCTGTCACTGCCGCTTACAAGCTGGTTTATCAATCCCATTAGCGGAGTAATCCCAAGGAAACAGCCGCTTTCACTGGTATTATCAAAGAAACTTCCTGATATAATCCCTATGACCTCTTTATCTGAATTTATAACATATCCTGAAGCATCAGTTGTAAAATTCATATTTGTATCAAAAATGGTAACACTTCTGTCCGGCAGATATTTTCTGGTTACATCCGAACATATATAACCATATGCTATAGAATACATTGTTCCCTGCGGTTCTCCCACAGCAAATACCATATCGCCTTTCTTTATATCTGATGACGTACCAATCTTTGCTGTTTTTATACTTTTACGGCTACTCTGTGATATATCCGATATATCCGCAGAAAGTATCATAAATCCTGTGGCAGTATCAGCGGCCTGATACGCCGCATCTAATTTGGTTCCATCACTCAGCATTATTTTATAATTAGATGATTTGTCATCTGAACTGCCTTCCGTAAGGACGTATATATAATTATTATCTTTACTGATTATAATGCCGCCGTATGAAGTTTCATACTCAACAGAGCCTTCAAAATAATCCGTATCGTCTTCTGTCTCCGAAACTATAACCAGCATTTCGTTCTGCTCTGCGCAGAACGCAGCAATATTAGCGTATCTTCTTTCATATACATTAAGCCTGTCCTCATTACTTTTTTCTTTATAATTATTATTACCTGGCGGCATTGTCGAATTTCCTGCCGGAGAAGTTTCTTCCTTATTTACTATATACGTAGGCATGGGCCTGCTATTATTTTTCTCAGGGAAAAGTCCGTATACAAAATAAAAAGACAATGCAGAAATGGCACCAAATACTGCTGCCATTATAACTGTTAAGCCAAGTTTTTTAACAATGCGTAACACCTTATTTGATTTTTTATGTTTTACCTGTTCTTCAATAAATGTAAATTCATCTTCTTCCATATGTTCCTCCCTGCAAATTATCCCCTATATACCTATCCCATATATAATATAGTCTCTACATATGAATATTTCGTGAATGTTTTGTAAAAAATAGTCTCAAATTCCATTGCAACATTCGTACATATCTAATATAATATAGGAAAATCAGGGGGTTATATATAATGAACAATAAAGTATTACGTACACTTGAATATGATAAAATCATTAAACAGCTTACCTCTCTTGCGGTATCCCCCTCAGGAAAAGAACTATGCCGGAATACCATACCTTTGTCTGACCTTTCAGATATTGAATCCGCACAGCTTCAGACAACAGACGCCCTGACCAGGATTTACCGTCATGGCGCTCCGGGGTTTTCAGGTATTACTGATATGGGCTCCTCTTTTTTAAGGCTTGAAGCGGGAGCAGTTCTTGGTGCCGGTGAACTTCTTCATATAGGAACGCTCTTGGATTGTGCGGCAAAATGCGTATCGTACAATGGTGAAACCGAAGACTCCCTGACCGGACTTTTTACACAGCTTTCTCCTCTTACGGCCCTGCAGCGCGAAATTACCCGGTGCATTATATCCGAAGAAGAAATAAGCGACGACGCAAGCCCCGGACTGAAACAGGTCAGGCGCAGTATGAATAACGTTAATGAACGTATACACGAACAGCTTAATTCCATACTCAATTCATCAAGAAATATGCTTCAGGAAGCTATTATTACAATGCGGGGCGGCCGTTACTGTCTTCCTGTACGTGCTGACAGCAGGTCAGCCTTTGCGGGAATGATTCATGACCAGTCGGCAACCGGCGCAACCTTATTTATCGAGCCTATGGTAGTCGTTAAACTTAATAATGAGTTAAAAGAGCTTGAGGCCCGCGAGAATGAAGAAATAGAAAAAATACTGGCAGCCCTCAGCGCCGCAGCTTCGGAAGATTCGGAAGCAATTAAGGCTAACTATAAAATACTTACAGAACTTGATTATATATTTGCACGCGGTAAACTTGCGCGGCAGATGAAAGCCACAAGACCTGTTTTTAACACAGATGGCCGGATTAACTTAAAAAAAGCAAGGCATCCTCTTATCGCATCCGACAATATCGTACCTATAAATATATATGCCGGAGAGACTTTCAGGCATCTTATCATAACCGGTCCGAATACAGGAGGCAAAACCGTATCGCTTAAAACCGTCGGCTTATTTACACTCCTTGGGCAGTCAGGTCTCCATATACCAGCAATGGAAAATTCAGAACTGGCTGTATTTAATGAAGTATATGCAGATATTGGTGATGAACAGAGTATCGAACAAAGCCTGAGTACATTTTCATCACATATGACTAATATTGTATCAATCCTAAAAAAAGCCGATGCTTCATCCCTTGTACTGTTTGACGAACTGTGTACTGGAACAGACCCTGAGGAAGGCGCCGTGCTTGCAATATCAATACTTGAAGATTTGCTGAAAAGAAATGTAACCGTATTCGCAACAACACATTATAGTGAACTTAAACTTTATGCGCTCTCTACAAAAGGTGTGGAAAATGCCTGTTGTGAATTCAATGTCCAGACACTTAAACCTACTTACAGGCTTCTTATAGGGCTACCCGGAAAAAGCAACGCATTTGCAATATCATCAAAGCTTGGTCTTCCGGACAGAATTATTAAAGAAGCAGGCAGGCGTATTAATAAAGACAACCTTAATTTTGAAGATGTTCTTGGTGATATTGAAGAAAGCAGGCTTAGTATAGAAAAACAAAAACAGGAGATACAGGAAGCAAAAAATGAAATAGACAAACTCAGAAAAAGACTTCGTGAAAAGAACGATAAAATTGATAAAGCCAAAGACAAAATTATACGCAGGGCAAATGAAGAAGCACGCAATATTTTAGCTGAAGCAAAAACCCTTGCCGACAATTCCCTGAAAAAATATAATAAGATTATACAGGATGCGGGCTCTATACAGGAACTCGAAAAGGAAAGAGCAGCTCTCCGGACCCACATTGACAAAAAGGATGCCGCTCTTGCTGAAAAAAGCAAAACAAAACCCCACCGCAGACTGTCTGCTGACAATATTAAGGTCGGCGACAGTGTACATGTAATATCAATGGGACTTGACGGAACAGTTATGTCACTTCCCAATTCTAAAAATATGGCGGATGTACAGATGGGAATGTTTACTTCTTCGGTAAATATTAACGATTTGGAGCTTAATGAAATTAAAAAAGAAGAGAATACCGCAGACCGCAAGGTTAACTCAAGTTACGGTCTCTCAAAGGCCCGGAATATAAGTACTGAAATTAACCTTATTGGCAAAACAGTGGATGAAGCAATTTTTGCTTTGGATAAATATCTTGATGATGCGTACCTGTCACATCTTACAAGAGTGACAATTATTCATGGGAGAGGTACCGGCGCGCTGCGCAGGGCTGTCCATTCCCATCTTAAAAACTTAAGTTATATATCTTCTTACCGTATCGGTGAATTTGGTGAAGGAGACCATGGAGTTACAATAGTAGAGTTTAAGAGTTAAGGAGGAGACTACAATGACAGATAAACAGCGTATTTTAATTGTTGACGATGATGAGAGTATTGCAGAACTGATATCTCTTTACCTTACAAAAGAGTGTTTTAATACCAAAACCGTAAAAAACGGCGAGGAGGCTATTGCAGAATTTTCAAATTATAAGCCCGACCTTATTCTTCTTGACCTTATGCTTCCGGGAATGGACGGATATGACGTATGCCGTGAAATAAGAAAAAAATCCTTAACCCCCATTATTATGCTTTCTGCAAAAAGTGAGGTTTTTGATCGTGTTCTCGGCCTCGAATTGGGCGCTGACGACTACATTACCAAACCTTTTGATTCAAAAGAACTGGTCGCGCGCGTCAAAGCAGTATTAAGAAGATTTACCCCCGCTGTAAAAGAACCCTCTTATAAAAATTCCTCTGATAAGTGTGTGGAATATCCTGACATTATAATTAATCTGTCCAATTACTCTGTAATATATTATGGCAAAAGCATAGATATGCCTCCAAAAGAACTTGAACTTTTATATTTTCTTGCAGTACATCCGAACCAGGTATTTAACCGCGAACAGCTTTTGGACCATATATGGGGCTATGAATATATAGTAGACACGCGTACTGTGGATGTACATATCAAACGTCTCCGTGAAAAGATTAAAGACCATGAGTATTGGGGCATTACTACTGTCTGGGGTATAGGTTATAAATTTGAAATTAAAAAAGCAATTTGATAACTGGGGTGTAATTAATGTCTGTAAAACTTTTTTCCTGTTATATAATTACCCTTGTGTTTTTATTGTTTGGATGGGCGATAATCGGACCGAAATTAATATCACATAATTTGGCTAATGAAGAAGAAACCCTGCTATATAATAAAGCAAGACAGCTTGCCGGCAATTACATATCAGGTTATTATGCTTCTCTTTCAAACTCTGAACTCACAAAGGAAATATCTGTACTTTCCGAGTACGCCGGCGTGCGTATTCTGCTTGTAAGGAAAGATGGTACTGTTGTATATGATACCGGAGGAAACGTCAGTATCAATCTCTTTGATTTTGAAAACGACATTCTTTCTGAAATGATTTCAAGTAATATAACGCTGCCGGGATTTATAGATGATGCATTTATTTCTGTTTCGTATCCTATAAATTATAATATGGAATCCAGGGGATATATAGTTACATTAAGTTATATGAGAGAAATTCATAAAAGAGCTGACCGCATTAACCGTTCATACTGGATATATATACTTGCCCTGGGTATCCTTATAACCGCTGTATACTGTTTTATTTACAGAATTGTTCTTGTTCCTTTAAAACGTACCCTTACCGCATCAATGCAGTTAAGCAACCGTAATTATTCCTATGATTATAAGATATCTTCAAATGATGAATTTAAAAGAATACATGACGCCCTTACATGTATAGGTGACGACTTAAATAAGACTCAAAAATACCAGAAAGATTTCATTGCAAATATTTCACACGATTTCCGTTCACCGCTTACTTCCATACGGGGCTATACGGAAGCCATACTCGACGGAACCATTCCTCCTGAAATGTATGAAAAATATCTTGGAATTATTCAATTTGAAACGGACCGGCTCACCAAGCTCACCGAAAACCTTCTTGAGCTTACCCGTTTTGATGACAATTCAATAGTTCTTGCCCCTTCCGTATTTGACATAAACAAAATAATTAAACAGACTGCCACAAGCTTTGAGGGTACCTGCAGGAAAAAACACATTAAAATATCGCTCGTATTTGACCAGCCGGAAGCCATGGTTTATGCTGATATGGGAAAAATTCAGCAGGTTCTTTACAACCTCCTGGATAATGCAATTAAATTCAGCCACAATAAATCAACTGTGCGTATATCAACATATTCAAAAAATGATAAAATTTTTGTTTCCGTTAAAGATAACGGCATAGGAATACCAAAAGAAAGTCTGGGAAAAATATGGAACCGTTTTTATAAAACAGATTTATCCAGGGGAAAAGATAAAACCGGAACTGGTCTTGGTCTGTCCATTGTTAAAGAAATCATAACCGCCCATGGCGAACATATAAATGTTGTCAGCACCATTGATACAGGTACCGAATTTTCTTTCTCGCTACCATCTGAGTCGGTGTAGTTCTCCTTTTCGCTGCATTTTATTAAAATTATTCTGCCTTAGCGCTTCATAAAGAACTATTGCTACTGAATTACTCAGATTAAGTGAACGAATATTCTCAATCATTGGGATTCTTATGCAGTTTTCCCTGTTTTGCACCAGAATCTCTTCAGGAATACCTGCGCTTTCTTTTCCGAACATAATAAAACAGTCTTCTTCATAATTAACTTCAGTGTATATTTTCTCAGCCTTAGTTGTTGCCATATATATTTTAGCATCCGGATTCTTCTCCATAAAATCCCTGTATGATATATATGTTTCTAATTTGAGCTTCGGCCAATAATCAAGACCGGCCTTTTTTACCGCTTTTTCATTTATCTGAAAACCCATAGGACCGATAAGATGCAGACACGTATCTGTTGCGATACATGTCCGCCCAATATTGCCTGTATTCTGAGGTATCTCCGGTTCAAAAAGTACGATATTCATGTAACTCACCTTTCCATATATCCTGCCCCATATCCGTCATAAGACACGTTTGCACTCAGGAGCAGGATTTTAATTATACTGCAAAAACAAGGTTCTGTAAAAATTGCGCAGACTTTCGCATACCATACGCAGGTGCTGCGAGCGCGCCGGTACTTAGCGAGGTCTTTTCGAGCTTATGCACCGCTGCGCAGCGAGGGCAGCGAAAGCGTGCCTTGCATTGGTATGTGAAAGTCTGCGCAATTAACACGATATTGTTTTTATAGCGACTTTATAAAATCCTCTATCCTTCCAAGCGCAACCTTCAAATCATCAATAGAATACGCATAGGATATCCTAAGGAACCCTTCGCCGCACGCTCCAAAAGCGGTACCCGGAACAACGGCTACCTTTTGTTCCTTTAAAAGCCTCTCTGCAAATTCGTCAGACGTCATGTTAAATTTTTTGATGCTTGGAAATGCATAGAAAGCTCCATACGGCGTAAAGCAGTCCAGTCCTATCCTTTTAAGCTCATTAAGAAGAAATCTCCTTCTCTTATCATAAGATTCTTTCATTCTCTTAACATCAGAATCGCCCTTACGCAACGCTTCAAGCGCAGCATACTGGCTTGTAGTAGGCGCGCACATTATCGCAAACTGATGAATTTTTATCATCTGTTCAATAATCGCATGTGGCGCTGCCGCATATCCAAGTCTCCATCCGGTCATCGCATATGCTTTGGAAAATCCGTTTATAAGTACCGTTCTTTCCTGCATACCCGGAAGCGAAGCTATTGAAATATGTTTACCCGAATATGTAAGCTCTGAATATATTTCATCAGAAATAACAAAAAGGTCTTTTTCAATTATAACCTCCGCAATTTCTTCAAGATCCTTTTTCTCCATTATTGCGCCTGTCGGATTGTTTGGAAATGGAAGAACAAGTATTTTGGTCTTTTCCGTAACAGCATCCAAAAGCTCCTTTTTGGTAAGCCTGAAATCGTTTTCTTCTTTAAGCTGTATTATTACAGGTTTTCCATCGGCAAGCAGCGTACACGGTTCATATGAAACATAACTTGGCTGCGGTATGAGAACCTCATCACCGGGGTCCAGCATAGCCCTCAGAGCGATATCTATAGCCTCGCTGCCTCCAACCGTAACAAGAATGTCGCCTGCAGGATACTGTATATTCTGCGACCTTTTAAGGTATTTACTTATCTCTTCTTTAAGTTCTTTAAGCCCTGCATTGGATGTATAGAAGGTTCTTCCTTGTTCAAGTGAATAGATACCTTCTTCCCTTATATGCCATGGAGTATCAAAATCAGGTTCCCCGACACCAAGGGATATGGCATCCTCCATTTCACTTACTATATCAAAAAATTTTCTTATACCTGAAGGCGGTATCGTTTTAATCATTTTAGATAATGGTTCTCTCATGGTGTAATCATCATCCTTCCTGCTTTCTTTGGTTCGCTCACGAGTGTTACTCCGTGTTCTTTATATTTCTTCAGGACAAAATGCGTAGACGTACTTATTACCGATTCAAGCGGTGCAAGTTTTTCATGTACAAATATTGCTACTTCCTTTATCGTCTTGCCCTCAATCGTAACGCCAAGGTCAAATCCGCCGCTCATAAGCGATACGCTCTCAACTTCATCAAATTTATATATCCTCTCAGCAATTTTATCAAAACCAAGCCCCCTCTGTGGGGCGACTTTAACCTCAATAAACGCAGATACCTTTTCATTTTCAGTCTTATCCCAGTTAATCATTGTAGTATAGCCGCAGATAATTCCCTCTTGCTCCATCGCCGCTATCTCGTCTTTAATCTCCTGTTCTGAATAACCTAACATTACGGCCATGTCGGCAGCTGATATTTTACTGTTTCCATATAACATATCCAATATTTTTTCTCTCATAATATCCACTTTCCTTTTTATATATTCAAGCCCCGAATCTGAAAAGTTCATCCCTGATACGTGACTGTATGTGGCTTTTTACGTCACCGCTTATAACAACTTTATCATTACCTTTACATGTATATCCGATAATACCCGCTTCTATGCCTGCCTCATGAAGCGCTTTTAAAACTATGTTTCCCCTGTCCGAAATAATAAGCAGACTGCCATTACTATTAAGCATATACGGATTTATATCAAAATACTCGCATATCTCTATCGTTTCCTGTCTGATATTAATCCTTGAAAGATATACTTCTACGCCGGTATTTTCTTTCACCGACAAATCCCAAAGCGCTTTATAGACGCCGCCTTCAGAAACATGAAAATATTCTGCTCCAAACGCCTCTGCTGTCTCTTCTGCTTTTTCGGTACCGTTATCACGTATTAACTCTTTTACCTTATTAATAATAAAACCAGGAATCTTTTTAATAAGATTATCGTAATATTTATCTGCAAGTACCGCTGAACCGTTTAACCCTGCCCAGCCTGTCATTATTATATCTTTTCCCGTATCTTCCATCTCTCTATACTCCTGCACAATAAATTCTATTGTGCTGTGGTGTCTTCTGTGCCTGTCTGGGATGAATCTTCAGTCTGGACAGGCTCTTCAGTCTGCGGAGTTTCCGGTACCTGTTCTGGTGCCTCAGTAGGCTTTACAGTATTATTATTCTGTGCGTCATTATTCTGCTTTTTATTTTTATTCTTATTTTTATCTTTCTTATTATCGTTATTTTTATCATCTTCAGCCTTTTTAGTTCCTACAATTACATGACGCGGTTCGGCATTATATTTGCTGTAATTAATTTTTTCACGCGACTGTTCAACGCCGTTTTCATATATTATCTTATACAGATTTGCAACATATCCTACATGCGCCTGCTGCGTAACTTTTTCATATCCTTCCGGCTGGGTTTTATCTTCAGTTACAATATCCTTGCCCGGCTGTATTGTTTCTACTTTAACCGACTGAAACTCAATGCTTCTTTCAGTCGGTCTGGTTTCATCGCCATATACCGTAAATGTAATAACCCCTCCGCTGGCAACGCCCTGTATATATATAGGAGTATCTGTATTGTTTGAAAACTTAAGGTCTTTATAATCGCCTGCAATCGCCGCATCCATAGACGGCTGTACATATGTTACCACCATTGAATGTGGGGAACGCTCTACTATTTCAAGCTCTGCCCTAAGAACTGCATTATAAAGAGTTGTAGATACCTGGCAAACTCCTCCTCCAAGACTTTCAACTACTTCGCCGTCAGCGTATGAAGGAGCCTCCTCATAACCATTATCTGCGCTAAGCGGATATATCTTATCTGCCACCGAAAAAGTTTCGCCCGGATATACAACGCTTCCATCAATAAACCCTACGGCATTTCTCAGGTTGTGTGACCTTTGTATTTCACCCTCACTGAATGTTGTAGAAAATTTTCCAAGTATGTCATCACATTTTTCCATATCCTCTGACGTATAATCCGGCTGAGTCTCACTGATAACCGCATTTACGTTCACCGGATAAGAACCCGCGGCAGAAGTTGCAACCGTACTCATAATAAGGCTTGCCGTTGCGGCCTCATCAACCTGCTTTCCTGTTTTCGATTTAGTAATTTTAAATTCACCGTTCTTACGCTTAAGTCCGGCATTTTTTGCCTGTATATTGTAATCGGTACATTTATTTTTTACAAATTTATCTACTTTACTGCTATTAAGGTCAAACTGAAGGCTGATACTTTCATTTTCCTTTAACTCAAAAGCATCCCTTACATACTTCTCCGTATCGCATGATAAGCCAAGCTTGCCCAGGGTTGTAGTAACGCTGTTTCCATTTACTGACACTATTAGTTCCTTTGATGAAAGCGTTTCAATATATTCATCTACAACCTGCAGAGCCTCGTTATAATTCTTGCCTCCTACCGCAACTGACTGTATAAAAACTCCGTCTTTTATCTTTTCATTTTCTTTTATCTCAGTTGTTATGTTGTCCATGTTTTCCGTATTTTTACTTTTATTCCTGAAACACACGGCGCATATAACTATTATTAATGCTATAAGTAATACTGCACATACAGACAGAATAATCATTCTGCGTTTTCTGCGAAGTTTACGCTGTCTGCTTCTTTTTCTGTAACTATATTCAGTAGCCATATATAACTAACTCCTTACCAATTGCATACTGCTTACAATAACAGTCTGTTTTTAAAATACCGATGTCATTGAAACTAAAAGTGGAATAACCATTGCAAGTACGAGTATAACACATATAACAGAAGCTATTATTTTTTTCGTTTTTCTATCAAATTTCATAACTATTCCTCCTGAAAATACTATTACTTAATATAATCCATTTTATTAATTAGTGCAAGGCTTTTCCCCGCTTTTACACAAATCGCTAAGGAAACATTGCGTGCATTTTGGACTTCTTGCAGTACATATTTCCCTTCCATGTGTAATAATCTGCATATTATACCTTATCCAGTGTTCCTCAGGAAGAATTTCCATAAGTTCATATTCTATTTTCACCGGGTCAGTTTCTTTTGTAAATCCAAGCTTCCCTGAAATCCTTTTTACATGTGTGTCTACAACGATACTCGGTTCTTTAAAAATATTGCCTCGTATAACGTTAGCAGTTTTTCTTCCAACACCTGCAAGGCTTGTAAGTTCATCAATACCTTGCGGTACCTCTCCTCCAAATTCCGTTACTATTCTTTCTGCGCACGCTTTAATATTACGCGCTTTTGTCGTATAGAAACCAACGGAATGTATATATTCTTCAAGTTCTTTTATATCCGCCTGCGCAAGTTCTTCAATTGAAGTATATTTTTTAAACAGTTCTTTGGTTACAATGTTTACACGGGCGTCAGTACACTGTGCGCTTAAAATTGTAGCAATAAGAAGCTGCCACGCATTTTCATGATTAAGATAGCATCTGACTTCCTTTGTATAATATTCATCAAGTCTTTTAAGTATCTCGTCTATTCTCTCTTTTTCTTTTTTACTTATCCTTCGTTTTGCTCCCATGAATTTAATCCATCTCCTCTGCAGTAAATTCCCTGCTTAAAATTCTGTACATCTCTGTATATCCAATTCCGGTTTTACGCGATGCCTCCATTACTGAATCAGCTTCAGGATAAACCCTTTTAGTGCCATTTATATGGCATAATTTATATTTTATTTTGCCATATCCGGTATCTTTGCATATACTTTCCCTGAAAAGCTCTGTTCTTTCACAAAAATGCCTTCTGATGCCTATCGTTGTCGTATTCTCAAAAACAATATCTTCAAGTTCCTTAATCCTGTCTTCTTTACAAAGTATATTAAGCATATACGCGGGCCGGTTTTTCTTCATATATATCGGCTGATAATATACGTCAAGAGCTCCGTTTTCAAACAGCAGCTCCATCGTATGTCCCATTGCTTCACCCGTAGTATCATCTATATTACTGCTAAGCTCCCATATACCCTCTTTTTCATCTATAATCATAACCCTTAATATATTAGGATGTTCAAAATCCTTTGTTCCTGCTCCCACGCCTGTTGCAAGAATATTAAAACTTTCAGGTTTCCTGCTTTGGGTTCTGAGCGCTGCAGCAATAGCCGCCCCTGTAGGCGTTATCATCTCGCCTTTATTTTCAGTCTGTCTCATTTCAATCCCATATTCCTGTACAATATTCATGACAGCCGGTACCGGCACGGGAAGTTTGCCATGTGCGCAATTTACATATCCGCATCCTTCTGAAACAGATGATATAATAACTTCGTCTATGCCAATATTATCTATACATACTGCTGTTGATATTATATCCACTATTGAATCAACAGCTCCTACCTCATGAAAATGTACATCATTAATATCAACGCCATGCGCTTTTGCCTCAGCCTGTGCTACAATTAAAAATATTTTATGCGCCAGCTTCTTCGCATTATCGGTCATTACCGTATTGTCAATTATCTTGTCAATATCGCTTAAATGTCTGTGCACATGTCCTTCTTTGGCAATAACGTCAAACTTTTTTGCAGATATACCTGCTTTCTCCGTCTGATAAATATTTATATCAAATTCACCGGGAGTAATGCTTTTAAGCACATCCCTGAGCACTTTTTCATCTGCCCCCAGACTTAACAGAGATGCAACCGTCATATCTCCGCTTATTCCTGAATCACACATAAAATAAAGCTTTTTCATATCAGCGCTGCTCCTTCCCATTAATCAATTTGTTAATTACATCCGCCGTATAAGCTGCACCGTAACCATTATCTATATTTACTACCGTAACTCCGTTTGCACATGAGTTCAACATGGTAAGAAGCGCAGAAAGCCCTCCAAAATTGGAACCGTATCCTACAGAGGTCGGAACCGCAATAACAGGCTTGTCCGTAAGCCCCGCAATAATTCCCGGCAACGCTCCCTCCATTCCTGCCACAGCAATAATGCAGGAGGCCTGATTAATAATATCAATATTGGCAAACAGCCGGTGTATTCCGGCAATTCCTATATCATATACCCTTGTAACGCCGCTTCCAAAAAACTCAGCCGTCTGCGCCGCTTCTTCAGCAACCGGCATATCCGATGTTCCCGCTGCGCATACTGCAATATTTCCTATACAGGGTATATCTTCCTTTATATACGTAATGAGCCTGGTACTTTCATCATAACATATATCAGGTATCTGCTCCCTGACATACAGATACTGCTCTTCTGAAGCCCTGGTACCAAGCACTCTTTTATTTTCCCTTGCAAGAGCCTTAAATATTTCAGCAAGATGCTCTTTCTTTTTGCCCTCGCAATATATTACCTCTGAATGTCCCTGCCTGAATTTACGGTGATGGTCTATCTTTGCAAATCCCATATCTTCATAAGGCAGTTTTTTCAGCAACTTTTCTGCTTCATCTGTATCAATCTCATTATTTTTAACTTTAGCCAGTAATTCTTTAATATCCATACAGCCTCCTATAACTCAGCCGGTCCTCCGCCCGGCAGTACAGTATAAAAATCGCACTTATATCCGACCGCTTTTTCATATCTGCTGCCAATTATTGCAGAAGCTTCATCTACATATTCCGAATCAATTATACTTACACAGCATCCTCCGAAACCTCCGCCGGTCATTCTGATTCCGCATACGCCTTTACAATCTATACCTTCAGCAACAAGAATATCCAGCTCCCTGCATGACACCTCATAATCATCCCTCAATGACTCATGTGACTGTATCATAAGCTGCCCAAAACGTTCTATATCATTTGCAACAAGTGCATTATATGCCTGTATTGTCCTTTGATTCTCATATACGGCATGTTTTGCTCTCTTTCTGTTTACCGAATTATCAATAAGATACTTATATTCCTCAAATTGCTCTGCTGACATATCTCCAAGAGACTTTATCGGAAGCCTCGTCTGTAATGACCTCAGGGCAGCTTCGCTCTCGCTCCTTCTCTCATTATATTTTGAAGTACCGAGGTTATGCTTCTTATTAGTATTCATTATAACAATCTTCTTATTTTCAAGATTTACAGGAGCATATTCATATTCAAGCTTTGCCGTATCCAGAAATATTGCATGGCCCTCTTTGCCCATGGCAGAAGCAAACTGATCCATAATTCCGCAGTTCATTCCATTATAATTATTCTCCGAATACTGACACATCAGCGCAATGTCCTGAAGCTCCATCTTATATCCATATATTTCCCTTAACATATATGCGGTAAGCACTTCTATTGACGCTGATGACGAAAGTCCTGCGCCTGAAGGAATATTACCATAATATACCACGTCAAATCCCTGCTCAAGGTGTATTCCCTTTTGTGATAATGCCCATACGACGCCATAAGGATAATTACTCCAGTTATTTTTATTAGTAACGGAGAAATCCCCGTAGTTCCTTTCTATGATATTTCCTTTGGCAATATTTTTAGAATACATCCTTATTTTATTATCTTTTCTTTTTCTTACCGCCGCATATGTACCAAGCGTAAGCGCGCATGGAAAAACATGGCCTCCATTATAGTCGGTATGCTCTCCTATAAGATTGACCCTGCCCGGTGCAAAAAATACTCTTACCCCATCGCTGCTGCCATATGTCTTTTTAAACAAATCAAGCATATATTCTTTCACGCATATATTCCCCCTCTTTTAACAAAAATGCATAATTCCCATAATACAGAACGTACCGCACAGAATAACGGTAAAGCCGGTAAGATATTTATATGCCTTAATTTCTTTATGTCGAAAAGTATATTCTGTCAGATATGAAATAAACAGGGATGCTGCAATCTGCCCCAGCAGTACATACCGAAAATCCGCACTACATAAAAACGGATAATTTATATTAAACTGTATATAGAAAACTGCCATCAATATCCATACCCAGAACGCAGAATATTTCTGTGTTTTATCCATATCCCTGTTTTTAATCATTACAAAACCGATTGCAAATGCCGTAAACACAAGCAGTATAAGATGTACATAATCAATTAACCCTGCAAACAACGTTGTTATATTTTCATAGTCAAATTCCCCATGCACGCCTGTCTTAATAAGCGCCATAATAATATTGGTATCTTCCATCATATTCATATACGGAACTTCAAAGAAATTAAACAGCGGGAACCTGAGCCAGCGCATAATCCATGAAGCATATCCCGTGTATACAAAAGAATCTTCCCCAAGCTCATGCACATAATTAAGAGGCTGGTCAAATTCAATATAATTCCTGATTGGATACCACAGTCCGCACGGAAAACATATAACTGCAAACACAATAAACTGTATTATAAGCATTTTAAGTACAGACATATCCCTGTTCCTGATACATTTAAATAAATGATACAGCATTAAAGGACCGGTAACAAATGCAATAATTGCAACATTTATCTTCGTCATCATTCCAAGTCCTATTGCAAACGCAATACCCACTATATATCTCATTTTAAAGCTCTGATGCCAGCGTAATGTAAAATAAAGCGCAAGAACCATAAACATAAGAGCAAGCGAATCGTTATTAAACCTTCCTGCAGTAAGTATCTGCGCCGGATAAAAAGCTGTAAGTGAAATTGCCGCTATTTGAAACTTTTTATTAATTTTAAGCGAGTCCATTATTTTTTCCATAAAAATCAGTACTACACAAGAAGCGACACAGGAAACAAACTGGGTCATATATAAAAACTGTGTCCAGTCAGTAACGCCGGTTACAAGCATTAACAGTCTTATCACTGCGGCTGATATAATATAAAATAACGGCGGCTGATAAAACTGATATTCATTGCTTGGCGGAAGATGTCCGTTTATAATATGATAAAGATAACCCCAGTGTCCCACTCCGTTTTCATCATTCATACCTATATCATGCTGTCTGTCAAATACATGCGTATATGCAGTATAACCTGTCCTTAAAACAATTCCGGCTATTATAATCAGTGTCACTGCTTTCTGCGCAGTAAGCCTGCCTTTAAATTTAAGATAACATCCGTATGCCGCAAGCGCCACAAAGCATATAAACATAATATGTCCTGTATATGCTTCATTATCAAGCTTTGTACATTTCAAAAAAGCAAAAATCAATACCGGCAGTATATATAAAATTATATCCTTATTTTTCTTCATGATAATCTTTCTCCGCATTTACATTCCATATTTTTTCTTTATTATATTTTCCATTTTCAGAACACATAATTTCTTTTACTGCTTCAAATGCAGTAATCATTGAATGATCCATATTGTTATATCTGTGCTGACCGTTTCTTCCTATACAGAAAAGATTATTAAATCCATCCAGATATGCTTTTATATCATCTATCTGGTCATATGTATCAAAATATGCAGGATATGCTTTTTTTACTCTTTCCATATTATAATCAAGTACATCATCCTTATCTATAATGCCTATTTTTTCAAGTTCCCCTATGGCAAAATTAATAAAGTCATCATCCCTGCTCTGCCACATATCGTCTCCCTCGTTACAGAAATACTCAAGACCTACCCATACCTTATCCTGGAAATCCTTTACCATATAAGGCGACCAGTTATTAAAAATCTGCAAACGGCCAAGCTTAACTGAAGAATCCTGAATATATATCCAGCAATCCGGAACAAGTCCGTTAAAATTAGCAATGTCAGTCGTATTTTTTAATTTAAGACGTTTAAGCAGAAGCCCTACTGTAATAAAATCCCGGTACGGTAATCCCTGTGCCGCTTTTGCAATATTTTCAGGTACTTCCGCATCAAGCGCGCTTACAAGTTCCTTTACCGGCATGGCAGATATTACAACATCCGCTTTTTCCTCATGCTGTATGCCATTTTCTTCATATACCACACCTGTTACCTTACCGCCTTCAGTATTAATTTTCACTGCGCAGCAGTTCATTTTAAGGACTGCGCCTGCATCTACCGCCTGTGAAAGCGCCGTTTCCCAAAGCTGTCCGGGACCAAACTTAGGATAATAAAATTCTTCAATCAGGGAAGTCTCCACTTCCTTTTTACTTCCTGTCACCTTGGTAAGCATGTCCTTTATAACCGCAGTAATAGACAAACCTTTTACACGTTGTGAACCCCAATCGGCTGAAATACGGGAAGGATGTCTTCCCCATACTTTTTCAGTATATCCTTCAAAAAACATTGAATAAAGTTTCTTTCCGAACCTGTTTATATAAAAATTCTCAAGCGAATCTTCAGGAAGCTTATGAAATACAGAACCCATATATGAAAATCCGGCCTGTATTGTAGTTGCAAATCCCATATTTTTAATTGTTTCCGCTTTCATTGTCACAGGATAATCAAAAAATTTATTTTTATAATATATACGTGAAACCCTGCGCCTTTTCAGCATGACATTATCCTCTTTTTCTGGGTCCGCCCCGGTTTCACTATATTCCTTTTCCCTTTTCAGAATCTTATCGTCAATTGATGCTGCTGACTGTGGTTTCATTATTTCATACCACCAGTCTGTTACCCGCTTGCTTTTAGAAAAAAATCTGTGGCCTCCTATATCCATTCTGTTACCATTATACCTGACAGTCTGGGATATTCCGCCTATACGATTACTTTCCTCAAGTACTACAACTTCGTTCCCCTGATGCTTTTTCACCAGTTCATATGCCGCCGTAATACCCGCAGGGCCTGCTCCGATAATTACAACTTTCATCTACCCTTCCCCCTATATAGAATTATTTTTCTTGCTCCAAAATTCCAGATGAGAACTATTATGGCCGTTACAATTTTGGAAAACATAAAATAAAATCCTGCCTTTTCAGTAAAAATATACATTAATAATTCTGTTATTCCAAGCCCAAGTACCCCTATAACTGCATAAACCACAAACTCAATTACTGCATTTACATTATTACCGGTAAATACAAATAACCTGGACAGAAAAAAGTTAATTAAAAGCCCAATAATAAATGCTGCTGCCGCCGCTATCAGATAATGCATTAAAAAACTTAGCGCCCAAAGACTTGCTGCATCGAAAACAAATGCCGTTCCTCCTACAAATACATAACGGATAAACTGAATTTTTGTATCATTTGTTTTCTCAATAAAAAATTTTTTTATATAACTGCTTATACTGTACATCAAAATTATCCCTTTTTATTTGCGTTAAAACTTACAAATCTCATTTTATTATTATACTTGCTTTCAATATATTTGTAAATTAAAACAACATTTTAAATTTAAGATATCTTAAAATTAAAATGTTGTTTTGTCTTTTAATAATTCCTGTCAATTATTGTTATAAAAACTCAAGTAACTCATCCATAAATTCCTGCTCTGCTTTAATAAGCCTTTTTGTAAGGTCTATTATATTCTCATCTGCACTGCGGTATTTGTGGAGATATTCGCTTAATGATTTAATTCCCATTGTACATCCATCTATAAGCAAATCTGCTATTTTGTGGGTACTGTTTTCCATTTTAAGCTTAATATCTGTTCCCATTTCAGCAAACATAGCCGATATCTTTGACGGATCTTTTTCATCTTCGTTATTTTCATTAAGCAGTTTGTGGCACTCATCACCAAGTTTAATATGCTTATCATTATATTTGTTAATGAGTGCTGCAAGTTTCTCGTTTTTTACATAGCCAAGTACCTGCTCCATACTATTGGTAGCTGATTTACAACCCGAATTACATTCTTTAAGAAGGCTTATTGTATCTTCGTTCATATGGCAATCTCCTCTTTTAATAATATATCAGATAACTGCGAAGCCTGTTCGCAATCGCCTAATCGTAGTATTTACCAAATAAGCCTTTTTATTCATTAAAGCATATCAACCTGTTTTATAAGCAGAAGTTTTTGTCCTGGCGACACATCCTCCGTTTCGATATCATTCATTTCTTTTATTGAATCCATTGTAGTAGAAAATTTCTTTGCTATACTCCACAGGCTGTCGTCTCTTTGTACAATATATCCGGTTAATCCGGGAATATCCCAAAAGGTTTCCATATCTTTTTCAGATATCTGGTAATCTGTAATTACCGACTGGTTAAAACGGTTAAATACTATTGTATCCATACCTATTACCGCTTTAATTTCCGTTTCATTTCCATCAATAACCATTACATGTATCTGTTCAACCATAGGGTTTATCTCATATATACAGTCATCATTTATGCCCCTTGCTTCAATAAGATGTGTAAATGGTATCGCTCCGATATACGAACTTACAGGTCTTCCTTCTCCTTCGGTAAAATACATCAGCTGTACTTCTATTACCCCGGATACTTCAATGCCTCCATTAACAATTTCTTCATCATCAATCCTTACTGCTCCCTGCGCGCTGCATATCTGCATTATAGCCGGATTATCTGAATCTATGGTAAGCCTGTCGTTAATACGGACTTTGCTGTTATTTCTCATAACGATATTTTCAAGCATAATATCCTTAAATACAGGTATTACTTCATTCGACGTTGAGTATAAATCTGCCAGAAGGCTTACCGGCTCCTCCTTATACACTTTTATATCAAGAGCCGCCACAGCTTCTATATCAATTATCCTGTCCTCGCCGTCTTCGTCAGCTTTAATCTGTATATCTTTATCCTGAATAACCATTTCCACGTAAGAAATCATGTTTTCATCGCATCCGCTGCATTGTACTTCATCGGAAAACGTGATTTTTGATTCAAAATCACATATTCCTTCATCTTCTGCACCTTTATAAAGTATAAATACCTTTAAAGTTCCTCTTATGCTTAACTTATCCTGAATAAGCCTCATTTCCACCTCTTCAGGCACCAGCTCTTCATATATAATTTCCCTTATGCTGTCACGGCCTGAAGGCAGTATAACCTCATCTTTAATTCTGCACACATCTTTATTACTTAATGCAAGCTCTGAAATCATTTTATCCGAATAAAGCTTTTCAATATACGGTTCATCGCTTATATCCACCGCCGCTTCTTCATCTACAAGCTCTTCGGCCATTGTCGTCAGCTTAAGGACAGCCTTAATATTAATTTTTCTGGAATTAATTATTTCTGCACTAAGCCCTTCAAGCTCCCATTTAACATGTACATTATCTTCTCCGCATGCATTATCCATATTAACTACTTCATCAAAAGGAATTTGACCTTCCATGTGCTGTATATGACTTTCGCTATCCGTGTCTTCATACAAAATATGAAACATCAAAACTCCCTTTAATAAAACCTTTCCATTGGCAGGTTTTATTTCATGAATTTTTATTTCACCGTTTTCACGTATAACCATGTTAATATCCGGCTTTACATCAGGAACATTAATATCATTGTCTATCGTCATCTGCATACTGCTTTTACACTTTATCATATTCATATGTATATTTCTCTTAATCAGCTCCAAAAAAACACTCCTTTCGTGCACAAAATATTTTTTATATTATTTATATATTACTTCATAATCAAGATATTCCATTTTTACAACAATATACGGGTAGGTTATAAAACTTTGTACGCTTTCAGCTTCCTGCGGCCCTTTAAGTGTAGTCGCAAAAACTATTGTATTATCCGTTGCATAAAGTTCATCAACTACAATACTGTATCCCCCGGTCGGCTGCTCGCCATAGCCTGCCATAAGATACAAATCATTATTATCTGCGTAACTCAGCTTAAACGCGCTTTTTTTCTTTTCTTCAATTGCATTTTTTAAAGTTTCAGGTATATCTTCATCATTTACAACCGTAAATTCAATATCCTTTACTTTTTCTTCAGAAGTTTTTTTCATTCCACAGGCGGACAATAAAAATACCGCCACAAAAATAATCATAACGGTACATCTTCTAAAAAAATACAAAACAAAAACACCTCCTCACTATATGTAATCATTCTATGTGAGAAGATGCCTGTTTTATGAATTAACATTCGCCTAATATATCTATTAACTTTTCAGAAATCCTGCTTTTCACCAGCGCCCCTATTTCTGCGGCTTTCATATTACAATACTCTACATACTCAATCGGCTTAAGAAAATGCACATATGTTGTAACTGCTTTCAATGAATTAACACCAAATGGTTTCCATGAATCTATCAGACATATTGGAACAATCGGGCATCTGGCTTTTATCGCGCATCTGAAACATCCTGCCCTGAATTCCTGCAGATGATTGTGGTTATCATTATAGCCGCCTTCAGGAAATATTAAGTAACGTCTTCCCTCTTTAACCTCTGTGGCAATTTCATTAAGCACGCCTATCTGCTGTTTCGGGTCATCCATCTTAATTCTTTTTCCGCCAATTGCATCAATAAATTGTGAGGTTAAAATGCATTTTGACTTTTTATATTCCATAAGTACTGACAGAGGCTTAATATGTCCATACATAATACCAAGCGCATCATATTTACCCTGATGGTTAGAATACATTATGTATCCGCCTTCGTCCGGAAGGTTATCCTCACCTGAAATAACCGTAGATATCCTTCCTCTTTTTTTTAAGCGGTTCACAACCTTAACTGCCTCTCCATAACGCTGTTCTTCATTAAACTTATCATGTGAAGCTACATATGCCAGTCGTATTACCGCTATTACCGCAAGTATCAGACCTGTTATTATCACATATATAAAGCGTAACAATTTATATTCCTCCGATGGTAAGTCTTTATTACTTCCTATTACTGTCCATAGCCTGCTTAATGTACAAAAGGGCATTTACTATGAATCTTGCATGATCGAAAGCAATATTTTCACTATGCACAACTTCATATTTTCTTTCTTTCAAAATTCCATACAGATTTTCTCTTATACATACGCATGCTTCACATTTCTGTGCAGACTCTTTGTTAAATAATACCACACTATAAGTACTTTTTACAATCTCTCCGTTATTTTCATAGACAATTTCACTTGCCAACTTTCTAAAGTCCACATCAAACCACATTGCTTCAGAAGCGTCATCACCTGCCACCGGTTCATGCACTGATTCATCAACAAGTGCCGCAAAGGATGTTGTAATAATACGGTCTCTTGGATCACGCCATGTTTCTCCCCATGTATAAATCTGGGTTATTGGTATCCCTGTCAGTGAAGTTTCTTCAAACAGCTCTCTTTTTGCCGCCGCCTCCAAATCTTCACCAATATTGCAAAATCCTCCCGGAAGAGCCCAATATCCTATACACGGATGATTCTTCCTTTTTATCATAAGCAGGGACAAATCATCATTTACCGACTGCAGCTCTTTGTAATATCTGAAAACCAGTACATCTGCCGTTACACTTGGATTACGATATTTTCCTGAATCATATTTATCAAGAAATTCTTTAAGTGTTTCACCGTTTTCATTAAGGCTGCCATCACCTTTAAATGACGAAAAATTTTCTAAAAATGCCGGCATAATTCCCTCCAAAATCAATCGTCAATTGATATTTCCCCAAGAAGCGCTGACATTGATGTTGACGCTTCTTCTCCTGACACATATTCGTTTTCACTCTTTTCAGGCGTTTCATTTTTTTCCATTATATCCTGCAGCGCCTTCATGCTGAGACTTATTTTACCGTCTTTTATCTCTGTTATCTTAACGTCAACTTCCTGGCCCTGTTTTACAACTTCGCCCGGAGTTTTAATCCTTTTGTTTGCAATCTGTGATATATGAACGAGACCTGAAAGGCCGTTTCCTATATCAACAAAACATCCGTATGGTTTAATAGATTCTACAACTCCCTTTAGAACCATACCCGTATGTATTTCTGATAACTTTTCAGCTCTCTCTTCTTCTGCTTTTCTTTCTTCCGCTTCACGTGCAGAAAGTATAAGTTTTCTCCTGTCAGCATCTGCCTCTACAACAATTACAGAAACCGTTTTTCCTACCAATGCCTCTTTCGCTTCATTATCCAAACGTGCTATGGATAATCTGGAAGTTGGAATAAAACCTCTTATACCGTTCAAGTATGCAACGGCTCCTCCTTTTACGCTTTCAGCAATTTTTACGGTATATTCCGTACCGTTTTCAAGCGCTTCCTCAATTTCTCTCCATGCATTAATATAATTTGCCTGTTTAAGTGAAAGCACAAGATTACCATTGCTGTCATCCTTTCTTATAACAATGGCATCAATCTCTGCGCCCGGTTTCAGATCATCCAGCATACTAAATCCAGGATCATCGCTCAACTGGTCCGGAAGAATAATCCCCTGCATATAGGTTCCAAGATCCACATATACGACATAATTTTCAATTCCCGCAATTACGCCGTGAACCATATCTCCCTCTTTGTAATTTACCATGCTTGCATTAATCTCTGCTTCCATATCCGCCATAGTCGGCTCTTTTGTCTCTTCACTCATTTTAATGTCCTCCTGCTCTCCATCTTTTCTTTTTCTTTTCTGGTTTTGTATCACCATCGACATCAATAAGCATATCGTTGACGACACCTTTTTCGGCATATTCTTTTACATATTCATTAATTGAGAGCATCTTCTCATCAAGAAACGCTACTATATTGGCACATTCTTTAAGCTCAGCTCTTATACCATGCGGCGCTTTGCCCTCAAATTTATAATATATCTTATGTTCAAGACTCGCCCAAAAATCCATTGCTATAGTTCTTATCTGAATCTCAACCTTTGTTTTTACCGTTTTTTCAGATAAAAATATTGGTATTGTTACTATCATATGATAGCTCATATAACCATTTTCCTTAGGATTCTGTATATAATCCTTAATCTTTAATATCTCTATATCATTCTGACTGGATATAGCTTTCGCAATTCTGTATATATCTGACGAAAAAGAACATATAACCCTCACTCCTGCAATATCATTAACATACTGTATTGCATTTGCAATAGTAAGCTCTTTTTCCCTCCGCCTTAACTTTCTCGCGATGCTGTCTGAAGATTTCAGTCTGCTTGATATATGTTCAATCGGATTATATTGATGCGAAAGTTTAAATTCATTATTAAGGATTTCAAGTTTAGTACTTATTTCTTTTATTGCGGAGTCATATAGAAGAAGCATCTGGCTCCATTCTTCATTATTATTATGATATATTGGTAAATCACTCATTTGTTTCACCTTCCTCATCCACCCTACTTTACCACCAAATTATGAAAAAACATTGAACAATTACAAAAGAATATCACTCATTTGCGCAAATTGCGAAAGAGTGAGTACCTCTCCCCTGACTCCTTTATCAAGTCCCATCTGTTCAAGTACCCTTTCAACATCTTCACGCCCGTAATTAAGTTCCCTGTTATTTTTAATACCATTACATAATGTTTTTCTTCTCTGCTGGAATGAAGCTCTTATAAGCGCAAACATCAGCTCCCTGTTTTTAACTTTAACCGGCGGCTCCTTATATTTTTTCAGTCTTATAACCGCACTGGCAACATTTGGCCTTGGTATAAAACAATTCTGCGGCACATTGGCTGCAAGATATGCCTCCGCATAGTATGAAACAGCAAGGGATAACGCGCCATACGCCTTACTTCCCGGTCCGGCCTGCATACGCTCTGCAACTTCCTTTTGAACCATTACGGTAATACTTTCAACAGGTACATCATTTTCAAGAAATCCCATTATAATCGGCGTAGTTATATAATAAGGAAGGTTCGCGACTACCTTAAAAGGCCTGCCGTTATTATATTGTTCTGCCAGCTCTTTTATATCCTGCCTGAGTATGTCGCCACATATAACCGATACATTATCATAATCGGACAATGTCCTTTCAAGAACAGGTATAAGTGTTTTATCTATTTCTACGGCAAGTACTTTACCGGAAACCTCACACAAAAACTGTGTCATGGTTCCAATTCCGGGCCCGATTTCAAGCACGCAGTCATCCTTTGTTATTTGCGCGGCGTTGATTATTTTTTTCATAACATGTTCATCTACAAGAAAATTTTGTCCAAATTTTTTTTGAAAATGAATGTTATGCCTTTTAAGTATTTCTACAGTATTTTTTGGATTGACCAGATACCCTTCCAAACGTTATACCTCTATCCCATACATTTCTATTGCATTTTTTGCTGTTACTTCTATTACTTCTTCTTCATCCACATTTTTTAATTCTGCTATCGCTTTTATTACATAAGGAAGAAATGTTGAATCACTTCTCTCTCCTCTGTGCGGAGCAGGGGCAAGATAAGGACAGTCAGTTTCAATTACAATCTTTTCAAGCGGAATATCACAAACAACTTTTTTAAGCTTCTTTGCATTACTGAAAGTAAGCACCCCGCCGATTCCGATATTATATCCCATATCAATATACTGCCTTGCCATTTCCACCGTGTACGAAAAACAATGTATAACGCCTCTGTTATTCTTCCTTAATTTATCATCATAGCGTTTCAGAATATCCAAAGTATCTTCTGCAGCTTCCCTGCTGTGTATAATAACAGGCATATCAAACTCTGCGGCAACATCAAGCTGTCTTTCAAACCATTTCTTCTGTATATCACGCGCCGGCTCCGGATAGTGGTAATCAAGACCTATCTCGCCTACTGCCACTATCTTCTTATCAGCGCACGTCCTTTTAATTACATCAATATCCTTATCCGTAAGTTCTCCACATTCACTTGGATGAACTCCGGCGCTTCCATACACATAAGGATACTTTTCTGTGATTTCAAGTGTTTTATATAACGTATCCATACTTGAAGAAATGTTTACTATATAACCTACGCCATGATTTTCCATGCCTGACAAAAGAACATCCCTGTCCTCATCAAATCTGGAATCGTCATAATGTGCATGGCTGTCAAATATTTTTAACATATCTCTGCTCCTGACGGCATATCTTTTTCAGGTACTACAAGCGCCACGTTACCATCTGCATCCTCAGCACACAAAAGCATACCTTCTGATAATACTCCTGCCAGCTTTGCAGGTTTCAGATTAACTAAAACCATAACTTTCTTACCGACCATCTCTTCCGGAGTATAATATTTTCTGATTCCTGAAACAATCTGCTTTACACTGTTTCCTATCTTAACCTGGGAACAAAGCAGCTTCTTTGATTTAGGAACCTCTTTACATTCAATAACTTCCCCTACCTGGAACTGCATTTTCATAAAATCATCAAAAGCTATTTCCGGTTTGGCCGGTATATTATCTATAACATCTGTAGATTTTGTTTCCTCTTCTTTGGATGCAGTATCCTCATCTGCACCAAACTTTTCTAAAACCTCTTTCATCACATCATCCGCATTAAGCCTTGCAAATAATATCTCAGGGCTGTCGGTAACCTTACTTCCCGACTTATACAGTCCAAATTCACCCATAGACTCAAGCGGCCTTTTTGCAGCATTAATCTGGTTCAGAATCTTCTCTGAAGTTTCGGGCATAAACGGTTCTAAAAGCGATGCGCCTATGCTGATACTTTCAATAAGGTTATACAGAACTGTCTTAAGCCTGTCTTTCTTATCCTCTTCTTTTGCAAGAACCCATGGCATTGTTTCATCAATATATTTGTTACATCTCCTGAAGAGATTAAAAATCTCTGTAATTGCATCGGCAACACGGAGTTTTTCCATCTTTTCCGCCACTTTGCCAGCCACAGATGTAACTACGTCTTTAAGGTCTTTATCTGTTTCTTCCTCTACTGCCTCATTGCTTACAATTCCGTCAAAGTATTTATTTGACATGGATATTGTTCTGTTTACGAGATTTCCAAGCGTATTGGCAAGTTCTGAATTAACCCTCTCTATTACAAGTTCCCATGATATTACTCCGTCATTATCAAACGGCATCTCATGAAGTACAAAGAAACGCACTGCATCAACCCCGAAAATATTTACAAGGTCATCTGCATAAAGAACATTTCCTTTTGATTTGCTCATTTTACCATCACCCTGAAGAAGCCATGGATGTCCAAATATCTGCTTAGGCAGAGGTATATCAAGCGCCATAAGCATAATTGGCCAGTATATCGTATGAAATCTCAATATATCTTTTCCTATGAGATGAAGGTCTGCCGGCCAGTATTTGTTATAAAGTTCATCGCTGTCGCCATCTACATCATAACCAAGCCCTGTTATATAATTGCTCAATGCATCAATCCATACATAAATAACATGCTTATCATCAAAAGTAACAGGTATTCCCCATTTAAATGACGTTCTTGACACACACAGGTCCTGAAGTCCCGGAATAAGGAAATTATTCATCATTTCATTTTTTCTTGATTCCGGCTGAATGAATTCAGGGTGATTATTAATATGCTCAATCAGTCTGTCAGCATACTTACTAAGTTTAAAAAAGTACGCTTCTTCCTTTGCCTCTTCACATTTTCTTCCACAGTCCGGACATTTACCGTCTATAAGCTGTGACGGAGTAAAAAATGATTCACAGGGCGTACAATACATTCCCTGATATTCACCTTTATATATATCTCCCTGTTCATATAACTTCTTAAATATCTTCTGAACCTGTTTTTCATGGTCCTCATCTGTAGTTCTTATAAATCTGTCGTAAGAAGTATTCATTAAATCCCATATATTTTTTATCTGACCTGCGACATTATCTACAAATTCTTTTGGTGATATTCCGTCTTCTTTAGCTTTAAGCTCAATCTTCTGTCCATGCTCATCAGTACCTGTCTGAAAACGAACATCATAACCCTGCATTCGCTTGAACCTCACTATGGAATCAGCAAGTACTGCTTCATAAGTATTGCCGATATGAGGTTTGCCAGACGTATAAGCTATCGCTGTAGTCAGGTAGTAAGTTTTTTTATTCTCTTTCATCAACATCTCTCCTTTCATCATATTTAATATACGCTATACCGCACATTCTACTAAATAAATATGCACTTTGTCAAATTATACTTCAAAAAGCCCCTGAAAACTTTATGTTTTCTGAGGCTTTTCTCAAATGAGTCACGGGGGAATCGAACCCCCGACAACTTGATTAAAAGTCAAGTGCTCTACCGACTGAGCTAGTGACCCATATAATTTCCTTTCACGGAAAAGTGCCCAGAGCCGGAATCGAACCAGCGACACAGGGATTTTCAGTCCCTTGCTCTACCAACTGAGCTATCTGGGCATACCATGATATAATTGCGGGGGCTGGATTTGAACCAACGACCTTCGGGTTATGAGCCCGACGAGCTGCCTGACTGCTCTACCCCGCGATAATATTATGCTATAGCATAAATGGATGGAGAAGGATTCGAACCTTCGAAGTCGTCGACAACAGATTTACAGTCTGCCCCCTTTGGCCGCTCGGGAATCCATCCATAATATTAAGCCGACAAACGGACTTGAACCGTTAACCTGCTGATTACAAATCAGCTGCTCTGCCAATTGAGCCATGTCGGCATATGAACTTAATCAGCATACAAACAAATATAAGAAGATGAGTGGGACCTACAGGGCTCGAACCTGTGACCCTCTGCTTGTAAGGCAGATGCTCTCCCAGCTGAGCTAAGATCCCAAGTAAAGCTAACGACCCAGAGGGGGCTCGAACCCCTGACCTCCGCCGTGACAGGGCGGCGCTCTAACCAACTGAGCCACTGGGCCAAATCCATACCCTAAAAACTACACACTAAACCTACATCTTTCCTTTACAGCCTCTCCTGGTCAAGCTCTCGACCTATTAGTATCAGTCA
>CANQEL010000024.1 GCA_947594855.1 uncultured Lachnospiraceae bacterium
TCCAGACGTATCCCCTTGTAATCCGGATTATACATTATGCTGTACTCATAATCCACAGAAACAACCTTTACCGGGAATCCAAGTGCCATACCTAACAGCCTGCGGCAGTTCTCTTTGTCTGACATCACGGCAGTAAACATAAAATTGTCTTTTATTGTAAGTTCCTTAAATGTCTTTTTCCTATCTTCTTCATTCGTATTATTTTCGTCTTTCTTTTCTTCCGCCAATACACCAGCCCCCTCATTTTCAAAATCAGGGAATCCCGTGTATAAATTCTTTACACACTTATTGTAACACGCATTGTTATGTAATGCAATAATAAAATTTAATTTATCAGGTGCTGCGGAGCGAGGGCAGCGAGAGCGTGCCTGTGTTGGTATGCGAAAACTGCGCAATCGGTTACAGGCTATTCCTTGTTTTACAATAAAAGAGTCAACAGACTGTGTGCATATATATTTTCTTGTATCATAAAATATATATAACTACTTTTTAAAGCGTGGTATTATCAATGAAAATTAACATTAAAACCCTTATTATCTGTATAGCTGTCCCATTAGCCGTGGGCGCACTGGCAGCATTTTTAATTAAAGACTCCATACCTCTGTATGCTGCAATGCCCAAACCTCCCCTTGCGCCTCCGGGCTGGCTTTTTCCAATTGTGTGGACTATACTGTACATTCTTATGGGAATAAGCTCATATCTGGTTTATGTTTCCGATTCACCGTACCGTCAGAGTGCTCTAACCATATATGCCATACAGCTTGTTCTTAACTTCATATGGCCGCTTGTATTTTTTAATATGCAGAACTATCTTTTTGCCCTGATAATACTTATACTGCTTTGGGCTGCGGTATTCAAAATGATACAGAAATTCCATGCTGTAAGCCCCGTTGCCGCCAAATTACAGATTCCTTATCTTATATGGCTTACATTTGCCGCATACCTTAATCTTGCAATTTATTTGGCTTGACATTAAAAATAAGAGGTATATACTAATAAATACTAAGATTTGGGAGGTAATAAAATGGCAAAGATAGATATTGTATCAGGCTTTCTGGGAGCCGGAAAAACTACCCTTATTAAGAAACTTATAAGCGAAGCATTAAATGGAGAACAGATTGTTTTAATTGAAAATGAATTTGGTGAAATAGGTATAGACGGAGGCTTCTTAAAAGATGCAGGCATTGAAATTACGGAAATGAATTCAGGCTGTATATGCTGTTCACTTGTTGGCGACTTCGGAACAGCCTTAAAAGAAGTCATAGATAAATATGCACCTGACCGCATTATTATTGAGCCGTCAGGTGTAGGTAAGTTATCCGATGTTATTAAAGCTGTACTTGACGTAAAAAAATCCGCGGATATCGAATTAAACAGCGCTGTAACGGTAGTTGACTGCGGCAAGGCAAAAATGTACATGAAGAATTTTGGTGAATTCTTTAATAACCAGATTGAAAGCGCCGGCTGCGTAATATTGAGCCGTACACAGAGTACTGCAGAAGATAAAATCCAGGACTGTGTGGACAGGATAAGACAGTTAAATTCAAACGCAGCCATTGTTACTACTCCATGGGAAGAAACCGATGCCAAAGTTATCCTTGGTGCCATGGAGCATACCAATGTTTTGGACAACCTTATTGAAGAAGTTATACATGACCACGAACACGATCATGAACATTGTGAACATCATCATGACCATGAGCATCATCACGACCATGAGCATGAGCATCACCACGACCATGAGCATGAGCACCACCACGACCATGAACATGGTCATCATCATGCTGATGATATATTTACAAGCTGGGGCAGAGAAACCCCGAAAGTATTTTCAAAGGAAACCCTTACATCCATACTCTCAAAATTATCTGAAACAAACGACTATGGTTTCATATTACGTGCAAAGGGTATGGTTCAGGGTGAAAATTCTACATGGCTGCACTTTGATTTAACACCGGGAGAATATGAAATACGCGAAGGCGCTGCAGATTATACCGGAAAATTATGTGTTATAGGTACTGATATTAATGAAGACAAACTTACAGAACTGTTTTTAGGCTGATATAAAGGAGAAAATTATGTTTCATCGGGAAATTCCTGTATTTTTATTTACCGGTTTTCTTGAAAGCGGTAAAACTTCTTTCATCATTAATACGTTAAACCAGGACTACTTTGCAACCGGTGAGCGTACACTTATAATTGCATGTGAAGAAGGCGAAATTGAATATAATGTGAAAGATTTACAAAATTCCAACGTATATGTGGAATTTGTTGAAAATGAATCTGATCTCACGCCCGGACTTCTTAAAAACTGGAATACGGCGCACAAACCGCGCCGTGTTCTTATCGAATACAATGGTATGTGGAATTTAGATTCAGTTATGGAAGAAATCTATCCTGAAAACTGGGTACTTACACAGGTCATATCTACCATAGATTATACAACTTTTAATATGTACTGGAACAATATGCGAAGTATGGTTATAAACCAGCTTGCTCTGTCTGATATGGTTATATTCAACCGTTGCGATGCAACAACAAAAAGAAATGAACTTCGCCGAAGCATAAAAGTATTTAACAAAAAAGCACAGGTGGCATATGACTGGGTTGATGGAATAACTGCCGAAGATGTACCGGAGCAGCTTCCTTTTGACATAGATGCTCCCGTTATCAATATAGAAGATGACGATTATGGCATATGGTATATGGACGCCATGGAAAATCCGAATAAATATGCGGGAAAAACCGTAAATTATAATTGTCTGTTCTTCAGGCCGTCAAATTATTCAATGGATAAATTTGTACCGGGCAGATTCGCAATGACCTGCTGTGCTGATGATATAGCATATCTTGGTCTTGTATGCCATACAAAAAGCGATATAGATCTGCCTGAACGTCAGTGGATTAATATTACCGCAGAGATTAAAGTTGAATATGTAAGGGATTATCATGACCTGGGACCGGTATTATATCTGACCGATATTACCACAGGGGAACGCCCTGAAGATGATCTTGTGTATTTTTAATCTAAACATCTAAACACGAATCGGGGCAACAGGATTTGAACCTGCGACCTCACGGCCCCCAGCCGTGCGCGCTACCAAGCTACGCCATACCCCGAAAGTCTGAATAATCTCACCCATAGCCACAGAATATCATGATTATACTGTTATCGTCAATACTTATTTACATTTTGAGGTTCATCCAGAAACATTTAACATAAATGTATTTTTTATATGTATAAGTAGGGAAGGGAGAAATAATATGGAAAAAATATATTCTTTGTTGATAGTCTGCAGTATGCTTATATTAACCGCATGTGGCGGGACAGGAAGCGCTAAGGAAGAGCAAACCGCGGTTTCACTGGAAACACAGGTGCCGACCGAAAATGAAAAAGTTGTCTGGTGGGAAAAGACAGAAGATTTAGGCTTGGGAGAAGAAAGCAATATCAGTCTGGAATCTGATGAGGATAATTCGGGATTAAAAATGATTATAGACCAGTGTGTGGTTGATTTAAGCCAGGAATCACTTCAACATAATAATTATAACTTTACTAAAATATTAAAAAAAGACTGGAACCGTGACGGCGTCATGGAGGTCTTTTTACTGTTCTACGGCGGTTCGGGAGGAAGTTTTCAAAATTTCCGCATGATTAAATTTGATGGACAAAAATGGAGCGTAATTCCCATGGACTGGAACAGTGAAGAAGGGTTTGTTGATGTAAAAGCGTTAAAGGATAGTTTTGTGCAGATTAATATAAAAGACCTCGGATATGAAAAAACCGTACAGGTAGCGGGAAATGATTACCTGAAAAATGAGGGCAGTAAGGCAGCTGTAGGTTCGGGATATCAGTTTTTCGAACTGTTGGACGATAGTGTTGTAGTGGCATATCGGTTATATGCGGATAACTTAGAGAATGGATTCGGGGATTTACAGCAAAAAATCCAGTTGAATCAGGATGGTACACGGTTGATATTTGGGGAAACTAATTATATGCCGATTAAAAAAGCGAAAAAAAGAGCTTATGAAATGTATTAAAATACAAAAACGAATGTGACATTTGCATGTCCTGAAAGCAGAATCCATTGCCGGATGGGAAGGATGGAAAAATTGTTACGACCTTATATAATTTTGCCATGCCTCTCATCCGGTATAATATTGGCGTCCGAGGTGCATCATGAAATTCATCAGAACTTATATCTGCAAAATACCTCTGTCGCCATTTGGTATAATCGGTCATCTGTAGTTATTACTTCCCAATCTTACTCTCTTCAAACAGATTCCTCTTATCAATAACCCTGACAGCCTTGCCCTCGCTTCTCGGTATGGTCTTTGGCTCAACAAGATGAACCTCTACTCCGATTCCAAGCATTGACTTCAGGGAAGAAACAAGCTTCTTTTCCCTGCCCGCCTTATCAGCATCATCTGCCGGCGGATTTTCAGGAATCCACTCCACATCACAGGAAATTGTATCGCTGTTATTTACTCTGTCTACAACAAGCTGATAATTTGCTTCATAACCATTGTTAAGAAGAACTGTCTCTATCTGTGAAGGGAATACGTTTACCCCTTTAACAACCATCATATCATCACTACGGCCAAGAGGTTTGCTCATCCTTATATGTGTTCGGCCGCAGGAACATTTCTTACGCGAAAGCACGCATATATCACGTGTACGGTAACGAAGCAGCGGAAATGCCTTCTTGGTTATACATGTAAATACCAGCTCGCCTTTTTCACCCTCCGGAAGTACTTCACCTGTATTAGGGTCAATAATCTCAGCTATAAAATGGTCTTCATTAATGTGCATACCGCGCTGTTCACTACATTCAAAAGATACGCCCGGACCGCTGATTTCGGTAAGTCCATATATATCATAAGCCTTTATTCCAAGTGATTCTTCAATATTGTGGCGCATTTCCTCAGTCCATGCCTCTGCGCCAAATATACCTGCCTTAAGTTTAATCTGGTCTTTAACGCCCTTCTCCTTAATGCTTTCACCCAAAAATGCCGCATAAGAAGGAGTACAGCAAAGAATAGTAGAACCAAGGTCTGTCATAAACTGAATCTGCCGGTCGGTATTACCTGATGACATCGGAAGTGTAAGGGAACCAACCATATGTGAGCCTCCATTAAGACCCGGACCTCCTGTAAACAACCCATAACCGTAACATACATGTACAACATCGTCTTTCGTTCCGCCTGCTGCCACAATTGCCCTTGCACAACAAGTATCCCATATATCAATATCATCCTGCGTGTAAAAAGCAACTACACGTCGCCCTGTAGTTCCGCTTGTTGACTGAATACGAACACATTCTGAAAGTGGAACTCCAAGAAGTCCATACGGATACTGATCACGAAGATCATCCTTATTAATAAACGGAAGTTTATGTAAGTCCTCAATACCGTGGATATCTTCCGGCTTTACACCTGCTTCATCCATTTTGTTATGGTAAAACTGAACGTTATTATATACATGTTTTACCTGTTCCACCAGTCTCTCGCTTTGGAGTTTTTTAATATCCTCCACCGCCATGGTTTCAATTTCGGGATTAAAATAATTTGACATGTTGTACCTCCTAATACATTTGTTTTTACTACATTTTACAATTATATCATCTAAACTGCCTCAAAGCAACATATACGGCAGTTTTAACCCCTGTACCGCCATATAACGGTTTTACTCCATTTGCCGTACACCCTCTTTTGGCCGTTTACCTTATATGCCTTTATTCTTATGTAATATTTTCTGCCGGCTTTAAGATGCTTTATCTTTATTTTTACTAATTTGCCTTTCTTTATGCTGATAGTTTTCAATTTCTTGTTTAATTTCTTATTTAATGCATACTGAAGCTTGTAACCGTCTGCCATGACATCTTTTTTCCATTTTACGGTAAGCCTCTTATTTTTCGTTAATTTTAATTTTAAGATTTTTACCCTGCCCGGTCTTTTATTCGTATCATTATCTGATATAACATTGCCGGTATCCGAAACAGGGTTTTTTAAAACATCCAGTCTGTCAGCTGCTGCCGGATTATCCGCTGCGTCAGGCTTGTCAGTTGCCGCCGGTTCTTCTGCTGCACTAGGCTTATCTGTTGCCGCCGGTTCTTCTGTTACATCTGGCTTATCCGTAACATCCGGTTTCTCTTCATATATTTTTGCCGGAGCAATTTCAAAATTATCAAGTCTCGGTGTAAAATCATCCTGCAGCGAACTGAATTTATATGAGTTATCATTTGAGATGGTTATTGTATTTGTTCCTTCTTTTAATACGACATCCATCACTGTATTTTTATAAGTATCCCAGCATAAAGTATTTCTGCAATATACCGTCTGAGGGGATTCCCCATTGACCTCAACCTGTACATACCTTTCTACAAGGTCTGTATTATATGGATGTACATAATATTCTCCGTACTGTGTTATCATAACCGGAGCAGGCTCATTATTGGAATACCTTATCGATAATACATAATCACCCGCTTTGGGCACATTCACATTAAATATCAGCTTATTATCCGAACCTCCTCTGAATCCTTCTACCGCCTTTCCTCCTACCGCGTATTCTGTTTCAATTACTTTTGGCACTGCTTCACTGCCCGGCAGATAATTATAACCATCTTCTTTTTTGGTTCCTGACAATTCACAATCTTCGGCCTCTTTTAGAATAACCGCTTTTTCTGTCTTTTCCCTGTCCTCGGTAAATATCATTCTATCTATGCTATTACCTTCAGCATACAAATGGTTCATGCCCGAAACAAGATATACATATCCTCCGTTTTCTGCCTCTGCGCTAATATCAAAAAGCTTTATCCGGCTTATATTTATATCTGCATCTGCCTTTGCATTTTCAGCATAATTCACCTTATATTTTGAAATTGCTGTACTTTCCTTCCCTGAAACAACGGCTTTATAATATCCATCGCGTGGTGCGCATACGTAAAAATCATAACCGCCTGTTTCTTTGTTTTGTTTTAAGAATTCTTCTTCTCCTACCGTTATTACTGCGTTTTCATAGGGTTCATAGGTGAGGTCGATTTTATCAAGCGTTGCGCAAAGTATCGAATCTAATTCTTTTATATTCTGGTTATCACCCTCATACATTAATAATATCCTATGGCTTCCTGCCGACAGGTCTGTATATATTGTCTTATAATTATAATATCCCCATTTTACCGTAGAATCATATATTATTTCCTGTTTTGGTCCGCCATCTATGGATAACATATGGCGGCTAAGCGCTCCGATAGCTCTGTTCTGTCCTCCGCTGTCCACATATTCTAATGTAAGTGGGTCTACCTGCGGCGCCTGACTGCTATAATAAATATTCATCCGGTATCTTCCGTTATAAGGCACATTTACAGTAAATTCCACCCCGTCATTTTCGGTATTCATATGACCCACATCATAACGGTTTGAACGTGCAAGCGCGCCATCGTCTGTCTGTTCATACTTTTCCGCACCGCCAATCAGCTTTGCGTTTTCCGCCTCATATGTTTCTTCCCAGTTCTTTGTATAATCTTTAACCGTTGTATTTGCATCATTTTTTGCAGGCATTATCACTGCAAAATACGCATCGGTTAATTCTGCGTCAGGCACAGTAAATATTAAATCATTTCCGGAAAATGAAAGATTCCCCTCAAACTGTAACGGAGTCGTATCTGCAAATCCCTGCTGCCCTGTATACTTAGTTCTATAAATCCTAACATATGCATTTTTCTCATCCTTAAATGTCTGCGTAGAACATATATTTTCAATACTTACCGTCTGATTACCTGCCTGTCCTCCAAACAGGCTGTATATAATTCCTGCCTCATCATCTGCGCTCGTGAGTCCGTATAATCCCCCATATGCCCCAAAAGGTTTGGTATTCTCGGCAGTAAGCGGCATTTTATCCCCGCTCATTTCGGCATACCACTTATATACCCACCATGCGCCATTTGGTTTATTCGTATCCGCCGCAAGCTCATTTAAACTGTTTGCAAGTCCCCAAAAGGGAAGCGACGCATATACATTCTGCTCCTCAAAAACAGACAGCCAGCCTACAAGCGCGCCCGGATTACCAATATCTGAGAAATTAACTGTTTCATTAATAAATATTTCAGGCTCTATTCCTGAGCCGGTATAATATGTATTAATATAATTTTTTACTTCATCACACCTTGCGGCAAAGCTTCCCAGTCTGTATTTCTGAAGTTCATGCCATGTTATATATTCCGGCAGACATTTGTTACGTTTGCAGAATTCAAAAAATGTTTTATAATCATTACTGTCATAGAGCGAATAATTAGGACCGGCAACCTTTAAAGCCGGATTAATATTTTTTACTGTTTTATATATTGTCAGCCAGTCCCTGCACAGAGCGTTGATATTCTCCCCGTACCATATCATATCTGGCTCATTAAAAAGTACAAAACTGTAGTGGGATAATTCCTCTTTGCTCTTTCCTTTTACCATTTTAGTTACAACGGTCTTTACTTTTTCGTTGTAATCATCTATTCCATTATATTCATAAGGCCATTCCAGATAATAATCCTGAATATACACCTGAATATTTTCCACGCCGCACTCACGCAAAAACGGCGTCAGCCTGTATGCATCTCCGGATGGATGCTGTTTCCCGTCTGCCGCCTTCTGCACAAGTATTTTTGGCGAAACCGCCTGTATCAGATTTGCTGATGGTACTCCCGGCTCACTAACTCCATACAGAAAACCTGTTGAACCATGGAGCAGTTTCCCCATACTGCGTTCCTTAGATGCGTCAAAATGAAGACATGCTTCTCCTCTTACTTCAGACCCATCATTTTCATATGCCCGCAGTATACTTGCAGGGATTACCATACTTACAAATACAAACATAATTATGGCAAATATTCCTCTAATCTTTCTTTCCACCATAATCATCTCTCTTTTACAATATAAGATTGCTTATCTCTACTTCATAACCCGCAGCCCAGTCTGCATACTTAGCCTCAAATATTTTCTTTTGCTCCGCCGCAATCATCTCTTCCCGTTTCTGCTTTGTCATATCCTCATTATAATCGCTAACGCAGTATATTATATAATATCCGCCGTCGGCAGCAATAACATCGCTCAACTGTCCTGTTGTAAGGGAAAATGCTGCGTTTGTAAATTCACTTCCCATATCGCCCTGGCCAAACGTAATCTCCGTTTTATCTGCTTCGGTTTCTTTCTCGGCAAATGTCTGGAAGTCAGTACTTTTTGCAGCGGCCTTTTTAATCTTTCTCATATCGCTGTCAGTTGTGTTTTGCGCATTTTTATACAGATACTGTACGGTAATCTGTTTGACAGCGTCTTCACTTATATTCGTATCTACGCCGCTTATGCATGAATCATATACTTTATTGGCAATTTCATTTTCCATGTATATCTCTGTCAGCAAATCAGTGTTAATATCATATTCAGAAATCTCCTCTTCAGGTATCTCCTGAAATATTGTTTCCACGTATCTTTTTATATCTTCCTTCTCGTCGCTGTTAAGCTCTATTCCAACATCTTTGGCCTCGCGCGCTATGATTTTAAGTTCGGTAATAAGGCTTACAGTTTCTTCTTTAGCCATATACTCAAAACTTCTTCCGTCTTCAAAATTATAAGACCATATAGCTTCATCTATGGAATCCTGGTATCTGTTTTTCAATATGTACATATATGCCATAAACTCCCTGTATTCCACTGCTTCATTGCCAACAGCAATAACTATTGAATCAGGGGCAAGATTTTTCTTCTCAACCTTTGCTGCCTTCTCGGCCTTCTTATTACTTTCAGTACTTCCCGCCGGTGTATTACTGCTGCCCTTTTTACATCCGCCAAAAGCTGCAGTTACTGCAGCCAGACATATTATTACTGCTACTAATCTAAATCTGCTTTTCATATCTTTGTATCATCTCCAATAATTAAACTTTTCATTTTACCAAGTAATTCCTGTATTCTTTCAAACAGGTTCTCCCCATCTTTAAGCCGGTATACAAATCTCGGCTTTCCTTCCGCTTCAAAACGAAGCCGTTTGCTTTCCCCTTCAAGAAATAAAGGTATCTTATTAATATCAAACGGCGAATTCTCATACAGCATAAATGTTACAATATCCTGTGGTTTTTTTACCTTGAACCCTGATTTGTCTTTTTTATGCGTTACCTGCGTAACGTATACGGAGTGTGCCATTGATTTAATAAGCGCAATTTCCATAAGATTCTGTACCGCCTCCGGATATTTTCCAAAACGGTCCGTAAGCTCATCCCTGCAGTCAGACATTTCTTCCTCATTTTCTATATCTGCAATTCTTTTATACATTTCAAGTTTATGGAATTCACTTTTAATATAAGATGAAGGAATATAGGCGTCAACCTCCATATCAACAGAAGTTTCAAATATTGCCTCTCCCTCCGGCTTTTCTCCTTTAAGCGCTGCTACCGCTTCGTTAAGCATCTTGCAATATAAATCATATCCTACGGCCTCAATATGCCCATGCTGCTCTGCTCCAAGAATATTTCCGGCGCCCCTGATTTCCAAATCGCGCATTGCTATTTTAAAACCGCTCCCCAAATCAGTAAATTCTTTAATTGCCGCAAGTCTCTTTTCTGCTTCTTCTTTAAGCATTTTATCTCTTTTATACATAAGAAACGCATAAGCAGTCCTGTTAGAGCGCCCTACACGCCCGCGAAGCTGGTAAAGCTGCGACAGTCCCATGCGGTCTGCCTCGTCAATAATGATTGTATTTACATTGGCAATGTCCAGTCCTGTTTCAATAATAGTCGTTGATACAAGCACATCTATATCGCCATGTATAAAATCAAACATTATATTCTCAAGTACCCTCTCACTCATCTGCCCGTGCGCAAACGTAACATTAGCTTCAGGCACAAGTTTTGCAACCATATTAGTTATTACATCTATATTATTAACCCTGTTATATACATAATACACCTGTCCGCCTCTTGAAATCTCTCTCATTATGGCTTCACGTATAATCTCATCATTGTGTTCCATTACAAATGTCTGTACAGGCAGCCGGTCCATCGGAGGCTCATCAAGCACACTCATATCCCTTATTCCCACAAGGCTCATATGCAGCGTTCTCGGAATTGGTGTCGCAGATAATGTAAGTACATCTATATTTTCTTTCATCTGTTTAATCTTTTCCTTATGCGTAACCCCAAAACGCTGTTCTTCATCTATTATAAGAAGCCCCAGATCTTTAAATAAAACATCTTTGGAAAGCAGCCTGTGCGTACCAATTACTATATCAATATTTCCTTTTCTCAGTTTTTCCAACGACTTCTTTATTTCAGCAGGCGTACAAAAGCGTGACAACATTGCTATATTTACCGGAAAATCCTGCATCCTCTCCATAAATGTATTATAATGCTGCTGCGCAAGAATCGTCGTCGGTACAAGATACGCCACCTGTTTACCCTCGGAAACAGCTTTAAACGCAGCCCTTATTGCAATTTCAGTCTTACCGTAGCCCACATCACCGCATATTAACCTGTCCATGATTCGTGTGCTCTGCATATCACGTTTGGTATCTTCAATTGCAGCAAGCTGATCTTCTGTTTCTTCGTATGGAAACATCTCCTCAAACTCTTTCTGCCAGACCGTATCCTCACCATAACAGTAGCCCGTTTTTTCCTGCCTTTTTGCATACAGCTCTACAAGGTCCTTCGCTATATCTTTTATCTCCGAGCGCACTCTCGTTTTAGTATTATTCCATTCCTGGGTATTAAGCTTATTAAGTTTAGGTTTCCTCTTTCCTGCCTCTGCTGATGCAGAATATTTCTGAAGCACCGAAAGCCCGGTTGCAGGAATATACAAAACGCCGTCTTTTGCGTACTCAATCTTAAGGTAATCCTTAATTATCCTGTCTACTTCAATTTTTTCAATACCCCTGTATATTCCAAGTCCATGGTTTTCATGCACAACATAATCCCCGGCGTTAAGTTCAGAAAAACTCTGTATTGCCTTGCCGCTGTAACGTTTACGCTTCTTTCTGGTTTTTTTATCACCGAAAATGTCTGCTTCAGTAACAACTGCAAATCTTATCTGAGGATAAAAAAAACCTTTATGTATTGAACCATAGGCAGTCATTATTTCACCTTTATCAAGAACTCTGTCCGCGCTGTCGCTGTAAAATGCTGATATACCATATTCATTAAGGTTTTCACTAAGTCTTTTGGCCCTTGTAGTCGAAGGAGAAAATACAAGTACCCTGTATCCGTTTTTCTTCCATCTCTCAAAGTCTTTTACCATTATATCAAACTTGCCGTTATACGACTGCACTGACTGTACGCTCAAAGTATGCGCCGATTCATATTCAATATGCCTGGGGCGCGTATCTATTGCTGAGAGCATAACTGTCCGCCTTGCGCCAAGCTTACCAAATATTTCAGACGGCTGGTAAAGCACATTCATCTGTCCTGATATTATATAACCTTTTTCCAGCCTGTTTTTCATACTCTCGGAAAATTCAAGAAAAACTGCCTGCCCATGCTCATACGTCATGGTTGGTTCATCTATAAAAAATACCGTTTCATCTTCTTTAAAATACTCATAAAACGATTCCGTTTTATCGTAAAAATAGTGCAGATAACTTTCAAGGCCTGCCATTCCCTTATAATATTCAATATTTTCTTTAAGCTGTTCAAACGATTTACGAATGTTTCCTGCTGCTACAGGATTATGCTCCTTCATAAATTTCGCTTCATACTTTTTTACTTCATCCCCTATTTTTGCAAGCCCTCTGAGAATCCTGTCCCCGTCAGCCATTATTTCCGTGGCTGAATACAGGACAAACCCACTTACGGAATCTACTGACCTCTGGCTCTCCACATCAAAAGCATGAATCCCGTTTATCGTATCTCCCCAAAGTTCAATCCTGTAAGGTACTTCCTCAGTAAGGGAAAATATATCTATAATTCCCCCTCTTATCGAAAACTGGCCCGGCATCTCAACCTGTGCAGTGTGCTCATACCCAAGTGCAGAAAGCTCTTTTCTTAAAAACTCCAGATTAATATCTTCATCTACCGCAAATTTTATTATATGATTTTCATAACTTGTCACCGGAATACAATGTTCCATTCCACAGTCAAGTGTTGTAATAATCACCGCAGGACTTCCTGAAAGAATCTGTTTCATAACCTGCATACGTTCTTTTACTATTGTATGCCCGTGAACATCAGCGCTGTAGAATATTATATCTTTTGAAGGATACAGAAAAACAGGCATATCATAAAGCTTCATATCGTCATAAAGCTCCCGTGCCTTTGATTCACTGTAAGTTATAATTACCTTGTACTTATATCCTTCGCCAAGTCCGTTAATAAGGTGGCATTTCTGTGTATCCACACAGCCCGATACAAATACAGGTGTCCTGTTCCGTACAACACTTTCCCGTGCTTCCCTGAATTCCGAAAGTTCACTTAATGGTTCCGTTAACGCCTTCAATAATAATCTCCTGCTAATTGTTATGTCTGTTCATCGCTTCATCTATTCCATATAAAATATAATCCCTGCAGGCTTCACTTCCTTTTGCAAGCATAGCCCTCATAAGTTTATTTTCATCATCTGAAAATCTTCCAAGGACATAGTCTTTCAAATCCCATTTGTCAGGTTTCTTTCCTATGCCTATTTTCATCCTGGGGAACCGGTCTGTTCCAAGTTCCGTAATTATATTTTTTATTCCGTTATGGCCTCCTGCGCTTCCGGACTTGCGCATACGTATTCTGCCTATATCCATACTGACATCATCATAAATTATCATAAGCTCCTCTTCAGGGTCAATCTTATAATAATTCACAAGGCTCCTTACACTTTCACCGCTTAAATTCATATATGTCTGCGGCATTGCAAGCAGAACCTTACTGCCATTTATAAATCCCCTGCCGCATACTGCTTTATGTTCCTTATCATTCACCTGAATCTTATAATCATCCGCTATCCTGGTCACCACGTTAAAGCCGACATTATGCCTTGTCCCTGCGTACTCCCTGCCCGGATTGCCAAGACCGACTATTATATACATATTATCCCCTTTCAGTAAAGAACTGCTACATCAATTCCTTAATGCAGCAGTCCGTATCATTTGTCACTACATCAATATTAAATACTTACCCTTATGCTTTCTTATGGAATATTCTCATAAAGAAATTATACATTCCCGGTTTGTATACTCCGCCGTCATGTCCGCCGCCCGGTACTTCATAGAATATATGCGGTACTCCGTTTTCCTTTAATGCCTCATGGTACTCCATAGGAAACTGCTTAACAACGCTGTCATTTCCGCCCTTTACTATCATTACAAGCGTATCATCCATATATTTGTCCTGCAGAGTAAATGTTTCCTTTGTAAACAACCCTGTGTCAGTTACGCCGTTATCCGTAAAGTCGAATATTCCGGGCGCAGGACAGAAAGCTCCGACATACCTGAACGTATCCTGAAGCGCAAATCCCAAATGAAGCGTTACCCTTCCTCCCATGGAAAAGCCGCCTATTGCCGTATATTCACGCCCTGTAAGTGTTGAATAATTTTCATTAATGTATGGCATAAGGCACTCCTGCAGATCATTCAGGAAATTGTTATAACCCTTATAATGCTCCACACTAAAGAAAGGATTTGTTCCCTGGCCGTTTGCTTCATTAGCACAGCAGCTTGGAAATACTGCTATCATTTCTTCAGCATCGCCGTTTGCAATTGAATTCCATATTACATTCTGTACATTATCTGCCGGCAGCGAGCCCTCATTTCCTCCTATACCATGGCACAGATATACTACTGGATATTTTTTATCTTCGGTATATCCCTTCGGAAGCGCTACTTTCGCTTTCCTCTGTACCACAGCGCCATCTTTAATTACGGTAGAATCATAGGTAATGTCTACCATGGTACCCTCATTTTCTGCAATCTTTGCATCAAAACCATCCGGTACCGGATAGCTCTCATAATTCTCATCACCCAGATACTGCGCAATAGGCTCCATTTCATCTTCAGGCACAGCCGTTTCAACAGGATTTTGTGTAGCCTTAGGCTGTTCGGTAACATCAGGCTGTGGGACAGGCGTCGCCGAAGGACTGACCGTCTGCTGCGGTGCGGTCTCTTCTTTCGGATTAACAGTAACCTTTACTTTTCCGAGTTTTGTTGTTTTTTTCTTATATATCTCTTTTACGGTAATATTAACCTTTCCGGCTTTCTTAGCCTTAATAACGCCATTCTTTGAGACTGACGCTTTTGCTTTTGATGAAGAAACATACTTGTAAACTGCTTTTTTATTCTTATTTTTTATAACAATTTTTTTCTTCTCGCCAACTGACATCGTAACTTTTTTATTCTTAATAGCTGCTTTCTTTGCCGCATGTATAACATCAGATGATACACCCGTAAATACAAGACCGGCAACAAGCATAATACAAGTCAGTTTCTTTATCATATTCCTCATAACAAATTTCCCCTCTCCAGTATATTTTATTACAAGCCTTATTATATAATTACTTCATATTAGATGTCAATTACTGTTTCTCGCTGTGCGGCAGGCTTACCCTGAAAAATCTCCTTGCAAGATGACGCGCATTAAACGGTACCAGCGGATACAGGTAACTCCTGCCCTTAAACGTCTTATTAAACACCAGACCCGCTACCGCAAGAACTATGCCTCCTATATATCCATATATACCAAATAATGAAGTTGCTATGAGTGTAATAATTCTTAAAAACTTAAGCGCATAGCCAAGCTCAAAATTGACCTGCGTATAATTTGCTACCGCCACAAACGCCATATATAACATTATTTCAGCGTTAAACCACCCTGAGCTTACAGTAAAATCCCCAAGCACAATACCCGCTACCACACTTAACGGCGTACTTAACATATTAGGCGTATTAAGGGAAGCAAGCCTTAGTCCGTCTATTGCAAATTCCAGTATAAGAAGCTGGAATATTATGGGTATATTTATCGGGTCGTCAATCATTATAAATTTAAGACTTTCCGGTATATACGACGGATGCATTATTAAAAGAAGAAATGTCGGGGACAGAAGAAGCGCCGCAATGTTTATTATAAATCTTGAAAGCCTGAGATATGTTCCCGTAACAGGCGGAAAATAATAATCATCAGCATCTTCAACAATATCAAACATTGACGTAGGCACAATGATTGCAGACGGAGAATTATCAACAAGAATAGCTATATTGCCTTCCAGAATACATGCCGCCGTGGTATCGGGCCTTTCCGAAAATTTGAATTTTGGGAAAGGGTTGTACCACCTGTGTGGATAAAAACATTCTACAAAACTTTCCTGATTCATTGTAAGGGAATCAACATCTATAGCATTAATCCGCCTTTCTACCTCTTTCAGCACGTCCTTTTCCACCCTGTCTGACATATAAGATACAACCACGTCAGTCTTGGAACTCCTTCCCACTGAGTATATTTTCATTACAAGTTCAGGATTACGTATGCGTCTCCGTATAAGGGCAGTATTAAATACAACAGTTTCAACAAAACCATCCCTGGAGCCTCTCATAACTTTATCCTTTTCAGGTTCATCCACACTTCTTGCGGGATAAGTCCTGAAATCCGTTCCGATAAGCATATCGTAACCGTCTACAAGCAAAATCGGTATTCCTGCCATAAATGACTGTACAAATGTATCCTTATCTCCAATAAGGTCACATTCGCCATATGGTATAAATCCTCTCATAAACCCGTCAACATTTTCCGGCAGTTCTTCCGGTTGTATTTTAAACAAAAATTCCATTACCTTTTCCATAACCTCATCTTTGCAGAAACCATCTATAAAATAATAGCAGGCTCTTCTGCCTCCGATGAAGAAAGGTTTTTCCATTACATCAAAGCTGTCTTTGACATGTATAAGATTATCCAGGTATTCTTTATTTTTTCCATAATCCGCTGAAAATTTTGATTTATTTACCGGCATATCCATCAACTCCAAAAATATTTACAACTTAGTATGTGAAAATAAATGGTAAATATTCATGGAACTATTAGTTTTAATATGTTAAAATATAGTCCGTACTGCAAAAGGAGGCATCGTATATGTCGTTACCAAAAGACCCCGTAATACTTTTAAGTTATATTAATACGCTTTTAAGAGACAAATATAGCAGCCTTACGGAACTGTGTTCTTCCATGTCCATATGTATGTCGGATATCACAGAACCCCTGGCTGCTATTGATTATACTTATAACGAAAAAACCAATCAGTTTGTATGAGGTTTCTTCCTCTCTGTATAATTATATTCAAATACTCTTGCAGAAAGCGGCGGAAGCTTAATTTCAAGGCTGTACTCACGCCCATAATATTCTTCCTTAACGGCCTTCAGCACTTTTTCCTGCGCATGTCCTTCTCCGCCAAATTCCACATCATCAGAATTCAGAATCTCAGTATATTTACCCGGACACAGTACCCCTACCTTGTAAGCTTCATGTTCTACCGGTGTAAAGTTAAATATAAATAACAGATGCTTTTTCGTGCCTGAACCTCTCCTTACAAACGAAACCACGCTGTTTTTATTATCATCACATGTAAGCCACTCAAAACCTATAGGGTCACAGTCGTTATAATACATTGAATCATTCGACGCATAAAGCTCATTAAGCTTCTGCACAAAACGCTTAACTCCGCTATGGGCTTCGTACTCCAACAGATTCCATTCAAGTGAAACCGCTTCATTCCATTCATGGGTCTGCGCAAATTCCTGTCCCATAAACAAAAGCTTTTTACCCGGATGACCATACATAAATGCATATGCCGTCTTAAGATTGGCAAATTTATGCTGCATATCACCCGGCATCTTATATATCATCGAGGCCTTTCCATGAACCACTTCGTCATGTGAAAGTACCTGAATAAAATTCTCACTGTAAGCATACATCATGCTAAAGCATAACTTGTTGTGATTGCCTGAGCGAAACAGCGGGTCGGTTTTCATATAATCTAAGAAGTCATTCATCCAGCCCATATTCCATTTAAACATAAATCCAAGTCCGCCAAATTCCACCGGCGCAGTAACGCCTGCCCACGCCGTAGACTCCTCCGCTATCATATACACTCCCGGAGCCTGCTTTTCTATTACTGAATTAAGATGTCCAAAAAATCTTATAACATCTTTATTATCATTACTTCCATCGGGGTTAGGCAGCCATTCCCCGTCCTGCTTGCCATAATCCAGATACAGCATTGATGCGACCGCATCCACCCTTAAAGCGTCTATATGAAATTCATTAGCCCAGTACAGTACATTGGAAATAAGGAAGTTACATACTTCATTGCTTCCATAGTCAAATATATATGTTCCCCAGTCAGGATGCTCTCCCTTTCTCGGATCACTGTATTCATATAAAGGCGTGCCGTCAAACCTTCCAAGTCCGTGGGCATCTCTCGGGAAATGTGCCGGAACCCAGTCAAGTATAACTGATATTCCATAGGAATGAAGAGTGTCTATCAAATATTTAAACTCTTCAGGCGTTCCGTACCTGCTCGTCGGCGCATAATAACCTGTAACCTGATATCCCCACGAACCGTCAAACGGATATTCCGATATACCCATAAGTTCAACATGGGTATAATGCATATCTTTAAGATAATTCCCAAGTTCGTCGGCAAGTTTTGCATAACTATAAAAGCTGCCGTCAGGATTTCTGCGCCATGAACCTACATGACATTCATATATGGACACCGGCATCCTCTGTCTGTCACTGCGGGTAACATTTTTCCGTTTATTCATCCATACAGTATCTTTCCACTTATATCCGTCCGAATCATATACTACAGACGCATTCTGTGGTCTTATTTCACAATATGACGCATATGGGTCTGTCTTAAATAAAGTCTCACCGTCAGCAGTCGTTATACTGAATTTATATACAGCGCCCTGTCCTATTCCCGGAATGAAAAGTTCATGTATGCCTGAATTATCAAGCCTTCTCATCTGATGAATCCTTTTATCCCACATATTAAAATCACCGACAACGCTTACCGCTCTTGCATTAGGCGCCCACACTGCAAACAATGTTCCGCTTACACCGTTTATTGTCATAATATGTGCGCCCAGTTTCTTATATATCTGATAATGCGTACCTTCGGCAAAAAGATACTTGTCCACATCACCAAGCACAGGTTCATATATATACGGGTCTTTATATGTTATTATATCTTCTTCTGAGTACTGTACGCTGTATTCATATGATTTAATACTGCCGCAATTATCATATAGCGCAAAAAATCCCTCGTTCCCTATATTCTCCATGTCATATTTTTTATCATCACATATAATACATATATTTTTTGCGCCGGGTCTGTATGCGGCAAATATCTCACCGCCTTCATATTCATGACGTCCAAGCAGTCTGTGCGGATTATCACACTCCCCCGCTATTATACGGTCATAGCGCTGCCAGTCCATCCATTTTTCTATTTTATCGTGCATAGAATCCACTCCTGTATTTTATTATCCCTGCAATGCTAAGCAGTTATCGAATCAATCATTTTAATTACCGAATCGGCAAATGATTTTGATTTCTTCTCTGCATCATTGAGATTATCCGCTACTATTCCATAGTAAAATTTAACCTTTGGCTCAGTACCTGACGGCCTCACACAGAACCATGCATTATTATCAAGCTCATAATAAAGAACATTTGACTTTGGAAGCCCTGTCTCTGTAATATTGCCTGTTGCCATATCAGTTATCGTATTCAGCTCATAATCCCTTGCAGCAAGAACTTTGTATCCGCCTACCTCTTTTGGTGTGTTTTTACGGAGAGAATCCATTATTGCCTGTATCTTTTCAAGTCCTTCCTTACCCTTCATTGTAATTGCCGTAACGTCATCTTTGTAATAACCGTATCTCTCGTACATATCAAGCATGGCATCCCATAAAGACTTGCCCCTGGTTTTATAATATGCTGCTGCCTCGCATAACTTCATAACAGCAACAATTGCGTCTTTATCGCGCGCATGTGTTCCCACAAGGCATCCGTAACTTTCCTCAAAACCAAAAAGATAATGACCCTTTCCGCTCGTTTCAAATTCAAGTATCTGCTGTCCTATATATTTAAATCCTGTAAGAACTTCAATAAGCTTTACCCCGTAATACCGCGCAATGGCGTCTGCCATATTCGACGACACAATTGTTTTTACCAGTACTCCGTCAGAAGGAAGGCCTTCTACAGCTTTTCTCTGTCCGATTTCATAATCGCCTATAAGACATCCTGACATATTGCCTGTAAGAGTAATATATTCACCGCTTTCAGTATCCTTAACATATACCCCAAGCCTGTCTGCGTCAGGGTCTGTAGCAAGTATGATATCCGCATCCTTTTCTTTTGCAAGTTTAAGCGCAAGCTCAAACGCTTCTGCAGCTTCAGGGTTAGGATAACTTACGGTTGGGAATTCACCGTCAGGAAGCTCCTGCTCAGGGACAATATATACATTTTTGAATCCTATTTCCCTAAGAATCCTTCTTGCAGGAATGTTTCCGGTTCCATGAAGCGGAGTATACACAATTTTAATACTATCGCCTACTTCATCTATACACTCCTGATGAATAATGAGCTTCTTAAGTTCTGCAATATATTTATCATCAACAGCCTGTCCGATAACCTCATATAAACCTTTGGATACAGCTTCTTCTTTTGGCATTGTTTTAACGGTATTGTAATCCGTTACAGCCTTTACTTCAGCCATAATGCCCGTATCATGAGGCGGAGTAATCTGCGCGCCGTCCTCCCAGTATACTTTATATCCATTATATTCAGGAGGATTGTGGCTTGCCGTAATGTTAATGCCGGCAATACAGCCAAGCTCCCTTACTGCAAACGAAAGTTCCGGCGTTGGCCTTAGGCTTTCAAATACATATGCTTTTATTCCGTTTGCCGCCAGACATAACGCGGCTTCATCTGCAAATTCCGGAGACATCCTTCTGGAATCGTAAGCAATTGCCACTCCTTTTGATGAGCCTTTCTGCTTAATAATATAATTGGCAAGTCCCTGTGTTGCCTTACGTACCGTATATATATTCATGCGGTTCGTTCCCGCACCGATAACTCCTCTGAGTCCTGCCGTACCAAATTCAAGTTCTTTATAAAACCTGTCCTGTATTTCCTGCTCGTTTCCGGCAAGTTCTTTAAGCTCCCGTATTGTAGCTTCGTCAAAATATGGATTATTAATCCATGACTGGTATATCTCCTTATAATCCATTCATGTATCCTCCCTTAATTTTATTAAATAAATATAATTAAAAAACTAATTAATTATACCAATTTTTTGGTTTTTTTTCAACCTTATTTTGCCATTATTACTTGATTTTATCTACGAATTTCATACGGTTATCAAACTGCTCATTTAACAGTGTAAGCTTTTTCATGTTTTTTTCCGTCATAAGCGTTTTTTTACCGTTCATATAATAGCTTGACAACTTCCAGAATTTTTCCGGATACATCAAAAGAATGGCAAGAATATGCCTTTCCTCCCCGCTAAGTTTTTTGACGCTCTCATAGCCGTTTATTACAGCCTCTCCGTATTTTATATCCCATTCATTTTTCTCCATAACCTTTCTGATAAAATAATACAAATCCATTATCTGCATACCAAATGCACATTTATCAAACACGGTAGTTGCAATGCCTTCATCACACATTAATATATTATGGTAGGTGTACGAGCCATGATAAACTTCCCCTTTATCATATACCCGGGAATACATATCTGCATATGCGCTTTCATACAGCATATCCGCCGCGCTTTTAGCCTGCTCAAAATACATCGGAAATACTTTTAAAAAGGCTATTTCAAATTCATTTTTATCATTATGGGATCTTATATAATTTTTTATATGCTTAAGTTCAGCATTGTGGCGTTTAAATACCTGAGACATATTTTCCGTTGTAGTGCATACATCTCTGTTTTCGGATTTAATGCCTCTCATACTTATATGAAGCCTGCCCATATTTTCTGACGCCATGTATATATCATCTAAACTTTTCAGGTCACATTCATCGCCAATATACCAGTCCTTTATGACATACCGCGCTCCGCTCTGGTCTGCGCTGCTTATATTACCTTCATTATTAAGGCAGAAACTGTCTATTCTATCAAATCCATTTTTTTTAATATGTGTCTTTATCATATTTTCCCATACAAGCCTTGTTGCAGATGTATGGGTTTCCTTAATAAGTTTATAACCCCTGTCTGTTTCAAAGAGTACCGCTCCACGTACTCTTTTTGCCCCCTTTACCTCAAAATCATATTTTGCAAGCACCTCATCATATCTGTCCTCCAACAATAACCCTCCTTTTCCGACTGTTTTGTCGGCAAAATGTGTCTGTTCAATATTTATGAAAATACGGCCTTATATATTCTTACAAATAATTAAGAATACTTACCTTTATTATGAATAGATTATTGTAACAGGAGGAATGATTGATTATGCGACGTCACTTAACCAGACTGCTTTGCCTTTTTTTAACAATATTTCTTATAGCCGGATGCGGCGGTAAAAACACTCCGCCTGTAAATGATATTTCCCCGGTTTCCGACAGCGCTCTTTCCGCAGACGGCGAATCGGCTGCAGCTGAATTTAAAGCTTTATGTGATGAACTTTTCTCACATATGCTGCTCTCTGACAGTATTACACTTAATTACTCGCTTTCAGACCCGTCTGTATATGGAATTACTAAAACACCGGCAACACTTGGGGAGTATTCCGAAGAATCCGTTTTAGTTGAAAATATTTATTATGAAAATATCCTTACCCGTCTTAATAATATTGATAAAAATTCTTTATCGGAAAAAGACTGTCTTACATACGATATTATTTACAAAACACTTTCCCAATATGCCCGGTCTGAAGATTATGTTCTTTATGAAGAGCCGCTTTCCCCGATATCCGGAATACAGGCAAAACTTCCCGTACTTCTTGCCGAATATCATTTTTATAATATTGAAGCGATTGAAAAATATTTTGACATTATCGAATGTATCCCCGGCTATATTAATAATATAATTGAATTTGAGCAGAAGAAAAAAGAAGCCGGTCTTTTCATGAGTGATTCACAGGCAGATGAAATAATTAAGCAGTGCATGGATTTTATATACAGTCCTGACAATAATTATCTTATAAAAATATTTAAAGATAACATATCTGCTGTAGAAGGCTTAACAGAAGAACAGGTTAAAAACTACTGCGCCCAAAACAAAAAGCTGGTTATTGAAACACTTATCCCTTCTTACAAAACATTAATTAATTCACTTTCAGAATTAAAGGGAGGCACTTCGGTATCAGGCGGCCTCTGCCATTTTCCAAAAGGAAAAGAGTATTACACTGCCCTCGTTCATTCACAGACAGGTTCAGAAAAATCACCAAAAGAAATATACTCCCTTCTTGAGTCAACCCTTGCCTCATGCCAGAAAAACATGGCACGTATTGTCTCAGCCAATCCCGATATATACGACAACATAAGCAATCCTGCATTTGCCGAATCGGAACCCGATGCAATCATGCAGTATCTTATAGCAAATACGGGCAATACTTTTCCTGCCCCTGCAAATAAATATACTATAAAATATGTACATCCTTCACTTGAAAATACCCTGAGCCCTGCAATGTATATTACCCCTCCAATTGATTGTGAAACAGCAGATTCAATATACATTAACCGGGCGTCGACAGGTGACTCATCCCTGTTTCCAACACTCGCGCACGAAGGTTATCCGGGACATATGTGCCAGACCAGAACTTTCATGGCGACATCGCCTCACCCGGTAAGGCTTATACTTGATTTTGGGGGTTACTGCGAAGGCTGGGCAACCTATGCGGAACTTTTATCTTATGATATATCTGGCCTTGACAGCAATGTAGCCGAACTTCTAAAAAATAATAAACTTGCTATATTATGTATATACTGCCTTATTGACGTAGGAATACATTACTACGGCTGGGATATGTCCGACGTCTGCAAACTGCTTAACGACAACGGAATAACAGACGCTTCCGACATAGAAGAGATATATTCAGGGGTACTTTACGAACCGGCTCTCTATCTCAAATATACCCTTTCCTGCCTTGAGTTTATGAGTATGAAGGAACGGTCGGCAAAAGCGCTTGGCAGCAGCTTCAGCGCATACAAATTCCATGAATTTATACTCACCACCGGGCCTGCATGGTTTGACATACTTAATGAACAGCTTGACATATGGATTAAACAATGTTTATCAGATACTTAAATTGTTCATATCTTCTTTAAACACAATTCACTTTATTTTGCTTGACTTTTATGCCGCTCAAATCTATAATAGGAAGCAAATTTGGCTTCGCGGAAGCGAATCTTTAAATATATTTATACGAATTTACTATTTAGGAGGTAATAAGGAAATGGCAACAAAAGCAAATTATCCAATCAGTGAAATTGGAAAAGGTAAAGTTGGCTTCTCAAAAACCCGTTCTATTATTGAAGCAGCTTTCTATGGTAACAACGTAGTTCCGGTTAATACCCTTAAAGAGGCTTATAATCTTGCAAAGAATTCACCGGGAACCATCGTAACAGACATGCCTGTTTACAGAGGTGAAGAATTTGGTCTTGACAGCGATGCAAAAGTTCTTCTTTTCAATGACGGCGCAGTTACAGGCCGTTATGCAGCAGCACGCCGAATCAAGGGTGAGCCCGGTGTAGATGAGGTTAAGCTCGATAAGGTTGTTATGGATGCTATATATGAAACACGTTGGAAGAAAATGTATCATGCAACCGTATTCGTAGGTCTTGACCCTGAATTCATGGTTAAAGCTCATCTTCTTATTCCGGAAGGAGAAGAGAATATAATGTATAACTGGATGCTTAACTTCCAGTATATGTCTGATGAGTATGTAAAGATGTACAAGGAATCTGTTCCTGTAGGCGGTGGAAACGAGCCTGATATCTATATCTTCTCTGACCCACAGTGGTATCCGCAGGAGCGTCCTGACGTTGATTACAGCTGCTTAAGCGACCCGCTTACATGCTGCTATTTTGATACAAACGAAAACTGCGCTGCAATTCTTGGTATGAGATACTTCGGCGAACACAAGAAAGGTACACTTACAATGGCTTGGGCTATTGCTAACAGAAACGGTTATGCTTCATGCCACGGCGGACAGAAAGAGTACACTCTTCCTGACGGCAGCAAATATGTTGCATCCGTATTCGGACTTTCAGGTTCAGGTAAATCAACACTTACGCATGCTAAGCATGGCGGCAAATATCCTATTACAGTTCTTCATGATGACGCATTTATCATCAACTCAGATACATGCTCATCTGTAGCGCTTGAGCCTACTTACTTTGACAAGACTGCAGATTATCCTACAGGCTGCGATGACAACAAGTATCTGCTTACTGCACAGAACTGTTCAGCAACACTTGATGATGAGGGCAAACTTCAGTTAGTAACAGAGGATATCAGAAACGGTAACGGACGTGCTATCAAGTCAAAACTCTGGTCACCAAACCGTGTTGACAAGATTGACGCTCCTGTTAACGCAATCTTCTGGATTATGAAAGATCCTACAATTCCTCCTGTAGTTAAGCTCAAGGGAGCAGCTCTTGCTTCAGTTATGGGAGCAACTCTTGCAACCAAGACTTCTACTGCAGAACGTGTTAAGGCAGGAACAGACCTGAATGCGCTTCGTATCGTTCCTTACGCTAACCCATTCAGGACTTATCCTCTCGTAAACGACTATGAGAAGTTCAAGAAGCTCGTTGCTGAGAAGAACGTTGACTGCTACATCGTAAACACAGGTGATTTCATGGGCAAAAAGGTTCAGCCTAAGGATACTCTTGGAATCCTAGAAGCAATCGTAGAAAGAAAAGCTTCATTTGAAAAATGGGGACCATTTGAAGACATTGAAATCATGAACTGGGAAGGATTTGTACCTGACCTTAATGATGCTGACTACAAAGCACAGCTTAAGAGCGCAATGGAGAACCGTGTACACGCAGTAGAAGGCTTTGCAACTGATAAAGACGGTTATGATAAACTTCCTGATGAAGCTCTTGAAGCTCTTAAGAAACTTGTTGACGCATTGAGCTAATTTTTAGCACTTGACATTGTCACCTTTGTGTGATATTGTATATAAAATTTAATAATTAAACCGTAGAGACGGAGATAAAAATAAGATAAGAACTTACAGAGAGTCCGGGATGCTGGGAACCGGACAGCCACTGCTTATTAAATGGGCCGTTGAGGGCACAGTCAAAAGCATAATATGCCTAGTATTCTGTGACGTTATGACTTACGTTAACAGTCGGAAATATGATAGTATTTCGCAAAGTGTATGGCATTACAGCCATAAAGCAAGGTGGCACCACGGGTTATTAACTCGTCCTTGGCAGGTAATAATAATATATCTGCCAGGACGAGTTTTTTAATGCGAGTTGTATAGGTGTATATGCGATTATCGGGGTTTACGATACCACCGCAGGCACGCTTTCGCTGCCCTCGCCACGCAGCGGTACTAAGGCGTTTCTTACGCACCGCCTAAGTACCGGCGGGCTCACAGCACCTGCGTGTGGTATGTAAACCCCGATAACCGCCATAACCTGATACACATCGGACAAAACCTGCAGTATGTCATAAACTCCCTGTACTTTCCGGTTAAAACTTTGTAAAATTACATTAATTATCTCTCAGGCTTTTGCGATTGTACATACTGTATCATGCACATTTATTGTCTGACGGTACCGTGTGACGCCGCCGGTACTTAGTTTGCGGAAAGTATTTTTCGCAAACTTATGTATCCGCTGCGTGCGGAGCCGAGTGAGAACGTGTACCGGAAGACAATACAATGTTGCACGATACAGATTAATACCTATAGCTGTAGCTTAACCTGATAATTTTAAAAAGGAGGTCTTTTTATGAACCTATATCCGGCTTATGCCGATGCGCTGAAAATACTTAAAGAGGATAACTACAAAACTTTCCCTGTCAGTTTCAGTACCGGTTTCAATAAAACTTCTGATGATATTTACCGTATCCTGAAGAACAAAAGCCGCAATGTATTTGTACTGGAATCTGCTGAGGACAGCGAGAACTGGGGTCGTTATACATTCCTTGGCTATAATCCCACTCTTGAAATAACAAGCAAGGATTCTCCTCCGCACGCGCGTATAAGGCAGGTTATAGCTGACCACAAAAGTCCTCGTATTAAAGGACTGCCTCCATTTACCGGCGGTCTCGTAGGATATTTTGCGTATGAATTTATCAAATACAGCGAACCGGTGCTTACGCTTGACGCGCTTGATGAAGAAGCATTTAAAGACGTTGACCTGATGCTTTTTGATAAACTTATTGTCCTCGATAACCTTATGAAGAAAATTATATATATTGTAAATATAAGTACCGACAATTTTGCAGATAATTATAAAAAAGCGGAAAATACCCTTAAGGAAATGGAAGAGCTTGTAAATCACGGCGAACCGGTATGTGAAGAAGAAGGCAGGCTTTTAGAACCGCTTACACCGCTTTTTAATAAATCCGAGTACTGCGAAATGGTAAATAAAGCTAAAAATTATATATATGAAGGGGATATTTTCCAGGTTGTATTATCTAACAGATTATCCGCAAAATACAGCGGCAGCCTGTTTAATACATTCCGCAAACTTAAGAAAACCAATCCTTCTCCTTATATGTTTTATTTTTCAAGCGATAATATAGAGATTGCCGGCGCTTCTCCCGAGACGCTTGTAAAACTTGATAATGGAACAGTTACAACTTTCCCGCTTGCCGGCACAAGGCCAAGGGGAAAAACACCGGAAGAAGATATACAGCTTGAGAAAGAACTTCTAGCCGACGAAAAAGAACGCGCCGAGCACAATATGCTAGTAGACCTTGGAAGAAACGATATAGGAAAAATAAGTGAATTCGGAACGGTAAAAGTGGAAAAATACATGGAAATAGAAAGATTTTCCCACGTCATGCATATAGGTTCTACAGTTTCGGGAAAATTAAAAGCTGACAAAGATGCCCTGGATGCAGTTGATTCCATTCTTCCCGCCGGAACACTTTCAGGCGCGCCGAAAATAAGGGCGTGTGAAATAATAAATGAACTTGAGAACAACAAACGCGGCATATATGGAGGCGCCATAGGATATCTCGATTTTAACGGAAATGTCGATACATGCATAGCCATACGCCTTGCATTTAAGAAAAATGGAAAAGTATTTGTCCGTTCAGGCGCAGGAATCGTAGCTGACTCCGTTCCTGAAAAAGAATATGAAGAATGTATCAACAAGGCTAAAGCCGTAGTCAACGCACTGGAGGTGAATACAAATGATTCTTCTGATTGATAATTATGACAGTTTTTCTTATAACCTGTATCAGTTCATAGGAGAAATCAACCCTGACATTAAAGTTATAAGAAATGACGAACTGACTGTAGACGAGGTGCGTGGCCTTAATCCTTCACACATTATTCTTTCACCCGGACCAAAAAGGCCTTCAGATGCGGGAATATGTATAGAACTTGTCCAAAAACTCCATACAGAATTCCCTATACTCGGTATCTGCCTGGGACATCAGGCAATATGCGAGGCATTTGGCGCAAAAATCGTATATGCAAAACAGCTGATGCACGGTAAAACTTCCGTCATTTCAGTAAAAGATGAAGATATATTCAAAGGACTTCCTTCGTCTATACCTGTTGCAAGATATCACTCACTTGCAGCAGATAAAGATACAATGCCTGAATGTCTTATTGTCACGGCAGTAACCGAAGACGGTGAAATAATGGCAGTAAAGCATAAAGATTATCCGACTTTCGGGCTTCAGTTCCACCCTGAGTCAATACTTACGCCGCATGGCAAATCTATTATTAAAAACTTTTTAGGAGGTAACTACAATGATTAAAGAAGCAATATCCACACTTATGAACAATGAAAACCTTTCTTATGATACGGCATATACCGTAATGGATGAAATTATGAGCGGAAATGTAACTGACATTGAGATAAGCTCATACTTGACCGCCCTTTCAATGAAAGGCGAGACTGTAGACGAAATTGCAGGTTCAGCTGCGAGCATGAGAAAACACGCAGTAACTATCAGTCCTGAAGGCGACGTACTTGAAATAGTAGGAACCGGCGGCGACAAATCCAACTCATTTAACATATCAACCACTTCAGCGCTTGTTCTTGCTGCAGCAGGAATACCTGTAGCAAAACACGGAAATCGCGCTGCTTCAAGTAAAAGCGGCGCAGCAGATGTGCTTGAAGCGCTTGGTGTAAATATAACAATTTCTCCTGAACAGAGCAAAGAAATACTTGATAAAGCAGGCATCTGTTTCTTATTTGCGCAGAAATACCACAGTGCAATGAAATACGTTGCGCCTGTCAGAAAAACTCTCGGCATACGTACAATATTTAACATACTTGGACCTCTTGCCAACCCTGCAAACGCAACATTTCAGGTAATGGGCGTATATGATGAAGCTTTAGTTGAACCTCTTAGCGATGTCCTTTCAAAGCTTGGCGTTAAAAAGGGAATGACCGTATACGGCACGGACTGCCTTGACGAGATATCAATGAGCGCGCCTACCAAAGTATGCGAATTCAGAAACGGAGAAAAGAAAATATACACCATCAATCCTGCTGATTATGGTTTTACCCTTTGCAGTAAAGATGAACTTATAGGAGGAACTGCCGAAGAAAATGCAAAGATTACGCTTGACATATTAAACAGCGTAAAAGGACCTAAGAGAGACGCCGTTGTACTCAATTCTGCAGCAGGCATATATATCGCAAGAGATGACGTTTCACTTAAAGAGGCAATTACAATTGCAGAAGAAACTATTGACAGCGGCAAAGCTCTTGCCAAACTTAATGAATTCATTGCCCTGTCAAATAAGTAATAAAGGAGCATGATATGATATTAGACGATATAGCAGCAGCTACACGAAAAAGAGTCGATAACGACATAAGCAGAGTCAGCCTTAATGAAATGAAAGAGCTTGCAGCTAATTCACCCGATAGTAATTTTGCATTTAAAAAAGCTCTTATGGGCAATGGCATATCGCTTATATGCGAAGTTAAAAAAGCTTCTCCCTCAAAGGGCGTAATCGCAGAACATTTTCCATATACGGACATTGCAAAAGATTATGAACTTTCGGGCGCAGACTGTATATCGGTACTGACTGAACCACAGTGGTTTTTGGGAAGCGACGAAATATTTAAGGAAATAAGAAAAACCGTATCCATCCCAATGCTGCGCAAGGACTTTACAATAGACGAATACCAGATATACCAGGCTAAGGCAATGGGCGCCGACGCCGTACTTCTTATATGCGCATTGCTTGATGACGACACTCTTAAAAGATATATGGATATATGTAACAGCCTTACATTATCGGCGCTTGTAGAAACCCACGATGCTTCCGAAATAAAATCAGCAGTAAATGCCGGCGCAGAAATTATAGGAGTTAATAACCGCAATCTGTATAACTTTTCAGAAGATATTACCAATACATCAAAACTAAGAAACCTTATACCTGACGATGTAATATTTGTATCTGAAAGCGGAATCAAAACTCCTGAAGATGCTTTTACCCTTATACATGAAGGCGCCGACGCGCTGCTTATAGGCGAAGCCCTTATGCGGAGCAGCAATAAAGGAGGCTTTATAAGTGAAATTAAAAATATGCGGCCTGTCACGGCCTGAAGATATAGCATACGTAAATGAGGCAGGCGCTGATTATGCAGGTTTTATAATTGATTATCTTAAGAGCCGCAGGTGCCTTATGCCGGACGAAGTACTGCCGCTAACAGAGCTTCTGTCCCCGGACATAGAACCTGTAGGCGTATTTGTAGACGAGAGCATTTCTGTCATATACAGATTATACCTGCATCATGCATTTAATATTGTACAGCTCCACGGACATGAAGATAACGACTATATACTTTCCCTCAGACAGCTTATGCCTTATCTGGAAATATGGAAAGCATTTAAAATCCGTACAGAATCTGATATTAAGGCATGCATGGATTCTGCTGCCGATATGGTTATACTTGACAACGGATATGGTACCGGGAAAAATTTTGACTGGTCCCTTGTAAAAAATATGAACCGTCCTTTTATACTGGCAGGAGGACTAACGCCTGATAATATAGAAGACGCCGCCCGGCTCCTTAACCCATGGGGAATCGATATAAGCTCAGGCGTTGAAACAGACGGATATAAAGACAGAACAAAGATACTTGCTGCTGCAGAATGTGTACGCAGATTAAACCGAAAGGAGTAATAAAATGTCAAAAGGAAGATTTGGCGAACATGGCGGTCAGTACATTCCTGAAACGCTTATGAATGCCGTAATAGAGCTTGAAGAAGCATATGAACATTACAAAAATGATAAGGAGTTCAATGATGAACTTACTACCCTTTTTAATGAATATGCAGGACGTCCTTCCCTTCTTTATTACGCTGAAAAGATGACTAAAGACCTTGGAGGGGCAAAAATATATCTTAAAAGGGAAGACCTTAACCATACCGGTTCCCATAAAATCAATAACGTACTGGGCCAGGTTCTTCTTGCAAAAAAAATGGGCAAAACCCGTGTTATAGCAGAGACAGGAGCAGGACAGCACGGCGTTGCCTGCGCTACGGCAGCCGCCCTTATGGGTATGGAGTGTGAAGTATTCATGGGGCGTGAAGATACCGAAAGACAGGCGCTTAACGTATACAGGATGAGACTTCTCGGCGCAAGCGTGCATCCCGTAGATTCAGGAACCGCTACCCTTAAGGACGCCGTGTCGGAAACAATGCGTGAATGGACAAGAAGGTTAGCCGATACGCATTATGTTCTCGGCTCAGTAATGGGCCCCCATCCTTTCCCTACTATTGTAAGGGATTTCCAGTCTGTCATTTCAAAGGAGATAAAACAACAGTGTCTTGAAAAAGAAGGCAGGCTTCCTGATGTAGTAATGGCGTGCGTAGGAGGCGGCTCCAACGCAATGGGTGCATTTTATAATTTCATAGACGATTCATCTGTAAAACTTATCGGCTGCGAAGCAGCAGGAAGAGGCATAGACACATTTGAAACAGCGGCAACCATATCAACGGGAAGCTCAGGAATCTTTCATGGAATGAAGAGTTATTTCTGCCAGGATGAGTATGGACAGATAGCCCCCGTATATTCCATATCGGCAGGGCTTGATTATCCGGGCATCGGTCCTGAACACGCTTATCTTCATGACATAGGCCGTGCCGAGTACGTTGCCATTACCGACGACGAGGCAGTAAATGCCTTTGAGTATCTTTCAAGAACCGAAGGAATCATACCTGCAATAGAAAGCGCCCACGCCGTCGCACATGCAATAAAAATAGCTCCGGATATGCCTAAAGACAAAATAATAGTAATAAATATTTCAGGACGCGGAGATAAAGACTGTGCGGCCATCGCACGGTACAGAGGGGAGGATATATCAGAATGAAAACAGCAGACGCCTTTAACAACAAAAAAGCTTTTATCGCATTTCTGACGTGCGGAGACCCTGATATAGAAACAACCGAAAAACTTATACCCGAAATGGAACGGGCAGGAGCAGACCTTATAGAACTTGGCATACCTTTCTCAGACCCTACTGCAGAAGGCCCGGTCATACAGGCTGCAAATGAAAGAGCTTTAAAAGCCGGCATAACAACCGATAAAATATTTGACATGGTAAGACGCATAAAGGATAAAGTTAATATCCCTCTCGTATTTATGACATACGCTAATGTGGTATATTCATACGGCACGGAACGTTTTATAAAGACGGCTTCCGATATAGGCATGAGCGGAATCATACTTCCCGACGTGCCATTCGAGGAAAAAAGCGAATTTTCCGTGACCTGTGAAAAATACGGTCTGGACTTTATATCGCTTATTGCCCCTACATCAAAGAACCGTATAGAAACCATAGCAAAAGAAGCTTCCGGTTTCATATACTGCGTATCTTCCCTGGGAGTTACCGGCGTAAGAAGCAGCATATCTACCAATGTAGCGGAAATAGTAGAACATATAAGAAACGCCACGGATATACCCGTAGCAATAGGTTTCGGTATATCCACCCCTGTTCAGGCCCACGATATGGCCGCATGCTCGGATGGCATTATTATCGGTTCGGCTATAATAAAAATTGTTGAAAAGTACGGCAGGGAATGTATACCTCATGTATATGACTATATGAAAGAAATCAGGCAGGCTATATAAAAGTAAGGCTTAAGCAGGGTTATCGTAACTCCGCTTAAGCCTTATTTATATTGTATTACTATATTGAAATAACAACTTTAACTTTTTCTTTGTTTTTCATACTGTAATTTGTATTTTTTGTTGTTGTCAAAAGCCTGTATTCACCTGCTTTTTTAACATATATGTCATACGAGGCTTTCTTTCTGGTGTTTTTCACCTTCCATTTACCTTTTTTGTTTATTGAATAATCGGTTTTTTTCACATATGCCTTCTTCCAACTGTATATATACCCTTTTTTATTCTTTTTTATGCTTGTCTTTACTTTTTCCGGCGCAGATACCGTTGTATAATCAATTTTGTGCTTCTTTGCAAACGTGACAGCCTTTGCGCCTTTACATGTTATTATCTTTTTGCATATAACATACTGTGCGTTATCCAGCGGGCTATCCTTTTGCAGCTTTATATCTGTTTTTTTATCATATATATAAAGATTGCTAACGGCTGCTTTATCCGTTATAGTCAGACTGCTGATACCTTTGTTTATATATAAATTATTTGCAACAGGCAGACCGTCTGTATCAAAATTCGTACCTGACGTTCCCGGCGATACCGTAATTTTTTTTATCTTTCCGCTTATTGAAGGTCCCTTATCATCTCCGCCGTTCCAACTGCCCGTTATGTTAAGTTCATCCAGGTTAAGCTCTGTAAATCCATCGTATCCGATAAACCGTACATTTCTAAGGTCAAGCTTTCTAAGCGACAAAGCCCCGCAAAACCCACGTTCCTCAATATGAACATTCTCAGGCAGGATAAGTTCTGTCATGGCAGAAAGTCCTGCGCAGGCATCATAGCCAACATATTGTACCGATTCAGGAATTTCCAGTTTCTTTATAATGTTGTTCTGTTCATTTACGCTGTTAACAAAAACCGGCCGGCTATCTGCCCATTCATCCAACGTACCAAGCAGCCTTACAGTATATCCGTCTATCTGCTCCGGTACCGTTACCGTTTCGCCGTAGTTTGATATTTTTCTTACCGCAATTGTTTTATCGGCCTCACTTATAACAACATATTGATAATCACCGCTTGTTATAAGATTTTCAGCCGGCGCGCTTTCAGCGCCTGAAACGTCAAACCCAATCAGCCCCACCGCCATAAGGCTGAGCGCCATTACTAATATTTTTAATCCTTTCATTACAATTTCCTCCCATTCTTTCCTGTTATTTTGTAACCATATATTAACAGATATATCCATATCATGTGTGTTATTTCTGTACAACTATCATGTCAATATTATGGTTCTTTTATAAAGAATATGATATAAATATGGCGGATTAAGCAGTATTACCTTAATTATACTTAATCCGCCATATTTATTAATATTTCTTTTCATCATATAACCTATACTTGTAGTTTTGTTTCTAATACGTCCGTATCAGACGATTCTCCCGCAGTCTATCTCATAAGTGCGGTCGCACAGATATGAAATATCACTTTCATTATGCGATACCAAAAGAATCGTTTTGCCCCTGTCTTTTTCATCCATAAGGATATCCCTGATCTTATTCGACATATTCTTATCAAGCCCGTTAAACGGTTCGTC
>CANQEL010000025.1 GCA_947594855.1 uncultured Lachnospiraceae bacterium
TATTTTACACTGAGGTATTTTTTTCTCAACCTTCTTTCTTGGAATTCCCTATACTTGAATTATACAGGAAGCTCCTTATATCAACTAAGCCTTATCAAACAGTATATAGGAATACCCCTGCTTATTCAAGAGTAAAATTACATACACATAATCATCCTGCCGCCCGAACACAGGTTGCACAGGCAGTAATACATGCATAATTTGCCGCACATGCCGGCATTGTCGCTTCCAGGAAAACCATACATTGTAGTATGTCCTGCATACCAGTCGCCGCCGTTTTCAAGCTGGTTTTTAAAACGCGCATAATCAGTATTATAAGGCTCCATCTGACATGCCGTATTTATATGTTCCAGCGCCGTAACGTTATTGCCCGCTCCGGCATTAGCAACCGCGCTGTAATAATACCACTGCCCATTGCGGTTTTTTATTGAATTAAGCAGGTTGCACGCTTCATTAAAACGTCTGTTATTAATATAATTGATTACGGCTTTCATATATCTTGTATCATCATCTTCGTATCCCTGATTATCATTGTAACCATATCCGCGGAAACCGCCCTGATAATCATATGAGCCATAACCTTCTGTACGTTGCTCCATAATCTGTTTGTATGCCTGCTGAATTTCTTTAAACATCTGCTCAGCATATTCCTTATTCGGATTATTTATATTGGCATCGGGGTGATACTTCCTGCTAAGGTTTCTGTATGCTTTTTTTATCTCGTCATCCGTTGCGTTCCTTGAAACGCCAAGAACGCTGTATGGGTCTTTTGCCATTATTTCTCCTCTTTTTTACATGTTTTAAGCAGCTTTGCCGTTATTTCATTAAAACGGCACCATACTCCCGAATACAATATATTTCTGAGTATGTCTGCATATATAATTACCGGAAGTTTTTCAAACTGTCTTGCACATTCCGTTATCATCATTGTCATAAGTTTTCTGCATTTATCTGAAAAATCCATCAAAGCTTCACGCCTGTCTGTATGTTCCGAAATGGATTTTTCATAAACATCTCTTAAAATATTGTAAGAACCGGTTTTTATATCATCCATAATATCATCATAAGCATCCATCAGGTATATATATTTCCCCATATAAAAGCCGAGGTTTCTTAAAGTGTCTTTCCATATATCGTCTTTATATTCAAAAAGTTCTGACATTATGTTTCCAAAACAGCCTGATACCATATCTATATTACAGACACCGCTGTTCTCATATTCACTTAACGTATTAAGCAGTTTTTCAATATTGCCGCATTTTTCCGGGTATTTGCCTTTTATCCGGCAGACTTTTTTTCTAATTAGCCCGGCGTATATATATCTGAAAAGTTTCTTTTCGTCCTTCCAGTCGTCAACACACTTATAATACATTAAAAGAAGTCCCATATCCGCGCTGTACACTGAAAATTCATTTTCCATAATGTTTCGTTTCTTAAAGGGATGTATCATACATCTGATTTTTCTCTCAGTACATACAGGTTCATACAGTCCCGTAAGAAGCATTGAAAGAAACGTCACATCATAATTAAGTGCAAACTGCCCTTTTCTGCCCGAATTTTGCTTAAGCTGCCTGCATATGCCGCAGTAACATGCCCTATATTCATCAAATTCCCTGAATTTAAGTTCCGGTTTATTAAATATAATATATCCAAACATAAACAACTATCACCTGTCAGGTCCTTTTTACAAATTCCGTACTGCAGTTAGGACATGATATTGCTATTTTGCCCTTATTCTTTGGAACCCTGATTTTTTGTCCGCACTTAGGGCATTTATATATTTTATGGCTTTTGTCTTTACTTTCTGATTTGAATATACCGGATATTTTCTGCTTATATTTCAGATACATACGGTTTTCGTTTTGTCTTTTTATTATATTTTTTGAAAACATACGGAACCAGGAGTAAATAATTGCCGCAAATGAAATATAATCACATATGGTTCCTACCGCCGCAGCCGTATGGCTTCCTGAGCCTCCCATGCGGATAACGATTGCAAGAAGCCAGAAAGCAATGACCATCCAGATAAGGAAACGTGAAAACTCATCAACACCGTATCTTCCCTGCATAAACCTAAGAAATCTTTCTTTCAATTTCTATTCCTCCAATCCGGTTTGGCTTATACTGACAGATATTTTATATCTTCTGCCTCGCCATATACAAGATATCCATAATAATTCTGTTCCTCAAGCCTGTTAAGATATTTGCCAAGTTTTTTAGGCCTTTCAATCATATTAACATCATACTCTTTTCTAAGTTCATCAGCTTTGGATGCCGCATCGGTATATTCTCCTTCCGAATAAAATACAGCTACCTTTTTTCTCATGGAAGAAGGCATATAATTCTGTTCAGACAGAATAGAGAATATTCTCTCAAAACCAATTGAGAATCCTACGGCAGGAATATTTTCACCTGTAAATTTACCGATAAGATTATCATATCTTCCGCCGCCTGCTATAGCGCCTTTAAATTTCAGGCTCTCTACTTCAAATATTGTTCCGGTATAATATCCCTGTCCGCGTACAAGAGATATATCAAATACAATTTCATATCTGCCGGCCGCAAGTTTCTCTGATTCAGATATGATTTTTTCAAGCTGTTCTATATATACTTCGTCTTCATCATTAATATAAGAACGTATACGTGAAAGAGTAAGGTTTTCTTCATCAATAAACTCTGAAAAACCATTTATTACTGCCTGGTCGTATCCTTTTTCAGTAAGTTCGCTTATTACTCCGTCTTTTCCGATTTTATCCATTTTGTCAAAAACAATGCATATTCCCATCAGGTCATTCTTTTCAAATCCCAGATGCATGAGTACTGAATTAAGTATACGCCTGTCATTAATCTTTATTCTGAACTCATTAATATTAATTGCAAGCAGTGCTTTTGCAGTAGTATATATAAGCTCCGTTTCACATGATGATGACTCCGAACCCAGTATATCTATATCGCATTGTACAAATTCCCTGAGTCTGCCTTTCTGTGGTCTTTCAGCACGATATACCCTGTCTATCTGTATTGTTTTAACCGGAAGTACAAGATTAGCCCTGTTATTAGCATAATATCTGGATAACGGAAGTGTAAGGTCATACCTTAACCCCATATCGGACAAATCATCATATCTGTTTTCCGCAAGCGCGCGTTCAAGCTTATCTCCGCGTTTAAGAATTTTAAATATAAGGTTTAAATTCTCTCCGCCTTCGCTTTTATCAAGATTTTCCGCATCTTCTATGGCAGGAGTGGTTATATGCTCAAACCCATTATTGGTATATGTATTAAGAATTGTATTCTGCAGATAATCTCTGAGAGCCGCCTCCTTTGGAAGATAATCGTTAGTACCTTTGACTGTTTTGATTTTCATGACATAATTCCTTTCAGGCTTATTTAATAAATAATGTTAGCATAACATTTGCATAGTATCAAGGAAAAAAGTGTGAAAAAAGATTGTCCTCATAATATGTAAGCACAGGTTCAGACGGATATAATAAAACCATTCTTATGATATATATAACTATCGTCGCTATTATAACCGCTATAAGAAAATACATGACTGCTTTATCGTTTGTTTTACCCATAATATACCTTCTTACAACAAAAAATGCGAAAAACAGTCCCCAGGAAACAAACGATGGATTTAACATAAACGCCTGCATAAGTTTCAAATGAAATACACTTATGCAGGCTCTTGTAATTCCACATCCCGGACATGGATATCCGGTTATACACTTTATCGGGCATATGCCATTGAGTACCTTCATAAAAAATACATGATATAATGCAGAAAATACTATAATACAAAAAATAACCAAACCGTCCTTTTGTATTCTTTTTAAAATCATTTTTATCTTATCTGCTGCTTTATACATATGCCTAAACCAATCTTTTATAAAATTAAATAGCTATATTTTTTATGCTTTCCATACTTCTGTCATATCCTTTAAAGAAAAGGCATAATGCACCCGGTCCCACATGTGAACCTGTACATCTGTCGTAATAACATTTAATAAGTTCCTTTGGCGGTCTCAGTTTCTGAATCCTGGATGCAATATAATCTGCATCTTCAGGGCAGTCACAGTGCGCTATTCCTACCATTTCATTCTCCGGTGACGCAGCAAATTCAATATAATTATCCACTATTGCATCAAGTGCTTTTTTCCGCCCACGCAGATTACGGAAAAGTTCTATGGTTCCTTCCCGGCCTGCTGCAAGCACAGGCTTAATATTAAGCGCGCTTCCTATTATTGAAACTGCCGACGATATACGGCCGCCTTTTTTTAAATATTTTAAATCATCTACAGTAAATATATGACACATCTTAAGTCTGTTTGCAAGAATCCATCCTGCAGCTTCATATATACTATGTCCCAATGCTCTTAGTTTAGAAGCAGTTACAGCAAGGAAACCTTCTCCTAAAGATGCGGAAAGCGAATCAATTATTACACATTTCCTTTCCGGAAATTGTTCTGACATTTCTTCAGCCGCAATAAGTGCAGACTGATAAGTTCCGCTGAGCTTTGACGATATCGTTAAAAACAATACGTCAAAACCCTGTTTCATATATCTGCTGAAAGCTGTAATAATATCGCCCGGGCTTATAAGGCTGGTAACTATACTTGCACCATGCCTTATTTTGTCATAAAATTCCTTACCGTCTTTAGTATCATCCCTGCCAGGCTCATAGCACATATATGGCTCGTTATCTATCATGCATTTATATGACAACATATCAATATCATACTTATTAAGAATATCTTCTGTAAGATTGCTTGCTGAATCAGTAATAATCTTATACATATAGTTTACTCCCTTCCGTAATGTAGTTTTCAATACTAGATTACAGCAAGGGTCATATGTTGTCAAGGGGTTATTAATATTTTTTATTTAAATGCATATTTCATAAATGCATACAGGCATCTGTCCCAGCATGCATCTTCATGTCCGTATTTCGGAACTTCATAAAATACATGGTTAAGTCCGTATCCATCGCATGTTTTTATAAATTTACGCATACTGTCATCTCTCAGATCGTCCTTTTCGCCTGTCATAAAGAAGAACAGCTTAACCGTATTATTCATTACTTCAGCATCTTCTTCACTAAGCACAAACTGCTGGTCGGCTCCCTCAAACGGTCCTGCGGAAAAGCCTCCTATATAATCAAATACATCAGGATTCTTAAATCCAATCTCATATGACTGCCCGCATCCCATTGACAATCCGCATATTGCAGTATGCTCTGCGCCTTCCATCACGGGATATTGTTCCCTCATATAAGGAAGAAGGTTATTAAGTATCTCATATTCCAACAGATAATGATTAATCCAGTCACTTCCAATAGGCGGATCATTTTTAAGGTTCGGATAATCTTTATTAGCGTCATAGTTTATTACGCCGCTTGTAAATACTACAATAGTATCTTCCATAAGCCCTTCCGCATACAGGTTATCAAGTACATTATCTCCGGAGCATCCGTCGTTGGTTCCGCCATTATCTCCGGTCCAGTAGTATTCGTTATCCATTCCGCCATGCAGACAGAAAAGAAGGTTATACTGTTTATTTGTATCATATCCCGGAGGAAACCATGCAAGGGCATGCGCTGTTCCCCCGCTGCGGTAATCTGAAGGATAATTGAACCCTTCCAGAGAGCCGTGTTCAATATCAGGATTTTCCTTATCAAATCCTTCAGGCGGCGCAAAATCATCAGTAACCCGGACTCTGAAGCTGCAATTTATACCTGCATTGGATTTTGCTGCAATTGTAATCACTGTTATTCCGGGATACTTTGCTGTAATAGTTCCATCAGCTCCCACAGAAGCTACATAATCCTTAGTATTAGTTATAGTACAGTCTGACAAACCTGCCTCTTTAGGCTCAATGGCAGGTTCTATTTTATTTGTTTCACCAATCTTAAGGTCAATTGTGTCTTTTGCGGTTATTGATGTTATTGGTACAATTTTATCCACATTATCATTTCCTTTCTGCGGATTATTTATTGCTGCGGCAGTTTCCGAAGGCGCCGGATTGTTCTGATTACTTTTTCCTGCAGGTTTTACCGTAACCTTACATACAGCTTTGGCAGAATATTTTTTTCCATGCGCCTTATAAGACGCAGTAGCCGTTATCTTTGATTTTCCAACGGTTTTTGCGGTAACTTTTCCCTTTTTAGAAACAGAAGCTATTTTCTTCTTTGACGATTTCCAGGTTACTTTGCAGTTATCGGGTGCCACTTTAGCCTTTAACTTAAATTTTTCACCCTTTTTAATTGTTATATTCTTTTTGTTAAGTTTAATTGTTATTGCCTTTTTGTCTGCAGATACGGATGCCGGTGAAATATTAAAAACTGCTCCTGCAAAAAGACAGACTGACAATACAGATGCAATAAATCCTGCTAATTTATTGTGCTTCATAACATACTCTCCCCTTCATTTTTTAAAAATTATAAAAATATTATAACGATTTTTTTATAATTTTGCAATATCAAGTACTGACAAATGTGATTTGTCAGCATGCTCAAGACTTGTAAGAAGCGCATTTGCCGTATCCAGCGAGGTAATACACGTAACGCCTGTTTCTATGGATACCCTTCTTATAAGGAATCCGTCTTTTGAATGTTCTCCCTGTCTTGGAATATCTATTACAAGATCTATTTCGTGTCCAAGCAGAAGGTCCATAAGTGTAGGCGCTTCCTGCTCAATTTTATTTACGCTTACAACCTGGACACCATTCGCCTTAAGATAATTTGCCGTTCCACGTGTAGCGTATACTTCATATCCGAGATTTATAAATCTTTTCGCAACGTTTATGCTCTCTTCCTTATCTTCGTCCCTTACGGTAAGAATCATTTTCCTGTGTTTAGGAAGATTAATGCCTGCGCCAAGGAATGCTTTATACAGGGCTTCATTAAAATTTTCTGCTATGCCAAGACATTCGCCTGTTGATTTCATTTCAGGTCCGAGGCTTATCTCTGCTCCCCGCAGTTTTTCAAATGAAAATACAGGCATTTTTACTGCTATATAATCTGATTTTTTCTGAAGTCCCGGTCTGTATCCAAGTTCTTCTATCTTTTTACCAAGAATAACCTGTGAAGCCAGTTTCACTATAGGTATTCCCGTAACTTTACTTATATACGGTACTGTACGGCTGGAACGCGGATTAACCTCTATTACATACACTTCTTCATTAAATACTATAAACTGAATATTTATAAGCCCGATAACGTGAAGTGACTGTGCAAGTTTTTCCGTATATGTAACAAGCGTATCAATAACCTTATCTGAAAGGCTCTGCGCCGGATATACGGATATACTGTCGCCTGAATGTATTCCCGCCCTTTCTACATGCTCCATTATACCTGGTATAAGTATATTTTCACCGTCGCACACGGCATCCACTTCAACTTCTTTTCCCATAAGATATTTATCTACAAGTATCGGATGTTCCTGCTCATAACGGTTGATAACTTCCATAAATTCTATTATATCGTCGCCTGATATTGCAATCTGCATACCCTGTCCGCCAAGAACATAGGAAGGTCTTACAAGCACCGGATATCCAAGCTCGTCTGCCGCCTTAAGCGCTTCTTCGGTTGTGAATACCGTCTTTCCTGCCGGCCGTGGTATCCTGCACTTTTCAAGTATTTCATCAAAAAGCTCCCTGTCTTCTGCAGCGTCAACGTTTTCTGCGCTGGTGCCAAGTATTTTTACTCCCATTTTAATAAGAGCCTCTGTAAGTTTAATTGCAGTCTGACCGCCAAACTGCACTACAGCCCCGTCAGGTTTTTCTATATCAACTATATTTTCAACATCCTCAGGAGTAAGCGGTTCAAAATACAGTCTGTCTGCCACATCAAAATCAGTACTTACTGTTTCAGGGTTGTTATTTACAATAATAGTCTCATAACCGTTAGCAGCAAGCGACCATACGCTGTGTACTGAGCAGTAATCAAATTCAATGCCCTGTCCTATTCTGATTGGTCCGGAACCAAGTACCATTATTTTCTTATGCGTACTTGGTTCCGTTATTTCACTCTCGCTTCCGAAACAGCTGTAATAATAAGGTGTTGATGCTTCAAATTCTGCAGCGCATGTGTCCACAATCTTAAAGGCAGCAGTAATATTATATTTCTTACGCATATTCTTAATGTCAGAAACGTCTTTGCCTGTAAATGCGGCAATAACATTATCAGGGAATTCAATTCTTTTTGCTTCGCGCAGCAGTTCTTCGTTAAGTTCCTCGCTTATAAGTCTTTTTTCCATTTCTACCAGAATTGCAATTTTATCTATAAACCATACATCTATTTTGGTAATATCATGAATAGTTTCATATGGTATATTTCTTCTTATTGCTTCAGCTATGACAAATATTCTTCTGTCATCTATCTTTTTAAGCCTTTCAAGGATATCTTCATCATCAAGTTTGGAGTAACTGTCCGTATAAAGACTATCTATATGCTGTTCAAGTGAACGCAGCGCTTTCATAAGCGCGCCCTCAAAACTGGTACATATACTCATTACTTCTCCGGTTGCCTTCATCTGTGTTGTAAGAGCTCTGCTGGCATGTATAAACTTATCAAATGGAAGTCTCGGTATTTTTACAACTACATAATCAAGCGCAGGCTCAAAGCTTGCATAAGTCTTTTTCGTAATTGCGTTAGGTATTTCATCCAGCGTATATCCAAGGGCAATCTTTGCAGCGACCTTTGCAATAGGATAACCTGTGGCTTTTGATGCAAGCGCCGAAGAACGGCTTACTCTTGGATTAACCTCTATTACGCAGTATTCAAATGAATCAGGTTTTAATGCAAACTGAACATTACAGCCGCCGGTTATATTAAGCTCATTTATAATATTTAGCGCAGAACTTCTAAGCATCTGGTATTCTTTGTCAGACAAAGTCTGCGACGGCGCAACGACTATACTATCGCCTGTATGCACTCCTACAGGATCAAGGTTTTCCATATTACATACGGTAATACAGTTCCCGTTTCCGTCACGCATTACTTCGTATTCAATCTCTTTCCACCCTGCAATACATCTCTCTATAAGGCACTGTGAAACCCTGCTTAACCTTAACCCGTTTCCGCATATGTCGCGCAGTTCTTCTTCATTGTATGCTATTCCACCACCGCTTCCGCCAAGCGTGTAAGCAGGCCTTATTACTACCGGATAACCTATTGTACGGGTAAATTCTACAGCTGCATCTACAGTATTAACAACCTCGCTTGCCGCACACGGTTCGCCTATTTTCTCCATTGTCTTTTTGAATTCCAGGCGGTCTTCCGCTTTTTTTATTGTCGAATGGGTTGTGCCAATAAGCGTTACACCGTTTTCCTTAAGGAATCCGGATTCGTCAAGTTCCATTGCAATATTAAGGGCAGCCTGTCCTCCAAGAGTTGGAAGAATACTGTCTGGTTTTTCTTTAATAATAACTTTCTTAACCATATCGGGAGTAAGGGGTTCAATATATACCATATCAGCAATATCTTTATCTGTCATAATGGTTGCAGGATTGGAATTGATAAGGACAACCGTGACTCCTTCTTCTTTGAGTGAACGGCATGCCTGTGTTCCTGCATAATCAAATTCGGCAGCCTGTCCAATTACAATAGGTCCTGAACCAATTACAAGTACTTTTTTGATGAAATCTAATTTTGGCATCCTATCTTACCTCCATCATATTTATAAACCGGTCAAACAATTCGTCGGAGTCCTTAGGACCTGCGCAGGCTTCGGGATGAAACTGTACAGTAAAAATATTTTTATTGATATATTTTAATCCCTCAATTGTTTTGTCATTTACATTAATAAATGCCGGTACGCATATATTTTTATTAAGACTGTTTTCATCTACGACATATCCGTGATTCTGTGATGAAATATAGACTCTTCCGCTAAATATATCTTTTACGGGATGATTAGCTCCTCTGTGCCCGTATTTCATTTTGTGTGTATCAGCGCCTGTTGCAAGCGCCATAAGCTGATGTCCGAGACATATCGCAAAAATAGGAATGTCGGAATCATAAAGCTTTTTAATTTCAGCTATGACATCCAGACATTCCTTCGGATCTCCCGGTCCATTGGTAATCATAATCCCGTCAGGTTTAACACCTATAATATCAGAGGCTTTTGCATTACATGGAAATAACGTAACTTTACAGCCTCTTTTTAATAAACTTCTTATAATATTATTTTTAGTACCGACATCAAGTACTGCAACATGTCTTTTTATCTGAATACCGGAATCAGTGTCAAGGTCACCGGGCGCATATTCGCTTACTTTATCCGACGATACCTTTTTTACAACCCCTTTAACAGAATAGGAAGCGATAACATGTTTAAGTTCTTCCATATCCCTGTCTATATTCTGCGTTATCATGCCATTCATGGTTCCTTTTTCTCTCAGTATTTTTGTCAGGGCGCGCGTATCAATACCTGCTATTCCCGGTATATCATATTCCTTAAGAAATTCCTGTATACTGTATTCATTTCTGAAATTGCTTGCTAAACGTGATAATTCCCTGACTATAAATGCATCCGGCCAGGGTTTTTGTGATTCCATATCTTTTCTGCAAATACCATAGTTACCAATAAGAGGGTATGTCATAACCACTGCCTGTCCTGCATAACTTGGGTCAGTAAGTACTTCCAGATATCCCGTCATTGAAGTATTAAATACTATTTCGCTTATTACCTCCCTTTCTGCTCCTATGCTTTCTCCTTCAAAAATCATTCCATTTTCAAGGATAAGATATGTTTTCATTGACTGTCCTCCTAATCTATTTTAAAATCAGTATCATTTCTGCTGTTTCAACCATTGAATTACCGCTGTCCATGCTGATTTTCTGAATATACCTGTGCGCTTCCTCTTCAGACATTCCATGATTAGAGATGAGAAGAGTTTTAGCATCGTTTATTATCTTTTTTTCTTCCTCTGTCCTTTCCTTAGGCTTGCTAAACTTTTTTTGTCTCTTATACGCATGATATACATTGTTTATGGCTACTGCAAGCTCATTAATTTTTAAAGGCATTGCAAGTTTTATAATATCTGGTTCATAACATTCAACGAGTCTTTTTGCAGATGCCAAAAGAATCATTGAAAATCCGCCGGGCAGATAACCGAAAAGCTCCGTATACATCATATCTGCAAGCTTATAACCACATATGATAATTCCTTCCTCGAGCTTACCGCACAGGCTTATAATCTGTGCGGCATTATTACAGCTTAATGCAACCTCATATCCGTTTCTGACAAGTATGTTTTTGATTTTATTAGCATCATCAAGCTTAGGGAATGCAACTATTATACTTAACAAGCACAATCCTCCTTCTGGCCTGCAGAAAAATCAAATTTTGTCCAAATACTGGTCTATTTCCCATGAAGAAACCTGTCTGCAATATTCTTTCCATTCCTTCTTTTTGCGGCTGACAAGTTTATCTGACATAAAACTGCCCAGAACATTCTGTATGAATTCATCTGCTTTGTACGCCTTTATTGCATCTTCAAGAGTTCTGGGAAGATTGCTGACATATTCACTGTTTATATCAATTTCCATATTATTTCTTATTCCATCAAGGCCCGCTGATAAAACAACTGCAAGCATAAGATACGGATTACATGCCGCATCAGGACTTCTGAGCACGAGACCCGCTCCCATTCTTCCTATATCCGTCATCTGGAGAAGCGCATAACGTTCCCCCTCAGAACAGTCATATGCAATCATCTTATCAAATAAACCATATAATCTTTTATATGAATTTATTACTGTATTATTTATAAGCGTCATTCCCGGAAGATGATTTAACAGGCCCGCCATAAAAGCATAGCCCTCTTTACTGCAGGTTCCATCAGGTGCGCTTGTAAATATATTGTTGCCGTCTTTATATACGGTAATATGCGTCTGCATACCTGAACCATTAAGTTCTGTCCGCGGTTTAGGCATAAAAGTTGCATGAAGTCCGTGTCTTCTTGCAACAGTATGGACTGCCAGCTTAAATGTCATTATATTATCCGCAGTGTGAAGCGGCGAATCATATTTAAAATCAATCTGATGCTGCGCAACCTCGTCTGAATGATATGAAGTTTCAATCTCAAATCCCATATCTGACAGTGATAATACCATATCACGCCTTGCATTTTCACCCTTATCCAGAGGTCCGACATCAAAATATCCGCCCTTTTCCTTAGTGTCTGTAGTAGGATTTCCCTCATCATCTACATCAAACAGGAAAAATTCACATTCCGGCCCTATATTAAAATAATAGCCTTCCTTAGCCGCCTGTTTTAATACTTTCTTTAATACATATCTTGAATCGTTTTCATATGGCGTACCATCTATATTCTTAATGTCACATATGAATCTTGCAACTCTTCCGCTCTGCGGGCGCCACGGGAATATGGCAAATGTATCAATATCCGGAGAAAGTATCAGTTTAGATAAATTTTTACTTTCAAAACCTTCAATTGCCCCACAGTCAAACGTAAGCTCATTATTGAGAATACGGTTAAGCTGGCTTGCCGTTACAGCAACATTTTTTAATATTCCGTATATATCCACAAACTGAAGCCTGATAAATTCAACATCTTCTTCCTCCACCATAGATATAATATCCTGTTTAGTATACTTTACCATATAAAACTCCTTTCAAAACAGTACAGCTTAAAGATTGGTATAGCCCATAAGATAATTATCAACCTGCCTTGCAGCGTCGCGTCCTTCTCTTATAGCCCAGACAATTAATGACTGTCCCCTGTGCATATCCCCTGCCGTAAATACATTATCAGCGCTGGTCTTAAAACTTCCTGCATCAGTTTTAACATTTGTTCTTTCGGTAACTTCAATTTTAAAGTCTTTATAGACATATTCCTGTGCCCCGAGAAAACCTGCCGCTATAAGAACCATATCTGCGGGAAGCTGTTTTTCGCTGCCTGGAACCTCTTTAAATGAACGGTCAAGCATAACTGTATTAACCGCCTTTAAATTACCTTTTTCATCAGTAACGAATTCTTTTACAGTAGTCTCGTATATCCTTGGGTCATGTCCGAATACAGCTATAGCCTCTTCCTGTCCATAATCGGTTTTACATACTTTTGGCCATTCGGGCCATGGATTATTTTCAGTACGGCAGTCAGGCGCTTTAGGCATCATTTCAAGCTGTGTTATTGAGGCGCAGCCCTGTCTTATGGCTGTTCCGACACAATCATTACCTGTATCGCCGCCGCCTATTACAACTACATGCTTTCCCTTTGCATTGTAATAGTCTTTGAACGAAGGGTCAAGAAGATTTTTTGTTACCCTCTTAAGATAATCGACTGCAAAATATATTCCGGCTGCATCTCTTCCCGGTGCTTTAATGTTTCTTGGGTTAGAAGCTCCGCAGCAGAGAACAACGCAGTCATAATCTTTCTTTAATTTGGAGGCTTTAATATCTACTCCTACATCTATGCCGACTTTAAATTCGACTCCCTCTTCTTTCATTATATCAATACGTCTTTTAATAACATCTTTCTCAAGCTTCATATTCGGAATTCCATACATCAGAAGTCCTCCGGGTCTGTCTTCGCGTTCATATACCGTTACGCTGTGTCCTCTTTTGTTAAGCTGGTCGGCGCACGCAAGGCCTGAGGCGCCTGAGCCTACTATGGCAACTGTTTTGCCTGTCCGTACTTTAGGAGGCTCAGCTTTAATAAGATTATTTTCATACCCATACTCAATAATTCCGTTTTCATTTTCCTTTATCGTAACAGGCGAATCATTAAGTCCGCATGTACATGCCGCTTCGCACGGCGCAGGACATACCCTGGAAGTGAATTCAGGGAAATTATTGGTTTTTAGCAGACGCATAAGCGCCTGTTCCGTGTTGCCCTGGTACAAAAGGTCATTCCATTCGGGAATCAGATTATTAAGCGGACAACCCGAAACCATACCATTAATCATCATTCCGGACTGACAGAATGGAACGCCACAGTCCATACATCTTGCGCCCTGAAGACGTCTTTCCTCATCTGAAAGGGGAATATGGAATTCGTCAAAATCCTTAATTCGTTTTAAAGGGGATGTTGCAACATTATTTACTCTGTTATACTCCATAAAACCTGTAGGCTTACCCATAATTAATTCCTCTCTTTCCTTCTTTTATTTTCATAAAATGCTTCTATCTGCGACTGTTCATTACTAAGTCCTCTTTCTTCCATCAATGCGATTGTCTGAAGCATTGCATGGTAATCATGAGGTATTATCTTCTTGAATTCAGGAAGATATGTTGAGAAATTATCAAGTATGTCTTTTCCTCTTTCGGAACCTGTTGCAGCAACATGCTCTTCAATCATGTTTTTAAGCTCAAGCACGTCATACTTATCAGTTACCGGCTCCATTGAAACAAGCTCTTTATTAAGCTTCAGGTACAAATTACGGTCTTCATCAAGTACGTATGCGATACCGCCGCTCATACCGGCTGCAAAGTTTTTGCCTGTACGTCCGAGAATTACTACACGCCCTCCGGTCATATATTCACAACCGTGGTCTCCTATTCCCTCCACAACTGCGTAAGCGCCTGAATTACGTACACAGAATCTTTCGCCTGCAATACCGTTTATAAATGCCTTTCCGCTTGTTGCACCATACAGGGCAACATTACCGATAATTATATTTTCTTCTGCCTTAAATGTACTCTTAGGTGATTTATATACAATAAGCTTACCACCTGAAAGTCCTTTGCCAAAATAGTCGTTGCTGTCTCCGCAGAGCCTTATTGTCATTCCTTTTGGTATAAATGCGCCAAAGCTCTGTCCGCCTGCTCCTCTTGCATTGACAACGTATGTATCGTCCTGTAATGAATCACCGTATTTTTTAGTGATTTCCGAGCCAAATATAGTACCAAATGTCCTGTCTATATTAGTTACTTCTACATCTGTTTCAGCTTTCTCGCCTTTTTCAAATGCCTTCTTAAACCTGGACATAAGGATTTTCATATCTTTTGTTTTTTCAAGTTCAAAATCATATATATTATCCGGTGACGATTTTCTTTCTTCTTCTTTGGCAAATTCCTCGCACAAAATTCTTGAGAAATCAATTTCGCCATGTTTTCCGTTTATTGAATTAAGCGTTGTATCACTCTTTGTCCTTATAAGGTCTGTACGGCCTACAAGTTCGCTTACAGTCCTTATTCCAAGTTTTGCCATATATTCCCTAAGCTCCATTGCAATAAATCTCATGAAGTTTTCAACATATTCAGGCTTGCCGGTAAATCTCTTTCTAAGCTCAGGATTCTGTGTTGCTATACCAACAGGACATGTATCCAGGTTACAAACCCTCATCATAACGCATCCCATTGTTACGAGAGGCGCTGTAGCAAATCCGTATTCCTCTGCTCCAAGGAGGGCAGCTACAAGAACGTCGCGGCCTGTCATAAGTTTACCGTCTGTTTCAATAACAACTCTTGAACGAAGTCCATTCATTATAAGGGTCTGCTGTGTCTCTGCAAGTCCAAGCTCCCATGGAAGTCCTGCATTGCATATTGAGCTTCTTGGTGCGGCTCCGGTACCTCCGTCATGTCCTGATATAAGGATTACTCTTGCTCCTGCCTTTGCAACACCTGCTGCAACTGTTCCTACGCCTGCTTCTGATACAAGTTTTACAGATATTCTTGCATCACGGTTGGCATTTTTCAGGTCGTATATAAGCTGCGCCAGATCTTCTATAGAATATATGTCATGATGCGGAGGCGGTGATATAAGGCTTACACCGGGTGTTGAATGCCTTGTTTTTGCAATCCACGGATATACCTTTCCTCCCGGAAGATGTCCTCCTTCTCCCGGTTTTGCGCCCTGCGCCATTTTTATCTGTATCTCTTTTGCGCTCACAAGATATTTTGAAGTAACTCCAAACCTTCCTGAAGCCACCTGCTTAATTGCTGAACAGCGGTCGTTTTCTGTTCCTGCAGTTTCAAGCCTTTCAAGACTTTCTCCGCCTTCTCCGCTGTTTGATTTTCCGTGAAGCCTGTTCATTGCAATTGCCATACATTCATGCGCTTCCTCCGAAATTGAACCGTATGACATTGCTCCGGTCTTAAATCTCTTCACAATCTCATCAACACTTTCAACTTCATCAAGCGGTATAGGTTTATCTGCCCATTTGAAATCAAGCATACTTCTTAAATGTACATGTCTGTCTTCGGCAGTAATCAGTTTAGAATACTCCTTAAACATCTCATAATCACCGCGTCTTGTTGCCATCTGAAGCATATGTATTGTCTGAGGGTTATATAAGTGGTCTTCTTTTCCGCTTCTTACCTTATGTATTCCAAGACTGTCAAGTGTATTATCTGTTTTAAGTCCGAGCGGGTCAAACGCTTTTGTATGAAGCATTTCAACCTGGTTCTGTATATCTATGATATCAATTCCGCCTACGCGGCTTACCGTATGTGTAAAGAATTTATCAATAAGGCTCTGGCTTAATCCTATTGCCTCGAATATCTTGGAGCCCTGATATGACTGTATTGTTGATATTCCCATTTTGGAAGCAATCTTAACGATGCCGTTAAGTACCGCAAGGTTATAATCATCAACTGCCGCATAATAATCTTTATCAAGAAGATTCTTATCAATAAGTTCCCTTATTGATTCCTGTGCAAGATACGGATTAACGGCACATGCACCATATCCGAGAATTGTCGCAAAATGATGAACCGACCTTGGTTCCGCACTTTCCAGAATCATTGCCACTGATGTACGTTTCTTTGTTTTTACGAGATGCTGCTGCATGGCTGCTACTGCAAGAAGGGATGGTATAGCCACATGGTTTTCATCAACTCCCCTGTCAGACAGTATGATTATATTAACTCCGTCTTTATACGCCCTGTCTGCTTCAAGATACAATCTGTCAATAGCCTTTTCAAGAGACGTATTCTTATAATATATAATCGGTATAACAGCTACTTTAAAACCTTCTTTGTTCATATACTTGATTTTCAGAAGATCCGTATTCGTAAGTATAGGATTATTTACACGAAGAACATTGCAATTGCTTTCCTTTTCTTCAAGAAGATTTCCATCTGTTCCTATATATACTGATGTTGCAGTAATAATCTTCTCCCTTATTGCATCAATCGGAGGATTTGTAACCTGCGCAAAAAGCTGTTTAAAATATCCAAACAGGTTGTTAGGCTGCTTATCAAGTACATTAAGCGGTCTGTCAATTCCCATTGAACCGATAGGTTCAGCTCCCTTTTGAGCCATAGGAAGTATTGTATTTTTAATTTCTTCATATGAATATCCAAAAGCTTTCTGAAGTTGAGTCCTCTGTTCATCGGTATAAGACTCAACCCTGTGGTTAGGTATATGAAGGTCCTTGAGCATGACAAGATTACCATCCAGCCATTCTCCATACGGCTGTCTGGTGGCATATTTCATTTTAAGCTCATCGTCATCCCTTATGCATCCTGCTACCGTATCTACAAGAAGCATCTTTCCCGGCCTTAATCTGTCTTTCTTAATTATCTTCTCTTCAGGTATCTCAAGCACTCCGACTTCAGAAGAAAGAATAAGCTCATCATCTGAAGTAATATAATATCTGGATGGCCTGAGTCCGTTTCTGTCAAGCACGGCTCCCATAAGGTCTCCGTCGCTGAAAAGAATTGATGCAGGTCCGTCCCACGGCTCCATCATTGTTGCATAATACTGATAAAAATCTTTCTTTGCCGGATGTATGCCTTTATTATTCATCCATGGCTCAGGAATCGTAATCATTACGGCAAGCGGAAGGTCCATTCCGTTCATTACAAGAAATTCAAGCGTATTATCAAGCATTGCCGAATCAGAGCCCTCTGCATTTACTACGGGAAGAACTTTATGAAGCTGTCCTTTAAGATATTCAGACTCCATATTTTCTTCACGGGCAATCATCTTATCAACATTACCTCTTATTGTATTAATCTCTCCGTTATGTACGATAAATCTGTTAGGATGTGCGCGGAGCCAGCTCGGATTGGTATTGGTACTGAACCTTGAATGTACAATTGCTATTGCCGATTTATATGATGTATTCTGTAAATCGGTAAAGAATGAACGAAGCTGTGACACCAGAAACATTCCTTTATATACAATAGTTCTGCTTGAAAGGGATACAACGTATGTATCTTCATTACTCTGTTCAAATACCCTTCTTGCAATATACAGTTTACGGTCAAAATCAAGTCCCTTATTTACCTTCTTAGGGCGTTTTACAAATCCCTGCATTATGTACGGCATACATTCAAGAGCTTTATTACCTAATATCTGAGGACATATTGGAACCTCTCTCCAGCCTAAGAATTCCATTTCTTCCTTTTCGACGATTGTTTCAAACATCTTCATTGCCTGACGCCTGATAAGCTCATCCTGAGGGAAGAAAAACATTCCTATTCCATAATCTCTTTCACCTTCAAGCTCTATGCCAAGCTTCTTTACCTCTTTTTTGAAGAATTCGTGGCCAATCTGGAGCATAATGCCTACTCCGTCTCCGGTCTTTCCTTCTCCATCCTTTCCTGCGCGGTGTTCCAGGTTACAGACTATATCCAGCGCTCTTTTAACTGTATCATGGGTTTTCCTGCCTTTAATGTTGACAATCGCACCTATTCCACAATTATCGTGTTCAAACGACGGGTCGTACAGTCCTTTCTTTACCTGTTTCGTTTCTTCAATTTGTTGCATATAAAACGCCTCCTTACGGTAATTTTGGGCATACTAAAGTGGAAACCCGCCGCCCCATTGCAGCTAATTTCCACTGTTAATTCCACAATATTATCATTAATATTATATCAGGTTATTTCCAAATGTCAAACACTTTATTATATATCAAGAGTAAGTTGTGTTGCGCCGTCTGCTTCTGCCTCCGCCTCAAGCTTAAATTCCTCTATCATTTCAGAGTCAAGCTCCGGAAGCTCTTCTGTTGATTCAATACCGAAATTTCTAAGGAATTCCTCAGTAGTTGCAAACAGTATAGGCCTGCCCGGCGCGTCTTTCCTTCCCGCTTCACATATGAGGTTATATTCAATAAGTTTATTGACTGTATGGTCTGATTTGACCCCTCTTATCTTTTCAATCTCAAGTTTGGTAACAGGCTGTTTATAAGCGATTATTGACAAAGTTTCAAGCATAACATCAGTAAGCTCTTTTGGTTTTGGAACATGGGCAATCTTTACAAGATAATCATACATCTCTTTCTTAGTGCACAGCTGGTATGCCCCGTCAAGCTCAATAAGCATAATTCCTCTGTCTGACGCCCTGTAATTATCCATCATTTTATTCATTATACTTTTTACCACATCTTTATCCACATCAAGCGCCTGTGCAATATGTGAAGCTTCTACTGCATCGCCCATTGAAAACAATATAGCTTCACATGCCGCGCATAATTCATCTTCATTGTAATTTTCCATTAAACACCCTCCGAATCTTTATAGGATATAATAATATCGTCAAACGGCTGTTTTTGGATGGCATACAGCTCACCCGTTTTCATAAGCTCAAGTACTGCAAGAAATGAAACTATCAGATACCTGATACTGCCTTCATTGCCGATAATCGACCTGAAACTAAGATTTCTTTTGCCTTTTACATATTCCCTTATATCTGTAATCCTGTCAGACAGGCTTACTTCTTCTTTTTCAATCTTTCCGAATTTACTTCTTATAGGGTCAACCTTATCTTCTCTTTTCTTAAGTATCATCTCGAATATATCCTGAAGTTTCTTCATGGTAACTCCATCAAGAATCTCTCCGACGTCAATCTCTTCTTCATATGACGCTACTTCCTCCGGTATATCCTGCGGTTTATACAGAATCTTTGCCGCCTCAATATGTCTGTCCTTTAATTCATATGACGCATATTTATACATTTTATATTCCAAAAGTCTTTCTACAAGCTCCGTTCTGGGATCCTCAGGTTCTTCCTCTTCTTCTGTTTTTTCAGGAGGCAGAAGCATCTTTGATTTGATTCTTATAAGCGTTGCCGCCATTACAAGAAACTCACTCAAAGTATCCATATCGTCTGTCGGCAGCTTTTCTATGTATTCAAGATACTGGTCTGTTATAATGACAATAGGTATATCATATATATCAATACGGTTCTTGTCTATCAAATGGAGAAGAAGGTCCAAAGGTCCTTCAAAAACCTCAAGTTTTACCGGTATTCCCATGTCACTTCCTCCTTAACGTTACATTCATTATTTCAGGATTGTTAAATATCCTTACCGGTATAGTATGTGAGCCTAACCCCCTGCTTAAATACATAACCGATTCGCCATATTTAAATTTTCCAAAATCATATTCTGGAAAAAGTTTTAATGACGGTGCAATAACTCCCCCTATATATGGCAATACTGCTATTCCGCCATGAACATGTCCTGAAAATACAATATCTGCGCCCCACTCTGCATATCTTTTAAAATAATCAGGATTGTGCGCTACAAGTATTTCAAGCACGTCTTTTTCGGATTTTCCTATAAGCATATCCACATATCCGGGCGGCATATCTATCTTATTCCACATCTTATTGTAATACTGTCTGCTTATGTTAAGTCCAATAAGCCGTATCGCCTTATCGCCCTTCTTAATATATACCGACCTGTTATTCATATAAGTAATTCCCATTTTTTTAAGCCTGAAGCAATATCTGCGGTACATCCGGTTCGTTACAGGATTGATAAAAAGCCGCAGTTCGTGATTGCCACATGCATAATATATGCGGTACTTTGCTGCAAGCCTTCTCATAAGCCTTAGTGTAACATTTATATGCCTGGCGTTATCAGACACCATATCACCGGCGCATACAATTATATCCGGATTTATTTTATCAATTTTATCTATAAGTATATCGTTATGCCTGCCAATCCTGTTACAATGTAAATCTGATAATACCGATATTTTGTAGCCGTCAAATTCTTCCGGCACTTTATCAGAAACATATTCGTATTCAGTAATATCAAGTCGCGTCCCCACAAAAATACTCCTTAAATCATATTTATAAAATATAATAACATAAAATGAACCGGATAAAAAGCATATAGTGTATATTTAAGCTTAAGCCCTCTCTTACCGTTATACAGCTCGGTAAACAAAAGAGCCGCTATGCCAGAAGATTGTCCCAGCAGTGTATTCACAATTATGATTCCGGCAATTCTGTAATTTCTCCTGTCCCTGAAATAATAAAATATAAGAATCTGTATAATTCCAAATACGTTATAATCAGTTTTCATTGCAAAGGCAAGTATACATGCGGCAATTATAACATAAATCTGAAAAGCCGTATTCTCAGACATACTGTCAATCATATATACTGCAATAAGCCCCAGGCACAGTGTAAAAAACACATTCTGATGTCCAAAATAACTGCTCTCCGAGGCGCCTCTTGCAAGGTCAAAAGGCACTTCCGAAATAAGCGCAAATAAAAAAAGCCTGAAAATATATTTTTTAATATCTGAGGTATGAAAATATCCCTGGACTATACAGAAACAAAATATTGGAAACGCCAGCCTTCCAATCTGCCTCATAAACATATATAACTCCGGTTTGCTCCAAAAAAAATGCAGGCACATTGCCATATGGTCAATGAGCATTGAAAAAACTGCAATAAGTTTAATCGTTGATGAAGAAAAATATTTTTTCATTATTCACTCCGATATTTACATAATCCAAATAATGGATTAAACTTATACTAATATTATACACAAAATGAAAGGAAGTTCAAATATGTATTATAAACTGCCTACTGAATTATACTGCGAAAGAAACTGTATTACAAGTCACGCCGACGATATATGCGCGCATGGTAAAACAGCATATATTATAACCGGAAAACATTCCTCAAAGGCAAATGGTTCCCTCAATGACGTAATAAGCGTACTTGAAAACGGACATATATCATATAAAGTATTTGACGGTATATGTGAGAATCCTTCAATAGAAAATATAATGGAAGCTGTAAAAGAAGCTCCGAAAAAAACAGATTTTGTAATAGGCATTGGAGGAGGTTCGCCCCTTGATGCTTCAAAAGCAGTATCGCTTATGCTTGCCAATCCGGATAAGAATGAGGATTTACTGTACCAGAAATGTGATGCGGCTTATCTTCCGGTAGTAACAGTGCCTACGACATGCGGAACCGGTTCAGAAATTACTCCTTATTCTATTCTTACCATACACAGGCTTTGTACCAAAGCAAGTCTTCCGCATAAAATATATCCTTCGCTTGCGCTTATAGATCCGATGTATCTGGACAGCGCTCCCGACACAGTACTTAAAAATACAGCCATAGATGCGCTCGGACATCTTATAGAAAGCTATATCAACACAAATGCAACAAATATCAGCAAGATGTTCTGCAATCACGCCCTATCCTTATGGAAAGCCATTCCTTATATACTTAAAAATAATATACGTAACTATGAAGCATATGAACTGCTTATGATGATTTCAGCATATGCAGGTATGGCTATATCTCATACAGGAACATCTCTTCCGCATAAAATGAGTTATTCACTGACATATGAACAGAAAATTCCTCACGGAAAAGCCGTTGGTACATTTCTTTCGGCATATATGCGGCATGCTGATATATATGCATGTAACCATATATTATCCCTGTGTGGCTTTTCTTCAGTCCATATGCTTGCTGATACAATTAATGAACTATGCGGACATATCGAAGTACCGTACAGTCTTGCAGAAAAAGCGGTAAAAGATATAGCAGGCGACAGCATCAAATCCCGCAACTGCCCATATCCTGTAAACGAAGAAATATTATGGGATATATACAAAGAAAGTGTGGCAATTATATAATTGTAAGTTCATCACCGGATAAGCTGAACTGCTCGTAAACAGGCCTGTTTTGTTTCTTCCTTGTCATTTCAACGAGACCAAGTCCGGTTATGTCAACGACATTACAGCTTACCACATCTTTAGATGCAAGCCCTGATAAAATTCTGACAAGTTCATTATTGTATTCAGGGCTTTTCATATCTATGAAATCTATAATAATAATGCCCGACAGATTTCTAAGCCTCAGCTGCAGCATTATTTCTTCAGCCGCTTCGCAGTTTATATTAAAAAAAGTCTGCTCTGCATCTTTTTTGCCTTTTATCATTTTTCCTGAATTGACGTCGATAACCGTACACGCTTCAGTCACATCAATTATTATATATGCTCCGGAATCCAGCCATACTTTTTTATTCAAAGCTTTTTTTATCTTTGAAGTCAGTCCGAACAGCAAATCAAGAGAAAATGATTTATCCTCATACAATGATAAAATATCTGCCATATCAGGGCAGAATTCCATTACATAGGATTTTACTTCATTATATATCTCCGGAATATCAGTAATAATCCTCTGCGTATCATAAGCATAACTGTCCCTGACCGCCGAGATATAATCTGAAGGCGCTTTATATAATTTTGAATAAACTGATGCAGTTTTCGCTTTTGAAATTATATTATCATATATCTTTATAAGCGATTCTTTTTCAGAAATAATACTGTCATTATCAGCATTTGTGGCATTGGTGCGTACAATAAAACCATTCTGTTTTATATCTTCCGAAAGAAGTTCCTTAAGTTCATTCCTGCGCGTTTTATCTTTTATCTTTTTTGATATGTTTATGTTTTTTTTGTCATTTATTATTAACAGTCTTCCGGTAATAGAAATATTTTGTGACACAACAGGCTGCTTTGTCCTTATGCCCTCACGAACTACCTGTACAATAATTTCTTCTTCCCTTTTTATATTGTCACAATCAGCAAACTGCATAAAACAAAGTTCATCCGCCCCAATATCAATAAATGCGGCATTTATGTTTTTAACTATATTTTTTACTTTTCCGACAAATATATCCCCTACATGATACCCGGTGTCCGAAGTACAGCGGCAAACCTGTATAAGCCGCTCATTTTTGAACCATGCGCATATTATGTTATTCATATATTCAGTAATAACAAGTTCCATTATATCACCCTATCCGACAGACATTGACACATAATTATTCTCACCACTAAACATATCAAGACGCATAATCTGATATTCCATGGTTTTACCGTATACATCAAAAAGCATTTCCGGTTTAATATTAAGTACGCTTCCCGCTTTGCATAACATATATATGCAATTCTTATTTTCTGTATCAATGTATTTTTTTTCATAGTCGCGGTTATTTATTATGCAGATTTTTGAAAGAGTATTCTCAAACACACCATAATCTGCACTTAATACCGGAATCTCTTTTTTCAAATCAATCTCTATTTTTGATTTCTTAGTTTCCTTTATATATATAATAGTTTCACTCCGGTCAAAAAATTCTTCTACATCTTCTGCACTCTTTTTATCATCAAAACTGATTCTGTATGAAGCGGCGCTTAACAATGACATCGATGGCTTTGTATCTTCAGGTATTATTATAAATTCAGTGACAAGCACCAGTCCGTTTGAATGTGCATTAATTATATCAATCCACTCATTTACTGTATACTCCCCAAGCGACTCAAGTGAAATATCCAGATATTCGCCTATGCTTGTAAGTCCCACACCAAGCGGTGATGCAAATGACATTATCTGGTGTGGATTAAAACCTTTGGAATATGACATATCAAGCCCGCTTCTTCTGAAAAGCTTCTGAAAATATCTCATAAGGTCCAGATGTCCTATATACTGCATTTCACCCAGTTTTACGAATCTAAGCCTTGCTTTCATTAAAATCTGCAGCCTCCTTTCAGATATGACGAAGCACCGCAGCCTGAACATTTTTCCCTGCAGTTTGGCGTCACCACTGCTTTTTTGGCGTTCTCATATTCTCTTATAAGAAACTCTTTGGTAACTCCTATATCTATGAAATCCCAGGGAAGAATCTCATCTGTACTCCGTTCTCTTGCAGTATAAAATAACGGGTCAATATCATTTTCCAAAAATGCCTTGTCCCATTTCCCGGCGTCAAAAAACTCCGACCATGAATCAAATATACAGCCATTTTTATATGCAGAATAAAGTACCTTTCCACATCTTCTGTCGCCTCTTGCAAATACCCCCTCAAGAACCGAAACCTCTGAATCATGACAGTTGTACTTTATACTCTTCTGATTAAGCTGTTCTTTTATTTTAGACATAAGGAATCCCTTTTTATCGGTAAATTCCTCTGCTTTATTCATAGATACCCACTGAAAAGGGGTAAAAGGCTTAGGCACAAACAGCGATGTGCTTACCACTATATTTACCTTACCGTTTCTTTCCTCTTTTGGTATAGTATAATATTCTTCTGCTATACTCTCTGCAAGTTTCGCAATGTCTTCAATGTCATCATAAGTTTCCGTAGGCAGTCCAAGCATAAAATACAGTTTTACCCTGTTCCAGCCGCTCTTAAACGCATCCATCGCTCCATCTAAGATTATTTCTTCGGTAAGTCCTTTATTAATAACATCCCTCATTCTCTGTGAGCCCGCTTCCGGAGCAAAAGTAAGGCTGCTTTTCCTTATATCCTGTACTTTGCTCATTACATCAAGCGAAAAAGCATCTATTCTTAATGATGGAAGTGATATGTTGACTTTTTTATCTGAAAACTCATCAATAAGATAATATACCATTTCCTTAATACACGAACAGTCGCTTGAACTCAGGGAACTAAGCGATATCTCTTCATATCCGGTAGAAGCAAGCATATCTTTTGCCAGTGATTTCAAATAATCGGCATCTCTTTCCCTAAGCGGCCTGTATATCATTCCCGCCTGACAGAAACGGCATCCCCTTATACAGCCGCGCATTATTTCAAGCACAGCACGGTCCTGGGTGACTTTTATATACGGAACCAAAGGATTTTTGGGATAATACTCACTCAGGTCTGTTGCAACCTGTTTTCTTATTTTATGTGGCAATTCCTCATATACCGGTTCAAATGAACTTATCAGTCCGTTCTCATCATACTCAACGTTATACAATGACGGAACATACAGCCCTTCTATCATTGCAGCTTTTCTTAAAAACTCATGCCTGTCATAATCTTTATTACGCATATCCTTATATAAGTCAAGCAATTCATCATATACTGTTTCTCCCTCACCTATATAAAATATATCAAAAAATTCCGCCAGAGGTTCAGGATTATATGAACATGGTCCTCCTCCTATTACAATAGGATCATCATTACCCCTGTCGTCTGCAAATAAAGGTATCTGCGACAAATCAAGCACCTGAAGCACATTCGTATAGCACATCTCATATTGCAGCGTAATACCAAGAAAGTCAAAATCCTTTACAGGCTGCTGGCTTTCAAGTGCAAATAAAGGTATATTTTCCCTTCTCATAATCTCGTCTAAATCTTTCCAGGGTGAATATACCCTTTCGCAATATGTGTCATCACGTTTATTGAACATATCATATAAAATCTGAATACCCAGATGAGACATTCCTATTTCATAAACATCAGGGAAACACATGCAGAACCTTATATCAATATCATTAAGGTCTTTTTTTACCATATTTATTTCATTGCCGATATATCTTGCCGGTTTTTCGACCGACATAAGTATATTTCTTTCAAGTGCCAGTTTTCTATCCAAAATAATCCTCCTGACCATATAGGTTTTAACTTAAGTACTAAGTATATTAACATACTTTTTAATCTCCAACAACAATTCCTGAAACTATTTTGGCAATATTTCCTTCTGCTTCATGTATCTGGCTGCTGTCGGTGACTATATATTTTATTATTTTTTTTGCGTTATCCGGTTTGTTGGTATATGAAATAAAAAGCACACCAAAAACGGCAGCCATGCAAACCAGGAATTGAAAACATATGTATTTCTTCATTTCCGGCTCCTTTCATAGTGTTTTTAATATATTTATATGAAATAATTCAGGCTTAATTCTTTACTTTATTTATTTATTATGATAACATCAGATAGAATAAAAACTAATGAAAGGAAGAAAAATGATGTCTCAAAATGTATATGACATACTTATGGAACGCGGCTTTATTGAACAGGCAACACATGAAGACGAAATCAGGGAACTGCTGGGAAAGGAGTCCGTTACATTTTATATAGGCTTTGATGCAACTGCTGACAGTCTTACTGCCGGACACTTTCTTACTATTATGGCAATGATGCATATGCAGCGTGCGGGACACCGGCCGATTGCACTCCTTGGCGGCGGTACTACCATGATTGGTGATCCTTCAGGAAAATCTGATATGCGTAAAGTCATGACAAAAGAAACTATTGAATACAATGCCCAGAGATTTGCAAAGCAGCTGGGAAGATTCATAACTTTTGATGATGACAAAGCTATCATTGCAAACAATGCCGACTGGCTTTTGGACCTTAATTACGTTGAATTTTTACGTGAAGTAGGAGTTCATTTCTCTGTAAATAAAATGCTTGCTGCCGAATGTTACAAACAAAGGATGGAAAAAGGACTTACATTCTTTGAATTTAACTATATGCTTATGCAGTCATACGATTTTCTTAAACTCAACCAGATGTACGGCTGTAATCTTGAGCTTGGGGGCAACGACCAATGGTCTAACATCCTCGGAGGCGTTGAGCTGATAAGACGTAAAGAAGGAAAACCTGCTTACGGCCTTACATTCAAACTCCTTACAACAAGCGAGGGAGTTAAGATGGGCAAAACAATGAAAGGCGCAGTATGGCTTGACCCTGAAAAGACAAGTCCTTATGAATTTTTCCAGTACTGGAGAAATATTGAAGATGTAAAAGTTGAAGAATGTCTCGGACTTCTTACTTTCCTGCCTATGGATGAAGTAAGACGTCTTGGCGCGTTGAAAGATTCTGAAATAAATCATGCAAAAGAAGTACTGGCTTACGAAGTTACTAAAATTGTACACGGTGAAGAGGAAGCGAAAAAGGCTCTTTCCGCTTCCAAATCATTATTTGGCGGTTCAATGAATACAGAGGATATTCCTACCACAACATATCCTAAAGAAAAATTTGAAGAAGGAATTGACCTTATAACCCTTCTATGTGACGGAGGACTCTGTTCAAGCCGTGGTGATGCAAGAAGAAATATCACACAGGGCGGTGTAACGGTAAACGACGTTAAATGCACTGATTTTGCCAAAACATTTACTCTTGATGATATGAATTCTGATGGTGCCCTTCTTATAAAACGTGGTAAAAAGGCATTTCATCTTTATAAACCGGAATAAAGGAGCTTCCTGTATAATTCAAGTATAGGGAATTCCAAGAAAGAAGGTTGAGAAAAAAATACCTCAGTGTAAAA
>CANQEL010000026.1 GCA_947594855.1 uncultured Lachnospiraceae bacterium
TGACCCCACATCCTTTTTCAGTGACCCCACATCCTTTTTCAGTGACCCCACATCCTTTTTCAGTGACCCCACATCCTCCTTGAGCTTATCTACATCCTGCCTTATTGGTTCAAGTTTTGTATCTAATAACTGTGTCATAAATAACCTGTCATCATTTGTTAATGCCATAACCTCACCTCCCTGGATTATTGTATTACTATTATATCAACGCTTTTGTAATATGTAAAGTCATTATTCTGCTTTTTGTTATTTTCAGCAAAATGTACAAAATATTCCTTAAACAATTATCACATATATATAGTCCTTTCAGCCCGGAGCAAAGAAACTGTCTGTATGTGATATAAAAAAAGGAACTGCAAAATCTCTTTTTACAGTCCCTTTTAATTATAAGCTTTTTATACCTGCCTATCTTTTATCAAGTTCCTTATACTCCTTATGAACTCCAACGAACTTATAAGCAGGTCTTATTATCTTACCATTATTTACGAGTTCCTCAAGTCTGTGGGCGCACCAGCCCGACATTCTCGAAATAGTAAATATCGGCGTAAACAGCTCCTGCGGAATCTCAAGCATTGAATATACAAATCCGCTGTAGAAATCTACATTTGCACATACAGGCTTGAACAACTGTCTCTGTTTTGTAATTTCTTCAGAAGCTATCCTTTCCACTGCTTCATACAGTTTGAATTCTTTCTCCCTGCCTTTTTCTTCCGAAAGCTGTTTTGCATAATCCTTAAGGATAATCTTTCTCGGATCAGATATTGTATATACAGCATGGCCCATACCATATATAAGACCAGCTTTATCAAATGCCTCTTTATTAAGAATTCTTAAGAGATATTTTCTTATCTCATCTTCATCCTCCCAGTCGTTAAGATGTTCTTTAATATCTGCAAACATCTGCGTTACTTTCATGTTTGCTCCACCGTGTCTTGGTCCCTTAAGCGAACCTATCGATGCTGTTATTGCTGAATATGAATCAGTTCCGGTAGTACTTACAACATGTGTGGTAAATGTAGAATTGTTACCACCGCCATGTTCTGCATGAAGCACAAGAGCCATATCGAGAATCTTTGCCTCAAGCGGAGTATATTTACCGTCATATCTCAACATCCTGAGTATATTCTCCGCAATTGAACAATTCTTATCAGGATTGCGGATAACAAGAGTCGCATCCTTTCTGAAATGCAGATATGCATGATAAGCATACACCGATATAAGCGGCACTTTGCTTATAAGCTGAAGTGACTGCCTTAGCACATTAGGCACGGATATATCATCAGGGTTCGGATCATATGAATACAGTGTTAAAATACCTTTCTGCAATGCATTCATAATATTCGAACTCGGCGCTTTCATAATAACATCGCGTACAAACTGTCCCGACAGTTCCTGCATTTCAGCAAGTATCACTTTAAAACTCTCAAGTTGTTTTTCATTCGGAAGCTCTCCAAACAACAACAGATATGTAGTTTCTTCAAAACCAAACCTTCTCGTATCAAAATCTTTTACAAGTTCACGTATATTATATCCCTGGTAATACAACTCACCATCCGACGGTATCTTACGTCCCTCAATAGTTTTATACGAAACCACATCTGATATCTCCGTAAGCCCTGTAAGCACACCCTTACCATTGGCATCACGCAGTCCCCTTTTTACATCATATTCTTCGTACAGATCCGGATTAATAGCTCCCGAAGCCATACAGTACTGTACAAGTTCATCAAACTGTTCTCTTGCTGTAGGTCCCATGTCCATGATTGATTTCTTTGCCATAGAATTCCCCCTTCTTTATATAATATTCAATCCCCTTACACGCTAGGTAAAAAAAATCGTGCCTCAGCTACGCTAATGCACATCATTGTCCTCTACATAATAACATTTTAGCCCGGCAATGTCAAGCCGGGCTAAATATTTGTTTACATATTACATTTTATAAGGATTTCTTTCCAGTTCTTATCGACTTCCTTCTGGAAATCTGCAAGAAGCTCTTCGTTTTCCGGTTTGAACAGATGCCTGAACCTTCTCTGCGGTCTTAAAAAGTCTTCAATAGGCAGCTTCTTTTTCGGAGTATACGTAAGTGTCCATGTACCGTCAATCACCTCAAACATAGGCCAGTAGCATGTATCTACAGCAAGCCTGCATATCTCCATCATATCAGATGTTTCATATCCCCAGCCTCTCGGACATGGTGAAAGCACATTGAGAAATGCCGGACCGGGCGTATATATTGCCTTCTCAGCCTTTGTATATATGTCCTTAAAATTCCCAAGGAATGTTGTCTGTCCAACATACGGTATATGGTGTTCCGCCATTATTGCCGCAAGGTCTTTTCTTACCTGCACCTTACCGTTTTTCACCTTGCCCGCAGGAGTAGTAGTAGTATCTGCAAACCTTGGAGTTGCCGAAGAACGCTGTGTTCCCGTATTCATATAAGCTCCATTATCGTAACATACATATACGAAATCATGGCCTCTTTCCATTGCGCCTGACATAGACTGGAAACCAATATCATATGTTCCTCCGTCTCCGCCAAATGTAATAAATTTATATTCTCCCTTTATCTTACCTTGTCTTTTAAGAACCCTGTATGCGGTCTCAACACCTGACATGGTTGCGCCGGCGTTCTCAAATGCATTATGTATGTAACTGTCCTCGTATGCCGAATACGGATACATATAGGACGATACTTCAAGGCAGCTTGTTGCATTGCCCACTACAGCCTTATCCCCGTCATGCAGAGAACGAAGTACTGAACGGACTGTAACAGCGCCGCCACAGCCTGCGCACATTCTGTGTCCCGGCACAAAACGGTCTTTCTTATTAATCATTTCCTCTTTAAAATTATATGATTTATTCATAACATTATCCATTTCCGCCACCTCACTCTCTAAGACCGATATATCTGTAATTATCTCTTACTTCATGTGTCTCTGCCATTCTGTACAGTTCCTCATATACCTTATGGAAATCATCAGTAGTAATATCTCTTCCGCCAAGACCATATATATAATTTACTACTTCTGCCTGTACCTTTGCACGATACAGCGCTGCCGTAACTTCTGCGCCAAGAGGTCCTCCGGTTGCTGAAAACATCTCAGAACGGTCAAGTATTGCAATAGCCTTAACGTTTTTCAGCGCTTCTGCTATTTCTTCATCCGGGAACGGCCTGAATACCCTTATCTTTACAAGACCTACTTTTTTACCTGTAGTATTTCTTATCTCTTCTATCGCAGCTTTTGCAGTTCCTGCCGCAGAACCGATAATAACTATGGCATATTCGGCATCTTCCATTCTGTATTCTTCAAAAAATCCATATTTCCGTCCTGATATTTTCTCAAATTCCTCTGCTACCGAAAGTATAACTTTCTTTGCATTAAGCATAGCCTGTCTCTGACCACGTTTTGATTCCATATAATAATTGGATACGGCATAAGGCCCTATAGCCATAGGCTCTTTCTCATTAAGAAGATAATGCAGCGGTTTACGCTCTCCTGCAAATTCTTTCACAAGCTCATCTTCTACAAGTTCTATATTCTCTACTCCGTGACTTGTTATAAAACCATCCTGGCATATCATTACCGGAAGCATTACATCTTTATTTTCAGCTATTTTAAAGGACTGCAGGAAATTATCATATGCTTCCTGATTAGACTCTGCATATATCTGAATCCATCCGCTGTCCCTTGCTCCCATACTGTCAGAATGGTCTGCATTTATATTGATAGGACCTGAAAGCGCCCTGTTTACAAGCGCCAGTACTATTGGAAGCCTGTCAGATGCCGCAACATACAGTTCCTCCCACATAAGCGCAAGTCCGCATGATGAAGTTGCAGTAAGTGTTCTTGCTCCTGCAGCTGAAGCTCCTATTGCCGCACTCATTGAACTATGTTCGCTTTCAACATGAATAAATTCAGTATCTATATCTCCGTTTGCTATGTACGAAGCAACGTACTGTGGTATCTCGGTAGACGGAGTAATAGGAAATGCCGGCATTACATCCGGATTAATCTGTTTGATTGCATAGGCAACCGCTTCATTACCCGATAATCTTTCTCTTATAGACATTATTTACACCTCCATGCTTATTGCATTAAATGGACACACTTTGGCGCATATTCCACAGCCTTTGCAATGATCCATGTCAAATTCTATTTTCTCTTCCTTAGTAACAAGTATGCTCATGTCAGGACATACCGGAACGCATAAGAAACAATCCCTGCATTTTTCTGCATCGTGTACAGGCCTCTGTGTCCTCCACTCGCCTGTTTTAAATTCCCTTGATGTTGCAGCCTCAAAAAGTTTATTGCCCTCTGTAAGATCCTGCCATGGTGAATTCTCGTTAATCTTATCGCTTATCATACATTAACCTCCTCAAATGTCATTCGGAGCGCATTCATATTACCTTCTATTACTTCAGGTTTTTTACTGAACTTGTGCTTATATGAAGCCTCCATTTCACCCAGAAACTGCTCCTTATCCATAACCTTTGATACAGCTACAACTGCTGCAAGCATAGGCGAATTCGGGAAATATTTTCCGAGTGTCGCAACAGATATCTTCCTTGCGTCAACAGTATATACTTTTCCTTTATAACCTCTAAGCTTTGGTACTATCTCCTCCGGTGATTTTGCGGAGTTTACAATAACTGCTCCTTCAGGGCTTAATCCGGCGGTAACATTGATTCCGTCAAGAAGGCCTTCATCAACAACCACAACATAATCCGGCTCATATATATTAGAATGAACCGTTATGGGCAAATCGCTGATTCTGTTATAAGCTGTAATAGGAGCTCCCATTCGCTCCGGACCATATTCAGGAAATCCCTGAACGTACTTCCCGGCTTTAAAGGACACATCCGCAAGCAAAAGCGCAGCTGTCTTAGCTCCCTGGCCTCCCCTTCCGTGCCATCTGATTTCAATAGTGTTCTTCAAATCCATTTACCTTCTTTCTTATATTTATTATAAATTTATTTTATGCAAATAAAAAAACTCCAACCGCCCGTAAACGGTAAGAGTTAAAGTTTCCCAAAATTCATTAAACCATCTACGACATACCATCATATGCGACCCTGTTTACGGTAGGCTTCCGTCAGCATTTACTCATATATAACTTTCAACGCTGCAACTCAGGAGGGATATTCAATCAGCTCCTACTCATACCACTTCCCAGCATACGTGGCTCTCTTTGACTTTCAGAACAAATCTACTGTCTCCGTCACAGTCTTTAATGTTTAATTTATTCAGCTTCAAAAACGATTATATAAACAAGTTTTTGTTTTGTCAATAGTTTTTTCTATTGATTTTGACAAATTAAAGTGATAATATGTTACCGAAAAAAGGTTTTTACATCAATGGAGGGAAATATTTATGAAAAAATTACTTGTAGCGCTTTTATCTACAGCAATGATTCTTTCACTTGCTGCCTGTGGGAACAAACCTGAAAATACAGACAGCGATTTAGCTTATGTCAAAGACAAGGGCAAGCTTGTAGTTGGTATTACTGATTTTGCGCCAATGGATTATCAGGAAGGCAGCGAAGAATGGATTGGTTTTGACGCTGACATGGCAAAGGCTTTTGCGGCAAGCATCGGCGTTGAAGCAGAATTTGTTGAAATTAACTGGGACAATAAAGTTCCTGAACTTGACGGCAAAAATATTGACTGTACATGGAACGGCATGACACTTACTGACGAAGTTAAATCTGCAATGGATTGTTCTAATGCATACTGCCGCAATTCACAGATAGTTATTGTTAAAGCAGACAAAGCAGAACAGTATCAAGACGAAGACAGCATCAAAGATCTGTTATTTGCAGTTGAATCCGGAAGCGCCGGTGAAGAAATGGCTCAGGCAAACGGATATGAATATATTCCTGTCGAACAGCAGTCAGATGCGCTTATGGAAGTTGCTGCAGGTACATCAGATGCTGCCATAATAGATTCACTTATGGCTTATGCAATGGTAGGTGAAGGAACAGGTTATGCGGATCTTGCATATACTGTTGAACTTAACAGCGAGGAATATGGCGTTGGATTCCGTAAAGGTTCCGACCTTGTTCAGGCGCTCAACGATTTCTTCAAGACAAGTTATGAAGACGGAAGCATGGAAGAATGTGCTGAAAAATACGATATTGAGAATTCAATTCTCGCTCAGTAATATTATTACTTAACAACGCATTTTAACAAAATAGAGAGCGGAATATCCGCCCTCTATTTTCTGTATAAGACAAAAAACAGAAGGAAGTGTGATAAAATAATGGAATTAATAATGGAACAGATGCCGACGGTCATTAATTCTCTTAACATAGGTTTCATACAGACACTTAAACTTTTTTTTGTAACACTTATCGGCTCATTCCCATTAGGGCTTATAATTGCATTTGGCTCAATGTCACGTTTTGCTCCCGTGAAATATATTTCAAAGTTATTTGTCTGGATAATCAGAGGCACGCCTCTCATGCTTCAGATGATGATTATATACTATTTCCCCGGTCTCGTATTACATAACAATATCTGGGGAAGCGGCGAAATGGGCCGTTTCATTGCCGCTTCAGTGTCATTTATAATAAATTATTCCTGCTATTTCTCCGAAATATACCGTGGGGGAATACAGAGTGTACCAGTAGGACAGGAAGAAGCGGGCCTCGTTCTCGGAATGACAAAACGGCAGATATTCTTTAAAGTAACCCTGCTTCAGATGATTAAGCGCATCGTGCCTCCTATATCAAATGAGATAATAACTCTCGTAAAAGACACATCGCTTGCGCGTATCATTGCACTGCAGGAAATAATATGGGCAGGACAGTCTTTCATGAAAGGTTCACACGGAATATCCGGTGCGATATGGCCTCTGTTCTTTACAATGATATACTATCTTGCATTCAGCGGTATTCTTACCGTGCTTTTAGGTAAACTTGAGAAAAAGTTAAACTATTTCAGGTAAAGGAGGAGCAGCCATATGTCTATATTAGAAGTTAAAAACATAAGTAAATCCTTTGACCGTACAAAGGTTCTTAAAGATATAAGTTTTACATTGGAAAAGGGCGAAGTTGTTTCTATTATAGGTTCTTCGGGAAGCGGAAAGACAACTCTCTTAAGATGCCTGAATTTTCTTGAACAGCCTGACAGCGGAATAATAAAAGTAAATGATGATATATTGTTTGACTCAGATGATCCTGCAACCTTCAAAGAATCTGAAATCAGGAAAAAAAGACTGCATTTCGGACTTGTATTCCAGTCATTTAATCTGTTCCCGCAGTATACTGCGTTAAAAAATGTAATGCTTGCAAGGGAGCTTCTTGCGAAACAGCTCCCCGATTATAAAACAAACAAAAAAGAAATTCAGAATAATATACAAAAACAGGCAGAGGAACTTCTCATACAAATGGGTCTTTCCGACAGGATGGACAACTACCCCCACCAGCTTTCAGGCGGACAGTGCCAGCGTGTTGCCATAGCCCGCGCCCTTGCGCTCAGTCCTGACATATTGTGCTTTGACGAGCCTACGTCAGCTCTTGACCCTGAGCTTACGGGAGAAGTGCTTAAAGTTATCAAAAAACTATCCGAACATAATACTACAATGATTATTGTCACACATGAGATGTCTTTTGCAAAAGACGTTTCAAACCAGATTATTTTCATGGATGACGGATATGTAGTTGAACGCGGCGAACCCGCGCAGGTATTTGATAACCCTGCAAATGAAAGGACAAGACAGTTTCTTGCACATTATAACCAGTAATAATCAGGCAGGGAAAATTGAACAAATCTTCCCTGCCTGTTATTTAATTATTCTGAGCTTTACTGCCTGCTGTACTTTATAATATGTAACAGCGTATGAGGTTCATCCGGACCCACAATCATATAGAATGTATTATCATCTAAGCATACCATGTCATAAAAAGAGTATTCGCTTGCAAAATATGTGTCAGACTCCGCATTAAATATATGTTCAAGGCCCGATTCTCCTTTAATGTCAGCCCTGTAAAGTCCATCAGCATTGCTGTAATAAACATAGGAATCCGTTATACTGAAACATTCTCTTGAAAACGATTCGTATTCATAACCATCTTTAGCATACAGGTTTTCATACAGCTTCTTAACATACTTTTTGCTGACATCAGGCAGCATATAAGTATTCTTAAGTTTACTGCCATCAAGGGAATATCTTTCTATCCTGTCATATAAAAGGATATATAGGCCGCTATCTGTATATTTGACTCTTTCCGAAGGATATGACCCCGAATCCTTAAGCAGCTTGCTTTGCTTTATCCTCTTTCCGTTCTTTAGGTTATAGGTCTCTACCTTCATGCCCGGACCTTTTCCCTTGTACTTATTAAATACAATATATACCTTGCCTGCTTTGATATGCATATCACTCGCCCAATAAACTGATTTCTTCGTATTATGTCCAATTACTACTATTTTTTTACAATTACCTTTCTTATCATATACATAAAGGGATTCATTCTTTTTATTCTTATAAGGCTTGGTTCTATGAATATCGTATACATTGCCATTCTTGTCCTGTCTTGTAATATTAAAGCCGACATTATATATTTTCTTAAATGTCCTGCTTTTAACAATCCTTGTTTTTTTGTTTCCTGAACCATCCAGCGTATTGACCGCAAGATATACTTTATTTTCGGAACTGTCAAGTGGTGTAAGCCACTGATAATATACCGCCTTTCCATCGTTAGTCCTGTACATATTATACAGGTCCCTCTCGCACTCCATACCATCAATTGGTTGTTCTGAACCGTTTAAACCCGTATCAATGCTTGTATATACAGCCGCCGGCATCTGCGACGCCTCCTGTGCAAACGCCTCCATCTGTTTCCCACATAGCAGACCCGCAATAACAACACACATACCACTCATAACTAATAATATTTTTTTCCTCATAATAAAATTCCCTTTCCCATCTTTTACTTCCACTAAAGTTATTTACATAACTTTATAAATAAGAAATACATATTATATGTGTTATTATTATGTCAGCATATTGTTTTCACCTTACAAATTCAATTTCCCTAATTTTAATCTTATCAATATCTTTAAATTCCATAAACATAGCAGTATTGACATACATACACCATCCGGGTCCTGCATCGGTTGCCCCCTCGCTTATCTGCCCGACAAAGAAATGTCCGGCAAAAAAATCACGATATGTAACGGATGTGCCGTTTTTATACACAAATATCATATCATCAAAACGATATATATCATTTTTATCCATTTTCATCTCATAAAAATCCTTATACGGAAAAACTGCATTTATTCCTATCGGGCTTAAAACAATCTTACTGTCTGGCATATCTTCTGATGTATACTCTACCGTCTCAGGCTCCTTTGTCGCTGGAAGTTTAAGCGTCATCTCATCACTGTATTCTGTCTTAAGTTCCGGATATGTTCCGATATTTACTGCAATATCATCTGTATTTATAATTTGTCCATTTTCATAATCTACAGAATAAAAAACTCCAATCAGATATCCGCCATCCTTCCACTTATCATTCATATAAAATTCATCACATGTTCCCTGTATGCCAGCTTCTGACCTGCCAATCGTAAAGAGCAGGGAATTATTATCCAGATTCCTTAATGCTTCAACACTCATACCCATACGGTATGCTTCAGCAGACTCTGTTCTGTCCTTTCTCAAAATCACTTCATCCGTTGGCATATATGACTTCTCCGAAGTAAATTTTTCAGGAATCCAGGTCAGCATATACTTGTCCTCATTTTTTATTACAAGCGAGCATACAAGCAAGCCTTTCTGCTGTTCTGAACTATACATATTATTTAATACCGTAACCTTAAAATTCTCACTTTCGGTAACTACCTCATCCGATGTAATATATTTAAAAATCATATCTTCCGTATCGGAATCTCCAAATAATTTAAATATTCCATATTTATCTCCCATACATATAGCGACAGGCATTGTTATAATGCATAAAAGCGCTGCTGCCACTGCCGCATATTTTCTCCATGACCCAAATCCTTTTTTACGCTCTCGCCTTCCACATTCCTTTATAAGTTCAGCCTTTATTTTTTCATATTCTTTTTCATTCATCTGTAATGCTTCCATTGTCATATTATATTTATTATTTTCTCTTTTCAATCCAAACACCACCTAACATTATTCATTTTCAAGATATTCTTTCATCATTTTCTTCGCCGCTGCAAACCGTGACCGCAGGGTTGAAGAATTTACTTTCAAAATATGCGCTATTTCTTTTAACGTATAACCCTCATAATAATACAGATACAATATTATTCTGTATTTATCCTGAAGCTTAATAAGCGTACCGATAACTTCTCTGTGCATTTTTTCATTTTCATAGGAATTATCAGCTATAACGGCAGCGAAATTAACCCCTTCCATATCAGCACGCTTTTTCTTCCAGCTGCTCTTCATAACATCCTTACAATAATTTACTGCAGTACGTATAAGCCATGCCTTTTTATGCTCCTCACTGTGAAGCTTTTTGGTACACTTTATAAAACGCATAAAGGTTTCCTGCGTTGCATCATATGCATCATGTTCATTTCCCAATTGTGTCAGGCAGATTTTCCATACCATGTTATAATAACTTTCGTATGCCTTAATAACTTCCTCCTGTGTATGCACCAGGGTTCCTCCTTTCCCTCCTGCCATTAACATATGCTTTGACGTTATCTGTTCTCATTTACATACTTTTGCATCCTGTCCTGTATTATCCTGACCGTATCGTCAAGACTCCTTTTTCCGTCAAAATATTCCTGTATGTCATCTTCGATTATGTATTTTACTCCTCCATAACCTGATTCATGAGCCTTTGAATTATTTATAAGGTCACGAAGGAGCTGTACTTCTTCCTCTGTTGCAGGTCCTGTAGTTACCTGATAGCCACTATATCCGCCCGAATAATAATTAGATATCTTATCGCCGTTTTCGGTTTTATAAAAATCCTGCATGCATATTTCCATAAGTTCATCAAATTCTGCCTTAGATGTTGGAAATCCGCCGTACTCCATATAGTTTGTATCCTTATTCATAAGCAGCAATTCTTTAATAAAATTCCATGCCTCATCCTTATACTTTGAGGATGGAACTATTCCACAACGGTTTCCATATGCCCACGTACTAATATACGCCCTGCACCCGCTGTCCGGATAACCCAGATACATTTCATCACCCTGATATACTTTGTTATATGCCTGAATATTGCTTAACCTGTCTATTCCCATGCCTGAAGGACTGCCCAAAAGGACTTTTCCTTTGTTTATCAGCTCAAATTCACTTATATCATCCGAATAATCATTGTCCGTAAAACCATTACAGAATTCAAGCACTTTTTTAAATTCCTTCCCATCAAATGAACACTTTCCCTTACGCCAGTCAATATACCTGTCCGTATCATTATAAATAAGCATGTCAGCCACGCCTGTCTTAGTATTATGCGCGCAAAACATCATATCGTCACGCCGTAAATTATAATAATCAATAAGTTTATCTGCAGTCCAGTCATTCTCAAGGTCTTTTAACTCTGATTTTCTTCCTATAATCGTATCAATACTAAATGCATCTATTACATAATACTGCTTACCGGAAATTTCCGTAGCGGAAAGGATACCGTCTACAAAATAATCTTCATTTACCGTATCATCTTCTTTTATATACGGCGTCAAATCACAAAGCAGTCCTCTGTTTGCAAGCAGATTGACATTTTGTACGCCTAACAGAAGAATATCAGGTGCATATCCTGCCGCAATATCCATCATCATAGCTTCCTGCGGATTTTTTCTTGTTTCATCATAGCTTGTATATTCAATTCTATATTCAGTATTACTCTGGTTATAATCTATAATCATACGCTGTACATCAATATCACCGGAATTTTTTAAAGATGCAATCTTAAGCACTTTCCTTTCATCGGAAGCGGAATCATTCTTATCTAAAAATCCCATATAATCTCCTGCAATACAGAACAGCCTTCCGTCATCCAGCTGATTAATATAATATAAATCATTATATAAAATACCTGTATTCATAAAATTAAGCAAAGCCTCCGGCTGCCCTTTTTCTTTGTCATATGTATACAATACCGTACCGTCGCTTATAAAAAAAGGTATATCTCCATAAGAATCTATAATTTCACACCTGCTAAATATACTGTCTCCCATTGAAAGTCCCTTTAATGTTTCACCCGGTTTTCCATTTTCAAAATCCAGATACATACACTCGCAATACTCACTATTATTAACAGCCCCTCCATAACACACGACTGCCCTGTCCGCATTATCAATTACCATGGAATAAAACAGCTTATCCCTCATTGACACCCTGTTTTTTAATATGCCTTTCGCATCATACATACATATATCATAACTAAAACTATCAGTGGCATTGTATTCATATACAACATATATATTGCCCTTATCATCAAACTTACATTCACGTATATTTACATACGTCATATCATTTGTATCAATTCCAGGTTCACTTATTACTATATTTTCTTTTGAAGTACCGTCATTTCCATATATGACTTTTGCAATTCTTATTTCAGAAACAGACGTTTCTTCATTCCACTCACTATAATATTTTAACATTACAATATCTTCATTTTCAGTCACATATAGCGCCCCGAATGTGGCTCCATCATCAAAACCGTCATACAGTATCACAAATTCGTCATTTGCAATATCGTACCTGCACATATGGTACCCGTTTTCATTATCTTTTTTTAGCGGATATGCATCTGTTCCATATGCCGTAAAATACAGGTAATTTCCCCTGATATACACAGTAGGAATACTGATATCTATATCCTTGTCAAAATCATACTTTGTTTCAATAATATCATATATATAATTATCCACTTTCTCTTTTACCGGAGTCATATTTCCGGCATCCCCTTTTCCCCCATTACATGCCGCCTGCAGTAAAATTACCACAAACACTGTTAATAATAGTCCTTTTTTCATTACATACTCCCCCTCGTATAATACTGTATACTACTAATACGATTCAGGATTATAAAATGTCCTGTAACAAATAAAAAGACCGTCTGATTTCTCAAACGGTCTCTTATATATTTTGTCATTTTATTTTACGCTTCGCCCGATATCAGCCACGGTGACGGCTGCGTTACAAATATACTGTTCTTATCCGTCTTAGATATGGATATCTGCATTGCCTCCATATTCTGTATATTATACTTCTCAAATATATTCTTAATATCAGCAAGTATATTAAGTTCAAGCGTATATATTATAAACTGCATATGAGGATTCTTTTTAAGAAGCAGAGCCACATCCTCTTCAAGCGTCTCTGACGCAACGATAAACGCAAGTCTTGGAACAGGAAGTTCTTTCATCGTTTCCTCATCAAGAGATTCTACTATCTGCACATTATGTACTCCAAACTGCTCTACATTATCCCTCATGGTCCTCTTTGAACCCTTGTCCTTTTCTACGGCTATAACAGTACCTTCACTTGCGGCTATCGCCGTTTCAACAACTATGCTCTCACCGCTTATGATACATATTACATCCTGGACATCAACCGCAAGCATACTCATAATGACTGCCCTTATTTCATTTCCAACATAACGTACCGTTCCTGCGCTGAAGAATTCATTCTTAATTCCAACCCTGAAAGATTCTCTTGTATTTTCATTCACAATAAATATTACCGTAGGAAATTTTATTTTTCTGTTAAGCACATCTTTTACCTTAGCGTGTTTTACTTCCCCGCTTCCGCATTCTCCTTCTCCTATCCACACGTCATATTCGCCGAATCCTGCCTCCCAGAACTGAAATAAAAGGCCTTCATTCATTTCATTTGCAAAAACCATAACCCTTTTATGGGTTTCAATTGTTGGGAGTACATTTTTCTTTTTGGTACATATATCCAGCATCTTAATTTTCTCAGGGCTCACATCCATACTCTCTGAAAAATATGCAAGCCACTGAAGCATACTGCCGTTAGTGTATTTGTTATCTGTCATTTAATCAAAACCTCCTTTTATTTTTAAAAACAATCAATTACAATACCGCTTAAAAACACCATCACGCTTGCCGACAATGCAACCGTAATAAGGCTTTTCCCAAAATATGCCAACACGACGGCGGTAACAAATCCACACAATGCCGAAAGAAAATATCTTGTTGAATAAAACACTCCGGGAATTGTCATCGCAGCAAGTACCGCATATGGTATATATCCGAGAAATGATTTTATATATTTATTTTCTATTTTATTTTTCACAAGGACAAAAGGAATCACCCTTACAAGATAAGTCACACCTGCCATAACGCCAAGATACAGCATAAATTCATAACTATCCATAATCTTACTCCGTATTATTAATCTGCCTCACGCCCCGGAAACAGTGCCGCTCCCAGCGCGGATGCTATAACTGCACATATTATAATCGCAAACCCTGACGATATTCTGTCAAATACCGGGATATAATAAAGCATACAGCTGAGCGCTACAGACACTGCTACAACAAACAATACCGCTTTGTTTTTTTTCGCTGCCGGCACAATTATAGCAATAAACATTCCATAAAGCGCTATTCCAAGCGCATCGCATATAACAGACGACAATATATTGCCGCATACTGCTCCTGCAAGCGTTCCCATGGCCCAGCCTATATATGGTACAATAATCAGCCCGAAGAAATAGCTGCGCTTTATTTCTTTTCCTGTATTCATGGCAACTGCAAATATCTCATCAGTTATCCCAAATCCCAGAATGAGCCTGTATATGCCTTTAAATTTTTTGTCTGCCCTCTGTGACAATGACAGTGACATAAGCGCATAACGCAGATTAATAACGAACTGGCTTACCGCCATTTCAACAAGCCCTCCTGCCGCTGCCATTACGGTAATACCTGCATACTGCCCTGCAGAGGTCAGATTAGCCATAGAAATAAGAAGCGCTTCCCACCATTCAAATCCGCCTGAAACTGCAAGTATACCAAAGGAAAACGAAACCGAAAAATACCCCAGTCCTATGGGTATGCCATCTCTTATTCCCTCTTTTATCATATATAAATATTGCTCCCGTGCTATTTACATAAGTTCTCTATAACTTTTACACACGCTTCATAACCAAGCGTTGACGTATTAAGACATAAGTCATAGTTTGTTGCTTCGCCCCATCTGCCGTCTGTATGGAAATTATAATATTCCCTTCTCTGCTTATCACGCTTTTTAATATATCCGGGCGCCTCTTTTTCAGGAACATTATCCACTTCCACAGCCCTCTTTATTCTTGCAGACATGTCAGAAGCATACACAAATATGCTTAGGCAGTCGTTACGGCTGCTCAATATGTAATCTGCGCATCTTCCCATAATTACACATGGACCTTCGCCCGCAAGTTTTGTTATAGTCTGAGCCATTGCATTATATATTTTCTGCGGAAGAAGCTTGTTGCTGTCCTCCATTCCATAATCAGAATACATTGCAATCATATATATCATGCTTTTTACATTTTTCTCATCATACTCTTTCATAACGTTGTGGCTAAGCCCAAACTTTTCAGCAGCCATCATAAGCATCTGTCCATCATAAAATGGTATATCCAGATTCTCTGACAGCATCTTTCCAATTTCCCTTCCACCACTGCCATACTGCCTATCAATAAGAATAATTTTTTTACTCATGATACCGCCCCCTTTATCATTATATATAAAAATATTATATATTAAATATAAATTATTTTCAACTATGAAATCGCAGATAATTTTTTTAAATTATACGTCAATATCATATGATATAACGCCGTTTTGTACAGAAGAACAATATTGGCGTCAATAAAACAATACCTGTTAATAATAAACACTACGCTTTTATATCCAAAGCAGGTAATTACAAAACCTATACCGAACACAGTCCACCAAAACGATACCGGCATAAATATAAGCAGTACTATAGTAATAACCGTACACAGCCATACCCACATATACTGCCTGCTTATCCTTACAGACAATTCTATCGCCCCAAGCAGACGCTCAAGCATCTTCTGAAGCGTATATATATCTTTACTCCCAAGCTGTTTATATATATCTCTGAAAATCATTTCACTATGGCTGCTCTTTGGCTCACTGCCATCGCTGTGTACATACCTGCTGTAACATTCAAAATACATATCATACTTCTGTTCCCCAAGCTCTTTACATATCAATTTCCCAAGTATGCTTAACATGCTGCCTCCCTGTATATATACTGTTACATACTATATTTTATTCATCAGTGCATGTAATTGTTATAGGATAACTCTCCGATATATAAATAAGAGGAGTTGCTGCAAAATAACCGATTATTTTACAGACTCCTCATCATGTATGAATTTTATGAAAATAATGATATACGTTTCTGTATCATGCAACATTCTATTGTCTGACAGTACACGTTTTCACTCGGCTCCGCACGCAGCGGATACATAAGTTTGCGAAAAATACTATTCGCAAACTAAGTACCGGCGGCGTCACACGGTACCGGCAGACAATAAATTTGCATGACACAGAATATATATTCTAAATAAAATTCATACATGATGAGGAGCATTGCCTTATAACCGAAAATTTTGCAACAGCCCCTCTTAATTCATATTTATATTATCGGACTATTTACTAAACTTATACATCGTTTCCGAGTGGAATTTTTCACCTGCCATAAGCACGCATGAAGGAAACGTAGGAATATTGCATGAATTTGGAAAATACTGTGTTTCAAAACACAGGCCGTCTCTCGAATGGTATGTTTTTCCTCCTTTTGCATTTGTAACCGTTCCGATATTGTTGCCTGAATAGAACTGCATCCCCGGAAGGTCTGTATATACTTCCATAACCCTTCCGGTTGTTCCTCTTGCTTCTGCCGCTTTTGCAAATACTCCCCTGTCTTTATCAATCACAAAATTATTATCATATCCCTTTCCGAATTTTAACGGTTCGTAATCAGCATCTATCATAAGCCCAACTTTTTTAGGAACAGTAAAATCAAGCGGCGTTCCGCTTACCAATGCCAGCTCTCCCGTAGGGATAAGGTCTTTTCCTGTAGGAGTAAAAAATGACGCGTTAATCTTAACCGTATGTTCACATATATTTCCCGAATCTTCACCATCCAGATTAAAATATGTATGGTTCGTAAAATTAACTATTGTATCCTTATCAGATACCGCATCATATATAATATACAGCTCGTTTTCATCCGTAAGCTTATAAGTAACCTTTATATCCAGATTTCCCGGATATCCCTGCTCCATATCAGGGCTTAACCTCATAAAACTTACGCTTGTATATCCTTCGCCCTCGCTGCACTCTGCATTATACATAACCTTGTGATAATCGGGGTTTCCGCTGTGCAGGTTATTGTTTCCTTCATTTTTCTCAAGTTCATAAGAAACACCCTTAACCGTAAATGACGCGCCGCCAATCCTGTTTGCATGTCTTCCGATAAAAGCTCCAAAAAACGGCGCGTTTTCCTCATAACCTGCCACATCATCAAATCCAAGGACAACGTCTTTCATAACTCCATCCGCATCAGGAGTAATGACATTTACAATAACCGCCCCGAAATCCAGGCAGGATACTTTCATGCCGTTAGCATTTTCCATTGTATATCTGCAGACTTCTTCTCCGTTTTTTGTCTTTCCGAATACCTCTTTTACTACACCCATCTATTCATCCTCCTTTATCTGTATTCCAAGCTCGTCAAGCTGGATATCATCAACTACGTTAGGCGCATCACTCATAAGACATGAAGCGTCTTTAATCTTAGGAAATGCTATAACATCTCTTATGCTTTCCTGTCCTGCCATGAGCATTATCATTCTGTCAAATCCGTATGCCAGTCCTGCGTGAGGCGGCACTCCGTACTTAAATGCATTTAACAGGAAACCAAACCTTTCATACGCCTGTTCTTTAGTAAACCCAAGTTTCTCAAACATCTTCTCCTGTATGTCGTCCTGATGTATTCTGACCGAACCTCCGCCAATTTCATTTCCATTCAGTATAATATCGTAAGCTTTTGCCCTTACCTTTCCCGGTTCGGTATCAAGAAATTCAATGTCCTCTTCCATAGGCATTGTAAACGGATGATGCATTGCAACATATCTATTCTGCTCCTCAGACCACTCAAATAACGGGAATTCAGTAACCCACAGGAAATTATAAGTATTCTTATCCGTAAGCTCAAGCCTTTCCGCAAGCTCAAGCCTCAGATTGCCCAGAACATCATACACAACCTTGTCCACATCCGCCGCAAACAAAAGAAGGTCTCCCGGCTCACCATCCATTGCCTTAATAAGAGAGTTCATTTCTTCCTCTGACAGGAATTTTGAAAATGACGATTTTATACTTCCGTCATCCATAACACACACATACGCAAGTCCTTTTGCGCCATATGTTTTTGCAACATCCGTCAGTGAATCTATTTTCTTACGAGGCATTGCCGCCTGTCCTTTTGCGTTAATTCCTCTTACGCTTCCGCCGTTTGCTATAGCGCCGGTAAATACCCCAAATCCACAATCACGTACAACATCCGTCACATTTTTAAGTTCCATTCCGAACCTTGTATCCGGTTTATCCGAACCAAACCTTTCCATAGCTTCTTTATATGTCATTCTTGGTATAGGAAGTTCTATATCTACGTTTATTGTTTCCTTAAAAAGCTTTTTTAACAGCCTTTCATTTACATCAATAACATCATCAATATCTACAAATGACATCTCCATATCTATCTGCGTAAATTCAGGCTGCCTGTCCGCCCTCAGGTCTTCATCCCTGAAGCATTTGGCTATCTGAAAATACCTGTCATATCCGGAAACCATAAGGAGCTGTTTAAAAAGCTGCGGCGACTGTGGAAGCGCATAGAAACTGCCGGGATGCACCCTGCTTGGCACCAGATAATCCCTTGCGCCCTCAGGCGTACTCTTATTAAGAATCGGCGTCTCTATCTCAAGAAAACCTTCGTCAGAAAGGAACTGTCTTGTAAGCGTCGCAACCTTGCTTCTCATAATAAGATTCCTCTGAAGGTCAGGTCTTCTAAGGTCAAGGTACCTGTATTTAAGCCTCAGTTCCTCTTTTGTTTTTATTCCTTCCTCTATCGGGAACGGCGGAGTTTCTGCCTCCGACAATATTCTTATATCATTTGCAATAAGCTCAATATCACCTGTCGCAATACTCGTATTTGCAGCTCCCTCCCTGGGCTGTATCACTCCGGTAACTGCAACTACATATTCACTTCTAAGTTTTTCGGCCTTGGCGAATCCCTCTTCACTTATATTTTTTCCCTCAAAAATAATCTGCAGTATTCCGCTTCTGTCTCTCAAATCAACAAATATAATACCGCCTTTATTTCTGTTTTTCTGTACCCATCCCATAACCGTAACAGTCTTTCCCGCATCGTTTATGGACACTTCAGCGCATCTGTGCGTTCTGTGCAATCCTTTCATTGATTCAGCCATTATAAACTCACTCCTCTATACCTGTTTTATTTCTATATCGTATATCCTGTCCGGTATACTATACAACCTCTTTCTCAAAGAAACCGGCGGCACATTCAGTAAGCCCGCCCTGAATAATATTCTGTACTTTGTCATAAGCCTCTGAATGTATGACTTTAAGAAATGCCAGAAATACTTTCATATCAAAATGCCTTGCTTCATCTATCATAAGCTCTACCGCCACTTTTTCAGAAAATGCCTTACGGTATGAACGGTCAGATATAAGCGCCGCATATACGTCGCACACTCTTATAATCCTCGCGCCCATTGGAATATCTTCTCCGGATATATTAGCGGGATATCCGCTTCCGTCATAATTTTCATGGTGGTGATAAACCATATCAAGAAGTTCCTTATCAAATCCCTGTTCTTTCATGATATCACGGCTTAATGCCGCATGCATCCTGACATATTTCATTTTTTCAACTACCATCGCTTCAGAACGCTCCTTGTGAAGCTGTTCGGCAAGCCTGAGTTTTCCTATATCATGAAGCATCGCTGCAACGGCAATTTTTTCACAAAACGCCTTATCCATTCCAAGTTCCCTGGATACAAGCACTGCAAGTTCGCTTACTATTGCTCCGTGAGATATGGCATCGGCAAAATCCACGGTCATTACCTTAATAATTCCCTCGTTAATTGACACTCTGACCATAGGTCCACCTCTCTTTACGCTCTATCATCTCGTCTATTCTGTCTATGTATTCATATACATTCTTCACATTTGAATTTCTTATTACACCGGTGACCTCATCTGAATACGGGTCATACGGCTTCACAAGCTTACTCTGCGCTCCTGCCCCTATTGCCGCCACCGTCTGCCTTTCTTCCATAATTACTATATTATATATGGATTCTTTTCCCTCTTTTGCATATCCTACATTTTCAAGCACAGGGCTTTCTGAAAGTCCCGCCTTATTCTTCTGGCGGTACATATAATACGGTTTGTAACCATTCTTCCCTGCATACTCCATAGCCATATTAAGCATTTGCGAAACAGTCTGCCCGCTGTACTTTTTTATGCCGTCAGCTTCCCTTATCCTCCTGTATTCCGACGCTCTTTTCACAACAAGCGAATGTACTGTAAAACTGTCAGGTTCAAGTTCACTTACGCGCTCCAGAGTATATGAAAAATCATCCGTATTTTCTGTACCAAGCCCTGCAATGATATCCATATTTATATTATCAAACCCCGCTTTTCTCGCAAGATTATATGCATATACAGTCTGTTCTGCCGTATGCTTTCTTCCAATTAAAAGCAGAGTATTATCATTCATAGTCTGTGGATTGACGGATATACGTGTAACACCCGCTGATTTTAGTATGGCAAGCTTCTCTTCATTAATCGTATCAGGTCTTCCTGCCTCAACCGTAAATTCTTCCGCTGACTTAACATCAAAGTTACTATTTATAATGTCCATCAGACGTTTCAGATATTTCTCATTAAGAACGGTAGGAGTCCCTCCTCCTACATATATACTTGTAAGTTTCTGCCCGTAAAACTTCTTTTTTATATATTCACATTCTTTTCCCAGCGCTTCTATATATCGCGCGATAAGCTCATCAGCATTACTCATGCCTGCAACCGGCATTGATGAAAATGAACAGTATGTGCATACCGTGGGGCAGAATGGTATTCCTATATATACGCTGTATCCTTTATAAAATCCAATCTTTTTTAATATTTCAGCCTCTTTGGAAGCAACCTCCGTACACAATTCCGCCTTTTCGTCGGAGCAGAAGAATTCTTTTTTCATATAATCCTTAACCTGCTCGTCTGAATATCCTGATAATATACGCTTCACTGCAAGTTTTGCAGGGCGTACACCGGTTAATGTTCCCCACATCAGAGCTCTTCCGGTCACTTCCTCCAATACCTTATAAAGAAGCCTTTTTAACTCATCCCTGTATTTTTTTGTATCAGGGATATCTTCAAATATATACTCTTTTTTTACGTCTTTACATTCAATACATATACTGCGCTCATGCATAAATATATATATATCTGTATTCTCATTACTGCAGGCTTCCGCATGGTTTTTTATATAATTTTCCTCTGATATATGATAATCTGGGGCAGTATATGGAAAAAATGCCATTACAAGCGCCCTTATGTCATATTCACACCTGTCTGAATTACAATATATATTAACCATTTTCTTTTCCTATACAAACATATTGTTCTTCTTTTCAAATCCTATGCCTGTTGCCGGTCCATGTCCCGGATATACTTCCACATTATCAGGAAGTTTAAATAATTTTTCTTTAATTGAACGAATAAGAGTACTTGTACTTCCGGTAGGCAGGTCAGTTCTTCCAACAGACATCTCAAACAGGGTATCTCCAGAAAACAGTACCGCTTCATCTTTTACATAATAGCATACGCTTCCTATAGTATGTCCCGGTGTTGCAATCACTTCAAATGAAAGCCCCGCTTCATTGATTATGTCGCCCTCACTACAGTACACATCAGCAGTTTCCGAAACTACCATTCTGTGCGCTACAGATACATTAAGCTTAGGCTCTTTAAGAAGCTCTCTTTCTCCTTCATATGCATATACTTTGCAGCCTGTCTTTTCCCTTATATCAGATACCGCAAGAATATGGTCAAAATGTCCGTGCGTAAGAAGTATTGCTGCCACGGCATATCCGTTCTTTTCAACTTCAGACAGAATATAATCCGCATAATCACCCGGGTCAATAACAACACATTTTCCGGAATCATATGCAGAAACTATATAACAATTAGTCTGTACATCTCCTACCACAAGGGATTTTATAAACATTTTCATTACCTCCGGATATTTTTTAACTTGATGTCCTTTCAATATCAATGACACTCTCAACGCCCCTTATTTTTCCAACAAGTATTCTGAGGCTTTCCTTACTATCTACTTCAAATCCTATATTTATTGTCGCAGTTCCCTTCTTTGAAGTCCTTACATTCATTGATTTAACATCAATTTCTCTCTCGGTAAATATTTTCGTTATATCAAACAATACTCCGCTTCTGTTATAGCAATATACTATAATCTCTGTTGAATACATGCCCTGGTCCTGTTTGTTGTCACTTACGCGCCATTCCGCTTCTATAAGCCTTCTTCTATCTTCTTCAGGCATATTCATCACATTAATACAGTCTGTCCTGTGAATAGATACCCCTCTTCCACGCGTAACAAATCCAACTATCTCATCACCTGGCACCGGATTGCAGCATTTCGAGAAACGCACTGCAAGGTCATCAATTCCTTCAACAATAATTCCGCTGAGTTTTTTATTGCCTTTTGCTCCTGCGCTTTCAGAAGATACTTTAACTTTGTTCTCTTCAATCTTTTTAAGTATCTGTTCATTTGTAATATCTTCTCTGTTCTTCTTATTATATTCTTCCTGCAGCTTATTAACTATCTGCCCTTCCTTGAGTCCTCCGTGTCCTACTGAAGCCAGAAGAGATTCCCAATCCCTAAAGCCGTATTTTCTAAGACACGCTGCCTGATATTCGCTTTTAAGATAGTCAAAAATAGGAACACCTTTGGCTTTACCATAATTTATAATAAGTTCTCTTCCGCGCGCAATATTCTCTTCCTTGAATTCTGCACGGAACCACTGGTTAATCTTATTTTTTGCCTGTGTACTTTTGACAATTTTAAGCCAGTCCCTGCTTGGACCATGCGAATTCTGCGAAGTTATAATCTCTATTCTGTCGCCATTCTGTATTTTATAATCAATAGTAACAAGATTGCCGTTTACCCTTGCTCCTACCATTTTATTTCCTACCGCACTGTGTATGCTGTATGCAAAATCTATCGGTGTTGAACCTGTAGGAAGCGTCTTTACATCTCCAAGCGGAGTAAAACAATATACACTGTCGGAGAACAGGTCCAGGTCGCTCTTTAACAGGCTCATAAATTCCTTATTATCAGACATTTCATGCTGCCATTCAAGAATCTGCCTTAGCCATGTAAGTTTCTCCTCCTCGCTGTCCGCCGTACCGCCGTTAATTCCCTCTTTGTATTTCCAGTGCGCAGCAATACCATATTCAGCTATCCTGTGCATATCGTAAGTTCTTATCTGTATCTCAAACGGCTGTCCCTGCGGACCTATAAGCGTAGTATGAAGCGACTGGTAATTGTTAGGCTTAGGCATTGCTATATAATCTTTAAACCTTCCCGGTATCGGCTTATACATCTCATGTATAACACCAAGCGCCGCATAGCACTGTTTATCATTTTCAACAATAATCCTTACAGCAAACAAATCATATATCTGGTCAAGCGTTTTGTTCTGGTTCTTCATTTTCTTATAAATAGAAAACAGGTGCTTAACCCTTCCGTCAATCTGCGCCTCTATTCTGGCTTTTGATATATGCTCGCTTACTTCCGCAACTATATTCTGTATAAACGTCTCCTTCTCAATCCTCATTGAATTGAGTTTATTCGTAAGCTCATCATATATTTCAGGCTCAAGATATTTTAAAGACAGGTCGTCAAGCTCAACTTTGACCTTTGATATACCAAGCCTGTGCGCAATCGGCGAGTATATATCCATAGTCTCCCTTGCTTTTTCCTTCTGCTTTTCCGGTTTCATGTACTGAAGTGTCCTCATATTGTGAAGTCTGTCCGCAAGTTTAATAAGAATAACCCTTATATCCTTTGCCATTGCAAGGAACATTTTTCTGAGGTTCTCCGCCTGCATCTCAATCTTATCGGCAGAATAATTTATTTTGGTAAGTTTGGTAACTCCGTCTACCAACAGGGCAATTTCTTCACCAAACCATTCCGTAAGCTGTCCTATAGTATAATTCGTATCTTCAACTACATCATGAAGTATGCCGGCAACAATCGTTTCCTTATCCATTTCCAGCTGGGCAAGTATAATTGCCACACAAAGCGGATGTATTATATAAGGCTCGCCGGATTTTCTTTTCTGGCTGCTGTGCGCGCTTCTTGATATATCATAAGCTTTATATATAATATCAAGGTTATCAGAAGGATGGTACAATTTAATCTGCTTTATAAGCATGTCAAAAAGGACTTCAGGATCTACAAAATCACCGGGTATACTCATCTGAAGTTCACCGGTGTCAATCTTAAGTCTTCCGCTCTGCGGTTTCATTGCAAGATTGCTTAATGTATCCACATTCATCCCTCCAATTATATTAAGACTCGCTCCCAGGTCCTGGAAAGTCTTACATATCTGATAAATACCATTCATTTTAGTATAAATATATGCACGAAAAATTTCAAGGCTTTTAGCGAAGAAAGTCAGGCTTTGTTTTATTTTTTATCTGTTTCCTATGTGTTGTATATTAAGATTTTGGAAAATTTTTATGGATGGGTTTTTATGGGTATTATTTTATGTAGACGAAACTGGAAGTACATAGGGCTGTTATAAGACTCATTCTCATTCTGGCGCCTCTCGTAGCGGTACATAATTTGCCCGCAATGCGGCCAAATAAGTACCGACGGAGGCACACGGTCTTATATCAGCCCTATGTACTTCCGGTTTCTGTTCCCTGAAATGATATATAAACCATAAGGACATCCATATGCACTGTGGCTTATGAATGTCCTTTTATGGTTGTTGTAATATTATGATTTAATAACAACTATTTCCCTACGCTAATTTGGGCAGAGCGTTGGGATAAGTTGGTATTAACTTGGTTGTTTAGATTAGGCTCCTAATTTCTGAACGTTCTCCCAACCTTCACCTTGTGTCCAGTTTACATAATACGTATCATCTGCATAACTAAATCCTATAACAGCACCTTTATCAACTGTTACTGAAATACTCTTGTGAGTAGCACTGGCATTATACTTAGCATGCGGTCCTACCTGAGTAACAGTCACTTTACCATCCTCAAGTTTTTTTGTATAAGCAGTCAAAGCATAGACTGCATCAGTACCATCTGCCTCAGTACCAGCTGCCTCAGCAGCAAAAGAACCTGTACCATTAGGCAAATCTGTACTATATTTTGCAAAATGTTCTGCTTCATACCCTGTTATTTCGGTCAGGTATCCTGATGCTTCACTCTGGAATGCTGATTCTCTTGCTGAAGTGATATACCTCATTACGTTTGGTATAAGTACTGCTGCAAGTATCAGTATGATTACGATTACTACGATAAGTTCTACGAGAGTAAAACCTTTTTTGTTACTGAGTCTTTCTCTTAATTTTTTCATAAAATTGCATACCTCCATTTTCTTTTTTATAGATACTAAAAGCCTAATTCAGAAATATGTACCTTATCTGTATCAGGCTCCCCTCGTCATCTGTTTGCCCGGACAGATGACTTCTGACGTCATTTATCTGAATTTATTTATTTTCTATACCCGAATCTCTTAACGCCAGTTTTATATTTACATAATATATTATTTTGTTAATTTTGTCAAAACTTTTTTGAGATTTTTTATATTTTTTTCTTGTACTTTTTCTTTATAGATATTTTTTATTGATGAAACACACAAAAAGAGTTCAACGCAAGTTTTTTGAAATATAGAAATATTTATAGATAAATGTTGTATATAGTAAGCATCCGGACAGCCCATGACCTGCCCGGATGCCGTCAGCTTATAGCATATTTAATTTTTTCACAAAATCATATTACAAATTTGTCCTCTGTCTGAATTCTCCAACATTTGATACATTAAGTGATATTTTTTGCCAGTTACTCAAAACATTAATGTCTTTCTGCCCTGATATTCTGGCTTTTAATTCATCAGGCACTTCGCCATAGGATTCAAGGATATTGATAAGGCTCTGGGAAATTCCCTGTGCTATTCCAATTATTTTGCCTTTTGATTTACCACGGCGTTCCCCATCGCGTTTTCCGTGCCTGTATTCCTTCCTGAGTTCCTCTTCTGCGTCATATTCAAATATTGATATTGGCATACCTGTCATCTCCGTTCTCATTTTTATGAAAAATCTTTTTAAAATCCCACGCTTTATGCATACCATCACTGCTTTATCCACTGCAGCATCCAGCGACATGTTTTTCCATTTCCTGTACCTGCGTACCAGGTCTGTAAAATAACAGTACCCGTACAATGTCCTGCACGACCTCTTAATCTCTTCACTCATGACCTGCCCGGATGCTGTCAACTTATAGCATATTTAATTTTTTTACAAAATCATATTACAGATTTGTCCTCTGTCTGAATTCTCCAACGTCTGATACATTAAGCGATATTTTTTGCCAGTTACTCAAAACATTAATGTCTTTCTGCAATGATATCCTAGCTTTTAATTCATCAGGCACTTCGCCATAGGATTCAAGGATATTTATAATGCTCTGGGAAATTCCCTGTGCCATTCCAATTATCTTGCCTTTTGATTCCCCACGAGCCTCGCCAATGGCAATACCCTCTTTCCTGCCTTTGCGTATTCCTCTGTGTTCACCGCGGCGTTCACCCCTACGCTCGCCTATACGTTCCCCGTCGCGTCTTCCGTGCCTGTATTCCTTCCTGAGTTCCTCTTCCGCATCATATTCAAATATTGATATTGGCATACCTATCATCTCCGTTCTCATCTTTATAAAAAATCTCTTTAAAATCCCACGCTTTATGCATACCATCACTGCCTTATCCACTGCCGCATCCAGCGACATGTTTTTCCATTTCCTGTACCTGCGCACCAGGT
>CANQEL010000027.1 GCA_947594855.1 uncultured Lachnospiraceae bacterium
CGATTCTTGATTCTATGCTAAAACAGCTCCATTTAATGTGAAAAACGGAACATCATTTAATGTTCTAAACAACAACATATATGTCCAGTCGTATGCCTTTTGCATCTGCCTTAAGGTCTATTGTTTTCTGGTAATCGGGATAATTGATGCGCGATATCTTTACGCCGAGTACCCGTTCCAGAAACTGCTTGCAGAATCCGGGTTCTCTCATGACAGCTCCGAACATGAAATCATCCTTTATCTGCAGTTCTTCAAAAGCTTTTTCCATATAGTGATTCCTTTCTTTTATTATATTACATTTATATGCATATGACAAGCATGATTTTTTGTAAACGCATATTTTGCGCTCCTGTAAATCATCATCCTGGCTGTGACCGATACGGCCATGTAGTTTTACTTTTGAAAGGCACTGTTATGCCTTGCTCGAAAATACTGAAATTTCAGATTGTTTATTTGTTGCAATAAATTGTTTTGAGTAATGTAAATTTTTATGATAGCAAGAATTTTACACAGAATTCCCCTGTAAGTCATCTTAGTTTTGACCGATACGGTCTGCGTTATCCTGAAAGGCACAGCTGTGCCTTATCTGAAAATACCGAAAATACAAAGATTCTTAGAAAATACAAAGATTCTTAATTAATTATTCATATCCCTTAACCCGTTTAAAAACATCTCAATGGATTCTGACCTTGCTGCAAGTCTGTGCATGGCTTTAAGCGTTAACTCGTTCTCCTCAGATTCGATCTTTTCCTTAAGATCATCAGATACACTGCCAAGGTCTGAAAGCAAATCAAGTATATATTCTGACCCAATCGCTTTTCTGCCCATGACTATGCCCTCGATTCTGCCTTCCTCTCTGCCAATGACCCTGCCTTTCTCTATTCCGGCAGTCCTCTCGTCATTCAACATCTCTTCAAACAGCATATATCCACTCTCCATTCCTCTGTCTTTTTTTATATCGACAATACTCTCCTGCAGCCTCCTTACATAATCGTCCTCAAAATCTTCCAGACTTTCGTCAAGGTCTGCTGCAACATATTTCAGGAATCTTACAAGTTCCTCCGGTACCTCACCGTCATTTTCGCCCCTGGTACTCAGAAATATCGTATGGCTCCCGTCTTCAAGCGTATATCCGGGTACTTCCCTGCAGATATGGTTAAATGTATACTTATACTTTTTTCTGCCCACAGGGTCATAATCACATATAAATATCACATACGCATCCGGAAGTATCCTATAATCTTTTCCGCGCCCAAGCAGCTTCATGTCAAGCTGGCTGTGATAGTACCTGCTCCTCTTTTCGATCTTTCGGTTTACTGTCTGAAGCTCAACATTATACTGCGAACTATTGTCGTCAACTGCAAGTACATCCAGACGTATACCCTTGTAATCCGGATTATACATTATGCTGTACTCATAATCCACAGAAACAACCTTTACCGGAAAACCAAGCACCATGCTTAACAGCCTGCGGCAGTTCTCCTTGTCTGACATCACGGCAGTAAACATAAAATTATCTTTTATTGTAAGTTCCTTAAATGTCTTTTTCCTGTCTTCTTCATTAGTATTATTTTCGTCTTTCTTTTCTTCTGCCAATACATCCTCTCCCCTTATTTGAAATCGGGGAATCCTATGTATAAATCCTTTGTGCACTTATTGTAACACATGTCAATTTGTAATGCAAGAAGTTTTTTGTTATGAACTAAAACTTTATTTTGCTTGGATTTTTTTACTTACATAATTTAAAGAACGGTATCTCCACAAATCTTATATGCAACTGGTATATAAGCATACCTATAACATATTTAGAATCGGCAACAAAATAAAATGACAATTCGGGTTTGCCTATTTTATTTCCTAGCCAAGTAGTCTGCTGGATTCAGAAATTTGAAGAACATTGCTGGTGGAAAACAGCGATAAAGATTTTCATTTAAGTCATACCAAAATACTGCCAAATTATCAATGTTTACTTTACTTTTTTTGATTCTTAATGTTTATAATAACATTCTTTTCCTTAAGCTCACATACGGTAATTTATCTAAATAAGAAGCTTTTTATTATTGCCATAAGGCAGCTCCGAAAACCTTGCAAGCTGCCCTTTATCTTCATTATATTTATCACGTAAAAATTTAAGTTCAGCTTCTCTTCCTACAAACATATAAGGCTCCTCCATATATCAAATCTAAATTTGCTAAATCGTGATTTGATATTGTGATACCCTATGCGAAGAAAAAAGCAAGAGGGATTTACCCTAAAAATGTTATGGATTGCAATCGCTTCTATTCCACAGTAACGCTTTTAGCAAGGTTTCTTGGTTTATCAACATCAAGGCCCCTGCTGACACTCAGATAATAACCTAACAGCTGCAGCGGGATTACTGCAAGGCTGCCTATGAAGTGTTCGTCAGCCTTAGGCACATATGTAACAAAATCGGCAGTCTCCTCTGTCTCATAATTCCCGTATGTCGTCACTCCGCAGAGATAGGCTCCCCTTGCCTTACATTCGGCCATGTTGCTTACGGTCTTTTCATACAGCCCGCCCTGTGTCAGTATACCGATAACCGGCGTGCCGTCCTCAATAAGGCTGATAGTACCGTGCTTAAGCTCGCCTGCCGCATACGCTTCTGAATGGACATAGCTTATCTCTTTCATCTTTAAACTGCCTTCCAGCGAGACCGCATAATCTATGCCCCTGCCCACAAAGAAAACATCTTTTTTGTTCGATATCTTGCTTGCAAACCACTGTAAGCGTTCTTTATCCTGCAAAATCTTTTCTATCTTATCAGGAAGGGCCTGCAGTTCAGCTATCATGCGCATATATTCGGGCTCCCCAAGGACTCCTTTTGAAAATCCAAGCTGCAATGCAAGGCAGTATCCCGCAATAAGCTGGGCAGAGTATGCCTTTGTAGTTGCAACGGATATCTCCGGGCCTGCCAGCGTATAGAATACGTTATCCGCTTCACGGGCAATGGACGAACCCACAACATTGACCACAGCCAGTGTCCTGATTCCTTTTTCCTTTGCCTCTCTCAATGCCGCAAGGCTGTCGGCCGTTTCGCCGGACTGTGATATAACGACCACCAGTCCGTTTCTGTCCAGTATAGGTTTCCTGTATCTGAATTCAGACGCAAGTTCCACCCTGACCGGGGTACCCGAAAGTTCCTCTATAACATACTGGGAAACCATGCCTGCGTGCCATGCTGAACCGCAGGCTACGATATATATCTGAGATATGTTTTTGATAATATCATCAGATAAACCTATCTTGCCGAAATCTATCTTACCATCAGTAAGCATGGAATTTAAAGTGTCCCCGACTGCTTTCGGCTGCTCGTATATCTCCTTCATCATAAAGTGCTCAAACCCGCCCTTTTCGGCAGCCTCGGCATCCCATGTTATTTCCGTAAGCTCTTTATCCGTGATATCCCCGTCAAGATTGTAAAATTCGGCTTTACCAGCCGTTAATCTTGCCAGCTCAAGGTTATCTATGTAATAAACGTTTCTCGTATACTTCAATATCGCCGGAACATCTGATGCGATAAAAGTTTCATTTTTGATTGTACCTATTATCATCGGGCTGTCTTTCCTTGCCACCCATATCTCATCCGGATAGTCATTAAACATCAGGACAAGCGCATAGGAACCCCTTATGCGGACCATAGCCTTTGAGATTGCATCCTTCGGGCCGCAGTTATATTTCCTGTAATAATAATCTACAAGCTTTACCGCAGCTTCGGTATCGGTCTGGCTATAAAAAGAATATCCCCTCTTTGTAAGTTTTTCTTTCAATTTCTGATAATTTTCTATTATCCCGTTATGTACCCCGACAACCGTGCGGTCGTCAGCGGTATGCGGGTGCGCGTTGTTTTCGGAAGGTTCCCCGTGTGTAGCCCAGCGGGTATGGCCTATACCAATCGTACCCGTAACGGCTTTTCCTCCATCTGTCTTTTCCGCAAGGATATTAAGCCTTCCCTTTGCCTTTAAAACCTGGACGTCTTCCTCCGCATTTCTTATAGCTATGCCTGCGGAATCATATCCGCGGTACTCAAGTTTTGAAAGGCTGTCCAATAAAATCGGGGCAGCCTGTCTGTCTCCAATGTAGCCTACTATACCACACATAATGGTGCTCCTTATAATTCTATATATCTTAAATGTTTTCTTACTTTCAAAGTTGTCTGCACATATCTTCTTTATGGCTTATTTCCTACTTATTATTCCCATACTGCTATCAGAATAATTTTGTTCTGGAGCATGGAATCAGCCTTTCCTTTTACCTGTCCAAAACTTGTTTCCGAATCTTCCATACACTTCCGCAAATAAAAATAAAAAGACAAACGCGATTACATAAATGATAACAACAGCTACTGCCTTCGCTAACGAACTGCCGAACAGTCTGTCACTCATAAGAACAAAAATCATATCTATTATACCTGCATATACCAGATATATTAAAAAAGTACGATTAGACAATCGGTAATAATCACGTTGTACTTTCATGACAGAAAATCCAGCAAAAACCAAGCAGGACGCTATGACCTAGATTTGCGCCAGTGGAGCATAGGAAAAAGGATTTTTCCATAATTGGCTAACATCAACAGGCAAACCCTCCAGTCCGCGCAGATAATTGATATATGCCAATACCGCATTTATAAAAAAGCCACCGAAAATTAACAGGAATGCTTTACCATTGCTTTTATGGGATTCTCCCCATTTTCTAATCTTATATCCCATGAGAAAATAACTCAGAAAATAAAAAGCAAAACCAATATCCCACATTAATTTATGCTCGCTTGTTATATAACCGAGACTTGCTAATCCAAGAAAAACCAAAGTAATATTGCCGTATAATTTTAACCCCCACGCACGTAATCCAGCGTCAAGCCGGAGCACACAGGGTACAGCAAAATATAAACCTGCAAGCACAGACAGATACCACAGATGCCTCATGGTTGTCCCTGCAACAGATCCTTAAAAATTGAAAACAATGTACCCAAAAAAGTATCGGCATCATCCGTATGTAAAAGAAACACACCAAATACTAACTTTGCCACGCTGTACATCGTATATAAAACGAAAAATATTCACTGGTAATGCCTATGTTACGGATGAATTTTTTATAAAGGAACTTATAATCCGAAGCAAATCATAATTGAATTCTCGTATTTTAGCCATGTAATTTTTCACTTTTATCTTTCTCTATTAAAAATTATTTTCATAAATCCTTCGTACATCCACCAAAAGTTTTTTCGTAAACTTTTCACGTCCATACCGATTCATGAATGGTGCACTAAAATATAAATCATTTGATAGAAACTCATTTTCATTGAAATAGTCTAAAATAGGATATTTTCCCCCGCTGACCTCTTTTATCGGACGCAATACAAATTCTTCCTTAAATTCCGAACTTACCATATCGCATACTTCTCCGCACATTGGCGGAATAACAAAAACAGGACGCCACTTATTCTCCTCGCAAAGTTCAATCGTTTGCCTCAGCCACCGTTTTCTCTTATCCATTGCCTCTTTTTGATACTCCGACTGCGACGGATCTCTTAAATCATGCAGTCCCGACTGTTCCAGCCAGCCTTTTAGGAGTTGATATGCAGAAACCGTAGCCTCTCTTTGATTCAACCTCTTTATATTATGTTCTAAATCAGTCGGCAGCACATCCCGGATAATCCGAAACGCCCATTTAGGATGCCAGAGCAGTGGAAACTTTCTCAAAAAATTCCGCCATCGGGAGTACATATCGATATCTTCTGGTGGAAGGCTCCCATAATACTGCACATGATATGCCGCACTTGCCGCACTCTTTTTTTCTGCAAAATTTAGCGGACAGGTAATAACCATCATGACAATGCAATCAGGTTTTAACTTTTTTTTATAAGCCTTGAGCACCCGGTATCCGTACATCCAAGACTGCGGTGACTGGCAGAAATTGAATCCATGTTCCACGCCGTTTTTTAAATCGACATCATACAGACCGGGGCCTGACCCGATCGCCGCTATCTCAATTTCATCCGGAATCCTCTGGAAACGTTCCGCCTGCCATGTCTGATTTTTATAATGATTTGTTCTTTTATAGAGAGCGTTGGTCACAAAAAACAAAACCAATATCCCTGCAGCCGCTATGCAGATCTGCCACAGCATTTTCCTGCCCCCTTTTCATCAAATTCTATCCAAAATTTTATTGTCCTCCGGTCACAGTCAGCGAAAAACCGCCATCTGACCTGACCACCTCGCCCACTATATTTTTCCCATAATCACTGGCAAGGAACAGGATGGTATTCGCAATCTCTTCCGGCACGCCATAACACTGACGTGGGATTTCCGGATAGGACAAATCCTCCGAATCATCTCTCTTTGTTGCCATAGTCGTTGAAGTCGGACCGGGCGCAACCCCGTTTACCGTAATGCCATAAGGCGCAAGTTTCCTCCCAAATCCTTCGGTAAGCGCAACAACTCCCCATTTAGATATGCCGTAAGGCAGGACTGCAGGTTCAAAGCCACTGGAGGAAGCCACATTTACAACATGCCGTTCCCTGTCCGGAAATACTTCTACCCATTTTTTTGCAAATTTCTGAATTAGAAAATAGGTAGCTTTCAAGTTCGTGTTCACGATGTGGTCCCATTCCATTTCTGACACTTCATCCCATGAGGCCGCAGTCTCGCCATGCTCGTTCCGGTTTGCACCTGCATTATTTACCAGAACATCCACTCCCCCATTGATGATTCTGTCCAGTTCCTCCATCTTTTTCTCTTGTCCGCAAATATCAGAAATATCCCATTCCATAGCGAAAAAACGGTCTGAAGCAAATGATTCTTTGATCTCCCGGAGTTTTTTCGGTGAACGGCCTGTCACAATAACGGTACCGCCACAGACATGAAACGCCTTTGCAGCAGCCAGACCGATTCCTCGCGTCCCACCTGTCACAAGGATATTTCTGCCCTCAAACATACCCACAAGTCCCGGGTATGCCGACGTACGTACATACTCTGTTCGAATTATCGGCTTTTTCACATAATCCAAAGTTTTCTGTACCACTTTTTTTTAACCCATCTTTTCGAATCCTCCACCTTATTATTCCCCGCCCAGTTCCTGGATCATTTCCTCGATTGCCGCCAGTGAACGGAATTTTTCCGCATCTAGCATTTCGTACGGAATTTCAATATTAAATTCCGTACTGATTACATCAATGACCGTCACGATTCCCAATGAATCCAGAATTCCATCCTCCACCAGTTCCTCCGATTTTGTAAAATCCACTCCCGGCAAAGCCTCTGCAAACAATGTTATCAATCTTTCTTTCATATCCTTATCTCCTTTCAGAATCCTGTTAAATGCCCTTCAAATCTTTATTTAAGAACTTGTCCTGCCTCCTCCGTTCAACAATAGATTTTCTCCCGTCATATATTCATTTTTTTCATCCAGCAGAAAAGCCAGCGAACGTATCACGTCATCTACTGTTGCCAGCCGCTTAACAGCTGTTGTCCCCAATACTTTTTTCTTTACAAAGGGCGACACATTCTCAATAAACTTTGTATCTATCATAGAAGGCGATACTGCGTTCACCATGATTTTCTTTGGCGCACATTCCACAGCAAGCGCCCGGACTGCACCAAGAAGTGCATATTTCGTGATCATATATGAACTCTGGTACGCAACCGAGTATTCCGTGACACTGGATAATAGAAAGCATATCCGGCCAAATTCTTTTTCTTTCATGTGAGGAAGGATTGTCCGCATCAGACGCATAATCGAAACCACTCCCAATTCCAAATCGTCCCGAAGCTTCCCGCTTTCCAGTTCTTCTGCTTTTTTCATTTCCGTCCTCTGCGCCGGAAGATGAAGCACATACTCCGGAGACAGTTCTCTTTCTTCAAGAAATGCAGCAAATCGATCTATTTCTTCTTCTTGCAGCATATTCAGGCAGAACATTTCCATTTTCCCGCCAAGTTCTTCTTTTAATTTTTCCACCGGTTCCTTATTTGTATAATATGTTCCCACAATCTTATCGTAACGCTCATGATAAGCCTTGATATACGCCGTTCCAACATCTGATGATGCGCCCAGCACCAATAAACACTTGTCCATCTTGTACCTCCTTATTTTATAAATGCCTTTCTGTCAGGCTTTCCAACATAATTTCTTGGTATATGGTCTGCTTCTTCATAAATAGAAGGAACCTTATATGAATCCAGACATTTCCTGAGGTGTGCTGCCAGTCCTGTCTCATCCATTGCGTATCCTTTTTCCATTACAACAATCAGTTTCAAGGCTTTTCCCATCAATGGATCGTCCACAGGGACACATATACACTCAAATACTCCCGGATACTGTCCCGCTGCATCTTCCACTTCCGTCGGTTCTACTTTCAGTCCTCCTACATTTATCGTATCATTCTGCCTTCCTATCACATAAAGGAATCCTTCCTCATCAAAATAACCTATATCATTCGTATAGACATATCCGTTTTGTTTGACCTCGGCCGTAATCTCCGGATGTTTCCAGTATCCTTTCATGTTGATGGGACCGCTGTTGGCAATCAGCCCCATCCGTTCCTTGGAAGACTTTATCTCTTTCCTCTTGTCATCCACAATCACCACATGGGAATTGACCATGGGTTTCCCCACACAGCCCTGTCCTTTTTCTTTAAATTCATTGAAATCGTACATAACCATGGCTCCGCACTCCGACAACCCATAATTATTGTACAGCCTTGACTTGGGCAACTGTCTGCGCAGATGCTCCTTATCTGCCTCCGTAACGGGTGCTGTTGAACACTCGACAAATTCAATTTGATCCGCATACTCCGCCAGTTTTTCACCTGAAAGCTTCCAGAGCATCCTAAGAAGAGCCGGAGGCAGACAAAGGGAATTTACCCGGTAGGTATCAAGCGCCTCATAAAACCTTTTCACAGACAGCATGCCATCCAGTATAACCACGGTATTGCCTGTCATAATGCTTGTATACATTTTCCGCAATGGATTCACATGATTCATCGGCCCGGGAACAGCCATCACATTTCCTTTCTGCATACAGAAACCGGATATATAATTTTCTGCCGTAGAGATTAGGACATCATGTGTAACTTCCACACCTTTTGCCCGTCCGGTTGTTCCCGTCGTGTACATAATATCTGCACTGTCCAGACGTGATGGAAACTCCCATTCCCAGTCATCACAGAAATACTCTTCCGCAGTCTTTTTTAATTCCTTTAAATTGACATATGCGGCTTCTGTACCGGGCAAGCCTTCTCTGGAGAGATATGCCTTCGCTTCTGTTTCGCACAGAATTTCTTGCGTTTTATCTGCCGGAAGGCTTTTTTCCAAAGGAACAAAGATAGCTCCCAAAAGATGCGTTCCAAAATAGGCAATTCCATATTCCAGATTCTGCATAGCCCTGACCACTACGCAGTCGCCTTTTCGGATGCCAGCCTTCTCGCTTAGATATCTGGCTGCGCCCCTTACCAAACACCATAATTCCTTATATGTCGTGATCTCTTCTTTCACAATAATCGCCGGAATGTCTGGGGTTTTCTCAGCAAACTGACAGAGACACTGTTCTATACATTTCAAACTACTGTATTCTTTCACTTCCATCTTCTCTCCTCCTTATAATCATCTTGGCCAATCCCTTTCCTTTCCGCACTAATTTCTTCATAAAACTGTCGCGGTCTATATATTTTTTTACGACGCGGTCAAACCTCATTGTATCCAAAGCTGCAAGCGCTTTCTTTCTATTTCCGTTTTCAGTAGCCCTTTTCAAAATAGCTGGATTCCCACGCTGGGCATTTTCCATTGTTTCTTCATAAAACCCGACCCTGTCTTCCAAACTCAGGAACCACTCCTGCCCTTTTTTTGAATTGATAATCACGACAGACGTGCCCATCTCCAGCTTTGGGTTTCTGGCATCCTCCCGTATCCCCCAAAAGTCCCCGAATGTGATGTCTGCATTTCTTGGCAGTTTCTTATACTGGCAGTGCAGACAGCTCTCCCGAATAAACAGATGTCCCCTTGCATATCCCACCGTCCGTGCGTCATGGTTACGGTCCCTATAATATTCCTTTCCGTTTTCAAACTTTGCGGAATTACCAAAATTATTCCAGCCATTCCTCTTGTCCTTGATATGTGCGGAAATTACTTTGGAGCCGAATTTTTCTTCCAGATAATCAATGTATTTTTCCTGCCCCTTTGGCGATGTGATACTATTACATATAAAGTCAACTGTGACAAGATTCTCCGGATCTCCATCCAGATATCGATAAAGCGCTGCCACCTCACACGGCGTCCCGACAAACATTACTTTCCTGCCATCTCGCAGCAGTTTTTCGACTTTTTCATATATATGAAGCGTCTGGCTCTGCATATGTTTAGAACCACATTGCTTGAGCATATCTTTCTCAGTAAACGCAATCGTATGAATAGCACCCCGGCAATCTTCCGTATAACAGCAGGCAGCTACTGCCCCCTCCTGGTCAAGCATCTTTTTTGCAAGCTCATAAAACAATCCTCCTGATGTACTCATATACCTGACTTCATCATCCTTTGACCATGCAGCGTATACATTTTCCACCATTCTTTCCGGCATTCTCACGGGATTTTCCTGCGTGCATTTTTTTACGCACAGTCCACAATTTACGCATATTTTTTCATCCACCACCGGCATATCACATCCGGTCAGCGAATCTCTCTCAAACGATACTGCATTCTTCGGGCATATATCCGCACAGACCCTACACCCATTGCAATCCGCCTCTGCTGTCCTGTTTACTGTTACCCTTTTTTGCTCCATTTTCTATTCTCCCTTCGCATCATGCCTCTTAGCTATCTACATATATCAGATGATAAACTATCTGTTATCTGTGCCAGCTTATATCTTTCATTACAGGCCTTGCCGGCGGCGATGCCACGATCACATGTCCCGGCACATTGCCTGTTACCAGCGAATGCGCACTGATCACTGACCCGCTCTCAATGTGGCTTCCTTTCATGATAAGGCTTTTCAAGCCAATCCAGACATTATCCCCGATTACAACCTCCTTTGCCTCATTGATGCGCTCTCCCTTTTCATTGAACACAGGATGGTGGTCGCTATCGAAAATAAAAACTTCTCTGGCCGTGCTGACCAGACTCCCAATCGTCATCTTATAACCACATACAAGCACGCTTCCCGTGTTCATGCCCAGGTCTCCTACCGTCAGCTCTGCATTATCATGTATCTGTAGTGTTGTTCCATAATAGAGCCGGACCGGACCATTTACCGTCAGCCTTGCTCCGTCCCGCAGCAGTATCAGGCATTCTGCTTTGGAGCTGGGAAGCTTATTGCAATTTAAGAACATCGATCCATGCAGAAAAATCTTAGCAGTGGCAGCAATGGAAATGCATGTTCTTCGATAAGGAATGATATAACATCCCTTGTCCGCCTTGATATTGCGACAAAAAAAATTATAATGCAAAAATTTTAGGATACTGATATGACAAATTACATTTATTTTATGTAATATTTTTTTTATATAATTCATCTACTATTCTTCCCCTTCCATCTTTTCTTCTCATTGATTTTATTGATATACCGCTCATTTGTGCAACAGCCGCCGCACTAATCTCCCAGTTCCCTTCATCCGTTCATCTCTGCGATAAACGAGCCATAAAATCGGGATAGGAACAATCAAACAGAGAACACCTCGCACGGCAAGACACAAGATGCCATCCAGTGGGATTTTCATGCAGATCCAGTACAGCGACAGCCCAATAACCGCAGTAAGGAAAATGTGCTTTATATGTGTCACAAGATACTCTCTCCATGCATGCTCGTAATCAAAATACACACGGAACAATACTCTTGACCCAAACGGAATTGTTATGAAGAATAAACTTAAAATTGTGGAAATCAGGACTCCCGTAAGTCCAATCCATCTTATCATCAATAAGTTCGTGCTTAAGTTCACAGCCGCACTGATAATCGGGACATAACGCCCTTCTTTCCATATGCCGCTTGCTGACTTATAAACCCAGACCATATCTCCGATTTTATTCGAGTAAAAATAAAGGGCAAAAAGCACAGCAATTCCATTATTTAATAACATTTTATCTCCCGCCCATAGCAGAATGAACGGCTGAATCAGACATAATTCGCAGATTGCGCACCAGGCAACCACACACATCCATAACAAAGTGAACTGACGGAAATTCTGAAAGTTCTTTTCATTATCTTCGACGGCAACACTGTTTCCGGCAACTGGAATAATCGAGCTGCTGATCACTCCTACCAGTCCAACAAGCGCTGTGTGTATGTATAGATAGACGTTATACTGTCCCAGCACAGTCAGACCGAGAAAGATAGAAATCACAATATTATCCACGGAAGTCAGCACTACATTTCCAATGCTTTGCAAAAAAAGTCCCTTTACATTTTCAAAAATCTCATGTACATCCACAGGAAGAAGTTTTCCCTGACAGAAATAGTTTGGATATTTTCTTCTTGTCCATATCTCGACGCCAATATTTCGCATTACTGTTGTCAGCGGTATCACCCATACAAACATATAGTAAGATGGAATCAGTAAAAGTCCCACAAACTGCAGTGCACATTTTGTGATATTAGTCAAGATATCTACTCCGCTGATCACATCCACCATCTGACAGGCATTCAAAAGCGACGTTTTATAAGCGAACAAGAAGTAGCTCAATACCGTATTGAGCAGATAAATCACATACAAAATATAAACGTTGACATCGTCCGGCACATCCCCGGAGATAAGATGACGGATAAAAGGGAGCAGGATCAGCCCTACTGTCAATATAACGCATCCAATGATGTGGTAGCACTTCCTGTAAAAAGCAAGCAACGCGCATACTTTAGCGTCATCCCTCTCGGCAATCGGGCGGTACATACTAAACACAAGTGCGCTGCCAATTCCCAACTCCGTCAGGCTGAGTATGGTCAGGACAGATGTAAACAAACCATTTAATCCCACATACTGAACACCCAATATGTAAATCAGACATGTCTGTGTCACAAAGGGGAGCAGGATGTTTACAATCCTTCCGGCAAACGACCAGATAATATTCTTTTTACTCCGTTCCACACGGTCTGCCATACCATCACACCTGCCTTTCATTGTTCAGTTTCCCTACATTATCTCACCGTATCTCCACCGTCACAGGCAAAAATCTGTCCATTCAGACAAATTTTCTATATACTCTGAAATAAAACCCTAATGTTTTAGTTCCACCTAACAGAGAATACTTCAGCGATTCATCAAACTAGCGAATATTACACATCATAACAATATAAACTCCTTCACTTTCTCAAAATTCCTTCTATAATCTCCTTTAATCCTCTGATTGCTCTCTTTCAGATATCTGCTTATTTCCTCCCTGTCCTTCCACATTTCATCCATCCGGGAAAGTAATTCATCTTGCAGCCTACGGATATCAACAACCCACTTTTTATTTTCATATACATATTCACACATGCCAATACTTTTCTGACTATATGCTAGAAAAATAGTCGGTATATTTTCTTCCACTGCGTTGATTGCACAGTGCATCCTTGCAGAAATGACCATATGACAGTCTCGAATCTGTTCTTTTATCCCCATGAAGCCCTTTTTGCTGTCCGCTATCCGAACATGCTCTCCGCATGCCATTTTCTGACGAATCTTTTCCATAAATAACAAGTCATTATCGTCCTCGTCCGCTGACAGAACATGCGGAATAAATAATAACTCTGTCCCAAAACGCTCATGCACTTTATCCAGCAGTCCTGCAAACTTCTCAACCTGCGTATAGCCGCCTGCTCCATACAGTTCCCTGACCGAAAGCGGCGACAGGTTGATTCCGATATATTTTCCTTCCCCTTTCTTTCCTTCTCCTAATTGAAATGCCGGATCTAGGAAAAATAGCGCATTTTTAAATCCAAGGCTTTCGAGATATTCCACCGACGAATACTCCCGACAGAGGATGACGTTATACTTTTTCATATTATCTGAAAAATATTTCACTGCCCGTCTATACTTACCCCACGGTCCCACGGAAGCGCCATAAACGACCACTTTCTTTCCACACTGTATTGCCCGATTGCAGAAATCAATCAAGTGATTATAATAGGGATATTTCGCTTGCTCCCGCAACACCTGTGGAATCGTGTAAATATCACCGCCAATGGAAATAATCATGTCCACGCGCTTCATCATTTGCCGAAACGGGATATTCATTATCTGACGCTCACTTTGTATCATCCGCAATCCTTTATTGATACAGCGTTTGAAGAAATTTCTATCCCGTGCAACTTCTTCCACCTCAATGTCCAGATCTGCTAACATCTTTCGGTCATAGTCAAAACTGTAGGAAAAATAGATGATTTTACAGTCTGGATACAAATCCCGAAGCCACCTGCACGCGCCGCGCACAATGGCTTCGCAGCCAAAATTATACACGCCGTTAATCCCATATAAGCCAATACGCATTTTTCATTCCTCCTTCTAATATTTTCCACCTTTTGAAACCGTCACTGTTTCGTTTTAGAAGAAATCAAAATATCTGCAATGCGCTCACAGGCATGTCCGTCCCCATAGGGATTGCTCGCCTGCGCCATGGAATCATATGCCGCCTGATCGGTAAGCAGCCGATTAAATTCCTCATAAATCGTCTCCTCATCCGTCCCGACCAGTTTCAGCGTCCCCGCTTTGATTCCCTCCGGTCGTTCGGTCGTATCCCGCATAACGAGTACCGGCTTGCCAAGGCTCGGTGCCTCCTCCTGTATACCTCCACTATCCGTAAGAATCATATGGCTCCTCGCCATAAAGTTATGGAAATCCAATACATCCAGCGGTTCAATGATGTGGATTCGCTCGTCGTTGCCGAGAATCGCATCCGCAGTCTCGCGCACAACGGGATTCATGTGGATTGGGTAAATTGCCTTGACGTCGGTATGTTCGTCCATCACGCGGCGGATCGCACGGAACATATGCTTCATAGGCTCACCGAGGTTCTCGCGACGGTGGGCAGTGATGAGAATCAGCCGACTTCCCTCTGCCCATTCCAGTTCCGGGTGAGTATAATCTTCTCTGACCGTCGTTTTCAGCGCGTCGATGGCGGTGTTGCCAGTCACAAAAATGTTACTCTCCGGCTTGCCCTCGTGCAATAAATTCTGTTTTGAAAGCTCAGTAGGAGCAAAATTATATTGACTTATTATGCTGACCGCCTGCCGATTGAATTCCTCGGGGTACGGGCTGTAAATGTTATATGTACGAAGCCCCGCTTCCACATGTCCCACCGGAATCTGCAGATAGAAACAGGCAAGTGCTGTCACAAATGTCGTCGATGTATCGCCGTGAACAAGCACCACATCCGGTTTCACTTCTTCAAGCACTTCTTTGATACGGTTCAAAATATTTGTCGTAATGTCAAACAATGACTGCTTGTTCTTCATAATCGACAAATCATAGTCTGGGACAACATCAAAGGCCTCTAGCACCTGATCGAGCATCTGTCGGTGCTGTCCAGTCACACAGACAAGTGTCTTAACGCCATCACGGCTTTTTAATTCATTCACTAAAGGGCACATTTTAATCGCCTCAGGGCGCGTGCCGAAAACAAGCAAGATTGTTTTCACCTTATTTTCCTCCAATATACCCAAACAATATCAGCAAGATTTATAACTGATTTTGCCTCTCATGATAGACCTCCATATAGTTATTGTCCATCCATCTTATGAAATTAAAATCAATCAGATTGCAGCAACAGTTTATAGTGTTATAATCTATTCATTTTATTGTACATTTTTAACATTCTTTACACGTCTATATTTCACTTCATATATTATTCTTTTTATATTTTTTTTCATAACCTTCAATATATATTTCGGATAGTGAATCACTAATCTCATTTCATTATCTCTTTTTTTCTTAATATTGTATAATCGATTAGATGCATAAAACTCTGCTAATATCTCATCATCCTTTATACTATTTAATAATTGATTGTAGTACATCTCCCTTAATTGCTTTGTTTTTTCCAATACCTCATATTCATACAGAGAAGTCAAACTTCTTTTATGTACTCTATATTGATACAGATTAAGTTTAATATGCGCTATTTTTGCCTCCAAATATATTCGAATCCAATACTCATAATCCTCAACAAGAAATAGAGAAGTATCATATACTCCCAATTGTTCAATTACAGTTTTCCTATACATAAAACTAGCTCCTACTGTATTATGTATAGGCATCCATTTTTCATCTTTATTAAGTACTTTTTTTATTATTTTAGAGTCCTGATCTATCAATTCATAATCACTATATACAAGCATTATATCGCTGTGCTTGTCCAAGTAACTATTTAGTTCATATAAAAAATCTTTTTTCAGTATATTATCATCAGAAGTCCATGTTAAATATTCACCAGAAGCCTTTTCAAACCCATTATTCAATGACTTTGGCAACTTAGAATTAACTTTATTCCTATAAACACTTATCCTCTTATCTTTATCTATATACTTCTTAATTATCTCTGGTGTTAAATCCGTAGAACAATCATCTATAATAATCAACTCCCAATTACTAAAAGATTGATTTAAAATACTTTCAATAGATTGTTTAATATATTTTTCTCCATTATAAACAGGCAATACTATAGAAACTTTAGGATTTACATCTTCCATATTTATTTATCCCCTATCTCAATTTTTGAACATATACTTTTAAATTTCTTCACTCATTGCTGCTACCATGCCTATAATAATCTGACAATCAATGCTTTCTAATACTTCAAACAAAAATCCATCCTTATATAAAATATCTATTTTATCTACTGTCCTTTTACTGTATAATTCTTTAACTATCACATACTATACTATTTATAATTTTTAGCTTTTTTTAAATGTAAAAAATATATTTTATTAATTATTCTATATGGCACCTCCCATAATCCCGCACATACTATTTTTATCTTTCTTTTTAACAATAAATCTTTTTGACGAAATATAGCTACATATCGCTTTCTTATAGCACGTTTCATTTTCTGTTCAATTTCAAGGTGTTGTTTTCTCTCATTAGATTGATATAAAGATGTTAAAATTTTTGTAGCACAGGCCGCATATTTACATTCAGCTTCATTTGAAAGTTCCGGAAAATTATTTTTTACAAACTTATAAAACTTTGAATACGATTCCATTAGTTCCATTTTTCTAATGTTAAATTTTTCAGAAGTAATTGAATTCTCCCTTTTTTGCCTGTATCCATAAATCGCCTGTTTACAATAAGCAACCCTTTCTACCTTGGAAACCAACTTATACGTAGTTGCCATATCTTCATATAACTTTCCCACGGGATATCTGACGTCGTTAAAAAGTTCCCGCTTATATAACTTAGCACAGGCGGAAACATCAAATTCATTTTGTAAAAGCATTATTCTTAATGATTCATACGTATTAAAAATAATAACTGAAGAATTCTTTTTTCTCCAAGAATTCAAAAAATCTATTTCTTGATTATCTGTATATAATCCCACCATTTTTCCTATAGAAATATCACAGTCATTTTTTACAGCCGCATTTAAAAGTATATGAATATAATCTTTTGAAATAAGATCATCAGAATCAATACAGGTAATATATTCACCATGACTTGCTTCTATCCCCACATTTCTGGCTGCAGACAACCCTTGATTTGATTGATGTATAACATAAATTCTTTTATCTGTACCAGCTAATATATCACAAAGAATTCCTGATGAATCCTCTGAGCCATCGTCTATTAATATGATTTCAATGTTTGAATAGGTTTGTGCCTTTAATAATTCCACACATTCAACCAGATATTTTTCAACGTTGTACACTGGAACAATAACACTGACTAAATGAGATTTTGAGTTTTTCATTGCTTATTTGCTCCTCTTAACTCTTTTTTTACAGAACGTTCTGTCATTTCAAAAAATATCCTTGCTATTCCAAGTCCCATCACCATAGTCCAGTATAAGAACAAACCATTAAAATAGAACAATATAAACATTGCTAGTGCAAGTAGCAACCAGCCTTTTCCTTTAAAATAACTTATCAGATAATAAAGATACGCTGCTAAACCAACTATCCCAAAACTAACCAAAACTGTAACCAAATCATTGTGTGCCTGAATCTGCAGCCCTAATAATCTAAGATTATCATTAAGAAGATTGTTGTATCCTGAACCAAACAATTTTTCTATATCTGTAGCTTCAAAAAAAGTAATTAAAGACTTACTGGCTATCAAGTCCCTTCCGTTAGTTATGCTGCCGTTTCCAGTTGCATATAAACTTTTTTCGATCACATAGTCAAACACCCTGTAATACATAAAAACACCTATTAAAATTCCTGCAATTATAGTAAGATAAACCTTTGTAGTAAAATTGTAGCTCCAAAAAAAGCTAAACAAGATGACAGCGGACGCCAAAAGTGCAGATCTTACACATGTTAATAATATAAACATTTCAAATACAGCAGCAAATAAAATCCACATTATCTTTTTTCCCTGCTTACACTTATACAATACCAGCATAAGTAATACTAATAACTCATATGCCAAAGTATGCGGAAGTTCAAACGGTCCATAAACAACCCTGGTATTCCATCCTGTCTTTATACCATCCTTAAAAAAAATTGAGTAAAGCAAAAACAAAATATATGTTATACTTATAATGATTATCAGTATATTATTTTTATCAATATATTTTTTTAATTTATTCAAATATTCTTTACTGCTGAAGATACTTACAGTTAGTAAGAAAAGAAAAAACTGTATTGTAACACTTCCTGATTTTGAATATTCTGATAATAAATATAATGCAAATAAAACTAAACAAGCCAAAACCATTTTATTAATGAGATATTTGTAAAACGCAAATGATAACACTATCAATAGTGTAAAATAAATACTGTTAAACGTTGTAAGATGCAGTTCACTGACAAACGTATTATATGTTATATCTGCAACCGGATAAAATACCATTAACAGAAACGGTAATTCTTTGTAATTAAACTTGTAATTCATGTCTTTCTCCACTTATTCTATTTTAACCAATCAGCAACTCTTTCCGTTGTTATATTGTTTCATATTAATGAACTCAGTTTATTTATCCGCCCTAGAGTTATCCAACGAAAATTTGGATATATTTCAAACTCCTCATACACAATCACTAACATATTATGGTTACGCTTCTTATGTATTTTCTTAAGAGAAATATTCATACAAAAGCCCTCGCATTGTATTAAGGTAGTGTCAAATGCTACCTTATTTTTTTCTTTATAAAACTTTTATTTTAGGGAGTATGCAATAAAAAGAGCATTGCCCTCCCTTTTCTGATATAATATCCGTGACCAAACATCAACTATACAGAGGAGACAATGCTCATGGATATTATACTTTATTTTCTCCAATACATCAAATACCAATAGAAAATCATCTGCCAGCTTTTTTATTGCATTTGCAGATTTATCCCTCACAGGCAGTTAGCATTTGATGACTCCCACTCCCCCAAAAAAATACCAAAAGTTTAAAATCGATGAACTTCCAAAAATTCTTCCATGCGAAGTCTGTCACTATTGTGATTACATCCCTTACATTCAGTGGCGCTATGGACCTGTACGCAGACGCTCTGTCTGTGATATTTCTGATGACTGTAAGTGTCCACGCTGCAATGCTCCCAAGCCTTATCTTTATAAAAACAACGACAGCAAAGGGCAGATTCTCTGTAAGGTGTGTGATACCCGGTTCACTCCTGATGAAAGCCGCTTTTACAGACACACCTCTCTCCGGTGTCCTCACTGCCTCAATACCCTTGTTCCCAGGAAACAGCGGAAGCACTTCATCATCCATAAATGCATCAATCCCAAGTGTCCTTAATACCTTCATAATCTTGACAAGGTAGATAAAGAAGATTTGAAGGAAGACTATGGTAAAAATAAATATAAGCTTCATTATATCTACTGTGAATTCACAATAGATTTTTTCAGTATGGATTTAAACTCTCTTCCAAAGAACGCCTCTTCCCTGAACTTCACAAAACACAATCAGCATATCATGTCCCCATGCCTCACTCTTCACATCAACCTCGGACTTTCTCTCAGAAAAACCTCACAGGCACTGAAAGACCTTTACAACATAAGCATCTCCCATCAGCAGATTGCCAACTACTGTAAAACTGCGGCTGTCTGTATCAAACCTTTCGTTGATAACTACCAATACGAAAAAAGAAATATATTCACAGCTGATGAAACCTACATAAAAGTCAGAGGTATCAAAAGCTACATCTGGTTTATTATGAATGTTGCCTCATGTTCCATTATCGGTTATCAGGTATCTGACAATCGTAATGTCGGTCCATGTATCCTTGCAATGAGAATGGCTTTCAACCACTTAAAAAAGCTTCCTGAAAAATTCAACTTCATTGCCGACGAATACAGTGCATATCCTCTTGCCGCAATGAAGTTTGTTAAACGCTTTGGTAAAGACTTCGCTTTTGACATTACACAGGTCATTGGTCTTACCAATGACGATGCTATTTCCAAAAAATACCGCCCTTTCAAACAGATGATTGAAAGACTAAACCGAACCTATAAGGCATCCTACCGCCCCACTAACGGATTCGATAACTATGACGATGCCAACTATGATCTGGCGCTCTGGGTAGCCTATTATAACTTCCTACGACTGCATAAACATAACAACTATCAAGTTTTTAAACTCTGTTAAGATGTTAGTGAACGCCGATAATATGCCGGATAAATGGCAGCTGCTCATTTAAGACTATCCTACAAATGCAACAGAAAAACTGTTTCTAGATTCTGAGCCAGAGTTATATACAGCCACCACGAAGTGGCATTCTCTTAATAATACACAAAAGAACTGCTACACCGTTGATTCCGACAAAGAAGATAAAACTGTTCTTGTCATCTTCGCCGTCAGTGAAACCTCTTCAGCAGTTCTTTTGTGTGCTGTCAAGAGTGGCGTCAGCCATCGTAAAAATATAAAATCTGCAATTTTCAAGGTTCTGATGAGCCATTTTCTTTTGGCTCGTTTTTTCATAAGTCGCTTGACACTATCCTAAAAACAATATCTAAAAAACATTTCTTATATTGCATCAGCTCTGTTTAATCCAAAACCTTCATATATTTAAGAACATTTATTGCTTTTTCATCCAATGTTAAAGATTTTGCTTTGTTTAAACTTCCTTCGCTTAATTTCGCAGCAAGTTCTTTATTGTTTTTAAGTTTTAATATATTTTCTTTCATAGCATCAATATCATCCGGTTCTATAAGTATTGAATTTTTTTTATCACATATTTCATAGTTAAACGGTCTATCTGATGATATAATAGGGCAACCACACGCAATAGCTTCTACTATGGCTGTGCAACAACCTTCGTGATATGTTGGAAAAGCAAAAACATCAATAGCATTATAAAAAAACATTAATCTATCATGATTGATAATGCCCTTGAATACACATTTACTGCTTTTAGGTTCAATATTGCCTTTTCCTACTGCAACTAGACAGACCTCATCATCATCTATTTTATCTATTGCAGCATCAAGCCTAAGGATCCCTTTCCTATCATCAAAGCTGCCACAAAACCCAACAATGAATTTATCCAATGGTAAACCCAACTCCATGCGTGCTGCTTTTTTATCTATTTTATAAAACCTGTCTTTTCTATATCCACTGGGTAATATTATTATTTTTTCTTTTTCAATTATGCCCGCATTAACAAGATAATCTCTATTTTGACCCGAAAGGGCTATGATGCCTGTAAGACCTATAAGTAACTTATCTCTAAGTTTTTTATTTCCATATTTTTCATTCCCCTGATAAGTTGCCTCACCTATCTGCATATATGCAGGAATATCATATTTTCGACCCAAATGAGAAACAGCAACACCCGCAGGGCATAAAAATTCTGCAAATAGTACAGAATTATCAGTACAGATTTTTTTCAGAACACTATCTACAGCATTTGTATATAACCTTGTTGTAATTCTTACTTTTATTTTACGAAATATACCATTCTGGCCTGCACCCACATATTTAGGGTGATATATTTTTATTTGGCTTCCTCTATCCGAAAATTCTGTTCGTTCAGAAGGAAAACTTATATTACTTTTATTGTAATTTATTGGCATTGGGCAAATAACTGTACAATCATACCCTAAATCAGCAAAACTCCAAACTATCTGTTGAGTAAAAACATTTACATTTGGTTCATATTTATTAGGATATTTATTCGCAACAATAATTATTGCTACCTTGGATTTTTCCATAATTATTTGCCCCCATACATCTTAAAAATATGTATTTTTCATAAATTCCGCCGTTTTTTTTATTCCTTCGGGTAATGGAATTGCATTTATACCTCCAAATTCTTTTTCATATCTTGAAATATCAAGATAATTTTCAGGCACATCAACATTTCTTCCAGGCAAATAATTTATACTCGCTCTCATATGAAGGGTTTCGCTGATTGTTCTTATCACTTCTTTGACGCTAGTTCCGTATCCACAACCCAGATTATATACTTTATACAAACAGTGTTCATTTGCAATATTAATAATACCTTTTACAGCATCATCAATATATATAAAATCTCTTACTACCGACCCATCACCATAAACATTAACCGCTTCCTTTTTTAATATCTTATATGTAAATGTAGTTACCACACCTAATGTACCATTTGGTCTTTGATATGGGCCATACGGATTAGACAGTCTGATAATTCTATAGTCTAATCCGTGCATATAATTATATAAGTAAAGGATATTTTCTATTGTTATTTTCTGTATACCATATGAACTTATAGGTCTCGTCATCGCATCTTCAACAATAGGACAGCTTATTTCTTTTCCATATACAGTTCCGCCTGATGATAAAAAAATTACTTTTTTTACATTATTTTTTACACATAAATCCAGTATTTTTATTGAAAACATAACATTTGTTTTCATATCCTCATATACTTGTTTGTTAGATGTAGATGGATTTATAGAACTAAAAAGATGATATACAATATCAATATCCTTTATTAAATTTTCTATATCTCTTGTCTGTTCAAAGGATACCTCTTTTATTAAAACATTACTGTAATTTTTATACTTATCGATGAAATAACTTTCTGATTTATCCGCAGCAATTATATTATTATTACTATTTTTAGCAAGTTCAAATGTCAAGTTTGTTCCGATAAAACCAGCAGCTCCCAAAATCAGTATGTTCATAAATACAGTTCTCCTAAACATATAATTTTTTTGCGTTTATCCTTGTCGTGCTAAACGTTATTTATCTGAAAGAATTGTTTTTTCTTTTGTGCAACCATATTATTCCCCACATCAAATCAGAGATATAATAGTTACATAATTTCCACATAATGCCTTATGCGCCTTACAGTCTCTTTAAGCTTTTCCTCATCAACAGTAAACGCCATACGCACATACCCTTCTCCTGATCTGCCATACGTTATTCCCGGAACCAAAGCCACCTGTACCTTGTCCAACAAATCAAATGCAAAATCCATTGATGACATACCAAGAGCTTTTATATTTGCAAAAGCATAAAACGTTCCCTGAGGTTTTATACATTTCATGCCTTTTATATTATTTATTCCATCTACTAAAATATTTCTTCGCTTTTCAAATTGCCCTATCATATACCCAGTATATTCCTGTGAACCACTTAAAGCTTCTACTGCTGCATACCCTATTCTCCAACCTGTCATTGAGTAGGTTTTAGAAAAGCTGTTTATAAGCACTGTTCTCTCTTTCATATCATCAAATGATATTATGCTGCTGTATTTAATACCGTCATATATAATTTCCTTATATGCTTCGTCAGCTATAATTAACAAATCATATTTTTTTGCGATTTCAGATATCTTTAACAGATTTTCGATAGATTAAAATCAACTGGCACTGGACAAACCACATCACACATATATCCCATATCTACAAACTCCATGCTAACTGTTGAAGAAACGTACATGTAGTTGCTTCAATCTTATTTAGATATTTATTAGCTAATATCATAATTGTCTTCATTATTAATTCACTTTTTACCCATAGTTATATTTGTTTCACTTATTTTATTTATCAAGGTATGTTCAATATTTACTTTCTTCTATTTATCGTACAAAAAATTATTTTTAACATTTATACAAAAATAGAACATATACATCAAAATTCGCTAATAGCATTATTTTTTAGTCCACATAACTTTTAATATCAATATAACTGCCAAGTTTTATATCAAATTCCTTTGGATAAACCTTGTCAAATCCTGCACCATTGGTAAACGTTAATTCACCAAAATAAACTTTATTATTGACAATATACAAGTCCACTCTTACATGAATAAAAGGTTTAGATAATCTTCTGGCATATTCAAGCATTAAATCAAGTTCATCAGGTTTGGGTACAACTTCATTTTCATCAGTCGGATACTTTATACCAACTCCTTTTATTACATTCCACTCCAAGTCATAAAAATTACGTTTATGATCGATAAATCTTCCTGTATGTACATCTATAAGTTTTGGCTCTCCATTAAAACAAAAAATCTTATAGTCAATAGGCTCTTGATCATTTTCATCACCCAAAAATTTTTCAATAATAATACGTGGTCGTATCACTCCGTAAAACCATTCACCATAACATGGCAGATACTTAGTTCGCAACCATTTTTTTAATATTTTTACTGTCTTTTTTTTATCTAAGGCAGCTTTATTTTTGCATATTATATTCATGCCCTGTCCATGGGTTACTTTAATAACAAATTTTTCCGGCAAATTATCAAATGGGATATCTTTCGGATCAAATCCCTGCCACAACAGACTGTTAAGTATTTCTCCACAACCTCTTTCTTTTATAAAATTACGTACCGTGTATTTATCTACACACTGCGGTTTTCTTTCGTTTCTGTCAAATAATTTTATCCATTGCAACTTTTCGTTGAATGTTTTTGGATTTTTAAGATTCAACCTGTGTCCTGTTTTTAGAACAAAAAGTAACTTGGTTTCACTAACAGGACATAATTTATACATAATATTAAACGGCCATAATACCCACCTTTTTAATGTTGCATTCATAAAATCCTTCCTTCGCAAAAATCATATTAATAATCCCATCATTCATCTTTATCAATCTGCTCTAAAAATGAATTTATATGATTTATAAATCTTTCGGTATTAGAAATATACTCTCTATATTTATTTCTCTTTACAGCATCAATTGCTTCTCCAAGCTTATTCAAGTCATAACAGCTTTCAATTATATCCATATCCTCAAACTGTTTTAAAAGCTGCATCTGATGGTCGTCCACATGTTCCCCGTATTTTGCCAGTCTGGGAACGGCAACCACTTTCTTTCCTTTTTTTACTGCACCAATGATTGCTCCCGTACCGCCATGGGTAATCATAATGTCGCATTTATTTTCCCATTCTTCAAATTCATTCCTGTCCAGAAACTGTTTATATTTATAATTTTCAGGCCTATAGTCACTACAGCCTGTCTGTGCAAATACTTCATCATTTATTACATTTTTATCAATAAGCTTATCCACCGCCGCAAGCAGACGGTTAAACTGAAACTTCTGTGAACCCAAAGTAACAAATATCATCAAATCATTCCCTGCTAATATATTCCTCCCAGGTATATCGCCTTAGGATAGACACTCAGCATCTGCTCCCACTGGACATAAAACCTGTCTGCAAACTTATATATTAATCTGCCTGTCTGTGTCCCCGTTGTCACTTTCGCAAAAGATTCAATATATATAAGTTTCTTACCCATGAGTTTTGCAATCATGCACATCGGTATCATTGCCAGGACTCCGGTACATATCACCGCATCAGGTTTCTCTCTAAAATATATTCTTACGGATTTAAACAGATTAACAATCATATTCCATAAAAAACTTCTTTCTTTCCGGTTGACCTGATTGAGATAATATACTTTCTCATTACCGTAATCTGTCTTATATAATGTTTTTTCAGTAACAATAAAACTGTCATATTTATCCATAAGGGGTTTTAACATCATAAGCTGTTCAAAATGTCCTCCTGATGAAGCCGCAAAACATATTTTATTCGTTTTCATTTACAATTTCCCCATGCAACAACTCTAATCTCTCTCAAATATATCTCTCGTATAAACCTTACCCTTTACATCATCAAGACAACTGTCATACCTGTTTGCAATAATCGCCATGCTCTGCTTCTTAAATTCTCCCAAATCATTAACAACCTTACTTCCAAA
>CANQEL010000028.1 GCA_947594855.1 uncultured Lachnospiraceae bacterium
GAATAATTTATACTGTACCTTCTTTTAATTTGCATAAAAATGAAGAAAAAAGAAGAGTAGAAAGTTACGATTTACAATATGTATGGGATGAAGAGGGGAACATATATGATATAGATATGCAGGCATCTGAAACGAAAAACATACCGAAAAGGACAAGATACTATCAGGGAATGGTAGACCTGAACATACTGAAAAAGGGAGAAGACTATAAGAAGCTGAAACGAAGCTTCATAATCTTTGTATGTACCTTTGATGTATTTGAAGAAGGAAGACATATATATACTTTTGAAAACAGGTGTCTGCAGAATCCCGGACTGGTACTTGGTGATGATACGGTAAAGATTATTCTGAATACTAAAGGAACCATGGATGATGTGACACCGAAGTTAAAAAGGCTGCTTGATTATATAGACAGCAGCGAACCGGAAGACGAGTATACAAGGGAGCTGGAAAAGGAAGTAGAAGCTGTAAAGAAGGATGAAAAATGGAAGGTGGCTTATATGACATTACAGATGCGGTATCAGGAAAAATATGAGGAAGGCTTGGAGCAGGGCGAAAAAATTGGATGGGAAAATGGCGAAAAAGTTGGACTGCAAAAAGGCATTAAACAATCAGCAATAAGAATGTTACAGGATGGAGAATTATCATATGAAAAGATTGCAGCTTATTCCGGGCTTACGCTTGAGCAGGTTCTTGAAATAAAAGAAGACATAACTAGCTATGAATAGTTTGGAATAGATGTATAGCTCCAATGCTTATCTGCAGTTTGGCGGTATGCCTATCCTAAGAGAGTACAAATATATATTGTGTAAGTAAAAAATCCTAAATTCGGTGAAATAATCATACAACACGGTCTAAATAAACGAAAAAGTATACTCTTTTACTGATAAAATTTTATCTAGTAAAGGAGTATTTTTTATGGGTAATGTAAAAAGAGATCAAAGTATTGATGAGATAATAGGAAACAATTTAAAGGAGTTTCGCAAAATACATAAGATAGAGCGAAAGGAACTTGCGGAGAAATTTCATATTTCAGATGATGCCGTATACAGAATAGAAAGAGGCGAGACGGGTCTCTCAGGAGAATATGCGTATATCCTTGCTAATGAGTATGACTGTGATATGAATTTTATTTATGCCAAGATTTCCAAATCAGAATATATACTTAAGAGTATGGAAAATGATATGAATACTATAAAGTCGTCTTCTGTTGGCAAAAAGAGCGTAATGAAGCTGGTTTCCCGTATATTGAAATTTGCAGCAGAAGCGCTTGACAGGGAGCTCGAGGAGTAATTTTAAATTGAATATTCTTCTGTAAATCTGTATAATGTTATCTGAATATGACATTCTTAAAACAGGGGAAGAAGATATGAATAATACACACACAGATATATACAAGTATATACACAGATATGTTTCACCATTTGGTGATATTATAGAGGCAAGTGATGGGCGGCGTCTTACCGGGCTTTGGTTTGAAGGACAGAAATATTATCCCAAAGAGAATATAAAGGATAGTAAAGTTTCGGATAAGTACGCTATTTTTAAAAAGACAGATAAATGGCTTGATGAATATTTTTCAGGAAACATACCTGATTTTGTGCCGCCGCTGTACATGGAAGGTACGTCTTTTCAGATGAAAGTATGGGATATACTTAAAGAAATCCGATATGGGGAGACGATTACATATGGAGAGATAGCAGATAGACTTGCATCTGATATGAATATAGATAAAATGTCTGCACAGGCAGTAGGAGGTGCAGTCGGACATAATCCAATAGCGATTATTGTTCCATGTCACAGGGTTGTAGGAAAAGACGGAAGCCTTACAGGGTACGCTGCAGGCGTAAAAACTAAATTAAGTCTTCTTACATTAGAGATGATGCATCGTTCTTCTAGCGTAGAATAATGTATGCAAGATAAGAAGAATACATCAATACCATTATAGAACCCTCAAGTCTGTTTATGTTATTTTTGATAAGGACAAATACATATACTACAACTGTAATACCAAGTAATATGAGGGTATCGTATATTGTAAATATAGGATTGGAGATACCTGCAAGATTAATTGGGCATACGGTTGCAGACATACCAAGAACCATAAGAATATTAAATATATTAGAACCCACTACATTTCCAAGAGCAAGGTCATTTTCACCTTTGTGCGCGGCAACTATTGAAGTAACAAGTTCTGGAAGGGATGTACCGAGTGCTACTATTGTAAGACCAATTAAAGTTTCAGATATATGGAATGTTGTTGCAATATTTGTGGCGCTGTCTACTACAAAGTCACCGCCGAATGCAATACCGCATATTCCAAGCAGTATATATATTATACATTTTGGAACTGACAGAGGTTTTTCTTCTTCATCTTCTATTTCATTTTCATCAGAATTTTTTCTGCTTCTCAGAGTATTATTTATAAGGATTATAATGTATGCAAAGAACAATACGAGCAGTATAAGTCCGCTTGGAAGACCGAGACTGCCAGCGTTCATGCCGTGCGTGAAAAAATCGGTAGAAAGAAACAGTAAGAGTATTGTTATGATTATTGATATGGGATAATCACGTTTTATAATATCACGGGTTACTTTTACCGGTTTTATAACAGAGCATACTCCGATAACTATAAGAAGGTTAAATATATTTGAACCAAGCACGTTGCTGACTGCCATTGCGTTGGCGCCTTTAAGCGCTGAAGTTATACTTACGGCAGCTTCGGGGGCGCTTGTTCCGAAAGCGACGATAGTAAGACCTATAATAACGGAAGGTATGGAAAAAAGCTTTGCAACGCCTACGCATCCATCGACGAATAAATCCGCGCCTTTTATTAAAAGGACAAATCCCAGGATTAGTATTATATAAGGCACCACAGGCGATGCCGCAAGCAGGTTATGCATAAAATTTCCTCCCAGAATAAATAATTATCAAATCATATAGTCACATATTTTATACAGCTTGTCAATTATTTTTTTATATATAGGGTATTGTAACATTTGATTTATTTATGTATATTTATTGGTGGTGATAATAAGCAGATTAGACAGGAAATGATTATTGAGAGGTAGGGAAATATGTACGCTGAACCAGATTTAATTCCGGAAAGTGAGCCGGCAAGGCAGTATTTTTATATTGATAAATGCAGGGAGTGGCTTCAGGAAAAGAAAAAAGAAAAGGGAAGAGACCTTACCTGCGGGATATTTACTTTTGGGTGTCAGATGAATTTCCACGACTCCGAAAAAATTACTGCAATATTAAAACAGATTGGATATGTAAATACTGATTCCGAAGATGCAGACTTTGTGCTTTATAATACATGTACCGTGCGGGAAAATGCAAATGAGAGGGTATACGGCAGGCTGGGGCAGCTTAAAGCGAAGAAAAAGAAGAATCCGGACAGTATTATTGCGTTATGCGGATGTATGATGCAGGAAGAGCATGTAATCAATAAAATAAGGGAATCCTACGGATATGTAGACCTTGTATTTGGCACGCATAATATATATAAATTTGCCGAGCTTCTGTATACAAGGTTTATTTCGGAAGGGCAGATAATAGACATATGGAAGGAAGCAGGAGAGATTGTTGAGGAGCTTCCAACGCAGAGAAAGTTTGCATTTAAAACCGGACTTAATATAATGTACGGCTGCAACAACTTTTGCAGCTACTGTATCGTGCCATATGTAAGGGGCCGTGAGCGGAGCAGAAAGCCGGAAGATATCATAGCTGAGGCAGAAAGGCTTGTAAGTGACGGCGTTAAAGAGATAATGCTTCTTGGACAGAATGTCAATTCATATGGAAAAAATATTGAACCTCATATTACATTTGCACAGCTTCTTCAAATGGTGGAGAAGATAGACGGAATAGAGAGGATAAGGTTCATGACGTCACATCCGAAAGATTTGTCAGACGAGCTGATTCAGACAATGAGCAGTTCTAAGAAGATATGCAGGCATATACATCTTCCCCTGCAGTCGGGAAGTTCAGATATTCTTAGAAAGATGAACCGGCATTATACTAAAGAGGATTATCTTGTTCTTGCAGATAAGCTGAGGCAGGCAATGCCGGATATATCTATAACTACGGATATCATAGTTGGATTTCCGGGAGAGACGGATGAAGATTTCCGAGAGACTATTGATGTAGTAAGAAAAGTGAAATTTGACAGTGCATTTACATTCAAATATTCAAAAAGGACAGGAACACCGGCTGCGGCAATGGATAACCAGGTTCCTGATGAGGTTGTGAAAACACGGTTTAATGAATTGCTTTTAGCTGTGCAGGAAGAGGCATACGAGAGAACTAAAAGGTTCTGCGGTCAGATAAAACCGGTTCTTGTGGAAGAGATAAATGCGCATGACCAGAGCATGGTTACCGGAAGACTTGAGAATAATACGGTGGTGCATTTTACCGGTGATAAATCGCTTATTGGACAGATTGTTGATGTGAAGCTTTCCGAATGTAAAGGTTTTTACTACATAGGCGAGCTTGTGCGATAAATAAATATATTTAAGAGGAACGGGGATTATTATATTATGTCAGATTTGAATACAGAGATTAACAGAAGAAGAACATTTGCAATTATATCGCATCCTGATGCAGGTAAAACTACGCTTACAGAGAAATTTCTTTTATATGGCGGCGCTATTAACCTTGCAGGAAGCGTAAAAGGCAGAAAAGCAGCAAAACATGCCGTATCGGACTGGATGGAGATAGAAAAAGAGAGAGGAATATCGGTTACTTCTTCAGTAATGCAGTTTGAATATAATGGTATGTGTATTAATATTCTTGATACTCCGGGACATCAGGATTTCTCTGAGGATACTTACAGGACGCTTATGGCAGCTGATTCTGCAGTTATGGTAATTGATGGTTCTAAAGGTGTAGAAGCACAGACAATTAAGCTTTTTAAGGTATGTGTAATGAGGCATATTCCTATATTTACGTTTATAAATAAGATGGACAGGGAAGCCAATGACCCGTTTGAGCTTGTTGATGAGATAGAAAATGTACTTGGCATACGCACCTGTCCGATTAACTGGCCGATAGGGTCAGGCAAAAGTTTCAAAGGAGTGTATGACCGTAAGAGTGGCGTCATATCAAGGTTTATACAGGGTGATAACGGACACAGAACAGAAGTTATAGAAACTTCGCTTGATGCGCCGGATATAGAGAATCTTATTACAAAAGAACTTTATGATAAGCTTTCTGAGGATGCAGAGCTTTTAGACGGGGCAAGTGATGAGTTTGATTTGGAAAAGGTAAGGAAGGGTGAACTTTCACCTGTATTTTTCGGTTCTGCGCTTACGAATTTTGGTGTAGAGATATTTCTTAAATATTTCCTTGAAATGACTACGTCGCCGCTTCCAAGGAAAAGTAACGAGGGGATAATTGATCCTTTCAGGGAAGATTTTTCTGCGTTTGTATTTAAGATACAGGCGAATATGAATAAGGCCCACCGTGACAGGATTGCGTTTATGAGGATATGTTCGGGTAAATTCGATTCGGGGAAAGAAGTGTATCATGTGCAGGGTGAAAAGAAACTCAGGCTTACACAGCCCCAGCAGATGATGGCAGAAGAGAGGAAGCACGTTGACGAGGCTTACGCCGGAGATATTATAGGAGTATTTGATCCTGGAATATTTGCAATAGGAGATACGATATGTGCTCCTGGCAATAAGTTCCGTTATGAAGGTATCCCTACATTTGCGCCTGAGCATTTTGCAAGAATCCGTCAGGTCGATACAATGAAGAGAAAGCAGTTCATAAAGGGAATAGAACAGATTGCGCTTGAAGGAGCGGTGCAGATTTTTCAGGAATATAATACAGGTATGGAAGAGATTATAGCAGGAGTTGTAGGAGTACTTCAATTTGAAGTGCTTGAATACAGGCTTGCTAACGAATACCGGGTTGATATAAAGCTTGAACAGCTTCCATATGAACATATAAGATGGATTGAAAATGAAAACGTTGATATAGACAGCTTATCTGTTACCTCAGATACAAAGAAGGTAAAGGATATGCATGGAAGACCGCTTCTTTTATTTACTCATCCGTGGAGCGTGAATACAGTCCTTGACAGAAATGAAGGGCTTATACTTACGGAGTTTGGAAGATAGTATTAAATACCATATTTTATGGATATTAAGAATACATTGGCAAGCCACATTCTACGTGTTATTATAAGTTTGAATGGAGGTTTTTACATGTCTAAGGTGGCAATAGTAACTGATAGTAACAGCGGAATTACCCAGTCGGAAGCAAAGGAAATGGGAGTATTTGTACTTCCGATGCCGTTCCTTATTGACGGTAAGGAGTATTTTGAAGATATCAATCTTACGCAGGAAGAGTTCTATAAGCTTTTGGAAGAAGGCGCTGATGTGTGTACAAGCCAGCCTGCAGTAGGAGATGTGCTTGCATTGTGGGATTCGGTGCTTGCAATGGAAGAATATGATTCCATTATACATATACCCATGTCAAGCGGGCTAAGCGGTTCATGTGAGACTGCAGAGATGCTTTCCAATGATTATGACGGAAAGGTGTTCGTTGTAGATAATAAAAGGATATCCGTGACGCAGAGACAGGCAGTGGTTGAGGCAAGGGAAATGTCGGAAGAGGGAATGAGCGCTTCTGAGATTAAACAGGTTTTACTTGATACAAGCATGGATTCCAATATATTTATTATGGTAAATGACCTTAAATATCTGAAAAAAGGCGGGCGCGTTACTCCGGCTGGAGCGGCGCTTGCAACAATCCTTGGTATAAAACCGGTGCTTCAGATATATGGCGAAAAACTTGACGCCTATGCAAAAGCAAGGTCGGTTAAGCATGCTAAGCGTATAATGACCGAAGGTCAGATACAGGATATAAAAAACAGATTTCCTGATGATTATGATAAAGGTAATTTTTACCTGCAGATTGCATACACATATGATACCGAAGCAGCTTGTAATTACAAAAAAGAAATTATGGATATGTTTCCGTATAAAGAGATTGTAATGAATCCGCTTTCGCTAAGCGTTTCATGCCATATAGGACCGGGAGCACTTGCACTTGCTTATACAAGAAAATACAGATAAAAATTTTTGTGAATAATATTTAAAACCCACAAGTATTGTTTTAATAATAATATTTGTGGGTGATTTTTTGAAAGACCAGAAAATAGAAAACCAGCTTAATATGGCGCTTGCAGTACCTGAGGCAGAAAGAGAAAGAACATTTGACCTGGATACAGGTTACAATAGCGAAAGTGAAAAATGGGAAGTCGTTGTAAGATATAACGGGAGTCTGGATTCACTTGCCGATATGGGTATAACGGTAACGATTCTTACGGGAGGGTATGCGATACTTAACCTGAGCGAGCAGCTTATTGAAGTGGTTGCGGCAATGCCCGAAATTGAATATATGGAAAAGCCCAAAAGTCTGTTTTTTCATGTGCAGCAGGCAAAGTCGGCGTCGTGTTTTATTCCTGTGCAAAAGAGGGTAAATACTTTACCGGGACAGTATGAATTCACCGGGCTTACCGGAAAAGGAATTGTTGTAGCAGTTATAGACAGTGGTGTTGACTATGCGCATCCTGACTTTATAAACCCTGATGGAACTACGAGAATAAGATATATATGGGACCAGTCAGTACCCGGTAATCCTCCCAAAGGCTATAACATAGGAACTGAATATACAAGCGAGCAGATAAATGAAGCTCTTAATGAATCCAATCTTTCTGAAAGATATAAAATTGTTCCGGAAAATGACCTGAGCGGACACGGTACACACGTACTTGGAATTGCAGCAGGAAACGGCAGAGCAAGCGCCGGTAAATATGCGGGATGTGCGCCTGACAGTGATATTATTGTTGTAAAGCTTGGAAATTCTCAGAATAATTCTTTCCCAATGACTACGGAGCTTATGCAGGGACTTGATTATGTGATAAAAAAATCAGCAGAATTACGTATGCCGGTTGCTGTCAATATAAGCATAGGGAACAGTTACGGTTCACATACGGGCGATTCACTTCTTGAAACATTTATTGATGATATATCGGGAGTATGGAGCAGCGCCATATGTGTGGGCACGGGTAATGAAGGCGCAGCTGACAGGCATTTTTCAAGAAAGCTTGGCGATACCCCTCAGACGGCAGAAATTATTGTGTATGAATATACCCCGGCATTTAGTATACAGATATGGAAAAATTATTATGATGATTTTGATCTTTCAATTACTTCACCTGATAAAAGCACGACAGGCAGGATGGTGATAAAGCCCGGAATCAATAGTTTCAGTTTTGATGATACTGATATATTATTATATTTTGGCGAGCCTACGCCTTACAGTGTGCTTCAGGAAATATATATTGAAATGATACCGAAAGGGAATTATTTTGATAGCGGGATATGGACAATTACGCTTTATCCTAACCGTATAACATATGGTGCATACAATATGTGGCTGCCGTCAGGCGGCGCTCTTAATACAAATACTTCGTTTCTGATGCCGTCTGCCGATACTACACTTACAATTCCGTCAACGGCAAGGCGTGTTATATCAGTTGGCGCATATGACGCAAGTACCGGACAGCCTGCATATTTTTCAGGGCGGGGATATAGGACGGAAGCATTTTTCAATAAGCCTGAGATTGTCGCGCCGGGCGTCAGTATAACATCAGCCGCGCCGGGCGGGGCATATGATATACGCACGGGAACGTCTATGGCAGTGCCGTTTGTAACGGGTGCGGCAGCATGTCTTATGCAGTGGGGGATAACGGATGGAAATGATGAATTTCTATATGGAGAGAAAGTAAAAGCATATCTGATAAGCGGTGCAAAACAGCTTATACAGGCTGACGATACGCCAAATCCGCTTACAGGCTTCGGAGCATTGTGCCTTGCCGACAGTATACCGAATTAGGGCATTGACAGTATGTCCTTATAAAGGATATAATTTAATAGATGCTTGTGAAGTTCATTATATTATATGCGGTTATACAGGCTTCACAATACCTGGCGCAGGCACGCTTTCGCTGCGCTCGCCACACAGCGGTACTAAGCCGTTTCTTATAAACCGGCTAAGTACCGGTGGGCTCACAGCACCTGCTTATGGTATGTGAAACCTGTATAACCGCCATAAAGTCTGGCTTCACAATTATTATAAAATCAGATAAAAAACGAAAGGAGAAATACATAGCAATGCTAAAGAAATTTTTTAAAGAGTTTAAGGAATTTGTCAGCCGTGGAAATGTAATGGATATGGCAATAGGTATTATCATAGGTGGAGCATTTACTACGATTGTTTCATCTCTTGTAGAGGACATCATCAATCCGCTGCTTGGTCTGTTTGGAGGAATGAACTTCGACAGGTACAGTGTTACGCTTCTTGGAGAAGCTACCCTTAATTATGGTAAATTTATTACCGCTATAATTAACTTCCTGATTATGGCTCTTGTAATATTTATTATAGTTAAGATTATGAATGGGGCTACATCCAAATTCAGTTCTAAGAAAGAAGAGGAAGAAGCTCCTGCCACAACAAAGATATGTCCATACTGCTGCAGCGAGATACCGATTAATGCAACTAAATGTCCTCACTGTACGTCAGATGTATAAAATTGTTTGATAATCAGATAAACGGATTCCGTGACCGGCTTAAAATCTTGCCAATACATATTGCGGCAAGATTTTAAGCCGGTTTTGTTATCGCTACTTTTATTATTTTAATGGTGAAGTTAGCGTAAAATTTTTGTAGGATACATAAGAAGTAGGCCAAGGTACCTTTAATACAGTTCGATATAAAAAAGAAACAGAGAACACCAACTTTATGTTATGATTAAGTTTGCCACAAAACATACAAAAAGGAAGGTGTTCTCCATGAATAAGAGTATACAACATTTTGAGGAAATTGGCATCAATAAATTAGAAAAAGTAGTGGAAAATTTTTTAAAAGATCCTAGAGATATGGCAGGATTTGTGTATGGGATCCAAAACGAAGTGATCCAGCTGGGACTTGATATTATCAAGGAAACATTGGAAGACTGCGACCAAATGCTACGGGACAGCGCAAAAAGGAAAAGCAGATGGGTGATATCCCGCCGTGATAACAAACAGCTTATCACATCTCTGGGGGGAAATAAGCTTTCGCAAGACGTTGTTCAGGAACAAGGAAGACGGACACAGCGAATATCTCCTGGATACTATCCTGGGGATGGGTCCGCATGAAAGGATGACAGAGGATGCGGAGGCAGAGCTTTTCAAAGAAGTGGCAGATGTTTCATACCGGAAAGCCGGGGCAGAATGCAGTATACAGTCTTCTGTCAGCAAAGAGACGGTAAAGAACAAGATCCATGCATTGGATTTCAGCAAGGTGTCAAGACCATGCGTCTATAAAAAGAGACAGGTAAAATATCTTTACATAGATGCAGACGAAGACCATGTGGCGTTGCAGTTCCAGAATGAAAAAGGGGACCTGCAGGTAAACAAACAGGGATGCAAGAGCAACTGTGCCATAGCAAAGCTGGTCTATGTGTATGAAGGGATTGAAAAGGAACATCCAAAGAGCAAGAGACACCGTTTGGTCAACACGTATTATTTCAGCGGGATATATGCCGGAGAATCCGGGAATGCTGCCCTTTGGGATGAAGTATATCATTACCTGGAAGATACTTATGATCTGGATCATGTTGAGAAGATATTTTTAAACGGTGATGGAGGGAACTGGATCAAAGCAGGTAAGAAAAAAATCTCTGGGATCACTTATGTACTGGATGGGTTCCATCTTCAGCAGTATCTGATGCGTGCGACATCCCATCTGCTGGAGAGTGCAGGAGATACCCGCCGGGAACTGAACGAAGCGATGAGATCAGGAACAAAAAAGGATCTAAAAAATATCTTTGCGGGGATTTACAGCATAACAAAAAGCGAAACAGGAAAGGAAAGAGTAAAGAGAAGCGAAAGATATTTTTTAGAAAACTGGATGGCAATAAAAATAAGACTTAACCGGCGGAGGATGGTAAAAGGGTGCAGTGCGGAAGGACATGTAAGCCATGTGCTGTCAGACAGGATGAGTTCCCGCCCGATGGGATGGAGCATAACAGGGACAGATAAGATGGCACATTTAAGGGCATATCAATGGAACGGAGGGGATATGCTGGAACTGGTACGAGCCCAACGGAAAATGGAACAGCCAAAAGCAGCCGGAGCGGAGAATGACGTGATCAGTGCAACAGAAATGCTAAGTTATGAGAGAAAAAGCTATAGCGAATTGGGGAAATATGTGGAGAGCATATCACACCATTTGTCAATTGACAGCAAAAAGAAAGTTTGGTTTCAATCGCAGATATGGGGATTGTAAAAACTTTTGTAGTGGTATATAGTATAAATGTGGCAGATCTGTCACATCGTTGGTGAACTCTCGCCTGTTAAATCCTATAGTAAATTTACACTGCCAATGGTGAAAAGTGGCATTGATTTTTTGAGTGGTGTTGAATATAATAGAAATGTAAAGAAAGTAAAGAATTTCAAATATTTGTTTTGAAAGGATGACGAGTATGGAAATAGCAAAAATATCCAGTAAGGGGCAAATTACAATCCCTGTATCGGTAAGGAAAAAATTGAATTTGAAAACAGGAGATAAAATAGTGATTTTTGAGGAAAATGGCAGGTTTTATTTTGAAAATTCCGCGATGCTGGCTTTTAAAAGGGCAGAGGAAGCGTTTGCCGGTGAAGCATCCAAGGCAGGTTTTGAGACAGAAGAAGATATGCAGGAATACATGCGGGATATCCGAAAGGAAGTAAGGGGGTATTAGATTGCGCGTAATGCTTGACACGAATGTGTTTATTTCTATGATTTTCTTCCCATCCGGTCAGACAAGAAAATTGGCAAAGCGGTTGACAGATGAGCATCAGATCATTGTGTGCGATTATGTGATTGAGGAACTGCGGCTTGTTGTTGATAGAAAGTTTCCAATGAAAAGAATGTATTTGGATCAATTTTTTATAGAACTTCCGTTTGAACTGGTATACACTCCCAAGGAGATAGAAATAAGTGGGTTTCCTGCTATGCGGGATGCGAAGGATTCTCCGATTCTTGCAACGGCAATCTTAGAGAATGTGGATGTTTTCATAACGGGGGACAAGGATTTTCTGGTATTGGATGTAGAAACACCGGAAATTGTAACGATGGCGGAATTTTTAAAAATTGGCGAATGAAAGAAATACATGAGTATGTTGAGATATTCCTGGAGGATTTTTATATATAATAAAAGTATTATTTATTTGCCACCGTGGGATGTTGAAAAGCTTTGAGAAAGCATGTAAAATCAATGGTTTCATGGAGAGAAAAGGCGTTTGCTACACCGCTACTACACCATTTGGGGAAGAGCTTTGATGTGATTCTGTTTACACTTTATAAAATAAAATGTTTGGAAAATATAAAGTTGGAGGGACTATCGGAAGCGGACTTTCTATGGTAAAATTAGATAGTGTCAGGTAAGTATTATTCCAGGCTTTGTTACTTGATGATGTGAAATTTGAAGATGGCAAGATGTATGCGGAGTTTTGTACAATATATCTTTTATCCTAAATGTAAATTATTACAATTTGGGTAGAAGATGAAGCTATGCAAATTGTAAGATGGGGATGAAATATATGTATGATTATGAAACAAGCGAGCAACTTTTTATTGATATCTGGCAAAAATATGGATCGCCAGATGAGGTAGATGATGCAGATATTATATTTAATATTTTAAATGATTTAGTTACTGTAAGTAAGCATAAGATAGTATTAGATCATTATTCACATATTAACTTTGATGAAATAATAAAAGTTGATTACGATAAAGAGAATAGTATTTTTAAGTTATATTGGCTGGATAATAATAAATACAGGTTAGCTAATCTTAATCATGAATTATCAGAGATGGATTCTATGATATGGTGGACAAGTGGTTATTGTACTTATGAATACCTTGCTGTTGATATAAATAGAATAAAATTTTTCAAGAAAGATAAGCATATCTTTGTTCTGATTCAAGCAAATATGATTATAGAGAAGGAACTAAGGAAAAAGGTAATAGGAAAAAATGAAGTAATTGAAATAGAAAATTGTACTGATGAATTGTATGCTCGATATATATTTTGGGAAGGTAATAAGGATGACTTGATTAAGGTTGAATGTATAGCCAATAATTTACCGTATTATGTGTGTGTTATTCAGCCGAAGGAAAGAATACCAAGTACAGGTTTTTCAAAGAGGTTATTGTTATTATGTACACTAAAAGAAATAAACGAAAGACTGCAAAAAGTGTGGAAAGCTTTACAATTAGAGGATTTAGATAGAGATGAGTTGTTTTCTAAAGGAAATACAATTAGAAATATTATGGAATTTGCGCTAAAACATTTTTGTGTTATGTTTAATATTCCTATTGATATTGAACAAAAATATGGTTATATAGAGTTGGGATATATGAGAAAAAAAATAAAGGCAGAGGTGGATATTGAAATAACACAAGGTCTAATTATTACAGCTAATGAATTGTCACATGACTCTGGCAAGAAATACTCATTAGAAGATATCAAGTTGTTTTATGCAGATGTAAAGGAACTTATAGATGGACTACAAAATTATATATGTGAGAAAGAAATATAAAATACAACAAAGAAGTTTGGAGGTCACTGATGAAGTTGTTTGATGTTATTGTAGACAAGAAAGAATTACATCCAGATTTTGTGAGGTGTCAGAAAGATAAATATAAGGTTGAGGTATTGGAAGAATGGGCTGATGACGATTTAATATATAGAGATGGAAACAATAAATTTGTTAAAGAATTTCAAACAACATTTAATTCAGCATTATGGGAATTATATTGCAATCAAGTACTGAAAAAATTGGAATGTAAAATAGATTTAATACACGAAGCACCTGATTTTATTTTTGAACTTTTAGAAGAACATCTACTGATAGAATGTGTAGTGGCAAATAATGCAAAAGATAAGGTACCAGAGTATGATATACTTAATCGCCTGAATTATCATGATATGGATGAAATTGTTTATGAACAAGTAATTAGATTAAGTAATGCATTTTATTCAAAATACAGGAAATATAGCGATTCGTATTCAAAAAAAGAGTGGGTTATTAACAAACCATATATTATAGCAATAGCACCATTTGAACAACCCAATTTCATGGCTACAGGGAATGAAGCTATTAGAACATTACTGTTTGGGTGGCGTGTTTTGCGAGGTACAGGAGAGGAAGAATTAGTAAAAGGAATTTTAAAAAATGAAAATACGATGTTGCCATTGGGGTTGTTTAAAACAAAGGAATATGAAAATGTAAGTGGTGTTTTGTTTAGTAATGTTGCAACAGTTGGGAAGGTACAGGCATTGAGTAACTGTCCATATAGTACATTTGGTCAAATAAGATACAATTTAAAATTTGATAGACCACTTGTACGGTATGATAGTAGAATGAAATTTCGAAAGTTTGATGAAGACTGCAAAATGATAAAGGCGTGTGTAAAAGAGTATGAAGGGATGTATAAAAAATATACTATTGAAAGACCATTGTTAAGATGGGAAACCAATTATAAGGAAGACATTTGTGATGGTTTATCTCTATATGTTAATCCATATGCAAAAAACAAGATAAGTAATGAAATATTAGATATTTTTTTTGATAACGGTATTAATATTATAGAATATGATGTTCAAAAAGATGAAGATATTGCAAGAGTTCATGATTTGTCTTTAATACAGAGACTTGTAATAACGCTTAAACCTAGCAGAATAAAGATTGATTTTCCACAGATGTTTAAGTGATAATATATTGATTTGATAGAAAAGTAGATTAGAAAATTTACAACAGCGTAAGAGCAGTTATAGACCGTAAAGGTTTGTAGCCGCCCTTTTTGCGTTTACAGTACTTTTGGACAAAATGTTCAGAAGTGGAAAGGAGAGCATATGAAGTATTTACTATATTATTAAAACACGCAAGTCAGTCACCAAGTTGTAACATTATTTTGGTATAATAAAAATAAAAATGAGAGGCGGCGGGTTGACATGATAGAATTATATTATGCGGAGGATGATGCCAATATTGCGAATGTGGTAAAGGAATATCTGGAGCAAAAAGATATGAAAGTGCAGATATATCATACCATTTCAGAAATCAAACAGGCATTGGAAAAGCATATGGCAACGGTTGTCCTGCTTGACTGGAATATGCCGGATGGTCATGGGGATAGCCTGTGCCAGTGGATTCGCAATCATTGGAAGGAACTTCCGATTATTTTTCTTACTGTCCGTGGGGACAGTTCTGATATTGTTTCTGGATTTAAGAATGGGGCGGATGATTATGTGGTAAAGCCGTTTGCGTTAGAAGTATTGTATTCAAGGATTCTTGCGGTACTCCGCAGAACCGGGAATGTGACAGAGCAGTATCTTTCCTGTGATGAGATTAAAATGGATCAAAACCGTCATGCCGTCTTTTGTCATTCAGAGGAAATCGCATTAAGCGAGGCTGAGTATCAGCTTTTATGCTATCTGATGCAGAACAAGGGAAAAACAGTTACCAGAGCAAAAATTTTAGAGGAGGTATGGGATGTGAATGGCAGTTATGTGAATGATAATACTTTAACTGTCACAATGAAACGGCTTCGGGACAAGCTTTCACAGCCGACGTGCCTGAAAACGATCAGAAGCGTAGGCTACCGTATGGAGGACACGATATGAACAGCCGTAAGAATGTATTTGTTACTTTAGGATTTGTACTATCTGTCAGTTTCATTGCTGCCGCTATTGCTGTATGGCTGGTTTCTTATCATTACAGCAAGACATCCTTTGATCTGGTAAATGCGGTCTGCTGCGAAGTAATCGAACAAGAGCCGGGAACACAGAAAATCATATCTGCCGCATTAAAGGAATATACAGAGGGAAATCCGGATGGTTTTTTAGAAGATGATGTATTGTCTTTGCTTGGATACCGTGTGTCTGATTTCTTGGACATCCCATGCAGACAAATTATTGTCTTTGCAGCAGTCGGATGGTTGATGGGACTTTTGCTTTTCTTTTCTACGTTTCTTTATCGGAACAGGATGGAAAATTGCAGGATCAGGGATTTAGCCGAGTATCTGGAACAGGTAAACAGCGGCAAAGCATTGATCTTATCCACTTCCGGAGAGGATGATTTTTCCAAATTAGAAGATGAAATTTATAAGACCGTGACATTTCTTTATCAGACAAAAGAGCAGGCAGTGCAGGCTAAAAATGATTTTGCGGAGAATTTATCCAATATCGCGCACCAGATCAAAACGCCGATTACTGCTATTTCTCTGACTTCCCAGAGCATGAAACAGGATTTTAACCATAAAGCATTGGAACAGATAGAAAAACAGCTTTCACGGCTGACTTATCTGGAGGAATCTTTGCTGATCTTGTCTCGGCTGGATGCGGGGACTTTGGTTTTACAAAAAGAGGAAACTGATGTTTTTACGCTCCTTGTTCTTGCAGCGGACAATCTTCAGGAGCTTTTCTTGGGTTCAAACACATCCATTGAGATACCGGAACAGGGGGAAATGTTAATTTCAGTGGATATGGACTGGACAATGGAAGCACTCATGAACTTGATGAAAAACTGTATGGAGCATAATGAAGGGGGAACGGTCCATTGTTCCTATACTCAGAATCCATTATATACGGAAATCTTAATCTGGGATGAGGGAGAAGGATTTGCGAAAGAAGATATGCCGCACGTCTTTGAACGGTTTTATCGGGGGAAAAATGCAAGAGCTGGCGGTATCGGAATCGGACTTGCTTTGGCAAAAGAGATCATAGAGCGCCAGAACGGGACGATACGGGCAAAAAACAAATCCGGAGCAGGAGCTTTTTTTGAAATTCGCTTCTACTGTCACTGAGTTGTAACTTTCATTTGCTATACTGTAATTGTAAAGGCAGTGAGGATTCATTACTCAACAATAGAAAACTCGCTTTGCGGGTTTTCTATTGTTATGAATAGGAGGCTCAATGTCGAAAGACAAGCGAACAGGAAAAAGGAGAACATTGAAATGGAAATCTTAAAGTGTGAAGGAATCAGGAAAGTATATGGCTCTGGAGGCAATCAGGTAGTAGCGCTTGATGGGATTGATCTGTCTGTGAGTAAGGGAGAATTTGTAGCAATTCTTGGAGCGTCCGGCTCAGGTAAGTCCACGCTTCTACATATTCTTGGAAGTGTGGACAAACCTACCGATGGGAAGGTCATCATAGATGGAACCGATCTCTCCAAGTTGAATCAGACACAAGCGGCAATCTTTCGGCGCAGGAAAGTAGGAGTGGTTTATCAGTTTTATAATTTGATTCCCACTCTCACAGCGAAGAAAAACATTTTAATGCCGCTTGCTCTTGATAAGAAAAAGCCCAATAAAGAATACTTTGATAAAATTGTAGGATCTCTTGGAATTGCCGACAAGCTTGAGGCATTGCCAAATCAACTCTCTGGAGGCGAACAGCAGAGAGTTGCAATCGCACGTTCTTTGATTTACCGTCCTGCTTTGCTTCTGGCGGACGAGCCAACCGGAAATTTAGACCAGAAGAATTCTAAAGAAGTCGTTGATATGCTGAAGCTTTCCAACCGCAATCTGGAGCAGACCATTCTGTTGATCACACATGATGAAAAAATAGCTCTGGAAGCAGAGCGCATTATTACGATTGAGGATGGGCGTATTATCAGTGATGAACGGCGGAGGTAATGGATATGTGGAAAGATTATTCATCAGGTTATATTAAAAACAACCGTACAGCCGGTTTATCCGTTACGATTGCGGCATTTATTTCTGCACTACTTTTATCTCTGCTGTGCGGATTATTCTATAATGCCTGGAAATATGAGGTAGAACAGATCGAATTAGAAGAAGGCGGCTGGCACAGTCGTATCATTGGTGAACTGAGTTTAGAGGATTTGGAAACAATAAAGAACTTTGCTAATGTAGAGGAAGCTGTGGTAAATGAGAAAGGACTAAAGGGAGCAGAACCGGCAGTAGATATTTATTTCAGCGATAAAAAAGCTGCTTTTTCAGATATGCCCAATATTGCGAAACAACTTGGAATCGGTCAGGAAAGAATCGTTTATAACTATGAACTTCTTGCTATGTATCTGATCCGTGATTCCAGTGATACCGCTCCAAGGCTACTGTTCCCATTGTTTATTCTGATCACACTGGCGGCATCTTTCTCTTTGATTATCATCATTCATAATGCTTTTGCAGTATCCATGAACGTAAGGATTCATCAGTTTGGTATTTTTTTCAGTATTGGAGCTACGCCAAAACAAATCCGGGTGTGCCTTTTGCAGGAAGCGGTTGTTCTCTGTGCGGGACCGGTCATAACAGGTAATTTGCTTGGTATTGCAGGAAGCGCAGGCCTTATAAACTTGAGCAATACAATGTTGGGCAGTGATGTCCCTGGACGGCATGAGGCATCCTTTGGCTATCACCCGTTGGTGCTGGTGTTGACATTGTTTGTAACGATCCTGACGATATGGATTTCTGCATGGATTCCAGCCAGAAAGTTAAGCAGGCTGACACCTCTCGAAGCCATAAAGAATATCGGCGAATTACAATTAAAGCGTAAAAAAAGCTCTCGTTTGCTCTCTTTACTCTTCGGAATTGAAGGAGAATTGGCTGGCAACGCACTGAAAGCACAAAAGAAAGCGCTGCGGACAGCGTCCCTGTCTCTCATATTTTCATTCCTCGCATTTGCGCTCATGCAGTGTTTCTTCTCCCTTTCCCAGATTAGCACAAGGGAAACCTATTTTGAACGGTATCAGGGCGTATGGGATATTATGACTACAGTTAAAGATACAGAAGTAGACAATTTTGAAGAAATAACGGCTGTACAGGCGCTTGACAGTATAAAAAGCGCCATTGTTTATCAGAGGGCTTCTGCAAAAAGAGTGATCGCTGAAGAAGAAATGAGTGAAGATATGAAGTCCTTTGGCGGGTTCACAGGGGCTCCTGCAAACTATGTGTCACAGGTAGATGGAGGATGGCTTGTATATGCTACGATTATTATCATGGATGACCAGAGTTTTGCTGCTTATTGTGAACAGATCGGCATTACACCGCAGCTTAACGGAGCAGTAATCTTAAATCAGATCCGCGATGTGACAAACCCTGATTTCCGTCATCCTGTTTTCATGCCTTATATAAAAGGCGGAAATACAGTGAGCGTTTTGAGACAGTCCGGTAATGAGGGGATAACGGCGGAAGTTCCTGTCCTGTCTTATACGCAGGAGATTCCTGTGTTGAGGGAGGAATATGCAAAGCTTGATTATTATGAGCTGGTGCATTTTATCCCTGTGTCCTTATGGAAAAAAATCAAGGAACAGGTCGGGGGAATGGAGGAAGACAGCTACATCTGCGTCCGTGGCAAAGACGATGCGACACTGGAAGAATTAAATACGATACAGGATGAAATTGCGCATCTTGTCGATGGAAAATATACCATAGAACAGGAAAACCGTATTCAGGAGTATGAAACAAATAACAGACAGATACAGGGAATGATGGCTATTTTCGGAGGCTTCTGTATTCTGCTTGCGATCATCGGCATTGGTAATGTGTTCTCCAATACTTTGGGATTTGTACGTCAAAGGAGAAGGGAATTTGCTAGGTACATGTCGGTAGGGCTGACACCGAAGGAACTGAAAAAGATGTTCTGTACAGAAGCGCTTGTGATCGCCGGGCGTCCGATCTTAATTGGCCTTCCCCTAATCATAATTGCGGTAGGATTTCTGCTGCAAACAAGTTATATGGAGGTTGGTCTATTTATGGCGGAAGCGCCGTATATTCCGATTTTGTTGTTCATGTTGGCTATTCTGGTTTCCGTGGCGCTGGCGTATTATCTGGCATGGCGTGGTGTGCGAAAGATTAGTCTGGCCGAGGTGCTTAGAGACGATACAATGATGTAAAATTATTTGTTTGTATTCTATATAATATTTTTTAGTTCCTATCAGATTTTCCAATATATCACCAATTTACACTTGTCTTTTATTTTTAAATATAGTAGAATATGCTTCATACGCTGTCAGATATATAGCAGAGAGGAGAATTTACATGCAGAAGAACACAACGGATATATTCAGGGATGCTCCCGTTCCAAAAGCTGTATTAAGCAATATAATACCATCTATCATTAGTATGATAATGGTTCTTGTATATAACTTGGCAGATACATTTTTTATAGGACAGACCAAGAATGCTTACATGGTTGCGGCAGTATCACTGGCAACACCTGTATTTCTGATATTCATGGCAATAGGAATGTTATTCGGTATCGGCGGAACTTCACTTATATCAAGGATGCTTGGCGAAGGTAAGAATAGGCATGCCAAATATACATCGGCATTTTGTTTCTGGACAGGGCTTGTAGTAGGAATAATAGCCATGGTTATGCTTATTATTTTTAACGAGCCTATATGCAGGACAGTTGGAGCGAGTAATGAGACCATAGGATATACAAAACAGTATCTTGGAATAGTTGCTACAGGTATACCATTTCTTATAGTAAGTAACAGTTTCAGTAATATAATACGTGCTGACGGTAATGCGAATAAGGCTATGCTTGGAATGGTGCTTGGAAACGTTGCCAACATAATACTTGACCCGGTTATGATTCTTGGATTCGGCTGGAATGTGGCAGGTGCGGCGATAGCTACCGTAATAGGAAATATAGTATCTGCTATTGTATACATAAGTCATCTGCTTTCCAAAAAGACAATGCTTTCCATTAAGCCGTCAGATTATAAGGTTAATAAGAGGATAGTAACCGGAGTATTTGCAATAGGTATTCCCGCGTCGCTTAACAGTGTGCTTATGAGTACGTCAAACATAATAATTAATAATCTTATGAGCCGTTTTGACGATATGGCGGTTGCAGGTCTTGGAGTTGCAATGAAAGTAAATATGATAGTAGTAATGCTTCTTATAGGACTCGGAACAGGTATACAGCCTCTTCTTGGTTACTGCTATGGCGCGGGGAATAAAAAGAGATATATGGCAATATTGAAATTTTCCCTGATTCTTGCATTTTGTATGAGTATGGTAATGACTGTACTCTGTTATATGGGAGCGGCGCCGCTTGTAAGGGCTTTCCTTGATAATCAGGATGCATTTTCATATGGCTTTGCTTTTTCAAGAATATACATATATTCAGGACCTATACTTGGAATACTTTTTGTACTTATCAATGCTATACAGTCTACAGGAGCGGCGCTTCCTTCGCTTATCCTCTCGATAAGCAGACAGGGACTGGTATTTCTGCCGCTGCTGTTTCTGTTTAATAAATTGTTTAATTCACCATATATGCTTGCAAGAGTACAGCCTGTTACTGATTATTTTGCAGTAACGCTTTCAGCAATACTCTTTATATTTACAATGAAAAAGTATTTTAAACATATGGAATATACGGAAGATACAATGTAGTACCAAAAAGGCAGTGTTTTTACACTGCCCTAAGGTACATTACCCCATAAGCCGGGATAGTGATATTTCCATGAAATTCATGTGACTCTCCGGTAATAAGGTCTTCTAATTTATCACAGCCGGCGTCAAAGTATACGGTAACATCTTCGCAGTCGGCATTTACTGCGACATATACCCTGTCGGAGCCGCTGTTTCTTTCAAATACGCAATGTTTGTTCTGTAGTACTTTGGAGTAAAAAGCTCCGTTACATAATGCATCGCTGTTTTTATGCGCTGAAGCAAGAACAGATATGTATCTGGTAAGTTCGTTATTTACAGGTTCATCAAAACATGCCCTGAGAGCAGGGTCGCCTTCATTTTTATGCGCCTTTGCGCCCCACTCGCTTCCGTAGTATATGCATGGTATTCCCGGCATACCAAATAACATTCCGTAAATTGGCTTAAGATGATTTTCATTGGTAAGATTGCTTGCAATACGTGATACATCATGGTTATCCACAAAGCACAAAAGATGTTTGCCTTTGTAAAGAGTCCAGTTTTCTGGGCCAAACTGTCTGAGAAGTGAATGGACTATTTCAAACATGTTCATTGAATTAAAACTTGAAAATAATCCTTTATAACACTCGTAATTGGTACAGCTGTGGAGCATTTCATTATTGACGAATCTGTTATAGTCACCGTGCAGAAGCTCGCCTATAAGTGCAAAATCAGGCTTTAATGAATCACAGAAACTTCTGAGCCTTCGAAGGAAATCCATATCAAGACAGTATGCAACGTCGAGTCGAAGCCCGTCTATTCCAAATTCCTCTGTCCAGTAGCGGATAGCATCAAATATATGGTTAATTACTTCTTCATTTCTGAGATTAAGTTTTACAAGATCATAATTGCCTTCCCAGCCTTCATACCACAGGCCGTCATTGTAGTGGGAATTTCCGTTAAAATCAATATAAAACCAGTCTTTATAACGGGATTCATGTCTGTTTTTAAGGACATCCTGAAAAGCAGAAAATCCACGTCCGACATGGTTAAATACTCCGTCAAGTACTATACGGATTCCGTTGTCGGAAAGTTTTTTACACAGATTTTTAAAGTCTTCGTTGGTTCCGAGCCTTACGTCTATTTTTTTGTAATCCCGTGTATTATAGCCGTGTGTATCGGATTCAAATATGGGTGAAAAATATATTGCGTCTGCTCCGATTTCTTTAATGTGCGGAATCCAGCTTTCAATTTTATTTATACGGTGTGCAGGCACTCCGTCATTTTCAAAAGGGGCGCCACAGAATCCCAAAGGGTATATCTGGTAAAATACACTATTGTCAATCCACATAATTTAATCTCCTTGAAAAAATATATTTGATTTTGCAATTTCATAAAACGCATGCAGACATATTATACACTATTTTGTCTGTTTATGCACTAAGCAATTATATACAAAATATCTTCATCCGGATATGCTGTTTTGTTGACTTGATACATCATACAATGTTAGAATTATGACAGATAATTATAAAAGCCGGGCAGATACATATTATGCTATTTGGGGGTAATGTTTTATGGTAAAAAAAAGAAAGTATACCGGATATATCGTTACGTTATTCACAGCTATATTTATGTGCGCATGCTTTTTGTCAGGCGGTAAAGCTGCTTGTGCAAAAGTTAAAGTACAGGTTAAGGGGGATACTGTTACAGTATCTGGAAAAGGTGAATTAAAAAGCCGTATAAATGTAAAAAACCCCGGAAGGATTAAGAATATAATTGTAAAAAAAGGTGTTACAGCTCTGCCGTATAATGCATTTTCAAATTTTAAGAGGTTTGACAGGGTAACCATAGCTCCCTCGGTAAAAACGATTGGGCAGGGAGCTTTCTATAACTGTAAGGAGATAGGAATACTCACTATACCAGGAGATTTTACGGTAAAGGAAGCGGGCGACGCGGATGAAGCAGCATATATGGTTTCCAGCGGTTACAGGAGGATGAAGATAGGAACGGTACGGTTCAATACGCAGCTTCTTATAAAGAATACAGATATATTTTATTCAGATAATCTTAAAGTAATGAAGAAGGATAAGAATTATAAGAGCATTGACGGCGTAATATATTCAAAAGACGGAAAGCAGATTGTGCGAGTGCCTGCCAGACGAAAAGAAATTGTCGTTGAGGACGGATGTGAAGAATTCTGTATCGCATCAGTATTTTACTGTATGTTAGATTCGGAAGGTGATTCATATCCGGGCTGTGATGTAGAGAAGATTGTTATTCCGCCTTCTGTAAAAAAGGTAGATGATAAAAAATATATCGGTATATCCATAGACTCAGAAATTGACGTGGCAAAAAAGATGCAGAATCCGGGAGAAGGTCTTATTTTGAATACCGAGAGCCTTGATATAGAGTCATTGTTTGTGCTTAATGATAATTTTTTATATGAAAATGGCGGAGAATATTACGGATGTACTTACAGTTATCTGGCGCAGAGATATCCTGCCAGATTGGAGAAAACAGACGATACGTACATATTTGATAAAAAAATAATTTTAAAATATGAAGGTAAAGCTGAAAATGTTATAATACCTGATGGAATCACGGAGATATATAAAGACGCATTTAGTAATAATGATAATATGAAATCCATTACTTTTCCAGACAGTGTTCAGATAATAGGTGCATGTGCGTTTGATGACTGCTCGGAACTTATTAAGGTGAACTGGGGAAGTGGAATAAGAAAGATAGGCAAATGCGCATTTTGGGATTGTAATAACCTTAAGGATATAGTTATTCCCGATACGGTTGATACAATAGAGGAAGGAACATATACAGGTACTGGCTGGACCGTGCTTGATATACCTGAACACGTGAAGTATATAGGTGATTCCGCATTTGCCAGCGACCATGTGACATATAAGTATAAAAGAACGGTAACAATCCACGGTGATTCCAAAAATTATGCTGATAATGCATTTGAAGGTTATCGTACTACGCTTGTCTTTGAAAAATCCGATACAGACAAATATGCAAACTGGTATGTGCATATGTCGGGATATTATAAAGAAGATGCGATTAAATATGTCTGTAATATGGATAACTGTATATCAGATATATCGGGTTATCAGTGCCAGTTTTCATCATCAAAAAATTTTAAGAAGAATGTAAAGACGGTGTGGATAAAAAAAGACCGGAAGCAATTTACGGTTAAACTTTCAGGCGTGAAAAAATATACTTATGGCAGAGTAAGGCCATATACTGTACGGGATAATAAAAAGGTATATGGAAGATGGGTTGTGGAAAAATATGAGAATAGTTATTAAATAATATTATATCGGCGTACAAATATTTTGCAATGCGCGCATAAGTTTCAATGCTCATGACTGCAGGACTGCCATTGCCGTTTTTTGAAATAAAAACAGATTTGGGATAAGTATTGCGGAAAGTTGAAATTTTGGGTTTAAATTGACCCGGCGTTGCTGTTTTGTTGACTTGATACATCATACAATGTTAGAATTATGACAGATAATTATAAAAGCCGGGCAGATACATATTATGCTATTTGGGGGTAATGTTTTATGGTAAAAAAAAGAAAGTATACCGGATATATCGTTACGTTATTCACAGCTATATTTATGTGCGCATGCTTTTTGTCAGGCGGTAAAGCTGCTTGTGCAAAAGTTAAAGTACAGGTTAAGGGGGATACTGTTACAGTATCTGGAAAAGGTGAATTAAAAAGCCGTATAAATGTAAAAAAACCCGGAAGGATTAAGAATATAATCGTAAAAAAAGGTGTTACAGCTCTGCCGTATGATGCATTTTCAAATTTTAAGAGGTTTGACAGGGTAACTATAGCTCCTTCGGTAAAAACGATTGGGCAGGGCGCTTTCTATAACTGTAAGGAAATAGGAATACTCACTATACCAGGAGATTTTACGGTAAAGGAAGCGGACGACGATCAAGGAGAATACAGGATTTCCGACGGTGACGAGAGGATGAAGATAGGAACGGTACGGTTTAATACGCCGCTTCTCATAAAAAATGCAGATATATTTTATTCAGATAATCTTAAAGTAATGAAAAAGGATAAGAATTATAAGAGCATTGACGGCGTAATATATTCAAAAGACGGAAAGCAGATTGTGCGAGTGCCTGCAAGGCGAAAAGAAGTTGTCGTTGAGGATGGATGTGAAGAATTCTGTATCGCATCGGTATTTTACTGTATGTTAGATTCGGAAAGCGATACATATCCGGGCTGTGATATAGAGAAAATTGTTATTCCGCCTTCTGTAAAAAAGATAGATGATAAAAAATATATCGGTATATCCATATCCTCAGACATTGACGTGGCAAAAAATATGCAGAATCCGGGAGAGGGGCTTATTTTGAATACCGAGAGCCTTGATATAGAGTCATTGTTTGAGCTTAATGATAATTTTTCATATGAAATTGGAGGAGAATATTACGGATGCACTTACAGTTATCTGGCGCAGAGATATCCTGCCAGATTGGAGAAAATAGACGATATGTACATATTTGATAAAAAAATAATTTTAAAATATGAAGGTAAAGCTGAAAATGTTATAATACCTGATGGAATCACGG
>CANQEL010000029.1 GCA_947594855.1 uncultured Lachnospiraceae bacterium
GGGAAAGCCCGAAAATACGGGCTATACCGACATTTAAGAACTTCTAAAGAGATAATCAAAATTCCTATCTAATTTTAAGTAAAAATACTATATAAAGTATTCCAATAACAAATATTCCGGCTATCATATAATAAGCCAGCCTTAAAACTAATTCCGGGGCGCCTCCCCACAAATCTTCTCTTGAAAAAAGATAGTTACTACAGAGCAGCGAGGGAAGTAGTATACATGTTATTTCAATAAAATATGAAACAAGTATCATTTTGAGAGAGCAGCCGTTCATCATATATATTCCATATGTTCTCATATTATCCTGTATTTTGTCATAAAATATAACAAATACATTATACAATGTGTAAAGCATTAAAATTACTGTAAGAATTAGTATGATTCTTACGCTGTCTGCGGATTCTTTTCTTAATAAATACATTCCTAAAGATGTACCTGATATTGTAACAGCTGGTACCCCAAATTCTTTTGCAGTATCCTGTAGTTCATATATTAAATCATGCAGGCTTTTGTTTTTTTGTTCTTTTATATGACTGCAGAGCATTTCAAGCCAATTCCAGAAAACGTATTTTTCAAATTCTTTTACATCATAAGTATCTCCAGATATTTCCGATATGTTTATTCCAAACGGATATATGATATAATAATCAAGATTTCTGCCGCCTGAACTTTGTTCAACATCAGGAATGGTTTCCCCTTTTTTTAAAATACCAATAACTTGACAGGGGAAAATATATCCGGCAGCAGACATTTCAATTCTGTCGCCTATATCAAAAATCCCTGTATATTCATTTCCTACTATAATCGGAATATTATCAGAGGGACTTTTTATAGTAAGATTTTCTTTCGTAAAACATTCGCCTTTTTCTATCTTTAATCCAAACAGGTTATAAGCATTGAGATTTAACTCGCAAGCTTTTAATTCCAGCATAACACCTGTTTCGTCAGTTCCGAAGTATCCTGAAAAGGGTTTCGGATTATTTCTGTCTAAAAAATTTGTATAATCCTTATCTTTAAAGAAATTCCTGGCGTCATTTTCTCTTATGATATTAGGTTGATCAACATCTTCTGCAATAATATTATAGTCTTCATTTTCCTGAAATTTCCGGCAATAGTTAATTGCATTTAAACAGCCGCTTACGGTATCGCAACTATCAAATAGTTCTTCGCTGTCATCCGAATATGCCAGATTATAATATCTGCTGTCATCTATATATGTATCTCCATAACGTTCATGTAAATCTAAATAATAAGAACACATTATTGCAGTCATTATAAAACTTATGGTAAACATAACCATAAGAAGAATGTTTTTAAACAGGTTTTTCCTAAAATTTCGTAAGAATTCTTGAATAATAAAAGTTATTTTTGTCATAACATTTCCGCCAATTAATATATCTGACTTTTTAAATAGCCAATTTCTTTATGATATGATTATGGTTTTATATTATATCTTATACTTTATATTGTCAAGTACTAACTTAAATACAGATGATATAAATTTACTGTAAGGTTTTTTATCCTACTTGTTCTTATTAAGAAGAATGGTATAATAATTAATAAAAAGAACAGGAGGAAGTACAATGAAAAATCTTGGTTTTGGTATGATGAGGCTGCCGGTAATTTCCGGTGCGACAGACTTTGATTACGGGCAGCTCAATCAGATGGTTGACGAATTTCTGGCACAGGGGTATACCTACTTTGATACAAGTTTCGTCTATCATGAAGGAAAAAGTGAAGAAGCAGTCAGGAAGTCGTTAGTGGAAAGGCATCCGCGCGATTCTTATACGATTGCGACTAAATTTCCGACATTTAATCTTATACCAGAAGAGGAAATTGATTCTGTTTTTGAGAGTCAGTTAAATAATCTGGGAGTTGAATATATTGATTACTATCTGCTTCATAACATTCAGAATGTATACTATGATGGTGTAGACGGTAATGGCGGTATTGTTAAGACCACGCACCTTTTTGAGCATGCAAAGAGATGGAAAGATGAGGGCAAAATTAAACATCTGGGATTTTCGTTTCATTCCTCGGCAGAACTTTTAGACCGCGTTTTAACTGAACATCCTGAGACAGAGTTTGTACAGATTGCAGTGAATCCTATTGATTGGGACAGTGAACTGGTACAGGCAGAAAAATGCTATGATGTTATTCGTAAACACGGAAAGAAAGTTGTGATTATGGAGGCTGTAAAGGGCGGAGGTCTGTCACGGCTTCCGAAAGAGGCAGAATCAATATTGAAAGCAGTGAATCCGGATAAATCCATTTCTTCATGGTCACTGCGTTTTTCGCTTGAATTAGATGATGTAATTGCCGTGCTTTCCGGTATGAGTACGCTTGCCCAGGTAAAGGATAATACGCAGACCTGCAATGAGGCAAAACCTTTATCTGATGAAGAGCGGAAAGCCCTTAAAGAAGCAATGAGAATATACAGGGAGAGTGCGCCGGTTAAACAGAGCGAGATTGATAAGTATAAGGGCATTATGTATCATAATGTGCCTGTAACCGCAATTCTTCAGGCGTACAGTATATGTCAGATTCAACCGGACCCGGGATTTTCAGATGACAACAATTATCTGAAAAATGCATTTGCTGAAAAGGCGCATCTGGATTTGTTTGCAGGGCTTCCGAAACAGCAGGTAACTGCTCCTGATGGAACAGATATTACAGAGCTTGTGGAAACAGCAGTAAAATGGCTGTCAGAAAATTCATTTTAATTTAAAGGTGTCTGCAAACAATGATTATACAAACAGGAATGAGGACAGATATACCGGCATTTTATCACAAATGGCTGATTAACAGGATAAAAGAAGGATATGTACTTGTGCGCAACCCATATAATCCTAAAAGCGTGACAAGATACAGCCTTTCTCCTGAAGTAGTGGACCTGATTGCATTTTGCACCAAAAATCCGGAGCCGGTACTTCCATATATGGAAGTATTTAAACCATACGGGCAATATTGGTTTGTTACCATTACACCATATGGAAAAGAGATTGAGCCAAATGTACCGGATAAAGAAAGAGTTTTGGAAAGTTTTAAAAAACTTTCCGATATAGTTGGCAAAGATTCGATAGGATGGCGGTATGACCCTGTCTTTATAAATGAAACTTATTCTGTCAGACGGCATATATCAGAGTTTGAAAAAATGGCGGAAACGTTATCGGGTTATACAGAAACATGTGTAATTAGTTTTATTGATATATACAAAAAGGTAGAACGTAATTTTTCAGGGGTGAGTGAAGTTCCCAAGGCCGACAGACTTAGGCTGGGGAAGGAATTTATAAGGATTGCTTCAAAGTATGGCATGACAATAAGGCCCTGCGCAGAGGAAAATGAATTGGAACCTTATGGCGCCGATTGTGCAGGATGCATGACTGTGAATACATTTGAAAAGGCCCTGAATAATCATCTTAATGTTCCAAAGAGAAAAACTAATCAGCGTAATGGCAAATGCGCATGCCTTCTCGGAGTGGATATAGGCGCATATGATACATGCGGACACCTGTGCAGGTATTGTTATGCCAATACAGATACGGCGCGTGTGAAAGAAAATATGAAAAGGCATAATCCGGAATCTCCGTTTTTAATCGGATGCAGTATGCCGGATGACGTAATACATGATGCGGCGCAAAAAAGCTGGGCAGATGGGCAGATGAGGCTTAGATTAGAATAGATAAAAATTTCTTACATGATGAATCCGAAAATGCTATAATAAATAATACAGAATAACTTTTGCGTATTATGGCAGACAGGAGGAATAATAATGTATAAGGTTGGTGACAGGGTTGTATATGGCTCGGCGGGAGTATGTGAAATTGAGGCAGTTGGTCCGTTAGATATACATGGAGCCAAAAAAGAAAAAGATTATTACACACTGCTTCCCCTGTATCAGAGCGGCAGGATTTTTGCACCGGTTGATACTACGGTATATATACGGCCTGTACTGACAAAAGAAGAAGCGCTTGAAATTATAAGCCGGATACCGGGCATTGAAAGAGAAGTTTATGAAAATCGTAATCCCCGGATGCTTAACGAGCACTATCAGGTTTATTTGAAAAGCGGTGATTGTATAGATTTGATTCGGCTGGTTCGTGCAATTTTTGCAAAAAGGGAACAGGCGGCAGGAAAAGGACATAAGCTGAGCCAGGTGGATGAGAATTATATGAAACGCGCAGAAGAGCTGCTTCATAATGAGCTGGCATGCGCCCTTGATATCAGGCCGGACGAAGTAAAAGATTTCATTATAAAAGAACTGGAAGGCTGATATCTGAATCCTTTATGCCGTTATTTCTAATTAAGGACATCTGTTATTACCTCGAGAAGGTTATCCAGGTCAATAGGTTTTGCAATATGCGCATTCATCCCGCATGCCAGTGCCTGTTTTCTGTCTTCCTCAAAGGCGTTGGCAGTCATTGCAATAATCGGTATATCTGCAAGCTTTGGATTATTTAATGCACGAATAGCTTTTGTAGCTTCATAGCCGTTCATAACAGGCATCTGTATATCCATCAGGACAAGTGCATAATAGCCGGGCTCAGAATTCTTCACTTTTTCCAAAGCGATATTTCCGTTTTCGGCAGTATCTACAATAAATCCTTTACCGACAAGCAATTCTTCGGCAATCTCGCGGTTAAGTTCATTATCTTCTGTAAGAAGCAGCCGTGAACCTTTTATATTATCGCTAAGGTCCTGCGGTGATGAAGACAGCTGCTGTTCCTGAACTGTATCTCCGGTAGCGGCAATCAGAATATTCCTGAGGTCGGATAAAAAGATTGGTTTATTGCAGAAAGCGGTTACACCTGCTTTACGGGCTTCTTCTTCAAATGCAGTCCAGTCATAAGCGGTGACTATTATAATAGGAGCGCTGTCTCCTACAATATTACGAATCTGGCGTACTACTTCAAGACCGCTCAGGTCGGGAAGAAACCAGTCGATTATATAAGCATGGTATTCATCGCCAAGTTCATATGCCTGTTTTGCATGAAGGACAGCTTCCCTGCCATGTAAAACCCAGTCAGAACGCATGCCAATCTGCCTGAGCATCTTGGTAACACTGTCGCATGTAGTAAAACTGTCATCTACTACAAGAGCGCGAAGATCCTTTAATTCTTCAATAATTGTTACATTCTGGGGTTCAGACTGAAGCCGGAAATCAAAATTAATAATAAATTCAGTACCTTTGCCCTGTTCCGAATGAAGTTCAATAGTACCGCCCATTGTGTCAACAATATTTTTGGTAATAGCCATTCCGAGACCTGTTCCCTGAATTCCGCTTGCGGTAGTATTGTGTTCACGTTCAAAGGGTTCAAATATATGTTTGGTAAATTCTTCGCTCATTCCAAGACCTGTGTCTTTTACACGTATTTCATAAGAACCGTAACCTTTGGGAGCGCGTGGTTTCTGGCTTATGGTTAATGCAACCGTACCACCAGCCGGAGTAAACTTTATGGCATTGGAAAGAAGGTTTAATAGCACCTGGTTAACGTGCAGTTTATCGCAATATATATTTTCATCAATGACGTCTATTGTATCCATAAAAAAGTTGAGGTGCTTTGATTCCATCTGTGTCTGTATAATATTACGCATATCCCTGAAAATGTCAGAGATTGAACACTCTTTTTCTTCAATATTAAGTTTGCCGGATTCAATTCGGCTCATATCAAGAATATCATTTATAAGTGAAAGCAGGTGATTGCTTGAAGAGAGAATCTTCTTCAAGTATTCCTGAGTGCGTTCACGGTTATCCAGATTGGTTTGTGCAAGTGTTGTAAAGCCGATGATAGCATTCATAGGTGTACGTATATCATGTGACATATTGGAAAGGAATACGCTTTTAGCACGGTCAGCGGCTTCTGCCTTGTGGAGTTTTTCTTTCAGTACCGCCTGGTCTACAGCGCGTTTAGTAATCTGTTTTGCGTTGCGTCTTACCCACCAGTAATACAGGATAATGACAATTGCCATTATTGCGCCCAGATATAGACATACCTGCTGAACGGCAAAAACACTTGCGAAAGCCTCACGTTCAGGAACAGATACGGCAATGGACCATTTGTTAATGCCGGCAGGAGAATAATACATATGTTCCCATCCTGAAGTATTATCAGTACGGAATATTACATAGCCCGTACCGAGGTTGATAAGATCCTTCGTATAGGCATCCCATGACATACGGCCTTTTGTTCTGCGACCTGAAGTGCTTGCAGAAAAATCACTAATATTCGGGAGATTATCGTGCCATGTATCAAGGATAAAATCTCCGGTGGCTGTATCAATTATGTAAACGCTTGCGCTTGCATTATAGATATTGTCGATATTAAGGCCTTTTTCCAGATTATTCAGTTCAGTAACACCATAAAGCAAAGCCGCAGTTTCACCATCCTGTATTATAGGTACATAATGTCTGAGAACAGGGTCGCCGGTTGCCAGGTTAATTACTCTGCCCGATATATGTTCGCCAAGGGGGGCCTCATCAGCGAATGATAAGGAATCATTATCAATTGCATCATAGAGATTGCCACTCGGCGTAATAATCTGATTGTTAGGCAGCAGAACACGGACTTTCATTGTTTCCAGTAATGGGGTAATAGTCTGCATTACTGAACGGGTTGCGTCTATATCGAAATTATTTGCCTGGGATATAATATTGGCAGACGCATTAAGAATACGGCTGTCACGTTCCAGTTTAGAAGTAATTTCCTCTTTGACTGTTCTGACTCCCTCTTCCATACGGCTGAGTGAACGCTGCCTAAGTAATGAGTTAATCCTGAAATATGCGGAGAGTAAAAGAACGACAATAAGTATAATTACAATACCTGTAGCCATAATACTTCTGTCTTTATTAATATGTTTATCAGGAAGTTTATTTTTGAACATATAATTATCCCCCTTATGGAAACATACAGTAATTACTATATTATATCAAAAAGGTAGAAAAATGTCCATATTGGTAATCAGGGTAAGGTATTTTCATTCCTGATGGTGCAGGATAGGTATTCGCTTAGAAGTTTATTAAAGTATTTGTACTCGTCAGATGTTAAAGCAGTAATACTGTCATTATATGTTTTTTCGGTCCAATCCTGATCAGGTACTGCAAAAGTGGTGTTAAATAAAATATCCTGTTCGGATTTGGAATTTTCAAAAAGGGAATTCCCTAAAAAGAAGTTTTGGGAACTTATATCAAGAAAGTCCAATATGGTGGGAGCCAGTCCTAAAGAATTCCTTCCGGCCACATCTACAGAAGCCGGGGAGATGCCCTTGTACCATATAAATAAAGGTATTTCATCGCAGAATGTATCCTCGCGGTTGTAGTCCGGATAAAATGTATTTATGAAATCCTCGTCGCAATATGACGCGTGGTCTGTGGTATATATTATTACAGTGTTATCAGTTAAACCATTTTCAATAATTTTGGACATGAAATTGCCGTACTGAGCGTCTGCATTATAAAATCTGTTCAACAGGATATTGGAACCATCGCCATATATTTCATCATCAGAATTCAGTGAAACATGTGTGCAAAATGTATACAGGGCTATAAATTGCGGAATATTTTTATCGGAAGCGGAGATAGTTTCATATAATAATTCGTACGCTTCTTTGTCTGTTGAGTATCTGTCTGTATTTGCGGTGTTAATAACATTGTCAAAACCGAGACTGGACAGATAGTCCGTAAATTCATGATTTTCCGGTTCTGCATTAATAAATGTAGTGTTGTAGCCGGAATTTTTTAATATACTCTGCAGGGATATCAGATGGTTTTCGTCATAGTTATTAAACTGATGTGATGAAAAAAGCTGTCCGCTTATACCTCTGTAAGTTGCCGCGGTATGATTATAATAATTGGTAAAAAACAGAGAGTTGGATTCGTACTCTTTTACATTGGGCATAATATTGCGGTTGTCATCTATAATATTCTGGGACAGTCCTTCTGTAAAAATCAGGATTATATTAGGAGTACTGCCAAGTGCGGCAGGTTTTTGGTATGCGTCTGTAATTTCCTTTTTATAGAACTTCATAAGTGTCTGTATATCAGTTCCGTTATTTGCTTTGTTTATAATATCTGAGCGCAGTTCTCTATAATTATATATATCCGCCCCTAATTTAACAAAGGAAAAGAAAGGAGAATCTGCCCCTGCAAAGATTAAAATGGCAACGGCAGCTATTGAAGAAAAGAAGCCAATTTCTTTTTTTGGAATGTTAAACGATGTAACAGGCAATAATCCGGCTATTACGGCTATAGTTCCAAAAATAAGATAAATATCAGCTTTTCCGCTTAATGCAGAAATAGAATTAATATTTGTCAGCATAATAAATGAGAAAAAACTTCCGGCAAATCTCAAAATGGTAAACTGAACATTAATAAAGGTAACGACAATGCAGTTCCAGATGAATGAAGCAGCCCTGTTTAATTTAAAAAGTGAATTGGTGATAATGAAAACCATAACCAGTTCAACAAGTCCCAATATCAGGGAAAGAAGATTATAATGCAATGCACCTGTGAGCATAATAATTACAGATGACAAATATTTTATTATAGTGGAAATCTTCAGTAAATATCTGTGTTTTTTATCTGGCATGTCAACAACTCACTTTATGGTGAATTAATAAAAATAAAAGTGCTGAGAACCTTTGTGTTATCAGCACTTTTAGCGTCGCTAAGAGGATTTGAACCTCCGGCCTACCGCTTAGGAGGCGGTCGCTCTATCCAGCTGAGCTATAGCGACACACGTCTATTATAATATCATTATATAACAGCAAAGTCAATATTAGTTAAGTCTTATCTGTATTTTGACAGTGCGGCAACCTTGTCCGTTTTTTCCCATGGAAGATCCAGCTCATCTCTACCAAAATGTCCATATGCGGCAGTCTGCTTGTATATAGGACGTCTTAAATCAAGCATTTTTATTATGCCTGCAGGGCGGAGGTCAAAATTCTCACGAATGATATCAACAAGCTTTTCATCGCTTAATATGCCCGTGCCAAACGTATCTGCCATAATTGAAGTAGGTTCAGCAACTCCTATTGCGTATGATATCTGAATTTCACATTTTTTAGCCAGACCTGCTGCTACAATGTTTTTGGCAACATATCGTGCGGCATATGAGGCTGAACGGTCAACCTTTGTGCAGTCTTTTCCTGAAAATGCGCCGCCGCCATGTCTTGCATATCCGCCGTAAGTATCTACAATAATCTTTCTTCCGGTAAGTCCGCTGTCGCCATTAGGACCGCCTATTACAAATCTTCCTGTTGGATTGATATAGTATTTGGTTGAATCATTGACAAGTTCAGAAGGTAGAACAGTGTCTATGACATATTTGCGGATATCTTTATGAATCTGCTCCTGCGTGACATTTTCATCATGCTGTGTTGAGATAACAACAGTATTTATATGTACAGGTTTTCCATTACTGTCATATTCAACGGTTACCTGGCTTTTGCCGTCGGGTCTCAGGTAAGCAAGAGTACCGTCTTTTCGTACTTCAGAAAGTTTTTTGGTAAGTTTATGCGCTATATATATAGGATAAGGCATATATTCTTCTGTTTCATCCGAAGCATAACCAAACATCATACCCTGGTCGCCTGCGCCGATAAGGGAAACATCTGTATCGGAACTTTGTTTTGCTTCAAAGGACTTGTCAACGCCCAGCGCAATATCATCTGACTGCGAATCCAAAGCAATTAAAACTTTACAGGTATTACAATCAAATCCGTATTCAATATTATTATAACCAATTCCGTCTATAGTATTACGGACAATTTTTTCAATATCTATGTCTGCTTTAGTTGTTATTTCACCCATTACAAGGACAAAATCTGTTGTTATCGCAGTTTCACATGCAACGCGGCTTTCAGGGTCCTGTTCTAATAAAGCATCCAGAATAGCATCCGATATCTGATCGCATATTTTGTCAGGATGTCCTTCAGTCACAGACTCTGATGTAAATAATTTCTTTTCCATTGTAAAGTAGCCTCCTTAAAACTAAAATGAGAATACAATATTTTATAATAATCGTCAAGAATAATATGTAATAAAGTATATTACATATCTTTTTTAAAAAAATTTTTAAAAATTCTTTAAAAAACATTTGAAATTATTTAAAGAATGAATTATAATAACAGTACAATAAGATAAACTAGGCGGAATAGGAACGTTTATGGTGTTATTTTATTTATAAATTAAAGGATAGGTGGAAATATTATATGAATAAAATACTAATTATCGAGGATGAACTTGCTATTGCTGAACTTGAAAAAGATTATCTGGAGCTTAGTGATTTTCAGGTAGAAGTTGAAACAGATGGTGAGACAGGAGCTAAGAAAGCACTCGAGAACGATTATGATATGTTGATATTAGACTTGCTGCTTCCGGGCGTTGATGGATTTGATATATGTCGTAAAGTTCGTGAAAAGAAGGATATGCCGATAATAATGGTATCTTCAAAAAATGATGATATTGATAAGATTCGTGGTCTTGGCCTTGGCGCAGACGATTATATTACCAAACCGTTCAGCCCAAGTGAACTTGTTGCCCGTGTTAAGGCGCATTTATCCAGATACTCAAGGCTTGTCGGAAGTAATAATAACGACAATGAATGTATTGAGATAAGAGGGATAATGATTGATAAGACGGCAAGAAGAGTATTTGTTGACGGCGAGGAAAAGATTTTTACCACGAAAGAGTTTGACCTTCTTACATTTTTGGCGCAAAACCCTAACCATGTATTTACCAAGGAGGAGCTTTTCCAGAAAATATGGGGAATGGAATCGGTGGGAGATGTTGCCACAGTAACAGTCCATATCAAGAAAATAAGGGAAAAAGTTGAAAGAGATACGTCAAAGCCTCAATATATCGAAACAATATGGGGTGTTGGATACAGGTTTAAGATATAATAAGATTTCTTTCTGCAGGGAATACTTTTTATTAGTTTATAATTAATTTCTTGCAGGGGAGCCATATTATATGTTTGACAGGGTTTTTCTTAAAAAATTACTATGCTTAACAGGAATTACCATTGCGGTATATCTTTTGTTCAGATATCTGCTGCCACTGGTAATTCCTTTTATTTTTTCCATAATTTTATCTAAATGGCTTTATCCCTATGTAAGAAAAATATCTGATAAGCTAAGAATTCCATATAAATGTGTAGTGGTAATTACAGTTTTTATAATATGTGTATTGATATTTGCAGCTGCAGGAAGTTTGTGCATATTGGTTCTGGGGCAGATTAAGCAGCTTGTTGCTAATGTTCCGTTTATCAGAACCGAGGCGGCTGAAGGCATACAAAGAATATGTACATGCTGTGACAGATGGCTTGGAATAGACGGAGGAAAAGCATACAGCATATTTTTATCGGGTACCGATTATATCGGGGCGAACTGGAATGAAAAAATACTTCCTTTTATAACGAAGGAAGCGTGGAATATGTGCCGGTGCGTTATATCGACAGTAGTTGTTTTTCTGTTTTTTCTTGTCGGGGCGTGGCTTATTATGGAAGATTATTCTGAAATACGGGATGATGCTAAAAGCTCGGATATATTAATGCATTTTATGCCTGTTTTTAACAAGCTGCAGGATACTTTGGGAGGATATTTTAAAACCCAGGGAACTATTATATTTATGATTTCGGTAATTTGCTGGTTTGGATTTTTTGTACTGGGTAATCCATATGCGCTATTGATAGGAATTATTATTGCTGTATTAGATGCGTTTCCGATAATCGGAAGCGGAAGTATTCTTATCCCATGGGCCGTTATTTATCTGTTTCAGGGAAGGCTTAAAGAGGCTGTTATGGTTATGATTACCTATCTTTTGTGCCTGTGTGTACGTGAAATATCCGAACCAAGATTAATGGGACAACAGACCGGCCTGCGTCCCATGTATATGTTTATATCATTTTATGTTGGTATACGGTTGTTCGGAATAATAGGAGTTATCCTGGGGCCTGCCGGTTTTGTCACAATAAGGACAATATATTCAATGGCATTTCAAAATGAAGAATATAAGCAGGAATAAAAAGTAATTATGGCTGTACGGTCAGAATTTAAATATAATTCCGATAACAGCTGCCGCGGCTATATATACAACCGGATGGAGTTTGAATAATTTATAAGATACAAATATAAGTATACCAAGTATAAGCGATTTAAAATTTATTGTTATGGCAGCGGTATTTTCAATAAGAAAGGCGACTTTAGCTATACTCATTCCGGATGCGGCGACAAGGGCGGCGGCTGCAGGTCTTAATCCATAAAATATATCCTGTACGAGCTGTGATTCTTTAAATTTGTTTAATACTTTTGAAATCAGTTCAATGACTATAATGGATGGAAGTACCAGAGACAGGGTTGCTGTTATGCCTCCCAGTATTCCGCCTGCTGCCCCAAAGTAAGTATAGGCAGTCTGGAATCCCACATAAGTACTCATATTGATTCCAATAGGACCCGGCGTGGACTCAGATACGGCAATCATATTTGAAATATCATGTGTTGTAAACCAGCCTGTTTTTACAGACATTTCATATAGAAACGGGAGGGTTGCCAGACCGCCGCCTATTGCAAAAAGTCCGGTTTTGGCAAATTCATAAAATAATCTGAAATATAATAACAATTACGCCTCCCCCTTTCCTGCGTTAATGCGCGTTTTTATACGGCTTATTACAACACCAAGGATACCTGACGAAATAATCAGTATAACCGTTGAAATATCAGTAAGGAGAGCTATAAAAAATACTACAACAAACAGTGTCAGGGTGTATTTGTCAATAATTGATTTTTTGGTAAGCTTAATTACCGCATCAAGAATAAGCGCGCACACACCGGCTTTTATGCCGTTTAACGCGTGTCCTACTATTTCAAGTTCTGCAAAGGAGCGTATGAAAGCCGCAATTATTGTAATTATTATAATTGAAGGAAATACCATTCCAAGAGTTGCAGCTATTCCGCCAATAATACCTTTTCTTTTATATCCTATGAAGGTCGACGTATTGACGGCGATTATTCCCGGAGTACACTGGCCTATTGCAAAATAATCCATAAGTTCTTCTTCGGTTGCCCAGTTATTTTTTTCCACTACTTCTTTCTGCAGCAGGGGAAGCATCGCATATCCTCCGCCAAAAGTAAAGCATCCGACTTTGGCAAAGGTTAGGAAAAGTTTAAATAATTCTTTCAAAACTTCCACTCCATTCTGTAAAATTCTACTGATTAGATTAACACTAATCGCTTTATTTGTCATGTACTTTATGTTATTATAGTCGCATATATTTTAAACCGGTTTGCGGAGGTGACGAAAATGCATATTGATATTCCGGAAAATGTAGCGGCAATAATAAACAGGTTTAATGAGAATGGTTATGAAGCATACGCGGTCGGCGGCTGCGTAAGGGATTCACTGCTTCATAAGCAGCCGCAGGACTGGGATATTACAACGTCTGCGACGCCTGATGAAATAAAAAGGCTTTTTAATAAGACTATAGATACAGGTATTGCCCATGGTACGGTTACGGTACGTATCGGGGGAGAAGGTTATGAGGTTACGACATATAGGATAGACGGTGAATATGAGGACTGCAGACATCCTAAAAGCGTGTGCTTTACCGCAAGCCTTACTGAAGACCTGAAGCGCAGGGATTTTACAATTAATGCGATGGCATATAACCCTGATGAGGGTGTTATAGATATATTCGGGGGAATGGATGATTTAAAAGCCGGAATTATAAGATGCGTTGGTAATGCAGATGAGAGATTTAATGAAGATGCGCTCAGAACGTTGCGGGCAGTAAGGTTTGCAGGTCAGCTTGGTTTTAATATAGAGGAGAAAACTTATAAAGCCATATGTAATGCATCTCAGAAGATAAAAAATGTAAGTTATGAGAGAATACGTGTGGAACTTTCAAAGCTGCTTATTTCAGATGGACCGGACAGACTTATTGAAGCATATAATACAGGGCTTACGGGTGTATTTCTGCCCGAATGGGACAGAATGATGGAAACTACTCAGAATAATCCCAATCATATATATACTGTAGGTATTCATACAATAAAAGCAGTTGAGGCGGTAAAAAGAATTTACAAAGGAAATGATGAAAGAGAGCTTAGAATTTTGTCGTGGAGTGCATTTCTGCATGACGTTGCAAAACCTGTCTGCAGAAAATGTGACGAAAACGGAATAGAGCATTTTTACGGGCATCCGGAAAAAGGAGCTGAGATGGCTTCGGTTATATTAAAGAGGCTTAAATTTGATAATTATACTATAAATATGGTATCGAGGCTGATAAGATACCATGATTACAGATTTACAGGCTCAAAAAAGGAACTAAGGAGATTTGTGAGCAGGGCAGGTCTGGATATAATGCCGCTTTTGTTTGTGCTTATGGAGGCGGACGTGTCGGCGCAGAGTGATTATAACAGGGAGGATAAATACAGGCTGCTTGATATCTCCAAAGAGTTGCTTAAGGAAATAATAAATGATAAAGAAACTTTGACAATAAAAGAACTTAAAATAAATGGGCGCGACCTTATTGAAATGGGAATTACCGAAGGAAAACAGATAGGAGATATACTGAATACGCTGTTTGGTGAGGTTATTGATAATCCTGAGCTGAATGACCGGGAATATCTTCTTTTACGGGCTAAGAAAATATCAGGATAATATTGTTCTAAACGTCATACCTTCCGCATACATTTGATGTATAAAGGGGGCTTGACTATGTCGGAATATAAAAGATGGATTGCGTATGTATATTCATATGATAATGGAAATAAAGGCAATAATATAGGCTATGCAAGGGTTGAAATGCGCGAATCCAAATCAAAAATTACAATACATATTAATGTACTTAGTGTAACGGAACCAATGAAAGTATATTTGTATGTGAGAGAAAACGGGCGTATGAAGGGTATATATATAGGTGATATTTATGTCCGTAAGGGAACCGGGGATGCTTCTTTCGTATTGAACTCCCAATCAATAGAGAATAGCGCTTATGGTATGCGTGATGTGTGCGGACTTATAATATATCATAATGAAAACAAATATTTTGGTTCAGAATGGGATGATAAACCAATAGAACTTAAATATTCGGAAGGAATTAAGGCTGATGAAAGTGTAAATGACAGCGATACGCCGCCGGCCGTTATGCAGTACGAAGAGGAAGCGCCTGAAGAGGAATGTGTGGAACCGGAAGCGAGTGAGGATACAGATATACAGTCGGAGGAAATACCGGAACCTTCTTCAGATAATGATTTAACACAGCCTGAGAGTCATAAGGAAAAGGTGGCGGATGCTGCGGAAGAAATGATGGCAAAGTATCCGAGGATGTATCCGTTTGAGGATGACGAAATGCTTTGGTGTATAAGGATTGAACCGCAGGATATAGGACATCTTCCGATTGATACATGGGTGATTGCTAATAACAGTTTTCTTCTTCACGGGTATTACAGTTACAGACATCTTGTGCTTATGAAAACGGCTGATAAGTATCATCCGAGTTATCTTATAGGAGTGCCGGGAGTATATCATAATAAAGATGAATTTATGGCAAAGATGTTTGGATTTGAATTGTTTAAACCTATGAGCAGTAAAGAAGATATGCGGGGAGAGTTCGGATATTGGTGTATTTCTATAACAGACATAGTGTAAAAGCCTTAAGCATATTATATTAGAAAAAACGATTGGTAATATTATGTGCGGAATACTGGGCTATTATAATCATAATGCTGATTTTTCATCAGATTCACTTAGGCAGAAAAATGTTCTGGAGAAGATGTCGCAGACTATTAAACACAGAGGACCTGACGAGGATGGAATGTATATAGGAGAAAAGTGCTGCTTTTCGCATACCAGGCTTTCAATTATTGATCTGGAAAACGGACAGCAGCCAATGACTGACAAGTCAGGTAATTACATTATTGTATTTAATGGAGAAATATATAATCTTAAAGAATTAAAAGACAACCTCGTGCTGTGTGGACACTCATTTGTAACCACATCAGATACCGAGGTGCTTTTACATTCATTTATGGAATATGGTGCGGATTTTATAAGTGAGGTCAATGGCATATTCGCAATAGGCATATATGACAGGAGGCATGAATCGCTTTATCTGTTCAGGGACCAGATGGGTGTAAAACCGTTGTATTATACGTATTTTAAAGATACGGTAAATAAAGATACGCTTATCTTTGCATCTGAGATGAAGGCGATATTTGAATTCCCCGGAGTAAAACCTGTTATAAACAGGGAAAGCTTTTGCGAGGTATTTGGTCTGGGACCCGCAAAGACATACGGTAAGGGTGTATTTGCAGGAATAAATGAGGTGCTGCCGGGACAATACCTGTGTATAAATAAGTATGGAATACACGCTGTGACATACTGGCGGCTTATGTCAAAACCCCATTATGATTCCTATGAAGAGACAATAGAAAAGACAACATTTCTTGTAACCGATGCCATAAAGCGGCAGATGGTATCGGATGTTCCGATATGCACGTTTTTATCCGGCGGGCTGGATTCAAGCCTGGTATCTTCAGTATGCGCGTCAGAGCTTTCAAAAGAAGGGAAAACCCTGGATACATTTTCGTTTGATTTTACGGACAACAGCAGATATTTTACGCCTAATTCATTCCAGCCGTCGGAAGACAGGCCGTATGTGGATGAAATGGTGCGGTATCTGAATTCCAACCACAGATATCTCGAATGCAGTACTAAGAAACAGGCGGAGCTGTTGCTTGATTCGGTAGTATCAAGAGATCTTCCTACAATGGCGGATGTTGATTCATCGCTTTTATATTTCTGCTCGGTTGTAAAAGACTATAATAAGGTTGTTCTGACAGGAGAATGTGCGGATGAGGTATTTGGCGGTTATCCATGGTTCCATAAAGTAACGGGCAAGGATGTGTTCCCGTGGGTATCGGATCTGGCGCCTAGAAAGGAGCTTTTAAATGATGAGTTTCTTTCCTGGCTCAGGCTTGATGAATATGTAAGCGAAACCTATGACGCGTCGGTACGTGAGATTAACATTCTTCCGGAAGATGACGAAGTTGAGGCGGGAAGGCGCAAAATATCATATCTGAATCTCAGGTGGTTTATGCAGACTTTACTTGACCGCATGGACAGAACAAGTATGTTTAACGGACTTGAGGCAAGAGTGCCGCTTGCCGATATCAATCTTGTGGAGTATGTATTTAATGTTCCGTGGTCTATGAAAGCAAAAGACGGCGTCGTAAAAAATCTTCTCAGGAAAGCTGCGGAAGGTTATCTGCCCGACAAAGTCCTATACCGCAGAAAGAGTCCGTATCCGAAGACATATAATCCGGAATATGAGAATCTGCTTGCAGAGATGCTAAAGGAAATCATTAATGACACATCAAGCCCAATTCACTTCTGCATAGATAAGAAAAAAGTAGAGAAATTTATTGAAAATCCGAAAGATTACGGAAAACCGTGGTACGGACAGCTTATGGCGGGTCCGCAGATGATGGCATACCTGATACAGGTAAACCACTGGCTTACTGTGTACAGATAAAATCTCAGTAACAGGGTTCCTGTTATAAGACTTTTAGAACAAAAACTTCTTGAATTACATTCATTTGTGTGTTACACTAATAGCAGGAAAGGATAAAACTATGGAAGTATACGGAAAATATATGAAAGAAGCGTTAAAGCAGGCAAAAAAAGCATATGCGATTGATGAAGTTCCCATAGGATGCGTTATTGAATATGAAGGAAAGATTATTGCGCGAGGTTACAATAAAAGGAACTATATAAAAAGCACGCTTGGCCATGCGGAGATAGCCGCTATTAAAAAAGCGGGGAAGGTTATAGGAGACTGGAGACTTGAAGGCTGCACGATGTATGTGACATTAGAGCCGTGTCCAATGTGCGCGGGAGCGATACTTCAGGCGAGGATTCCGAAAGTTGTCATTGGATGCATGAATCCGAAAGCCGGCTGCGCAGGTTCGGTGATAAACCTTCTGCAAATGGATGGATTTAATCATAAAACGGAAATAATAAGGGATGTTATGCAGCCTGAATGTAGTGAACTTTTACAGAAATTTTTCAGGGAGTTACGGCAGAAAAAGCAATGAAAATGCTCGAAAAATGGGAATTGTTACAAATAGAAAAAAGTTGACAGTAATAAAAAAAGTAAGTATACTGACTTATGAAACTATGTTATAAGATTTCCGTGCAGCCGGGGAGTTAGCGGTGCCCTGTACCTGCAATCCGCTACAGCAGGGGTGATGTCCGGTCTAGGGTTTGTGGTTTTGGAGCTGCCCTTTATAAGTGGCGTTGACGTCTGGGTCTTACGCAACAGAAGTTTGTGAACCGTGTCAGGTCAGGAATGAAGCAGCACTAAGCAAAATTATCTGTGTGCCGTGAGGGTGCCTGGACTGAGTTAACTGTAAAGGTAACGTCCGGGGCTGCAAATTCAAAACAGGACGCACGGATTTTTATAATATATGAAACTTGTTGTTTTAGTAATTACTTATGAGGAGCATAAAATCAATGGGTAAATATGAAAACACATTAAAGTATGTGCAGTTAGGAAAACTGTTAGAAGAAAAGAAATATGAGGCCGCCCTTGAGATGGCGGAAACTTTTGATACCGACAGGGTAAAAGAGGTACAGGAACTTAAGCTTTTGGCAGAAGTGTACAGAAAAAATGAATTATATGATAAAGCAAAAGATATGTATAAGCTTATATATGAACAGATAAGTACAAGGAGAATACTGTATAAGCTTATAATTTTATGCATAAAAAGCGGTAATACTGCAGAGGCGTCGTCGCTTTATCAGGAGTATCTGACGAAAGACAAGAACAGTATAGACAGATACACTCTTAAATACAGGATTGACAAAGCATCAGATGCCGGTACGGATGTGATAATAGATGACCTTAAGGCTATACTTGATGAAGAATATAACGAAAAATGGGCATATGAACTTGCAAGGCAGTATCATAAAACAGGAAATGCTGACGCATGCGTAAAGGAATGTCATAAGATAATGCAATGGTTTTTTGGAAGTGAAACAGCCAAAAAAGCGTCGCTTTTAAAACAATATTATACAGATGAAATAGATGAAGATATTATAGAGAATTTTAAAGAAACCATAAGTGCTGATGTTAATAAATATATGCAGCAGGAAGAAAATGAGGCCGAAAATGAGGATGATTCTGCAGAGAGTGAAGCAGATTCAGATACATCAGACGAAGATATTGCAGCAACGCAGGAAGATAATACTGAAACAGAGGAAGATGTAATAACGGAAGAAAATGCAGACGAGTCTGAACCTGTTGGCGGATTATCAAAATATGGACAGGATATACCATATACACACCTGAAATATATGCTTCAGGGATTCGGCATGGAGATACAGCCACCGCTTAATATTGCTATTGCTGCGTCTGAACCTACATATTATCTTACTATTGTTAAGAAAATTACGAAAGAATTGCAGAACAGGCAGTATTTTGGGGATAACAAGATAAAAATTGCCAAAATAAGCGCCGAAAAACTTAATACGCTTAACCTTGACGAACAGATATCAGAACTTATCGGTTCATGCATTATGATAGAAAATGCTTCTGCAATGAACGCGCAGACTATTAACAGCATAATAAGAGTGCTTGATTCCCATGCATCAGAGATTGTGCTGGTTTTAATTGATGAAGAGGAAGCATTGTCAAAAATGTTTTTCAGGGAAGAAATTCTAAAGAATCAGATAAAATATTTTGTAATTGTATAATAAAAACCTCTTTCCATAAATAATAATATATGATATACTACAAGCATTGAATTGTAGATTTTGACAAA
>CANQEL010000030.1 GCA_947594855.1 uncultured Lachnospiraceae bacterium
TACTAAGCCTATTGAACAAAAATTTATTAAGTTATCAAGGTACATTTACTGTATCTAAAAGATATTATACGAGGAGGAGATTGTTATGATAAGAAAAAAGAACATTTGCTGGCTTAGTATGTTATTGGTATTTACATTAATTGCAGGAATGGCGTTTCCAGCAGCAGGAGTAAGCGCAGCTGCAGGCTCAAAGAAGCAAAAAGTGTTGGTAGCCTATTTTTCGGCAACGGGAACGACAAAGGGTGCTGCAAAAAAAATAAAGAAGGCATCCGGAGGCACCCTGTATAGAATTAAGGCGGCAGAACCTTATACATCGGCTGATTTAGGCTATGATAATGACGATTGCAGGGCGAACAGAGAGCAGAGAGATGAAAATGCCAGACCTGAAATCAAAGGAAAAGTTAAAAACATTCGTAAATATGATTTGATATTTGTAGGCTATCCCATCTGGTGGGGTAAAGAACCAAAGATTATCAGGACTTTCCTGGAATCCTATAATTTGGAAGGAAAAATAATCGTGCCTTTCTGCACCAGTGGGGGAAGCGGTATATCCGGAAGTATAAAAGGAGTAAAAGAGTCTGCTAAGGGCGCAAAAGTGGTAAAGGGAAAGGATTTAACGGATTTGTCCTACAAGAGCGTGGAGAAATGGGTACAGTCAAAGTAAAATGAATAAGAAGCAGTAAACCCGACGCGGCGAAATGCGCTATATGAACATGAATCTACATAAAACAGTGCAAATTCACAAAAAATAGTAATGTCTATTGAATAGGAAACGATTTAGTAGTAAAATATCATTACTAAAATTCGTGCAATACACGAAAACAAGGAGTAGCACTATGGAAATTAAAAGAGATTCATACCTTGAACAGTTAAAGATACGAAAGGATAACGGAATGATTAAAATTATCACAGGAATTAGGAGATGTGGTAAATCATTTCTGTTATTTGTATTGTTTAAGAAATATTTATTGGATAATGGTGTAGATAATAATCACATCATTGAAATTGCTTTAGATGGCATTGAAAATGAGGAACTGAGAGATCCGAAGAAGTGTTATCAATATATTAAAGATGTAATGAAAGATAACCGGAAGTATTATCTGATTTTGGACGAGGTACAGTTTATGCCGCGATTTGAGGAAGTATTGAACAGTTTGCTTCGTATCAGTAACATTGATGTGTATGTAACTGGCAGTAATTCTAAATTTTTATCCAGCGATATTGTGACGGAATTTAGGGGCAGAGGCGATGAAATCAGAATTTATCCGTTGTCCTTTGCAGAGTTCTATGCAGCTTTTGATGGAGATTATGATGATGCCTGGGAGGAATATATGATATATGGTGGCTTGCCGCAGGTAGCACAATTTCCTGTGGAACGCCAAAAGGCTGAATATCTTAAAAATATTTTTACCAATGTTTATATCAAGGATGTAATAGAGCGAAACAGGATTCAAAATGTTGATGAACTCGGAACTTTGGTGGATATTCTTGCTTCTGCCATAGGAGCGTCTACCAATCCAACTAAAATATCGAACACCTTTAAAAGTGAACGAGGTATCAATTATAGCAATAAAACCATATCCAACCATATTGATTATCTGGCAGAGGCATTTTTGATTTCTAAGGCGAACAGGTATGATATTAAAGGCAGAAAGTATGTAGGGGCAAATCTGAAATACTATTTTTCTGATATTGGACTTAGAAATGTCAGACTAAACTTCAGACAGCAGGAACCTATTCATATTATGGAAAACATTGTTTACAATGAGCTGCTTATTCGTGGTTACAATGTGGATGTTGGCATTGTGGATGTATTTGCAAAGAATGGCGAAGGAAAGAGAGTTCATAAGCAGTTAGAGGTTGATTTTGTAGTGAACCAGGGAAGTCAGAGATATTACATTCAAGTAGCTTATGATATGGCTTCTGCGGAAAAGCAGACACAAGAACTTAATTCACTCCGAAATATTTCAGATTCATTTAAGAAGATTGTTATAGTAAACGGAACGAAAAAGCCTTGGAGAAATGAAGAAGGATTTGTGATTATGGGTATGAAATATTTTCTGCTCCATGCGGATAGTTTGGAGTTTTAGGTTAAAGAGATAATTCATTCCGGAAATTTGTATGATATCATCGTTTATAGTGGGAATGCCACAGCTTTATCATACAGTTCTTTCAAGATTTCTATAAAAATTTTCAAAGATTTGCGGGTGTCATTCCTGTGCGTTAATAGAACGCAGTGAAAACTGTCATTGCAGTCGTAGGGAATCCAGGAGAATTGTCCGCTGTGGTCGTTAAGGAATCCGGGCGCAAGACAGATGCCGTGTCCGGCGGCTATATTGGTTAGCGTACTGTCGTGGTCAGGACTGTTAAAATATGATATTTTTCCGGAGGATATGAGTTTTTGCTGTATGGAGCGGAGAAGCTCAGGCGAGCCTCCTCCGACCATCAGAGTCCTTCCATAGATATCCTCATCTGTGATTATATTTTTGTCAGACAGAGGATCTTTTCTGTCAGTGATTAAATAAATATGACTGTCAAAAAGCTCGTGGACGGTACTGCCTGCGAGCTGTTTTGTGTGTTCTTTTAAGGTGAAAAGAATATCTGACTCGTTTTTTAGGAAACTGTCTAAGCCGCCTTCATACTGGAACCTCGGTGTGATCTGAACTCCGGGATTTTTGCTCTCGAAGATGCGGATGGCTTCCGGCAGAAAGTAAACAGCCTGACGGACCATAAGGCTTATGGTAATATTGTCATGGTATCTGGCGCTAAAATTCTGTCCCTGCTCGATAGCTCGCTTCATATCATCACGCATGCCTGACAGATAGCTTACAAATTGCCCGCCTGCGGGAGTTAGGGTGGCACCCTTGCCATTTCGCTCAAAAATCTTGAAGCCCACTTCTTCCTCAAGGAGCTTTATCTGATAGGAAAATGTGGGCTGGCTGACAAACAAATTCTCAGCACCCTTTGAAAAACTTTCGGTTCTTGCGAGTTCTATACAAAAATCTATCTGTTTTGATGTCATAAGACCCCCTGATATTTAATAATTAAATAGAGTATTTAATGTTTCTATTGGACATTATAATATTTTCGTGAGAGAATGTAAACAGTAAATCACAGATAACAGCAAATAAATGAACGGAGGTCATACGATGGCAAAGACACTGATAGCATTTTTTTCAAGGGCAGATGAGAATTATTTTGGCGGAGCAATGAGGTATGTGAAGATAGGAAATACTGAAATCGTAGTAGGGCACATGAAGGAGCTTATAGAAGCGGATACATTCAAAATTGAGATGAAAAAGCCATATTCACCGGTCTATATGATATGTATCGAGGAGGCAAAGAAAGATTTAAAGGAAAATGTAAGGCCTGAGCTTGTAAGCGTTCCTGACAGCATAGAGGATTATGATACTGTGGTACTTGCTTATCCTAATTATTGGGGAACGATGCCCATGGCGGTGGTAACTTTCCTGGAGAAATTTGATTTTTCCGGAAAGACGATTCTTCCGCTTTGCACGAATGAGGGAAGCGGCATGGGTTTAAGCGTAAGCGACCTGAAAAAATACGCTGCGGGAGCTGCTGTTGCGGATGGACTTTCAATCACGGGAAGTCAGGCGGCAGAGTCGAAAACAAAGGTTGAAAAGTGGTTTAAGGTAAACGGACTTATATAGCATTGGAGGATGATAAAATGGATTACGAATCAGGATATGTATATGAACTTATGGAGCAGGGCGGTCCTACGGATGTGAGGGAGCCATATTTCAAGGAAGCGGTGGACGAGATGATGCGAGCAAGGACTCTGTGTGCCAAGGCAAATGCCTGTATGCCGGATGATCCCGCGTATGTCCTTTATCTCGAAGAGCTTTTTGAACAGAAGTTAGATGATGTCAGGATACTAACACCATTTATTTGTGATTTTGGAAACAGAGTCAAGTTTGGCAAAGGGGTATTTATAAATCATTCAGCTATACTCTCGGCATCAGGCGGTATAGAGTTTGAGGATGGTTCTATGGCAGCACCCGGACTTCGCATTGCGACGATAAACCATGATATGAATGAGCGACATACGACTTATACTTACGGAAAGGTGACTGTAAAGAAGAATGCATGGATTGGTATGAATGTGACTATATGCCCCGGAGTGACAATCGGTCAATACGCTGTTGTGGGTGCGGGAGCTGTAGTGACCAAGGATGTTCCGGATTATGCAGTAGTCGGCGGAGTGCCGGCGAAGGTGATTAAATATCTTAATCCGAAGGAGCAAAGGGAATAAGTTATGAACGATGATTGAAAGCGAAAAAGATTTGAATTTAATGACGGCAATATGTTATACTATATAACAGTTTAGCGCAGTTATAATCTCGAATTAGCGGAGGGGATTATATGGGATGTTTTTTAAACTCTGAGATGGAGGCAAAGCCGGGAACACTGCTTAATATCCTGCAGGAACAGAAAGCGTGTAAATACCCCGGCGGTATTTATCATAAAACCCAGATAGAATTGACATATAATTCAAATCACATTGAAGGCAGCCGCCTGACACATGCCCAGACAAGATATATTTTTGATACCAATACTATCGGTATGGAAAATGAAGTATTAAATGTAGATGATGTGATTGAAACAGTAAATCATTTCCGGTGTATTGATATCATTATTGATAATGCAGAAGAGGAGCTGACAGAGAAATTTATTAAAGAACTCCATATGACTTTGAAGAACGGTACCAGTGACTCACGTAAAGACTGGTTTGCTGTCGGTGATTATAAGAGACTTCCAAATGAGGTTGGGGGTATGAAAACTATTCTTCCGGAAGAAGTTGCCGGTAATATGCAGGCAATATTAAAAGAATATAACATAAAATCAGAAAAGACTTTTGAGGATATTCTGGATTTCCATGTGAAGTTTGAAACAATCCATCCGTTTCAAGACGGCAACGGACGGGTCGGCAGACTGATTATGTTCAAAGAATGTCTGAAATATAATATAGTTCCGTTTATTATCGAGGATAACCTGAAAATGTTTTATTACCGTGGGATTGCGGAATGGAACAATGAAAAAGGCTATCTGACTGATACCTGTCTTTCGGCGCAGGATAAATACAAATCCTATTTAGATTATTTTAGAATCGCATATTGAAAATTGGACCTATTCTTTCATTATATGGTTCTTACTTTGGTTTTCTTTAAATTTCCCTGGTGATATGCCGTAATGGTTTTTAAACAATCTGCAGAAATAAGCGACGTCGGAATAATCATATTTGTATATGATATCTGTAAGGCTGTATCCGGCGGACAGGTCGTTTTTTGCCGCTTCGAGGCGGTGCGCCTGTATGTATGAATTGATTGTTTCTCCCGTATATATTTTGAAAAGGCGCATAAGGTATTCTTTGGAAATTCCAACTTCATCGGCTATGCTCTGAACGGGGATTCTATGGCTTAGGTTCTGGCTGATGTACTCAAGGGCAGATTTTATATAACTTTCCTGGGTCGTTATTCCGGTTTCGTTTTCAATAATCAAATATCCCTTATCCATAAGATAAAACAGCAGTTCAAAAAGTTTGCTCATAACAAAGAGCCTGTTTTTATATGATACGGGTGTGGGAATCTGAATTATATTTTCGAGAAGCTGCCTGCAAAATACATCATCAGAAGCTATCTTTTCCGTAAAGCGGAAACTCTTATTTTTATCATTTAATATATTTCGGATGCAGAGAAGTTCAGGATGTATGAGGATATGGTATGCCCAGCCCGCGCTTGTATGATAGGTGCTGTGCAGCTGCTGCGAATTAATGAAAAGTATATCACCTTTAAGATAATTTATTTTTTTGCCGTCAAGCATAAGTATCCCGTCAGCCTTAGAAAATAAAATCTCGATTTCTTCATGCCAGTGCAGAGGCACATTTTGTCCCGGGTTTGCATACAGGGTATATATATAAAACATAAACCCACTTGTCTGGCGGCCGTTTTCTTCCCGGTATCCTGCATAATCCTTCATAGTATCATCCCTTATCTGTTAAACAGCAAACCAACGGTATACATATCATTATTATACAATATGTTATCAGTTTTATGCAATGTGTATTTCAATAAACTGCATTATAATAATACTGAAGTGTAGTTAAATTTATGAAGATAGAAAGGGGAATACACATGGTTAAGAGAGTTATCAGCATTGTTATTGCAGCAGTCATGTTCTGCCTTGCGGCAGCAGGAGAAGTTTCTGATGTGGATGCGGCTAAGAAGGCTGCTGTCAAGACAAAGAAGATATCGCTTAAAGTCGGCGAAAAAAAGGCAATTAAAATAAAAAATAAAGCCAAAAAAGCTAAGTATAAGTTTAAAACTTCTAAGAAAGCGGTTGCAACCGTTACCGCTAAAGGCGTTGTAAAAGGCAGAAAGGAAGGTAAGGCTAAGATTACAGTGAAAGAAACGTTAAAAAAGAAAACCAGAAAGCTTGGCAGCGTATCAGTTACGGTTTCACAAAAAAAAGTGGAGCCGCAGTCTGACAAGTCAAATGTACAGCCTACCCAACCGGCTGGGCAGAAAGAGCAGCCGACGCCTGAGGTAACCGGAATCAATCTGGTAAAAGGATGGGCGCCGTTTAATAACAGTACATTACCTGCCCTTAATTCTATAAAAGATGCAAGTGTGAATGATACGGTCAAATTCACGCATCAGGAATGGATGGGAATAGATTATACTGATACGCATGGAAATCAGGTTACGGGTTCCGAAGTTTATAATATTAATGTAAAGAATGCATCAGTAACATCTACTTCATATGTATCTTATGATTCTGTAGAGGCTGCAATTACCGGCGCGCGTGATTATAAAAAAGATGCGTCTAAGTATGTGCAGTTTCTTACAGGTAAGGATGGTTCCGTAACAGACTGGTCGCTTGCCGTAGTAAAGAATCAGACAGAAGCGCAGCAGCCGGACTACGAAGGATTCTATGAACCGGGCTATGAAGAAAAAGGTGAGTGGAAAGATAACCTTACCCTGCCTGCGAGCTGGACACATTACGGGTTTGATTTCTCTATTTACACCAATGTAGATATGCCATGGCAGTCGGAAAATGTTCAGTCGCCTCAGTGCGCTGTAAACTATAACCCTGTGGGAATGTACAGAAAGCATTTCAAAGTTAACAGCGGACTTACAGATTCAAAAGGAAGGATTAACATAAGCTTCCAGGGTGTTGAATCCTGTTATTATGTATATGTAAATGGACAGGAAGTTGGTTACAGTGAGGATTCTTACAGCCCACACAGCTTTGATATTACTGATTATCTGCATAAGAACAGTGACGGAAGCATTGATACCGGCGCAGATAACCTTCTTGCAGTAGAAGTACATAAGTTCTGCGACGGAACATGGATGGAAGACCAGGACTTTTTATATGACGGCGGTATTTTCAGGGATGTATATCTGTACGCTACGCCTCTTATTCATCTTGAAGATTATTTTGTAAATGTAAATCTTGATGACAGTTATACGGATGCAAATCTTACTCTTAAAGATATAACTGTTTCTAACTATAGTACATCGGATATACCTGACGGAGAGTATGCAATTAATGTTGCGCTTTATCATGAAAACGGCGTACCGTTCATGAATGGCTGGAGCATAGATATTCCTTCGCTTGCGGCAGGTTCTGACGAAAAGGCTTCGGTAACAGAAGTAGCTGAATCGGAATATCCTGTTTACGAGCCTGAACTCTGGTCATGTGAAGAACCCAATCTTTATGTGATGGTTCTTTCGTTATATAACAAAAAAACAGGTTCGCTTATTGAATCAGTGTCACAGAATCTTGGGTTCAGGGAAATAGAATTTACGTCAACCGAGGTTGACAGCAAAGGTAAGCGTGTAACCCAAACTTATCAGCAGATGACAATGAACGGACAGCCCTTCTACCTTAAGGGGACGAACCGTCATGATACGGATCCTTTATACGGCAAGTATTGTCCTCATGAAGCGCAGTTCGAGGATATTAAGCTCATGAAGCAGCATAATATTAATTCAATTCGTACTTCACACTATAGTAATGATGAATACTTGTATTATCTCTGCGAAAAATATGGATTATATGTGATGGCGGAAACGAATGTTGAGTGCCATGCACTCCAGAATTCCGATGAAAGGCTTAAGACTCCTTTTAAAAAGCTTGTAATGGACAGGACAGTTACGGCATTTGAGAGACTTAAAAACAGAACAGCTATTATCATATGGTCAACAGGTAATGAGAGCTACTATAGCTACAATAATAACGATAATGTACACTATTGTGATGGAATGTTCTATGATCTGATTTGGTATTTTAAGGACCATGACAAGACAAGGCCTGTACATTCTGAAAGCTCAGGTGCAGAGAATGGTGTTGATATGGAGAGTGAAATGTACCCCTGGGATCCAAAAGGACTTGTCTCTAAGGGAAATGGTACGATGCCGTACGTGATGTGTGAGTATCACCTTGCAGTGGGTAATGCCGCAGGAAGCGTTAAGGAACACTGGGATTCAATTCGTAATGCAAAAAATCATAATTTGCTTGGCGGATATCTTTGGGTCTGGTCGGATCAGGCAAGATTCCGTTCATTAGATGATATCCTTCCGAATAAACTTGTAACAGGCAACAAATATGACTATTATGCAGAAGATTATGCCCATCAGAATCTTTATAAGGATGAAAATGACGGTAAGTTCTTCACCTACGGCGGTGACAACGGAGAAATTACGACCGAGACTACTTTCTGTGTATCCGGTTTTGTGTCTCCGGACAGGGATGTTCAGCCTGAGCTTAAGGAAGTTAAATATCAATATCAGAATTTTTGGTTTGATAAGACGACAGAAGATGATATTGCTGATGAATGGGTGCAGGTATATAATGAATCAAGCTTCGACAACCTGAATAAGTTTGATGTTGTGTATGAAGTGTACGAAGATGGGACGCTCTTAGGCTCCGGAAAAGTTGAAGATGTCAACGTCGGACCGAGGGAAGAAGGTGCATTATACGTTCCGTACAAGCAGTTCATGCCTTCAGAGCTAAAAAAAGGAAGCCGGTATTATCTCAATATTTCAGCGAATGTAAAGGAAGATATCTATGGTGACGTTGACGGAAAAAAAGAGATTCTTATTCCAAAAGGATATGCAATGTCCTATGAGCAGTTTGATATTCCTGAAACAGCTTCTAATGTAACGAGAACGATTGCAACCAATACAGTGAAGGTCAATGAGACGAGTGACAGCTACGAGATAAGCGGAGATCTGTTCAGCTTCAGGATTATGAAGGATACGGGCGCTATTGAAGAATATGTATATAAGAATGAGCTTGTGCTCGAAAAAGGCCCGACGCCTAATTTCTGGAGAGCTCCTCTTGAAAATGACAGAAGCTATGACAGCGCATGGCAGAAAGCCGGAGAAAGCGTCCGCGTTGATTCAATTGATGTAACAGTCAATGACATGAAGCAGAATGTATTTGAAGTTTCGATGTCATTTGACAGGATACAGAATGCATATGTAAAAATGAAATATACAGTTGACGGCAGCGGAGCAGTGACTGTCAGTGCTTCATACGATATTGCCAATGCGTCTGTGAGCAATAAGAGAATGCTCAGGGTAGGAAATAACTTTGTGCTTCCTGCAGGCTTCGAGAATGTAAACTGGCTCGGTAAAGGCGGCTATGAAACAATGTCTGACAGATGTTCGGGGGCTAAGCTTGGCGCATTTGAAACAACTGTTGATAAAATGTTTTATCCGTATGCTTACCCGCAGGATACAGGTAACGTAACGGGTGTAAAATGGTTTACCGTGACAGATCCTTCAAAGAAAGCAGCAATCGCGGTTGCAAGTGAGGGAGAATTTGAAGCATCAGCGCTTCATTTTACGGCTGATGAGCTCACACAGGCAAAACATCCATATGATCTTTACAGACATGATGAGACATACCTTGCAATTAACAGTATTTCATCGGGAGCGGGTAATGGAGTCTTCAGGCCTGATACGCTTGAAGAGTACAGGATATATGCGGACCAGACTAATTTTGACTATTCATTTACGCTTGTTCCTTATACGGTAACTAATGCATGGGGAGATATGACAGGATATGTATCAGAGGTTACAAGGCAGTACAGGGCGGAAGCAGACAACTTTGATTTCGCAGAGGTGGCAGATGCTGATATTCCGGACCCAAGGCCGACATCTGACCCTGCGCCTGCGCCGGGTGTAAGCAACACGCCGACACAGCCTGAAACGCCTGCTGTAAAGCAGCCTGAATCGACAAATAAGGTTACTCCTTCACCGGTTAAAGCATTTAAGGTTAAGAAGAAATCAGGAAAAGTTGTTCTTACCTGGAAGAAAAACAGTAAGGCATCAGGCTATGAGATTCAGAGGTCGGTTAAGAAGAATAGCGGATTTAAGAAGCTTGCTCTTACTAAGAAGAACGTCACAAAGTATACTGATAAAAAAGTTAAGAAAAAGAAAACCTATTATTATAAAATCCGCGCATATGTAAATGATGGCGGCAGCAAATTATATAGTAAATGGACAAAAGCTGCAAAAATAAAGATATAACAAAATCTGTTCCATAAATAAAAAGCCGGTAAAGGCTGTGTGAGATAAAACAGTAAAGTATGTTTTTGCAGGATAGAGTCGCGTTATGCGACTCTATCCTGTTTTTCGTTGTGCGCCCAGTAGTATGGGCGCAATCTAATCGGTGAAAGTCCGTAACACGCCCTGGTAGTGGGAAGTGTATAGCCAAGAGCAAGGGTGTCCATCGTGAGGTGGAATCTGAAGAAAGCTGGAGGCAAAGCTCTGGTCTGACGAACAGAAATCACATCAGGCTACAGTTAGGTATAAGACTGCATAACAAGTTGAAGTCCAATAACTACCCAGAACTAACTGTGGTAAATGTGGCAGACACATGGAGTGAAAGATTGCGTTCTTACCTGGGGAGGTCTCGTCAGCGGATGGAACTGCGTCAACAAATGCATATGAAATCTGTAGTAACAACGAATGACGAGAAGTCAGCAGAGGTCATAGTACCATTGTGGTTGCAAACATAATGGGAAGGACTGAACTTTAGGAGATGCGAGATTGCTTGTGATTTCAGTAAAATTGTAGGTGATCAACTTCTTAATAAAGATAGGATTCAAAGGATTGGAAAATTGATTACATAAACCGTTAGGAACTTACTATTTCATTGATACAGTATTTTTATACAATGTCATTATTTTTATAAAAATACTGTATTGACAAAATAATAAATGTTATATAATATAAAATTATATTAGTTTTTAATTACAAATATTAAGTATTCTTGTATATTTGAGACAGTAAGGAGAAAAGCATGGGAAAGAAAAAATTTGCTTTAAGCAAACGAGAGCTAGATGTTATGAATGTACTTTGGGCAGAGGGGAAACCATTGATTGCATCGGAGATTCCAGAACGACGGCCGGAACTCAGTATTAATACAGTTCATTCTGTGTTGAAGAAGCTTCTTCAAAGGGGGTTTATAGAAGTAGCCCAAATTGTCCAAAGTGGAACTGTTCTTTCAAGAAGTTATACACCTACTATTACGTCAGAAGAATATGCTGTGAGGTATATGACATCAGAGGTTTTTGCATTCGATAAGCTTGCGTCAAAGGTAAGTTTTTTGAGTGCCTTGTTTGATAGTTCCGAAAATGATGAGGAACTAATTCAAGAGTTGGAAAAGTTGATACAAGAAAAGAAGGATTTAAAAGGAAAAAATGAAAAGAATTAATTTTTTGAGTTGTTTTATTTAGGTGTATAGGTGTTGGGTAACTATATTTTAAATGTAGCTTGTACCTAAAGAGAAGCGGAAGGAGTAATTAAATTATGACTTTAACGCCAACTTCATTGCTGTCCTGCTTAACAAGTAGTGCTATGCTTGCGATTTTGTCATGGATTATTATGAAAAATGATTTCACTTTGAGAATAGTAGGGAGATATATTTGTGTTTTGTTGGCTTTGGTTGCAGGAAGAATGTTGATGCCGTTTGAATTTAAATTCACTATTACACTTTTTAGTAGGAATGTTTTGACGAGATTGAGAGATTTGATGGTTTATAAGGTGGGGTTTGGATCAAATGCAGCAACTATTGGTCAGATATTGATGTTTATATGGATAGCCGGTGCAGTTAGTGGTGTTTTTCTGTATGTAGGGAAGTATATTTATTTTATGCATGTTATAAGAAGATGTCCTGGTTATTATAAATATAATGTAGATGCTGTTATTGGCAGGATAAACAGGAATTATAGAAAATCGAAAGAATTTAAAGTTCTGCTTGTATCTGGCATTCAAACACCGGCGATTACTGGGTTATTGCACCCTAAGATATTGATGCCAGAGGTTGATTATTCGGAAAAGGAAATTTATTACATATTATGTCACGAAATGTTACATTATTATCGGCATGATTTGCTGGTGAAAGTCTTGTGCGAGTTTCTTTGTATTATTTACTGGTGGAATCCGGTGGTTTTCTTGTTGAGAAAATTGGTTGCCAGGGTACTTGAGTTAAGGGTGGATTTTTTATTGACCTTTGACTTTAGTAATGAGGAGAAGATAGATTATATGGAGTGTATTGTAAAGTCGATGAAAGCGGGGGGACGGAAAAATACTAATCTGGTAATTCCGCTTGCTATGTTAAAAAGAGGAATAATGAAACAAAGATTCAACTGCATATGGAAAAATCATTGGATTAAAAAAGGAAAGAAAGGAATTTTGATTGTAATATCTTCTTGTTTGTTGTTTTTAATATCGGTTTCATTTGTTGTGGAACCTTGGTATGAGATGGATATGCCAGGTATATTTGATTGTCCTGAACAGGATAATTCTTATCTGCTAGAAAAAGATGGCTACTATGAAATTTATGTTGAGAATGAAAAAGTGGGGGAGGTTTCAGAAATTACAGAAACGCTTACCGGACTTAAAGTTTATAAGAATAAGGAGGATTTGTCAAATGAAAAATAAAATGGGTTGGAAATTGGATAAGGTGCTAATGTTTTCCAAAGGAAGTATGAACACAAGAGAAGAGGGAGTATATGAGGAACGTAATAAAGGGTGTGTTGAGTTTTCAAGGAGACATAGTTGGAAGATCTAATTTGGGAATTATTAGTAGAATATAGTTTTTACGTGTTAAAAACTTCAGATACTGCCGTCCATATTTTTGATATGGACGGCAGTATCTGAAGTTAATTACAGCGTAAATGATGAGGGAGATAAACATGTTAAGAGCACATTTACTACGGATAATAAAAAACAGATTATCTTTGTTATTTATAATATATATCATTGTGTTGCCTTCTCTTGAAATTCCATTGATATATTATTTTCATATTAACGCTGGAGGTAACCCGCCTATGCCATATTGTGCATTTACCTTGGCAGGATATAGTTTATTTCAGATACCTCAGAAATTATTTGAGTGGTTTTTACCAATATATCTGTTGGTTATTGTAGCTGATAATGTAGCTACTGATTATAGAGTCGGTTATTTTAATGTCATGATAGTGAAGTGTGGTAAGAAAAGGTATTTTCTTGATAAATTACTAACTTCCTTTGTTGTATCATTTGGTGTTGTGTTAATTAGTTTATTTACTAATCTGTTACTTGTTAATATCGTGTTTTGGGGTGGAACTGAAGAAATTATGAGTATAGATCCGGAATGGCCTGATTTTACTAATTTATGTCTTCAGAATCCGATATTAACAGATATATTGTATTCTGTCTGGTTTTCGTTTATGGCAGGATTATGCGGAATGCTTGGGGCAGCACTAACATTTTTCCTTAAGAATAGAAAGTTATCATATATTGCATCATTTGGGCTGTGGATAGTTCTTGTGGCACAGAAGAAATCACTGGCACTTGTCTGGCAACCATATACAGAATATCCATTAACGACATTGTTAGAGATTTCTACTATATTCATTATTTTGTATATCAGTATGATTGTAATGATAGCGTTATATGAAATGGTATTAAAATCAGGGAAGGATATAGTGTGATGAAGAAAAAATGTATATCATTTTTTGTATTGTTAATAAGTTTCACTGTAGTGTGGCTTGTCAGCAGAGCTAATTTTAATCCGGGAACAGTTGCAAGACTTGATACAGACAGAATTATGGCACTGCACTGTTCTGGTTTTTTGTATCATTCTGTAAAAGCTAATTTTATTCTATATGTGTTACCCTTTATAGTATTTAAACATTTATCTGGGGCATCCCGTGCAGTAATATATGTCATAAGATATAAGGATAGATGCCAATACTGGATTATTGCTGTCAGGGAAACTGTTGTTTCGGCAATATTGTGGGTTGCAGCTTATACATTGGTTGATGCCACAATTTTAATGTTGAATTACAGTGTGGAAGACATTTTAAAAAGCAGATTATTGTCTGGATATCTGGTGTATTTGCCAGCACTGATTCTGTATTACGTGGCATTAGGTTTAATATACGAACTGAGCCTGATGTTTATGAGTAACATCAAGGCATTGATTCCAGTATCAATATGTTGTTTGTTGCTGGCCAGTTTTAATGTAATTATGGAGGACGGTCTGGTTAAGACGGAAATAGTTGGACTGCTTTATTATATGGATGTTATAAGCAGAGGGGGTAATTTCCCGCTAAGTATTGAGGGGTGTTATATACATATGGCTTTATTCTCATTAATCATTATATTGTCAGGTTACAAGCTGTCAGTAAGAAAGGAGTTTTTGTAAAGTGTGGGACAGTATTATAGTGCAGGCATTGAGATATATGGTATATGGTCCTCCTTACTATGAAAACATATCCTATAACACTCGTGTTTCATTGCAGTATCTGATACCCGCTTTTTTAATTATGTTGCTGGTAAATAGAAAAACGAGTGGATTATATAGAGGTTATGGAATACTGCAGGTAATACGTGGTGTCAGCAGAAAAAGGATGATATTGTTGCTGTATGCAAGGTTAGTTGGTCAGGTGTTAAAGTATCTGGGGTTGTATTATCTTGGAATAGTAATTTTTACATCTGTTTTATACATAGGAGGAAATAATATTCTGCCTGAAGAATTTAAAGAAGTGGTTTTGCAAACGGACGGCTCCTTATTTGGAGGAAATCTGATTATGGCTACATTAATGTATATAACAGTATATGTAGTAATTGCTCTTGCGTTGTCATTCGCAGAACATTTTGTATCGGATAAAACAGCATATGTAATATTGATTACAGTTGTCTTTGTAATGATGGAACTGGATAATCTGATAGTGGTCACAGGATTGCCGAAATGGCTGCATTACATTTTAATATATAATTTTGCATATGGATTAAGAAATGGAATATATGGTGAAGGTTCAGTAGTAACAGAAATGATGGTACTGTCTGTTACAATTTTAGTAATTGTTGTGGGGAGTGTTAGATTGTACAGCAAAAAAGATTTGGTATGAGGAGGATGATTATTTTGATAGTAATTGACAATGTTAGTAAAACATTAAAAGGTAATAAAGTGCTGGATCATATAGACTATGTGTTTGAAGAAGGTAAAATATATGGACTGTTTGGACGAAATGGATGTGGAAAAACCATGTTCTTAAGAATGATAGCAGGACTAATAATTCCTGACGAGGGAACAGTTACAATTGATGGAAAGGTTTTGCATAAGAATATATCATTTCCAGAATCAACAGGTATAGTAATAGAGCATATGGAAATGCTTCCTGAATACAGTGCATATGACAATCTGAAAATACTTGCAAAAATTAATAAGATTGTAAATGATGAGGATATAATAAAAGTCATGCAGGATGTGGGACTTGATCCATATTCCAAAAAGAAAGTCCGTAAATATTCTCTTGGTATGAAACAGAGGCTTAATATCGCCCAGGCAATTTTTGAAAATCAGAAGATTATATTACTGGATGAACCTACCAACGCAATTGATGAGGACGGAATACAGTTAATATACGAAAAATTAAAGGAATTGAGAGCAGATGGTGCAACAATAATCATGGCAACCCATAATAAAGAGGATATTGAAGAATTGTGTGATGAAATCATCAGAATAGATGGAGGTAGAATAGTAAATGAATAAGTCAAAAGTAATAACAGGAGTTATTATGATATTGTTATGCATCATAGCTATAGTGGCTTTAAATACAGATATGATAGTGAAAACGGGTCAGAATAATAAGAAAGTAGTTACAGATGAAAATATCAAAAAGAATGCGGACAAGATAATAAATCAGGATGAAATTAACAATATAGATGACTACAAGACAGAAGAAGATGGAACCGTGACCAAAGTGGATGACGGACTTAGTTTGACAGCAGGAAAGTACGATTTTGGGGATGAACTAATTATAGGTATATATGAGTTTACTTCCCAGTCGGATGGTATGAGAATTAACGGAAAAATTCTTAATAAGGGTTGTAAATTACTCAATTATTATGGTGTATCTGAAGATAAACCTTTATACATAACAGGAGATGGAACTGTAATTGCCAACATGAATACAGAGGCTGAGAAGAAAATGGAAGATGACAAAGTTGTTATAACCAGCTCAGGTTATTATTGCGATGTGCTTTTGTTTAATAGGAAAGATATCATGGAAGGTGACATAAATGTGTATAGCAGGGGGTTGCCAGAAGGTAGTGGTCCCATTGTTATTAGGGAAGTAGATTTGTATGGTAATGAATATGGTGCATTTATGTTAAACAGTGATCAAGAATGTTTGCAATTCAAGGTCACTCCTGGACAATGGTTTTATGTTGACTTTGGAGAAGAAACTGTGGATTGGGGATGTAAGCTGGTAGTGGAAACAATAGGTGAAGAATTAGAAGATAATGGAGGAGACTAACCACTCAACCTTTATTGTTGACCACTCGTCCTAATTTGGGAGAACAACCAGAATAGAATATCCCCAGAATTTTGGGAGTGTAAAATAAAGTGTGTAAGTTACCGGTAACAAAAGCGTTGGAGTAAAGATATTGTCAGTTGAAAAAAAATAAAAAGAGTATTGGTTCCTTGAGGTATAATGATTTTAACCAAA
>CANQEL010000031.1 GCA_947594855.1 uncultured Lachnospiraceae bacterium
AGGCCTCCTTATGATAATTTATTTTATCATAGAAGACCTCTTATAACATCATTTACAGAAAAAGTTTCACATTCTCTTTTATGCAGCAATCTGGGGTATGGCGGATTAGCCATACCCCATAATTATTTACGCCTTTTCCGAATTTAGATTCATCATCTTTTGCGCTTTCTGTCAATGACATAACAAAATAGCAATATCAACGTTCCCATTCCTATTGTCATTCCAAATGCCTTTAAAATATCCGTGCATACAATATCTGACTGTACTATAATATCAGGCAGTACAAACATTATACATAATCCTACGGCAAAGCTTGCTACTGTATTCAGATAAAATCTTTTCGCCATCTCTGCAAATTCGGCATATGCACTATACCCGCACAGCTCATACGCAAACATCAGCTGACTGCGGAACCTAAACCATATTAACGTTACAATGACCGTACTCAATAAAAAACTTATAAGAACCATAATCTGCATCGTATCCATAATGTTATCACCCAAAAACAGCCTTGCCACCCATGTAGTTTCTTCCGATTCACGTAAGCTTATAAATACCTCCGCAGGCAAAGTAAAATGCATATAGATATCTTCCCCGACATTGATAAGATCTGATTCTTTTCTAGTATCAAGTATATATTCCGTGTTAATTCCCGCAATTTCTACTGCCGACCTGAAATCTATAATTATCATATGATTCAGCCTGTTTTCTTCCTTGGTTCCTATTATTCCAAGCACTTCATAATCTTTATTATTATAATTGTAATATTTTCTACCATTTTTAATAAAAACGTCTTTTTCATACTCTTTTCCCAATACCGCACAAGGCTGAGCTGACCACGAAGACTCCTCGTCAAAGTACCTGCCTTCGGCCACAGACGGTATTTTTATTTTTCCCTTTATATACACTCCTCTTATAATCTTATCTTTATCATCTAGCGGAACATACACGGCAAAATTATTATATTCTTTTGCAAGCTCCGGTATAACTTCCTCCCATTCCTTTTCATTTTCGGAATATGCAACCGAAAATCCTTTCTGATGGCCGGAATACATGGCGTTTTTACTCAGATAATTATTTTTTTCCGCGCGCATCGCGGATATTACAAGAAGCGTGCATATAGAAATAGTTGTAAAGCTTAAAAACAGAAGGATATTTCCTTTTGGAAGCTTTTTCCCAAAAATCTTCATGAAATTCCTCCCCCGCCACAGTCAACAACTATTCCATCTTTTATCCTTACTATCCTGTCACATCTTTGCGCTACTTTTTCATCATGAGTAACTATAATAACTGTCTTTCCTTTATTATTAAGCTCCCTGAATATATTCTGAACAGAATCGCCTGTAGCTTCATCAAGCGCTCCCGTGGGTTCATCTGCAAGCACTACAGCAGGGTCTTTTACTATTGCCCTTGCTATGGCGGCTCTCTGTTGCTGTCCGCCTGATAATTCATAAGGATATGCCTTTGCCTTATCTCTTATACCAAGCTCTGTCAAAGCATCCATAACTTTTTTCTTTATATTTCTTCTCGATATTCCCATATATTTTAACGGCAGAGCTACATTCTGAAATACGTTAAGGTCATCAACCAGAGCAAAATACTGAACGACAAAACCAATCTCTTTTCTTCTGAATTTTGTCAGTTCTGACTGTTTTTTTAGATTAACCTCTTTGCCTTTATAAAGATATTTTCCGCTGTCAAAGGACATAATACCACCAATTATATTAAGAAGGGTTGATTTTCCTGAACCGCTTTTTCCCATAACAGCCGTCATTTCCCCTTCGCGAAATGATATATCTATTCCTCTTAATGCTTCTACCTTTCCTTCTTTTTTGCCGAAAGTTTTATGCACATCTTTTATTTCAATTATATATTTGTCAGACATTGTCATTTTCCCCCTCTAATAATTATATTCGCTTCCTGTATTATAAAAAGCCGGCGACGCAAATTCATATTCTTCTTCCTCGGTATATTCCTCTTTGTTTCCATTTACATATTTAACTTTCATAATCTCTTCATCCGTATCGCCTTTATAAAACACCGCATAATTGGTAACAATGTCGTTAAAATTCTTATTTCCCTTATACATATAATGGGATTTCAAATCATAATAATCCAGAACTTCAAGCATTTCCTGCTCTGTCATATCCTGGTTTACGTTTACTGATAATGAAAGAACCATTCCGCCATCATTTTCATTATCCCATTTCGGCGAAGATTCCAGATACCTTTCCTCCCACATGCCTTTTTCGCTCATTACAGCGGCCTCATGGTTATCAATCAGCTTTTTGTAATTCTTTCCGCAGCCTGCAATCATAAGTACCATAACCGTTATTAAAACAAATGCATTATATTTTTTCATCCTAATCTCCCTAACCTTTATTTTTATTCTTTGCGCCGTATCAGATGTTCCGTATCGACGCCGTGCATAATAAATATAATAAATATGGTTCCGATTAAAAACGCCAGTTCTGCAAAACCATATACAGCACTTAATATTACATTCCTATTTATAAATTCAATATTTTCCTCTGAAAATACATATCTGCATATAAGCACTGCCGGAAGCATGATAACTGCAATTTCAAGCAGATATGACATGATTATGGCGCTTATCGGACAGCCATTCACAAGATATATCCCGTATGTCCTCTTATTGGACTGCAGTCTGTCATACAGGGCGACAAAAAGTCCATAAAATGTAAAGCATAACAGTATTATTGTCAGAATGAGCATAATCCTGACCCTGTTTTCTGATTCTTTATTCATCAGTCTCAGCCCCATTGAAGCGGCGTATATCTCAACCTGGGGCATACCAAATTCTTCACTTATGTTTCTGAATGACGATACAACTTCCCGTATTTTGCTGTTGCTTCCTGTAAATACTTTAGAAGTGTTAAAATCTATGGCAAGCGCATCTAAAAATGCATATCTGGCAAGTTCCGAAGGATTGTCGGGATCATTAGACACTCTTACCATATAAGGGAACAGAATATACGAATCCAGTAATATCATATCGTGTATTTCTGAGCCGTTTTCCGGAACCATTGAGCCTTTTTCCAATATTCCGGCCACCCTGCATGAATAAACATAATCATAAATATTAACGTCCAGTTCATCTCCTACTGAAATAAGCCCTTTATATTCATTTCCAAGTACAATGGGAATAGAATCCGAAGAATTTTCTATTGTCAGATTCTCCTTTGATAACCCCTCACCCTGCTCTGTTTTAAGGTCAAAGAGCTCATACGCATGATCTTCAAGCATAATTGTCTTCATTTCCAGTACACTGCACGAACTTTCTCCAAAATCTGCCATGAAGGCCTGCGGATGATCTTTGCCTAAAAATCCTTTATAGCTTACATCCCCGAATAACCGCTTAATGTCATCTTCTCTTGCAAATACATTCTGCCCTGTATGTATTGAAATAAGCGGGTGCTTCTCCGAGTCATGAAGCGCTTCATAATAATTCATCAGATTTCTGCAGCCTTTTACTGTATTATAGCTTTCCGTATCGCCTATAACCTCATTCGACGTTCCCACTCCATACCATATACCATCCTTCTGATATTTGGGAAGATCTTCATCCAGTTCTCCCAGGTCTAAATAATATGAGCTCATGAGTACGGTCATAACAAAACTTATTGAAAACATAAGCGCAAGTAATATATTTTTAAACAGATTTTTTCTAAAACTCCTAAAAAACTCTTCAAATACAAATAAAAATTTCTGCATTGTTTTAACCCCTTTACATAGATAATATACTGAATACCTGTTTTTGTCAAGTACTAGTTGGAATTCAGTATATTGTCTTAGTGTAATACCGGAATTATTTATGATACGGCTCCCCATATATTATCCTGTAACTTCTGTATATCTGCTCCAGAAGTATCACTCTCATAAGCTGGTGGGGAAATGTCATCTTTGAAAAACTCAGAGAATAATCAGATTTTTTAAGTACAGCTTCTCCTATGCCTATTGAACCGCCGATTATGAATATGATATGGCTTATTCCATTGATACCGATTGTATTTATTTTATCTGCAAGCTGTTCTGACGAAAGCTGTGTACCATTTATTTCAAGAGTAATAATATATGAATCTTCTTTTATGTATTTAAGTATGCGTGAGCTCTCCTTTTCAAGTATAATGTCCTCTTCTGCTTTACTCATTCCCTCAGCGGTTTTTTCATCTGCCACCTCTATAATCTCCAGCCGGCAATACTTTCCAAGTCTTTTACTATATTCCAAAACCGCTTCTTTAAGATACTTTTCTTTTAGCTTTCCTACTGTAATCACTGTTATTTTCACTTTAATATTCTTCTTTCTTTATATTTTCATAACAAAAAAATATTATAAAAACATTGTATATTTACAATATATTTTTTGCGTGTTCATATCTTGTTCACAACTGTGTTGTATACTGAACGTAGATAGTGAGTAAAATCACTTTCTACTCCCACCCTATTATATGCTATAGTAATTGTATTACTAAACAAATAAGACCCCGAAAGGTCTTATTTGTTTTTATCTGACTTTTTCCTATGTATCTATTGACAGACTAATCTTCAATGCTTTATCTATTCTCCTCAACACTTCCGAATCCAGATGACATACTCTTTCCTTAAGTCTTGATTTATCTATAGTACGTACCTGCTCAAGAAGGATAACTGAATCTTTGACAATACCATACCGCTCTGAATCAAGCTCAACATGTGTAGGAAGCTTTGCTTTATTCATTTTTGAAGTTATTGCTGCACATATAATAGTCGGACTGTGTTTATTTCCCATATCATTCTGGATTATAAGTACAGGTCTTATACCTCCCTGCTCAGAACCAACAACGGGTCTGAGGTCTGCATAATATATATCTCCTCTGCGAATTAACATTATGATATCACTCCATTTCCGGAAATAACTAGTTAAAGTATTTCCGAAACGTAAAATGTTATACATAGTATTTTATTCACAATGGCATTTATTAGTTCTTTTATTCTCTAATATATTTTCTCGGAACCCTCTTTCCAACACCGCATACAAATTCATAATTAAACGAACCTGCCGGCGCAGAAAGTTCTTCTGCGCTTATTTTTTCATTTCCGCTTTTACCCAAAAGAACGACCTTATCACCCTTTTTTACATCAGGTATGTCAGTAACATCAATCATAAACTGGTCCATGCATATACGTCCTGCAATCGGCGCCTTTCTTCCATTTATAAGTACTCTTCCAATATTTGAAAGCGCCCTCGGATACCCGTCTGCATATCCTACGGGAACAGTCGCAATGATACTGTCACGTTTTGTTTCATATGTTCCGCCATAACTTATCAGGCTTCCTGCAGGTAGTTTTTTCACATAACTTATCTGCGATATTATCTCCATGGCAGGTTCAAGTTCTATCATATCCTTCCCTATATCTTCCGAAGGATACATCCCGTATATTGATATTCCAAGCCTTACCATATCAAGAGCCGCTTCAGGATACTGTATCGTTGCCGCGCTATTGCACACATGTTTTATTTTAAATGTAATTCCTCTGTCCTCAAGCCTTTTTGTCAAATCCATATATTTTTTAAACTGAAGCTTCGTATATGTAATATCTCTTTCATCTGCTTTTGAAAAGTGGGTAAAACATCCCTCAAGTTCTATATTTGGGAGTTTTGATATTTTTTCTATTTCTTTTATCCCCTCATCATCACAGGAAAAACCAAGCCTGCCCATTCCTGTATCAAGTTTAATATGTATCTTTGCCTTCATATTAAGTTTTACCGCTGCATCAGACATATATTTTGCTGTCTCATAATCAGTCACTGCCTGCGATATGTTATATTTAACCGCTTCTCCCAGATATTCTTTCGGGGTATATGACAAAACGAGTATCATTTTCTCTATACCCTTTTCCCTGAGCGTAACTGCTTCGTCAATAATTGCAACACCATATGCGTATGCAAGATCATCAACATACCTGATTATCTCTTCGGCCCCATGTCCATATCCATCGGCCTTTATCACAAGCATCGCTTTGGTTTCAGGAGGAACACACTTTTTCAGATTAATTATATTATTCCTTATATTATTAAGATTAATTACTGCCTTAACCCTGTCATATTCTATCATATCAATACCTCCCCAAGTGAATTTATAATGTCAGTTGCAGTAAGCGCATAATGCCCTATACATTCACATGCAGCATCTCCTGCCAGTCCGTGTACATATACCCCGACAGATGCTGCCGTATATCTGTCAAGCCCCTGTGCCATAAATGAAGCAATTATTCCGGTAAGCACATCACCACTTCCTGCAGTAGCCATACCATCGTTTCCTGATGTGTTTACATATACTCTTTCTCCATTTGACACAACTGTCCTTGAATTCTTAAGTACCAGTATAATGCTTTCTGATGAATTTTGTTTTGCAAATTCCACCATATCTTTCTGCATATCTTTGATTTTCTTTCCCGAAAGCCGGGACATTTCTTTAAGATGCGGAGTAATTACCGAATTCCGTATGATTTTGCGGTAATCTTTTTTTTCTGCCAAAAGATTTATTGCATCCGCATCTATTACTACAGGCACTTTTATGTTATTAATTACTATATCAAGAAGCTCTGCTGATATTTCGCTCTTCCCCATACCCGGACCTATTGCAACTACGTCCGCCCAGTCAAGCATATCCATTATATCCTGCCTGCAAAGTCCTTCGCCGGTGTTATAACACGATATAACAGCTTCGGGTACATTTTTCTGTAAAACCACCCTGTTATTTTCATCTGTAAAGATACGTACAAGACCACATCCGCTGTGGTATGCTGCTTTTGCACAAAGCTCAGCTGCGCCACTCATACCATATGAACCTGCTATAACAAGAAGTTTACCGTAAGTACCTTTATTAGCATCATCATATCTTTTTGGAAGCAGGCACAAATCTTCCCTTTCATAATAAAAATTTCTTCTGCATATTCTGTCCAACGCTTTCCCCGGAAACGCTGCTTTTGCCACATGTACTATTCCTGCATGCTCATTACCGGGCGAAAGCAGAAGTCCTGCTTTCATAACTCCGAATGTTACAGTGGCATATGCATTTATCGCAATCCCCATAACGGCGCCGGTGGATGCATTTATTCCTGACGGAATATCTATTGCAAATACTTTTGCGCCTGAATTATTTATCTGATTAATAATAATATAATCTGTATCTTTTACATCCCGGTTCAGCCCTATTCCAAACAATCCATCTATAATCACATCAAAGTAATCCGGCCTTAGTGCAAATACACAATTCACACCGCTTTTCATGGCGATATCATATTGTATGCGTGCAGATTCAGACATTTTTTCATAATATGGCATATACAAAGCAACATTATATCCGTCTTCATACAATATTCTTGCCACCGCAGACGCATCGCCGCCATTATTTCCATTTCCGGATACTGCAAGAATTTTTTGATTTATTGAAATATGTTTTTTTATAAATTCTGCCGCTGCACAGGCTGCCCTTTCCATTAAAATTTCAGAAGATATATTATAATCTTCTGAAGATAACGCATCTATTTGTTTAGCTTCTTTTGCATCCGCAAAATATTTCATATCAGGCAATCAGTCCTTTTCTTTTATTCTATACGAAAGTCTCATAAGACTCTCGGCAAGATGTACATTCTCAACCAGCACATCATCAGGGAGATTAAGATCTACCGGGGCAAAGTTCCATATTGCGTCAACTCCCCATGACACAAGCTTTGCAGCTATCTCAGGAGCATTATTTTTTGGTAACGTAAGAGCAGCTATCTCAACATCATTCTCCTTTACATAACTTTCCATATCATCCACATGGAAAACCGGACAATCTCCCACTTTAGTTCCTTTCAGTGAAATATCAATATCAAATAATGCCGTAAATACAAAGCCTCTTTTTCCAAAATCCGCATAATTGGCAAGCGCCCGCCCCACATTACCTGCACCTACTATAATTACATTATGCGTTTTGGTAAGTCCAAGTATCTTTCCAATCTCCGTATAAAGATATTCGACATTATATCCATATCCCTGCTGGCCAAACCCGCCAAAATTATTAAAATCCTGCCTTATCTGCGATGCAGTAACTTTCATACGTTCACTTAATTCTTTAGAAGAAATACGCTCTATATTATTTTCCATAAGCTCGCCAAGGTATCTGTAATATCTTGGAAGTCGTTTAATGACGGCTCTTGAAATAAATTTATCTGACATTGTAATCTCTCCTCATATTATCAGCGACTTAACAAATTGATTATATTAAATTGTTAAGTATCTGTCAATCTTTAACCTGGCACTGGACAAGCCCGCTTTTACGTAGTAAAATTATCAGCATAGTCTTGAACAAAACGGAGATTTATTATGATACTTTCATGCAGCCATATAACTAAGACATTCGGCGGGGATAATATACTTTCAGAAGTTTCATTCCACATAAACGATAACGAAAAATGTGCTATTGTCGGCATTAACGGCGTAGGAAAAACTACTTTACTGCGTATCATTACAGGCGAACTTAGCTCTGACGGCGGGGAAATTATATTTTCAAAAAACGCTTCTTTCGGATATCTCAGGCAGCACCAGTCGCTTGATTCGGAAAACACTATATACGAAGAAATAAAATCAGCAAAAAAAGATATATTTGAACTGGAAAAAAGAATAAGGCAGCTTGAAAATAAAATGCGCTCTGCTTCCGATGCCGAACTTGAAAAAATGTATTTGGAATATAACAGGAGCATGACTGAATATGAACGTCTTGGCGGCTATGCCTGTGAAAGTGAAATTACCGGCATCATAAAAGGGCTTGGTTTTTCAGAAGATTCTTTTAATCAGAAAATAAACACCCTGTCCGGAGGGGAAAAGACACGTATCGCGCTGGGCCGCATACTTTTATCTTCACCTGACCTTATCATTCTTGACGAGCCTACCAACCACCTTGATATGAACTCTGTCTCCTGGCTCGAAAATTATCTTGCAAATTATAAAGGAGCCGTACTGATAGTAGCGCATGACAGGTATTTTTTAGATAAAACCGTTACTAAAACAATAGAGCTTGATAATGGTAAATGCACGGTATTTGACGGCAATTACTCTGCTTACTCTGAGAAGAAAAAACTTCTTCGTGAAAGTATGCTTAAAGCATACTATAAACAACAGCAGGAAATAAGCCATCAGGAGGAAGTCATAAAAAAATTAAAAAGCTTTAACAGGGAAAAATCCATTAAGCGCGCTGAAAGCCGCGAAAAAATGCTTGCACGCATTGACAGAATAGAAAAACCTTACGAAATCAATTCTGAAATGAAAATAACATTTAAGCCGGCCATAGAAAGCGGTAATGACGTATTAAGCGTAGAGGGCATTTCAAAATCATTTGATGACAACTATCTTTTTTCCGACATAAGTTTTGAAATAAAAAAAGGAAAACGCATTGCAATAATTGGCGATAACGGAACCGGCAAAACAACGATACTTAAAATAATAAATGAACTTCTGCCTGCTGACAGCGGTATTGTAAAACTTGGTTCAAACGTATGCATAGGATATTATGACCAGGAGCATCAGATGCTGTCACCCGAAAAAACAATATTTGATGAAATAAGCGATACATATCCTTATATGACAAATACCGAAATAAGAAACATACTTGCAGCATTTCTTTTCACAAATGATGATGTATTTAAACTCATAAAAGATATAAGCGGCGGTGAACGCGGCCGTGTAGCCATCGCAAAACTTATGCTCTCCGACGCCAATTTTCTTATACTTGACGAACCTACAAACCACCTTGACATTGTTTCAAAAGAAATTCTTGAAAATGCACTTTTAAACTATACCGGAACCGTTTTATATGTATCTCATGACAGATATTTTATAAACCGGACTGCAACCGGAATACTCCATCTTACAGAGCATCATATCAATAAATACATAGGCAATTATGATTACTTCCTTGAGAAAAAGGAAGCTGTCGAGCTTGCGTATCAGAAAAACACAACCGACAGTACCGGTTACCCAAAAAACAGCATAAAAACCGGTACCTCAGAAATTGAAAGCCTGTCATCAAAGGACAGCTGGGAAAAACAAAAAGAACAGAAAGCAAATGCAAAAAGGATAATGTCCCTCCTTACCAAATGCGAAAACGATATTGCTGAAACCGAAAAAATGCTTGAGGACGTTGATTCTGAACTTGCCAACCCCGATAACGGCTACGATCCTGTACTGCTTAATGAACTTACCGAAAAACGCTCTTTGCTAAGCTCCTCTCTTGATACTCTTATGGAGGAATGGGAAAGGCTTTCGGAGGAGGCTGAAGAACTGTAAGGAAGTATACTTTTTGTTCTGCTCAGGGAAAGCTGTCAAAAAAACTGTCTGCATCAAATTCCTCCATTGTGTCGCTTTTTATTCCTGAACTTGTATCTGCAATGGCGTCAAGGTCTGTGTTTTGAATAAATTTTTCAATATTAAATGCCACAAGTACATTTGAGATATCCGGATACTCATTCATTATATCCCCTATACGTGTTTTACCATACCTATAATCAATCATAATAATCTTATCATAATATTCTGTTAAAAAAGGTACAAGACAGTTGGCAAAGGAATCTTTAAGAAGAAGCAGCGTTTTGCAGGTATCTGCCTCTGTATCTATCTCAATTTTAAATGTATTTTTTAACAAGAATACATTATATCTGTTAAAGCTATTTTTTGCTTCCTCTGCAAAATACAGTGAGTCACTTTCTATTTCACCATCATCCATATTTACATATACATTTTCATCATATAGACTGTGAAACAACTCTACAATATCTGGCTCGGTTTTTATATGTACCTTGTTATAAGTCGTTCCGTAAAAATCTGTAAAGACCTTTTCCCGTTTATAATAATCCAACTGGTGCGGATTCGTCCAATTTGTTTGTTCCATTAATCTTTTATATGCATAATAAGCGCCAAGCGTAGTCCAATGATGATCTGTACGATAATATATATACTCATCTGCATGGTCAGAAAAAACATCTGCAAGATTGTCAATCAGAATATTTTTATATTTTATTTTACCTTTCAATTTTTTAATAATGCCATTATACTCAGGAACCGCTGCGAAATCAGGAAGCTTATCAGAAAGCACCTCTATTTTCTGCGGTATAATAAGGCAGCTTACGTTTTCTTTTCCATACATATCTGACACATCATTCAAAAATGACGATAAATATGTTACGTTTTCATCTGCCTGTTCTTTATCATAATCCATTTCATCTGCTCCATCAAGCAGATATCCGTCTTTTCCTATATATACGCCATTAATGTCCTTTTTACCTGATAAAACCTGAAATCTGCCGGAAATATCTACCCATTTATCCCTCGCTGTAAACTGGTCTCCAAGATATTTTTCGTATTTTTTCTGATATTTCCCATTAAAAAATCTTTTTAGGGAAAATTCAGGCTTTGCGGCAAGCCTGCGGTTCTCCATATCAGAATATTCTTTTACAGGTCTTACTGCAGCAGTTAATACATCTGCATATAATATTACGCAAAATACTATAATCGTAAACAAACGGATTTTTCTCAGCATATATACCTCCTGCGTCAAAATCTAAAATAAAGGAACGGATTATACGATGAATTGATAAGCATTGCCGTACAAAGCAAAAACATAACAAGCATAAATACAATATCCGCAAGCTCTTTTCGCAACGTGTTTTCCGGGAAAACATACTTTCTCAAAAACCTTTTCGGGAAAGAAACAGAACCGATAACCGCAACTATTATAATTATAAGATTTGACATAATAAGATACATTGTATGTCTGTCAATAGTACCGGCAGCGTTCAGCATAAACATTGCTTTTATATAGGCTTTTCCATTTACCACATCTTGTATTGAAAACAGGCTCCATCCTATCATAACAAACAGCATTGTATATATATGCCTGATAATTACAGGCAGCTTTGTTATTACCGGTTTCCACAATAATTTTTCGAGAATAATCAGAATACCATAATATATTCCCCACATTATAAAATTAATTCCTGCGCCATGCCATAATCCCGTAAGCATCCATACAATAAGCAGATTTACCATCTGTCTTGCAACGCCTTTACGATTACCGCCCAATGGTATATATACATATTCCCTAAACCATGTGCCAAGCGAAATATGCCATCTTCTCCAAAATTCCGTAATGCTTTTCGATTCATATGGATAGTTAAAATTTTCCGGAAATGTAAAACCGAACATCATTCCAAGCCCTATGGCCATATCGGAATAACCGGAAAAATCAAAATAAATCTGTAATGTAAATGCAATCACTCCCAGCCATGCTGCGGCCGTAGTCAGATGGCCTGCATCAATTGCTGCAATATTTTTCCATAATTCTCCAATCTGGTTGGCTATTAATACTTTTTTCCCCAGTCCCGCTGCAAAACGTATTGCGCCACGGCAAAAAAGAGCAGCCGTTTCTTTTCTTTTATCAAGCTGCTCTGCTATATCCTTAAATCGTATAATAGGTCCTGCAACAAGCTGCGGAAACAATGAAACATACGCCCCGTATGTAATAAAATTCTTCTGAACCTTTGCATCTTTCCTGTATATATCTATAGTATATGACATTGTCTGAAATGTGTAGAAAGATATTCCTATAGGAAGAGCAGGATTAAAATGCGGTCTTGGCAATTTTGTTACTGTACAAATGATGTCAAGCAAAAAACTACCATACTTAAATATGCAAAGAAGCGACAGATTAACTGTTACCGAAAACACAACTGCAAGTACTGCCCTTCTTTTATAATTATTTTCCCTGCAATATGAAACCACCCAGCCGGCAATATAATCTACCAATGAAGATGCAAGTATCAGAACAACATATACAGGCTCTCCCCACGCATAAAAGAACAGGCTTGATATGAACAATACCAGATTCCTGCACCGCTTTGGCAATATATAATATGCTGCCAGTACTGTTGGCAGAAATCTGAATATAAATATCATGCTGCTAAAAACCATATGTGTACCCCTTTACAGTTTTTTCTTTAACGCTTTCTGACCTTTCTTATTATTGCTTTTATTCTGAGACATGGCAACATACCATACATATTTCCCTTTTTTACCACAGATGGCATTTTTTAATACATTTTTTTCCTCTGCAGAATAGTCACTTAGATAATCGCTGTTATTATTATTTTTTATATATTTTTTTAAAACCCGAAGAAGCTTCTTTGCTGCCGCATTATTTTTTGCCTGTACTACGCACAGCGAATATACTTCTTTTTCATCACATATATACATTATCTGCTGTACTTTATCTCTGTCAGATGACGAAATTGCTCCAAAATCCATTGAGCTTTCAGATTTATATTTTAATTTATCGCTTCCGCCTGATGCCTTCAAAGCAGCCGCAGCCAGTACTTTACAGTCAGTCTGATTACTCGCTTTTACCGGTTCTTTAACTAATATTCCTGCCAATAATACCAGCGCCATTAAAATATATACTGTTTTCTTATAATTTAATTTCATATTCTCTCGTCTCCTATCTGTCCAATGATTTATCATATCTGCCAACAATATCTCCAAATTTTGAATATATCGGTATTTTCCAGTGATAGCCGTCACCCTCTGCATAAGAAAGCTTCAGATAACCACCGGAGTCCTTTAGAAAATCCGTATAATCATAATATGTTACATTCAGCTTTTTAGCCAGCTTTTTAAGCTTTTTATTAAATTCAGGTATATGCTTCATGCCGGGATGTCTTGCTCTTTCCGCCCTTGTTACAGGCGAAATTGCACATAATATGATATCTGTATCCGGTGACGCCTGCTTAATGCTCAATACCATATCTTTATATTCTGCTATCATCTGATCTGACGGGCGATAATGCACCTCATTAATACCAAGCATCATATATGCTCTGTAAGGTTTTTCCGCTATCAGTTTCTGCAGTCCGGTTTTTCCATTAAATATTCTTTTTGTATGAAATGTAACTGTATTAAGTCCTCTGTATGCAACTACCTTTTTTTCTGCAGTAGATTTCATATGCGAAAATGCTCCTCCATATCCTATCCCCTGGCAAAGTGAATCTCCTGCAAATATAATTTTTCTTCGGTATTTTTTCGTTTTTATATTAACAATATCAGATTTAACACTATCCGATTCAGACACTTTCTTTTTTCTACATGCCTTCACGTAAAAATAATATTTAGTATTATTCTTAAGCTTTCCTACCAGCATATGGCATTTTCTGGTTATCCCTGCAAGATTGTATCCACTATTTTTTTGTTTTGAATAATATACTTGATAATATGAAGCTTTTCTATGTTTTTTCCATACCACCTTAACCTTATCTGTAGAATATCTGATAAGGTTTACGCCTTTTACCTTTTTAAGAATAGGCTTTATGTCCGATGGTTGCGGCGATGATTCTATAACAGGCGGCATCAACGGCGTTTCCATAGGCATCTGGGTCGGTTCAATAACAGGAGACACAGATGGCAATGATTCTACAATAGGAGTTGCTGAGGGACTGGCATATGGCTCTACATGCTCGTATGTATGTACCGCATTATTATCAGCAGATACAGTTTTTATTGGCAATATAAAGAATAAACTTATCATTAATAACACATATTTATTTTTCATATGTATTCTCCTAGTTTACTATTTTATTTTGTAGGACCTGTCTGAACGCACAGGCATCAGTATATTTAAACTTCTTAATGGAATAATCAAAACACTTTCTGAGTTTTATACTTTAAAACCGGCTTTACCGTTTTTAATCCTGAAAAAATAATATTTACCTTTAATCTTCTGCCAGCCGGTATGCTGCATAAAAACATTAATATTCTTAATAATTATAAATGCATTCTTTATAAATGTCAACTCAATTGAGGTAACTTTTACTATGACTATTTTTTATTATATAAATATAAATTTCATTGGAGTGTTAATATGACTATTGGTATGGCTGTCAAAAAAAGAATATTTGAATTATGTCATGCAAGGGGTATAACAATCAATAAACTTGCCACTATATGCGGCATTACCCAATCTACATTGAACAATATAACAAGTGGCAGAAATAAAAGCGTCACAGTATCAACTATTAAGAAGATATGTGATGGTCTGAATATTACAATACAGGATTTTTTCAACTCAGAATTATTCAATCAGTTAGAACAGGAAATCAAATAGAAAACTATTATATCTGAAACGTTCCAAAAAAATTTTTTAAAGTGATATAAAGTAAAACATCCGGGCAGGACATGGTCTCTCTGTTATAAGACTGTTTGAGACCGCCGGTGCTTAAACAGCATTTTTTGCTGTTTTATGCACCGCTGCGTGGCGAGACAAGTGAAAACGTGTCTTATAACAGAGAGACCATGTCATATTCGGATGCTGTTTACTCTATAAAATATTTCCCGTATTTCAAAAAAAGTTCTTGCATTACATTCTTTTATGTGTTACACTAATAAAAAGCATATTTTCTATGTAATTAATTCTGGGATATTTCTTTTATCTGAATATTATTTTTCGGGAACTCTATGCTTTTATTTCACAATAATAAGCAGGAGCGGCCGGATATATCCTCCTGCAGGTTAATACTTACACAGGAGGTATATGATATTTGAATGAGGAAATAACCGCAAACAAAAAGTATAAGGACACGCTGTTCCGTATGCTTTTTAAGAGAAAAAGGGAACTGCTTACCCTGTATAATGCGCTTAACGGCTCACATTACACTGATACACGCCGCCTTACTGTCACAACACTTGAAAATGCAGTATACATGGGAATGAAAAATGATGTCTCCTTTATAATAGGAAGCACCATAAACCTTTACGAGCACCAGAGCACGGTAAACCCGAACATGCCGTTAAGACACCTTATATACTTTGCAAAACAGATGAGCTCATATGTGGATGATTCCATATATTCATCCACGCTTTTAAAAATACCTGCCCCAAGGTTTATAGTATTCTATAACGGAATCAGAAAACAGCCTGAAAGACAGATATTAAAGCTTTCGGATGCCTACAGAATCAGGGAAGACGAGCCGTGGCTGGAGCTTAAGGTGCAGTTCATTAACATCAATGCAGGAATGAGTGAAGAGATTAAGAAATCGTGCAGAACCTTATATGGGTACTGTTATTTTATAGACCTGGTACGCAGATACAGGAAATGGAAAAACATGTCGCTGGATGCGGCAGTGGATAAGGCAGTGATGGTATGCATAAAGCGTGGGATTTT
>CANQEL010000032.1 GCA_947594855.1 uncultured Lachnospiraceae bacterium
GCAGAACCTTATACGGGTACTGTTATTTTATAGACCTGGTGCGCAGGTACAGGAAATGGAAAAAGATGTCGCTGGATTCGGCAGTGGATAAAGCAGTGATGGTATGCATAAAGCGTGGGATTTTAAAAAAATTTTTTATAAAGATGAGAACGGAGATGACAGGTATGCCAATATCAATATTTGAATATGACGCAGAAGAGGAGCTAAGGAAGGAATACAGGCACGGAAAACGCGACGGTAAACGTATAGGCGAGCGCCGTGGAGAGCGCAGAGGCGAGCGCCGTGGGGAATCAAAAGGCAAAATAATCGGAATAGCACAGGGATTTTCCCAGAGCCTTATCAATATCCTTGAATCCTATGGCGAAGTGCCCGATGAATTAAAAGCTAGGATATCATTGCAGAAAGACATTAATGTTTTGAGTAACTGGCAAAAAATATCGCTTAATGTATCAGACGTGGAGGAATTCAGGCAGAGGACAAACCTTTAACTGTCCTTATACACGACTCCTGTCATACAGCTCAGACAGGACACTTATATTTATTTACTTTAACATGGATAAATTCCTTATATTTACACAAAATATAGATAAATATTCTACATTGTAAATATAGCAGGAAGGAATTTTATATGAGCAATCACCTTAAAAAGCAAAACAGTCCATATCTCTTACAACACGCTGATAATCCGGTTGACTGGTACCCATGGTGTGATGAAGCGTTTGAAACAGCTAAAAAAGAAGATAAACCGGTATTTTTAAGCATAGGTTACAGCACATGCCACTGGTGTCATGTTATGGCCCATGAAAGCTTTGAAAATGAAAAAATTGCAGATATATTAAACAAATACTTTATATCTGTTAAGGTTGACAGGGAAGAACGTCCTGATATTGACAGTGTATATATGACTTTCTGTCAGGCATTTACAGGAAGCGGCGGCTGGCCTATGAGCATATTTATGACTCCGGAACAGAAACCGTTTTTTGCAGGAACATATTTCCCTCCTGAATCACAGTACGGAAGACTTGGTCTCCGCAAGCTTCTGCTTACAGTTGCAGAACGCTGGCAGGATAATAAAATCGGGTTACTTGAAACGGCAGAAGCAATTACCGGTAATATAAATGCAGCTAACAATATTTATAATGACCAAATAAATGAAAAGCTTCCCGAAATGGCCGCCGGTATATTTTCAGAAAATTTTGACAAACAGTACGGTGGTTTTGGACCTGCGCCAAAATTCCCTGTACCGCATAACCTGATATTTCTTATGCTTTATTCACATATACATCAGGAACCCCTCGCCAAAAAGCAGGCCGAGATAACCCTGGACAAAATGAGACGGGGCGGTATTTTCGACCATATAGGCTATGGATTTTCAAGATATTCCACCGATTCTTACTTTTTAGTTCCACACTTTGAGAAGATGCTATATGATAATGCGCTTCTTATAATCGCATATTCCATAGCTTATAAAGCATCAGGCAATTCAGATTTTCTTGATGCTGCTGAAAAAACAGCCATGTATATTACACGTGAAATGACCGGCGAACACGGAGAATTTTATTCTGCCCAGGACGCAGACAGTGAAGGCGAAGAGGGCAGATACTATGTATGGGACTATAACGAAATATGCGATATTCTGGGTAACGACAGAGGAAAAATGTTCTGTGATTATTATGGCATCACAAAACAAGGTAATTTTGAAGGGAAAAATATACCAAACCTGCTAAACGGAAATACCGTTACCGATAAATTCAATACTGAAACCGATATATTATACAATTACCGTAAATCCCGCGCACATCTTCACCTTGACGATAAAATACTTACTTCATGGAATTCTATTATGATATGTGGAATGTCCGTTCTGTACAGAGTTACCGGAAATAGTCACTATCTGAACACCGCTATAAATGCAGAAAAATTTATAAGCGAAACTCTCATTAAAGATAATTTGCTTTATTCAGGCTGCCGTAACGGCATATTATCCGTAAAAGGGTTCCTTGATGATTATGCATATTATCTGGCAGCGCTGCTCTGCCTGTATGAGGCGACTTGCAATAATTATTATCTTAACCATGCAGAAGATATATTAAAAGAAGCAATAAAACAATTTGAAGATAAAAATGCAGGAGGCTATTATCTGTATGGAACCTTAAACGAAAACCTTGTTTCAAAACCAAAGGAAACTTATGACGGAGCAATGCCAAGCGGTAATTCAATTATGGCATATTGTCTGGTACGTATGTCACAGCTGTCAGATGATACAAAATTACGCAGCCTTGCTGAACGCCAGCTTGCATTTATGTCTTCCGAGGCGCTGCATTATCCTGCAGGATACAGTATGTTTTTAATCTCGCTTATGTTTTATCTTAATCCTCCGCAGCAAATCACTGTAGTATTATCAGATACGGATAAGGCAGATGAGGTAATACCACACCTGCCTCTTTATGCAGATATAAAAATCCTTACACAGTCTTCGGAAGAATACGGTTTATTAAACAACCGTACTACTTACTATGTATGCAAAAACCAAACCTGTCTTCCTCCGACTAATTCAATTCCGCGCAGGTAATACTGCTTACCTGTTTTCATTGACATACTTTTTCATCCTGTCATGAATTATTGCCACTGTATCATCAAGAGATTTTTCCCCGCTGAAATATTTACTTGCATCTTCAGATACTACCTCCTGCAGATTTCCTGAAGACGTAATGAACCCTGCGGAATTTTTTATAAGCTCCCGCAATGTTTCTATCTCTTCTTCGGTTGCCGGTCCGATTTTTACATCAAACGAATTATAACCTATGCTTGTATCCCTTGGAGTAATTTTAATTCCGTCTTCATCGACATACTCCTCTGTAGCCATATCCGCTTTTACTTTTTTTTCAAATTCAGCTTTGGACGATGGTATATTGTAAATGTTGTACGGATTGTCCTGGTCGTCGCTTACCGGAGGTTTGGCAGTCAGATAGCTTTTTATAAATTCCCACGCCGCATCTTTATGCTTCGATGAGTCGCTTATGGCAAGCAGTCCGTAATCTGAACTGGTTAAAAACGAGCCATTGCCGCCTACTCCCGGATAACCGATATATAATATGTCATCGTCAAACATCTTCCTATAAAGCGCAATATCTTCTGATGAAAATATATAAGATGTTGCAAAAAGCAGCTTGCCTTCCTGAATCATGCTATACGGATCCTGTTCAAACTCCTCCCCGGTAAATTCTTCAGGGAATGAATTGCAGAACTCCAAAAAACTCCTGAATTCTTCCCCGTCAAAGGACACCTCTCCCGTATTCCAGTCAACATAAGAATCCGCCGTGTTGTAAAATAGAGTACTGAATATATAATCCTTTACATCCATGCCAATCAGGCTCGTTCCTTCAGGTTTCGACTTATAATATTCAATAAGCGATGCCATGTCCCAGTTATCTTTATACTTTTCAAGCTCCGAGGCTTTTCCTGCAAGTGTATTTATCGAAAATCCCTTAGCAAGGAAATACTGCTTTCCGTCTATTAAAGTACTGTCAAGCAGCCCGTCTACAAAATAATCCTTGTTAACAACATCATCAGATTCTAAGAATTCTGACAGGTCGCATAACATTCCCTTGGCAATCAATACGTCTGTATTTACACCTGACACGTCTATGATGTCAGGTATGTTTCCCGCAATTATATCCTTTGAAAAAGCCTCTTCGGGATTTTCGCTTGAATCATACGATTTGTATTCAAGCTTATATTTGTCATTTGATTTGTTGAAATCTATTATATGCTGCTGTATGTTTTCATCGCTGTACATGCCTGCAACTGTTATCACTTCTTTATCTGCGGAAACTTCTTCCCCTTCGCTTAACAGCTCGAACTCGTCTACGCCCGTGTCTGCTTTCATATAACCGCATATATATTTCCCGTCGTTCATCGCGCATACACTTTGGACGTTGCTTCCTATCAGACCGCAGTCCATCCAGCTAAGGATAGGGGTTATTGTTTTATCCTCCTCTTTGTATCCATACATGCAATCAGAACCGCTAAGCAAAATATCATATTCGCCGGATGAACCTAGTTTCCTGTATTCTCCGTTTAGTCCGGGAAGTTCTTCGCCAAGGCTTCCGTTTTCAAAGTCCGCAAGCGCATACTTCATTCCGTCATCGGCGATGTATGTCACAACAACATTGCCCTGTCGGTCAAACGTGAGCGTTTCATCAAATATATTTTTTACAGTTATCTTTCCTGCATTTTTCCCATCGGCGCTTATTTTGGACAACACCGCGGAATCGGTGTCATCACCACAGTAATATATGGCGTACAGGTTTTTATCCTCTCCAATCTCCATAGTGGAAATATAATAGTCCGTACCTGATTCTTCAAAGCATCCCTTTAACGGGATTTTTGACATCTCCTCTCCCGCTTCCGAATATGTATACATGTATGTATTATCCGTGCCGCTCTCTTCTGTTTCCTCGTACAGGCTTTCGTCTATAACCATCGTTACCTGTCCGTCTTCGCCTATGGCATAGGCTTCTATATTTATATCATTGCTCTCACGGGTATACACCGCTGTTTTTTCGGCCGCAGCGACATTATATTTGTACAGGCTTACTTTCGCCTTATAGTCAGCGTATTTTTTATCAACCGCTTCAAACTGCTCCAAATCCGCATCATCAGGAATCGCTTCAAGCTCTTCATAATATTCATCCGGATATTGGGGATACAGATACGAAATATAATATACATAGTCGCCGTATACCTTAATATGGCTTATATTCTCTTCCTCATTTTCCTTAAATTCAAGCGGTTCAAACGTATAACTTTTAACCTCATCCTGTCCGCTTTCTTTGCCCTTACAGCCCGCAAGCCCTGCCGCCGCTGCCAAAAGGGTCAGATACAACATGCATTTTTTTAACATTTATTCCACTCCCTATATATTATTATTTTAAAAGGAGTTACTGCCCGATAACCAATATCTAGCAATAGCTCCTTTTAAATATAACATATCATAACCTATAAATCATTAAATATTTAATTACAATTTCGTCACATAAGTTCTATATCCACATCTTTTAACAGACTGTTTTTATATCTCTTTGCAGTACCGTCTTCAAATACATATATTCTGTGTAAAAGTACATACATCTTTTCGCCTATGGATATATTTCTTCTTTCAAGTGAACGGTTTGTAATAAGGCTTACATCCCCTACTTTTAGAGTTACTTCAAGATAACTTCCCCTGAATTCAATCTTTTCTATAACTCCCTCTTCGGCAGCCGGTATAAGGTCGTGGAATTTCTTATTATCACTCTTAAAGGCTTCAACAAATTCTGGTCTTACGATTACTTTTTTACCTTTCCCTATTTCTTCAAATCCCTTGAATCCAGACAAATCTTCAAGCACTGTGGAACTTCCAATGAATTTGGCTACAAAAGGCGTCTGCGGATGCTTATATATCTCTGACGGAGTACCTATCTGTTCAAGATTGCCTTCATTTATAATAATAATATCGTCAGCAACCTCTACAGCCTCTTCCTGATCATGGGTTACAAATATACTTGTTATCCCGACTTTCTGAATCATTTCTTTAAGCCAGCTCCTAAGTTCTTTCCTTACCTTTGCATCAATTGCGGCAAACGGCTCGTCAAGAAGCAAAAGCTGTGGATTGGGGGCAATTGCCCTTGCAAATGCAACTCTCTGACGCTGTCCTCCCGAAAGCTGGTCCGGATACCTTTTTTCAAGTCCCTCAAGGCCGATTAATGATATCATCTCCCTGACTCTTTCATCAATCTTTTCTTTACCCGCCTTCTGCACTTTAAGCCCGAAGGCAATATTATCATACACTGTCATATACCTGAATAACGCATAATTCTGGAATACAAAACCAATGCCTCGCTTACTCGCGGGAATGTCATTTATAACTTTTCCCTCGACTATAATATCTCCTTTATCCTGTGTTTCAAGTCCGGCAAGTATACGCAGTATCGTTGTCTTACCGCTTCCGCTTGGACCTAGAATAGCTGCAAGCTTTCCTTTTTCTATACCAAAACTTATATCCCTGGCAGCATCATAGTTTCCAAACTTCTTACATATTCCTTTCATTTCTACATACATGGCTCTACCTCCAAAATTATACGGATTTTTTACCTTTTGCACGATATTCAACTATATTTTTTAATATAAGGACAATTACTGCCATTCCTACAAGAAGAGACGACACAGCAAATGCCTGTGTAATAGAGTCTGCCGTACCCGACATATAAAGGGCATCTACCTCAAGCGGAAGCGTAAATGTCTTGCCCCTGGCTTTGGACACCGCATACACGGCGCCAAATTCACCAAATGCCCTTGCCGTACACAAAATCATGCCATATACAAGTCCCCATTTAATATGAGGAAAAGTTATCCTTCTGAATATCGTAAATCCAGATGCGCCCATAAGCGCCGCCGCTTCCTCCTCGTCTCTGCCCTGCGCATTAAGAATAGGTATAATTTCCCTAGATATAAACGGAAATGTTACAAATATCGTTGCAAGCACAACAGCAGGTACAGAGAACACAAGCTCTATATCGGTTCCAAGCGCATTATTTATTGCATCTACAATCGGCTTTGCCCAGCCGCTTCTTCCAAACGTCATAATAAATGCAAGACCTGCAATTACCGGAGATATTGAAAACGGAATATCTATAAGCGTAGCTAACACGTTCTTGCCTTTAAAATCAAATTTTGTTACCTGCCATGCCATAATAATACCAAGAAGCGTATTAACTATAAGCGCTATAATTGTGGCAATAAGCGTAACTTTAAGCGCCGACAGTGTATTTTTTGCCGTAAGCGCAGTTTTATACGCTGCCAGACCATCTTTTAACGCTCTGTATATAACCTCGAACATAGGCAGTACAAGCATTATAAACAAAAATATGACGGTTATTCCAATCAATATCCATTTTACAATCTTTTCACTGTTATTTTTCATAGCGTCGTTCCTCCCTCTCCTCATGCGCTTGTTCTTTTACTTGCCACATGCTGTATGACATTTATAACAAACAGCATTACAAATGATATGATAAGAAGTATTAACGCAATTGCCGCAGCTCCTTCATAATCGACGTTTCCTGAATTAAGTTTCTGCATAATTATATATGAAACTACCTGAGTTTTATTTTTTTCACTGTTACCGGATATATATATTACGCTTCCGTATTCGCCAATTCCTCTTGCCAGCGCAAGTCCAAAGCCTGTAAGCAGCGGCGGCATAATTTCAGGGAAAATTATCTTTCTGAATACTACAGAACGCGAGGCTCCCAGCATAAGCCCTGCCTCTTCACACGACCTGGGAAGTTTCTCAAGTACAGGCTGTATTGCCCTTACTACAAAAGGAATCCCGATAAATACCATTGCAATAACAATTCCTATTTTAGTATAAGCCACTTCTATACCTATCCGCTCAAACGCCTTTCCAAGAAAACCGTTGTCAGAATACATTTTAGTAAGCGTAATGCCCGCTACCGCTGTAGGAAGAGCAAATGGAAGCTCTATCATTCCATCTATAAGCCTTTTGCCAAAAAACTCATATCTCACCAGTACCCATGCAATTATAACTCCAAACACGGAATTTATAACGGCTGCAATAAAGGCGCACAAAATACTCGTTATGAATGCCTGAACAATATTTGGTCTGGTAACAAGCTCCGCAAATTCGGGCAATGACATCTTAAACGAATAAGCCATAACTGATGCCAGCGGGATAAGAATAAGAAGCGACAGCATCGATACCGTAATTCCCATAGTCATTCCGAATCCCGGAATAACCACCTTTCCTTTCCCTTTACCTGCTTTTTTCAATAGTACTGCCTCCTGTTTTTATTTTGCATATATCTCATCAAAGATAGCTCCATCTGCAAAAAAGTCCTCATATGCTTTATCCCATCCGCCAAAGTCGTCAATTGTGCACAGATTAACCGAAAGGTCAAACGTATCTGCAAATTCATTCAATATAGTCTCGTTAGATGGGCGGTAATAATTCTCTCCTATTATTCTCTGCGCATCATCCGTATAAAGATACTCAAGATATTCTTTTGCCACATCAACCGTATTATTTTTTTCTGCATTTTCATCAACTATTGCAACTGACGGTTCTGCAAGAATACTTATGCTCGGAGTTACAATCTCATATTCATCCGGATACTGCTCAAGCGCCAGAAGCGCCTCATTTTCCCATGCAATAAGTACATCTCCCTGTCCGTTTTCCACAAAGGTTGTCGTAGCGCCTCTCGCACCGGAATCCATAACTATTACATTGTTGTATAACTTTGCTACAAAGTCTTTCATCTGCTCTTCGTCACCATTATATTTATTCTTCGCATAATCCCATGCTGCAAGGAAATTCCAGCATGCGCCTCCTGAAGACTTAGGGTCGGGCGTAATAATCTCCACACCTTCCTTTATAAGGTCATCCCAGTCATTTATACCTTTTTCATTTCCTTTTCTTACAAGAAAAACTATTGTAGAGGTATACGGAGAGGAATTTCCCTCAAATTCATCAATCCATCCGGCATCAATCATCCCTGCATCTTCAATAGAAGTAATATCATGCGCAAGGGCAAGCGTAACAACATCCGCATCATTCCCCTCAATAACGGAACGCGCCTGTGAACCTGAGCCGCCATGCGACTGTACTATCTCAATATCTTTTCCTGTTTCTTCCTTATAATGTTTTGCAAACAGTTCATTATATGCTTCATAAAGCTCTCTGGTAGGATCATAAGAAACATTAGTAATAGTAACCTTATTGCTGTCTTCGGCATTTTCTTTTCCACCACAGCCTGTAATCACTCCCACGGATAATACTGCTGCTAATGCTACTGCCACTGTCTTACTAACAAAATAATTTCTTTTTTTCATTTTACATCCTCCTCTTTTACGCAAACGTTTGCTTGCAATTCTTTGTTGACTTTTTCAGCATTTTAGCCTATAATTTAATTGCATGGATAGAGTTTAACTCTTATTTTTAAATTTTTCAACACGTTTTTATGCAAACGTTTTCTCTATTTTGTGCTGATATTTTCAAGAACCACAGAGCGAACATATACGGAGGCAGAGACATGTCATTAAAAAAAATTGCAGAAATGGTAAACGTATCCCCGTCTACAGTATCAAGAGTACTTAATAACAAATCTTCAACATGCGCTTCAAAAGAAGTAAAAGATAAAATATTTGAAGCAGCGCGCAAAATTGGTTATATTCCAAATGAAAATGCCAGAAATTTAAGGATTTCACAGTCGGAGAACAGAACCGGACTGCATGTAAGCATCGTTCTGGCACGTATACAAACCCTGGAAGCAGACCCTTTTTTCTACGAGCTCTTCCGCGAACTTGAACTTGCACTGTTTAAGAATAATATTACAATTGATAACGTTATTTATTCAAAAGAAACACTTAATAAAAATATATCAGAATCAAACGGGGTTATACTTCTCGGCCGCTGTTCACAGAAATTATTCAGCCAGATTACAGACGCAAACAAAAATATAGTTGCGATATGGCGAAACAGTATGGATTTTAAAGTAGACGAGGTAGTATGCGACGGCGCAAAAGCCGCAGAGCTTGCAATGAACCATCTGATATCGCTTGGTCACAGAAATATTGCCTATATAGGCGACTGTTCTTACGAAAACCGCTATGTAGGTTACTGCCAGTCGCTTATAGAACATAATATACCAATGAATTATGAGTGGATTAAACAGACCGACCAGACAGGCGAAAGCGGACAAAAAGCTTTCTATGAACTACTTACGAAGTCAGAAGGTTTCTCAGCAGTTTTCTGTGCAAACGACATTACCGCAGTCAGCGTACTTGAAGTACTTCACAAAGAGCGCAGAAAAATCAGGGATAAAATATCTGTTATTTCAATTGATAACATAGAAGCAAGCCAGAACACATCACCGTTCCTTACAACAATCAATATCCCCCGTAAGGAAATGGCTCATATGGCAGTCACTTTACTTATGGACAGAATAAACAAAAACCATTCTGAGATTGTACGGATTGAGTTTCCCTGTAGAATCATTAATAGGGGCAGCTGTTTTCCTATCTGATTGAAAGCATAGAGGTCCAGAAAATGATATTCTGATAAAAAGATGAAATGTAAGAATTTTTTGAAATACAAGGAATTTTTTAATACATATATTTTTATACGGCAAGCAACCGGACAGGTCATGGTCTCTCTGTTATAAGACACGTTTTTACTTGTCTCGCCACGAAACGGTGCATAAAATAGCAAAGAACGCTATTTAAGCACCGTCGGGCTCAAACAGTCTTATA
>CANQEL010000033.1 GCA_947594855.1 uncultured Lachnospiraceae bacterium
AGAAGGTATGGCATACACAAAAATCCATGCTATCACGGCAACCGTCAATAAAGCAGTAGACTACATCTGCAGCCCTGCCAAAACCGATGAGGGCATACTGATTTCTTCTTATGGGTGCAGCCCCGAAACAGCGGCTTATGATTTCAAATTTGCGCTGTCAAAAACCAACCAGTCCGATCCAAACAAAGCCTATCATCTGATACAGTCTTTTCTTCCCGGCGAGGTTTCTTATAAGGAAGCCCACCAGATAGGCGTGGAGCTTGCCGACAGACTTTTAGAGGGGAAATACTCCTATGTTGTCACTACCCACATTGACAAAGGGCACGTCCACAACCACATCATTTTCTGCGCCGCTGATAACATAAACCATGAAAAATATCACGACTGCAAAAAGACCTATTACAACATCCGCAGCATGAGTGATGACCTCTGCCGGGAACATGAACTTTCCGTCATCACTCCAGGGGAAAAGCGGGGCAAAACCTACAAGGAATGGCAGGCAGGCAAAAACGGTTCTGCATGGAAAGAACAGTTAAAATCCGACATTGACGAAGCCATAAAAAACGCCGCAACTTACGAGGACTGCATCGAGCTGATCCGGGCAAAAGGCTATGAAGTCAAAGGCGAGGACTTCGGGGAAAAAGCGCATAAATTTATCTCATTCCGTCCTCTGGACAGAGAGCGTTTTGTCCGTGGCAGTGCAAAGTCTTTAGGTACGGAGTACACCAAAGAACGGATTAAAAAGCGCATCGAGGAAAAGGCGCTTGCAAAGGATAAAAAACGTGTACCGTTCCCTGCCAGAAAGAAGCCCCTTGTCAAAGATTACTCAAAGAAAAACCTCATTGACACCACCGGGGATAAGTTTGCAGAAAGCCCCGGCTTGAAGCATTGGGCTGACATCCAAAACCTTAAAATTGCCGCCGCAAGTTATAGTCAGGCAGGCTCCATTGCCGAACTTGAAAAGCAGATTGCCGCCAAGTCCACGCTTGCAAAAACAGCCCGTGACAGCCTTGTGGAAACCGAACATCAGCTAAAGGATTTAGGGCAAGTTTTGAAGTATGCCGAGCAATACAAAGCTAACCATATCTATCATGTGCGCTACCAGAAATCTACGGATAAAGATGCTTATCTGCGCCGCCATGAAACGGAACTTATTCTCCATGACGGTGCGGAAAATATGCTGAAACGCTTTGGCATCAATCCGAAAAATGTTGATGTTGAAAAGCTCCGCAGCGATTACAATGCACTCTATTCCAAAAAGCAGGCTTTACAGAAAACATATAAATCTGCTGAGGGAGAAACTGCTGAACTTAAACGGAAACTTGACAATCTTAATCAATACCTTGACCTGACTCCACTACAACAGGAATCAGCCGACAAAAAAACTGATAAAAATCTTCCAACTCTCTAAATTCGACATTAAAAAAGAGGGTGTGCCGCAACGAAGTTTTCACTTCACTACGGTACACCCTCTTTTGTATGGTGTTTTCTAAAATCCAGTCGTTTCATTATTTTTACTCTGTGTAGATTCCTATATCGTTCTTTCATGTATCCTGTTCCATATCTATACTGTACTTCGCCGCTTTTAAGCTATTCTTCCAGTTCAAAAGCATCCTGTTTTTTGACTTGAAAATGTAAAGGCATCTATTGGTATCATATCTTCCAATAGATGCCTCCTTTTTTTAATTACTATAAAATATCTTTTATTCTGTCCCTCTGACAAATAAAGGCATATTTTAAAAGCATATACTTCAAATAATCACTCAACTGTACAAAAACTTAATATTCATAATTCACAGTTACACTTAATGTTACCGTTGAAACAGGATAAACATTTCCATGTGTTGTACGACCTGCATTTACAATATAAGCAGTCCATGTTCCTTCCGGATTTTCTCCGTTAAAAGCACTTATATTAGATACCGTTGTGCTTGAAAGCGGTCCAGACACTACATACCTCGTTTTTTTCGGACTGATCAGATATACCGTATATGGATCTGTACCGGATGCCACAGTGTAATGTATTCGGACTCCTGTAATTTTGGCGTCTTTAGGTACGCTGCCCGATGAAAAAGTTGACTCATTAGATTTTCCTCCATTGTAAGCATTCAGCTTAGTTGTGCTCTTGCTAAAATAATCCGATGCTGCAAATACCTGAATTGAAAACATCATGCATACCATGATACATACTGTAAAAGCTGTAAATGTTCTTTTTGTTATTGCTTTCATATCATTTTGCCCTCCTAATAATATAAGATTTGAAGTATATGCTTATCAGACCCGCAGGATTTTTATTTAAACATAGTAATCAACCGTTTTTCCCGCAAAAGTATTTCCTTTCTGCACAAGCGCATTCTCTATGGATTCCCTTGTAATTCCGTCCAATGCGCCGGAGGGTATGGATTTGCCGTATGTCCATCCGGAATCAACTGCCTTAACCGCTGATATAAACGCCTGCGCATATGCCGAATGATACTGCCCCAATGTATAGCCTGCGGACAGTCTGTCGTCTGACTTCATCTGCCTATACATATCCATATAAATTTCTGTATCTCCTTTTCCGTCCCCCATTCCATTACGGTGCAAAAAACTATCTCTCACAGATTCAAACATTTTATCTTTGCTGCTTTCGGGAATATCAATAATCTTTTTATAGCTGTCGCCCGTTTCATCCGTTACCTCAAGACCAGTTAATCCGGTACTTGGATCGACAAATTCTCCCCTTGAATTGTAATTTTTCATTAGATTCTTAATTGCCTGCACATTTGTAAACATACTGCCAGTGCAGCCGTCCTTTGTCATCTGCCGGATAACCGCTTTATACTGTTTGCTATGCGTATCAATCCCAGCCGCTTTCAACTGTGACTGTACGAAACTGCTGTTTAACTGTGAAAACTGAAACACGCCCGGCAAGGTTGACCCCGTTCCCCATGAAGTCCCTTTTCCTCCGAACATACTTTGAACAAGGGAACCATAATTTGTAATATTTGGCATATTCATTCCTCCTAACATGAAAATTCATTTTCTACACTGCACAATGCTTTAAAAACATTCTAAAGCTGTAATATATATTTTAGAGTTTCTTCTTAATCTGCCATTTCATCCTCCCTTCTGCTCCGTCATTTCCATCATCCTCAATTCATCACTTGTCCATGTCAGTTCATCATACCGCCCGGTGCTTGTAATCCTGCCCTCCTGCAGCACCACAATCTGATCCACCTCGCTAAGTATTTCTCTCTTATGCGTTATTACAATCACTGTCTTATCCTTCAGCATCGTATGCAGCAGCCCGTTAATCTGCTGCTCCGAATATGCATCTGCATTAGAAGTAGCTTCGTCGAAAATTATAATAGGTTTATCGTGTACCAGCGCCCTTGCCATAGCAATCTTCTGTTTCTGCCCACCAGAAAGCATTGCCCCATTCTGCCCCACTACATAATCCAAAGACACTTCCGAAATGAAGCCTCCCAGCCCGCTTTCTTCACAGGCTGCCATTAACGAACGCTCATCCGTCTGTTTATACAGGCAGATGTTATTTCTGATTGTATCATTAAAGAGATAAATCTGCTGGCTGACGATGGAAACCATGTCCCTGTATGCTTGTAACGGTATATCCGCAATATCAATACCATTCAGAAGTATCCTCCCTGCATCCGGCTCATACAGCCTTGTAAGCAGGTTTATGACAGTCGTCTTTCCGGAGCCATTTCTGCCTATGACAGCAGTTTTACTCCCCTTGTGAAATATAACGTTTATGCCATTCAAAACAGGCTTCCCAGCCTCATAAGAAAATGAAACGTTCTCTAACTCTATATCCCCAAACTGTGGGGATGCTGTTATTCTTTGCCTACTGTCTTCTTCCTCCAGTTCCATAAACTCATAATATCTTTTAGTTGATGGAATAATTCCTGACAGCAGATAACCAATATTTAAAATAGCTGAGATTGGTCCGGTCACATATGCGCTGTATGTTATAAATGCAAAAATGCTGCCCACGGAAAGCTGCATATTGAATACTAAATTAGAGCCAACTATGTATATCAGTGTTGTCAATAAATGCACTAATACCACATCTGTCACATTATTCCATTGACTAAGCATATTCATTTTCTTCTGCCTGCGGATTACCGCCCTCTGTCTTTCATTAAACTCATTGTGTTTGTTATCCAGTATGCCAAAGAGTTTTACCTCCTTTATACCACCCACCGTATCCCCAAACCAGCCAGAATACTTTTCGCTGTCAAGGATAAATTCATCCATGACTTTTTTGCGGTACTTTGCAAAATACTTCATGACAAAAGCCTTAATAGGGATAAACAACAGTACAAGAGCCGTCATGCGGCAGTCCAGTATAAAAAGACCTATCACCCCTCCAATCATGCTGAATGCCTGTGTCACAACGAAAAACATGCTTTCATCCGCTATTGATGCCATGTTTGAAATATCTACGCTGAGATTATTGAATATTTCCGCAGCATTTTTAGCATCAAAATAGCTTATTTTCATCTTCATCAGGTGTCTATATGCCTCATCCCATAAGGAATACTGCACTTTAGCGGCAATTTCCACACGCACTTTCTCTTTAATAATATCCAAAGCCGATATGACCATATATATTACAAAAGAACATACTACCAAATATATTAAAATACTTTTATCGCCACCAATAAATCCATCATCCATAATTTTTTTACTAATAAGCGGAATACACAAATTTAAACCTGTCGAAATTAACAGACAGCCAATTATAACTGCTATGATTCTTTTATAATCATTTAAGATTGCAAACAATTTTCGCACTGCTTCTTTATTACTCATTGCTTTCCTCCGTCAGCAGCTCCATCATATGATGATATAAAGTGTTTATATTCTCATTCTCTGTTCCGGCAAATATTTCCATCTTAATATGCCCATCATAATATATATCTGCCGATACCTGCCCATCTGCAAATGAAATATCAACAACCATGTCTGCCTCTTTTTGTTCTGATTCACTCTCCCAAAGTATGATGTCTGCTTGATCGTAATAAGTCTGCCAGTACAAGAAATCATGCAATATTTCTTTCTTTTCCGCATTACATGCTTCCACTGGTATATATTCCAAACCATACAGGACGCTTTCCGTTCTATGGCTTATGGTATAAGCATTGTACCCTTCCTTTCCAAAACATTCCCTTAACTGTATAAGCCAGAATAAATCATCTAAGTTCTGTTCCATTCTAAAGACGATAACCGGAATATCTATGTCCGCCTCTCTTTTTTTACCGTTTTCAATCTGAATTTTCCTTTGCGCCTTACACCAAAAATGCCTGTTGTCTGCTCTATCCTCAATCAGTTCTTCCCCCAGGTACACAATATGCTTATCAGAATCTCTATACAAATCATATTCTGACCGGCTTTGCAATACAAGCGTATCTATTTGCGCCTGGCAGCTCTTATATGTTCCTTTTTTCTCCGTAAAGTAATAAGATGCCCTGCTGTTCTTACACATTGAGGGAAACCAAGCATTTTCTATCCAATCAGGATAAACAGCATACATATGCTTTCCCTGAAACATCCTGCTTTTTACCTGGCAGACATTGTAATCCTCATTTTCTGCCAATATACTTCCAACTTTTGCCGTAATGTATGGCGCAGCATAGCTGTTGCTCTTTCCTAATGTAAAAATATACCCATCAATACTAATTTCATGTTCAGAAGGTGCGGCAAATTCCACTCCTGTCTGCCAATACAGTTTATTATTTATTCCCTGTTCCGTTCCTGATGCAACACCGATAATATTGGAAAAAGAAGCCGGATAGGTTCTAAACCCGCTATTGGCAGTCGCAGCTACAATAACCATACCCCTGTTGACATAATGGTTAATCACACGGCGGATAACCATTTTATCCATAAAATGCGTTGTCCCAAGGCTTAAGTTTACTAACCGGATATTATTTTGACAGCAATACTCCAACGCAGGCTGCAGTTTATCTATAATACCTCTGCCATTATCATCAAGTATCCTTATGCTGTGCAGTACAACCGATGGATTATATTTCTCAATAATCATTGCGCAATGAGTGCCATGCATAAACTGCTGTTCATCAAGGCATATATCATCCGGTTCCACATGATTGGATATGCCGACTGTTACATTGTCCTTTACCGGCCGCATGAGCAGCCCGCTGTTTATTCCATTATCTATAATTGCAGCTTCTGCCACTTTCCAATCCTGCCTTCCCTTTACAATTATCCAGATACCTGTCTGCCAATAACGGCATCTACCATATTATCAAGATAATCAAACCGCTTTTCCATAATATCTTTTTCTTCAAAGATAATATCATACTTTTTCTGCAATTCAAAGAACAAAGCCAGCAGATCCCTCGGCTTTAAACCAATGGATATATCAAAAAGGCTTCTATCACTCCCGTATTTATAAAGAGTTTCTTTTTCCACTCCAATCTTATCTACAATAATATTGATAACTTCTTCTTTTACTTTTTCTGATTTCATTTTCATCCACCACCTAATATGCCTTAAACTTACCATAATTAACAAGACTATTCACAGCACATTCATACATATCCCTATCATCAATGCTGTCAGAATTAAATACCGAATACTTCTCGCTTTTAACTGTGCGCCTGTTGCCATATGAATATGACAGATGATCATCATTTATGGAACGAGAAATAGGAACAAAATGAGAATTAAAAAAGCAATCGACATCTGTATTATATTTGTAATTGCACATCTTTACCATTTCTTCATAGAAGTCATCTGTGTATTCTCCGTTAAACAAGGACATTATCATATAATCCGGAGTTATAGCATTTAATATTTCAAACGCAGGGATTCCATACCTAAATGTATGTTTTTGTGTATACGGCATTAATGCGTCTGGAATGCCTATTATAAAAACATCTGGTTTTTCAA